>NZ_BMOT01000001.1 GCF_014647215.1 Shewanella aestuarii
CGTTCGGAATCGATAACCGCTGAAAGCATCTAAGCGGGAAGCGAGCCCTAAGATGAGTCATCCCTAGGACTTTAAGTCCTCTAAAGGGCCGTAGGAGACTACTACGTTGATAGGCAAGGTGTGTAAGCGTTGTGAGGCGTTGAGCTAACTTGTACTAATGACCCGTGAGGCTTAACCATACAACCCAGATGGGTTTTACTGAAAATGTTCCCGACATTTTCTAGCACTTCCTCCATCCTTGGAGGTCGTACTGAAGGGAGCACGACTTAGTATTAGAATGAAGCACTTAAATAGTGTAGAGAAACTCAAAGCAATCAGCTTTCTGAATTATTATTTAATGTCGAGTGACGTTAGATAAACCAAATTTGTCTGGAAACCATAGAGCTTCATTTCCAGGCGCCTAATACGCTTTAAATAGCAACAGCAAGGCCACTCTTAACGAGTGGCCTTTTTGTTTTGCGAAAAAATATCCTCACGCCTAATCTGAAATCGTGTGGATGATATGTCCTTGTGAGAGAGTAAGTATTTCTTTCAGCTTTAGAGTGTATCAAGCCTTTTTTAGAATAACGGGAATTTGTTCGTTTTGTATGTTTCGGCATTGCTAATCACCAGTCACTGATCAGCGTTGGGCGATAAGAGTATAAGATGGTATATCTCGTTATTATTACATACCCACTTTATAATTATGGTTATTGTTTGTTACTTATTCATTTATGAGAAATGCGCTTATCATCACGTTTTTTTTGCTACGCTTTAATCTGAATGATTTATACTAATTACCTCTTTATCTCATATGCTGCTTTATATCAAATGACTGTTTCTCAAACTGATGACCGTATTGTTCAATTAGTTAACTCTTGGCATGCGCAGTTCTTGCAGCTTCAGTCTTTAACCAAAGCGCACATTGTAATGTGTTTCAATTATGATATTGAAGTCAATATTCCTCCATTACTTTCTCTGCATACCTTGTCATCTGAACAAACTGAATATTGTTTAAAATATCTATCTATAATGATTAATAACAAAAGTTTATCTGATGATAATGATTTACTTTTGGGTGAATCACTCAAATTTACTCACTTTGAAATTCTAGAACATCCAAACAATGCTATTGAACATGACTTTGCGATACTTGCAACCAATGATAATTCAGAATCTAATCTTGCTTTGTTTAACTTGTTAGTTAATCAATTGAAAACGGACTTATCAAAGATCCTTTTTACTAAAAATCATAAATCTTCCAATATTACCATCTCAGATTTAATGAATTCATTTGAAGAAATATTTTGGATTAAAGACACTCAAGGAAGATATATTTACGCAAATCAAAGTGCTGAAAAAGCTTGGCATAAATCTAACCATCAAGTTATAGGTAAAACAGATCATCAACTTTATAACAATGAAGTTGCTGATTTATTTATTGATGGGGATAGTAAAGCCATTCAGGCGGGAAGAAGTGTTATTGTTGCCGAGTGTGAAGATTTTGATTTATCTAGCAACAAAGCTTGGTTAGAAACTCTCAAGTCGCCAATATATCACCAAGGCGAACTTGCCGGTGTTCTCGGTTTTACTCGTGACATTGCTAAGCATAAAGCGGCAGAGCAGCAATTGATGCTGGCTGCCTGTGTATTCGAAAATGCAGTAGAGGGAGTTCTTGTTACTGATAAAAATGGAGTTATTTGTGACGTTAACCAAGCATTTACACAAATTACAGGTTATGAGTTAAGCGAGGTCTTAGGTAAAAAACCGAGTGTGTTAAGTTCTGGGCGCCATACTAAGCAGTTTTTTTCAAAAATGTGGAATACCCTTTTAGTCAATGGCAAATGGCATGGTGAGATTTGGAATCGTCGTAAGAATGGCACTGTATTTCCTCAAACTATTACACTCAGTGCCGTTTATGATGAAGATAATTGTGTTAAGTTTTTTGTGGGTGTATTTGCAGATATTTCATTATTGAAGCAAACAGAAGAAAAGCTTAAGAATCTGGCTTATGTCGATCCGCTTACTGGTTTACCTAACAGAATGCGATTTGTTTCCTATCTAGAACAGGAAATTAGCCATGCTTTACGGGGTAAGAAACAATTAGCAATTTTGTGTATTGATATTGATTTATTTAAACATATTAATGAGAGTTTAGGGCATTTAGCGGGTGATGAAATAATTGTCGAGCTGAGTAAAAGATTGTCATATGCATTATCTGAGTTTGATGTGTTAGCACGTCTTGGAAGTGACGAATTTGTTGTGCTTTTACCTTCAATTACAGGTACTGAATCAGTTTTTTCCAGCATTAGTAATTTAAGAAGGGTATTTGAACGGCCATTTATTATTGACAATGCTCAACCAATCAGGCTGACAGCTAGTATTGGGGTCTCTCTTTACCCTAATGATGGTCTTGATGCTGACGCATTATTACGAAATGTCGACGCGGCGATGCATAAAGCAAAATCCCAAGGACGAAATGGCTATGCTTTTTATACCGAGGGGATGACAGCGGAAGCCGCAGAACAATTAAAACTTCAATCTGCTTTACATCAAGCCATTATCAATAATGATTTTTACCTTGTTTACCAACCGAAAATACATCTTGCATCAGGTGAAGCAAACGGTTTTGAAGCATTAATACGCTGGTATGATCCTAAACTTGGTCAAATATCTCCGGCAGATTTCATTCCATTAGCAGAAAAGATCGGTTTGATAAATGATATTGGTTTATGGGTACTTCAAACGGCCTGCACTCAGGGAGTTAATTGGTTAACTCAAGGGCTCCAATTCAGCCGGATATCTGTTAATGTTGCCACTTTACAGCTTCAAAGAAATGATTTTGTAGATAAGGTTAGGGAGATACTGTTAACCACTGGTTTACCGGCCAAGCACCTTGATATTGAAGTGACAGAGTCTTGTATGATGAATAATCAAGCTGCTGTCATTAAGGATTTAAAACAGTTATCTGCAATGGGGATTTCAATTAGTATTGATGATTTTGGTACTGGCTATTCATCGTTAAATTATTTGAAGAAACTGCCATTAGATACATTAAAAATTGACCAGTCTTTTGTTAAAAACATTCCCTTTGATTCCAACAATTGTGCGATTGCCAAGGCTGTTATTGCATTAGGTCATGCATTGAATTTACAGGTCGTTGCTGAAGGTGTAGAAACTCAACAACAAGCTGACTTTTTATTGCTAAATGAATGCGATTTCGCTCAAGGCTATCTGTACAGCAAACCGCAATTAGCAGCAGAGCTTAGCGCGTTTCTTATACCCAAAAGCGCTAATTAAATCTTGGTTTTAATTTCAGCCTCAAAAGTATCTCTTTCGGGATTATGATTTCATTCTATTTTCACTATCGTTTGTAGCGATAAGCTTTTATGCTCGCTCATAGACGCAGTTTTGTTTAGAATGTTGATCTTATCTCATTGGCCATATGCTAATTGAGAGTAAATAACACTGAGGTGGACTGTTTTTCTACCTAGGAGCTTTAATGCAACTGTTTGTAAAAGATTTAACTGTAATCGATTTTTCTTATCTGTGCCCCATTCGCGGTATGGTTGGAGAGAGCTGGATTGTCGATGTTTTGCTTGATGGTGGTTTAGACGAGCAAAATATGGTGCTGGATTTTTCTAAAGTAAAAAAAACCATCAAAAATACCATTGATGATGTTGCGGATCACCGTCTATTGGTCCCCACTGCGTGTAGCCAGGTAAGATGGCAACAACAAGGGGATAGAGTATGGATGGATTTTGCTAGCCAAAAGGGTGACATCCATTTAGCCTGTCCATCGCAAGCGTTTGCCTTGATCCCTACAGAAGTAATTGATTTTGAGAGTGTTAATGATTTCCTGCAAAAGGCGTTACGTGAAGTATTACCTGAAAATGTACAAGGTATTAGCTTAACATTACGTAATGAAGTACTGAGTACTCCTTATTATCACTATAGCCACGGTTTACGTAAGCATGATGGAAACTGTCAGCGTATCGCCCATGGTCATCGCAGCCCTGTGACAATATTTGAAAATGGTATTGCTGAGCCCAAATGGGATGAATATTGGGCCAATCGTTGGCGTGATGCTTATTTAGGAACAGAGGAGGATTTAGTCTCTGTTATGGAACTACAATTATCCAAGCAATCCAATATTAACGATGATACCCATTACGGATTTCATTATGTTGCTCCACAGGGTGATTTCCAGTTAGCTATGCCAAAAGCGTGTTGCGATATTATTCCCCATGACACAACAGTGGAACTGCTTGCCGAATACATGGCTATGACGTTGGCCGCTAAAGTACCAGAAAGTCATTTTAAAGTGATTGCCTATGAAGGTATAGGCAAAGGCGCAATCGCGGTTAGAGGCTAAAGGGATTTCTTTGAATATGAAATTTTATGCTGTTATTTTTACCACTTTAATCGGTTTATTGGCTTTTTCAGCCAGAGCAGAAATTACCTTTGACGGTAAATTTGAGCAAGGTGCTTTAGTCAGAGGAATTGTGCCTGTCGGGAGTCTGATTAAGCTTAATGGCGAGCCAGTAAAAGTGACCGCCAAAGGGCAGTTTGCTATTGGTTTTGACCGTGATGCCAAAGCTGAACAAATGATTGAAATTGTTTACCCCACAGGGCTAACCGAGCTAAAGCCGCTTAATGTTGCTGCCAGAGAATACAAAATCGATCGCGTAACTGGTATTAGCACTAAAATTATGAAACCTGATCCTGTGGCGCAAAAGCGTGCTGCTGAAGATGCTAAGCAAGCCCGCGCCGCTCGAAGTACTTTTATTGAAAATGATGCCTTTATGCAGGAGTTTATTTGGCCTGTAACGGGGCGTATTTCTGGCGTATACGGAAGTCAGCGCGTTTACAACGATGTACCAGGTAATCCTCATTTTGGTGTTGATGTTGCTAGACCTACTGGCACCGTTGTTGTTGCGCCAGCTGATGGCGTGATCACCTTAGCCGTTGCAGATATGTTTTACTCTGGCGGCACCTTGATTATTGATCATGGTTATGGGGTCAGCTCGACCTTTTTACATCTAAGTAAATTGTATCCGAAAGTAGGGGACAAGGTTATTCAAGGTCAGAAAGTGGCTGAAGTGGGGGCGACGGGTCGAGTGACTGGACCTCATTTAGATTGGCGCTTGAACTGGTTTCATATGCGTTTAGATCCTGTTTCGATTGTACCGACAATGTCTAGCGTCTTGGCAGCAGAAAAAGCGGCTAACAAATAGCTTATATTGGATAGGTCTTATCAAATAAAAAGGAGAACATCTAAGTTCTCCTTTTTATTTGGGTTCTATATTGATTTTATGATCTAGCAAGTGGTTGCTGTTTGCTCACTGTCGATAATTTTTTGGATACCATGCGGATGCACTTTAACGCAGATCCCATTCGCCTTGAAGGCAATGGTAGGATTGGCTAAACGTTCATTATCACCTTTTGGTGAGCTTTGTTTGACCTTAATCGCTGTTTTACCCGCAATTACTTGTGCAAGTTGCGGTAACTTGGTAATTAATTCGTTGGCTAATTCAGCACAGGTTTTGGCATTCGATGGCAATACTAATTCGACATGTTCCCAACCTTCAATTGGGTAGGTTTTATCCGAGGGGAAAGGCAGTTCAACACATTCAATCGGTGTGGTACCCAACATTAATGGTCTAGTTAATTTGATGATTAGAATCGGACGACCATTAATCATATTATTAGAAATAATCTCACCGTGTTGGCTGAATTCATCTGCTAATAATTGTGCGCTTTGCATATCGTTTACCCGTAGTGCGCTATGATCGCAATCCAGTGCGAGATCATCTAAACCAAGTTGTTTGATAAAAGCTTGGATTTGCAAACTAAAATTCGGCCAAGTTTGTTGTAATACGTGGTAATTCATAAAGAGTCCATTGGTTTGTTGCGCCCTATATGATCTGTTATTTAAGGCCAAATTTCGATAGGTGTACCTTCATCTATCATGCGCCACAATTCATCCATTTCTTTATTGGTGACCGCGATGCAACCGTTGGTCCAGTTGTATTTTTGAGCTTCTTCTGGTGATAAAGATGAGCGCGGATTTTGCCCGTGGATCATAATCATTCCACCAGGGCTGATACCTAATGCTTGTGCGCGTAATTTGTCTTCATCATTAGGATAAGAGATATGTATTGAGCGGTAAAATGCACTGTCTGATTTTTTGTAATCAAGCACATATCGACCTTGCGGCGTACGTTGGTCGCCTTCTTTTAGTTTGTGACCTTTAGGTGCATCTCCCATGGCGATGACATAGGTTTTGATCACTTTTCCATCACGCATCACTGACATGCGTGATTCTGATTTATTCACCACAACTAAATCCACTTTAGCATGGGGCTGAGCAGACGAAGCACTCGCGGTAAAAGGGCATACAATGCTGAGGATGAAAAACCAATAACGCAAGTGCATGATATCTCCGTATAATGAATTTTATTATATTTTTAGGTTTGCCATTTAGAGGTTTGCTTAATCTAATGCGCAATTTGAAATGATTTTAACGTCATCCGTTTGTAAATGGTATGGTTAAGTTAAATATCTTTTTAGGGATTTGAGTTAATAGGATATGAACGAAAAAAACATCGAAGAGTCGCCTTTAAAACAGCGGTTACGCAGCATCATTTTTGGTACTGACACTCCAGAGGGTAAAGCATTTGATATTGCGTTACTGGTCTCCATTGTTGCCAGTATTTTATTGATTTGTTTGGATACAATCGATAGTTTACATAACAACTACGGCGAGCTATTTCTCATTGGCGAGTGGATGTTTACCATCATATTTACCCTTGAATATGTTCTGCGTTTGTACTGCTCACAAAATCGTTTCCATTACGCCCGTAGTTTTTTTGGTGTTGTCGACCTGCTGTCAATTATACCTACCTATCTTGCCTTAATCTTCCCCGCGGCCAATTTTGCTCTAGCTATTAGAGTATTACGGTTATTTAGGGTCTTTAGAGTATTAAAGCTTTTGCGATTTCTTGCCGACGGTAATCTACTTTTAAAAGCCATGCTGCAATCAAGTCGCAAAGTGTTTATGTTTTTCTTTTCAGTTAGTTTGATCATTTTGGTATTGAGCGTAGTAATGTATGTCATTGAAGGGCCTAATAACGGGTTTAGTTCGATCCCTAAATCCATGTATTGGACTATCGTGACAATTACCACGGTGGGATATGGCGATATCACGCCACAAACACCTTTAGGGCAAGCGATAGCTGCGCTGACTATGTTAATCGGGTACTCCATTATAGCCATTCCCACGGGGATCTTAACGGCTGAAATTTCGCATGAAATGGTTAAAGTACGTGACTTAAGAAAATGCAGTAATTGTGGCAAGAAGGGCCATGATAATGATGCACAATTCTGTAATCACTGTGGTAGTGATTTAGAAACCCTTGATTCTTTAACCAACCCATAAGGTGTGTCGGTTTTAATCGGTTACTTTATCTTATTTATTTAAAGGATATTCATGACAACAGCCAAGTTTGTTGAAGGCTCGATTTTACGCCATATATTAGTCATGAGTTCGACTGCTGCTGTGGGTATATCTGCTCTGTTTGTCGTCGATCTATTAGATATCTTCTTTTTAAGTTTATTAGGTGAACACGAACTCACCGCCGCGGTTGGCTATGCTGGCACGATTTCTTTTTTTACCACTTCTATTGGCATTGGTTTGTCTATAGCCCTTGGCGCATTGGTGTCACGGGCGGTTGGTGCTAAAAATAGCATTCAAGCCAAACGCCTGTTTTTAAATTGTGCCGTTGTAACTTTTATTGTAAGTGTGTTTGTTGCCTTATTGGTGTTCTGTTTTATTCCTGAGTTACTTGCTTTGGTAGGTGCTGCTGGCTATACAGCTGAGCTGGCTCAAAGTTATTTATATATCTTGGTGCCGTCACTTCCAGTAATTTGTCTTGCGATGGCATTAGGCGGCGCGTTGAGAGCCGTTGGTGATGCCAAGCTGTCGATGATGTCGACCTTAGCCGGTGGTGGCGTTAACGCGGTATTGGATCCCATTTTTATTTTTATGTTTACTATGGGTATTGAAGGCGCTGCAACAGCATCTGTGCTCGCGCGTTTTGCGGTGTTGTTTATTGCAGGACACGGCGCCGTAGTTAAACATCAACTTGTGGGCAAGTTCAGTTTTGACGAGTTCAAGCAAGATTTGCCGACCATTTTTGCTATAGCCGCTCCAGCCATGTTGACCAACATCGCCACACCAATTGGTAATGCTGTGGTAACCCGAGCCATTGCTGATTTTGGTGACAGTTATGTAGCTGGCTGGGCAGTGTTAGGCCGATTAATCCCAGTTAGCTTTGGGATGATATTTGCCTTGTCGGGCGCTGTCGGGCCTATAGTTGGGCAGAATTTTGGTGCCAACGAATATGACCGCGTGAAACAAAGCCTAAATAAAGCCATTCAATTTTGCGTTATATACGTGCTGAGTGTCTCGCTGATTTTATTTTTAATGCGACATCAAATTGTCAGTGCTTTTGATATGACGGGGGATGCTGCTGAAGTCGTATTGTTCTTCTGTCAGTACATTGCGGTGTTTTTTATTTTCTCCGGTATGCTTTTTGTTGCCAATGCGTCATTTAATAACTTAGGAAAAGCCAAATATTCAACATTTTTCAATGTGGGCAAAGCCACTTTAGGGACAATCCCATTTGTTTATTTTGGTGCGCAGTGGGGCCAGGTTTATGGGGTACTTATTGGTCAAGTTATTGGGGCTATCATTTTTGGCATAGCCGGGGTTTTTGTTGCTTATCGACTTGTGGATAAACTCTCGCATACTGCTAAAGCCGAGTTGTCGGCACAGGTATTTACACAGCAAGATGAGGCACAGCTCCATAATATCGCTACCTCTTCGCCTTTATCTTCAGCTTGTGCGCAAATAGCTCAGTTGGATGACGAGCCTTTATGTAAACAAATTGCTGAGGCAGATACAACATCAAAGACACCCTCACAAAATATGTCGTAGCAAGTTGAATTAGCAAGTTTAATTAGAAAAATGATATCTGTTGAAGTAAAACACATTAAAAAGCCCATCTTAAGTAAGATAGGCTTTTTAGTTAAAACGACTTTTATAATATTGTGATAATTTGCTTTATAAATAGTGACTTAAATCACTGCCAGCCTTAATTTCGACTTCCTGTTGCTCACCATGGAATAAATATCCTAACTTGTCACCCACTAATGTCAGCTTATCGCCTTGAAGTTTTAGGGCGCTACCCTCTTGAATGGCGATGATGGGGGTTAATGGATCAACTTGCGTAAATTCAAATAAACGTTGTGCTCGGGTTTCACCATTATGGCCTGGTGCTTGATAGTTACTGTAGTGGGGATTGAGCTGAAAAGGGACTAAGCTGATTGCTGCAAATGAGGGTGGCTCAACAATCGGCATATCGTTTGTAGTTCGAATGGATAATCCGGCAATGTTTGAACCCGCACTCCAGCCAACGTAAGGTTTACCTAGATTGACTTGTTCTTTAATCAGATGGATGAGATCGTAACGATACAGCTCATTGATTAATTGGAATGTATTACCACCACCCACAAAGATACCATCGGCATCTTTAATTGCTTGCTTAGGATCGCCAAATTCATGAATGCTATTAATGGTGATGGGAAGAGAAGACAACCCTTGACGAACTTTTTCAAGATACTGGTCATAACTCATGCCGACGCCTGCATAGGGAATAAAAATCCACTTACGCGTATCAGCACATAATGGTTGAATAAACTGAAGTGCGTGTTGTAAATAAGGCGTGTTACCTACTCTAGAAGCGCTTAATAGTAAGGCATTAGCTGACATGAAAGATCCTTTTAAACTTGGGGAGTGACACTTAATTAACCTCATATTAGCAAAGTTATTCATTCCAAGGTACTGGCTAACCTTAATGTAGGTAAACTCAGCCGAACATTTATATTATTTAACATAAATTCAATTTTTTATGATTTTTATGCTTGATTTGATTCGTATAGGTTGCAACAAAAAAGGGCATTAACACCTTGGCCGAATATTTTATGAAAACAAAACATTAACTGAGTTTGTTGTCATAATTTAGCTAATTTACAGATAGTTAGCTCTTTAGTTGCGTTTTAAGTTTCAATTAAGTATTGCTACCTAGAATTTGCGGAAAATATGGTGTTTTAATAGATTAAATCAAATTTAATCTTCTAAACCTTGAAAATCGTTTAATCGGACATAATATGTCTGTAGAATGTTTTGCTATCGGCAATGTTGCCAACACAGGAGCTAAAATGAAGCGTATCTTTTTGTTAATTGCGACCAACATGGCAATTTTGCTAGTGGCCTCAATTGTAATGTCTATTCTAGGGGTAAATACCTCTACGATGAGTGGATTATTAGTATTTGCTGCCATTTTTGGTTTTGGTGGCGCATTTATTAGTTTGGCCATTTCAAAATGGATGGCTAAAAAAACAATGGGTTGTGAAGTCATCACCAATCCACGTGATAATACTGAGCGTTGGTTAGTTGAAACCGTCGCACGCCAAGCTGAACAAGCAGGGATTAAAATGCCAGAAGTGGCGATTTATCAATCACCTGAAATGAATGCGTTTGCTACTGGTCCAAGTAAGAATAATTCATTGGTAGCGGTAAGTTCTGGTCTGTTATATGGCATGACCCAGGACGAAATTGAAGGCGTACTCGCTCATGAAGTTAGCCACGTTGCTAACGGTGACATGGTAACCCTGACGTTAATCCAAGGTGTAGTAAATACCTTTGTTATTTTCGCTGCACGTGTTGTTGCTGGCATTATTAATAATGTAGTTTCAAGCAATAGTGAAGATGGTGAAGGTTTAGGCACGTTTGCTTATATGGGCGTGGTATTTGTATTAGATATGTTGTTTGGTATTTTAGCGTCGATGATCGTAGCTTACTTCTCTCGTATTCGTGAGTTCAGAGCCGATGAAGGTGCTGCACGCTTAGCGGGCAAGAACAAAATGATTGCTGCGCTTGAACGATTAAAGCAAGGTCCTGAAACTGGTGCTATGCCAGCGCAAATGTCAGCCTTAGGTATTAATGGTAAGCGTTCAATGGCTGAGTTTCTAATGAGTCACCCACCATTAGAAAAACGTATCGCAGCATTGAAAAACAGCTAATTTAAATTGCCTTAGTCAATAATGCTAAAAACTGGAGCCATGTGCTCCAGTTTTTTTTGTTTGCTAAATGTAGCGCTAATTGAGTTAGTTCTCAGTTCTGGGTTTATCAGAATGCTAAAGTGTTGTTATAGTGTAACTTGCGGTTTAAAGATGATGGATTAACTGATTGGTATTAAGTTAATAACATTTTAACCAGTGCTGGTAAGTTTAATATCAAGATGAATGGTTCAAAATAACAATCCTAAGGGTAACAATGAGTGTGAAAATGAACGTCATCATTTTTAGTCAAGTTTGTACTTTGGTTTAAGGTGGAGTGAGATGAAAAATCAATACTTATACGCGATATTTACTGCTTGGTTGATGACGTTAGTGTTTTCAGCTGGGACATGGGCAGCAGGTGAGAATCTCGCTGATTATCATGCGGGTATGAATGGCTGCGAAAGTTGTCATGCTAACGAAGAGCCATCAGCAGATGGCGCATATGAGTTTGAACAATGTCAAAGCTGCCATGGTTCGTTAGCTGAAATGGATGATAATCATAAGCCCCATGAGGGAATGTTAATGTGCGCCGATTGCCACGCGGTACATGATGTGAATGTGGGTGATAAGCCTACCTGTGAAGCTTGCCATGATGATGGCCGTATTGCTAAATAGTACTCACCAAGATTAAACAACCACAATGCTGACTATCATGTCAGCATTGTCGTTTTTAGGATAAAGCCATTTGTTTTTCAAATGCATAATACCTCTAAAGAGGTATTTAAATTGTTTTATTTCAATAGGATGCGCGAAGTTGGTGCGATGGTTTGCACTTGTGTTGCACAAATCTAAGCTCTTTTTGTTGTTCTCTTTCTAAAACTCCTTAAATTTCAATTCGATAAATATTTGGCACACTAGTTGCGATATTCAAAGCAATTAATGGGTGAACAAATAGGCGTAATAATGGCGGATATTCAATCAAGTTGTGCATATTGTGGCGTGGGTTGTGGGTTGACTATAAGCCATAATGCATCACAGATACAGGTTGCACCCAATCTACCATTCAGCCTTAAAGGCGATAGTTCACATCCTGCTAACTTTGGTCATTTATGCGCTAAAGGTGACAAGCTTTTATTGAGTCTAAACCAACCCAATACCTTACGTTACCCCAAATTAAGATCAGGAAAACCGCTTGAATGGGATGTCGCAACGCAATTAATTGCGGATAAATTTCAACAAACAATTAAGCAATATGGCCCAGATTCCGTCGCCCTGTATTTGTCAGGTCAGTTACTTACTGAAGATTATTATGTCGCCAATAAGTTTGCTAAAGGCTATTTAAAAAACGCCAACGTCGATACCAATTCACGTTTGTGTATGTCATCTGCGGTAAGTGCAATGCAACGCGCCTTTGGTGAAGATGTGGTGCCAGGATGCTATCAAGATTTTGAACAAGCAGAGGTTATCGTTTTAATCGGTGCCAACACGGCGTGGACTCATCCGGTATTGTTTCAGCGAATACTTGCAGCAAAGCAAACAAATGGCTGTAAATTAGTCGTGATAGACCCGATATGTACAGCTACAGCAAAACAAGCGGATTTGCATCTTGCAGTTAGCCCCGGTGCCGATTTAAGTTTATTTGTTGGATTATTGGGTTACCTAGCTGATAACCATTGCCTTAACCAAGAATACATTCAACACCATACAGAAGGTTTTGAAACAGTCGTTGATAATGCTCAAAGGGTAAGTGGTTGTTTAGCCGCACTTGCTGAGACAGTGGGAGTATCACAAGTTGATCTCAAAGCGTTTTATCATTTATTTAGCTCATCTAAAAAAGTGCTTACGGCCTCGTGTCAGGGCGTTAACCAGTCCGTTATCGGCACAGATACCACCAATGCCATTATTAATTGTCATCTTGCTCTTGGGCAAATAGGTCAAGCAGGCGCGGGATTTTTTTCGTTGACCGGACAGCCAAATGCGATGGGTGGCCGAGAAGTGGGTGGACTTGCCACCCAATTGGCTAGTCACATGGGGTTTTCAGAGCAAGAACAAACATTACTCGCAGACTTCTGGCAATGTGGTCAGGTTGCTACGCAACCAGGATTAGCCGCTGTTGAAATGTTTGACGCTCTCGCCAAGGGCAAGATAAAAGCGATTTGGATACTGGGAACCAATCCGGTGGTGTCCTTACCCGAAAGTGACAAAGTTGCCAAAGCACTTGCCGATTGCCCCTTTGTGGTGGTGTCAGAGGTCAGCCCTGATTCAGATACGGCAAAATTGGCAGATGTATTATTGCCTGCACAAGGCTGGTCTGAGAAATGCGGCACTGTGACCAACAGTGAAAGAACCATTAGCCGTCAGCGTGGATTTATTGCCGCAAAAGGTCAAGCAAAACCCGATTGGTGGGCGCTGTCTCAGGTCGCAATTAACATGGGTTTTAGTGGTTTTGAGTACCAAGATAATGCCGCTATATTTTCAGAATTTGCTTTGTTGAGCCAAACTGTCAAGCAGGCTTTTCCGCATAAGCGCTTTAATCTAGGTGGCTTGGCTGGGCTCACAAAAGCACAATATGATAATTTACCACCGACACAATGGCCTGTAGCCAGCCAACAACAAATTGGTCAACAGCATCAAAGGGTTTTTACTGACGCACAATTCTCAACCGCCAGTGGCAAAGCGCAATTTATTACCCCGGCTAAAACGGTTGAGGGGGCAAATCGTCACAATGTGGATTCACTTCAGCGAAAACCACTCACAGTGTTACTCAATAGTGGTCGCAGTCGTGATCAATGGCATACGATGACCCGAACCGGACATATTGCTAGTCTGCGTGCAAACGTACCCGAGCCGACGCTGAGCTTACATTCTAGTTTGCTTAAACCGTTTGAATTAGTTGCAGCAGGACTTGTAAAAATTCAATCAGCCACTGACTCAGCATTTACTCTTGCCCGTGTGGTTGTAGATGATGATTTACCGCTTAATCTTGCCAATATGCCTATGCATTGGTCGCAACAGTTTTCACTGGCAAATGGAGTCAATCAGGCTATTGATAGCCGATTTGATCCTGTTTCAAAGCAACCTGGTTTTAAATGTCAGCCAGTAAGATTATTGCCTGCTGAGCTTGCATTACAAGGTGTCGTATTTGGTGAGCATGATGCACTGGCTCAAGGTTTAATTTGGCAGGTTGCTCAAACATTGACGACAGGGATTTGTTATCACCTTGGCTTTGCTCATCAGCAAGATGGGTTTGCATATCAAGCTTCGCCATTTTCATTGCAATGGACTGTGATGGTTGATGCTCAAACTTTAAAAAATCAGCAACTACATATTCAATGCAATACTGACAAAGGTCGATTAATTGCATTGAAAATCTTATCAAATCAAACAGTAAACATAGCGTTAGAGACGATGAACGCCCTTATTGGTCAAACGTTAGACACCAAGCTGCTTAACCAATTACACCAACAACTTAAGGCAGGAAATAGCCCACTTATTTGCAGTTGCACTGGGGTTACTGATGCCAGGATCAGCGATGAGGTTAATCGCCAATTTAATCAAAAAATGCTGCTTCATGGTGTAAAGCAAGTTCATTTTCAACAGGTATTAGATGCCACACAATCAAGTTTAGGATGTGGCCGAAAGTGCGGCAGTTGTCATAGTGAAGTAAGCAAATGCGCTAAAAAACATTGGGAAGAGGCGTTAACGTTTGCTCCCTCAATTGATGAGTCAGAAGCTGAACATGAATATGCTAAGCCCGTTAAAGAGGATGTTGCTTAATGAATAACGTCGACGCAATGATTAAAAATTCTCCCGTGATATTAGCTCAAGCAGACACTTTTAAGCCTGGAGAGGTGGCAATTGTGGGGGCTGGCTGCGGTCAATTAGAGTTGATGACCATTAAGGCTGCACGCATTGTGGCGCAGGCTGATGCCTTGGTTTTTGATAGTCTTGTTAGCAGTGATATTTTGACCTTAGTCAGCACGCAATGCCAACGACACTTTGTTGGTAAACGCTGTGGCCAACCCAGTGTTAAACAAGATGATATTAACCAGCTATTAGCAAAATTAGCGCGACAAGGATTGAAAGTCGTGCGTTTAAAAGGTGGCGATCCACATATTTTTGGCCGAGGTTGTGAAGAGGCCTTATACCTTGCACAGCGGGGTATTCGTTCACAGTTTTTTGCGGGAGTAACCGCTGCATTAGGCTGCGCATCAAGTACGGGGATCCCGTTAACCTTTCGCGGCATCGCGCGCAGTGTCACCTTAATTACAGGTACGAGAATGACTGATGAAGATAATTCCAGTATTGCGATGCAGTGGGGTGCATTATTAGCGGCACAATCGACGTTAGTTTTTTACATGGGCAAAGAGCAAGCGAGGTCGATTTCATCAGGGTTAATTGCAGCTAAATGCAGCGCAAAACTGCCTGTGGCTTTTGTCACTAATGGTGGTCGCAGCAATCAATTAATTACCTATTCCACTGTTAAAGATATGGGCGCAGATGCGTTAACCATTAAAGATTCTGGGCCAACCTTGATTATCATTGGTGAGGTGGTTGCTGTGGGTCTACAGCTAAGTCAACTATTAGCCAGTATTGAGTATGGCAAAGATAATTGTATTAACCATCAGCAAGTTGGCAGATATTTGGGCGAGGTGCGTTATGCCTAAATCTGCCTTTGAGTTAACCCACCGAGAAGAATTTGATTTTAGGTTATTAATTAAGGCGTTGGGGAAAGGTGAAAAAGGATCTCGCACCTTAACTTTTGCGGAGTCAAGTCTGCTTATTCAAGGATTCGCCAAAGGCAAAGTGACTCAAGCTCAAATGGCCTGTGCCATGATGTTAATGCGAGTAAGGGGTGAAACTGCGGCGGAAGTTGCTGGGGTAGTGTGCGGATTAAAACACACCATAGATACTCGCTGGCAAGCAATGGAGGTTGATCTCGATTGGCCGGTTTATGCGGGTAAACGTGAGCAATTGTCATGGTTGTTGCTGGTGGCAAAAGTACTCGCCACAAAAGGACTGCGGGTGATGTTGCATGGCGATAGCTTGGCACTACCCCATCGTCGACATGTTGAGTCGTGTATTGAGGCGCTTAATATTTCCAGTGCTAAAACCGTAACTGAGGCAGAAAAAGCATTACAAGCTGATGGTATTGTTTATGTGCACGCGGGTGTGCTTGCCCCTGTTCTTGATGACTGCCGTTTATTACATCAAGAACTAGGGTTGCGTAGCTTTATCCAAACCGCATCAAGATGCATGAACCCAACTAATGCAGCACTGAGTTTACGTAGCTATTTTCACCCTGGTTTAGATGACTTGCACCAAAGCATTGCGGAAATGCTCTTTGCTGAGGGCGTTTACCAACAGGGCGCGATTGCTATTTTTAAAGGGCTTCAGGGCGAGACTGAAATTAATCCTCGGGTGACAACCGATGTTCGTATCATCAAAAAAACTGCCGACACGCTGCAATTGAGTGCATTGACTTTACCCACCGTATTACAAGGATTTAGTGGTGCAAAAGTCGGCCAATCTGAATTATCTGCACATAGTCTTGCGCATCTTTGGCACACAGCTTTGCCATTTGAATCAATCATGGCACATGAAATGACCCGTGCCATGATTGAGCAAGCACTAAGCAGTGTAGAAGCCACCTTATGTTTAGTTTTAAGCTTACAACAAGCAATGTCGTCAAGATCTATTGATGTAAAAAGTAACCTATTATTGGCACAAAAATGCTGGGCAGAAAGACTTTCTTTTAATGTGGCTAATGGCATTGAACGTATAAGCATATCGCCTGAGTCTTCCCTTGTAGATGCTCCTTTCGATGCTAAGGATGAACCATGCGCAGTTTAATTTTATGCGATACGACTTTTCTTCAGCTCGATGATGCAGTGCCGCGCCTAGAGGAGTATCAGGCGGTGTTAAATTCAATGGGCGAAGTGGACTTTATAGCTTCAATTTGCACTGCGGAAAAAACTTACCAGCAGTCAAAATATGACGTTATTTTAGTATTGGTCGACACATTATCACACCCAATGCTGGCTTTTATACAACGTGCTTTAAGCGTTAAGCCGAGCGTCTTTATCGTCAACGCTAATCATTGGCATTTACAGCAACTTACAGAGTTACTTACTTGTGGCAGAGTGACTTTTGTACCCGAAAGCTTAGTTGCCAGTAGGTTAAGCCATTTAGTCAATTTAGCAAAAGTGCGTTTTGTAACGGCTAACCACACCTTAAATGAATTTAAAAAACTAGGCGATGAAATGAAGCAATTAAAACTCATCGCACAAGCCAAATTGATCGTGATGGATCAAGGTTTTAGTGAAGACAAAGCGCATCAAATTATTCAGCAACAAGCGATGCAAAAAGGACTAACAATAGCGCAGATGGCGGCACAAATTATTTCTCTGATGACTTCAAAAACGGTTCAACAAACTTCGAGTTGTTCAGCTGTGTCTGAAAATGGTGCGCCTCATTTTGGTGCGAGCGTGCATAAGGTGAGCGCGGTAAGTGTAGATGTGTAAATAAAATTTATCTAAGCAACTGTTTTTATGTTGTTAATTATTTTTGTGTTAGATGATTTTTGTGGCATGTTGTCTGCAATAACATCATTAGTATTAAAAGTGTAAATTAAAATCTGGTTTGTATTAGGCAATGGCGCCAACTCTTTCAGTGGAGTTGGCGCCTTTTTGTTTTTTACATCCATGGCATGAAGGAGCCGAAAAAATGGCAGTCACAAAACCCAAGTTAATGGTCGTCGGTAATGGCATGGTTGGCCATCACTTTATTGAGCAATTGTGTAGCCAAGGGCTAAATAAGCATTTTGATGTGCACGTGTTTGGTGAGGAGCCACGTCCAGCCTATGACAGAGTGCAATTATCAAAATATTTTGAGACTAACAGTGCTGACGCATTAATGTTAACCAGTGCCCAAGATTATGCCGATTGGGGCATAACATTGCATTTAAATACGCAAATTATCGCCATTGATACCAAAACTAAAACGCTAACCAGTGCGCAAGGTGAGGTATATGAGTATCAGCGTTTGGTGTTATCGACGGGCTCATTTCCTTTTGTGCCGCCGATTAAGGGTAATGACCGAGCTCAATGTTTGGTGTATCGCACCATTGAAGATTTAGAAGCCATCCAAGCCTCTGCTAAAAATAGCAAAATTGGTGTCGTAGTGGGTGGTGGTTTATTGGGCTTAGAAGCGGCTAATGCCATGCAACAATTGGGGGTAAAAACTCACGTCGTTGAATTTGCGCCGCAATTGATGCCCGTTCAGCTAAATGATAAAGCCGGTCAATTACTGTGCAGTAAAATTGAACAGCTAGGTGTTAGCGTGCATACCTCAAAGGCCACCACAGCGATCATTGATGGTGAAACGGCTTTGCATCGCATGACATTCAGTGATGAGTCGTACCTTGAAACTGACATGATTGTGTTTTCAGCGGGTATTCGCCCGCAAGATGCATTAGCAAGAGGGGCGAATATTGCGATTGGCGAACGCGGTGGCATTGTGATTAATGATTACTGCTTAACATCGGCCCTCGATGTGTATGCCATTGGTGAGTGTGCGTTATGGGAGCAAATGATTTTTGGTTTAGTGGCACCAGGTTATCAAATGGCCCGTGTTGCAGCATCGCATATTGCTTCTAGTGTATTTTCAACAACCGCAGCATCCTTTAAAGGTGCAGATATGAGCACTAAGTTGAAATTATTAGGCGTTGATGTTGCCGCTATAGGCGCGAGTCGCGGCTTTGACAATGCACAATTTGTTGAATTATCAGATAACCAAGCAGGGATTTATAAAAAACTCTGGCTTGATGAAAGCGGCAAGTTTTTAAAAGGTGCGGTGTTAATCGGAGACAACAATGACTACAGCCGTTTGCTGGATACTTATTTATCTCAAGATGAGATTCAAGGCTCTGCTGTGGCGTTATTGTTGACAGGTGCTGAGTCTGAAACGGATTTAAAAGACAGCTCTATTGTGTGTTCATGCCATCAGGTGACGAAAGGCGATATTGTTAACGCGGTAAAAACCGGCAATCACAAAATGGCTGACATTAAGTCATGCACCCGTGCGGCTTCTGGTTGTGGTGGCTGTGCGCCATTGGTGCAAAAGATTATCGATCATACTTTGCAAGCTGAGGGTTTAGATTTTAATAGCGGAATTTGTGCTCACTTTGATCATAATCGCCAGGGCTTGTACCACATCTGCCAAGTGGAAGACATTCACGATTTCGAAACCCTAATTAGCCAGCATGGTAAGCCTTCAGCAGATGGTCATCTTTATGGTTGTGACATCTGTAAGCCAGCAGCAGCCTCTATTTTTGCCAGCCTAAAAAATCACTATGTGTTAGATCAAGATAAAGGCCATGTGCAACTGCAAGACACTAATGATGCCTATTTAGGTAACTTGCAAAAAGACGGTAGCTATTCGGTAGTTCCTCGTGTTGCTGGCGGTGAAATTACCCCTAAAAAGCTCATCGCCATGGGAGAGATTGCGCAAGAATATGACCTTTACACCAAAATCACCGGTGGTCAGCGTATTGATATGTTTGGCGCCAAGTTATCGCAATTGCCTGAAATATGGCGAAAGCTTATCGATGCAGGTTTTGAAACTGGCCATGCTTACGGTAAATCATTACGCACGGTTAAGTCCTGTGTTGGCAGCACATGGTGTCGTTATGGTGTGCAAGATTCTGTTGGGTTAGCCATTGATTTAGAGAACCGTTACAAGGGGTTACGTAGCCCGCATAAAATTAAGTTTGCGGTGTCAGGTTGTACTCGAGAATGCGCAGAAGCGCAAAGCAAAGATATTGGTGTGATAGCCAGTGACAAGGGCTGGAATTTGTATGTAGCCGGTAATGGCGGTATGCGGCCACGTCATGGTGATTTGTTTGCTACCGATTTATCGACAGCAGAATTGTATAAATACATAGATCGAATTTTGATGTTCTACATCAAAACGGCTGACAAGCTACAACGCACGTCTACCTGGATGGAATCTCTAGAAGGCGGTCTGCCTTACCTACAGTCGATTGTGATTGACGATGCTTTAGCCATAAATGCTGAGCTTGAAAAACAAATGGATCACATCGTCGGCACTTATCAATGTGAGTGGCAAACCAGTCTTGAACGTCCGGCATTTTTAGCGCGATTTAACGAATTTGTGAATCCTGATGCCGCACCCGCGACAGAATTTAACACCTATAAGCGTATACGAGAGCAACGTTTTCCGGCTTTAAACCAACAAGAGGCTAACAAGACAGGAGCAGGCACCATTGCCATCAAAGATGTCACAGATGAAAAACAAAACGTATCAGAGGAGGTTGTTGTATGAGTTGGGTAAATGTATGTGATGAAACCAGTCTGCCTCAAGGTACAGGGGTTGCAGCTTGGGTGGCGGGAAAAGCTGTGGCCATTTTTAATCTTGGCAAAAATGGGTTATTTGCGATTGATAACGTCGACCCCGCTAGCGGTGTGAGTTTATTAGCCCGTGGATTGATTTGTGAAATAGCAGGTCAACTTTGTGTCGCATCGCCTTTATATAAACAACATTACTGTTTAAAAACCGGAGTTTGTTTAGAAGATTCACAACTCATTGCCAGCCCGTTTGCGATAAAAACTGAGCAAGGCAGAGTGTTTGTTCTGGCCAAAGGATAAGGAAGGGATCAATTATGAGCGCACAAAAATTTAATCTTTTTTCATTCTCAGGAAAAATGAAAGTTTTACACTTGAGCTGGATGGCATTTTTTATCACCTTCGTTGTTTGGTTTAACGCAGCGCCTTTGGTCAGTGTTATTGCCGATAGTTTAGGGTTAACCAAAGAGCAAATTAAAACCCTACTGATTTTAAACGTTGCTCTTACTATTCCTGCAAGGATCATTATAGGAATGGTCACCGATAAATATGGTCCTAAGGTGACTTACTCAGCCTTGCTGGCTATTTGTTCTATTCCGTGTTTTATGTTTGCGGTTGCCGATACCTTTGAACAACTTGCATTAGCCCGTTTTTTAATTGGCTTTATTGGCGCAGGTTTTGTGATTGGTATTCGAGTCGTCAGCGAATGGTTTCCGGCCAAAGAGTTAGGCACAGCTGAAGGCATTTATGGCGGTTGGGGCAACTTTGGATCAGCGGCAGCCGCATTTACCTTACCGGCTATAGCATTAGCTTTTGGTGGTGAAAATGGCTGGCGATTTGCCATTGGCTTAACCGGATTGATGAGTTTAGCGTTTTCGTTTGTGTACTACTTCAATATCACAGATACACCCAAAGGCTCCACCTACTTTAAACCTAAAAAGGGCGGTGGTTTAGAAGTGACCAGCAAAGGTGATTTTGGGTTGTTGATTATCATGAAAATTCCGATGTACGCCACTTTAGCATTACTTGCTTGGAAGCTCTCTCCGGCGGGTGTCAGTATGTTTAGCCAAAGTGTCACCGAGCTTATCTATGGCTTATTACTTGTAGTATTTGTTATTGACGTTTATCAAACCTATCAAGTCAATAAGCATATATTTACCCGCGAGGTGCCAGAGTTTGAACGTTATGAGTTTAAGCAAGTGGCGGTATTGAATGTCTTGTATTTCACCACTTTTGGTTCAGAGCTTGCGGTGGTGTCTATGCTGCCATTATTTTTTGCAGAAACGTTTGCATTAGGTATGGCACAAGCGGGGATGGTGGCTTCCAGTTATGCCTTTATGAATCTGATGTCTCGTCCTGGCGGCGGATGGTTAAGTGATAAGTTTGGCCGTAAATCAACTTTATTGATTTTAACGGCAGGGCTAGCCATTGGATATTTTTCGGTCGCGCAGATTGACTCAAGTTGGAATCTGCCCGTTGCCGTGGTGGTGGTGATGGCATGCTCATTCTTTGTACAAGGTGGCGAAGGAGCTGTGTTTGCTGCAGTACCATTAATTAAGCGCCGCTTAACGGGGCAAATTGCAGGGATGACAGGGGCTTATGGTAACGTGGGCGCAGTGTTCTTTTTAACTGTTTATTCAATGGTTTCAACCCAAATATTTTTCTATGTGATTGCTATCAGTGCCGTATTTGGTTTTGTCACTTTACTGTTTATGAGTGAGCCAAAGGGGCACATTGCCGAGGTGAATGAACAAGGTGAAGTCACCTTAATTAGTGTTAGTTAATTATTTAGCAGACAGTACCGCGGATAGGGGGACTACTCGCGGCTATTTATTGAACATTGTTAATGAATAGAGCTAAACAGTATGCACAAACAAGTAGACGAGCAGATTAAAAGCATGAATTTAGAGCCAAGTAGTGATGATATCTTGCCCACACTTCAATCGAATCAGTTGAATATTCATGTTGGTCAGGCGTCAGACAAAGGGGTTAAGACATCCAATGAGGATGCCGTTGGTATTCGTATTCCATCAGGGGTGATGCTAAGCACCAAAGGCATTGTCAGCGTGATCAGTGATGGAGTGAGTACGGCTGAAAACGGCGCACAAGCATCTGCAATCAGTGTGAGTAATTTCATTAGTGATTATTATTCAACACCAGACACTTGGAGTGTGCAAACATCAAGTAATAAAGTATTAACCTCCTTAAACCGCTGGTTGTATGGGCTAGGGCAAGATTATAGAGATGCCCGTAGAGGTTATGTCTGTACTTTTTCTGCATTGGTGTTTAAGTCATGCACCGCACATATGCTGCATGTAGGTGACTCTAGAGTGTATCGTTTTAGAGCTGGAGAGTTGCTCAAATTAAGCCGCGATCACAGTACCAGTATCAGTGAAACTCAGCATTATTTGACCCGAGCTTTAGGGATGGATGTTAATTTAGAAGTTGATTATAAAGCGATTTCGTTACAAGAAGGTGATGTTTTTTTACTGACAACCGATGGTATTCATGATGTGCTGACCGATCATGAAATGAGTCAGTTTTTACTTGGGTTTATGCATAAAAACCCCCAGTTATCGGATCAACAATGTGAGCAATTTTGCGATCAATTAATACACAAAGCTTTGCAGCTGCAGAGTAAAGACAATCTCAGTGCTCAACTGTTATATGTTGCCCGTTTGCCGAGTCAAGCTATTGATGATGTTTATCAGCGCTTAGCCAGCAAACCTTTTCCGCCGCCGATGAACGTTGGAATGAAAATTGATGGTTATCAAGTGACTCACATTGTGCATCAATCGCAGCGTAGCCAGGTTTATCGAGTGGTTAATCAAAACGGCACAGCCTTTTGCATGAAAACGCCGTCGGTTAACTATCTTGATGACGCGGCTTATATCGAACGTTTTATGTTAGAAAGCTGGGTAGGCAACCGTATAAACAGCCAGTATGTGGTGAGTCTTGCTGAGCTACAGCAACCTAAATCAGCTTTGTATTATCTGACGGAATTTTTAGATGGCGTCAGTTTAGCCGAGTGGTTAGTGCATCATAAAAAAGCGCCGGTGGAAGATGTACTTAGATTGATGAAGCAAATTGAGTTAGGGGTGAGGGCGTTTCATCGTAAAGAGACGCTACACCAAGATTTAAAGCCGGATAATATTTTTATCACTCGTCAAAATACGGTGAAGATTATTGATTTTGGTTCTTGTTATATAAAAGGCATCGCAGAAATCAGTACGCCGCTTATTAGAGATCAAATACTAGGCACTGCAGATTACAGCGCCCCTGAAGTCATACTGGGTTATCAACCCGATGGTAGAGCTGATTTATTCTCAATTGCCGTGATAGCTTTTGAAATGTTAGCGGGGGAATTACCCTTTAAAGGGCAATTGGCTAAGTGCCATACAAGACAAGACTTTTTGAAGTTAGATTATGTGGGGGTACACCAACTTAACCCCATGGTGCCCGAATGGATGGATTCAGTACTCAAGCAAGCTATGAGTATTGAATCTACATTTAGACAAGCTGATACCTGTGAGTTTATTCATCAGCTTAGTACTCCAAAACAGGAGCGAGCGATGAAAGTCAATGTGCCATTTATTGATCGTAATCCCCTAAAGTTTTGGCAGGTCACGTCAATTATATTATTCCTCTTGCTGGTTATTTCATTAGTTAATTAATTCAAAATATTATTTTTTAAACTTACACACTAGCGTAGGAACTTATGCCTATGGATTAGAATGTTAGTCTTAAAAACGCTTATACCATCTTTGTCACAAGCCTATAAATCTCCTCATTCATTATTGATTTATGCATATTATGCATAATTTAATCTGCTGTATTTTAACAATTTTTTATGAGGGCTAGTAAGAAAGTCGGGGGTGCGTTCTCATTTAGTCTGAAGGTCTATGGTGCTTTCATACTGTAGGCGGACTCAATGTTGTTAATAGCTCTTCATAATATTGGCACTAGCAAAAGCGCACAGCTCAGTAAGTGTACACCGAGAGCGCTTAAAAATTAACGGATTGAATTTATACCTTATAGGGCAGGAAGCATGAGCTTGATTAAGCGTCAAACAACAGATGGCATTAAGGTAAGCGCGAGTTTGTTAGCGTTTGCTATGTGCATGTTTTCATTGTCAAGTTTGAGTCAAGACATTAGCAATATTGATGAATTAGCTGCGATAGGTAATCAAGCCAATGTTGTACAGCTTGGCGACGATCTTAGGGTTAACCTCAATCAACTCGGCACGGATAATCATTTTATATCAACTCAATCAGGATTTGGTAATCAACTCTTTACTAGCCAGCAAGGGACAAATAATCATGCCATTGCTAATCAGTCTGGAAGTGATATCGAAGCCAATATTTTGCAATCTGGTTTTAATAACGTGGCGTTAGTTAATCAAGTGGGTGCGAGCCTGATGGCCGATTTAACGCAAATTGGCATTGATAACGTTGCGTTAGTCAATCAAACCGGTAGTGAGAATGCAATTTGGATCCAGCAGTATGGTTCCGGAAATGCTGTAGGTGTAACTCAATGGGGTACATCACAACATGTTGTTGTGACCCAAGGTAATTTATCTAACTAAGAGTAAAGGGAAAGACAAAGATGAAACATTCTAAATTAGCGATATTAGTTTCGGCAGCTCTATTTGCATCAGCGGGTGCTTATGCAAGTGATGGAAATGAAGCGGATGTTACTCAAAATGGTTCTAACAACGTTGTAGAAGTAACCCAGTCAGTTAATAGTGATAATAACGATGCTACGGTTTCGCAAGATGGCGCATCAAACAAAGCATACGTCACTCAATCTGACACTTCAGATACTCATGCATTTATCACTCAAGCCGGTGAATTAAACCAAGGTACTATAACTCAGCGTAATGCGACTCAAACCGCTACAGCCACAATTGATACCGATGGTGTCGACAACCGTGCGTTTATTGACCAACAATTCAATAATGGTGAAAACGCGGCTGCAGATATTAATCAAGTCGGTGATCGCAATAATGCAACCATTTTACAAGATAATGCAGATGCCGCTAATTCGACCATCAATCAAAATGGGTCAGATGATATCGCAGAAATTAAAAACCATTGGTCAGATTTTGCCGATGCAACCATTACTCAAAATGTAGGTGGTGGTAATAACGCTTATATTGAACAGGAGTCTGCAGATGCAGCTTCAGCTAGTTTGACGCAAACCGGCGCTGGTAACAATGGCGATATCATACAAGCGACAGCGAATTTTGGTTATAGTGCAACAGCCGATGATACCGTGGCAACATTAACCCAAACTGGCGAGAATAACCGTGGTTATATTTCTCAAACAGCAAACTCAAGCGATGCAACAGTTAACCAAGACGGTGACTCAAATGAAGCTGAAGTTTATCAAAGTGGTTTAAACAATACCGCTAATGTACAGCAGTTGGGTAATAGCGATGATGCATTTGTGTATCAAACTGGCCAAGATGGTAATGCTAGCGTCAACCAAAGTGGTAACACAGGTAGTGTTGCAACTGTTAATCAAAGTGGTTTCAGTAATGATGCCATGATTGACCAAGTGGGTACTGGCTTAACTGCAACCGTGACGCAATTTGATCATGATAACGTTGCAGATATTGACCAATCTAATTTGGGTAATACAGCAAGCGTAACTCAAAGAGGTTCTTCTGAGGGATTGGGTAACCTTGCTACTGTGATGCAAAATGGCGTGGACGATACTGCTACTGTGCTGCAAAATGGTGAAGATAATACTGCCTATGTAGATCAAGATTCGTCAAGCAATGCAAATACAATTGCTATTACTCAGTTGGGTAATACTAACTATGCAGGTGCAGCGTCTGACTTAGGTGGTGACAATACAATTACCATTAATCAGACGGGTGATCGCAACTATGTAGGTAATACAGCTTCAGGGTCGGCTAACTATTATGGCACCCCAATTGGCGCAGGAACGTTTGGTGCAGAAAACACTGTATTGATTAATCAATTAGGTAATGATAACAAAGCTTATGCTGACTCAGCTGATTTATCTTCTGATGTAGAGATCTCACAAACTGGCGACTTTAACAATGCTATAGCTGAATCTTGGGAAGGTACTGACAACGACATTATGATTTCTCAAACAGGAACACTTCATAATGCTGACGTGTTTGTTAATGGAGCAGGCAGCAACACTGTTTCTATTACTCAAACTGATTCAAGTAACACGGCTAATGTCACCTCAATGGGTTATGGAAACTCAGTGATGGTTATGCAAGGCCAAGGCTTGTAGTACAAAAGTTTAATAAAGGGTGCGCAAGCACCCTTTTGGCTAATTGTTATACCGTAAAAGCATTGTTAAGCTTGCTAAGTATTGCTACTGGTTTTATCAATTCTTGCAAACAGAACACATGGAGTGTCAGATGTTTAAAGTCGTAAATTGGATGATTGTTTCACGATCGCAGTTACTGATTGATTTACTTGATTGCCGCTGGCCACAAGAGTTTTTGGTTAAGCTTGCTAAAGCCCAACCAAGTAACATGGTGAAAATGCTAACGGTTCAAGATAATTCTCTAGTCATATTTGATTTATCAACGATAGATCTTCAGCAAGCTTACCAACTTCAACGCATCATTGAGCGTGAAAATAGTGGTATGCGTACAGTCTTTATAAATTTCCCAAAACAAATGGATGCAAAATTTTTAGTTCATCCAGCCACTACCTCTGGTGTGTTTTATTCCGATGCCACACTTACTGAACTTAGTAATGGATTTAATGAAATCCTCAAAGGTCGCAGTATCATTCCACAAGATTTACACCCATCACAGCTTAATGATGACAATCAAGATGATAATGACCCATTAACTATTCGCGAACGCGAAGTGCTACAAGCCTTATTGTCTGGCAGCACTAATTTAGATATTGCCAATCAGCTGTTTGTGAGTGAATCAACCATCAAAACGCATTTATACCGCGCATTTAGAAAAATAGGGGTATCGAGTCGTGGCCAGGCAATTGCTTGGGCGCAAACCCACATTCATGAGGTTAGAGTGTGACCAATAGTACCATGATATTCGCGCTAGCATGTTTATCTATGCTAGCTGTGAGTGACGGTTATGCTGACGAAAAAAGTCTTATTGATGTTAATGTCGCTGAATTTACTAAAGCCGACATTGCCTCAAATTCTAATGATGTTGTCCCTGAATCCAAGGTTTCAGTCGCACAAGAAAATGCGCTTAAACAGCCTGATGATAAAGTGGTTAATGTTAGTGATGACAAGCCTAAACGTGAAACTGATTTAGTCGATGGTCTTATATTAAATCGAGCGATGACTCGATTTGGACACAGATTTTACCGAGAGTTTGTCAGTGCTTATCGCAATATTAATGGTATGAGTGATCATAGTGGCTTGACTATTGTCGAGCAAGCAACCGCAAGAAGTGGCAGTAAGATATTGGTACTACATAATAGAAAAGCTATTTTTATTACGTTTGTGTCTCCAGCCTCACGTAACTTAGACGAACAAGCCGATATGGCAGCAAAAAGAGTCAATGTTTCTCTACTGCAATATCAACAACAAGCACAATGGAATGCATTCTCAGACCCTGATCTTGCATCCGATGAGTTTTAGCAGGGAAAGCAAATGAAAAAGTTAATACTATCTCTGGTTATTTCAGCCTTGAGTTTACCCATTAGCGCAACACAGTTAGTTTATACTCCAGTCAATCCATCATTTGGTGGTAGCTATCTAAACGGCGGTTACCTTTTGGCGAATGCATCGGCACAAAATAAACATCAAGGAGGCTCAAGTTATACTCCGCCTACAGCATTAGAGCGATTAGCTGGCTCTTTACAATCAAGACTAATGAGTCAACTGTTTAACGATGCTGCTAATGGCGGTGAAGGTTATTTAAAAACTGATGACTTTGAAATCAATGTGGTAAATGAAGACGGCTCACTTCTTGTTCATATCACTGACTTGTTGACTGGTGAAACAACCATCATTGAAGTTGGTGGTATTGTAGGCAATACCACGGTAGGGGGGTAATGATGAAACGGATATTTGTCGGTTTATTTATGCTTTTTCTTACTGCTTGTTCATCCATTGATAGTGAGTTTGAAAATATTCAAGCCTCAACAAGTTTGATGCCTAAAGGTGAAACTTACTACGATCTAGTCAGTTTACCACCGCCACAGGGCAGTATGGTTGCTGCAGTTTATGATTTTCGAGACCAAACGGGTCAATATAAACCTATTCCATCGAGCAACTTCTCAACAGCAGTGCCCCAAAGTGGTACGGCTTTTTTAGCACAGGCATTAAATGACTCAAGCTGGTTTATTCCAGTTGAGCGTGAAGGGTTACAAAATCTATTGACTGAGCGCAAAATTGTCAGAGCGGGATTAAATGGTGATGCTAGTAAGTTACCTCAATTAAATAGCGCACAAATCCTAATGGAAGGCGGGATTGTAGCTTATGATACCAATATTAAAACTGGTGGAGCAGGTGCCAGATATTTGGGCATAGGAACATCAGGTCAATATCGAGTTGATAGCATTACCGTTAATTTGCGAGCGGTGGACATTCGCTCTGGGCGGTTACTTAGTAGTGTAACAACGACTAAATCTGTGGTGTCGATAGAAATTACCGCAGGCGTGTTCAAGTTTATTGATGCGCAAGAGTTACTTGAAGCCGAAGCGGGTTACACGTCAAACGAGCCAGTAAGCTTGTGTATTGCTGCTGCAATAGAAAGTGCAGTGGTACATTTAATTGCTGATGGTATTTGGAAGGGCTCTTGGAGCTTACTCGATCAATCTTCAGGTGTTAAAAACACAATACTACAAAAGTATTGGTTAGAGGCCCATAGCGAACAACAGGTGAGTGCACGTATAAAACAAAGTTAGTTGTAGTCTCGTTGCCGCTTAAATTTGCCACTTTATTTAGTTCTAATCAACAGGCATCCACTTTGGATGCCTGTTTACTTTGTTTTAGCCTAGAACATTTGAGCTAATAAAGCTGATCATTTCATACCTCATTATTCAATGTAGGAACCTTATTCAGTAAAGCAAGCCGTTCAGCAGGTTTTACTCGCTGATTACCCTAGCCATAATGTTGTTAAGTGCTTATCTGTTAAACTCAAGGCGACAGTGTCTTTAATTGCTGCTTGAATTGTTAACTCGCCTTGCATCAATTCGTCACGTCTAAACCAGTGCAGCTTAATTGTTTCACCGATAGGGTAATGCTGGAGTAACTGTTCAAATTGTCCATTAACTTGCAGGTTGTCAGCGGCTATGAGTAAATCTCCTGCGCTCAGACCCGCTAGATGGGCAGGACTGTGTTGATTAACCGAGATAACTTTTAGTCCAAGTCCTTCTGGCTTCACTTTTGCACCAAAACCAATATTAAAGCCTTTTACTTTATTGCCACCGTTATCGTTCGCACCTTCACTGCTTCTAAAATGCATTTCAATGCCAACTTTAGCCAGTAATGGGGCTAGCGGTAGGTCATCGGTGTGATATAAAAAGCTGAAAAGTTCGTCACAATTACGGTTCAACAGTGATTCAACAATACGCTGATGGCTTTGATTGTCTGTACCTACTCCAGTTAAACCATATTCTTGCCAAAGTATACGCATGACATCATCTAAACTTTTTTGTCCCTCGGTTTCTAACCTGATAGTTAAGTCTAGTAACAGGGCAAATAATGCTCCTTTGGTGTAATAACTTACAATGGCATTAGCGGCATTTTCATCCTGCTTATAAAATTTAGTCCAGGCATTAAAACTCGATGACGCCAAACTTTGTTTAAAGCGACCTTGACTGCGGTAAACCCTTGTCATGGTTTCACTGAGTAAGGTTAAATAACTTTCTTGATCAATACAGCCGCTGCGGTAAGTAATGAAATCATCAAAGTATGAGGTAATTCCCTCGTAAGCCCATAGTTGTTCGGTATAGCTTTCTTGGGATAAATCAAACGGCGTAAATTGAGCCGGCTTGATGCGTTTGACATTCCAACTGTGGAAATATTCGTGACTACAGAGTGACAAGTAAGTGCGATAACCTTTATCAACTTCGCCATGTTCATTTTTGGGTAAATCGTTGCGAGAACACATTAACGCCGTAGAGGCTTTGTGTTCTAATCCGCCAAAACCATTATCTAATACCGTGGTCATAAATACGTAGCGTTCAAACGGTGCTGGGGTGCCAAAAAAGTGAATTTGGTACTCGCAAATTGCTTTTAAGTCTTGTTTCAAACGGGCCATATTAGCACGATGTTTGCCACTTAAAACGATATCGTGTGGAACGCCAGCGGCGATAAATGTATCAATGGTTAAGTCACCCATTTCAACGGGGTGGTCAATTAAATCATCATAATTTTCAGCGCTGAATTCACCAAAACCAAATTGTTCACCAGCTACACGTGACAAGCTAGTGGCTATTTTCCATTGCGCCAATTCACTTAATGCAGGAGGAGCAATCGTCACATGTTGTTTATCTTGCTCTAGCCCTTTTGCGGCAAGAAAAACCGAACTGCCATTGAAAAAACCATGGTTGGTATCCAAATGAGCGCTACGAACGGATAAGTCCCATGCATAAACTTGATAACGCAGAGTGATTGTGGCGGTTTGATTAGCGACTTGCCAAGTTTGCTTATCCAATTGTTGAAAGGGAATGGCACTGTTATTTTCATCAAAAAATTGAATGTCGATGATGTTTTTAGCGAAATCTCGGATCATGTAACTGCCAGGAAGCCAGGCTGGTAAACTGAATATTTGATTGCTTTGGGCATTCGTTAACGTGGCAGTTATGGCAAATAAATGGGCTTTGGGATCGATGGCATGAATATGATGGTGCATAGGGAATCCAGTCACTAGAAACGATAAAGATGACATGCTGCCAAAATTGGGGCTTTTACGCAAACTACCGAGATGAAAAACCATCATTAGCGGTTATCTTTATTGAAAAATACGATAAACTTAACCCATCTGTATCTTGGCATACACGCTATGGTATACAAAATATGTTTTTCAGATTGCGTTATCTAGACGCTCTCATTGCAAAAAGGACAAGCAAATGGCCGAAGAAACCATTTTTAGTAAAATTATTCGTCGTGAAATTCCTGCAGATATTCTTTACCAAGACGAGTTAGTTACAGCGTTTCGTGATATCTCACCACAAGCACCTACGCATATTTTGATTATTCCGAATCATTTGATTGCGACAGCGAATGATGTGAAAGCGTCAGATGAATTAGCGCTGGGTCGTTTGATGACTGTTGCGGCAAAATTGGCTGAAGAAGCGGGTATAGCTGATGACGGTTATCGATTAATCATGAATTGTAATAAACATGGTGGCCAAGAGGTTTACCATATTCATTTGCATTTATTGGGTGGAAAGCCGCTTGGCCCTATGCTGAGCCGTGGCTAATGAAAATAAATTCTGATTTTTTCCCATTAACGGAAGTTGCTACTCGATTTGTTAATCAGTTAGCACAATGTCGCCGATTAGGTTTGTCTGTACAGGAAGCGAGTGAGCATCATGTATTGATAAAACTGCCTTATAGCCAAGATATTATTGGTTATCCTGACACTGGGGTTATTCATGGCGGCGTGATAACAACCTTAATTGATACCACTTGTGGCACAGCAGTAGTGTGCGCAATTTTGAAAAAATACCAGTCATTAGAAATCTCTCCCACACTTGATTTACGGGTGGATTACATGAAGCCAGCAGAGCCGAATAAAGCCGTTTATGCTTTTGCGGAGTGTTACCGATTATCGTCAAGTGTGGCTTTTACCCGCGCGATAGCTTATCAAGATAGTATTGATGAACCGATAGCTCATGCTGTGGGAACATTTATGCGCATCAGCCCTGAAATGGTTGGCGAGGATTTTCGTCAGGCCTTAATGGGTAATTTGCCTGAGGTGAAAAATGACTGATATTAATAAGCCTTCTGAGCCAGCAGAGTGTCCATCTCTGGATGTGCAGGATGTGGTTAAAAGAGCCATTGAGCTAAATGATTACAGCTATTTGCTTGCACAGGTTCCTTATTCGCAATTTATTGGTATGTCGGTAGCGCGTTTTGGTGATGAAATGGTATTTAAGCTGCCAGCCAAAGATGACAACATTGGTAATCCGGTATTGCCGGCTATACACGGCGGCGTGATTGCTGGATTTATGGAAATGTCAGCTATTGTGCAATTAATGGTATTTATGCAAGCCAAAAAAGTGCCCAAAATAGTGGATTTTTCAATCGACTATTTACGAGCAGGTTTACATCAGGATACCTTTGCTGAGTGTAAAATCACTCGACAAGGTCGACGAGTTGCAAATGTGAATATCAATTGTTGGCAAAATAACCGCAAGCAGTTAATTGCCACAGCAAGAGCCCACTTTTTGATTGACTGAGTCAACATGTAAAGGAATAAAAATGAAACAGATTACCTATTTTATAATATTGTCTATCAGCTTATTACTTGCCGCTTGCGCTAATCATACTTCTGGCATTTCGGCTAACTCTCAGGGAGAGGTTAGGGTTGATAACAGCACGTTTAGCCGAGAAGTGTCTGTTTCAAATATTAGTTCTCGTCAAGCTGCCGATTTAATTCAAGCCGCGGCACAGATTAACAGCTTGGTAGCGACTGATTTACGGTTGCAATACAAATTTACCTGGTTTGATGCTGGTGGCTTTACCATAGAAGATGAAGCCACAAGTTGGAAATCATTAAAATTACACGGTAAGCAACAAATTCAAGTTAATGCGGTCGCTCCGAATGCAACAGCAAGTCGGTTTGAAGTTTATGTGAGAAAAGCATTTTCAAATTAGTGGTTTGTAACATGAGTAAATAAAGCCTGATTATCAGGCTTTATTTTTAGTGATAAAAAAGTATTAGTTTTGTCTGTTTCCTGATTAAAATTAAGATATAATCCTTGTCGCCAAGGGGTGTTTTCTGCCAGTCACTAATTGACTATTATCAGAAAACTGAGATATCGAAAGATGAACCCTTAGAACCTGATCCGGCTAATACCGGCGTAGGAATGGGCCACTTCGATGTCATGGATGTGCACTTCTTTATCGCTACCTGCCGGATCTCAAAATACATATTTGAGGTCCTATGCTCCCTGTAAAAACAAAATCTTTGCTTAAATCACCCCTTGCATTTGCAATATTAACTGCACTTTATGCTGGCAATCTTATGGCCGCGACCGAGTCTGTTGAACGTGTTGCTCCTGAGTCTGAAAAAATGGAAGTGATTGTCGTTAATGCTGATTTTAGCCATGTCAGTTTAGATAAAATGCCTTCAAGTGTTACGGTGATTGATGCCCAACAATTAGCAGATGAAGGCGCACAACATTTTGAAGATGTTTTAAATTCGATTGCCAATTTTAATTGGTCAGGTGGTAGCTCTCGTCCAAAATATTTCCAAATTCGTGGTGTGGGAGAGCAAGAGCAATATCAAGGCGCACCAAACTCTTCAGTCGGATTTATTGTTGATGAAATCGACTTGTCAGGACTTGGCATGGTTTCAAGCATGTATGACATGCAGCAAGTTGAAGTGTTACGAGGTCCACAAGGAACACAATATGGTGCCAATGCACTAGCGGGCTTGATATACCTTAAAAGTAATGACCCTACAGACACCTTTGAACATGGCGTTAAAGTGAGTTTAGGTGATGATGACTTACAAACGTTTTCAGGCTTTAGTTCAGGGCCAGTGACAGATTCTGGCAAGCTTTTGTATCGTGTATCGGTAGAGAAACATGATCAAAATGGTTTTAAAAATAACACTTATTTAGACCGTGATGATACTAACAAGCGCGATGAATTGACGACACGCGCTAAATTACGTTGGTACGCTACTGATGATTTGCAAGCGGATTTAACTTTGTTACATGCCAATTTTGATAATGGCTATGATGCGTGGACATTGGACAACAATGGCACCAATACCTTAACCGATAAACCTGGGGTTGATAATCAGAAAACCACAGGTGTCGGACTTAAATTTTCGTACACAGGCGCGAAATATTTTGAGGTAACCTCTTTAACCTCATTTGCAAATACAGATCATCAGCACGCTTATGATGGTGATTGGGCTAACCCTGAATATTGGGCCAGCAAACAATGCACCGCATATGATAGTGATTGGAATGTGTCAGGCACAGAGCCATGTGTTTATGATTATATTTGGGATAAAGACGGTGAACGCAAAACTATATCACAGGAGTTTCGCTTATCTTCAAATCAAGCCAGCCGGATTTTTAATGAGTCGACAGATTGGTTAGTTGGCGTATATGCCATGAATTTAAAAGAAGACAATGACTTATATTCTGAATACAACACCTGGCCTGATGAAGTATTACAATCAAATTACCAAGCGACAAATTATGCCGTCTTCGGGCAATTAGACAGTCAATTAGGTGCTGATTATTTATTATCAACTGGTTTACGTTTTGAACGTCGTGACAGTGAATATTCGGATACTAATCAAGATAACTTTAACCCCTCAGAAGATATGTGGGGCGGCCACATTGCCTTATCGAAAGCCTTGAATGATTCACACAACACATATGCAAAAGTTGCCCGTGGTTATAAGGCTGGTGGTTTTAATATGACCTTACCTGCTGAGTTAGCAGATAAAAAAGAATTCGATACCGAAATTTTATATAACTATGAAATCGGTCTAAAGTCAGTGTGGCTTGATGGTGTATTCGACAGTAATTTTGCATTGTTCTTTATGGACAGAGAAGATCAGCAAGTGGCTGCGTCATTACAAGATCCTGAAAATCCGCAGCGATTTGTACTCTTTACCGAAAATGCCGGCAGTTCAAGTAACTATGGTGCTGAACTTGATCTTAACTGGTACGCCACTGAAAATTTACAAGTTTATGGCAGTGTGGGTTGGTTGGAGACCGAGTATGGTGATTACAGTTATCAAGATAAATACGGTAATACCATTGATTTATCAGGCCGCGAGTTGGCGCATTCGCCGAACTTCACTTACAGTGCTGGGGTAACTTATCTAGCCGACTCAGGTTGGTTTGCCAATATCAACACCAGCGGTAAAAGTGAGTTTTACTACTCTGATAGCAACGAATCAAAATCAGATCCCTACCAAATAGTGAATGCTCGTTTAGGTTATGAAACACAAACCTGGTCGGCCTATCTTTGGGGAAGTAATTTATTCGATGAGAACTACGGCGTTCGTGGTTTCTATTTTGGTAATGAGCCCGATATTGATTGGGCTGACAAACAGTATATTCGATATGGTGATCCACGTCAGATGGGCGTGACCTTTGATTATAAGTTCATGTAATTTAATTTTTATGAGTTGCTGAAGTTTAGCAAGAGAATAGCGACACCTTTGTTAGGTGTCGCTGATGTATTTTAAGGTGTAAAAATGAAATTAACTGCAGAAATTAGTATGTATCCATTTAATGAAAACTATTTGGATCCTATCAAGTGGTTTATCGGCCGCGTAGATAGTTATAGCAATATCGAGCGCGTGACCAACGCCATGGCGACCCAAGTTTGTGGTGAATATGCTGATGTTATGTCTATGCTGGCCATTGAGATGCAGGCCGCCCATAACAAATGGGGTAAAGCGGTTTTTGTGTGTAAATTTATTGGCGGTGAACTTAATTTAGCCCACAGCGAGTGACGATAAATGTCTGAAATTAGCCAATCTATTAGCCAAATATACAGTGAAGCGGGAGTTATGACTGCATGGGAAGCCGTTGCGGTATTGTTAGCTATTGTTTATTTAGTATTGGCTATGCGGACAAATATTTGGTGTTGGGCCGCGGCATTTGTTAGTACGGCTATATATACCGTTCTTTTTTGGAAAGTGTCGTTAATTATGGAGTCAGTGCTTAATATTTATTACATGGCGATGGCCTTATATGGTTATTGGATGTGGATGCAGCAGCCTGAAAGCAAACAGGAACACCACATTGATGATCAAGGCTCACCGATCATCAGTTGGCCCGTGACTACCCATTTTATGTTGGTATCCATTACTTTGCTTATATCCTTGGTCGTAGGGTACTTTATGGCTAATTATACTCAGGCTTCATTTCCTTATTTAGATTCAGCTACGACCTGCTTTGCGGTAATGACCACCTACTTAGTTGCTAAAAAAGTGCTTGAAAATTGGTTTTACTGGATTGTTATCAACACAGTGTCTATTTATTTATATTTCAGTAAAGGATTAATGTTAACCACTGCATTGTTTGTGGCTTATGTATTTATGGCAATAGCGGGGTATTTTATGTGGCGCAAAATGTGGGTCATTGATTCTCAATCACAAGCACAACCTGCTCATCAACATGGCTAATCTTACAGAAGGCTTCAAGGATTCTGCCCTAGCACAATTACCCTTAAAGGTTATTAAGCTTCTCATTGAGCGGCTACCTGCTGACAAATTAAGTCAACTTAGTAGGGATTGTGTCCATGTAGAACTTTTGTCAGCAGGTCTCAGTAATCAAAATTTTTTGCTGCAAACCCAATCAAGTAATGTCACTCAGGCGCAAGTTTTACGGGTAAATCATTCAGAGGCAACTTGGTGTAGTCGTGCTGATGAGGTTACCTGTTGGCGAGTCGCACAAACAATCGGTTTAGCACCCGAATTACTTTTTTGCAGTGATGATAATGAGTTGTATCTCAGTGAGTTTATCTGTGAATCAGAACCCTGGAGTCAATTTTATTGCCAACACAGCAATCACACGCAGCGTCAGAGAGAAATCAAGATTGATGGTTCAGTTACCGAGCCAGTAAAACAATTATTAACTGTCTTACAAAGCCTTACTACACTTCCTTTACCCACCAAACAGGTGAGTATGTTGCAGCAATGGCAAGAATATCAGTTGCAATTAGTCGGCGAGAAATCATCGACCAAGCAATGGCAATCATGTTTGCAACAAATTAATCAATTAACCGAACAAGCGATGTTGTGGTTCGATGCCATGGATAAATGTTTAGTTGAGCCGGCGTTTTGTCATCGTGATTTATCTCCCTTTAATCTACTTTTACGAACCAATAAAAATGTAATATTGGGAGAAAAGCAGACAAAATTGATGTGTATCGACTACGAGTATGCTGCAACTAGTCATCCACTTTTTGATTTAGCCTCAATATTGGCTACCCATGATTTATCTTCTGCACAATATGAATTATTACTTGATGGTTATTTTAAGTGGCAATCAGAGCTGATCTCACCTTATCTAAATGAAAATGCACAACATTGTGTTGGTTATTCGATTAATTGTTATTGGTTATTTTGTGCTATGTGGGCGTTAATTATGGCCAAATCTGAACCGGAGACATTCTTGGCTTATTTCCAACAGTATATTGCGTTAATCGATAGTAATTAATGTTTGTCCCTTAACGGCCAAGTCAATTATTTTTTGAGTCGTTGAAATGATTTCCTTGTATGTCAGGTCTTATTTAGCAACTATTTTTAAGCGAATATTTATTGGGCGTTGTCATAAGTTGATTATCATCAATGTTATCAATAACCATGGCAAATAGAACACTGAAGTTTGTCAGTCTATAAAGAAAACCTCATAAAGGAACTCACATGCAAGCACTATTTGCCATGTATCAGAATTTAATCAATAAACTGTCTCATTTAGAAGGATTAGCGCCATTAGCACTGCGGATTTACCTCGCACCTGTGCTCATGCAAGCTGGTTATAACAAATTATCTCACTTTGATGATACCGCAGCTTGGTTTGGAAATCCTGATTGGGGCCTAGGTTTGCCTATGCCAGAAGTGATGACAGCATTAGCTGCTGGAACTGAGTTTTTTGGTGGTTTCTTATTATTAATAGGTCTTGCTACCCGATTTATGGCGCTGCCGCTTATGATAACCATGCTGGTGGCCGCATTTGCTGTACATTGGTCAAATGGTTGGTTAGCTATTGCAGACGCTAGCTCATGGTTAGCCAGTGACAAAGTGATTGAGGCTGGCGAAAAACTTGCTGCGGCAAAGTCTATTTTACAACAGCATGGCAATTACGAGTGGTTAACAAGCTCAGGTAATTTTGTTATTTTGAACAATGGGATCGAATTTGCGATAACCTATTTCATCATGTTGTTAGCATTACTCTTTGTCGGTGGTGGCCGCTATTTTAGTTTGGATTATTATATTCACCGCCATATGGTACGCACAAATCCTTGAGCGATTATAGGACATAATCATTTTGTAAATATCCCAGCCAAAAACTGGGATATTTGATATTATTGATGCAAATAAGAATCAATAGGATAAACACTTTGAAAGCGTCTGAATTACTGTTAACTCGTCAATCATCTCCAAGATTGGTTGCGCCAGCACCGACTTCTGAACAACTCGAATTTATTCTCAATGCCGGAGCAAGAGTCCCAGATCATGGCGCATTAACGCCATGGGAGTTTATTATTGCCCAAGATGAGGGGCTCAGTCGTTTAGCTCAAGCATTTGTTTTTGCAGCAAAGCAATCCAATGCGGATGAAGTCTTTATCCAAAAAGCAGAAAAAATGCCATTTCGTGCTCCTATGGTAATTACTGTCGTTGCCAAAACACAAGAACACGCTAAGGTGCCTGTTTTAGAACAGTATATAGCAGCAGGGTGCGCAACGATGGCAATGCAACAAGCCGCATTTTCTTTAGGTATTGGCGCTGTGTGGCGTACGGGTGACTTTGCCTTTGATCGAAATGTTCATCAGCAACTCGGATTAAATGAGCAAGACCAAATTATTGGTTTCCTTTATGTAGGCACGCCATCGGTACAAGCACCAATAAAGCCACTAAAAGAAGGTCGTCAATTTGCTCGATTTTTATAAACCGTGATGCTCATGCTTTAAACGAAATGCTATGAGCAATTCCGTAAATGTTTTTTGATGTTTACTCAAGTGTGTCTAACGGTAATGAATTTTGAAAAAGATAATAACCTAAAGGGCCCAGTAATAAACTGCACCCACACCATAACCAACGTTTGAAGCTGCTGATATGCGCTTTGGATGTCATTGCGTTATAACAAAATAGGATATGTAGCAGTGCCACGGCAGCTAGTAGAAGTATCAGAGTTGTATCTATTGTCATTATGTCATGTTTTCCTTTGCTTTGCGGCAATGACTTTTTAAATCTAATCGCTAATTAAATATGGGCAGTAAAGTAATAAAAATCCTTGTTATTATTTAGCCTCAAATTATACCTAAACCTGATTTGTATAACGTTATAATTTACTCGAATTTAACCTTATTTAAAAGTAATTTAATTAATTAATCTTCTAAATTTATTACATTTTTTTAGTCTCTCTGATGTTTTTTAACGGATGAGATTTTGCCGTTTTACTATGGTTTAAGTTGGATCAACATCTTGCTATCTAACCATAATGGATATTTTGTCATAACTTGTTTGAATAGCTTGCTTTCAGTTAATGAACTTAACCAAACCCGCACTTTGGGGTAGGGGCTAGACTCAAACCACTGCTTATCTACACCTGCAAATTGTCTTATGAAGGGGAATATGGCGTAATCGGCAAAAGTAGGCTGATTGGCAAATAAAAAACACTGTTTATTGAGTTGTTGTTCAAGAGTGGCAATGAAAATTTCTGCATGCTGTCGATATACCATTTGGGGCAAAGCCGGGTGTCTGTCAGCATATTTATATTTGTCTAACCAGGGCTTAAATTCGGTATCATTTTGTTGAATAAGTGCCTGAGCATCAACTGAGTCGAGACTTTTAATCAGAATTTGATATTGCTCTTTATTTAAATACGGGCAGTTCTGCTGCGGGAACTGTGTCAATGCAAACTGGAATATATCTAAACTTTCAGCAATCACTTGATCTGCGTAAACCAATACTGGCACTGTACCTTTAGGCGAAATGTCGAGCATTTCAGGCGGCTTATTTTTTAATATGATTTCCCTTACTTCAGGATTAAGTGAGCTTAAATGTAAACCTATTCTGGCACGCATGGCGTAAGGGCAGCGGCGAAAAGAGTATAAATAATTCATAATAACAATGACCTACGATACGAAATTTGAATTGGCAATAAATAGCTGGCGTTGAATTTTTTTAGCGATATAAATTACAATCGAACGATAAAGTCAGTCTCCAAGGTATTTTTACATCAGTGAGACTTAGCGTATTTTACCGTAAAATAGTCTAAATTAACGTTCCATAGCATTTAAAATTATATTGATGGATTAAAAATCTGTTATTTTGGCGTGATTTAGTTATAATTTCGGCCGTTTTTTAGCTATAGCTCACATTTGTGCGCCAGTAATATGCACTGGAAATTAAGTTCCAGCCAGCGGAGAGATCATGTCAACGAATACATTAATACCTTCAGATTTATCAACACCAACCACTTTCGTCGTATGTGCACTGTATAAGTTCGTCGCCTTACCTAATTTTGAAGCAATCAGACAGCCTTTACTTAACGTGATGGAACAACATGAGGTTAAAGGTACCTTGTTGTTGGCTAGTGAGGGAATTAATGGCACTGTCGCCAGCAGTCAAGCAGGTATAGAGGCGTTATTAGCTTGGCTAGATAATCAACCCGGTTTAGATCGCATTGTCACCAAATTATCATTCGATGATGAAATGCCCTTTTATCGCACCAAAGTAAAATTGAAAAAAGAAATTGTTACTATGGGAGTGGAGGGAATAGATCCTCGTAAAGTGGTAGGGACCTATGTTAAGCCTAAAGATTGGAATGCGTTAATTTCTGATCCTGATGTGTTATTAGTCGATACTCGAAACGACTACGAAGTGCAAATTGGTACATTCGAACATGCAGTCAATCCAGTTACTGAGACATTTCGTGAATTCCCAGAATATGTGAAACAAAACTTAGATCCTGCCAAACATAAAAAAGTAGCCATGTTTTGTACAGGCGGTATTCGCTGCGAAAAGTCTACTGCTTATTTAAAAGAGCAAGGTTTTGAAGAGGTTTACCATTTAGAAGGCGGTATTCTTAAATACTTGGAAGAGGTTCAGCCTGAAGAGAGTTTGTGGAAAGGTGAATGTTTCGTATTTGATAACCGCGTCGCAGTAAACCATGCATTAGAAAAAGGTCAGTACGATCAATGTAATGCTTGCCGTATGCCTATTACAGAAGCGGAGAAAAACACACCAGCTTATGTACAAGGTATCAGTTGTCCGCACTGTATTGATAAAATATCTGACGAGCAGCGTCAGCGCTTCATTGAACGGGAACGTCAAGTACAACTTGCTCAGCAACGTGGTGAAGCTCATATTGGTAGCGATGTAAATCAAGTGATTGAACAGCGTAGACAAAAGAAAGAAGCATTGAAAAAAGCCCAAGAAGCTAAAAAACAAAAGTAGAAATATTGACTTAAGTTTTCATGCTGCATAAATATGGCACGCACATTGAATTTCTACTTATAGAAAGTTAATAAAAAAAGCCTCATTTAATGAGGCTTTTTTTATGCTATATTTTTTGCATCACCATTTCTTTTTCGGTTGAAACAACATATCAAGATCGTCTTCATCATTTTTCTTTGGCTGCGGCGTATTGTGTCCTGAGCTTTTTTGTGCGCCCATAATCTCATCGAGTAATTGTTTGGCTTCGTCAACTTTACGAGTAATAAACGGATCATTAGGCGTTTGAGCTTTGATAAGATGCAAAGTCGACAAAGCTTTAGTCACCATTTGCTTACTTGAGCCATATTGTTTCATATAACATGCTGCTCTAGCGCGGGTGATCATGGACTCTACGTTAATACGTTGCTGTAAACTGTCAATACGGCTTTCTTCGCCACTGAAGATAACTGAGTCGACTTTGCCCTTATTATGCTCTGCACGCAAAATGGCCTTGAGTTTTTTCAGGGTTTTTACTAACTCTAATACTTGGCGATCATTGTCGGGTAAACGAAAGTTTTCAACAGGGGGAACCTGTGCAGGAGAACCTGTCATGTTGCTAATTTGCGCCTTTAAGTCCCCTAAACGTCGTTGATAATCGTTAAGTACCTGCCCAGATGAGTACGATATTGATTGTTCTAGTGCTTCTTGGATACGTCTATATAAAATTAAAATAACATGGCTTGAACATGATGCCATACCAGTATTAGCCAATACAGCCTCGGTTTCATCAATAATGGCTCTTTGACGTGAAGCTTCTAGTCTACGTTCTGCTTCAGCGCGTTCTTTTTGTTGTTGAATAATGCTGAAGCCAATTATTAACAGTAACAAAGCTCCGATCAGCAGTAATATCAGAATTAAGGACATAGGTTTTCCGTATGGTCATAGTAATTGCAGGTGTCGCATTAAAAATAATGCCCAGCAACACAAACTTATTTCGGTTTTATAATCATGTTTTAATTATAGTTGAATAGCAAAACCAAAATTACTTTATATCTTAGCGTAAGTTATGTCGACTGTCGTTGAAAACTAAGTCATTTTAATGAGAAAAATAATCTTAAAAACAGCAAAGAGAACATTCGGTTCGGTATTTTTGTGATTTTATAGCCAAGTCCACTGTTTTTGGGGATTTATCTGCCTAGCTTAGTGTCGTTAAAGTTAATTGTTTTCACTTGTTATATATTCCACATTGAATTACATTTGCATTTAAGTATAACAAATAGTTATAGATGTGCAGTGGTGAACACAGCTTGTACCATTGATGTTGACTCCTAAATTAAAACCGCAAGGAAATATGCCATGAAGCTACAGCAACTTAGATACATTGCCGAAGTGGTGAAACATAATCTTAATGTGTCGACTACGGCTGAAAATTTGTACACTTCTCAGCCTGGTATCAGTAAACAGGTTCGTATGCTTGAAGATGAACTTGGCATACAAATATTTGGCCGTAGTGGTAAACATCTGACGCATGTGACGCCTGCAGGGCAGCAGGTTATTGAAATTGCTAACGATATTTTGAGTAAAGTTGAGAGTATTAAAAAAGTATCGGAAGAGTACACTAAACCGAATCAAGGCGAATTAAATATCGCGACTACCGATACACAAGCGCGTTATGCATTGCCCAATATCATTCAAGAGTTTATTAAGCGCTATCCAAAAGTTAACTTACACATGCACCAAGGGACACCCAGTCAAATTAGTGAGCAAGCGGCTCGAGGTTATGCCGACTTTGCGATTGCAACAGAAGCAATGCACCTATATACCGATTTAATTATGTTGCCATGTTATCACTGGAATCGCTCGATTGTTGTTACCCGTGATCATCCCTTAGCCAATGTCGTTAAACCAAGTATAGAAGAGTTAGCAAAGTATCCGTTAGTTACCTACGTTTTTGGTTTTGATAAAGCCTCAGAAATTGAGAAATCATTCAATCGAGCTAACTTAGATCCTCGTGTTGTGTTTAGTGCCACAAGTGCAGATGTTTTGAAAACTTATGTTCGCTTGGGATTAGGGGTAGGGGTCATAGCTTCTATGGCTATAGATGCGAATATTGATAAAGATTTGGTTGCTATTGATGCAAGCCATTTATTTGCGCATAGCACCACAAAAATTGGTTTCAGACGCGGCAGCTTTTTAAGAGGATACATGTATGACTTTATGCTGCATTTTGCTCCTCACTTAACCCGAACTGTGGTTGAAAATGCCGTAGCGTTACGTGATCAGCAGCTTATTGATGAAATGTTTGCAGATATGAAATTACCGGTTCGCTAATTTTTGTTTATATTGAAAGCAAAAAAATCACGCCTTGGCGTGATTTTTTATTATCGATTTTTGTTAATCGAATTATGCTTTTAGATAGAATTAATCTGGGGCATAACCGCTTTTACCAATAACATCACCATCAAGAAAGGCTTGATTATTATTCATTGATAATCTCCCCAAGCTGAACCACTTTACAACTAATGGATAGATAGCATGTTCTTGTTCATGTACTCTTTCCGCCAAGGTTTCAGCATCATCTTCAGGATAAACAGGCACTTTGGCTTGTAAAATAACTGGACCAGCATCTAATTCAGGGATCACAAAGTGCACACTTGCGCCGTGCTCAGTATCTTTAGCATCAATTGCACGTTGATGAGTATTTAGCCCTGTATACTTAGGTAGTAATGATGGATGAATATTAATCATTTTACCTAAGTATTTACTCACAAAACCATTGGATAAAATCCGCATAAAGCCTGCAAGCACAATTAAGTCTGGCTGATACTTGTCAATAGCATTGATCAAGCGGTCATCATAGTCTTCGCGCAGTTCACCTTTACGAGCAATAACACAACTGGTATCGATTTCACTATGATGAGCGCGAACTAAGCCATAAGCGTCAGGCTTGTTACTGATAACACCCACTACTTCAGCATTTAGGTTGTCATCACAACCATCTAAAATAGCTTGTAAATTACTACCGTTACCAGAAATTAACACCACTACGCGACAGCTTGCAGACATTAGATGATCTCCACTTGCTCTTCATCGTTACTGCGTTCTGCAATTTCGCCAATTAACCAAGCATTTTCGCCTTCAGCTGTTAATAACGCTAATGCTGCATCAACTTTGTCTGAAGGAAGTGCGATAACCATACCAACACCGCAGTTAAAGGTTAGGTACATTTCACGCTTTGCAATATTACCATTGGTCATTAACCAGTCGAATACCACTGGCCAGTTCCAAGAATCACCTTTAACAACCGCTTTACAGTTTTCAGGTAAAACGCGAGGGATATTTTCCCAGAAACCACCACCGGTAATATGTGCCATTGCATGCACTTCAGTTTGCTCAAGCAACTTAAGTAATGACTTTACATAAATCTTTGTTGGCTCAAGTAAGTGGTCGATTAATGGCTTGCCATTAAGATCTTGCTTAGGATCGGCTTTACTTACTTCTAATACTTTACGGATCAGTGAATAACCATTTGAGTGTGGGCCACTTGAACCAAGGGCAATTAACGAGTCGCCCGCTTTTACTTTAGTACCATCAATGATGTCAGCTTTTTCAGCAACGCCAACGCAGAAGCCTGCAAGATCGTAATCTTCGCCTTCGTACATGCCTGGCATTTCAGCAGTTTCACCACCGATTAACGCGCAACCAGATTGAAAACACCCTTCAGCAATACCGTTAACGACTGAGGTTGCGGTTTCAACATCTAACTTACCAGTGGCGTAATAATCTAAGAAGAATAAAGGTTCTGCACCCGAAACAATTAAATCATTAACACACATAGCCACAAGGTCTATACCGACAGTGTCATGTTTTTTATGATCAATCGCCAGTCTAAGTTTGGTGCCAACACCGTCAGTACCAGAAACAAGTACAGGGTGTTTATATTTAGTTGGTAATTCACATAATGCGCCAAAACCACCTAAATTGCCCATAACTTCAGGACGACGGGTGCGTTTTACGGCAGATTTTATGTTATTAACTAATGCGTTACCTGCATCGATATCAACGCCGGCGTCTTTGTAACTTAATGGTGTAGGAGTGCTCACGGAGGATCCTCTCGGGTACATCGTTTAAGGAATTTTATGCGGCGGTATTCTACCAGCTTGTGCCGATTGTCGAAAGCCATGATTTGGCTTTATCCGCCAGATAAAACACCAAATTGTGCTATTTTTATTGGGTTAGCTCACGATTTATAGTAATTATGAAACTTTATGTTTTATATAGGGGATAAATGCACTAACATTTGTTAAATTTGGCTGTAAATAGACAAAGCTGGGAGAGAAAATGAAAGTCGTTGAAGTAAAACACCCTCTAATTCGTCATAAAGTAGGATTGATGCGCGAAGCTGATATCAGTACGAAACGTTTTCGTGAATTGGCGACAGAAGTAGGCAGTTTGTTGACCTATGAAGCAACTGCTGACTTTGAAACTGAAAAGGTTACTATCGAAGGTTGGAATGGCCCAGTGGAAGTTGATCAAATCAAAGGTAAAAAGGTCACAGTAGTGCCCATTTTACGTGCAGGTTTAGGCATGATGGACGGTGTGCTTGAGCATATTCCAAGTGCACGCATTTCTGTTGTCGGTATTTACCGTGACGAGAAAACGCTTGAGCCGGTACCATACTTTGAAAAGCTTGTGAGTAATGTTGATGAGCGCATTGCATTAGTGGTTGACCCTATGTTGGCAACTGGCGGTTCAATGATCTCTACTATCGACTTATTAAAAGCGCGTGGTTGTACATCTATTAAGGCATTAGTACTTGTTGCTGCACCTGAAGGTATTAAAGCACTTGAAGCTGCTCATCCTGATATTGAACTGTATACCGCAGCGATTGATAAATGTCTAAATGAGCAAGGGTATATTTTACCTGGTTTAGGTGATGCTGGTGATAAGATTTTTGGAACTAAATAATTTAGTTATCAACATTTAATCAGCAATAAAAATGGGAACCTAAGTTCCCATTTTTATTGCCAGTTTTTCATCAATTCAATAGCTTCACTACAGCAGATTAAAGCACCATTGCCGCAATCCAACCAAAACCTAACAAGGGAATATTATAATGCATAAATGTTGGGATAACGCTGTCACGAATATGATCATGTTGACCATCAGCATTCAAGCCCGCTGTAGGTCCTAAGGTTGAATCAGATGCTGGTGAGCCAGCATCACCCAACGCGGCAGCCGTTCCCACTAGGGCAATAGTGGCAGGAATTGAAAATCCAAAACTCAATGCTAGTGGGACGTAAATCGTGGCAATAATTGGAATGGTCGAGAATGATGAACCAATGCCCATGGTGATCAGCAATCCCACTACCAACATTAATATCGCCGCCAGCGCTTTATTGTCACCAATGATATCGCCCAAAGATGCTACCAAGGTACTGACTTCCCCAGTTGATTTTAATACTGCGGCAAAACCTGCAGCTGCGATCATGATAAAGCCAATATTTGCCATCATATGGACACCTTGGTTAAACAAGTCCTGTCCAATGCTGCGTTTGATGATCCCTGAAAAACGGAAAATGATAAAACCCGCTAGCGCACCAAAAATCATCGAATTGGTTTGAAGTTGTACTATTAAAGTTGCCAAAATGGCGATAATAGAAATGACAATACTTTTACGGTTTATTCCAGGCTCTGCAGTTTCATTAATGACTTGCGAACTGATGATTTGATATTCACGTGGTTTACGGTAACTCACAAACATCGCAAACAGTAAACCACATACCATGCCAAGCGCTGGAAGTAACATGGCTTTGGGTATTTGGTTATGAACCGCTTGTAAGCCATTATTATTCAGATTTGCCAGCAAGATATCGTTCAAAAAAATCCCACCAAAACCAATAGGCAAAATCATATAAGTGGTAACCAAACCAAATGTCAGCAAACAAGCAATAAGCCTTCTATCAATTTTTAGGGTCGACAACACATGTAATAGCGGCGGAATAAGAATTGGAATGAATGCAATATGAATAGGTAGCAGGTTTTGTGAAGAAACTGCCATAGCAAGTATGGTTATTAATAATGTCCATCTCACCACATTCGTATTGGTACTGTTAGGCTCTTTCCCCAGCTTTTTGATGATGGAATGCGAAATCAAGGTGGTTAACCCTGAGTGAGATAACGCTGCTGCAAAAGCCCCGAGCAAAGCATAGCTTAATGCGATTTGTGCTCCACCGCCTAAACCATCATTAAAGGCTGCAATGGTTTGGTTTAAATCAAGGCCACCGACTAAGCCCGCTACCAATGCGCTGATCGTCAGTGCGATAACCACATTTATTCGTGCAAAACTCAGTGCAAGCATTAAGCAAACGGCAATAACAACAGCATTCATATCAAAATCATTCTAGTTATATTTATAAGGCGTTTATTTATGACGTTATTTGCTTGTCTTGTCCAGCAATGCGTTTTGTTTTACTGGTTTTTATTCATCACGAAAGTAAATGTGATGGTAATTTTTCTGTCTTGTATAGCCCAGTGTGATCAGTTTGTGGTAGCCAAATCACATACAACTTAAAATCATGATCTATATTTTAAGACTAAAATCCCTATAAACAGTAAGGCTTGAATGCAGGGTTTTTCAGCAGGTAAAACAAATTTCATTCAAAAAACCTTATCTAAAACACAAATAAAAGGTATGGTATAGCACATTAAGGAATGATGGTGCCCAGCACCTTCCCATATGTTTTAATCAAGCCATTAATGGAGATATAAAATGAGCGTATTAGTAGGCCGTCCAGCCCCAGATTTTACCGCAGCAGCTGTTTTAGGTTCTGGTGAAATTGTTGATAACTTTAATCTTGCAACTGCGATTAAAGGCAAGCCAGCAGTGATCTTTTTCTATCCTTTAGATTTCACTTTTGTATGTCCATCAGAGCTAATTGCTTTTGATCACCGTATGGAAGAGTTCACCAAGCGTGGCGTAGAAGTTATCGGTGTGTCTATTGACTCACAGTTTACCCATAACGCATGGCGTAACACCCCAGTAGAAAAGGGTGGTATTGGCCAAGTTAAATACACTCTGGTTGCTGACGTTAAACATGAAATCTGTAAAGCTTACGATGTTGAGCATCCAGAAGCGGGTGTTGCATTCCGTGGTTCTTTCCTTGTAGATAAAGAAGGTCAAGTTCGTCACCAAGTGGTTAACGATTTACCATTAGGCCGTAACGTTGACGAAATGCTACGTATGATCGATGCACTTCAATTCCACGAAGAGCACGGTGAAGTATGTCCAGCTGGCTGGTCTAAAGGCGACAAAGGTATGACTGCAAGCACTGATGGTGTTGCTGCATACTTAAAAGATAACTCTGACAAGCTATAATTTATACTTGTGAGTTAAAAAAGCTGCCTAGGCAGCTTTTTTTGTATGTGTTTTTTACCCTTCAGAAAGTTTAGCACTTAAGGCATTAAGCTTATTCTGAGGCAGTTTGTACCAAATTAGCTTCCTGTTCGTCACCATCTTCCAATGATGGCATTGGCCATCCACCTAGGGCTTTCCAGCGATTAACAATATAACAAAATAGTTCAGCCGTTCTTTCTGTGTCATACAAAGCCGAATGGGCTTCTTTATTGTCAAAATCAATACCGGCCATTTTACAGGCCTTAGCTAATACTGTATGACCAATTGCTAAACCCGCTAACGAAGCTGTATCGAAGCTTGCGAACGGGTGAAAAGGAGACCGCTTCAAATTGTTGCGCTCAATACACTGATTTACAAAGCCAAGATCAAACGCAGCATTATGTGCGACCACAATACTCCTGTGGCAGCCAACCGCTTTTTGTGCTTTCTTAACTTCTTTAAATATTTCTAAAAACGCACTTTTTTCGTCAACTGCGCCACGTAACGGGTTGGTTGGATCAATACCATTAAAAGCTAATGCTTCGGGTTCAAGATTAGCACCTTCAAAAGGCTCAATATTAAAATGTAATGTTTTATCTAAACTTAAATAACCTTGGTCGTCCATTTTTAGCATAGTGACGGCAATTTCTAATAAGGCATCTGTATTGGCATTAAAACCAGCCGTTTCAACGTCGATAACAACGGGGAAGTAACCACGGAAACGATGTTTAAATTTGTTGCTGTCGCAGATGTCACTCATGTAATTCTATTACCCTGTTTAGCTTGAATATTGCTGCAATTATAAAGATTAAAATAGAACCAAAGCAGCGTTTAGGCCGAGTATTATACTCAAACGGCACCAAGATGCTCGTATCCTTGCTAAATTATGTTTAAGAAAATATTCCTAATGCCGATATAGAAGAAAGAATAGATTTATTAGGTGGCATCATGTGGCGTAATTTGTTGTTAATATCAATTTTGTTTATCAGCTCTTCAGCCAGCGCTGACTTACGTCATTACGTTGCCTCTTTGGATAACTCTGCGTGGCGTGTCGGACAAAACACCCCAATCGAATGTCGCTTAGAACATGATATACCTGACTACGGTAAAGCGGTTTTTTCAAGCAAAGCAGGGAAAGATTTAAACCTTTTATTCACCCTTGATATGTGGGCGAAACCGGATGCAGTGACTAATGCAAAGTTAATGAGTCGCGCCCCTCAATGGCGCCCAGGGGATGCTGCAAAAGAAATTACCGCTCTAAAATATCAACGGCAATTTAATGGTGAAGTGCCTAAAAAAGCTGCCTGGACCATGCTTAATGAATTAAGTCAGGGTAGGGAGCCAACATTTTATTATTCAGACTGGTACGATACATCACATACGGTAGCTGTCGGTATTTCTGCGGCAAACTTTGCTGGTAAATATAGAGAGTTTCGTTCTTGCCTTGCCAACTTACTTCCCTATAGTTTTGATGACATAGCATTTACTGTGCTTAACTATAAAGATGGCGGTACAGAATTGACGCGTTTTTCTAAGTATCAACTTAAAAAGGTCCAAGAATATTTATCATATGATCCAGATGTAGAACTCATTGTTGTGAATGCTTATACCGACAGTTATGGTGGTCGTTCAATAAACCAAAAAGTATCGGATAAACGCGCTGACTCAGTTAAAGACTTACTGATAGCCAATGGTATCGCTCAAGATAGAATTATTACTGAAGGCCATGGTGAAAAACGACATGTCAGCGGAAATGATTTAGCATCAGAACGTCAGGTTAACCGTAGGGTTGTTATCAAGATCACTAAGCCAATATAAAAATACTTTAGTTGATGTTTCAAAGCCTGAATATTATTCAGGCTTTTTGTTTTTAAGATAAAAAAAACCCACTCAAACCGAGTGGGCTAAATAATTTGCAATCAACAAATTGAAGGAAGGAAGTCAAGCATAAGAACTGGGATAAACTAATGTTTCACAAACACTAATTAGAAGTTCATTGTTTTCTACATCAAACTGATGTCCTGAAAACAAGGCTATAATAGATGTTATGCTCTAAAGTGACAAACTAAAAAAACTTCGACTAAAGATTAGTTTTACTAATGATTAAGCTCTGTTTTTAAATATCAAAACTTGCCCTTAACCACTGGTAAGAGTGCTTTAAGGCAATAACTGACATTTTTGTGCATAAATACTCGGATAAGTTGCATTACTGAGCAAATGGAATTGTTAATAATCTTCGAGACTCAATTTTTGCAGGCCTTGTTATTTGCTTATGACGATAATATTTTTCAATATTTGACTTAAAACAAGCGATCACATCCCCATAGATTAAATGATTTTTACAATATCTAATTTCTCGAATATCAGCTTGGAACAATATCCATTTTTTAGGAATAGATATCCAACAACAATTCGCCTCGCTAAATGAGTCGAATGACCAATTCAAAGCAATAGTTTGAGATAAGTTATTGCCTATTTGATTAAGCCATCTGGTTTTGACATTACATTACCTGAGATTATCTGCCTGTTATAAAGCAACTTAACAAGGCCTTGTCGAGCATTCCAGTGATGCTTTCAGTCTTGGATCAAAGGGCATGTCACTGTCTTTACCCGAAGGAGGATAAGGATGACGAAATTCAGATATTCTTCATTTATCGATCACATTTTGATAGCACTGGTTTAGTGCTAATCGTGTTCTTAATTGTGAATTTTTCGAAATTCAATACCGGGTATTTGAGGTATTTGCCTTTATTTGGTTGGTAACCCTTCAACGCGCTTAACCTTGTATTGCATAGATTATGCTGAACAGCCAATTTAATTGGGTAAATCAGGTAATTAAGTCCATGAAAAAATGCTAACTTGAATATACAAAATTTTGTTTCTTATCGCAGATATTTAGTGAGTTATTAATAGGAAAACATTAAAAAATCTTCATCTATCCTAATTTAAGCCACGATTAAGTCCTTTTAAGGTATTTTAGTGAAAATAAAGTCCATTTTTAGCGTGTCAGATGATTCACAACTGACTTGCTACTCGGTATAGTAAGCGAAATTTAGTCAGCTGAAAAAAGAGTCATCTAATGACGTTTAATTGGCCAATAACTGTGTATTATGAAGACACCGATGCCGGTGGGGTTGTCTACCATTCAAACTACTTGAATTTCTTTGAAAGAGCACGGACAGAATGGTTAAAATCGATTGGTGTTAGCCAAACTAAACTACTGGCAGATGACATTGCTTTTGTAGTAAAACGCGCGGAGTTAGATTTTCGCCGTGCGGCTAAGTTTGAACAAGATTTTACGGTTGAATCTTGTATTTCGTCATTAAAAAAAGCGTCGTTGGTGTTCCAACAGCGTTTAATTGATGAGCTCGGAGAATGTTATTGTGAGGCATCGGTGACTGTCGCTTGTGTGTCCTTATCTAAAATGCGTCCCAGAGCCATCCCAGAGTTTATAGTTCAGGAGTTTGATAGTGCACGCTGATATGTCTTTTATTGGTTTGTTTTTACAAGCCAGTGTGTTGGTTAAATTGGTTATGTTGACCTTGCTAGGTCTTTCAATTGCGTCATGGGCGGTAATCATTCAACGTCGAAAAATGCTGAATTCAGCACGGCTAAAGTCTGCACGTTTTGAAGATACTTTTTGGTCGGGTGTTGATTTAAATCGCTTATACAAAGAACTTACCGCAAGAGGTGAAAGCGTTGCTGGTTTAGAAGCAATGTTTGTTGCTGGTTTTAAAGAATACTCAAGACTGATCAAAGTGAACAGTAAATCACCAGATGCTGTGATGGAAGGAACATCAAGAGCAATGCGAGTGAGTTTGTCTCGTGAAATGGAAAAGCTTGAAAATAACTTACCTATGTTAGCAACCATTGGTTCAACCAGTCCTTATATTGGCCTGTTTGGTACCGTATGGGGAATTATGAACTCGTTTATTGCGTTAGGTACTGTTGAAAATGCCACATTAGCAATGGTTGCTCCTGGTATTGCTGAAGCACTAATCGCGACAGCGATGGGTTTGTTTGCCGCGATCCCAGCCGTTGTCGCATATAACCGTTTTGCTACTCAAGCTGAAAAACTTGAGATGGCATATGCAAACTTTATGGAAGAGTTTTCTAATATTTTACAGCGCCAAGCCTATAGTGAAAAGGAAGCGGTGTAATGTACCAACGTAAGCGTCGTCGTCCAATTGCGGAAATTAACGTTGTACCTTATATCGACGTTATGCTGGTGCTACTAATCATTTTTATGGTTACCGCGCCCATCGTTTCCCAAGGTGTTAAGGTTGAATTGCCGCAGGGCAAAGCAGAGGCTTTACCACCAGACAGTAAACCGCCAATAGTTGCTTCGATAGATGCAGCTGGTGAGTATTATTTAAACGTGGGTTCAGGCTCAAATAGCGAGCCATTAGACCTAGAAGAGATTTCAGTACAAGTGGGCGCAATGATTCAGCTTGAGCCGTTAAGACCTGTTGTGGTTAAGGCGGATAGAAGCATAGCATATGAAAATGTCATTCAATTGATGGTGAGCTTGCAGCAAGCAGGTGTCCCCGCTGTCGGTTTGATGACAGATTCACCCAAGGAGAAGTAGGTGTCAGATCAATCTAATATTAAAATACCGTTTGCTATCTCTGGCGGTATTCACATTGGGGCGATAATCATCCTTGCATTAGGTCTAAGCTTTGATGATAAACCGAAGAACATGCCTTCAGCACCTAGCGCGCCGGCAATTCAAGCCGTGATGGTTGATCAACAGAAGATTAATCAACATGTTGAGAAGCTAAAACAGCAAAAGCAAGACGCCGAGAACAAAGAGAAGGCCCGTCAAGCAGAGTTAGAGCGAAAAGCCCTTGAAGCACGTAAAAATCGTGAACTTGAACAGCAGCGAATTAAAAATCTAGAAGTTGAACGTAAACAAAAAGAAATTGAAACACAAAAAGCAAATGATGCGGCAAAAGCAGCACAAATAAAAGTGCAGCAAGAAAAAGAGCGCGCCCAAAAAGCCGAAGCTGTTCGTAAGCAAAAAGAACAAGAGCAAAAAGCCTCAGAAGAAGCCGCCCAAAAGGCCGCTGAGAAACGTAAGCAAGAAGAAGCCGCTGCGAAAAAGGCTGAAGACGAGCGAAAACGTAAAGCTGAAGAGGAAGACCGCAAACGCAAAGCTGAAGCTGAGCGTCAACGTAAGGCAAAAGCCGAAGCTGATGCTAAAGCACGTCAAGAGCAAGAAATGGCTGATGCACTTGCGGATGAACAAGCGGCACTATCGCAAACACGTAACAGACAAGTTATGTCAGAAGTTGACAGATTTAAAGCGATGATCATTGCCACGATTCAACGTAATCTAGTGGTAGATGAATCAATGCGCGGTAAAAGTTGTCGAGTGTTTATTCGATTGGCACAAGATGGTTTTGTCACGTCAAGTCAGACCTTAGATGGCGATCAAGTTGTTTGTCGTGCAGCTAAGGCGGCAATCAATAAAGCTGGACGGTTACCTGTTTCAACTGAAGCCGGTGTATATGACAAATTGAAAGAAATTAATTTAACAGTTTCACCTGAATTTAATTAATATCACTAGTGTGCATAAAAATACTAAATAGTGAATTGAATAATGCGAAGGGTGTAAAGGAGTCTCATGAAAAATTTGGTAAAATGGTTCGCATTGGCGTGTATCGTGTTAACGACCCCAGTGCGTGCAGCATTAGATATTGTGATTACTGAAGGGGTTGATCAAGCTCGCCCTATTGCAGTTGTGCCGTTTGTTTGGTTAGGTGAAGGTCCTGCTCCAGCATCAATTTCTGACGTGGTTATGTCTGATTTGGCGCGCAGCGGTACTTTTAAGCCCCTTGATGCGCGTGCATTGCCTCAAGCTAATATTCACACCGCAAGCCAATTCACAGCAGATAGCTGGCGAAATATTTCAGCAGATGGTTTAGTGGTTGGTTCTATTAAACCTTATGGCGCAGATCAATACTTGGTCAGTTTTGAATTGATTGATTTGGTAAAAGCTCAGTTGCAGGCTGGCAAAGGCCCTGTAGCGGCAAGCGAGCTTTTATTAGAAAGTCGTGAAACCGTTATTAATGCGAATCAATTTAGACAATATGGTCACCGTATCAGTGATGTCGTATATGAAAAACTCACTGGTATTCGTGGTGCGTTCTTAACTCGTATTGCTTATGTAGTTGTTAAACAAGGTCAAAAATCTCCATATCATCTAATGATTGCAGACTATGATGGATACAACGAGCAAATGCTGTTACGTTCACCTGAGCCGTTAATGTCGCCAACTTGGTCTCCAGATGGGCGTCGTTTAGCGTATGTCAGTTTTGAAAATCGTAAAGCCGAGATCTTTGTACAGGATATTTACACTCAAGCTCGCGTGTTAGTGAGTAGCTTTGACGGCATCAATGGGGCACCATCATTTTCACCGGATGGTAAAAAACTTGCGGTGACATTATCAAAAGATGGTCAGCCAGAAATTTATACCATTGATATTGCTACCAAAGCGATTAAACGTATTACAGAACATTACGCGATCGATACTGAGCCTTCATGGTTCCCAGATGGTAAATCACTTTTATTTACTTCAGAACGTGGTGGAAGACCGCAGTTATATCGCGTAAATTTAGATACAAATAAAGTCAGTCGTATGACTTTTGAAGGCGAATGGAATTTAGGGGGGTCAATTACCCCTGATGGTCGCAGCATGATTTTTGTGAATCGTACTAATGGACGTTTCAACATTGCCAGAATGGACTTGGCAACACGCTTTATGCAGGTGTTATCGTCAACCCGTTTAGATGAATCTCCAAGTGTCGCGCCTAATGGCACTATGGTTATTTACGGTACGACTCACGAAGGTAAACAAGTATTGGCAGCGGTTTCTACCGATGGCCGCTTTAAGGCAAGATTGCCTGTCGGACAAGGCGAGGTGAAATCACCCGCTTGGTCTCCATTTCTTTAATTAAGATATTGATAAGGATTTAACATGGATCTGAATAAGTTGTTCAAAGCTATGATGGTTGCAGTTCCGCTTATGGCACTGGGTGCTTGTAGCTCAACTTCAGACTCTGAAACAGATGCAAACGGTTCTACTTCTGGTTCATCTAGCAGCCAATATGGCAATGGTGGAATTGAAACAGGTGGCGCAGGTGCAGTTTTAAGCCCTGCTGAACAGCAACGTTTAAAAGAGCAAGAGTTACGTCGTCAAAATATTATTTATTTCGACTTCGACCGCAGTGAAGTTCAAACTGAAAACGCGGAAATCTTGCTAGCTCACGGTAATTACCTGGTTGAACATCCTAATGTTCGCGTGTTAATTGAAGGCCATGCTGACGAACGTGGTACGCCTGAATATAACATCGCGTTGGGTGAACGTCGTGCTAAAGCGATTGCTAAGTACCTTCAAGGTATGGGCGTACAACCTAGCCAAATGAGCGTAGTAAGTTATGGCGAAGAAAAACCATTAGACTTTTCTCGTTCGGATTCAGGTTTTGCTAAAAACCGTCGTGGTGTTTTAGTTTACTAAACATTATTGAAGGAAGGCCAGTCAGTTTGATTGGCCAGTTAGGAGTTTACAATGAAACATGCCGTATTAGTTGCGGCAATGTTCTTAGGTATGGGAGTTGCGGTAGCGGCTCCTGCACCAGTAGAGGATGTTGCTAATGGTTCAAGTGACGAACGTATTGCGCGTTTAGAACGTATTTTAAAGGCGAAACAACAGGGCGAATTTGAAATGCAACGTCGTGTCGATGCATTACAAAGAGAAGTGTTGGATTTGCGTGGTATAACTGAACAACAAAATTATCAGTTAAACCAAGTTCTGCAACGCCAACGTCAGCTTTACGAAGACATAGCCAATTTATCTACTAAGTCCACCCCGGCAGCTAACGCAACTGTTGCAGCCGATCCAGTTAGTGTAGCAGCATCAAGCTCAACATTAGGTGAAACCGCAAGCTATGAAGCGGCTGTCAACCTTGTGCTGAAAGATCGTAAATACGATGATGCTATTCCGGCCTTTCGTAATTTTATCAAACAGTACCCACAATCGAGTTATGCAGCTAATGCTAATTACTGGTTAGGGCAGTTATTGTTTAATAAAGGTGAAAATGCTGAAGCTAAAACGGCATTTAGTACTGTTGTGAGTCAGTTCGCAGATTCCAATAAGCGCGGCGATAGTTTGGTCAAATTAGGGATGATTGCAGAGAAAGATAACGATGCCTCGGGTGCTAAAGCACTTTATCAGAAAGTATTAAAAGATTACCCTAATAGCGCATCAGCTCGTCTTGCACAGCAGCAATTATCTGCACTTAACGGCTAATAGAGACAAAAAACAGCCTCTTAGTCTGTTTTTCATGCAAACAACAAGAAATTGGAAAATTGCACTTGCATGAGAAAATGAAAACGGTATTATAGGCGCCCTCAGAACGGCACAGCCTTCTGGGGAGTGTTTTAAGACTATTTATGACATTCTCGGGACGTCAATTCAAACTTATTGAAAGTTAATTTGTTTGTATCAGCTCCTTCTAACTATAATCAGTTAGCAAAACTTCGATGGGTCGTTAGCTCAGTTGATCTTGAAACATAGACAGTTGACTTTTGTTCCCGTTAACCATGACAGGTTAATAAAACCAAGATGGGTCGTTAGCTCAGTCGGTAGAGCAGTTGGCTTTTAACCAATTGGTCGAAGGTTCGAATCCTTCACGACCCACCACTTTCTTGATAGTGGCTAAAGAATTAAATCGTAATAACAAGATGGGTCGTTAGCTCAGTTGGTCTTGAAACATAGACAGTTGGCTTTTGTTCCAATTAACCATATCAGGTTAATAAAACCAAGATGGGTCGTTAGCTCAGTCGGTAGAGCAGTTGGCTTTTAACCAATTGGTCGAAGGTTCGAATCCTTCACGACCCACCACTTTCTTGATAGTGGCTAAAGAATTAAATCGTAATACCAAGATGGGTCTTTAGCTCAGTTGGTCTTGAAACATAGACAGTTGGCTTCTGTTCCAGTTAACCATAGCAGGTTAATAAAACCAAGATGGGTCGTTAGCTCAGTCGGTAGAGCAGTTGGCTTTTAACCAATTGGTCGAAGGTTCGAATCCTTCACGACCCACCACTTTCTTGATAGTGGCTAAAAAATTAAATCGTAATACTAAGATGGGTCGTTAGCTCACTTGGTCTTGAAACATAGACAGTTGGCTTCTGTTCCAATTAACCATAGCAGGTTAACAAAAACTAAGATGGGTCTTTAGCTCAGTTGGTCTTGAAACATAGACAGTTGGCTTCTGTTCCAGTTAACCATAACAGGTTAATAAAACCAAGATGGGTCGTTAGCTCAGTCGGTAGAGCAGTTGGCTTTTAACCAATTGGTCGAAGGTTCGAATCCTTCACGACCCACCACTTTATTGATAGTGGTTAAAGAATTAAATCGTAATACCAAGATGGGTCATTAGCTCAGTTGGTCTTGAAATATAGACAGTTGGCTTCTGTTCCAGTTAACCATAGCAGGTTAATAAAACCAAGATGGGTCGTTAGCTCAGTCGGTAGAGCAGTTGGCTTTTAACCAATTGGTCGAAGGTTCGAATCCTTCACGACCCACCACTTTCTTGATAGTGGCTAAAGAATTAAATCGTAATACCAAGATGGGTCATTAGCTCAGTTGGTCTTGAAACATAGACAGTTGGCTTTTGTTCCAGTTAGCCATAGCAGGTTAACAAAAACTAAGATGGGTCGTTAGCTCAGTCGGTAGAGCAGTTGGCTTTTAACCAATTGGTCGAAGGTTCGAATCCTTCACGACCCACCAATTTAAAATTTCAATATCAAATATTTCATTTGAGCCCAAGCTTCTCTAAATCCTCTAAATCCTCTAAATCCTCTAAATCCTCTAAATCCTCTAAATCCTCTAAATCCTCTAAATCCTCTAAATCCTCTAAATCTCAATAAATCATTATTCTGTTATTAGTCAATTTTTATCAATTCCGTTATTCATTCTGAATATTTGCACTATCTGAATAGCAGCTAGTTGATTGGCTTTATATCTACAGGACTTTTTAGATTTTCAGTAAGTTAGTCACTTTGATGCATAGCACTTAATTTCAGCGTCATAATGGAAGTGGATTTGTTCTTTTTATCCTATTTTAGTGTTTACTTCTCTACTTTTGTCTTATAGACCTATTGCTAATGTTTCATTTTTGTTAATTAGGACATATTGCTCAAGATTAAAACAATAATTTGGAGAGCACGGATGAAACATCTTAAACTTGCAGCATTGATTTCTGGGGCGATGCTGGCTATGACAGCTACTGCGCATGCTAAAACTGACATGACCTTTGGTGGCTATATTAAAGCGGACGTTATGTTCAGTGATTACGGTAATGGCGCACCGGATTCAGGCAGTTTATCTCGCCAGTTTTATGTCCCAGGTACTATTTACGGTGAAAAAGGTAATGGCAAACAGGTTGTCGACTTTCAGGCTCGCGAATCACGCTTTAATTTTAAAACCGTCACAGATTTGGAAGGTGGTCACTCATTAACGGGGTTTATTGAGTTAGACTTTATGACTCATACCGATGGTAATGAACGTGTATCAAATAGTTATTCTCCTCGGATCCGCCATGCTTTTGTGACTTATGACAATTGGACCGTCGGTCAAACTTGGACCACCTTCCAAAATCCAGGAGCTTTGCCTGAAAACTTAGATTTTGTTGGCGCAGCTGATGGCACGCCTTTTGTTCGTCAAGCATTAATTAAGTACACTAGCGGTAATTTTCAAATCGCATTAGAAAACCCTGAAACCACGTTAACCCCTCATACAGGTGGAGCACGTATTACCAGTGGTAGTGGCGTGGTTCCTGATGTGATTGCCCGTTATAACTTTTCTCAAGAAGGTGGCGCTGCGTATTCATTAGCGGGTATTTTGCGTCAATTGAATGTAGAAGAGCTTCAAGGCACAACACAATTAGACTCAACAGACCTTGGTTATGGCGTTAGCTTTGCTGGTGTGATCCCAGTAGGTAAAGATGATTTTAAATTTACGGCTACCTATGGTGAAGGCTTAGGCCGCTACATGGCCTTAAACTACGCTAACGCGGGTGTGCTAGACAGTAATAATGAAATCCAAACCATTACTTCATATGGTGGGTTTGTTGCTTATCGTCACTGGTGGAGCGAACAATGGCGTTCAAGCTTTACTCTATCAGGTTTCTCTGCCGATAATGATGTCAACTTAACTGGTGGCAGCGTTAACAAAGAAGCGTATTCTGGATATGTAAACTTACTGTATTCACCGTCTAAGCCATTAACCTTTGGTGTTGAATACATGCACGCATTAAATGAAAGAGAAGATGGTGTTGATGGCGATTTAAATCGCATTATGTTCTCGGCTAAATATGTTCTTTAATCCCTTCAGGGGAACTATTTAAAGCGATAAAAAAAGGACCCTAACACTGTTAGAGTCCTTTTTCATTATCAATAAGTCTTAATCAAGCAAGCCATGTTGACGAACATATTGATCAAAATCCGTGTATCCGCCAACTGGAACTTCATCAACAAAAATTTGTGGTACGGTTTCAACCGTTTTGCCGACACTTTTAGATAAATCTGCTTTAGAAATCCCTTCTGCGTGAATATCCACATACTTAAATTTAAAATCTTCACGGTGTGCAGTTAATTTTTCTGATAATTCAACCGCACGAACACAGTATGGACAGCCAGGGCGACCAAAAATAACAACAAACATAATAACTCCTACTTTTTCGATTTGTTGTGTTTATAGCACAACTATTTTCCAATTGATAACGTGATGAAGTGAATTTAGCTTAACCTTTGCTTAGAAAGGTTAACCATAACTAAAAAACGGACAATTAAGCTTAATGCACATTGAATGGCAATTGATCAGGCTATGACCATTTTAAGCTGTTGACGTAAATTGTTAATCATTTTTGTAAGGCAATCATTCAAAATAATGGCTAAATGCCATTAACTAAAATCTGTTTTATATTTACCTTGATAATCGAAAAATAGATCAACTAATTTCCAATGATGCTTTTGTTTTTTGAGGATTAATAAATGAGGCTGCCTGAATCTGCGTTGATCGGCTAAAACTTGTTTGACGTTATCATATTTAGGATGAGGCATTCCTGGAGTGCGGGTGTGATTAAGCACAAACGCGGCATAAAAAGCTTTTTTTTGTGGTGAGGTGTCAAATTTAAAATACTGTTTAAAGTCATTCCCCTCAATATCAATGTATTGAATGACCAAACTTTGATTATCTTGGGTAAACAGCATTTTCTGGCACTTAAATAAGTGGTGATGTTGTGATTGTAAAACTTGCTTAAGTCGTTTGTCTGGATCGATTAAAGTCGAGTGACAGCTTTGACAAACTCTGGCGGCAATATCATTTTCAGCGCCGCAGTCTGGACAGGCTTTTGAACGAAAGCGAAAATCACATTGGATTTCATTGTTGGTTTTATCACTGACTAATCCCTGACAACGGCGGCCAAAATGCTCAATGATATCGCCATCATTATCCACGTGTCCCCAAAAGGTATTGGCAAACTGACACATAGGGCAGTGCACTTGTACTGGTACTGACTTGCTGTTGGGTTTGGCCTGACCCACTTCAGGGAAATACAGGTCAAATCCATTGGCGGCGTAATCAATTACCAAGCAATCGGTTTTTCCCTGCGCTAAACGCAGGCCACGACCGACCATTTGCTGAAACAAGCTAACCGATGCAGTAGGCCTTAAAATGGCAATTAAGTCGACGTGGGGCGCGTCAAAGCCAGTTGTCAGTACCGCTACATTGACTATGTATTTAATTTGCTGCGCTTTAAAGGCATCGATAATGGTGTCGCGCTCATGATGCGGCGTGGCGGCGGTGATTAATGCTGCTTTGGTTGGCGTGGCAGTATTGTCGATAAGCTTGTTTAATAAGCCGATAATTTCCTGCGCGTGGCGCACGGTTGCGGCAAAAATGATCACCCCTTTACGGGTATTTGCCAGCTGCACGATTTGTTTCACTATCGCAGTTGTCGCACGGCCTTGATGGTTGAGTATCGATTCCACCTCTTGCTGATTAAACTCGCCAGCTTCTGTTGGTTCAAGCTGGCTAAAATCGTACTGAGCGCTTAGGCCATCAAATAACTTAGGTGCCGTTAAAAAGCCCTGTTTAATCAGCGGACGCATAGGTAATTCAAAAATGCATTTATCGAAAACCGCCGTGTCAGTGTTGCCTATTTTACCGTGGTAATGGTGATGATAAATCCAGCCTAATCCAAGTCGATAGGGCGTTGCGGTAAGGCCTAAAATTTTTATGGCTGGGTTTTGCTTTTTTAAGTGCTGCAGAATTTGCTGATACTGGCTGGTTTTTTCATTGCTGACCCGATGGCATTCATCAATAATCACCAGTGAAAAGGGCTGATCAAACTTATCTAATGCCCGCGCTGCTGACTGTACGCTGGCCACCACCGTTTTACCGTTGGCTTTTTTCTGGTTTAATCCGGCGGAGTAAATATTGGCAGCTTGGGTGAGTAAACCGACTTTTTCAGCATTTTGCGCAACTAACTCTTTTACGTGGGTTAGCACTAATACATTGCCGTTGGCGATGCGGGCCAGTTCAGCAATAACAATGCTTTTACCTGCGCCCGTCGGCAAAGCCAATACTGCCGATTGTTGGCTGCTGCGAAAGTGTTTTATGGCAGCGTTAACCGAGTCTTGCTGGTAATCACGCAGTTGCAAAGCAGTTTTGTCAGTAGAAGCTTTCAAATATTAGGTTCAACATATTTTGGGTAACTATGGCCGGATAATATCATGGTTATAGGGCTAAGTTTGCTTTAACTGCCTCGGCAAAGGTTCGAGAAACCGGCACTTCAAGATGATTACTTAACAACAATGACATTTTTCTATTTTCTTTATTGACTGATACCACAGCCTGGTTTGCCACCCACCATGATCTATGTGTTTGCAAACCTGGAAACCCTTCTAGCTGCAGTAATGCATCTTTTAAGCGCATTAATAGCATGTGCTGGCCTTTATCTGTGTGTACTTTTAAATAATGGTCATCCATTTCTAAACACAGCAATTGCCCGCGCTTTTCTAGCGGTAATAGCGCCATAAACTGATCAATTAGAATACTATTGATGTCTTGACTTTGTTGATGCTGTTCAATGACCTTTTGCGATTGTTCAATGACCAGTTTTGACTGCTCAAGCTGCTGCTTTTGATGATGAAGATGATTTTGTAACATGCTGACAAAGGTAATGATGCTACCAATAATCAAGGTGTCGGGTAGAGCGAGTAAAAAATGGTGACTTAACTGTAACGTGTGATTGAAAAACAACCAGCCAATAAAAGGCACCATTAGGCTCATTATTAAGCTTGCTAATAGTGATGATATTGCGACTCGATGCCAGGTGGTGGTTACGTTTTTGACAAGGTATTTATGGCCTAAAATGATTAGTGGCATGTAAATTAAGTAGCCACAAATGCAGGTGAATACCCAATAACTCATCGACAATAATAGGGTGTATTGATCCATACCAAAGGGACGCATAAAGCCAATAAATAGCCCAATTAATACCACTACAAGCAGTTGCTGTAGTAATTTATGTTTAGTCTTTTCAGGTTTTAGTTGTTGATTATTTAGGGGTATTTCACGATTCGTCAAAGATACACATTCCTTTTTAGTTACATTTCACGAAGTTTTTGAGTCACTTTACGAAAAGCCACTTTGATTTTTTATCGCTCCATTCTATCGTCTTTTCAACACGAAGCAATGGCGAGATTTGCTCGGCTTATGTCGGCACTAACCAGCCATTGCAATAACACTTTCATCATAGACGATAGGCATACAACAATGACTAAATTTACTACAAAATTGATTCATGCATCTACCCATAAAGCAGCGACTCGATTAACTCAAACCCAGTGTAACAAAATGGGTAAATCATCATTATTAGCGGTTTCAGTGTTATTTGCATCAATGTGGGTTAATTCATCCACTTTTGCCGCAGATATTAAGATTGAGATTGAAGGGGTAAATAGCCAGCCAAGTAAGATTTATGTGCAGCTATTTAGCGGTGAAGCTAATTACTTAAATGGCAATGCGCTAAGTGCGACTTATATTCAGGCCAAAGCGGGCAATAATATTGTGACTTTTAGCAATGTACCTGCGGGTGAATATGCGGTGCGCTTTTTTCAGGACGAGAATAATAACGGCACCTTAGATACCAATTTATTTGGCATGCCGTCAGAAGGTTATGGTTTTTCAAGTAATGCCAAACCGAATTATGGCCCGGTAGCTTATCAGGACGCCGCTTTCAGCATCACCGAAGACGCATCAACACAGATTAACCACACGCAAATCATTTATTAATCGACCAATTTTGAGATAACAATTTTAAGATGACAACTTTGGAGATGAGCATGCAACGCAGACATTTTTTAAAAGGTATGGGAATAATAGGGGCATCAAGCATGTTGCCCGGTGCAGTGAATGCGTTGGCATCTTCTGCCCCTACAGTGGTTAATATTAAGCAGCAATTTAATCAGGCGCTGGCACAGCATCCTGAGTTAATTGGTTTTGCTAATGTTGAAGCTAATTTTGAGCCGCAAACTCTGACAATTGAAGGGCGTATTCCAGCAGATTTACAGGGTGTTCTTTATCGTAACGGCCCAGCAAAATATGAGCGTGATGATAATCGCTATTTACACGCCTTTGAAGGCGACGGTATGTTGCAGCGCTTTGACATTAGCAGCCCAAAAATAGTCCACCGTGGCCAATTTATTAACACGCCGAAGTTTGCTAAAGAGCAGCAGGCACAGCAATTTGTCTATTCAGGGCCTGATACCAAAATAGCCGATGCTTTACCTGTGACTAGCAGTGATACGGTGAATACCGCCAATACCAATATTATTGCCGTGGGTGATGATCTTTGGGCGCTTTGGGAGGCAGGATCACCGACCCAAATTGACCGAGATTCAATGCAATATACTCAGCAGGTTAATTTGGGCGCGGGGTCAAAATATGAAAACAGCTTAAAAGGATTACCTTTTTCAGCGCACCCTAAAATTGACCCTAATGGGGATATTTGGAATTTTGGTTTGCACCCATCAGGTCAGGTGGTGATTTATCAATTAGCGGCTAATGGCAAAGTTAAAAATGTGGGGCTAATTAACAGCCAATACCGTGGCGGTATGCTGCATGACTTTTTGATTACCGATAAGAGCGTGTTGATCATTTTGCCGTCACTGTTTGTTGATAAAGCGATTGAAGGTAATTTTGCCCGTACCCAATTTAATGGCGATATTCCGATGAGTGTGTTGGTGATCAATAAGCAGTCACTTAAATTGACCAAACGCTTTGAGTTACCGCCTGGATTTGCTTTTCATTATGGTAATGCCTGGGAAGAAGCTAACGGCACCATTCACTTTGATGCTAGCTTGTACCCTAATGTTGATGTGCTGCATAAGCTGGCGAATGTGATGCAAGGTAAAATGTCGCAGGCAAGTGTGAAAGCGCAAACCGCCTTGTTTAGCCTGTATATCGATGGCACTTATCATATGCAAACGGTGGGCGACAGCAGTGAGTTTCCGCGGGTGTGTGATCATCTTGTTGGCCTGAAAAATCAGTATTTGTATCACTTGTCGGCTAAAACGAGCAGCTTGTGGAGCGATACCTTGTCGTCTTTGCATATTGATACCGGCGCTACGCAGCATTATCATTTTGGTGATGATTACCTGGTAGAAGAGCATGTGAGTGTTTGCCCTAAAGGCGTTGAAGGCAGTGGCTACTTAATGGGGACTGCGTTGCATGTTCCCACAAAACGCACTTGCTTGAATATTTTTGCGGCGAATGATTTAGCATCAGGACCATTAGCCAGAGCCTGGTTACCTTATCATTTACCACTTGGGTTTCACGGTAATTTTGTTGCGGGTTAATCAAGTGACATATGTGAGGCCATTGAAAAAGGTAGATCTGCAATACTGTAGGTGTAGGGAATGCACTGGTTATCAATCAGTGGTTATCAATAGATTAGGCAAATAAGCACGGGAATAAAAAAAGCCCCTCAAGATGAGGGGCAAAAAAGAGAAACTGGTTAGTATTTCTCTAGGGTGGATGTAAATAACATTATGGAAATAAGCCGCTCGTTATCAAGCAAGTCAAAGAGTTGAGCAATGGGCTATCTGCTCAACTCATTATTGTTACTCTGTTTTATTCAAACGAGTCTCAATTAAGGTATCAATAACTGCTGGATCTGCCAGTGTCGAAGAATCCCCTAAGTTGGTTACTTCGTTAGCGGCAATCTTACGTAAGAAACGACGCATAATTTTACCCGAACGGGTTTTAGGTAATCCTGTCGCCCATTGGATTAAATCAGGTGTAGCCAATGCGCCAATTTCTTTACGAACCCATAAACGCAGCTCTTGACGTAATTCTTCAGTAGGTTCGACATCACGAGTTAAGGTGACGTAGGCATAAATACCTTGACCTTTAATGTCATGTGGATATCCCACTACCGCGGCTTCTGCTACGAGTTCATGCGCAACTAAAGCGCTCTCAACTTCAGCTGTACCTAGACGGTGACCCGATACATTGATGACGTCATCTACACGACCGGTAATCCAGTAGTAACCATCCTCGTCACGACGAGCACCGTCACCCGTGAAGTACATACCACGGAAGGTTTTAAAGTATGTCAATGCAAAACGGTCATGGTCACCATAAATGGTACGCATTTGGCCAGGCCATGAATCTAAAATAACTAAGTTACCTTCCGTTGCACCGTCAACAATGTTACCCATATTATCGACTAGGGCAGGTTGCACACCAAAGAAAGGACGGGTTGCAGAACCAGGCTTAGTATCAGTCGCACCCGGTAATGGGCTAATTAAAATACCGCCGGTTTCAGTTTGCCACCAAGTATCCACAATTGGGCATTGCTCATGACCAATTACTTCATGGTACCAACGCCATGCCTCAGGGTTAATTGGTTCACCTACTGAGCCCATAATACGCAGCGAATCACCTTTGTATTCACTGAATTGCTCTTTACCTTCAGCCATTAATGCACGAATTAACGTTGGTGCTGTGTAAAGAATATTCACTTTATGACGGTCAATCATTTCACCTAAACGAGAAGGGGTAGGTGAGTTAGGTACGCCTTCATGAATAAGCACTGTAGCGCCATTAGCAAGTGGGCCATAAACCATATATGAGTGGCCAGTAATCCAACCTACATCGGCAGTACACCAGTAAACTTCACCAGGTTTATAATCAAACACATATTCATGGGTCATTGATGCATAAACCATGTAACCACCTGTGGTGTGTAACACACCTTTAGGGTTACCGGTTGAACCTGAGGTATACAGCAAGAATAGTGGGTCTTCTGCACCCATTTCTTCATATTGGCAATGTTCTGATGCGACATCCATTAATGAATTCCACCAGATGTCGCGGCCTTCAACCCAATTTATGTCTCCGCCGGTACGGTTAAGTACAATGACCTTTTCAACACAGTCCACATCTGGGTGTGCAATAGCTTCATCGACACTGCGTTTAAGTGGGATTTTACGTCCACCACGAATACCTTCATCGGCTGTGATGATAACTTTTGACTTACCGTCAATCACGCGAGAGGCAATAGAGTCAGGAGAAAAGCCACCAAACACGACTGAATGAATAGCACCAATGCGGGCACAGGCTAGCATTGCAACGGCAGCTTCCGGCACCATAGGCATGTACATGGTAACCACATCACCTTTAGTTACGCCTTGGCTTCTTAGGGCGTTGGCAAACTTACATACATCAGCATGGAGTTCGGCATAGGTAATTTTGCGTTGTTCACTGGCGTCGTCGCCTTCCCAAATAATCGCAACAGTGTCACCATTTTTTTCAAGATGGCGGTCTAAACAGTTGGCTGATGCGTTTAATGTGCCATCATAAAACCAGTTGATGGATAAATTGTGATCATCAAATGAGGTTTGTTTTACTTTAGTGTAAGGCTTGATCCAATCAATGCGTTTACCATGTTCTCTCCAGAAACCTTCTGGATTAACAATAGATTCCTGGTACATTTTTTTATATTGATCATTATCGACCAGTGCATTTTCAGCGATAGCGCTAGGCACTTTGTAGAGAGACTGCGAGCTCATAGGGGCTTCCCTTTCTATAAATGGCGTGGTGAAAGTATCATCTGCAACAGGCTTATAACACTATTAGACCTTGGTCTAGTTTAATAAAGTCCTTATTATTTAACCTGTTGCACGTGCTAAACTGTTGTTCTTTTATACATGTCTGTTGTGAATTTTATTGTGTGGCATGATATTGATTGTTTAATGGACAATCATCGAAGGCTTTGAAAAGATAACCAAATAATAACAAGAATGATATCGGATGACTCATTCAATAATTCAAGGTAATAAATCGCGTTATGAATTTAACTCTTTTTGTGGCAATTATTGCCGTGTGTTATGTGTCTTTGTTGTTTATTTTGGCGTGGGGTGCAGAACGTTGGTTCACTAAAATCACCCAAAAAGCGCAAGTGTGGATTTATGGCTTAAGCTTGGCCGTTTATTGTTCATCATGGAGTTTTCTTGGCACAGTGGGTCAGTCTGCCAGCAACCTGTGGTCGTTTTTACCGATTTTTATTGGCCCAATCATCATTTTTACTTTTGGTTTTGGGTTGCTTCGTAAAATGGTGGTGGTGTCAAAAGCGCAAAATATCACCTCGGTGGCCGACTTTATTGCCGCTCGCTATGGTAAATCCCAGTTACTTGCTGCGTTAGTCACACTTATTGCTTTATTTGGCATCATGCCGTACATCGCGTTGCAGCTGAAAGCCATGGTGTTTTCACTGAATTTATTCCAACCCACTGATGCGCCTTTAAACCAGCAGGGTGTGCCGTTACTGATCACCTTTATTTTGGCTGTTTTTGCCATTTTATTCGGTACTCGTAAGCTAGATGCAACCGAACATAACCCCGGTATGATGGTAGCTATTGCCTTTGAATCTCTGGTTAAGTTAACGGCCTTTTTACTGGTGGGTGTGGTAATTAGTTTTGGTTTTTTTGATGGTTTTGATGACATCTGGCAGCAGGCAAATGAGCGCGATTTAATTGAATTTGGCCAATTAAGGATTGAGTCACTCTTACCTGAATTAGTCGTCGGGATGGCGGCATTTTTGTGTATGCCAAGACAGTTTCATGTGATGGTGGTTGAGTGTGGCGGTGAATCCATTCTCAAAAAAGCCCGTTGGATATTTCCTATATATCTGGCGCTATTTGGTATTTTTGTCGCACCTTTAGCCCTTGCTGGCAAAATATTATTGGGTGATAGTGTTGCCGCAGATACTTATGTTATTAACTTGCCACTGGCGCTAGACCAACCCATTTTAGCCGTCATTGCTTTATTGGGTACCTTATCTGCAGCAACTGGCATGGTGATTGTGGCTGTGGTTACTATCAGCGTAATGATCAGTAATGAGTGGCTAGTGCCAATAATGCTTCGCACCGGACAAATCAGACAAAAAAACTTCAGCCAATTCTCACAATTACTCCTCAATGCCAGACGTTTAGCTATCGTTATTATTTTAGGTTTTGGCTATATCAGTTACTTAACTTTAGTTGACAGTGATTCGTTGTCACACTTGGGAATGTTGTCATTTGGTGCGTTTGCCCAACTTGCCCCGGCATTAATTGGTGGCTTGTATTGGAAATACGGTAATCGCAACGGGGTATTTTTAGGTTTAGGTGTTGGTTTTAGTTTGTGGTGTTACATTCTTTTTTTCAGTAACAATGATGTTAGTGCGCTGGCCCATTTTGGCGCAAACCAAGGCATATTAGACACCATTAAACCCAATGTTAGTGACATTTTAACCGCACTATTAGCCAATATTGTCTGTTACGTTTTAGGGTCATTATGGTTTAGAGCAGGTGTTGCTGAACGAATACAAGCCAGTAATTTTGTTAAACCTTGGCACTTAAAGCAAAATGATAATAAGCGTCAGGGGCCGATTGCCCAGCAGGATTTATTGATCCTTGCCAGCCGCTTTGTTAGCCCAACCCGCGCCTATGAAAGCTTTAGCCGCTTTTCTGCTGACGCTGTGAAAAGTGACAGTTGGCATAAAGCCGCGCCCGATGAATTAATTGCTCACACAGAGCATATGTTGGCGGGGGTGCTTGGTGCATCAAGTGCCAAGTTAGTGATGGACTCTGTTATGCAGGGACGTGACTTGGCATTAGATGAAGTATTTAGCTTAGTGGATGAAGCTTCATCAAAAATTATTTTAAGTCAGGACATGCTCCGAGGCGCAATAGAGCATGCCTATGAGGGTATGAGTGTTGTTGATAAAGACCTTAATCTGATGGCGTGGAATTATAAATATGCCGAACTATATCAATACCCAGAAGGCTTTTTGAAACAAGGCATGCCAATTAGCGAGGTCGTAAGGTTTAATGCCTCTAGAGGTTTTTGTGGTACGGGTAATATCGACCATCAAGTCGATGTGCGCGTACAACATATGCGCAATGGCACGCCTCATACCTCTGAGCGTGAACGAAAAGACGGCAAGGTTATTAAAATCCAAGGTAATCCCATGCCAGATGGTGGCTTTGTTATGACCTTTACTGACATTACTCAGTATCGTTTACAGGAAAAAGCCTTAAAAGAAGCCAACGAAACCTTGGAAGAGAGGGTTAAAGCGCGTACTTACGAGTTAGCCCTACTTAACAGTGAATTGCTTGAAGCTAAAGCCCAAGAAGAGCTCGCCAATGCTTCAAAAACTCGCTTTTTAGCGGCAGTCGGCCATGATTTAATGCAGCCTCTAAATGCCGCTAGATTGTTCACAGCGTCTTTATCTCAATATCCGAACTTAGATTTAGAAGCCAGAACCACGCTCACCCATGTGAATAGCTCATTAAAAACAGCGGGTGAGTTACTGACAGATTTATTGGATATTTCTAAGCTTGATTCTGGCATGGTTGAGGTAAATCGTCGTGACTTTGCCGTTGGTGAGGTGCTAAATGCTTTAGCGATTGAATTTGATGCTATGGCGCAAGACAGTCAAATCAAGTTCACTTTAGTGCCCTCAACATTAACGGTAAATTCAGACCCTGCGTTACTCAGGCGTATTTTGCAAAACTTCCTCACTAATGCTTATCGTTATGCTAGGGGAGGTAAGGTATTGATGGGGTGTCGTCGTCGCGGCGAACATATTGAAATTCAAGTGTTTGACACCGGGTGTGGTATTGGTGCCGATGATATAAAAGAGATATTTCGTGAGTTTAAACGCTTAAATCACCCCAGTAGTCGTAATGTTAGCGGCCTAGGTTTAGGGTTAGCAATTGCCGACAGGATCAGTAAAGTGCTCGAACATGACATCAATGTCACATCACAATTAGGTGATGGTTCAATGTTTTCAATCTTAGTGCCATTAGGTAAAACGGTGCATGAGATTGAAACAAAATCCCATTCCAGTTTATTGCAGCCATTAGCGGGTGTAAAAGTATTATGTATTGATAACGAAGAAGCTATCTTAGCGGGATTAGAATCATTGTTAACCCGTTGGCAGTGTGAGGTTGTTTGCGCCAAAGATTTAGCTGATGCGCGTATTAAACTCGGTTTAAAAGGGGTTGCGCCTGATATCGTACTGGCGGATTATCACCTTGATGATGATCAAAATGGCGTGGATGCAATGGACGGCATTCGTGCGCGCTACGGCCAACATTTGCCGGGTATTTTGATCACCGCAAATACAAATAAACAGTTAGTTGAAGATGTTGAAAAGCGCGGTTATCACTATATGGCTAAAATGGTCAAACCTGCGGCATTAAGGGCGCTGATTTCCAGCCTAGTTAAAAGTTAAAAGTTAAAAGTTAAAACAGGCTAATAAATCTTTTTTAGACAATAAATATGTGGAGCAAAAGCAAAATATGTTAACAGTTTACGGTGATATAAAGTCAGGAAATTGCTACAAGGTCAAATTGGTTTTAGCTCTACTAGGCATACCACATCACTGGCATGATATGGATATTTTACAGGGCGATACGCAGCATGATTGGTATCTTCAAAAACACCCTTTTGGCAAAATTCCATTAATTGAAACCTCAAACGGTCAAATATTGTCAGAATCGAATGCCATCATGGGGTATTTGGCTGAAAACTCCGCACTGATCCCAAATGATCCCAAATGATCCCTTTGATAAGGCCAAAATGTATCAGTGGATGTTTTTTGAACAGTATAGCCATGAGCCATACATCGCCGTAGCTCGCTTCATTCAGTATTATTTGGGGATGCCAGATGACAGGCTAGATGAATATAAAGCTATCCATATAAAAGGCTATAAAGCATTAGATTTAATGGAGCATGCCCTCAAAAAATCAGCGTTTCTTGTGGGTGAACAATTTACCTTAGCCGATATTGCTCTGTTTGCTTATACCCATGTTGCTCATCAGGGGGGATTTGATTTAAAAAACTATCCATCAATTCAGCAATGGCTTGCCAATGTTGAGCAACAAAATGGGTTTGTGGCTATGATGGATTAGTTTTAGCCGGTGAATATTGAGTTGATTAGGCTAAAAGGATCAATGCAGTAATATCAGCCTAGACGCAAGTGAAGCTGATTAACTAGATAGTTATAGAATAGGGTGAACCGTACAAACTTTTTACCTTTTAATTATTTTCTGGTTAATCATCAGCGACATTGGCCTTAACCTGCGTTATTTTAAGTTCCCTATCTTGAGCTAAAGGCTAAGCCTTTTTATGCAAGCCAGCTTGAGCGCTAAAAAGCCTGCTTGCCTGTACAGAGTGTTTAATGATCATTCAACCATACATATATTTTATTCCATTAAATAAACAGTTGAGTCGAGTGCAGTTTGATCAGGGCTTGGCTTTAGGCTGGTTAACTGAGGATGAAATAACTAAGGTAAACCGTTATAAAGCTGAGCTTGCTCAACATAATGCACTGCAAGTGCGTTTAGCTTTAAGGGCGGTTTTATCAATGCACAGTGATGTGCTTCCCCATCAGTGGCAATTTGAGTATGGTGATAAAGGTAAGCCGTGTTTAACCGCGGCATTACATGCGCGTTGCGGATTAGATTTTAACTTAAGTCATAGTGGTGAATGGCTTATGATTGGACTGTTAGGCGGCATAGAACAAAAATTACCCCAAGAATTACAGATTGCTTTGGGTGTCGATATTGAACGTCAGCGTACCAGTACTCACATCCACTCAATTTTAAATCACTATTTTGCTCAGGCTGAAATCAATGACTTGTTAGCATTACCCGATGTGCTACAGCGGCAGCGTTTTTTTGACTTATGGGCATTGAAAGAAGCATTCATTAAAGCGACAGGCAAAGGCTTGGCACAATCGCTTAAGTCGTTTTCTTTTTCATTTAACGGCAATCAGGTGTTTCAACCCGAACACTCATCTGAACCATTGCCTTTGTTTGCCTGTAATGATTACATTGATTTTTCTGCCCCCAAAAGCCCAGAATTTTTGCCACAGATGCGCTGGCAATATTATTTTGGCCGCTTAACCTGTGAGTATCGATTCAGTGTGTGTATTGGTGCCAATGCTAAGGCTGCCCAATCAGCGGTTCCAGGCTTATCGTCTGGGTTAGATGACACTTCATTTAGCCAACCAATAATGAGGCTCACTACGCTTGCCGAGTTAATGGCCGCGGACTCAATTAGTGGGTAAACAAGGATAATGAGGCGAATAAATTAACTGTGCAAGTACGCAGTTTTAATTACAAAAAATGGGTTAAGTCGGCATGAGCATGCGTAGCTTTATTCTTCGCTCATTGCAGCGAGTGCATTTTTGTTAAGTCTTTGAATATTGCCTTGAACCTTGAATTTTCTTGACGCTTACTTTGAGCCAGCTCTGATAATGGCTTTACGATTTACTTTTAGTATGCCACCCGTGTAAACCATCGATAAAAGCATCTTTAGGGTTGTTAGTTTGACTATAAGTGGATGAAGATTTGTGTAAGGGATAATGATTAAAAACATTCGGTTAATAAGCTGTTTACGTCTATTAACCGAATGAGGTTTGATATTGCTAAAGGTTACTCAGGCAGAGGAAAACCAAGTAACGAGCCGTTAGAAGGTTATTGCCTTGCTAAGCGATTTGATTCAGGTGGGTTTTCAAAATCACTGCGATAAGGATTTATGTCTAAACCACCTCTGCGAGTATAACGAGCATATACCGTCAGTTTTGAACAGCCACAGTACTTTTTCAAATCAACAAAAATGCGTTCAATGCATTGTTCATGGAATTCATTGTGTTGGCGGAATGAAATTAAATAGCGTAGTAAACTCTCGCGATTTATTTTTGCCCCTTGGTAGCGGATCATCACGCTACCCCAATCTGGCTGAGACGTAATTAAACAATTTGATTTTAACAAATTAGAATTTAAGGTTTCTGCTACGTTTTTTTCTTCAGTGCTATCGAGTAAATAATCGGGATTAAATCCGTAGTCATCCACCTCGATATCTAAGTCATCGATACAAGTACCTGGTAATTCGACAATACGTTCAAGGTTAAACTGTTTTGGCTCAATCACTTTGACTGAAACATCACCTTGGGCACAATTCGATAGGTCATTTTTTAGGGTTTCCTCAACGACCTCAACACTTTCAAATTTCGTTTGATTGAAACTGTTTAAGTACAATTTAAATGATTTAGATTCAATTAAATTAATACTATTGATGTCTAATTGCACTTCAGCAATCGCCACCATTGGCTTACCTTTGCTGTTCAGCCATGACAATTCGTAAGCAGTCCATATGTCGGTGCCATGAAAGGGCAGTTCACCCGTTAATTCTATCGCATCACGGTTAAGTTTACGCGGGACCCCTTGCAGCAGTGATGCATCATATTCAGCTTGATACGCAGTAGATTGACCTAAAGTTAGGCCTTTAAGCGCATCAGCATCACTATAAGGATCGTGATTTTGTGTCATCTAATCGTTTTCCATGTCAAAATATCGCTTTATTATAAACTACGAGAAGCACTAGTGTCTTGTTCAACCGCACTTGAAATTTTTATAAATAAGTATCTTATTGCCTATCGAGATGCTTTATCAGAATTGCCCCGTTATTATGCCTTAGGAGAGGATTCTGCTTGTATTCAAGGTCAGTTAGATGATGACCTTGATAAGGCTGTTTTTTTTACGCCATTTAAACGCAAAACGTGTGCAGATTTTCATAATGTTGAACATGCATTAGCCTTATCGCTTCATGCTGATATTAATCTGTTTTATGGACAATTTTATAGTGCGCCGCTAATGTTCACTTCTGAATGGGGAGAGGGCGAGTTACTGCAAGCATGGAACCAGCAAGATTTTGAGTATTTACAGCAAAATATCATTGGCCATTTGATGATGAAGAAAAAACTGAAACAGCCACCGACCTGGTTTATTGGTGTCTTAGGTGATGGCGATCAAATGCTGACAGTAGATAATGAAACAGGGGCGGTTTGCATTGAAATTCCTGGTGAAAAACCTTCACAAAAATTAGCTGATTCGCTTGAAGTTTTTTTAACATCCATTACCCCAAGGATTACTCCGCCAGTTAAGCCTGATACCTCGGAAGATGCCGAGTGGCAACATCCGGGTATTTGGCAACGTATTAAATTAATGTGGCAATATTTACTGCGCAAAAAGTAAACTGCGAATGTTATTGATGATCCCACGATAGGTTTGAAATAATCCGGCACGGTTCACAACGAAAGTGAAACATATCGAGCAAAGGGGTATCAAGTTTCCAATCTGCACTTCCACATTTAGGGCAAGGTCTATTTAATTCACTTTGAAGGCTTTGCCCGCCCACACGGTATAAATAGTAATACGTTGGAATTTTGGTCAGATATTCAATTCTGCCGCGTAAGTCCCAGCCACGTCTATACATATCGCTGTCGACTGAGCTTATTTCTTCCAGTGCTGCAAACTCGGCTTTGGTCGCCGCCGCCATTTGTAATTCATCACATGCTTGCCATTCACTTTGCCATTTAATGATGCGTTTATGGTCGCCGTTAAACGTCGCTGGAATGTGATAAAGGGGAATAGGCAGTAAATTGTCACCGCTTCTGAGGGGTGAACACATGTGTACGTAACTGGTATAAAGCAGTTGCCAGCTAGCGGGCTCAGTATTACTGACCTCTGAGTTGATGTCCTGGCCAATAAACTTTTCTCTTGGTGTAAGCAGTTTAGCTTCTTTTAAGCCTGCTAATGTTGCTTTTACCCAAGGGCTACTATGCCTATGCGCTAAACTGGTTTTTTCTGGCATCATTAAACGTGTTTTAAACTCACCATCATTGTACGCCACAGCAAATTCACGTCCTAAAATTTGTCCGTTTGCCCTTAGTGCTTCAAGGTATTGATTAATAGCCTTTTCAGCCAAACTAATCGTAGTATCGGCAAAAGGTTCAAAACGTAATTCAATCACAAACATTATAGAGCCTTGTCTTTCAGCTGTTGTTCTAGAAGTGCAACGCGTTGCAGTAATTCATTCACTTGCTGCTGCATTACTTGTTGTTGTGTCGCGATGACTTCAATACTTGCGATTTCGTTAGCTTCAGCCACTTTTTGTTCTGGTGCCACAAAGTCAGCAATAGCTTGCCATTCAGATTTTGGTAATGCTTTAAATTGCTGAAGTCCTTGAACAATCAGTGGCATGGGAACTTTACCCACTCGGCCTTTGATTAGCGCAACACTGGGTGTGTGACCATTGATGGCGATAGATTTTGCCGCCGAAATAACTTGTTCAATTGGACTCATAAATGGTGAAAAACCTCAGTTTTGGTTGGTGAAAACAACTAACTTTGTTATCTAATAAATATTAATTAATTAAAATCAGAGACTTAAAGTTGGCATGGTTATAGCATTAATAGGTCACATATTTAGTCAGCTACGACTTAAACATGATTCGTTTATTCTAACAAAAAGGACATCACATGAAATCAAATTTGATTGGCGCAGCATTGATCACCGCAATATCTTTAGGCTTGAGTGGTTGTGTATTAAACGTGGGCGACCATGAATCAGGTAAAAATCACGATTATTGGGAAGTGCAACAAGAAAAAAATCGAACCAGTTTGACCCAATTATCCTTGGGAATGACGTTTGAGCAAGTTCAGGTCATCATGGGAACTGCTGATTTCAGTGAAGCATTCGTCAGCCAGAATAATGTTCAGTCAGATAAAGAACAAGTTAAAGTGTTATTTTATCGTACACAATGGGCTAAAGGTGATGGCAAAACCACCAAAGATGAATGCACGCCAATTGTATTTAAAAATAATGAATTAATTGGTTGGGGCGACGCCGCATACAAGCAGATTTAATCCATTTAAGGTTATTCATTTCTTAACATAACGTCCAATTGGTCTATCACTTCAGACCATTGGGCGTCTTCATTTAATGCTTCCGCTAAAAAGGCCTTCTGAGCGGATGTCCAAAATGGGGCTTCGACTAAACGGGCTTCTGCTGGCAATTGATGTACAGTAATAAAATGGTTTATGTCATCGATTTGATTTGGCAAACCAAGTTGCTTAAATAAATGGGTTAAATCTGTTTTTGTTGTATCCATGACGCTTTCCTTGATCCTGTGGTGTAGTGCACTTTGTTACTATAGAGCATTATTTACAGTTCAGCTTGAACGAACTCAATTTGGTGATTGTTTCAATCTTGTTAACTTGCTAAGTTAGTTTTGAACGTAAAATAGTCAAGGAACAAACAATAATGGAAAATCAAACCTTGGAACATTACAAAGCGGTATATTTAACAGCAGAAGATTTACGTGTAGCAGCTTCAATTATTTACAATGCATATCATGATGATCCATTTTTTCTAGAAGTCTTTGGCCGTGAAGATAATAGCGTTTACGAACAGAAATTAAGGGCTGCTGTTCGTGAAGAATTAAACGAGTTATGGCAACAGGATCAGCCATTAATAGGTCTGTTTGATGGCGAGCGATTAATTGGTGTTGCCTGTGTTATCACTCAGCAAATTCCTATCGGGCAATCGCGTTATTGGCATTGGCGCTTAAAAATGGTGTTAGGAACAGGTTGGAAATCAACCCAAGGTCTAATGGAAAAAGAAACCTGTTTATTGAGTCATCTTCCTTCTGAAAAATGCGGCATTTTGCAGTTTATTGCGTTAACACCAACGGAGCAAAAAAAAGGCAATGGTGCTAAGTTAGTACAAGCGGTATTAAGTTGGTGTGATGAACAGCCTAATTTAGAGGGTATTGGCGTATTTGTTAATCATCCAAAGCATCATAAAGTTTTCTCTGATCAAGGCTTTAAAAGCTTGGCCAATGTAACGATTGGACAAGTTAATGGCGAAATTTTGTTTTACGCTAAATGAGGCTGGTGCGATGAGTAAACAATATCAGAGCTTTAAAGAATTTTATCCCTTCTATTTATCTCAGCACCAAGATGCTGTTTGTCGGCGATTACATTATCTCGGCAGCACAATAATTTTGGTGGTGTTTATTAACACATTGATTAACCAAAATTGGTGGCAATTAGTCTGGTTACCCTTTATCGGTTATGGATTTGCGTGGTTAGGACACTTTGTGTTTGAAAAAAATCGTCCAGCTACTTTCAGCTACCCTCTATATAGTCTAATGGGTGATTGGGTCATGTACTGGCAAATGATAAAAAATAAACTTGCTAGTGCCTTTAATCAAAATAATAAGTTTAAGGGGTAAAAAGAATCGCTTTCTTAAAACTATTTAATTGCTATTACCTTTTATGTCATATGAATAAGAGATTTTCAGAACTAGTTTTATGGGTCATCACACAGACAAAGTGGATGCTTTTAATGGCAAACATTATTTAGCTATCTTTAATTAATCCTCTCACATTCCGGTAGATTCAAGTTGGTATGCCTTACGTCTATCGGCCTCTCATTTTTGTAAAGCAATCGATTATTGGATATCTGTTAATTAAGTGTTAGCAAGAAAGCTTACTCAGATTTTAAACAAACCACTCATCCAGCCTTAATTGCTCAATCAGATGTAAGTGATCTCTTACATTGTTGTAGGTGTTAATCGTGACTGAATTACTAAAAAATGAACTTTAAAATTTAATTTTATTTAAAAACAATGGATTATGATTTTGTTTTATATGTCGACAGTGAGTTTTTATTAATGGACAATACAATTTATTTTATTTAAAAATCATTTATATACAATGATTACATCAAGTGAGGAAGACAGATAGGTTTGCTTCTAATGAGTAATAATACTGAATTACCACTTTGAATATCATGGATGAAATAAGGACACGCTCAAGGAAATAGAGCATGAGCTCGGCAAATGGATAGCCGAAACAAGGATGAGTGGAAGCGAAAGCCGACACATGGAATCAAGGATTGGATAGCAGGAAGCTAATGGACAATTCGAAGGATTTGAATTTTCAGTAAAGGATGACTGAACAAAGGATTGAACTCAACATACGTCAGTAAAGGATTGTTGAGATGTAATGGATTAAAGGAAAGCCAGGATGGCTTTACGCATGGATGGGCAGGAAGCATTAATTTAGCAAGGTAGCTAACGTAAAAGTTAAAATGGGCACAACCTCAATTCGGGTTGTGCCTTTTTATTTAGAGAACAATAGTTGTGGTCAGTGTTTTGCTATTAAGTTTGTGAGATATATCTTACAAAGGTTGTAGGTAAAATAGGTTTTGTTAATCAACTATCTCTTTTGGTTTTAATTTAAGTTGTTGTTTATTAGTGTTTTTGTTTGTTTTTATTAGTCTGTTGATGTTATTGTTTTGTTGCGGTGATGTTTTGTGGCTATCGGGGATTTCTTACTTAGATTAATATTAACTTAAGCTAAGGAATGCGAAATACAGGATGTGATCTAAGCAGGATGCTTAAAAACATTGGATGTGGTGTAAAGGATTGCAATAGTTTGCTAAAAAGGACAATCGCTCGTTTTAAGGATAAGACGAGATAAGTATCTAGGATTGATGCTTAACATGAGTTACCACTAGGATGGTGGGGAATGTAAAAATGGATTTCAGGGACGATATAAGGACACGCTCAGGATGGAGCAGGCTCGGTCAAAGGATAATCGAGTAAGAAGGATAGTACGAAAGTACAAGGATTCTCAAGGAAAGAGCAAGGATAGATGCAGGAGCAGCTTATACGCATGGATGGTGCAGGGAGCAGCCAAAATAGCAGGAAAGCTTAACAAGAGAACAGAAGGCCGTGACTTTATGTCGCGGCCTTTCTTTTTATCGTATAACTAACATGAGTGTGATGGATTCAACCATTTCCGTTAATCCCTTCAACGGGTAAAGCGGCATAGTAATTGAGTGAATGACAGGTATAGCATCGCTATATATCAAAGATGCTACTTATGTTTGAGACTTAACAACTCGATGACTTCATTCATATAACAAGTGTATCAGCTAGTTAATCTATCTGTTTGTTTACATTAAATAAACACCCATCTAAAAAGATAGCATCTTAAAATAATGAGTTGAGAAAGATAATTAACCTCGACCCAGGTTAAGAGATGAACAAATTAGATCTAAAATAATAATACTGTATCACTTACAGGCAAATTTGAACTTTGTGCTGAATCAAGGCGAATTTAAGCCTCATCAGCGCTCTATTACAATTCAATGCAATTAGCGGTGCCAAGGCCAAGGGCTGTTTGATCGATATTTATTATCCCGAGCGAGGTTAATTAATGGCACTTACCAGAATTGCAACTATTACTCGTGCCACAGCCACCAAATTTGCCTTTTGCCATTGGTGCATCAAGCCATTCTGGTTCTGGAAAAATAGGCCAATCTATCTTGCTAACCTTTTTACCGTGCATACTGATATGTCCGCGATATTGGTTCATACCATCGGTACTAAATTCAAACATAAACTTTGCTCGCCAACATAAACCAGTATGCCCGCCTAAACTTGGACGAGCCGATACCATTGCAATGGCTAATAGTTGTACCTTTTGTTTACCACAGGCTTGCTCAGCAATAACTCGGCTGACTTCAGCCATGTTTCGTAATTGCCAAAAAAATGCGGCAATGACGACCAAAGCGACTATTAATAAAAAATCAGACATCATAGGCTTGCTGCCTTAAATAAACCGCCAATGGCGAGTGAAAGTTGTGCGCTTCGCTCAGGATTTCGTAGATCTGTTAACAACGCATTGCGAAGACTCGGTATAGCAACAATATCAGCAAAAACCTGATTGAAAAAGCTTTGTGATTGTTTCGCAAGAGCCTCTAAAAAGATTTTGCGAGTCGTATCATCTTTTAAAGCATTCCAGTTTCGAGCAGCGATTGTAATTAACATGGCATCATCAAGTTGATTTTGTTTGTTTAAGCTTGCTATCGCCTCTTGACTGAACGGTTGATGTGAAGCCAATGCTTTTAAAAATACCCCTTTATACTCGATAGGTGCTTGCTGGAAGCGTGCGAAGACGGCGTCAGCTAAAGGTTGGGTTAATGTCAGATGTTCTAAGCATTCGCAAATAGCGGCTTGAACTTCAATCGGTGCGGTAGGCAAGATGTTAATCAATTCTTGTTGGTGATCAAATAATGCCGTTCTGACACAGACATCAGCAAGGCCTTGAAAGCCGATATGCTGCCATTGGTCGACTGGTATTTGTCCGCTAAGATATTGAGCTGCAGATTCATACTGATTTGAGGCTTGCTGACCAAGCTGTTTTCTAACCAACGCGTTAAACAGAGCCAATTTTTGTTGGTTGGGTTTGAAACTGAAAGGGTGATTAGCTAATTGTTGTTGCTGTTCATCAGTTAAAGCCTGAGTGGGATCTCTTCCCAGCGCTTCTAATATCATTTTTATAAATTGTTGCCTTGGTGCAGGCGATAATAACCCTTGTTCATCTAAAGGTAGTTTAATGAACCAAATAAATGGTTGCTGACTTTCTTGCCAGAAGACTATAGCAAATAGAGCATGGCCTTGAATGGGGTAAGGGTAGGGGGAAACCAAAGATTCAATTTGATGAAATGCCATCATATCGATATTTTGAACTCTTCTTCCAAGATCATAAATTTGGAATTGAGTATTCGCTGTGGCCAGAAATTGGCTTAGGGTGGTGATTTCTGTCATGGGAACTCGCTATACAACACGTGGCATTCTATGGGTATTAATGGTGGCTAATGTTATCATATTCAACCTTTAGCGTCGTATTTGAGTCGATTTTTATGATTTATGAAGTCAGTTTGACTTTTTTAGTTGCATTAGAACAGCAACTAAAAGCTGGCAAATTGTGGTCTACCACGCAGCCATCAGCATCAGCAATGGCCAGCACTGCGCCATTTGCATGTGATACCTTATCTTTTGAGCAATGGCTGCAATTTGTTTTTATCCCGAAAATGCAGCAATTGATTATCACCAAGAGTCCTTTACCTACAAACATGGCTGTGGCACCTATGGCTGAACAAATATGGCAAAATGAAGCTGACAAACAAATTATCATTAAACAGTTAGTGAAATTTGATCAACTGATTGCAAACCAAAATCGCGCGGTAAGAAACCATGAAAGATATTGATAACTCCTTTGTTTCTGTTGATGATAATCAGCTTCAATCTGTTGACGACAATTTAGTCAGTGAGCAAGAACAAGAAACGCCTCCACATTTAGAGGTGCTATTTGAAGATGAGCATATTGTTGCTATTCATAAGCCTGCGGGTTTACTCGTGCATAGAAGTTATTTAGCTCGCAAAGAACGATTTTTTGCTATGCAACTGACTCGGGATCTGGTTGGTTGCCATGTGTTTCCGGTACATCGTTTAGATCGTCCTACTTCAGGTGTATTGTTATTCGCTAAAAGCAGTGAAAGTGCACGTATATTATGCGAGCAATTTGAGCAGCATAGCGTCACTAAGCAGTATTTAGCCTTGGTGAGAGGCAATATGCATGAAGCAGGAGAGTTAGACTATGCGTTGAAAGTCGAACTTGATGATGTTGCGGATAAATTTGCCACAACAGATAAGCCTGCTCAAGATGCGGTAACGCTATATCAACCGTTATTAAATAGTGAAATTCCCTATAGCTCGGGTCGTTATCCAACCAGCCGATTCGGATTAATTAAATTAACCCCAAAAACCGGCAGAAAGCACCAGTTACGTCGCCATATGGCGCATTTACGTCATCCTATTATTGGTGACACAACACATGGTGACGGCAAACAAAATAAATTTGCCCGTGAGCATTTTGGCGTAAACCGTTTATGGCTTATCGCTAAAAGTTTAACTTTTACCCATCCTGTAACGGCAAAGCTTATGCATATTGAAACAGAGATTGAGCCAGAGTGGTTAGCCGTGTTTGATCTATTAGGTTGGGATGAAATAGATAGTGAGCCGGCAATCTTGGTATAAATTAGCCAAAGAAAAACTTGCTATAAAATAAATCCATACAGTATGTTAAGTGGCATGACTTAGTTTTTGAAAACACGCAGAAAGGAATTTATCTTGGTTAATGTTAATTTAGTTTTTGGTACAGTTTATGGTAGTGCCCAATTTACCGCTGAAACCCTAGCCAAAGAAATAACTGCCCTAGGGTTTCATACAAGATTAATGAAACCCGATGAATTAGCTGGTTTTATTCCAAAAGAGTCTGATTATCTTATTATAGTGTGTTCGACAACCGGGCAGGGCGAAGTATCAGAAGACATATTTCCTTGGTATTTTCATCTCAAAACAACAGCGCCTTATTTACCCAAATTGAAATATAGTATTGTCGGTCTTGGTGACTCAAGCTATGACACCTTCTGTGGCGCAGCAAAACAGTTTGATGAATTATTGAGCGAGTTGGGTGCACACGCTATAACGCCAAGACTTGAGATTGATGCGACCGAAACAATGGAACCTGAACTTGAAGCAATTAAATGGCTAACAACGTGGCAAGCCGCAGCAATCGCCAACAAAGCTTAAGACACTTTTCGACACAATTTCTATCCCTGCAGTGGTTTAAATTCGCACAGCGACTAAGCCAATCTTTGCTGATCCCGATCGCCATTTTACCTGCTGCAGGCGTCATGTTAGGCCTTAGTGCAAATCCTCTACCGTTTATTCCTGAGCCCATCAACATCATTTTTTCGTCTGTTGGCCATCTTATTTTTACTATGATGCCATTACTGTTTGCAGTGGCTGTCGCAATTGGTTTCTGTCAAGACCAAGGCGTTGCCGCTATTACAGCTGTCTTGGGGTATGGTGCAATGATTTCAACCATGGGCGCTTTGAGCACGCTATACCAATTACCATCAAGGCCTATTTGGGGAATGGATACCATAGATACTGGCATAGCAGGGGGGATGTTAGTGGGTGCCATTACTTGCTTTGCCGTTAATATGAGTAAAAGAATAACACTGCCTGCTGTGTTTTCATTTTTTGAAGGTCGCCGAAGTGCGCCCATTCTTATTCTGCCATTAGCAATGCTTTTGGCTGGAGCACTTGCTTATATCTGGCCTCCATTAGCCGCTAATATTGAATTATTATCCAATTGGGCTGTTTACCAAGATCCTTCAATAGCCTTTGGATTATACGGTTTAGTTGAGCGGCTACTTATCCCTTTGGGATTACATCATATCTGGAATGCTCCTTTTTACCTTGAATTTGGTCATTTTTGGCATGATGGCCAATTGATACGTGGTGAGGTCGCACGTTATTTAGCAGGTGATCCATTAGCAGGTAATCTAGCTGGCGGTTACTTAATAAAAATGTGGGGCTTACCAGCCGCAGCATTAGCCATTTGGCGCTGTGCAGATCTGGCTGAGCGAAATCGAGTTGCAGGTATTATGCTCTCTGGCGCAATGGCAAGCTGGTTAACGGGAGTGACAGAACCTATTGAGTTTGCTTTTATGTTTGTCGCACCCATTTTGTTTTTGGTACATGCACTGTTAACTGGCGTGGCTTACAGCGTATGTATTTTACTCGATATGCATCATAGTGTGGTCTTCTCCCATGGCTTGGTCGATTTCAGTTTATTGTATCCGCAATCAACTAATACCTTTTGGTTTGCGTTACTTGGGCCTCTAACGGCCATTATTTATTACAGTGTTTTTCGAATAAGTATTATTGGTTTTAATTTAAAAACACCAGGTAGGCTGACGCCCACGAATGCAAGCCCACAACAAAGAGAAAGCCTTAGAGGTATGGTTGCAGGTTTGGGCGGCGGTCATAACATTATTGAATTAACTGCATGTTTAACTCGCCTTCGGGTAAGTGTCAGTGATCCCAGTTTGGTCGATAAAGCGCGCTTAATTCGTCTGGGTGCTAAAGGTGTGGTTGTTGTTGGCCAAGGCGTGCAAGTTGTCTATGGAACTAAAGCCGAAACTTTAAGAAAACTCTTACAGAAATACATCGATTCCCGTCGTTAAACATCACTTTAATAATTTTTAGTCACTTTCAATGTCAAATGTTGAAATGGCCTGCATGTATTCTGAAAATTTATTAAGTTTTAGTATAAAAGTTACCAAAATGGCCGCAATTGATGGCAAACTCAACTAAAGGCGTATTTTAGGAGTTAAACCATGGTTTCATTAACATCCCCAGTAGTCAATAAAGCGATTCATACTAAGGTAACCAGAAGGATTCTTATCATAGATTGTGCCGATGAGCAGGGACTCATAGCCAAGATCTCTGGTGTTTGTTTCGCTCATCATTTGAATGTAATTAAAAATAATGAGTTTGTTGATCATGCTCAAGGACGTTTCTTTATGCGCACCGTGCTGGATGGTGAGATTAATGAAACCGAGTTCGTTAGCGCTCTACAAGGGGTATTGCCTAGCAAGCATCACTTCAAATTAGTAGATGCAGGTAAAAAACGTGTGGTAGTTATGGTTACTAAAGAAGCACATTGTTTGGGTGATTTGCTGATGAAATCGTATTACGGTGGCTTGGATGTTGAAATAGCCGCGGTGGTAGGCAATTATAATGTATTACAAAATTTAACTGAAAAGTTTGATATCCCATTTCATTATATAACTCATGAAAATTTAAATCGTGAAGAACACGAGCAAGCCATGCTTGATGTCATCAAGCCCTATGAGGCTGATTATCTGGTGCTTGCTAAGTACATGCGCGTGTTAACCCCAGAATTTGTTGCACAGTTCCCAGATCGTATTATCAATATTCATCACTCATTTTTACCCGCTTTTATCGGCGCTTCACCTTACAAACAAGCATGGGATCGTGGTGTAAAAATTATTGGTGCAACAGCGCATTTTGTTAATAACTGTTTAGATGAAGGCCCAATTATTAAACAAGATGTTATATCTGTTGACCATAGTTATAGCGCTGAAGAACTGGCTCATCAAGGACGTGATGTCGAGAAAAGTGTGTTGAGTAAAGCGTTGCAACTGGTGTTGAATGAGCAGGTTGTCGTATATGGCAATAAAACCGTAGTGTTTTAATATTATTTAAGTCGGCGCATTAATTTAGATGGCAGCATCTTATTAATTACTAGCAAAATCATTTGTTTGAGCTAATATTAAACGGAGTTGATTAAAACAGGGAATAGTATTGATGCGCCAAATGCAAGACTTCTTTTTGAAGCATGGAGAACTACCCAAAAAGTTTCGATTATCGTGGGCAATATTTAATGACCGCCTTGAAATTTTACGTGTAAGCGAAGCGTTATATTCGCAAATAAAAAAGCCTATCGCAGCTATCGTCAAGCAGCCAATGATATCGACGTTTCCTAATATGGACTTAAATCTTATAGATTTACATAATCGGGAAACAGAGCAATTAGTGCATTTTATTGATACTCATGGTCATGCCTTGCAAGCATCAATTGCCGCAATTGATGGTACAGATGATCAGTGGTGTATTGTATTTACTCAGCTAAGTTTGGATGAAGAGTGGTTGATGGAACTACACCCTGATTATAACTTAGCCATTCAATCAAGTGATGATTGGCTGCAACAAATAGAAGCCGTCATGACAGCCAAACCTGATGCGATATTCAAAACCGCGCTACAACAAGGACTGGCATTAACTCATAGCCAGGTCGGTTATCTTCATCTATATGATGAAAAACACAATAAAATACTTCGTACCGCTTGGACTGATAAGGTCAAACAATACTTCGCAATTCCTGATAATCAAACCTATGTAGCAGAGTCGGGAATTTGGTCTGAAACTATCAGCACTAAGCAATCGATAATACACAATGAGCCAATAGATAATTCAGTTAAACTGCAAAAAGATGGCTTTTTTGCATTTAAAAATCATTTATGTGTGCCAATCAGATACCGAAAACGACTCGTAGGTATTATCGGGGTGGGTAATCGAGATAAGCCTTTTACCCATGTCGATGCAAAATCCCTGAGTATCTATGCCACTATTTTATGGCATTGTGTTGAACTGCCACGCACCATGAACACCATGATGAAACAGTCGGTCATTATCAAAGATCAAAAAGAAAAAATGACCCAGATTTTGGTGCAATTGATTGGCGCAATTTCTGAAGCATTAGAACTCAAAGATGCTTATACCGCAGGGCATCAAAAATCTGTCGCTCAATTAAGTTATTTAATGGGCGAAAAAATGGGGTTGCCTACTGAACAGTTAGAGGGGTTAAAACTTGGCGCCCTTATTCATGACATTGGCAAACTTGCCATTCCGAGTCAAATTTTAGCTAAACCATCAAGGCTCACACCAACAGAATACGAATTAGTAAAACAACACCCAGTGCAGGGGGCGTTAATTGTTGATGAGGTTGAGTTTCCTTGGCCTATTAAACAGATGATATTACAACATCATGAGCGTTTAGATGGTTCTGGCTATCCTAAAGGGTTAAAAAGTAAAGATATTATTATTGAAGCTAAAATTATTGCGGTTGCGGATGTCGCCGATTCAATTTTAAGTCATCGACCATATCGACCATCAATGGGAATGGAAGCGTTAAACCAAGTATTGATGGATGGTCGAGGCAAAATTTTTGATGAGCATGTTGTTGATGCCTGTTTAGATATTTTAGCTATTCATGATCTTAAAACAGCGGAATATGTAGGCAGTTTACGGCTAGACCCTGCTGTGTTCATTGAAGAATATCATACTCTTGAGCATGTAGAGTCTATGCTGTTAAAAGCTAAATTGAATGTTGCCGTTGTTTTATCTGAGATTAATCGCGCACCTATTGGTGTGATTGATAAAAATATTTTGGCCTTTTGGCACAGTCCATTTATAGATACTGCAGCAGAGCGCGCGGCTGACAGGAGTTTACTAAACAAACGTGCTCATCAAATCATGGAGCACAAAATTAATATTATTGCTGAAAACACGATTTTGAAAGATGCTAAAATTTTGATGGAAAAACATGCTATTGATTATCTTGTTGTTCAGAATCTTGATAATCAGGTGATAGGAGTTGTCACATGGAAAATTTTAGCCAATGCCTTGATGAGTGAGTTGGATGAAGAACGTGCAATGCAAAGTTAATAAAGTTCGAGTTTTAATAAAGTTCGAGTTTAATCAAGATTGGGATGTTTATTGCTCTATGGCAATGGGTTTGACATGTGCTTAAGTCATCCTGCTAACTGACAAAATATATTATTCTGTAGGGGACGTTTATTGTTCAAATAAACGTGATTTATATAAAGTTAATGTCGCAATAAATGTGTTTAATTGTGCAATAAAAAAGGCTCCTAAGAGCCTTTAAAACAATAAACAACTGCGATTAATCAACAATACGTAATAATTCGTTAATGCCAACTTTACCACGCGTTTTTGCATCGACCTTTTTAACTATGATTGCTGCGTACAAGCTATAAGTACCACATTTTGATGGTAGGTTACCTGACACAACTACAGAGCCCGCCGGTACGCGGCCGTAATGTATTTCACCTGTTTCACGGTCAAAAATACGTGTGCTTTGACCAATATAAACGCCCATTGAAATCACACTGCCTTCTTCTACAATGACACCTTCAACGATCTCGCTGCGCGCACCGATAAAACAGTTGTCTTCAATAATGGTAGGACCGGCTTGTAATGGCTCTAAAACACCGCCAATACCCACACCGCCAGATAAATGTACATTCTTACCAATTTGCGCGCACGAACCGACAGTTGCCCATGTATCCACCATGGTACCTTCGTCTACGTAAGCACCTAAGTTAACGTAAGATGGCATTAGTACAGTATTTTTACCGATAAATGAGCCTTTACGCACGGTTGCTGGTGGTACTACACGGATAGCTTCTTCTTTAAAGCGTGCTTCGTCATAATCAGCAAACTTTTGCGGCACTTTATCAAAGTATTTGGTATCACCACCTTCAATGACACCGTTGTCGAAAATGCGGAATGACAACAAAACCGCTTTTTTTAACCACTGGTGGACATGCCACTCGCCATTAATTTTCTCAGCTACACGTGCTTGACCTTTATCAAGCATGCTTATCACTGTTTCTACGTCAGCACGAACACTTGGTTCAACTGTGCTAGGGGTGATAGTTTGACGTGCTTCAAATGCCGCCTCAATGCGTTGGCGTAATGCCTCCATGGAACTCTCCCAATATCAGATTAATTAACTAGTTTGATTCAACGCTAAATCAAGCGATGAAGATAAATGCTGCTGTTGTGCTTCATTGAGTGATTGACCATCTTGAGTTTGTAAGATGAAAAAATCTTCTGCACGCTCGCCGATAGTGGTGATCTTGGCTGCTAATAAAGTGACTTCACAGCGATAAAGGATATCACCCACTTTGGCTAAAAGACCCGGCGTATCCAGGGCTATTAGCTCCATCATGCTGGTGTCTTGACGAATACTGGGTAAAAAACTTACCTGTGTTGGCACGTTAAACGGCTTCATAATTCGCGCAAGTTTTCTGAACTTAGGCAATTTAGGATTTTCACTGGCTAAGGCTTTTTCAAGCGCTTTTTTGATGCTCTGTATTCGTGACAACTGCACGATAGGCTCGCCATCTTGTTCTAAAATAACAAATGTGTCTAGTGCATAATTATCAATTGACGTCATGATATTTGCATCATGTACGTTGATATTTTTGTTATCTAAAACGGTCATTACCGTGGCAAACAGCTTGGGTCTATCTTGGCTATATACAAATAACTCAGTGCCGCCGCGTGTCGTATGCTTTGACATTAAGACTAAAGGCTCATTCTGATTATGTTTGATGATCGCTTCGGTATGCCAAGCAACTTGGTTCGGCTGATGACGAAGAAAATATTCGGGCTTAAATCGACACCACAAAGACTGCATATCTTTATCTTTGATGCCTCGGCGCAATAATTCTTTTTGTGCTTTTGCTTGAACTTCTTCTACACGAGCCTGCTCATCAATGGGCTTTTCTTTACCGCGCGCCAGAACGCGCTGCGTTGAAAAATATAAATCACGTAATAATGAGCCTTTCCAGTTATTCCATGTTTTTTCATTTGTGGCACAGATATCCGCAACGGTTAAGCAATACAAGTAACTTAAATGAACGGCATCATGTACTTTATCGGCAAACTCCGCAACGACATCGGGATCTGAAATATCCCGTCTTTGCGCAGTGACTGACATGACTAAATGGTTTTCAACTAGCCAAGCGACTAAGCGACCATCGTGATCATTGAGTCCATGTAATTTACAAAAATCAATTGCATCGCTCGCCCCTAGTTTACTGTGATCTCCACCTCGACCTTTTGCAATATCATGAAATATTGCCCCTAAAACCAATAACCCTTTTTTGGGTAATTGGTTGATTAGCACCGCGCCTAAAGGAAACTCATCTTTTTGCTCAGCTTGAGCGAATCTTTCTATATTGAGTAATAATCTGTGGGTGTGCTCATCGACGGTATAAGCATGAAAAAGATCAAACTGCATTTGTCCTTCAATGCTTCGCCAGGCGGGCAGGTAGGAAGATAAAATTCCGTGCTTGTGCATCATTGAAAATGCCACAATACCGCGCGGGTGTTTTAAAATCTCCATAAACACTTTGCGACAGTCGGGATTATCTTGCAGTGGGCCGGTTAAGCTGCGACGCGCTTTGCGCAGCAGTCTTAACGTTGGAGCATAAATATACTGAATATTAGAGTTTTTAACGGCATATAAAAAAAGCCGTAATATTTCTTCAGGATGCTGACTGAACAAATCATTATCTAGTACCTCAATATAATAACCGCGACGCTGGTATTGCTCATTGATGGGTTGAATTTCTAATGCTTTAAAATGCCCTAAAGTTGCGCGCTTAAATAGCTGCAACAACATTTGATTTAACTCCATTATACGTCTTACAGTGCGATAATAGCGTTTCATCATTTGCTCAACCGCAAGTTGAGTCGCATCTTCATAACCCAGCAAGCTGGCAACTTGACGTTGTAGGTCGAATAACAAGCGGTTTTCATTGCGATTTGCACTAATATGCAGCGCAAAGCGAATTTCCCACAGGTAATTTTGGCATTCCAATAATTCTTCTAATTCAGAAGGTTCAAGAAAATCATGCTCAACCAACTCAATGAGATTAGCGGCATCAAAATGACGCATTGCCACCCAGGCAATTGTCTGGATATCTCTCAAACCACCCGGGCAGGTTTTAATGTTCGGTTCAAGGTCAAAAGCACTGGCTTTTGAATGGCGAAGGGTTTGTTCTTCTTTTTTGGCATTGTAAAAATCGGCAGAAGGCCAGAAGTCATCTTGACGAATACGTTGATATAACACATCAAATAGTTGTGTGTTACCGCATAAAAACCGTGCTTCAATTAAGTTGGTGGCGATAGTGATGTCAGCTTTACCTTGCTCGATTGTTTGTGACACAGTGCGCACACTGTGGCCAATTTCAAGTCCAGCATCCCAAAGGTAAGTGATTAATTCACTGAGTTTTGCTTGGGTGTTTTGGCAAACCTCTTCCTGTTCAATTAAAAACAGTAAATCGACATCTGAATAGGGCAGAAGCTCACCGCGCCCATATCCACCTACAGCAATTAATGACATAGGGTACTGGTCTAAATGACATTTTTTCCATGCATTTTGCAGTAAGTTATCGATGAATGCGCTGCGTTGCTTAACAATATCTGCGATCGGGTGCTTCGCTTTATATTGCTCAACTAAGCGCTGGTTAAGTTCAAGTAAGGTATTTTTGGCTGCCAGCGCGGTATTCATCGATATCCTTGAATCTTGTATAGATTAAAAGTTAATAATTCTTGGGAAGTCTTCTTCATCACGAAGTGTTAGCACTTCTACACCGGTTTCAGTGACTAATAAAGTGTGCTCCCACTGGGCAGAATTTTTCCCATCAGAAGTTGTAACTGTCCAGTTGTCGTTTTTGTCTAATATGGTGGTATGACGACCCGCATTAATCATCGGCTCGATGGTAAAGCACATACCTGGCTTAATCACGGTTTTGTCATTATTTTTATAATGGACAACTTGAGGTTCTTCATGGAAACCAGCACCAATACCATGACCACAATAATCTTGTACGATTGAATACTTATCAAGCCCTGATTTGCTTGCTTTGATGAATTTTTCGATACTTGTGCCAATTTCGCCTAATTTTGCGCCAGGACGAACTTTTTTGATGGCCAAATACAGACTTTCTTGGGCAATTCGACATAAGCGTTTGTCTTTAGGACTGACCTCGCCAATAAGAAACATTTTTGAAGTATCGCCATGATAGCCATCTTTAATCACAGTAATATCAATATTTAAAATATCACCATCTTTGAGGATGTAATCTGATGGGATACCGTGACAAATAGTATCATTTACCGAAGTGCAAATTGATTTTGGAAAACCATGGTAATTAAGCGGTGCAGATATGGCACCTTGCTCTTCAGTATATTGCGCACAAATGGTATTTAATTGATTGGTTGTGACACCAGCAACAACATGGGGTGCAATCATTTCCAGTACTTGTGCAGCGAGTTTTCCTGCTGCGCGCATCTTTTCAATTTCGTCGGCATTTTTAATGACAATACTCATGAATCTTCTCTTGGTTTTTAACGTTCAAAATGGGCCCGTTTAAAGCAATCAATTACACGTAAAAAGTTGTGTTTGATCGCTGTTTATGGTATAAAGCGCGCCGTTATGTGTGAGTTCGTGTTTCTTAGTTTGTTTTGTTTTGCGGAACAAATAATCACTTTATAGTGCTTTAATTGCTCGGTGTTTCAACAAACTGTCAGAATTTGCGGCTATTATACATGGCAATTAACTTAAATACTAAATCACACACGTATCGACACATTTTTCGGGGTGCTCTCAATGCTTTTATTAGCGTAGAAGAGTCGAAACATGGGATGCGTGGAGGTCTAACCCCTTACATTAAGGTAAATACAATGACTACTGTTTCAATGCGCGACATGCTACAAGCTGGTGTTCACTTCGGTCACCAAACACGTTACTGGAACCCAAAGATGAAGCCTTTCATCTTCGGTGCTCGCAACGGTGTACACATCATCAACCTTGAGCACACTGTACCAATGTTCAACGAAGCTTTAGCTTTCATTAGCAACGTTGCTTCTAAGAAAGGTAAAGTATTATTCGTAGGTACTAAGCGCGCTGCTGGCGAAGCTATCAAAGAAGCTGCAATTTCTTGTGACCAGTACTATGTTGATCACCGCTGGTTAGGCGGTATGTTAACAAACTGGAAAACTGTTCGTCAGTCAATCAAGCGTCTTAAAGAGCTAGAAAGTCAGTCAGTTGACGGTACTTTCGACAAGCTTACTAAGAAAGAAGCGTTAATGCGTTCACGCGAATTAGACAAGTTAGAAAAGTCTCTAGGCGGAATCAAAAACATGGGCGGTTTACCTGACGTATTATTCGTTATCGGTGCTGACCATGAGCATATCGCTATTAAAGAAGCTAACAACCTAGGTATCCCAGTTGTTGCAGTTGTTGATACTAACTCTGCGCCAGACGGTGTTAACTACATCGTTCCTGGTAACGACGATGCAATGCGTGCAATTCGTTTGTACACTTCATCTGTTGCTGCTGCTGCCAACTCAGGCCGTGGTCAAGATTTAGCTGTTCAAGCTGAACAAGACGGTTTCGTAGAAGCTGTTTAATAAGGCGTGATGTTTAACATCCCCCCTTATTTGCCAATAAGATAATTGGTAAACAGGGGCCTTTGGGCCCCTGTTTTACAAATGCAATATTAGACGAATTAAATAGAGGATTTAACAATGGCAATTACTGCTGCCCAAGTTAAAGAACTTCGTGACCGCACTGGCGCTGGCATGATGGACTGTAAGAATGCACTGACTGAAACTAACGGTGACATCGAGCTAGCGATTGATAACATGCGTAAAAGCGGCGCGGCTAAAGCGGCTAAGAAAGCCGGTAACATCGCTGCTGACGGTACTATTCTAATCAAGAACGGTGAAGGTTTCGCTGCTCTTTTAGAAGTTAACTGTCAAACTGACTTCGTTGCTAAAGATTCTAACTTCCTAGGCTTTGCTAACGCGGTACTAGATGTTGCTGCAGCATCTAAAGTGACTATCGAAGATTTAAAAGCACAGTTTGAAGAAACTCGTGTAGCTCTAGTAGCTAAAATCGGTGAAAACATCAATGTTCGTCGCGTTGAGTATATCGATGGTGCTAACTTGGCTTCTTACCGTCACGGCGAGCGTATCGGTGTGGTTGTAACTGGTGAAGCTGACGAAGAAACATTAAAGCACATCGCTATGCACGTTGCTGCTTCTAAGCCTGATTTCGTAAACCCTGAAGATGTACCTGCTGAACTTGTAGAAAGAGAGCAAGCACTTCAAATCGAAATCGCGATGAACGAAGGCAAGCCTGCTGAAATCGCTGAGAAAATGGTTGTTGGTCGTATGAAGAAGTTCACTGGTGAGATCTCTCTTACTGGTCAAGCTTTCATCATGGAACCAAAGAAAACTGTTGGTGAAATTCTGAAAGAGAAAAAAGCCACAGTAACTAACTTCATTCGTTTAGAAGTGGGTGAAGGTATCGAGAAGAAAGAAGAAGATTTTGCTGCTGAAGTTGCAGCTCAAATCGCTGCTACTAAAAAGGCGTAATCGCTTTTTCTCTATATACCCTAAGACCGCAGCAATCGCTGCGGTCTTGTTATAATCAGGATAAAAATTATGAGCACCAATCCAAAACCTGCATTTAGACGTATTCTGCTTAAATTAAGCGGTGAAGCATTAATGGGCGAAGAAGGCTTCGGCATCGACCCTAAAGTACTTGATCGTATGGCTCAAGAAGTGAAAGAGCTTGTTGAACTGGGTATTCAAGTTGGTGTGGTAATTGGTGGTGGTAATCTATTTCGTGGTGAAGGCCTAGCGCAAGCTGGCATGAACCGTGTGGTGGGCGATCACATGGGTATGCTAGCAACTGTCATGAATGGCTTAGCCATGAGAGATGCGTTGCATCGTGCCTATGTTAATGCGCGCCTGATGTCAGCTATCCCGTTAAAAGGGGTGTGTGACGATTATAATTGGGCTGAAGCCATTAGCTTACTAAAATCTGGCCGAGTGGTAATTTTTGCCGCAGGAACCGGTAACCCATTTTGTACCACTGACTCTGCAGCTTGTTTACGTGGCATTGAAATTGAAGCCGAAGTGGTCTTAAAAGGCACTAAAGTAGACGGTGTTTACTCTGCAGACCCAATGAAAAATCCTGAAGCGGTTAAATACGACACGCTTAGCTTTAATGAAGTCTTAGAGTCTGAATTAAAAGTGATGGATCTTGCCGCCTTTACTATGGCTCGTGATCATAACATCCCAATTTTAGTATTCAACATGAATAAGCCAGGTGCTTTACGCCGTGTTATTATGGGCGAAAGTGAAGGTACAATTATTAGCAGTCAAAAATAATTCCGCTATCACATGAGTAACACAGTGGCGTAAAATGAACTGCAAGTATTATTTGAGCTGATCCATTGTCTGTACGATTCTTTATCGATTGGCTTAAACTTAATGAATATTGGTTAAAAAGGAAATTATTGTGATTGAAACAATTATGTTAGATGCGCAAGAGCGCATGGGTAAATGTGTAGATGCGACTAAAAATCAAATGGCAAAAGTGCGCACAGGTCGTGCTCACCCAAGCCTATTAGATTCGATTCAAGTTTCTTACTACGGTGCAATGACTCCGCTTAAGCAAGTGGCAAACATTGGTATCGAAGATTCACGTACGTTGAACGTAACGGTATTTGATCAAACATTAGTTCAAGCCGTTGAAAAAGCGATTATGTCATCTGATCTTGGTTTAAACCCAATGACAGCTGGCACTTCAATGCGTATTCCTTTACCAGCTTTAACTGAAGAGCGCCGTAAAGACTTTATTAAAGTTGTGCGTAATGAAGCTGAAAATGGTCGTGTAGCAATTCGTAATGTGCGTCGTGATGCCATTACCGAAGTTAAGAAGCTTGAAAAAGCCAAAGAATGTACTGAAGACGATGTGCGTCGCAGTGAAGATAGCGTTCAAAAGTTTACTGATGCAGCGATTAAAAACGTTGATCAGCTGCTTGCAGCAAAAGAAAAAGAGTTAATGGAAGTCTAAACTTCAGCGTTCAACGCTAGAGTTAATACGCCGTGTAAGGGTATACTACACGGCGTTTGTTTTTTATAGGGTCGTTGTTGATGTCATCTACAAATGATTATGGAACAGGTGTTACTACTTCTTCTGAGTTAGTCACGTCTGAAGTCTTACCTGGACAATTATCGGATATCGTAAAGCAGTCTTTGCCAAAACACGTCGCTATTATCATGGATGGTAATGGTCGTTGGGCACAAAATAAAAGTATGCCTAGAGTGGTCGGTCACAAAGCTGGTGTTAAAGCCGTTAGACGTATTGTGAGTGCGGCAAGTCAGTTGGGCATAGCATCATTAACACTGTTTGCATTTTCGAGTGAAAATTGGCGCAGACCGGATAAAGAAGTCAATTTATTGATGGAGCTTTTTTTCAGTGTGTTACAACGTGAAATTAAGCGTTTAGATAAAAATCAGGTTAAGTTAAATATTATTGGAGATATCAGCCGTTTTTCAGCACGGTTACAAGCTCAAATTGCCCAAGCTCAAGACAAGACAAAAGACAATACCGGGTTAGTGCTTAACGTTGCTGCTAACTATGGTGGGCGTTGGGATATTATGCAGGCTGCTCAAAAATTAGCTGAAAAAGTCGAAAGTGGCGAAATCAGCAGCAGTCAGATGACCGAAGAGGCATTAAATCAACATTTGTGCATGCAAAATCAAAGCGAAGTTGATTTAATGATAAGAACTGGCGGTGATTACCGCATCAGTAATTTTATTTTATGGCAGGCCGCCTATGCAGAGTTAGTGTTCACAGAAACACTTTGGCCTGATTTTGATGAGAAAGCTTTTCATCATGCACTGGCAACTTTTGCCAGCCGTCAGCGTCGTTTCGGTTTGACTGGGAGTCAAATAGAACAAATACGATCGCTTTAATCTTAAGAGGATTAGTTTTTGCTAAAACAACGAATAATAACAGCACTTTGTTTAATCCCACTTGTATTAGTCGGTATCTTTTGGGTGCCTTCTGTGTATTTTTCATGGTGTTTGGTCCCCATTTTTGCTATTGCAGCAAAAGAATGGGGCCGCTTCATCGATAAAGAATGCAATATTACTCAATGGTCATTTACCATCACCGTAACCGTGTTATTGATAGCAATCAACGTGTTATTTCCAGCAGACAGTTTATGGTTTAAAGGGCATCTGCAACCCATGTTTTTAGCGATAATAAGCATTGGCGTTGTGTGGTGGGTTATTAGCACATTACTGGTGTTTAGTTTCCCTAAAAGCGCAGCAGTTTGGCGAAATAGCCATATGCTAAAATCCATGTTTGGTCAGTTAACCTTGATACCGTGTTTCGTGTCTTTAATTACCCTTAAGTCATTAAGTAATCAATCCGATCCATATTTTGGTGGTGTGTTGGTGCTGATTGTGATGTTAATCGTTTGGGCTACTGATACTGGAGCCTATTTTGCTGGCAGAACCCTTGGTAAGCATAAGTTAATGCCTAGTGTTAGCCCCGCGAAAACCTTAGAGGGCTTAGCTGGTGGCTTACTGACTAGCATGTTAATTGTTGCCGGCGTGATGTATTTTTCTCCGCAGCAAGAGTTAGGTTTGTTAGTTGCGGTCACATTAATTACGGCTTTAGCCTCTGCATTTGGTGATTTATCTGAAAGTATGTTTAAACGCGTTGCCGTCATAAAAGATTCTGGCACTATTTTGCCAGGTCATGGTGGCATACTTGATCGAATCGATAGCTTAACCGCAGCGTTTCCCGTGTTTACATTAATCTATATCGCCATGTGGATGTAATGCTAATGCAAAACATGGTTATCCTTGGCGCGACAGGATCAATTGGCGCAAGTACCTTGAGTGTTATCACTCAAAATCCCGATAAATATGCGGTTTATGCCCTGGTTGCCAATGCCAGTGTAGATAAAATGTTGGCCTTATGTCTGGCTCATCAGCCTGTGTTTGCCCACATGGTTGATCAACAAGCCGCAATTAAACTTAAGCTTGCATTACCGTCATCGAGTAAAACCATTGTAACCTCAACACCTGAAGAGTTAACGGCTTTAGTGACCCATAGCGACGTTGATACTGTCATGGCTGCCATTGTTGGTGCAGCCGGATTAGTGCCTACGTTTGCCGCCGTTAAGGCGGGTAAAAGAGTGCTATTGGCCAACAAAGAAGCCTTGGTCATGTCTGGTGAGCTATTTATGCAAACCGCAAAAGCATCGGGTGCGACGATATTACCCGTTGATAGTGAACATAATGCTATTTTTCAATGCATGCCTCAAGCCGTGCAAAATAACTTAGGTTTTTGTGATATCGCTTCTGAAGGCATTTCGCATATCCTACTGACAGGTTCTGGTGGTCCTTTTTTAACGACTGACTTAACAATTTTGCCCAACGTGACACCCGATCAGGCTTGTAATCATCCGAATTGGTCAATGGGCAGAAAAATATCTGTTGATTCAGCATCTATGATGAACAAAGGATTAGAATACATCGAAGCGCGGTGGTTATTTAATACTACTCCCGAACAGCTTAAAGTGGTTATCCATCCTCAAAGTGTTATTCACTCCATGGTGCAATATAAAGATGGTTCGGTACTGGCGCAGATGGGTAACCCTGATATGCGTACGCCAATTGCTCATTGTATGAGCTATCCACAAAGAATTTCAGCTGGCGTTGAACCTTTAGACTTTTTCAAAGTCGGACAGTTAAGCTTTTTAGAACCTGATTTTAATCGTTTTCCATGTTTAAAGTTAGCGATAGAAGCATGCCAGCAAGGGCAGGAAGCAACCACGGTATTGAATGCAGCCAATGAAATTGCCGTTGAGGCTTTTTTGCAGGGTAGAATTAAATTTACCGATATTGCCGTCGTCAATGAACAATGCCTTGTATCGGTTAATCGGTCAGCGTTAAAGTCGATAGAAGATATTATTGCTTTAGACAGCGACGCACGCCAATTGGCTTTATCTAAAATTAAAGCGTTAGGGTAAAGAGGAGTAAGATGTTCGATTTTTTGTGGAATTTAGGCTCTTTCATTGTTGCCCTGGGTATTTTAATTACCGTGCATGAATACGGCCATTTTTGGGTTGCACGTAAGTGTGGCGTAAAAGTCGAAAAATTTTCAATTGGGTTTGGAAAAGCCATTTGGCGTAAAGTCGGTCAAGATGGCACTGAATATGTTGTTGCCATGATCCCTTTGGGGGGCTTTGTTAAAATGCTTGATGAGCGGGTTGAAGATGTACCTGCCGATATGCTTGATCAAGCGTTTAATCGTAAAACAGTTTGGCAGCGCATTGCCATCGTGGCTGCCGGACCATTAGCCAACTTTATCTTTGCTATTGTTGCTTTATACGCCATGTATTTAATCGGTGTTCCTTCGATTAAGCCAGTAATTGATTCAACCAAAATTAACTCACCTGCAGCAGTTATTCAGTTATCTGAACCGCAACAGATCCTTGCTATTTCAGGGCAAGATGTTCGCAATTGGGAAGAGGTCAATTTGGCTTTAGTGGGTCATATTGGAAGCGATAGTGTCGATGTAACATTGGCGCCGCTTTCTAGAATTGAAGGTGTGGATGTCAGTGGCCAAACATACCAACTCGATACCCGTAATTGGAAATTTGATCCAGAAAAAGAATCGCCTATTACCGCTTTAGGATTAGGAATATTTAGACCCGGAATAAATCCGGTCATCGCCGCTATATCAGAAAATAGTTCGGCACAAATGGCAGGTTTGATGATTGGCGATAAAATCATATCGATAAATCAACAGCAGTACAAAGATTGGAATAGCTTTGTTGATGTGGTACAAACGTCAGCTAATAAGACACTTACTCTCGTTATTGAGCGAGCAGGCCAGCAGTTACCGTTTGAGGTTGTGCCCCAGGCTCAAACCAATGACAATGGTGACATAATCGGTATTGTTGGTATTAGCCCTACTGCCGCGCAATGGCCTGAAAATATGCGCTTTGATTTAGAATATGGCATGATAGATTCCGTTTCCGCTGCTGTTGATAAAACATGGCAGCTAGTGGTGGTTAGTTTCAAAATGATAGGTAAATTATTTACCGGCGATGTGTCGGTGAAAAATCTAAGTGGCCCCATATCTATTGCGCAAGGAGCGGGTGCGAGCGCAAATTATGGATTGGTGTATTTTCTTGGATTTATCGCACTAATTAGCGTGAACCTAGGGATTATTAATTTAATGCCTTTACCCGTGCTAGATGGTGGACACTTGCTGTATTACTTTATTGAAGTGATTACGGGTAAGCCTGTACCTGAAAAGGTGCAGGAAATTGGATTCAGGTTTGGCGCAGCTTTGCTGCTAATGTTGATGAGTGTAGCGCTTTTCAACGATTTTGCCCGACTCTGAGCAAGGACAGACTAATAATTAGAAGTGCTCTATGAGATTGAATAAACTATTTGCATCGATGTTATTCGTCGGCGCGTCTTTTGCAGGGAACGGTTGGGCAAATACATTCCAGCCATTTGAAGTCACAGACATTCAAGTTGAAGGTCTACAACGTGTAGCGTTAGGAGCTGCACTGTTAAACTTGCCGGTGAAAGTCGGTGATACAGTTGACCAAGTTAAATTACAACAGGCGATAAAAAGCTTATATGGTTCAACAAACTTTGAAACTATTAGCGTAAGCCATGAGGCTGGCGTGTTGTATGTTACCGTTAAAGAACGTCCTACAATTAGTGCAGTGACGTTTGAAGGTAACAAAGATATTAAAGATGAGCAGCTTCAAGAAAGTCTTGATGGTTCAGGCGTTAAAATTGGTGAGTCTTTGGATCGCACCATGCTTAGCGGTATTGAAAAAGGCTTGCAAGACTTTTATTACGGCGTGGGTAAATACGGCGCTAAGGTACAAGCTCAAGTTATCAATTTGCCGCGTAATCGGGTTGAATTGAAATTTAACTTTACTGAAGGTTTAGCCGCTGAAATTCGCCAAATAAACGTGGTCGGAAACACCGTTTTTAGTGATTCTGAATTAATCAGCATGCTTGAGTTGAAAGACTTTGTTGCCTGGTGGGATATATTTGGCGAAAGACGCTATCAAAAGCAAAAACTTCAAGCAGACTTAGAAACCATTAAAACCTATTACCATAACCAAGGGTATATTCGTTTTGAAGTGACGTCGACTCAGGTTGCTATGACTCCTGATAGAAAGGGACTCTATATTACGATTAACGTCGATGAAGGTGAAAAATATAAAGTCAAAGACATTAACTTAACCGGCGATTTAATGGGTCGCGAAGAGTTAATGCGGGCAATTTTGCCTATTAAAGCGGGCAACATGTATAACGGCGCCGATGTCACATTCACCGAAGAAATGTACAGTAAATATCTTGGTCGTTTTGGTTATGCTTATCCTGAAGTAAAAACCTACCCTGAAATTGATGATGAGAACAAAGAAGTTGTACTTAACATCAATATTAAACCTGGTAAGCGAGTGTATGTTCGCAGCATTAACTTTACTGGCAACGCGGTGACTAAAGATGAAGTGATGCGTCGAGAACTTCGCCAGATGGAAGGGGCATGGTTAAACTCAGCGCAAATTGAACAATCTAAAGCACGTTTAAATCGATTGGGATATTTTGAAACGGTTGATACTGAAACGATTCAAGTGCCAGGCAGCGATGATTTAGTCGATGTTGCTGTTAGCGTGAAAGAGCAGCCTTCAGGTTCATTCAACGCTGGTGTTGGTTATGGTACTGAATCAGGTGTTAGCTTGCAGTTTGGTGTAGAGCAAAATAACTTCTTAGGTACAGGTAACCAAGCAGGTATTAGCATCAATACCAACAAGTATTCTAAAAGTGCTAACATTTCGTATACAGATCCATACTTTACTAAAGACGGTGTGAGCTTAGGCGGAAGTATTTATTGGAACGAATTTGATGCCAATGAAGCTAACTTAGAACGCTATAAGAATAAATCTTATGGTGTGGCATTGAACTCAGGATTCCCAATTAACGAATATAATCGTTTAAATGGGGGGATTGGTTACCGTCATAACGCGATTTCTGAAATTTCAGCTTATGAGCAAGCATTACGTTTTTACGACGTATACCGCGACAGCGAAGATCCAAATGCTGATTTAAGCTTTGACAATTTTGAAGTGAATACCGGTTGGTATAGAAGCACATTAAACCGTGGAACATTCCCAACTGATGGTTCATCACAGCGTCTAAGCGGAAAAATGACAGTGCCAGGCTCAGATTTAAAATATTTTAAAACTGATTTTGATACTAATTTTTATTTCCCATTAACTCGCAAGCACAGTTTTGTATTCTTAACCCGTGCTCGTTTAGGTTATGCCAATGGCTATGGCAAATTTAATGAAAATGATCAAATTTTGCCATTCTGGGAGAATTACTATTCAGGTGGTAGCAGCTCATTACGCGGATTTAAATCAAACTCAGTAGGCCCTCGCTCTTTCTATTTAGTGCGTGGCAGTGAGCCTTGTGCTCCAGATCCATCTGGTGATGGTTGTAGTTTACCTGGGGATCCAAATCAAATTTACATTAACCAAGGACGCTCGATTGGTGGTAATGCTATTGCCACCGCCAGTATGGAGCTAATTGTACCCACGCCGTTTTTAGATGAAGCATATACCAACTCAGTGCGTACCAGCTTCTTCCTTGATGCCGGTAACGTGTGGGATACTGAATTTGATTACGATTCATATAGAAACCTTCCTGCTGATGAATTTAATAAGCTTGAAGACTTCAGTGATCCTAGTCGAATTCGTGCATCCTGGGGTATGAGTGTGCAGTGGCTTTCACCTATGGGGCCGATGGTATTTAGTTTGGCCTGGCCGCTCAAAGAATACGAAGACGATGAAACAGAGATTTTCTCGTTCAATATTGGCAAAACGTTCTAAAACGAATACACTCGGCAAGTTTTGCTGAACAAGTGTCTATTAACAAGGAGTCTACTTTGAAAAAGATGGTCAATCGCGCATTAGTAACATTAGCTTTTTTAGCTGCACCTATGATGGCGCATGCTGAAAAAATTGCAGTAGTGGATATGGGCGAAGTGTTTGAACAATTACCACAACGTGAACAAATCTCAAAATCACTTAAAGCTGAATTTGGTGATCGTGTTGCTGAAGTCCAAAAAATGCAGGAAGAAATGCGTTCTATGGTTGAAAAGCAGCAGCGTGATGGTGCGTTAATGAGTGATACTCAAAAAACTGACATGGTCCGTAAAATGGAATCATTGAAGTCTGAGTTTCAATTAAAAGGCAAAGCACTTGATGAAGATATGCGTCGTCGTCAAGGTGAAGAGCAAAACAAACTGCTAGTTCAAGTTCAAAAAGTGATCAATACCATTGCTGAAAAAGAAAAATATGACATGGTATTACAACGTGGTGCAGTTATTTTTGTTAAGCCAGATGCTGATATTAGCGGTAAAGTGGTTGAAGCGTTAAGTAAAGGTAAATAAGCCCGAATTTAAGGCGATAAAGACTATGCAACAAGTGACTTTAAAAGAAATTGGCCAACTGCTAAATGCCACAGTTCGCGGTGATGATACCCAAATTGTGTCGAGTGTTGCCACTTTAGAAGATGCAATTGAAGGCCAATTATCTTTTCTAGCCAACAGTAAGTACCGTGCTCAACTTGAGGCAACTCAAGCGAGCGCGGTATTACTTACTGAAAAAGATGCAGCAGATTATAAAGGGACAGCAGTCATTGTCGCTGACCCTTATGTCGGCTTTGCTCGTGTAGCACAATTGCTAGATACCTCGCCCAAGGCGGCGGTTGGTATTCACCCAAGTGCGCAAATAGACGCGAGTGCTAAACTCGGTGAAAATGTGTCAATCGGTGCCAATGCGGTAATTTGTGCCAATGCTATTTTAAGCGATAACGTACAAATAGGCGCAGGCTCTGTGGTTGGTGAGTCCAGTATCATTGGTCAAAATAGCTGCTTATGGGCTAATGTGACTATTTATCACAACGTACATATTGGCACAGATTGTACCATTCATTCTGCAACGGTTATTGGCTCTGATGGTTTTGGTTATGCCAACGAGAAGGGCAATTGGATTAAAATCCCTCAAACTGGTGGTGTAAGAATTGGAAACCGAGTTGAAATTGGTTCATGTACCAGTATTGACCGAGGGGCGTTATCCCATACCGAAATTCATGACGGGGTTATTATTGATAACCAAGTTCAGATTGCCCATAACGTGGTCATTGGTCAAAATACGGCTATCGCTGGCGGAACCATTGTTGCCGGCAGTTCGACGATAGGCAAGTATTGTATTATAGGTGGTGGTTGCGGTATTTCAGGCCATATCAGTATTGCTGATGGCGTGCACATCTCGGGTGGCACTAATGTGACCAGTGTTATTCGTGATAAAGGTGTATATTCTTCTGCTACCATAGCAATGGAAAATAAATTATGGCGACGCAATACCGTACGCTTCCGTCAATTGGACGAATTGTTTGCTCGAGTTAAACTGCTTGAGAATACGCAAAAATAAGATTTACTGTCATACTAAACCTCTCATTGAACCTGTTAAGGAAACAAGAGTGTCGAACGAATTAAACACAATGGATATTAAAGAAATCCTTAAATATCTTCCGCATAGATATCCATTTTTACTCATAGATCGTGTATTAGATTACACTGTCGGTGATCAGCTACATGCAATAAAAAACGTCACAATTAATGAGCCTTTCTTCCAAGGTCACTTCCCAGTTGCGCCAGTTATGCCCGGTGTGTTGATTCTAGAAGCTATGGCTCAAGCAACAGGGTTACTTGCATTTAAAACCATGAGTACTGAACCGTCACCGGATGTGCTTTATTATTTTGCAGGTATAGATAAAGCGCGATTCAAACGTGTTGTTGAACCCGGTGATCAAATCCATTTTCACGTTAAAATGATAAAAGAACGCCGGGGTATTGGTGTCTTTATTGGCGAAGCTCGTGTCGATGGCGAAGTTGTTTGTTCCGCTGAAATTATGTGTGCCAGAAGAGAGATTGAAAAGTGATAGATAAACTAGCATTTGTTCATCCTGATGCCAAAATTGGCAATAATGTCACTATTGGTCCTTGGACGTATATTGGCGCCGATGTTGAAATAGGTGATGATACCTGGATCAGTTCCCATGTCGTGGTCAAAGGACCAACTGTCATTGGCAAGGGAAACCGAATTTTTCAATTCGCGTCAGTGGGAGAAGAGTGCCAAGATAAAAAATATGCTGGTGAGCCGACACGTTTAATTATGGGTGATAATAATATCATTCGTGAGTCAGTTACTATTCACCGTGGCACTATTCAAGATAATAGTGAAACTCGCATCGGTTCGAATAATTTGTTTATGGCCTATGTTCATATTGCTCACGATTGCGTCGTTGGCAACAATGTCATTATGGCTAACAATGCTTCTATTGCTGGTCATGTTCATGTTGGCGATCATGTTATTCTTGGTGGTATGACTGGTGTGCATCAATTCGTCCATATTGGTGCCCATGCGTTTACTGCGGGCTCATCGACCATTTTCCAAGATGTGCCACCATTTGTTATGGCCGCGGGCTCGCCAGCCATTCCTCGTGGATTAAATGTTGAAGGCTTAAAACGTCGCGGCTTTAGCAAAGAAACCCAGCATGCTATCCGTAGAACCTACAAAGCTTTGTACCGCAAAAATTTAACCATTGATGAAGCGTTGGCAGAGATAGCCGACGATGCCGCAGGTGATCCTTATGTACAATCAATGGTCGACTTTATCACTACTTCTTCACGTGGGATCATACGATAGTTAAGTAATGAGCAAATCTACTTCCCCAATATTTGCCATGGTCGCCGGAGAAATCTCCGGCGATATTCTTGGTGCCGGATTAATTAAATCGCTTAAATTGCGCTATCCCAATGCGACATTTGTTGGTATTGGTGGTCCTCGCATGAAAGCTTTGGGCTTTCAATCCTGGTTCTCTATGGAAGAACTGGCAGTGATGGGCATAGTTGAAGTCTTGTCTCGTTTGCCACGCTTATTAAAAGTACGTGCCAGTTTAATTGAGCAGATTTGTGCCATAAAACCTGATTGTTTTATTGGTATTGATGCACCTGATTTCAATATTGGTCTTGAGCTTAAGTTAAAAAATAAAGGTTTTAAAACTGTCCATTATGTCAGCCCGTCAGTTTGGGCATGGCGACCAAAGCGCATTTTTAAAATTGCTAAAGCAACTAACATGGTGTTGTCATTATTGCCTTTTGAAAAAGCTTTTTATGACAGACATGATGTTCCTTGCACTTTCGTTGGTCATACTCTTGCTGATGATATCCCGATCGAAAGTGATAAGTTAGCCGCACGCGCGCAATTGGGTTTAGACATTGAGGCTGAATATCTAGCCGTTTTACCTGGTTCTCGTGGCGGTGAATTAGCGCAACTTGCAGAACCTTTCATCAAAGCTGCTAAATTAGTTAAAGACGCATATCCCGATATTAAGTTTGTGACTCCCGTCGTTAATGAGGCTCGTCGTAAACAGTTTACTGAAGCGTTAGAAAAGTTTGCACCTGACTTGGCGATTGATATCATCGATGGTCAATCTCGTGAAGTTATGGCGGCTGCGGACTGTATTTTATTAGCATCAGGTACGGCAACTTTAGAGGCTATGCTGGTAAAACGCCCTATGGTTGTGTCTTACCGAGTCAGTCCAATCACCTATGCTATCGCGCTTCGTATGATGCATATTTCTAACTTTTCATTACCTAATTTGTTGGCTAATGAAACAATTGTGCCTGAATTAATTCAAGCTGATTGTCAGCCTGAATTAATAGCTAATGCGGTAATTAGTCAATTAGATAAAGACTTTTCCCCACTTAAAACTCGCTTTGAGCAATTGCATCAACAACTTAAATGCAATGCAAGCGAGCGAGCTGCAGATGCCGTTGTCGCTTTAATTCAAGCTTAATTAAGTTAGTGAGACTCGTATGACCATCCTCGCCTTACCAACAGTGATTAAAAATATCACCCCTGAACAAGTTGCTTTATTATCGCAAGGGTGTGTTGCCGGCGTTGACGAGGTTGGCCGTGGGCCATTAGTTGGTGATGTTGTTACCGCCGCGGTGATATTAGATCCAAGCCGCCCGATTGACGGCTTAAATGATTCTAAAAAATTATCTGAAAAACGCCGAAACGCGCTATATCAAACGATATATGATAATGCACTTGCGGTGAGTGTCGGTCGTGCTAGCCCCGAAGAAATCGACCAATTAAACATTCTCCACGCCACTATGCTGGCGATGCAGCGTGCCGTAGCTGGATTAGGGATAGCTCCTCAAAGAGTGCTTGTTGATGGTAATCGGGTTCCGGATTTTGGCATTCAAGCACATGCCATTATCAAAGGAGATGGCTTGGTGAGTGCCATTAGTGCAGCATCCATTATTGCTAAAGTTGTCAGAGATCAAGAAATGCTTGAGCTTGATGCTAAACACCCGCAGTATGGATTTGCCAAGCACAAAGGTTATCCAACTAAAGCACACTTTGAAGCGTTAGCGGAATTTGGTGTATTAGGTGTACATCGAAAAAGCTTTAAACCTGTTGCTGAACGTTTAAATCAAGGCTAACTTAGGTTTAAAGCTAAATCGTCACGGTTTCCATACGTTCAGTGATAAATTGTCCCGTTAGCGTCATATCTATATCATCATGGCTAAATCATTGGCAGTGATGTGAATGTTTGCTAGTCTAGTCGATATTTTCAATTGCATTTTTGCATCTTTTTTACCCTAGAATAATAAGAATTTTATCTATGTCAGATCCTCGTTTTGTGCATTTACGCGTCCACAGTGACTTTTCCATGAGTGATGGTGTTGCTAAGGTAAAACCTATCTTAGCGGCGGCGGAAGCACAGGGTATGGCAGCATTGGCTTTGACAGACCAAAACAATTTTTGTGGCCTGGTCAAGTTTTATGGTGGCGCTCACGGAGTCGGCATTAAGCCAATTATCGGTGCTGATTTTTGGATGCAAGTGCCGGGGTTTGATAAAGAGCTTTGTGCCTTAACCATCATTGCTATGGATAATGATGGCTATCAAAATTTAACCCAGCTTATCAGTGAAGCTTACCTACGTGGTCAAGTTAACGGCCGAGTGGTTATCGATCAATCCTGGCTTGTCACCTATAACAAAGGCATCTTGATTTTATCTGGTGCCAAAGAAGGTGATATCGGTAAAGCTTTACTTAAAGGTAACCAAGGTCAGGTTGATGAATTGGTGTCCTTTTATCAAACCCATTTCACTGACCGCTATTTCCTTGAGCTCATTCGCACCAACCGTCCTGATGAAGAACGCTATTTGCACATGGTGGTAGAACTGGCATCAAAAACGGCAATTCCAGTCGTAGCAACTAATCAGGTGGTGTTCTTAAAGCCGGATGATTTTGAATCGCACGAGATCCGTGTCGCCATTCATGATGGTTTTACCCTTGCCGATCCGCGTCGTCCTAAAACCTACAGTGCAGAGCAGTATCTTCGTAGTGAAGATGAAATGTGTGAACTGTTTAAAGATATTCCCTCAGCTATTAGTAACACAGTGGAAATCGCTAAACGCTGTAACGTGACGATTCGCTTACATGAATATTTTTTGCCTAATTTCCCCACAGGTGATTTGTCGATTGAAGACTTCTTGGTCGAAGTGTCAGAAAAAGGCCTTGAAGAACGCTTAGAGTTTTTATTTCCCGATCCGGCTATCAGATTGGAAAAAAGGCCCGAGTATGATGACCGGCTTGAAGTTGAGCTTAAAGTCATTAATCAGATGGGATTCCCTGGTTACTTCTTAATCGTAATGGAGTTTATCCAATGGGGTAAAGATCATGGTATTCCTGTAGGCCCAGGCCGTGGTTCAGGAGCGGGTTCTCTAGTGGCTTATGCGCTTAAGATTACCGACCTTGACCCTCTTGAATATGACTTGCTTTTTGAGCGTTTTTTGAATCCAGAACGTGTTTCAATGCCCGATTTTGACGTCGACTTTTGTATGGACAGACGTGATGAGGTGATTGATCACGTTGCTGATCTGTATGGCCGTGAGGCGGTATCGCAAATTATTACTTTCGGAACCATGGCCGCCAAAGCGGTTGTGCGTGACGTTGGTCGAGTATTAGGTCATCCCTATGGTTTTGTTGAACGTTTGACCAAGATGATCCCTGCGGAACCGGGAATGACCCTTGCCAAAGCATTTGAAGTTGAGCCATCTCTGCCTGAAGCCTATGCCGCTGATGAGGATGTAAAAGAGCTTATCGACATGTGCCGTCGCTTAGAAGGCGTGACTCGAAATGCCGGTAAGCACGCTGGTGGTGTGGTTATCGCACCAACGCGTATTACTGATTTCTCACCTTTGTATTGTGATGCTGAAGGGCTAAACCCTGTTACTCAGTTTGATAAAAACGATGTTGAAACCGCTGGATTAGTAAAATTTGACTTCTTAGGTTTAAGAACGCTGACCATCATCGACTGGGCGCTGCAGATGATCAATCCGCGTCTGGCAAAAGAGGGTAAAGACCCTGTTCGTATTGAAGCCATTAAGCTTGATGATCCCGCTTGTTTCAGGTTACTTCAGCGTTATGAAACCACCGCCGTATTCCAGCTAGAATCTCGCGGTATGAAAGATTTGATCAAACGTCTACAACCCGATTGCTTCGAAGACATGATTGCTTTGGTGGCGCTATTCCGTCCGGGCCCTTTACAATCGGGCATGGTTGATAACTTTATTGAACGTAAGCACGGTCGTGAAGAAGTCTCTTATCCCGATGCTGAATATCAACATGAATCACTAAAAGAGCTACTATCGCCCACCTACGGCATTATCCTCTATCAGGAACAGGTAATGCAGATTGCTCAGGTATTATCAGGCTATACCCTAGGCGGTGCAGATATGCTGCGTCGAGCTATGGGTAAGAAAAAGCCTGAGGAAATGGCCAAGCAACGGAGCATTTTTAAAGAAGGGGCGATAAAAAACGGTATCGACGGCGACTTGTCGATGAAAATCTTCGATTTAGTAGAAAAGTTTGCCGGATACGGATTTAACAAATCTCACTCTGCCGCTTATGCATTAGTGTCATATCAAACTTTGTGGTTGAAAACCCATTATCCTGCACAATTTATGGCAGCGGTAATGTCTGCTGATATGGACAATACCGATAAGATAGTGACCTTGGTTGATGAATGTGAGCGCATGGGCTTACCGTTAATTCCACCGGATGTGAATAAAGGATTATTTAAGTTTACCGTCGATGATGATCTTAATATTGTTTATGGCATTGGCGCGATTAAAGGGGTTGGTGAAGGCCCTGTCGATTCAATTCTTGAAGCGCGTAAAGATGGACCTTTTATTGATTTATTTGATTTCTGTGCCCGAATTGATTTAAAGAAACTGAATAAACGCGTGATTGAAAAACTGATTTGCGCTGGGGCATTAGATAATCTTGGGCCGCACAGGGCATCTATGATGGCAACCTTGCCAGAGGCCATCAGAGCCGCTGCTCAACATGCTAAAGCGCAAGAGATTGGTCAACATGACATGTTCGGTTTGCTTAATGATGAACCCGATGACAACAAGCAGCAGTTTGTAGAATGCACGCCTTGGCCAGACAAAATATGGCTAGAAGGGGAGCGTGATACCTTAGGGTTATATTTAACAGGGCATCCGATTAATCAGTATTTGGCAGAGCTTAAACAGTATACTTCTGGGCGTTTGAAAGATATTCACCCAACAGAGCGGGGTAAAACGGTGAAAGCCGCTGGTCTAGTTGTCGCCACTCGGGTGATGATCACTAAACGTGGTTCAAAAATGGGCCTCGTAACGCTAGATGATAAAAGTGCCCGTTTAGAAGTCATGCTTTTTACCGAGCCATTTGAAAAATTTGGCCATTTGCTCGAAAAAGACCGCATTTTAATTTGTGAGGGCGATGTCAGTTTTGATGACTTTGCTGGCGGTAATCGAATGAATGGGCGCAATATTATTGAGATAGGTGAAGCTCGCAGCCATTTTGCTAAAGCCGTTGAGCTGAACATTCATACCGATATGTTATCACCAGCATGGCTTAATCAGTTTCAAGAAACCTTGCAACCTTGGAAAAATGGCGCGGTACCGGTCGTGATAAATTACACTAAAGAGGGTGCGGCAGGGAGATTAACATTGGGTGATGAATGGCGGGTCAATCCATCCGATGACTTGATGCTAGCGCTAGAAACTCAGCTAGGATCAAGTAATGTCAAAATTGTCTTTAATTAACCATGAATAACAGCTTAAATGGATAAATCACAGCTTGTCGATCATATTCGCCGTTTATGTTTTCAGCATCAGGCTCTGAATGAGAGTGCAATGGCGGCAACACGTTTACCTAAGTTAATATTAGCTTATAGCGGAGGTGTCGACTCAGAGGTATTAGCTTACGGGTTAAGTGAGTTTGCTAAAATCTATCCGCAGTTCTCTTGCATGTTAGTACACGTTCACCATGGATTAAGTTCTCATGCTGACAAATGGGTAGTTCATTGCCAACAAAAAGCGGCAGACTATAATCTTCCCATTATTATTGAACAGGTTAAACTTGACCTAAAACCTCGACAAAGTCTTGAAGCCGTTGCCAGAGAAGCGCGTTATCACGCCATTGAGCAGCATCTCGATACTGGTGATATTTTATTAACGGCGCATCATCAAGACGACCAATTAGAAACATTGTTATTAGCTCTGAAACGTGGTCAGGGGCCTAAAGGCTTGGCGGCAATGGGTGAGAGTCAATTAGCGGGGCCAGTAGATTCCCCTTACTATAAGCTAAGGCCATTGTTACAAGTCTCTCGGGATGAGATTGAACAATTTGCCGCCCAGTATGCCCTGACGCATATTGAAGATGAGAGCAATCAAGACGACAGTTACGATCGTAACTTTTTACGCCTCAACATTATTCCACTCCTCAAAGCGCGCTGGCCAAGTATTGCAATTACGGCAAGTCGAAGTGCGCAGTTAATTAATGAGCAGCAGCAGATTATCGATGATGAAGTCAATTTGCGTTTACCTGGCATGCTTAAGTCGAGTGAAGCTAACATGGGCAACAATGGCACTGCTCTCTCTTTGTCCTCACTTGCACAGACGCCATTAGCCTGGCAAGCGTTATTGCTGCGAGGATATTTAACACACCTTGGCTTATCACTACCCTCGCAAGTGCAGTTAACGCAAATTCTCAGCCAGGCGCTTACGGCAAAAGAAGATGCAAATCTAAACATTCATTATTCAGGTATTGTGGTTAAGCGATTTGGGGAATATCTGTATGCGATGCCGAGTGAGCATTTAACGCTTGCTGGCGATATGTCAACACGCTTGACCGCTGAATTACAGCATTGGCTTAAAGCCACTGACGTTGGGGATGAGGTTCATCACAGTGCTTCATTCATATTAAGCAATAAGCCGTGGGTAACTCGTGGCACTCAACAGCCTTTTGCGTCATTTAACTGGCAAGTCAAACTCGTAAAAGCGCCTCAGGGTTTAAGGTTGCAGTTACCCGATAACATAGCTCAAGTGTCCATTAAGTTTTCAGCGCCGGGCAGCACTAAGTGTCAGCCACAATTTGCCCAACACTACCGGCAAAAACCGCGAGAATTAAAAAAGTTGTGGCAAGAGTTAGCCATCGCGCCTTGGCGGCGTGAGCTTATTCCGCTGCTTTTTTATGGTGACAAACTGGTTGCTGCACTCGGTTTATGGGTCGATAAACGCTATCTTGCCGAAGGTGATGCTCCCGGGCTGCGGATAGATCTATCCTCTGGGGTTGATTGAGGTGACTTAACCTCTATTTTTTCCCCTTAATGACTAAGCAGTAAATCTGTTTTTGTTTGCCATAGCGGGCCATTTGTATCAGGTGCGTTTTATTGATGGGAACATAGGCTGCGTTAATACTGTTTTCGATTTTTTCAACATAAGGGTCGTGAAAGAAAAAATATTGCTCGTTAAAGCCGGTGAGTACAATCCAATGCGGCCCTTTTTTGCCATCTAAACGATAGGTGCTGACCATTATTAGCACCGGAAATCCGGCACTAATCCAATTACAAATTTGCTCTACACTGGGGTTATGTTGATCAATGCTAACGCCCTTGTTAGCCAGTTGTTGTTTAAAATCCTGATGCACCATTTCAATGATGGCTTTTTTATTAGGGTCTCTTACCGTGCTGATAAAAGGCGCTGGCTCATCTTGACTGTGAAGCGCCACAGCAAATCCACGATTTATTGCCGCGATGGCAAGTCCTCTGGCACTGCATCCACCATGACCACTGGTCATAAATATGGTGGTGGCTTCGCGCCAAATATTTAATTCACTGATCCGATTATGCTCTACGGGTTCAAAAGCATTAAAACTCATCAATAAGCATGAAGGGCCGCAAGTGAATTCTGTGGTTTGAATATACAAAGGCAAATTGAGGGTAACGCTTGGACCAGGTGGATCTAAACGTTTGTGCATTCTCACGCCATCGGCCAGATCGTCGTAATAATGCACTAGGGTTTTCAACACTTTATAACCCATTTTTAGATAAAGATTTTTTGCCGCCGTATTGTCGTTTCTCACTTCTAAGCGTAATGTAATGAAGCCATGATCAACGGCGACTTTCTCGCATTGAGTCACTAATTCAAATCCAATGTTACGTCCTCTGAAATCAGATGATACAGCAACAGAATATAAGCGAGCGAGTCGAGTTCCCCTATGTAATAAAATCAATGCATAACCAGCTAATGTGCCATTTTCATCAGCCACGATGAGATGATCAATATCAGAGTTGATAAAGCGTTTAATTTGCCTAGCACTGATTTTGTCGCCACTAAAGGCTTGTTGTTCGATGTGGTTAAGTTGGGGGAAATCGTTTAGCGTGGCTTGTCGAAATAACATATTTCGGCTCGAAGTGACAAACTGGATGGTTAATTTACGCGTAAAGCTCTTAAAGAGGCAACAGAAATTTTATGGCTCAGTTTTTAATTGTTACCGACGACGCAAGTGATTGGCGTCCTTACCTTCCAAGTGACAATATGGTCACAGTCCATGACTACTTAGACATGGGAGCCTATGCCGATAAAAGTGCGATGCAGGTCATCAACTTGTGCCGTAGCTATGATTATTTAAGTACAGGTTATTATTGCTCGTTAATGGCCGAAGCAAGAGGGCACAGGGTGATACCTCGAGTGATGACGATTAATGATCTATCGCAGGATCGATTTTTCAGTTTACCTCAATCCGGCTTAGATAAATTACCTGATAGTGTTAGCGACATCGCAATGAAAATCTATTTTGGCTATTGTGCTCATCCGCCATTAGAAAAAATTGCTCGAAAGATTTTTGAACGATTTACCGTTCCAGTATTAACGGTTCGCTTATCAAAACAAGTGGGTAAATGGCAGGTTGATGCGATTGAACCTTCAGCGTTTCAGGATTTAACTGAACCTGAACAAGACCTATTCGCCAAATACTTAGAAGTATTTTCGCAAAAAGTGTGGAAGCTGCCTAAAGCGACCAAGCGATATCGCTATGAAATCGCCATGCTAGTGGATGAACATGAAAAAATGCCGCCCTCAGATAAAGCCGCATTAAAATTGTTTACCAAATCGGCCAATCGTATCGGTATGGACCTGGTTCAAATTGGTTCGCACGATTTAGCGCGCTTAAGTGAATTTGACGGTTTATTTATCCGTTCAACCACCAACATTAGTAACTTTACCTATCGATTTGCAAAAGCCGCTGAACAGTTAGGTTTAGTGGTAATGGATGATCCTGAATCGATCATGAAATGTACCAATAAAGTGTTTTTAACCGAGTTATTGAATCGCCATAAAGTGCCAGTGCCTAAAAGTTTAATTTTTAAAAAGTCTGATGAAAACTGGGTCGACAATGTCATTAATACCATAGGGTTACCCGCGGTACTCAAAGTCCCGGATGGCGCATTCTCGCTTGGGGTATTAAAAGTAAAAGATCGGCAAACCTTAATTGAACAAGCAAATAAAATTTTTGAACACAGCGCGTTAATTTTAGCCCAAGCGTTTATGCCAACGGATTATGATTGGCGGATTGGCATGTTAAACCGTCAACCTATTTACGCTTGCCGTTATTTTATGAGTCGTGGCCATTGGCAAATTTATCAGCACCACCAAAGCGGCCGTGTCAGTAGTGGCGATTTTGATTGTATGGATTTAAAAATGGTGCCGCAACAAGTGCTAGATGCCGCCACCAAGGCCGCTAATTTAATTGGTGCGGGATTATATGGCGTAGACCTTAAAGAGATAGAAGGCAAAGCTTACGTGATTGAAGTCAATGATAACCCCAGTATTGATCACGGTGTTGAAGATTTATTTTTAGGTGATTTGGTTTATGACAGGATAATGACTGAATTTTTAAGACGTATTCAGTTAAGAGGTTTGTAAGTGATCTTATCTCGAAATAATAAATCGCTTTTTATTGCTAATTCGAGTTGAGGTTAAAAATTAAATGGCCACAGCAAATATGATGCAGTGGCCATTTTTTAATATAATTCTAACTGAAGTTATTTATCTTCACACACTTTGAAACAGTTTCTGCCAGCGGCTTTAGCTTGATACATAGCCTTATCTGCACGTTCATACAAGGTGGAGAGCGAGTCAGTTTTACGCGATTGTGCAATACCTAAGCTACACTTAACCCCGTAATCGTTAAGATGTGAGTGTAATGGCAAGCTTTCGATGATGCGCTGACAAACAATACTTGCCGCATCAGTGTTACCTTCAGTGATAATGACAAATTCATCACCACCAATTCTAAATGCTTGGTCTGTGTCACGAATGGATTCATTAATTAATGAGGCAAAACTGGTGAGCACATTATCGCCAACGGTATGTCCAAACTGGTCATTTAATTGTTTAAATTTATCTAAATCAATAACAATCAATGACACATGGCCTTGTCGACGTTCAGCCCTAGCAATGCTTTTATGGATCACTTTACGAAAATAATAGCGATTGCCTAAACCGGTTAACGCATCAAACATAGCTTGATTAGACATTTGCTGATATTTCATTGCATTCTGAAACGGTTGTAACACTAACGCTTCAATATGGTTAAGCTGTTTCATTTGAATCGGGCTAAGCGGCACTGCGATGTAGTAGTGCAAGCGTATTGTATCTGATTCAGATTTAATGCTGCGTATAAGCTCAATACCGTGATGACGTCCCCAGCTAAACTTATGCTCACCAACAAATAGCTGTAATGCCTTGATCGGCAAATGTTGACCGACGACTTTGCCATAACAGGCAAATACTGTCCTAGGATCTAAACTTGCGTGCAGCTGTTGGATCACTTGGACAAGATCAAGTTCTGGCTCCATATGCAGATGAGCATTAGAACGATACCAATAATCTTCGGGAAAAAGTTCGGTTGCAATAGCAAAGTCCATAGGGTTACTCCAAAACGTTACAGCGAGATACATATGTTAAGCAAGGAGCGTGCCTAGATTTTTTTTCTCATATTTTTTAGGTGTTTGTTACTTTTGTATCATTTTGATAATAAGATGTAGTGGTATCTCGACGTATTTTTGACAAGGAGTTTTTGCCTATGGAACACAATATGTTTATTCATATTTTGTTTATGTTGGTCATTGCCATCGTTTCGATAGCGGTGCTAGGACGTTTGGGATTACCGGCTATTTTGGCTTACTTGCTTACAGGCGTGATCAGTGGCCCTAGTGGTTTACATTGGTTTACACAGCAACAAGTTCATTTTGTGGCAGAACTTGGCGTTGTATTATTGATGTTTACCTTAGGGTTAGAGTTTTCTGTGCCGCGGTTATGGTCAATGCGTCGAACAGTATTTGGTTTAGGCAGTGCGCAAGTGATTGTGACGACCTTTATCGCTGGTGGAATTGCATATCTTTTAGGTCAAAATCTTGTCGCTGCGGTGGTAATAGGATCTGCTATTGCATTGTCATCAACAGCGATAGTGCTCAAACTCATGAATGAGCAAGGCTGGTTAAGACGCCGTCATGGCGAGTTGTCTATCAGTGTGTTGTTGTTTCAAGATCTCGCCGTAGTACCCATGCTTATTTTATTACCCTTGCTAGCGAGTGATGGCACCCCAATGAGTTTAAACGGCATTCTTTATGGCCTACTCACGGGGATATTGGCATTTATAGGCTTAATGTCATTTGGTAAGTGGGTCTTGCCACGGATTTTTGATGAGGTTGCTCGTTCTCGTTCCAATGAACTTTTCGTACTTTCTACCTTAGTTGTGGCTTTAGTCACTGGTGCGTTTACTCAATGGCTTGGATTATCAATGGCATTAGGTGCATTTATTGCTGGTATGTTATTAGGTGAAAGTCAGTATCGACGTCAGTTAGAAGCGGATATTCGACCATTTAGAGACCTACTGATGGGATTATTCTTTATCTCTATTGGTATGTTGCTCGATTTTAATTTAGTCCTGCAGTATTGGTGGCAAATATTAGTCACCTTAATTTCTGTGGTCGTACTCAAAATTGTGATTGTGTATGGTCTACTCAAACTGGCGGGTGAGCATGCCAAAGTGGCGTTAAGCACAGCAATCAGTTTAGGTCAGGTTGGCGAGTTCAGTTTTGTTCTTTTAGCATTAGCGGTTAATTATCAATTATTAGACAATGAAATCAGTACGATACTGGTTGCAGTGGCCGTTATTTCAATGTCGTGTTCTCCTTGGTTAATACGCCATAGTGTGGATATTGCGAAAAAATTAAAAGGGGGTAAACCTTCCAAGGCAATGGTCGAGCAAACCGTTATATTACCCGCAAGTGAAGATGATGATTTTGTGGTAATACTGGGTTACGGACGGGTAGGGCAAACGATTGCCCGTTTTTTAAAAACCGAAGCCATTAGTTATATTGTTTTAGATTTAGATCCCACACGAGTGACAGAATCCCGTGCAGCAGGTGAGCCAGTCTACTTTGGTGATGCTTGTAAAATGGGGATTTTAAAACGTGTGGGTATTCGTCAAGCAAGCATGGTGGTGGTGACATTTGCTGAAGAGCGTCAAACCGAAGAAGCATTAGCGCTAAGTAGAAAGCTAGCGCCAGATGCAAAAATTTTAGTCCGTACTCGGGATGACTCAAACTTAACAGAATTAAAAGAGGCAGGGGCAACCCAGGTGATCCCTGAGTCACTTGAAGGCAGTTTGATGTTGGTGTCGCAAGTGCTGTATAAGTGCGGCGTACCATTACCTCGTATTATTAAACGACTTGAATCAGAACGTCGCAATCATTACCAATATCTGCATGGATTTTTCTCCGGCACTGAAACCGATTTTACCTTAGATTTGCTGCATGCGGTTTCGTTAAGTACTAGCGCTAGCAGTGTAGGTAAAAAGGTGGCAGATATTCCATGGTCGCAATTAGATGTCGAGTTGCGTGCTGTACGCAGAAAAGGCGCTGAAATCGAACCCGCACCAGATGATTGGGTGTTGCGCCGCAATGATATTCTGATGTTAGTAGGCAAACCACGCAGTATTGAAAAAGCTGAAGACTATTTATTACAAGGCTAACTTTCGCGGTTATTCGTCATCTAATTTATACCCCCTAAATATATTTTATTTAGGGGGTATTTTGTTTCGGCGATAGCTATTGGGCTTTTTTAGTTCCTTTAGAATTTTTTAGACTATAGCAGCATCTGCATCTTCATCTTCATCTTCATCTTCATCTTCTTCAATAGCGGGTATTGGTGAATTTGATCGGTATCTTGTGGTTAATACCTTCGATTAAATAGATTGTCGGCTTTCATTTTTGTTCTGCTAAGGTTATCAATTTATTAGATTATTCAATACGCAACATAGGTGTGTTTTTGATTTTTAGACCAAGAAATACGTGATCTGAATCAAGGAAAAGCAGACTAACTAAGTACCTCTAAATATGTAGTTAGTTCGCTTGATCTAGATCAATGTTGTTAATTAAATTTTCAGGCAGAGTGGCGTCAATTGTTAAGGATGTAACAGAAAAGCATCCAGTTGTTACCCTCATGGAGTATGAAAATGAATAAAAAATTAACCCTAGCTTTAGTTGCTGCAGGTGTATTATCTGCTGGTGTTTCTTCAGTTGCTGTAGCTCACCAAGCTGGCGATATCATTTTTAGAGCGGGTGCGGTTATGGTTGCGCCTGACGAATCAAGTCAAAATATCATCACCCCAGACTTAGGTGACCTTGGACAGTTTTCAGTTAGTGAAAATACTCAGTTAGGTTTAAACTTTGGCTACATGTTGACTGACAATTGGGCGGTTGAACTATTAGCTGCAACACCTTTTTCTCACGATATCTCTATCGCTGGTGTTGGTAAAGTTGCAGATACAAAACATTTACCACCTACATTAGTTGCTCAATACTATTTTGGTGATGCACAGTCTAAACTTCGTCCATATGTTGGTGTTGGTGTTAACTTTACTAACTTTTTTGACAATGAAATTACCAATGATGCCGGTGGTCGATTATCTGATTTGAGCTTAACTAATTCTTGGGGCATTGCTGCTCAAGTTGGTTTAGATTACCAAGTTAATAATAATTGGTTAGTAAATGCTTCTGTTTGGTACGCAGACATATCTACCGATGCAAGTTTTAATTATGCACCAGATGGTGGAGCTGTATCAGTACCCGTAACAATCGAAACTGATATCAACCCATGGGTTTACATGGTCAGTGTTGGTTACAAGTTCTAATTACTCGTAAGCAAATGCGATAAAAAATAGGAGCCTATGGCTCCTATTTTTGTTTTCAACTTGTATGCTATTGAGTATTAAGACCTTTTGTAATGAATAGCAGGTAATATCGATATCTGGTTATCAGTCTGAAGATGAAACAGGCTTGTTAATCTGGTTATTTATGAGATTTATTAACACAAGCATCGAATAACCAGTTTGTGGATTAAATGGCAATTCAACGACCGATTATCAGATTGCTACTCCGTTTTTTTCTTGGTTTTCCAGTGGCGAGTATTATAAATATATTCAGGTAACAATCGATTTAACCAGGCCACAATGCGCCAGCGCTTTGTAACATAAACCCGCCGTTTTCCATACTTCAACGCTGCTAATATCTGTTTGGCGACTTTCTCCAAAGGCGGCAGTAAAAAACGATTTTGCTGTATTGCGGCTTTATCGAGTAAACCCAATTGAATATCACTAATGGTAATAGGCAGCTTTAAACGCTGTGCATGCATACTCAGGCCTTGAAAATAATTTTCAGCAAAGGCTTTAGAGGCATGATAAGCAACACTTGGCCCGCCGCGTTGACCGGCAATTGAGTTGATTGCTGCTAATTGGCCATAACCTTGCTGTGTCATCAATTTGAACACGCAGTTGCATATAGCCGCAAAGCCTCTTACGTTCACTTCAATAATATCTTGTTCTAATTGCCATGGTAGCGACGCATCGTAACCATTCAATCCGGTATTGACTATGACTAAATGTGCCCCATTTTCGCTCTGCCAAACCTGACTTATTTGCTGGTTCAGTTTTTTGGGCTCAGAAATCGCCAACGGGAAAACGGCTGCTGGAACGGGGAGCGAATTGGCAAAATCGGTTAATGTGTCTGGATCTTGAACAAACAACAATAATTTTACGTTTTGAGCCGCAAGTTGGCGCGCCAGTTCTTTACTCAGCTGTGAGCTGGCACCAATAATCATAGCGGTAGCAATAGTGGTCATGAGGAGGTTTGACACTCATTATTTGAAATAGAAAGGTTATGATAGGAATATCGCTTGCGGATAACAAGCACGAAAATTTTTCAATATCGGAAGTGTAGACTTCTAGACGTCTTAATGTATTATAATGCGACGTCACTCAATGAAAGTAGGTGAATCATGATTAAACAAATTTTGTGTGTCATAGCGATGGTTGTGGGTCTTTCAGGATGCCAAACCTCGCCTTTAAATACTCAGATAGTGGGTGAAGTCTTGTATAAACAACGCATTGCACTACCTGCTGATTCTGTGATCCAAATCCAGTTACAAGATGTGTCACTGCAAGATGTTAAAGCAGTCGTCCTAGCTGAATATGAATTAAGTCCGGTAACGGGCATTACGCCTTTCGAGTTTGTGGTACCAACAGAGGCTTTTAAAACAGGTCATCGTTATGCCATCAGTGCACGGATCACTGTTGCAGATGAGTTGTGGTTTATTAATACGCAATCTTATCCCGTGAATATTACCGATCCGCAACCATTAACTGTGGTTGTAGATAAGGTAAAGCGATAATTTCAGCCGTATTTATCGATTAATAATTAGGTAAAGGATGTAGTATGCCGGTTCGAATTCCAGATGATTTACCCGCAGCAGGTATTTTAGAGTCAGAAAATATCTTTGTGATGTCAGAAACGCGTGCGGCGAATCAAGATATTCGCCCAATGCGGGTACTTATCTTGAATTTGATGCCCAATAAAATTGAAACAGAAACCCAGTTATTACGTTTATTAGGTAACACGCCCCTGCAGGTTGGTGTCGATTTACTGCGTATACATGATAAAGAGTCCAAGCATACTTCTGTTGATCACATGAATACCTTTTATCGCGACTTTGAAGACGTAAGGCATAATAATTATGATGGATTAATTATTACCGGTGCGCCTTTAGGGCAAATTGATTTTGAAGATGTTGTTTACTGGGACCACATTAAAGAAATTATTGATTGGTCGCAGAAGCATGTCACCTCAGTGTTGTTTTTATGCTGGGCAGCCCATGCCGGCTTATTTCATTTGTATGGCATTAATCGTGGTTTATTAGCCCAAAAACGTTCGGGTGTGTTTAACCATGTGCGTGCCAGTGAACCTCATCCTTTGTTACGAGGTTTTGATGATGAGTTTTATGCACCGCATTCGCGTTTTGCTGAAATTAACATTGAAGACATTCGACGCCATAGCGAGGTTGAAATTTTAGCCGAATCACCTGAAGCAGGTGCTTATATTGTGCTAAGCCGTGATAGCCGAAATTTATTCGTTATGGGCCATCCTGAATATCAAAAAGGCACCTTGAATGATGAATATCTACGTGATTTATCACAGGGTTTAAATCCAAATATTCCGATAAATTATTATCGCAATGATGATCCAAGCCAAGATCAAATCGCGCGTTGGCACAGTCATGGCAGTTTACTGGTAAGTAATTGGCTTAATTATTATGTGTACCAGTTAACACCGTATGATTTATCGGATATGAGTAAGATGACGCCTTGGGAAAGTAAGAAAAATACCTAATACAGACTTACGTAACATATTTGCTGATATAAAATTCCAATTAGTATGAACTAACGCTATCTTATAATGAGTTAAGTACATTATTTTTGCTTATTGTAGACTCACTATTAATTGGAATTTTGCTATTAAAACTTTTACTTTTATCGGTATTTTTTTTAAAGCGTTTATCCTAGCTTCTTACTTATTGTGTGAGACAGCTTCCTATGCTGCTCAACCAGCAAATTTCCCCCTGATTGAACAACAATTAGCACGGCTAACCGAGCCCAGCCAAAAAGTTGAATACATTAACCGCGTACTGCCAAATACCCACGACTGGTCAGCGCTAGATAAAGCACAATTACTTTACTACCTAGCTTCAGCTCAACAAGCCAATAAGGCATTTGAGCCTGCATACCAAAGCTATTCAACAATTATCGACATCCTGTCAGAAACCCAACATTCGGCCCTGTTGATCCAAAGTTACTTGGATAGGTCATCGTTAGTTTATTATCAAACCAATGATGATAAAAAATATTGTCCAGATAGACTCACTGCCTTGGAGCTCGCGCGTCAACAGCCTGAACAAATATTATTAGCATCAGCATTAACACTTGCTGCCTACTGCTTCAATCAAGCCAGCAATTTTGATATTGGCTTGAAGCACCTTGAGCAAGCCTTAGATATTGCTAAAACACAACAACTTGGTGCGGATATATTAGCGCCAATTTTAGAGGCTAGTGCCTCGATTTACCGTGATAATCATTTACACAAGCAAGCACAATCATACTTTTTACAAGCATTGGAACATTGGCAGCAAACTCATAATATTCAAAAAATGTTTACCATGCTACGTAACTTAGTGGGTGAAGCCATTATCTTGGCTGAGTGGGACAGCGTAGCCAAGTACCTTGAACAAATGAAAACATTACAAACTAACTCCCCAGAATATAAAGAATTTGCGTTTTTCTATTATTTTAATCAAGGCCGATACAATTATGAGCGGCATGAATTTGACAATGCAACCCAAGCGTTTGAAATTGCAAATGGGCTTTCTGCAACAACGGAGGAAACATTTTTTGTGACTCAAAACCTTGGATTTTGGTCGCTTAGTTTGTTTCAGCATCAAGATATTGTGACCGCGGGACAGGTGGCTGAAGCCTTTTTAAATTCAGCCAATATGAATAGTCAATCAACATCATTAATTGAACAGGTGAGGGCGGTTTACGCTTCATCTGAAGGCGACCATTTTAGCGCTCAAACGTATTTATTTACTGCTATCGATATTGAAAGAATCCATATGGAACAAACCGTTGCCAATGATGTGGTGCTGAATTCGCTAAACCACAATATTAAAATGGCCAACTATGAAAACGAATTACTTGAAAAAGCATTAGCCATCAACAAGCTAAATTTAAAAAACCAATTAGCCAAACAAAGTATCACCAAATTATCCATGATAACCTTTATTGTCATTGCCATTAGTTTAGGCGTAGTGGTGGTATTTTTAATTTACTCGAGAAAACAATTTATTCGCCGTTCACAAACCGACTTTTTAACCGGTATCGCAAATCGTCGCCATACCTTTATTGAAGGTAAAAAACGTTTAGTTTATTGCCATGAACATCAACAACCATTTACTTTAATTCTGTTTGATATTGACCATTTTAAACACATCAATGATAAATTCGGCCATGATATTGGCGATAAAGCGATTGTGGCTGCCGTTGGCCGTTGTCAGAGTTATATCAAACGGAGTGACATTATTGGCCGAGTCGGCGGTGAAGAGTTTTTATGTGTTTTCCCTAATACAAGCCAATCAGACGCAATGCAAATTGCCGAAAGAATAAGAAGAGTTGTTGCTGAGCAAGCATTTAAATTTGGTGGGGTTACCGTTGCTTTTACCATAAGCTTAGGTGTTGCAGTACACGAGCCTGACCCCGATATCGAGCTAGATGACAAGCTCAGTGAGCAATTGTTTAGTGATCTGGCTAAAAAAGCTGACCTTGCAATGTACAAGGCAAAAAACCAAGGCCGTAATCAAGTACAGTGCTATGTTGAAAGCACTTAGCTTTCCCTGTCATTTTGCGTGTCAACGCTAAGTTGATTTGTTCAGTTTTAAGCGTCTTTTTCTAGGTGTAAATCTTCACTGACACATAGACTCAAATTCATCGACTTCTTAGACTAATTATTACTTGCTTTACGTTCGCGTAAACGTCAAAGTGATATCATGTTTTTTTGTGATAATTAGTTTTTATTGGAGTAGTTATGAGTTCACAGCAAGCTGGAATGGCCAATCAGGCTCAAGACATCGTCATTGTTGCAGCAAAGCGTACCCCTATGGGTGGCTTCCAAGGTTCATTGTCATCAGTGAAATCCCCAGCCTTGGCGGCCGCCGCTATTCAAGGCTTGATTGCCGAATGTGGCATCGCATCTGCTAGCATCGATGAAGTGTTGATGGGCTGTGTATTACCTGCAGGTCTTGGTCAGGCGCCAGCTCGCCAAGCAACACTAGGCGCAGGTTTACCGCTTTCTGTTGGCGCTACCACGGTCAATAAAGTCTGTGGCTCAGGAATGAAAACTGTGATGCTAGCCCATGATTTAATTAAAGCCGGTAGTAGCGATATCGTTATTGCGGGTGGCATGGAAAGCATGAGCCAGGCGCCATACCTTTTAGATAAGGCGCGAAGCGGTATGCGTATGGGTCATGGAAAAGTAATGGACCATATGTTTTTAGATGGCCTTGAAGATGCTTATACCGGTGGCGCTATGGGCACATTTGCTCAAAAAACGGCAGATGATTATGGCTTAACCCGTGAGCAAATGGATGCGTTTGCACTTAGCTCTCTTGAAAAAGCTAACAATGCGATTAACTCAGGTGCTTTTAAAGCTGAGATCACCCCTGTTACTGTCAGTGATCGTCGTGGCGATATTGTGATTGATACTGATGAGCAACCGGGTAATGCTCGTCCTGAAAAAATTCCTAGTTTACGACCTGCTTTTACCAAAGACGGTACTATTACCGCTGCAAACTCAAGCTCAATTTCTGACGGTGCCGCAGTGTTGTTGCTGATGACACGTGAAAATGCTGCCAATTTAGGTTTAGCTGTTTTAGCCACTATCAAAGGCCACTCAACCCATTCACAAGAACCTGCTATGTTCACTACAGCACCTGTCGGCGCGATGAACAAATTGCTTGGTAAAGTGGATTGGACCAAAGATGATGTTGATTTATTTGAAATTAACGAAGCCTTTGCCATGGTCACCATGTTAGCTATTTCTGAACTTGGATTAGATGCAAATAAAGTCAACGTTAATGGCGGTGCATGTGCATTAGGTCATCCTATTGGTTGTTCAGGTGCGCGCTTGTTAGTGACACTCATTCATGCATTAAAAGCCCGCGGATTACATCGTGGTGTTGCGTCATTATGTATTGGCGGCGGTGAAGCCGTTGCTATGGCGATTGAAGTATAAAGCGACAAAATAACGTTCAACAAGACGAGCATTAATGAGCCATAACCCGACACATAGTGATTGGGACAAATACAACATCATTGCCATTAATGCTTACCCCGATTTAATCTGGTTCAAAGGGAAATATTATGACCACACAAGTAAAACATTATATTGATGGCGAGTTCACTGTTGGTAAAGGTACCCACAATATCGACGTCACTAACCCTATCAATAATGGTGTGATTGCTAAAATCAATGCAGCAACTCCCGCTGAAGTTGAACAAGCCATTCACAGTGCAAAAGAAGCGTTTAAAACTTGGAAAGAAGTGCCCGTTTCTGAGCGTGCAAGAGTGATGTTGCGTTATCAGCATTTGTTGAAAGAAAACCACGATCAAATCGCGACTATCTTAGCCCAAGAAACCGGTAAAACGTTCGAGGATGCCAAAGGGGATGTGTGGCGTGGTATTGAAGTGGCTGAGCATGCTTGTAATATTGCCTCATTAATGATGGGCGAAACCGTTGAAAACGTCGCACGTAATATTGATACTTACAGTTACACACAACCATTAGGTGTGTGTGCAGGTATTACCCCATTTAACTTCCCTGCGATGATCCCATTATGGATGTTCCCCCTTGCCATTGCCTGCGGTAACACTTTTATTTTAAAGCCATCAGAACAAGATCCTATGACCCCGCAACGTCTGGTCGAACTGTTTGTTGAAGCAGGCGCACCTAAAGGCGTGTTACAGCTGATACACGGTGATAAAGTGGCGGTTGATATTTTATTGCGCGATCCAGCAATTAAAGCCATTTCATTTGTAGGTTCTGTCGGTGTTGGTCAATATATTTACAAAACGGGTACCGATAATCTTAAACGCGTACAAGCATTTGCCGGTGCAAAAAATCACTGCGTGATCATGCCAGATGCCAGTAAACAACAAGTGATTAATAACTTAGTTGGTGCATCTGTGGGCGCTGCAGGCCAGCGTTGTATGGCTATTTCGGTAGCGGTATTTGTGGGTAAAGCAAAAGAGTGGATCCCTGAGTTAAAAGAAGCGCTGGCTAAAGTACGTCCTGGTTTGTGGAATGATCCAGAAGCGGCTTATGGGCCTGTTATTAGCCCAGCGGCTAAAGCGCGTGTGTTAAGCCTGATTGAACAAGGTAAGCAAGAAGGCGCCGAATGCTTACTTGATGGTAGCGATTTTACCGTTGCAGGCTATGAGTCGGGTAACTGGGTAGGCCCAACCATGTTTACCAAAGTCACCACAGACATGAGCATCTATAAAGAAGAAATCTTTGGCCCAGTGTTGTGTTGTATGGAAGCAGATAACTTAGACGATGCCATTGAGCTTGTGAATAACAGCCCTTACGGCAACGGTACTTCAATCTTTACGGCATCTGGCGGTGCTGCACGTAAATATCAACATGAAATTGAAGTCGGCCAAGTGGGCATTAACGTGCCAATTCCTGTGCCTTTACCTTTCTTCTCATTTACGGGGTGGAAAGGCAGTTTCTATGGCGACCAACATGCGTATGGTAAGCAAGCTGTGCGTTTTTACACTGAGACTAAAACTATCACCTCACGTTGGTTTGAAACTGACGCGGTAAGTGGTCCAAACATGAGTATCAATCTCAAGTAGTGATTCAAGTAACAGAAAAACAAGACCTTATGGCAGGCTACACTTGTGTTCACCTGCCAATAAATGACCCAAGAGTCATCCGACAGAACAAAGTAGGAGTCCCTCAATGGATTTTAATTTAAATGAAGATCAACGTCAGTTTGCCGATCTTGCCCGTCAATTTGCCGCCGATGAATTAACCCCGTTTGCCGCTAAATGGGATGAGGAGCATCATTTTCCTAAAGATGTTATCCAAAAAGCAGGCGAGTTAGGTTTTTGCTCATTGTACTCACCAGAGTCAGAAGGCGGCATGGGCTTGTCTCGTTTAGATGCCTCGATCATTTTTGAAGAATTATCCTACGGCTGTACCGCGACCACAGCCATGTTGACCATTCATAATATGGCCACTTGGATGGTGACCACCTGGGGAACCGACACCCTGCGAAGTGAATGGTCTGAGGGCTTAACAACTGGCCAATTATTGGCCTCTTATTGTTTAACTGAGCCAGGAGCTGGCAGTGATGCCGCTTCATTACAAACTAAAGCCGTACGTGACGGTGATGATTACATCATTAACGGCTCAAAAATGTTTATTTCAGGCGCCGGTGAAACCGAGTTATTAGTAGTGATGTGCCGAACGGGTGAAGCTGGGCCTAAAGGGATTTCAGCTATCGCAATTCCTGCTGATGCCGCTGGCGTGACCTATGGTAAAGCCGAAGATAAAATGGGTTGGAATGCGCAACCTACTCGATTAATCAGTTTTGAAAACGTGCGCGTTCCAGTGACGAATCTGCTAGGCGAAGAAGGCCAAGGTTTTACTTTTGCCATGAAAGGCTTAGATGGCGGGCGGATTAATATTGCCACTTGCTCAATTGGTACTGCGCAATCTGCACTAGATCGTGCCACCCAATACATGAACGAGCGCAAGCAATTTGGTAAGCCGTTAGCGGCGTTTCAAGCATTACAATTTAAATTAGCCGATATGGCTACCGATTTAGTTGCTGCTCGTCAAATGGTGCGTTTAGCGGCGTTTAAGCTGGATACCCAAGATCCAGAGTCGAGTGCATATTGTGCGATGGCAAAACGCTTTGCCACTGATGTTGGTTTTCAGGTATGTGATGCGGCGCTGCAAATTCATGGTGGCTATGGTTACATTCGAGAATACCCACTTGAGCGTCATTTCCGTGATGTCCGCGTGCATCAAATTCTTGAGGGTACCAATGAAATTATGCGTTTGATTATTGCCCGTCGTCTGCTGGATGAAAACGCCCATCCTATTCGTTAGCCCATTCTATTCATCAATAGGCTAATAAGCGCAGACAAGATAATTTCAACGGACGATAAGGCTTACATTATGACGACTAATACCACAGCAACCGATGCCATTTGGGTACGTATTGATGGCAACACTGCCATTATAAAAATGAATAATCCACCGGCCAACACATGGACCGCAGCCAGTTTACAAGCACTGAAAGCCAAAGTGCTTGAGCTAAATGACAATAAAGATATCTATGCCTTAGTGATTACAGGACAGGGTGAGAAATTTTTCTCCGCCGGTGCGGATTTAAATTTATTTGCCGATGGCGATAAAGGCAATGCGGCCACCATGGCCAAACACTTTGGTGAAGCTTTTGAAACCCTTAGCGCATTTAGAGGCGTATCGATTGCCGCCATTAATGGCTATGCCATGGGCGGGGGGTTAGAAGTGGCTTTGGCCTGTGATATCCGTATTGCTGAAACGCAAGCACAATTGGCGCTACCTGAAGCCACGGTTGGTTTATTGCCTTGTGCGGGCGGTACGCAAAACTTAACCGCCCTAGTCGGCGAGGGCTGGGCAAAGCGGATGATCCTTTGCGGTGAGCGCATTGACGCGGCTAAAGCTGAAAAAATCGGTTTGGTTGAAGAAGTCGTTGAGCAAGGGCAAGCACTCGATGCGGCACTTGCATTAGCTGCAAAAGTGGCCAAGCAATCACCTAGCAGTGTGGCAGTGTGTAAAACCCTTATTCAAGCCGGACGCACTATGGGGCGTAAGCAAGCATTACCCCTAGAACGTGAATTATTTATTGGTTTGTTTGATACCCAAGATCAAGCTGAAGGCGTTAATGCCTTTCTCGAAAAACGTCAACCGAATTGGAAGAATGCCTAATGACTCAAGATGTAATTTTTCAAACCCTTGGCACATTATCGGGCAAATCGATTGGGATCGTGACATTAAACATTGAAAAAGCCCTTAATGCGTTGAACATTGGTATGGTGCAAGCCATGACCAAGCAATTAAAACAATGGCAAACGGATGCGAGTATCGCCTTGGTTGTGCTTGATGGCAGCGGTGACAAAGCATTTTGTGCCGGTGGTGATGTGCGGGCAATTTACCATGCCTCAATTGCTAATCCGCATAAAATGACCGACGAAGCCTGTGATTTTTTCACCCAAGAATATCAACTAGATTATTTATTACATCAATTTGGTAAGCCCGTTCTAGTTTGGGGTGATGGTATTGTGATGGGCGGCGGATTAGGTTTAATGGCAGGCGGTTCTCATCGTGTGCTGACTGAACGCAGTCGAATTGCGATGCCTGAAGTCACCATCGGCTTATATCCCGATGTGGGCGGCAGTTATTTTCTAAATCGTATGCCTGGTAAAATTGGCCTGTTTTTAGGGTTAACTGCTTATAATATGAATGCTGCGGACGCGTTTTATGTCAATGTCGGTAATCACTTTTTAGCTAGCGATGATAAAGAGCCCTTATTTGATGCCCTAGCAGATATTCATTGGAGTGATGAGACTGAGAGCAATCATCAGGCGCTGACTCAGTTATTAAACGTCATGCAAGATAACGTCAGTGTTGAAATTGGTGAAAGCCCACTGGAAGCATTTCAACAGCAAATTGATTTATTAATGTCTGGCGACATTGAAGATGTGCATTATCAATTATCCAGCTTACAAACTGAATTAGACTGGTTAAAGCGAGCGCAAAAAACCGCCTTGGCTGGTAGCCCATTAAGTTGGCATTTGGTGTTTGCCCAGGCGCAATTAGGCACCGAATTAAGTTTAGCCGACTGTTTTAAATGGGAGTTAGGGATCAGTGTGAATTGTTGCTCCCATGGCGATTTTTGTGAGGGCGTTCGTGCGCTGTTAATTGATAAAGACCGCAATCCACAATGGCGATTTAATGATGTTTCACAAGTGAGCGATGATGCGCTCGCAGCATTATTAACATCCCCATGGCAAGCAGAACATCACCCGTTAAAAGACTTCTAAAAGGAATTGAACATGGCAACAGTAGCATTTATTGGACTAGGTAACATGGGCGGCCCAATGGCGGCCAATTTGATTAAAGCAGGCATGACGGTAACCGTGTTTGACTTAAATCCACAGGCCGTAGCAGCATTAACTGACCAAGGCGCATTGAGCGCCAAAACGGCATGCGGCGCAGCGGCGTCAGCAGACTACGTTATTAGCATGTTACCCGCGGGCAAACATGTTCAAAGTATCTATATGGGTGATGACCACAATAAAGGCTTATTAGATGTTGTCGGTAAAAACACCTTATTAATTGATTGCTCAACCATTGATGCAGCAACAGCGCAAATCGTCGGTGCAAAAGCGGCAGAAAAAGGGATTGAATTTATGGATGCCCCAGTATCAGGCGGCACCGCAGGCGCAGCAGCTGGCACATTAACCTTTATTTGTGGCGGCAGTGATGCTGCCTATGCACAGGCGCAGACGGTATTAACTGTGATGGGCGCGAACATTTTCCACGCAGGTCAGGTTGGCGCGGGACAAATTGCTAAAATTTGTAATAACATGCTGCTTTCTGTGTTGATGGTAGGCACCAGCGAGTCTTTGCAATTAGGTATAGATAACGGTTTAGATCCAAAAGTATTGTCTGATATCATGAAAGTCAGCAGCGGCGGAAACTGGACGCTGGAAAAATACAACCCTTGTCCAAATGTGATGGAAAACGTGCCATCTTCAAAAGGATATCAGGGAGGCTTTATGGTTGACCTAATGGTTAAAGATTTAGGCTTATCACAACAGGCGGCGTTAGGTTCAAACTCAAGCACACCAATGGGCGCATTAGCGCGTAGTTTGTATGTTAATCATGCTCGTCAGGGCCATGGTCGTCTTGATTTTTCGAGCATTTTTGAACAGTTCGCCAATCAAAATAAAAAGTAAAAGGACTCGGTAATGGAATTAAAAGATAAGGTTGTCGTCATCACAGGTGGCGCGGGTGGATTGGGTCTTGCCATGGCGCATGATTTAGCAGCCCAAGGTGCAAAATTGGCGCTTATCGATGTAGACCAACAAAAACTTGAGCAAGCGTGTGCTGATTTAGGTGCAACAACTGAAGTACAAGGTTATGCGTTAGACATTACCGACGAAGAAGATGTCGTTGCGGGTTTCAATTTTATCCGTGAAGATTTTGGCCATATAAATGTGTTGATCAATAACGCTGGAATATTACGCGATGGTTTAATGGTTAAGGCAAAAGACGGTAAAGTAGTTGACCGTATGTCTTATGAAAAATTCCAATCAGTTATCAACGTTAATTTAACCGGCACATTTTTGTGCGGCCGTGAAGCTGCGGCAGTAATGATTGAAACGGCTCAACAAGGCGTTATTATCAACATTTCAAGTTTAGCGAAAGCTGGTAATATGGGGCAATCTAACTATTCTGCTTCAAAGGCAGGCGTAGCGGCAATGGCAGTAGGTTGGGCGAAGGAGTTAGCTCGTTACAATATTCGTGCAGCCGCCGTAGCACCAGGAGTCATAGCTACCGAAATGACTGCAGCCATGAAACCTGAAGCGTTAGAGCGTTTAGAGAAAATGGTACCAGTAGGACGTTTAGGCGAAGCTCACGAAATTGCTTCTACCGTGCGTTTTATTATAGAAAACGACTATGTAAACGGGCGTGTATTTGAAATTGATGGTGGTATTCGCTTGTAATCTTAAGCGTGATATTATCGTTAAACAAAGCCGAGCTTAGCTCGGCTTTTTGCTGATGAATATTTATACATTTTAAAAGGGCTAAAAGTGAACATTTCAACGTTAGAACTGTGGATTAAAAAGGTCATGCTGGTGGTCGGTATACTCGGCGTTGTCGTGATGTACGGCGGCTTTTTATATCTTATGTTTAGTGGGCGCTCAACCGCAGGACTACCGTGGTTTTTACTGATTTCACCTTGGATATGTATTTATTTTGGTTTGTCACAAACCAAACAAATTGCCACCATTAATTGGTTTAAAAATAAGTTTACCCGTAATTAAAGTAACTTATCTGCCTAATACCAATGCAGCTAGATTTACGAATCTAGTTTGACTCCAAGTAAATTCTTGGAGTTTTTGGGCATTGTGTAACTTTTACATTTTTAGGCGTTTAGGTTATCACTCCTTAATACCTTCAATTTACCCTCTTCACCCTCTATATCATTGTATTTCTGCCCCCAAATACTGATTCATAATAAAGTTTACTTGGCAATAAAATCAATAATGGTGATTGTTCTTTTCTGACGAACATCATTGATATTTTGAGCTATCTTCTATGAGTTGTTGAACGTTTTTTAGTTGAAAGTTAATGTGTCTGACTTATCTACTTAGAGGTGATTTTATGTTTAATCGACGAGGTTTCATTAAGTCAATTAGTGTACTAACGACAAGTGTTTTACTTGGCGGCTCGAAAGTGGCAGTTGCAAAGTCGAACAGTAACAACGCTTGGTTTATGCCTGATGAGAGCTGTCCACACCAGCGCACATGGATGGCTTTTGGTGCCAGTCAGAAAATCTGGGGAAAGAAACTTTTACCTGAAGTTCAGCGTAACTTGGCCACCATAGCATTGACTATTGCACAGTATGAGCCTGTTTCAATGCTTGTTCGTGAAGCCGATTTACCCCTTGCTCAGCAGTTAATGGGGGATAAAGTTGAGCTGATTCGTTGCCAGCTTGATGATTTGTGGATGCGCGATATTGGTCCGGTATTTATTGTGACCGAAACGGGTGCTAAAGCCGCTATTGATTTCAATTTTAACGGCTGGGGCGAGAAGCAAGACTTCGACCATGATGCCGAAGTTGCTTCATTTGTTGCAATGCAAGCTAGTGTGCGGAGTATCGAGACTTACTTGGTACTTGAAGGCGGTGGAATTGAGGTTGACGGTCATGGCACGGCAATTATTACAGAAAGTTGTGTGCTTAATGAAAATCGTAACCCAGGCCTGAGTAAAAGCGAATGCGAGCGGGAGTTGAAACGTTTACTTGGGTTAGAGAAAATCATCTGGTTGCCTGGCGTTAAGGGCAAAGACATCACAGATGGCCACACTGATTTTTATGCGCGTTTTGTACGGCCTGGCGTTGTTGTTGCGGCCTATGATCCTGATCCGCAATCTTTCGATCACGCCGTAACAAAGCGACATCTGGATATTTTGGCTCTGGCGACAGATGCTAAGGGGGAAAAGTTACAAGTCTTGGTGCTTGAAGCTCCCTCGCTAGTCAGAGAAGAGTTTGATAGTCATGACTTTGCTGCTGGCTACATCAATTTCTATGTTTGCAATGGTGCCGTGATAGTCCCAGAATTTGGAGATCTTAAAGCCGACTCTAAGGCTAGGTTCACATTACAACAAGCTTATCCTGAGCGTGACATAATACAGATAAATATTGACGGCATAGCAGCAGGTGGCGGCGGTATACATTGCACAACCCAGCAGGAACCAAAAGTTTAATGTGATTCTTCCTTTGGAAACCGTTAAATGTTTCGAAAAGTCAGCTTTATGCTTGGACCTTTAAAAAGATAGCTATTACTAGTGGCTTTTGATCTTTTAAGCTGATTTTTACAGCGCTTTGTGGGAAATTTATACAAGGCAGAGGCTTTGAAATTTAGCTGACCTACATAAAAAAATCAACAACTTAGTATAAATTAACCACAAAGGCTGCCCGTAGGGGTCGACTAAAATTGTTTTATCCTTGGATAAGAAGTATTTACTTAGATTGTTAGGCTACATACTCCTTGCCGCGTCAAAAACGATTCTATCTCGAACAAAACTTAACCATGAAAGGTCAACAGACCTTCGCTTAAATAGTCGTTAGTTAAAAAATACGCCTTACTCGCACTTTTACTCATGTGTGGTTTGTAAGGCTCCAATCTGTGATTAGATAATTTTTCAGCTGAAAATATAAAATATTGCTTAGAATAGAGTTTTATATTTTCAAGCCTTATCAATGAATATTAATCAATGAATATTTATTGAAGTAAATAACGCATCTGAAAAGTGAAACAAAGCCAATGATATTTTATTGATTTTAAATTGTTAATTTTTTTAGACTATTGCTCTAATCTGGCTCGTAATGCTTTTAATGCAGGATCGCCTGGCGTGCGTTGCTCTAGCTCGGCCACTTCTTGTAATGCGGTTATTTTATCTCCGCTACCTTCTAGTGCTAATACATAAACAAATGCGAAACGGGCATTTTCAGGTTCAATGTGTTTCGCCTGTTTAAGAGATTCGAGAGCCTTTAACCAGTTTCGTTTTATCACATAAATTAACCCGAGATTATGCAATGCCATGGGGTGCTTGGGCTCAATTGTTAAAATTTCTTCTAACAGCACTTGAGCTTTATCTAGTTGGTTTGTTTCACGGTAAACACTTGCTAGATTTAGTTTGCTGGGCAAGAAACTTGGCTGAATGAGGATTGCTTTCTGATATTGAAGCTGTGCCTGTTCTAAGTCACCAATTTTATATGCCAAATCGGCGAGTGCAATTTGAGCTGATAATAAATCTTGCTGTTGCTGATAAGTGATGACGGCTTCGAGTAAGGCATCTTGCATAGGCTGTTGTGCCTTTTCGGGCAGTTGCCCTCGAAACGCAGGAGCCAATAATTGAATCGCCTTTAAGCGCACATTTTTATGATCGTCATACAATAAGCCAAAACCTACTTGCAGTTGTAACTGTTGCGGCGAGCGCTCTAATACATCAATTACGCCTAATTTTACTAAGCTTTCTTCTGAGTTTGCTGCCTCGTTTAACACTTGCATGTTTTCCACTTTGCTCATGTCTAAATGACTCAGTAACACTGCACGGCGCATCGGTGGTTGGCTTGGGTCAAGCACGAGTTTGGCAATGTTGGCTTGGCCTTTTGTTGGATCTGTTTGGTTTAACAGTAGCGCACTGCCGATGTCATCAAAGCGGCCGAATACAGATGCTTTTTTATGTTCAAGTTGTTGCTGAGACCATTTACTGTCTTTGTCTTGGTGACAACCTAAGCAAACATCTGAAGTGCCTAACTGCTCGCTAACCCAAGGATTGGGAATTCGAAAAGCATGATCTCGGCGATCATCCACGCCCATATAACGTGTAGAGGGCATATGGCAATCAATACATAAAGCCCCAGCAGAACTGGCTTTGTGTAAGGTATGTTGAGGTGTATCAAATTCGGTGGATAAGTGACACTGTGCGCATAGGCTATTATCAACAGCTAACACTTTCCCGCTGTGCGGTTCGTGGCAGTTGCTGCACACCACGCCTGCGGTCGCCATTTTACTTTGGCTGAATGATCCATATACAAATACTTCATCCAGTATTTGTCCATCATTATGGTATAAATCCGGCACAGCCAAGCGTGGAATATAATGCTGACTATATTCACCAGGATCATTTGAATCCGTTAGTGAGGTCCGGCGACTATGACAGGCAGCACAATGGTCAAGTTGACTATTTCCCAATGACAACATTGAAGTATCAGTTCGTTCAGCAATGACTTTTCCTGGCTTAAATACCCAGTTCGATTTTTTATGTAAAGGCTTTTTAAATCCTGAATTAGCGGTTGTTTGCTGCGCTTCTGATGAAAGATTGACATGTTTCTCTGCACTGCCATGGCAGGCTTCGCAACTAACATTAACTTCACTAAATGTGGTGTTATAATGTTTAGTATTTTCATTGAAGCCACGTTTTAAGTTGGTCGAATGGCACTGGGCGCAACGGGCATTCCAATTGTTAAATTGACCTTGCCAGTCGAACGGTGAATTAGGAATATGAGTATTTTCATAGAGGTTATACCAACGCTGACCTCCATCGGCTTTTTTTCTAGCATCCCAAGCGACAGTATAAGCCTGTAAACGACCACCACCTATATCGACCAAAATTTGTTGTAAAGGATGATAACCAAAAACATAAGGCACTTTATAGCGTTTACCGGTTTTGCCATTTTGTCCTGTTTCAATATAATAGCCCGCAGGGTCTTTGCTGAATACTGTCCAACCATCTTTAGATTCAAATCTCGTTTGATTAAAGTCACCTAATACATTGTCATCATTTGCTGGGAGCATGGCTTTTGCATGGTGAGATTGTTGCCAATTTATCACTTCACTTTGATGGCAATCGCCACAGCTTTTATTACCGATATAATTTTCGATGGCGATGCTTTTGTTACTTATTAAGGCAGTAATAAAGAATAAGGCTAAACAATAAAAATGTGCGAGTGACACCATAGATTGTCTCATATTGTTATATAAATATTATTGTAAGTTGGCTTTCCAAATAGAAAGGGCGCAATGCGCCCTTTCAAATTCATCACTGTGGTGTGAAATTTATTTACTTGGGTTTTCTTGTAATTTATCCATTACTTGATCCAAGCTAAAACTTGCAGCTTTTTGACTGGGTGGAAATTCCTTAAAGGTGCTTAAGAATTTACCCACGTAAGCTTGTGCTGGTACCAGCATGTAAGCATGATCAATTAACCAGTCATAGTATGTATTAGAGGTTATATCCGCATTTTCGTATGGATCCATGCGTAAATTGAAAATTTTAGGAACTCGCAGCTCAACAAAAGGTTCTGCCCAAATCTGCAAAGTACCTTGTACGCGTTGCTCTAAAAATACCACTTTCCAGTTGTTATAACGCAATGCTGATAAATCGCCATCATCGGTGAAGTAAAAAATCTCTTCACGTGGCGCTTTGTCTGTTTTGCCTGTTAGGTAAGGTAGGAAGTTGTAACCATCAAGGTGATTTTTAAATTTTTTACCGTTAGCTTTATAGCCTTTAAGTAATTTATCTTTGACTTTATCTTCACCAGCAATGGCTGCAAATGTTGGTAGCCAGTCCATGTGGTGCATGATGTCATTTGATACTGAGCTTGAAGCTATTTTTCCTGGCCATCTCACCATAGCAGGTACGCGATATGCGCCTTCCCAGTTAGTATTTTTTTCACCGCGAAATGGCGTAGTGCCCGCATCTGGCCAGCTGTTCATGTGCGGACCATTATCGGTTGAGTAAAATACAATGGTGTTATCTTTAATACCTAAATCATCTACCTTTTTAAGTAATAAGCCAACATGACGGTCGTGCTCCATCATGCCGTCAGCATAATTGCTAACGTTAGATGAACCTTGAAGTTCAGGCTTTACGTGGGTGCGAAAATGCATACGGGTTGCATTCCACCAAACAAAGAAAGGCTTATCGGCTTTAACATTGCGTGTCATAAAATCCATGGCAGCCGTTACGGTTTCGTCATCCACGGTTTCCATGCGTTTTTTGGTTAATGGGCCGGTATCTTCAATTTTACCGCCAGCAACGGAATGAATTACACCACGAGGACCAAACTTTTTACGAAACTCAGGATCTTTAGGATAGTCAATGTTCTCAGGTTCTTCTTCAGCATTTAGGTGATACAAGTTACCAAGAAATTCATCAAATCCATGGGCGGTTGGTAAAAATTCGTCACGGTCGCCTAAGTGGTTTTTACCAAATTGCCCAGTTGCGTAACCTAACGGTTTTAACACTTCCGCAATGGTGATATCTGTCGCTTGCAAGCCTACATCAGCACCTGGCAATCCCACTTTACTTAGCCCGGTGCGAAATACGCTTTGACCGGTAATAAATGTAGAACGCCCAGCTGTACAAGACTGTTCTGCGTAATAGTCGGTAAACATCATGCCTTCTTTGGCAATACTGTCTATGTTGGGGGTTTGATAACCCATTAATCCAAAGGTGTAAGCACTGATATTGGATTGACCAATATCATCACCCCAAATGACAAGTATGTTTGGCTTTTCAGCAGCGTAAAGGTTAACGGATGCGAGTCCGAATGCGACAACTGAAAGTAGTTTCAAGCGAGAGTTAAGTTTACGGAATGACATAAAGTAGAGCCTCCATGGCTGTAGATACATATTGTGATCCATCACAAAAGTTATCTCTATGTGTGAACTAAGTCAATCATGTCATTATAATGTAAATCATTGTAATGATATGGATGTTAACAAAGATACTCAATATACTTTCTTTAAAAATTAATTAATTTATTTTTATTATCCAATTGATTACTGACACTCTTTGAGTAGCTTAATAAAAAACTCACTGCCTTTACGCTCAGCAAATTCAATATTCCGTTCAGGGATAGATTCTGGGTCATCGTAATCTGCCAAGGCTTTTTCCATACTGGCCTCTCTAATAATATGCAGTGTTGGGTAAGGGGAGCGATTAGTGTAATTGCTAGGGCTATCTTGCGCTTCACCTTCAAAGCAATAATCGGGATGAAAGCTGGCGATTTGAAAAACACCCTCAAAACCCTGTTCAAGCAAAATATCGTTAGCGGAGTCGACCAGATCAAGATATGAATAAAATCCTTCAAACCCCCGCGGCAAAATAAATAGCGTGGTTTCGATTGCAGGGTTATTTTCAAGGTATTGGCATTCACCCATAAAAGCCTGCAACACAGCTTTGACTTTAGTTTCTTCGCAGGCATGATATCGAATGCTACCGCGTTCAACTTCCCGTCGTGCAAATGGACAGATGTTATATTTCATGATTACCCGCTTGACCCAGTTTTCAGATTCAGCGATGCAAGGGTGTAAATCAGACATAAATTAGCCTAAATAATTAGTGATTTGGAATAACCATTGGAATAATTGATGCAACAAGTAATATTGCCATGCTGACGTTAAATATTCGCTGCTGACGCTCATTTTTTAAAATACGCTTTAAGGCAACCCCAAAGCTTAACCAGACAATTGCACAGGGAAATGCGACACATAAAAACACACTGGCAATGGTAATAACCTGTGGTGTAAGCTCCTGATTAACAGAGGTAAAAGTGGCAATTGCACCCACAGCCATAATCCAGCCCTTTGGGTTAACCCATTGAAATGCTGCCGCTTGAATGAAACTAAAAGGCTTACTGACCTTTTTACCTTCCATTTTACTGCTGCTATTAGCAATCAACCAAGATAGATAGAGTAAGTAACCGATCCCAAGAATTTTGATAATAGTATGTAACACTGGGTAGGCTTGGAATACCGCGCTCATACCTAAACCTACCGCAAGGATCATCGCGGGAAAGCCGAGGCTAATACCTAAAAGGTGCGGCACGCTTTGCTTAATGCCAAAATTAACCCCTGAGGTCATTAACATGATGTTGTTGGGGCCAGGAGTGATCCCTGATGAAAAAGCAAATAAAGCGATTGCGAATATCAGTTCCATGGTGTGGTAAGCTTTCTCAAATGATCAATTATCTTGGCAGGCATTCTAGCGGGTTACTTAATGACAATCTAATAAAATGTGTGATGAGTTTACGCATTGAATTAAACGTTGTTATCTAGGATTTAACCGGTTAGCTTATGATTAAAGTCAGTTAGTGTTTGAAAGCTGTTTCTACGTTGTTTTCTGATTTTGCGTGAGTTTAATTTAGATTGCGAGGGAATATTTACGCGCTTTTATTCAATGCTTTTATGTTGCATAACATCTCACCAGCAAAGGTCAACTAGCTTTTGAATTACATATTCATTACGATATAAATATTACCCCAAAGGATTGTTATTGATGATAAAAAATCTAAATTTCGCCATCTTAAGTCTCTGCCTTGTTATTGTTTCGGCCTGTACAACCAATGATCTTGAACCGAGCCTTGCAAACCGTATCACCATGGTGACCAGTGGTGATGTATCTTTAGTGTCTAAAACCTATGCCTGGCATCACAGCATGTTTGCTGTTCATACTAAAGATAAGCTAGATGAAGAGTCATTACGTGACCATTTGCGCCAATCTGTAAATAAAGTGATGGCAGCAAAGGGCTACCAACAAGTGGCTTACACCGATTCCCCGCAAATGCTGATTGGATTTGGCATGGCATTAGAGTCTGAAATGAGTGACACAGAGATATTAGCCAAAGCAGGCTTAGTGCCAGGCTTGTCTACGCACGGCGTTGATAAACAGCTCGAGAAAGGCTCTGTGCTAATAGCGTTTTTCAATCCTTCTGTTAAAGCACCATATTGGCGAGTATTAGCGCAAGGATTTACTGATCACAATAAAAGTGTCGATAAAAGAGCGGCGCGTTTTGATGATTTATCAAGCATGATGTTGGCTACTATTCCGTCTAGATAGTCTTTGGAATTAACCAATCAGTATTATCATTTCCTCTTTATACTGATAGGTATCGCTGCCATAAAAGGACAAACCTTTATGGCAGTGTATCCATTGGCTGAGTGCAGATTTATATGCTGTCGTGACTCACTTCTACTTCGTATGAGCCAAACTTACGTATATTAATCACACCAGTATCAAACAGTAAATATTGGCCTTTAATGCCTTGTAAAATGCCGCTGACTTCCGCCACTTTATCAAAATTATGAGACTTCACTTTGACAGGGAATTGTTCAATAGGATATTGAATAGCCTGAATATTAGAATCCAAACGCTCGATCACTACATCATCATATTGCGCCGCAATCTGTTGCAGTTTTTGTTCTATTAAAGGAATAAGTGTGGCTGCTTGTGATACTAAATCCACATCATCGTTATGACCTTTAAGCATGGCTTGCCAATGCGTTTTGTCATTAATGAATTTCGCTAATTCAATTTCGATTAATCCAGATAACTTTCGCGTAGCGACTTTGAATATGGGCAACCCCTGGGTGGCGCCTTGATCTATCCAACGTGTTGGTATTTGGCTATGGCGGGTAATACCGACTTTGATCCCTGAAGTATTCGATAAATACACATAATGGGGAACAAAACAGTGATTTTGTGCCCACTGTGGCTCGCGACAGGTGCCTTGATCAAAGTGGCAGGTTTCTGGTTTCATTATGCACATATCGCAGCTAGCAAGCTTTTGCATGCACACATAACAGTGGCCTTGGGAATAACTTTTTTTAGTTTTTTTCCCACAATTACAACAAAAAATATTACCCGTGTGGGTTAAAGTCAGCGATTTACCTATTAATGGGTTAAGGGCAACAAGCGCATCACCTACAGGCAATTGATATTGCACTTCATTGACATTATTTAGTGTTGTTTTAAGTTTTGACAGAGTACCTAACATTCGCGTTCCAATAATCAGCTTTGCGGCCTAGTTTAACAGAATTTACCCCGCAAATAGGAAGCAATTCACCCTGATATTGGAGTGCTAAAGAAATTACTGGTGATGATTTAACCGAGTAGCTTACTTGTTCCTAATGGAGTTAAGCACATTGTCTAGCTATATAGACTTTATTTTTACCGAAAAACTTAGCTTGATATAAAGCCTTATCCGCTTGCATTACAAGATCTTGCAGTGCAGATGATGATGGCTCAATTTCTGATACGCCCAAGCTAATGGTAAAGTTAATTTCTATGTCACCGAAGCTAAAGGTTTTTTCGGCAATGCTGTGTCTGAGGCGTTCCGAAATAGCCACAGCTTCTTGTTCACTAGTATTGGGTAGCACAATTAAGAATTCTTCACCGCCAATACGACCGACTAAATCTTGTTTTTTGATGCTGCTTTTGGCTCTATTGGCCAGTGACTTTATTGCTAAATCGCCAATATGGTGGCCATATTTATCATTGATCTCTTTAAAGTTATCAATATCAAAAATAATCACCGATGCTGGTTTATTCAATTTAATACAGCGTTTGATTAACTGCTCACCTTTGATATAGGTATAGCCTCTGTTTGCAATTTTAGTCAGATAATCCGTTTGAGAGCGTTTCTTATATGTGTTGAGTGAAAATATTAGCAAAATAGCCAGTGTTGATGTGAGTAGGGCAATCAACATGAGGGTTAAATCTTTGATGTGTTCTTTATCTTTTAAGGCCGCTAACTGTAATTCATTGATCGCTAGCTTATTGACTAATAATTCTTTTTCAAATTCGGTCACGTTATTTTGATGCTTAAGTGCTGAATTAATTACTTCATTATTCAGCATGGCCTGATTTTTTTCGCGCTCGTCATCGATCAGTTTAAATAGCAGGTTAGTCGCGGTTAAATAATCTTTATTACCGAAGGCAATAATCGCATCGGCTTTTAAAATCATATCGCTTTTGTCTACTCTAAACGATTCATTTTGCTTAAATACATGCGCCATTTCGACTGCTTGTACAGCTTGACCGTTACGCATATAGGCTAATGCGAGAAATAAATAACTGCTGCTAACAAAGTAATGTTCTTGAGTGGTGTGTTTAAGCTCGATAGCTTTGCTTAAATGAAAAATAGCTTGCTGAAAATCGTAGGTTCTTAATCCTAAACGACCGGCATTCAAATTGGCAAAAAAGTACAAATCTTTCAATTGTGGTGCATTGTCGGCAAGCTGAAATTGTTGTTCTACATTTGCCTGTGCTTGTACCCAATTGCCCAATTTAATACTTTGGCTAAACATATTATGCAACATGTTAAACATGTCTTGTTTGTCATCTATGGTTTGCCAAGTTTGAAAGGCTTTTTCAAAATGATCATAGCCCTGTTGGTGCATACCAATATTACGATATAAGCTGCCTGTGGCATTATAAATCATGGCTTTGCGGTTAGCGTTTAAATGCTCACTTTTATCGACAATTTCTAATGCTTCATCGAGCAGCGCAATACCAATATGAAAATTGTTGGCGTTTTCATAACAAAAGGCATTTTGGGTAAGGGTTTTGGTTAGCAGCTCTAAATTGCTGTGCTGCCTTGCATAATTCAGCGCTTTGACTCTGTCGATACAGTATACGGCAGGATCGTTGGTTTTTAGATAGTTGGCAAAAGAGCGCTCTAGATAGCTGTCGATCAGAATGTCAGTGACTGGAAGTGCTTCAACATAGGAAATGCCTTTGTCATAGCTAGCTATTGATAAATCGAGTTGGCGGGTTTGTTCAAACAACTGCCCATATTGGAAATAAAATTTGGCTTTCTCTTCAGCGGAGAAATCACTGTTATCAAGATCGAATTGATTAAGGTGAGCAATGCTTTGTTCAGCTGTATGAGTATTCGTGTAGTTTTTTAACTCGGTTAATACATCATTGGCCTGTGCAAAATTACCCAATAATGAACTCGCAATGGCGATTACGGTAATGAGCACTAGGGTGATGTGTTTATCCATGTCATCCTCAACACTAAGAGTCCTTTTAGTTAGCTTAATGAAGATTATCATAAATATCTGTTTTGTATAGTGATTAGACCAGTTTTCGTCGAATTTAAACCCACAACTGACATATTTAGATTATTACTCTGTTAACGTCAGTAGAATAGAGTAAAACACTATATTTATTGTGGTTAATAGAATAATGTGTTTGATGTGTTTGATGTGTTTGATGTGTTTGATGTGTTTGATGTGTTTGATGGTTAAAGGTTAACCCTCGAAAATAGCGCCGATTACGCAACTAAGTGCTTTTTGACGAGGGTAAATCGTGTTTTTCACTTAAGTCTATGGTCATTCACTGTTTAAGCGATTGCTTTACTGACTTTATCAAGTACCACATCATCGCCCATTTTATAGAGTTGTTCGATAATTTGCTCTTCTTGGATGAGTTCAGTTAAACCTAGGCGCATATTGGCTCTAAACAAGGCGACACCGGTATGGCCAGCGGTTTCATATTGGCTACTAAATTGCTCAATATTGACTCCTAAAGCGTTAAGGCTATTGGAAATCTGTAAAACTAATCCAGGACGGTCGTAGGCGACCAATTGGTAACTCACATGTTTAATCGGTTGAGCCACTTGACTGGCTTGTGAGTAAGTTAACGACAGCCCATCGATACACTCAAGGGAATCAACCAATTCATCCCATTTCTCTACCGGAAGCTCTAATTGTAATATTGCCGCAAAGATACCGTCGATATGGCGCATTTCAGAATCTAACCAATTGCCGTTATGACGACTAACAGCGTTAGCAATTTGCTCAACTAAACCTTTTCTATCAGGGGCTTGCAGAGTGACTAAATATCGCATCATAATTGTTTTCTCCTACAAAAAATTAAACCAATGGCTGTAACACTACTGTCATCTTTACGTAATATAATCGCAGCCACTTATCATTGGGTTAATGATAAATGATTTGTTGTTATGAATTATTTATTGTTAACACAGTAATTTACACAATCAAAGCGCTAATGCTAGTGAATGATTAAATATAGAGGTTCTTAATGGAAAGTCAGGTAAGTCAGCCTGGTTCTGCGGCTAAAAATCTACTCGTAGATCGCTATGCAACCCGTAGGGCATTTAAGGATAAGGCAGCACAAATTGGCGTAACGGTTGGCGGCACTATGGTGTTTGTCGCGTTATTGTTGATTTTTTTCTATCTGCTTTATGTTATTAAACCTATTTTTGATGGTGCTGATATTCAGCCGGTTACAAAAGTTGAGTTACAGCATACTGATTCTCCAACCTTAATGGTCGGGAGTGATGAGCAAAACGAAGTGCTGTTTCGCGCAGCAAAGAATGGCCAAATTGACTTTTACTCTTCAGTGACTAATCAGCTGCTTTCTTCCTATGCGATTAAAATTCCTCAGGGCTCTACCGTGACTAGTAGTGCCAAATCTAGCCCTAATGAGCAACGTATCGCTTTAGGGTTAAGTAGCGGTGAAGTGGTTGTTGTCGGAATCGACTTCAATGTGACCTATCCTGATAACCAACGTTTAATTACACCAAAAGTGCAGTATTTAAATGATGAGCCATTGATGATCAATCCCAATGGCGCAGTGTATCACTTAGCTTTTGATTATTCTGATAGCCGCATGAGCTTTGTGTTTCAAGACCAAAATGGTGTCTGGAACATTAATCGCCAAGATGGTGAAGAAAACATGATGACAGAAGAAGTGGAATGGACCGCTTATCATTCTGTTATCGAAGAGGCGCCATCAAAATCATTAACACCGTTAATGACACCCGATCATCGCCAATTGATTTTACCTACAGCAAATAAGCTATATGTCTATGATATTCGTGATGCAGAAGCGGTTGAATTACTGCAGGTGATTGATGTTACTCGCGGCGGTTCTAATGTTAATCAAGTTAATTTGCTGGCTGGCGCAAGCTCTATTCTGGTGAGTTACGACACAGGTGTAGTAAGCCAATACTTTCAAGTAAACAGTGATAATGGCCGTTTGTACCAGCAAATCCGTGAATTTGATAATTTAGCGCCTATAGGCACTATGGCTATCGAGTTTTACCGTAAAAGTTTCGCGGTATTAAGCCCAGAAGGCGAGTTAACTCTGCTTTATACCACTAGTCAGCGTAACCTGTTTGACGAGAAATTTGATCTGGCCAACCCTGGACTCATGTCATTTAGCCCACGTTCAAATGCGTTAATTATTGAAGCTGACCAAAAGTTGCACTTGTTTTCGGTTGAAAATAGCCACCCTGAAGTATCTTGGAGCGCAATGTGGCAAAAGGTATGGTACGAAGGTTACCCTGAACCGCAATACGTTTGGCAATCAACCTCTGGCTCAGATGATTTTGAAGCTAAGCTGAGCTTAATGCCATTAGCATTCGGTACCATGAAAGCGGCGTTTTATGCGATGCTTTTTGCTGTTCCGTTAGCCATTGCAGGTGCTATTTACACCGCTTACTTTATGACGCCTAAAGTACGTAATGTGGTTAAACCTACCATTGAGATTATGGAAGCCTTGCCTACGGTTATTTTAGGTTTCCTTGCCGGCTTATGGTTAGCGCCCCTGATTGAAGATCACTTGCCAGGTATCTTATTACTGCTGTTTTTATTGCCGACATCGATTCTTGTCAGCGCCTTTAGCTGGAGTAAATTACCGCAATCATGGAAACAACGTTTACCTGAAACTTACCAGGAACTCATGCTAATTCCGGTAATTGTTTTTGTTGGTTGGTTGTCATTTGCGATTAGTCCAACCATCGAAGTGATGTTTTTTGATGGTAATACGCGTCAATTTATTACCAATGATCTTGGTATAACGTTCGACCAACGTAACGCTTTAGTGGTTGGTATTGCGATGGGATTTGCGGTTATCCCAACGATTTTCTCCATTGCTGAAGATGCGATTTTCTCTGTGCCACGTCATTTGTCTAACGGCAGTTTGGCACTCGGTGCCACGAATTGGCAAACCTTAACACGTGTGGTGTTATTAACTGCCAGCCCAGGTATTTTCTCGGCCATTATGATGGGATTAGGCCGCGCGGTGGGAGAGACCATGATTGTCCTGATGGCGACAGGTAACACGGCCATTTTGGAATGGAGTGTGTTTGAGGGAATGAGAACACTGGCGGCGAACATTGCTGTTGAAATGCCTGAATCAGCTATCGGCTCGTCACATTATCGTGTGCTGTTCCTCGCGGCATTTGTACTGTTTATCTTCACCTTCGTGTTCAACACGATTGCCGAAGTTGTCCGTCAGCGTTTACGTGACCGCTATAGCTCACTTTAAGGAATGATGATGACATTTATCAACACAATTTCAGCAGTCGTCTTAAGAGGTTTATGCAATGGGTAAGTGGTTTAAATCAGGTTCTCCCTGGATATGGATGACTGGTGGCGCGGTTAGTATCAGCTTGATTGCCGTTTTGGGTTTGCTGTTACTGATTGCATGGCGTGGTCTAAGTTACTTTTGGCCTGCTGATGTTTATCAGTGGGAGTTACAGGATCAACAGGGAAATAAAAGCACCCTTATTGGTGAGATTTATGACCGTGAAGAAGTGCCAACAGAGCGCTTAATTTCAGCAGGCCATAAATTTAATCAGCATCCTGGTGAGTTTGTGACACGTTACCTAGTTAAAACCGGTAACCGTGAGTTTGTCGGCTTAGATTTTCGTTGGATACTTGCAACGGATATCGTTAGTCGCAGCACTCCAGCGGACGTAGCAAAGTTTGAACGCACTAAAAACGGCAACTTTTATGGTTATCCTATTGCGGTGATTGAAGATGGCCAGCGTTTAGCATTAGAAGGGGGAGCGCTGGAAACCTCATTAATAGATCATATTAATCGTGCCGTGGACATTAGTGATGACGCTTTAGCATTACAAAAAAGCGATATTGGTTCAATCAACTATGAAATTGAACGTTTACGCCTGAAAGAGCGCAAATACGAATTAGAAAATAGCTTAACGGCGGAACGTAAAGCCGAAATTGAAGCGGCCATTGCCAAGCTAAATCAAGATTACTTGGTACTTGAGAAGTCATTATTTGCTTTACGTGATGATGCTGCCCGTGATTCGGTGATTATTCGTGACATGCGTGGCGAAGAAGTGACCTTGAAGTTAGACAGTATTTTAGATGTAAATTACGTTAATCACATGTCGTTTATCGGCAAAATTGGTCACTGGTTTACTGGCTTAGGTCGATTTGTCAGCCACGATCCACGTGAAGCCAATACTGAGGGTGGCGTGTTTCCAGCTATCTTTGGTACCGTATTTATGGTGATGTTGATGGCGGTGATTGTGACGCCATTTGGCGTGGTAGCGGCGATATATTTACACGAGTATGCTAAAAAAGGTCCTATTACTAAGATGATCCGCATAGCGGTGATTAACTTAGCTGGTGTGCCGTCGATTGTTTATGGTGTATTTGGTTTAGGCTTTTTCGTCTATATGCTTGGTGGCTCCCTTGACCAATTATTTTACCCTGAAGCATTACCAGCGCCAACATTTGGCTCTCCAGGGGTAATTTGGTCGGCGCTGACATTGGCCATTTTAACTTTGCCAGTGGTCATTGTATCAACGGAAGAGGGCTTAAGTCGTATTCCTAGTGCGGTTCGTCAAGGCAGTCTTGCGCTTGGCGCAACCAAAGCTGAAACCTTATGGCGCATTGTGATCCCAATGGCAAGTCCTGCGATTATGACGGGGTTAATTCTTGCTGTTGCTCGTGCTGCAGGTGAGGTTGCACCATTAATGCTGGTTGGTGTGGTTAAGCTTGCACCAACCTTACCAATAGATATGAACTTTCCATTTGTGCATTTAGAAAGAAAGTTCATGCATCTAGGTTTTCATATTTATGACGTTGGCTTCCAAAGCCCTAACGTTGAGGCTGCGCGTCCTTTGGTTTACGCAACCTCATTTTTATTAGTCTCGGTAATTGTAGCGTTAAACTTAACGGCAATTAGCGTGCGTAACCATTTACGTGAAAAATTCCGTTCGCTAGAACACTAATAGCGATATCCTGAGGAAAGAAAAAATGATTTCGATTCAACGTTCAAACATGCAAACAGAAACTGTAGATTTAGCTAACTTACCTGCACAGGATACTGCTTTAGAAATTCGTAACCTTGATTTACGTTACGGTGATAAACAGGCGTTATTTGATGTGTCGATGAAGATCCCTAAAAAGCAGGTAACCGCATTTATTGGTCCAAGTGGTTGTGGTAAATCAACACTATTACGCTGCATCAACCGTATGAATGACTTAGTTGATACTTGCAAAATTGACGGTGAAATATTACTTCATGGTCAAAATATTTATGATAAGAAAGTGGATGTCGCCGCATTAAGACGTAACGTAGGTATGGTGTTCCAGCGTCCGAATCCGTTTCCAAAATCAATTTATGAAAACGTAGTATATGGCTTGCGTTTACAAGGGTTAAATAATCGTCGTGAACTTGATGAAGCGGCTGAGCGTTCATTACGTGGCGCGGCAATTTGGGATGAAGTAAAAGACCGATTACACGATAATGCCTTTGGGTTATCAGGCGGTCAGCAACAGCGTTTGGTTATCGCCAGAGCTATAGCCATTGAACCTGAAGTGTTATTACTGGATGAACCCACCTCAGCGCTTGACCCTATTTCAACGTTAACAATTGAAGAGTTAATCACTGAGCTGAAAGAAAAATATACCGTGGTGATTGTGACACATAACATGCAACAAGCGGCACGCGTATCAGATCAAACAGCCTTTATGTATATGGGTGAGTTGGTTGAATATGGTGATACCAATACCATATTTACTACGCCCAAAAAGCGTAAAACTGAAGATTATATTACTGGGCGTTATGGTTAATTTTCGAATAGATCTTCACTGTAGATCACGTCATAAACTGGACTCAGAATTTTTAGCTTAAGGTTGATAACATGGAAAAAATGAATTTAAACAAACATATCTCAGGTCAATTTAACGCTGAACTTGATGATATTCGTAACCGCGTATTGGCAATGGGCGGATTAGTTGAACGTCAATTAGAGCAAGCGCTTGATGCATTAGCCGGTTTAGATGCCGAATTAGCCAGAACCGTCATAGATGGCGATCATAAAGTTAATGGTATGGAAGTGGCAATTGACGAAGAATGCACACGTATCATAGCTAAGCGTCAACCTGCTGCTAGTGACTTGCGGTTAATTTTGGCAATTTCAAAAACCATTACCGATCTGGAACGTATTGGTGATGCTTGTGTGCGTATTGCCAAAGCTGCAGTTGATAAACGTGCTAAAAGCCAAGAGCCGCTATTAGTGAGTATAGAAAGTATGGGGCGACATGCCACACGTACATTGCATGCAACCTTAGATGCGTTAGCCCGTATGGACGCTGAACAAGCATTTGAGTTGCACAAAGAAGATGCCAAGTTAGATAAAGAATATGAAGGCATAATTCGTCAATTAATGACTTATATGATGGAAGACCCACGCTCCATTCCTGGGGTACTTGATGTGTTATGGGCAGCACGCGCAGTTGAGCGTGTTGGCGACCGATGTAAAAATATCTGCGAATACATTATTTACTATGTAAAAGGTAAAGATGTTCGTCATACTTCATACGAAGATATGGAAAAAGATTTACATCAGTAATTCAACGCCCGTGAGATAGTTTTTTATAATATCTGTATGAATTCGAGTTTAAAACGCCTTAAGTTATCGCTTAAGGCGTTTTTATTTGTTCTAATGTTGGGGTTATTTAACTTCAAGCAAAAAACTTACATTTTATGAAAAATACCCTAGCACGAGGCTTAACCAATTTATTACCTATGGTGTTATCTATTTGGTTATTTTGGTCACTGTTTATTTCACTTGATGGCTTAGGGCAATTGCTACTTAATGCACTGGGCACACCCTTTATGTTTGTGGGGGCGGGTTTTTTACTTGTTGCTGTGATTGTGTTTATTGCTGGTTTGTTATTTTCGGTCAGCCCAATCGTGTGGGTTTATGGTTGGTTAGAGCGGCAACTGATGAAGTTTCCATTGTTTAAATCTGTTTATGGCAGTATTCGTGACATAGCAGGGTTAATGAATCGCGATGGCAAACCTAAAACACAAAAAACAGTGCTTGTTAAACAAGCAAGTGGCGGGTATGTTGTTGGTTTCATTATGAGCGATAATACACCACAGCCGTTAACCGATGCACTGCCGGAAGGGGATTGGGTTCCGGTATTATTTCAACTAAGCTACCAGGTTGCTGGCATAACTACTTTAGTAAAACGTGATGAACTTATCAGTGTTGACTGGTCTTTTGAAGATGCGATGCGGTTTAATTTGACTGCGGGCATTTCAACAGCTAAAGCTAATGACGTCACCAAACATAAAGAGATCTCCCAATGAAGGGTACATTGGCCGCATTAGCCAAACTAAATCAATCGTATAGAAATTATAAAACTAAGCTTAATGCATTGATTTGTATTGGCATTGTTGGATTTACTCCGCAAGTGTTTAGTGATGACTATTCGACTCATTTTGTCGGTGTTGCAGACTCATCCATTCAAAATATTGGTAGAGTGATATTAGAAGAGATATGTTTTACCCAAAAATTGCAATGTGACATTGAAATGTTACCGGCTCCTAGAGCAGAGCGAAGTATGCGTGAGGGGCAGGTTAACGGTGAAATCATGCGAGTATGGCGTTATGGTGAAGATAACCCTGACTTTATTCGAGTACCTACTTCTTATTATGCTGTTAAAACGGCATTTTTTACCCGAAAAGACTCCCTATTGAAGTTAGCCGATACCGCTGACATTACTGAGCTCAATGTTGGGGTATTAACCGGGGTTAAGCATACCCAAAATTTAGGCCTTGACCCTAAAAAAGTGTTTTATTCATCTACCACGGAAAAGATGATGGAATTGCTGATAAAGAAAAGAGTCGATGTTGTTATAGCAAGTTATATTGATGGCATGGCAACCATTAAAAAAATGAATGCCGATAATTTGATGGTGCAAAAAGCATCAATAAAATCGCAACCCGTATATGTATATATTCATCCTAATAGCAAAGAACTTGCACCTATTATTGATAATACAATTAAGATGTTAACTAAAACTGGTAAGTTGAGAGTTATGATTGCTGATGCAGAGCAAAACGGATTTAATTAGCGTGTAACTGTCACTCATCGAATACAATAAAAAGCCGGCTAATCAGCCGGCTTTTTAATTTAGTCCGGGTTACGAGATGAAGTTAAGTAATTAAATTTGGTGCTGAGCTTTATGTCAGCAACTGAAGCTCCTAGCATAATTTCAAATTCTCCAGACTCAGCTAACCAATTATTGCTTTTGACATCCCAAAAGGATAAGTCTCGTTGAGTTAAGATAAACTGGGCCGTTTGGGTTTCGCCCGCTTTAAGCCAAACCTTGTTAAAGCCTTTTAGTTCTTTTATGGGGCGAGGCACACTCGAATCGACATCTCGTAAATACAACTGCACCACTTCAGCGCCATCTACATGGCTCGTATTTGTGATGTTTACTGACACAGTTAATGGTGTGTCGCCACTCATACTGGCGCTAGAAATTCTCATATCAGCGTAATTAAATTGGCTGTATGACAAGCCGTGACCAAATGGGAACTCTGGGGCAATATGCTGCTGTTCGAACCAGCGATAACCTATGAACACGCCTTCGCTATATAGCGAGGTTTCAGCGTTGTAATCGTTTAGTGCTATTGGCGCTGTGTCGGTCAACTTTTTAGGCAAAGTGATTGGCATTTTTCCGCTTGGGTTGGCGTCACCAAACAAAATATCTGCATAAGCATTGCCAGCCTCCATCCCGCCGTACCAGCCCCAAAGTAATGCCTTAGCTTTGTTTGCCCAAGGCATTTCTACCGCGGAGCCGCCAATCATCATCACTATGGTATTTGGGTTTGCACTTAGCAATTTGGATATGACCTCATCTTGCTGGCCGGGTAATACCATATTGGGTCTATCGATAGATTCTCTATCATCAGCATGACTCAGGCCTCCAAAGTAAATCACCGCATCGGCTTTTTTCGCTGCTGCAAGATATTCACTTTCACTGTTGTATAAACTATTAGGCGTTTCCCAGCCTAATGTTGCCTGTTTATCGCCATAATAGCGCAGACTAACCGCATAGTTTTCTCCAGCCACTAATGACATGGATGTAGACATGATCTTGTTTGATTGCGCCTTTGATGGAGTAATTAACGGTTTGTCGTTAATAAATAGCGCCACTTGACCATCGGCTTTGATGTTGAAACTGTGGTTCCCAGTGGCCATAGGTTTGATATTAGCTTTAATCTCAACCGACTGATTTTGTCCTTTGGCATCAAATTGCGGGTCAGCTATCCAGGATTCACTTGCTAGCTGGGACATTGCAGCATCTTGATAATAATTTATTTGCCACGATGGCGTGCCTGTCCAGTGGCGCGTTGTAAGGTAGTCATTCGGAATAGGCATAAACTGGCTGCCAGCAGGACGCATTAAGGTGATGTTGACCTTGTCACCCAGTTTAGCTTTTAAGCCATCAAGGGGGGTCATTTCATATAATGCTTTTACTTCAGACGACCCACCACCAAAGCCATGGCGTTTATCAGCATTGGGACCGAGTACTAAGAGGTTGTGAACTTTTGAGGCTTGCAATGGCAAAATCTGATTATCATTTTTAAGTAACACCACACCATTGGTTGCAATGGTTCGTGCATCTTGGCGGTGGCTATCGGTATTACGCTCGCCAGATAAACGTTGTTTATCCATCATACCTATACTTAATTGCACTCTTAAAATTCGGGCGACTTTGTCATCTAAAACGGATACAGGTATTTTACCGTCATTAATCATGGCTAATAGCGGTTTTGCCATAAAGTATTCATCAAAGCTTGCCACATCAGTGCCCATTTCAATATCAAGGCCATTCATGGCTGCATCATAGGTATTAATGTCAACATTCCAGTCAGTTAATAGTACACCTTGATAACCCCATTCACCTTTCAATATGGTTTTGACTAAGTGCTTACTCTGATTTGCGTTTGTGCCTCTAAATTCATTATATGCGCCCATAATTGCATGCACATTCGCTTGCTTTACTGCGGCTTCAAATGCCGGCAAATACACCTCTCGCAAGGTGCGTTCATCGGGGTTAGCATTAACACCTGTACGATTAAGCTCTTGGGTATTTAGTGCAAAATGTTTGACGGTTGCACCGACATCATTGGCTTGAATTGCTTTTACCGCAGGAACAACAAGCCTTGCAGCGAGAAATGGGTCTTCACCCATATATTCAAAATTGCGACCATATAATGGTAGGCGAGCAAGGTTCACCCCAGGCCCCAAAATTAAATCTTTATTACGGTGACGAGCTTCTGCACCTAATACATTACCATGCAGGCTTGCCATGTTTTCATCCCAACTGGCTGCAACAGCAGTAAGTGGGGGGAGGTAAGTGGAGTAGTCATTGGTCCAGCCAGCCGGAGCCCATGAGTTACGATCTATCTCATAGCGTACGCCATGTGGGCCATCAGACATCCACATTTCATGAATGCCTAAACGTTCGATGGCGGGAATATGGAACTTTCCTGCGGCATGGATCAGCGAGACTTTTTCTGCCAATGTCAGTAAAGGTAATAAGCGGTTAATTTCATCTTCCACATTAGCTATGCGATCACCAATGCGAATTTTTTCACTGTCAGACAACACGGTTAAGCTGTGTATGGTTTGCGGGGTAATACTAGGGTGGCTCGCCGATGCGGTAATGGGTATACCTGCGCATAAAATGCTAGCCACTAAAATTGTAAGCGCTTTCTTTTTGTTGTTACGCGATATAATACACCAAGGCTTAACCATAACCTGTTCCCTTTGTTATTTGAAATTAATGAAGATGTTGGCTGTGAGACGACCAGTATGAGGGTTATCATCAATGTCAGTGCTTAAATTAACTAACGTTGAATGCAGCAGGTTGCCTGGGTATATCACTAAGCGATTAGCTTGGTATTCAATTTGATGATAAATGTCGTAATGCCGATCACTTTTTACAAAATATTCAGGTGTGTCTTTCGCGTGATCAGTTAAAAATGCTTTTGCTGATTTAAAATAATGATCCATTCTGGCTTCATCAACACGTTCAAAACCGGTATTTTTGTGCCTAAAGAAGGCGGTATTGCCATGGGGCGCATCATTAAGGTAGTGCAATATGGCAAAGTAGTAAGGCTCTGGTGTGTCAAAATGCGGCAATCGCTGCAGCGGCATTAAGCTATCTGGTGTTTGGCTGATTAACGAAAATGACAATATTTGTGGTTTGATCCGCAAGTGATGTGGCACGCTATAGACATCATAAATTAACTGAAACACCTGATTTATTACTTCAATGGCGTAGCGCTGAGGTAGCGGGGATCGTACGCCAGGATAGTAGGAGCCATCATCTTTTGTAAATGGGGCATGTTGACGAGCAATACTCAGTAACGTGGATAAATCATCAGCAAAGTTGTCGATAATAATCACTGGCGTTTGCTCTTGACCGATATAGCAAATCTGTGGCTTGAAGCCACTGACATTGATGATATTGTCAGCGGCGTTTTGCTGATGATTAACATGATTCGAGTGAGTCGTGTTAGACGACATGGTCTCTATCCTTGTTAGTTATAGGTAACATTAGTACGCTTTATTCAACTTTATTACACTATGTTTGATTTACAATAGTGATTGATAAAATCGAAATGTGGCGGCAAGGTCTCCACTTTGCGTTTTGCTGTCGATTTGATGTTATTTAAAAAGCTTGCTAACTCGTCTTTTTCCATCATATCAACGATAGGATGATACTCTTTTGGCATAATCCCTTGCCCCATCATGACTTGGATCCATGAGCTTTCACCAAATAATTCATTGCCGTATTTATACACCTTACCCGATTGGCTAAACATATCAATGCGGTGTTGTAGCGATGAGGGGATCGGCATGTTTTTACAGTAACGCCAAAAACGGCTGTCTTCGCGGTCGGTAACTTTGTAATGTAAAATAATGAAATCGCGAATATTATCCATTTCTAACTTGATTTGTTGGTTAAATTCGTTGATATCCGTTTGATCAATTCCCTGAGAAGGGAACTGCTGCATTAAGCGCACAATGCTGCGTTGAATAAGATGAATGCTGGTGGATTCTAGCGGTTCTAAAAAGCCTGATGATAGACCAACAGCAACACAGTTTTTATTCCAGTGTTGACGGCGTGAACCAGTTTTAAATTTAATTACTCTGGGTTTATTAAGTGGTTCGCCTTCAATATTAGCCATTAAGGTGTCGATGGCTTGCTCATCAGTCATATATTTACTGCAAAATACAAAGCCGTTACCTGTTCGGTTTTGCAATGGAATTCGCCACTGCCATCCCGATTCACGGGCAATTGAGCGGGTATAAGCAAGTGGAGTATTGACCGATTTTGTCTGTACGGCAATCGCACTATCGCATGGTAAGTAATGGCTCCAATCATCAAAACCTGTATTTAAGGTTTGTTCTATGAGCAAGGCTCGAAATCCGGTGCAATCAATGAATAAATCACCTTCGATTAACTCACCATTTTCAAGCTCAAGCGCTTTAATATAGCCATTACTGCTATGCAGTTGTACATCGGTAATTTTACCTTCGATACGAATCAGGCCATTAGCCTCAGCCATTTTACGCAAGAATTTTGCATAGAGACTGGCATCCATATGATACGCGTGGTTGTAATCTTGATTAGGTAATATGGCAAATCGGCCCTGACGAGCAGCTAAATGTTCGGTGCAGTAATCGCCTATTTCACTGACAAGCCCCTGTTGCTTACCTTTAAGCCAGAAGTGTTGAAAGCCACAAGCCCAACAGTCTTTGCCTAAAAAACCAAATGAATGCAGGTAATCTTTACCTACGTCATGCCAGTTTTCAAAATTAATCCCCAGCTTAAAGGTAGCATTGGTAGCCGCCATTACATCCTGCTCTTTTAAGCCTAATAGACGATGGAAAATATGTAACGTCGGAATGGTGGCTTCACCTACACCCACTGTGCCGATATCATCCGATTCGACCAATACCACTTCGATGTGCTTACCCATTAATTTTGTTAACGCTGCAGCTGCCATCCAACCAGCTGTACCGCCACCGGCGATGACCACTTTTTTTATTGCTGACTTCATTCGGGTTACCTCTTGGGGATGTTTATTCTTATTTGTTTAGCGCTTTAATTTATTGGTTAAATCAGCTCTTAATTTTCGCGCGTTTAATTCATCAATCGGTTTTGTGAGCATACCTCTGGCATTATCAGGAATATGGCTTTCATCAACATCATCATGCTCAAAAATATAGTGGTCAAATAATGCTTTCCAAGCTTTTCGCTGCGCCTTAGGTAATGATCGAAGGCTCAGCATACTGTGGAGAAGTGCATTATTGGGGCGCCCCAAAAATGCTGGCGTATCACGCCACCAATGAGTAATGAGCACATTAAAATCTTCAACGCCTCTTACATGGTGCCACCACATACTTGGGATAAATAACACGTCACCGGGCTCGAGTGCTGCGGTAAAAGAGGCTGCTAACGCAGCTTTAAATTTAGGAAATCGGTCATAATCGGGGCGGTCAAAGTTAACCATGCTGATTTCTTGTCCGCCGGGCGCAAATTCCATCGGGCCAATATATAAATTGGCAATTTGTTCTGGTGGAAATAAGGTAAATGTGCGCTTGCCGACCATGTTACAGGCCAAATTGTGCGGAAAATCAAAGTGTGCAGCCACGCGAGTTTGGTTGCCTAACCAAATGTTTGCCATTGGGTTAACTTGTGAAAACTGCAAGCAATTCTCGGCAAACAGGCTAGGGAAGTATTGCTGTATATTCGTTGACCCCATATACACACTCGCTGGGGCTTGTTGCTGTGACTCCGTTTGTAAGCGCTCAAATATTTGCGCTAAATCTAGCCTGCCAGCTTGATAATTAAAACCGTCAACTTGCTCGTTATAAAATACTCGGCCTTGCTGTTCTGGAGGTAGATAATAGGCAGTGACAGGTTGTCCGCTATAGTGTTGTAACAAATAATCCATTGCAGTTTGGTTTGACTCAAGTCCCGCTTGTACCAGTGGGAAGTGACGACAAAGACCTTTGAAAATCATGGGGGTTTCGGCACTTTCTATTCGTTGATAAAGTTCATCAAGCGAGCAATCATAATACTCAGGTACATAATTTTGCACCGCTGGTTCAGCGCGTGACGTCGTGTTGTTCTGCAACGGATTATCCATGATGCTTATCGTTTTTTGTGCTGTGCATTTTTGCGATCAAGTAAATCGCGCACGTTAGATTGCGACGCCATTGACATGTATATGGCTTGTAAATAGCCTTGTTGATGAAGTTTTGTCAGCACTGTGCCATCAAGCATATTGAGTTTTTCTTCATTGATGGTGTAAAAGCCTATCATTTGATGTTTCTCACCGTTGTCTAATTCAATATCTAGGGTAAATGATTCCAATAATTCATGCTCAAGCAATACATCAATAAATGCTTGGCTGTCATTTAAGCCTTGATGGATAGCTGCCAGCATATCACCCACTTCATCTAAGTAATCGGTATTGCCTCCGAAGGCATGAAACACCGCTTCTCCATGATTTTTATTAACTCTAGGGTGATCTAAATCGATATGGATGACATGCTGTTCTTGTTCAATTCCATCTTCACGCACCATTTGCTTACCGATAAGAAACGGTTGGCGACGTAATGTCAGAGGAACATAGGAGGCATCCCAACCTTTATCAGTTAAAAACAGGTTATCTTCATTTTTAAAACCGAATAATGCGACAGCATAAAACTGACCCGTTGCTGTATCTTTGTGAAAAAAGATCGGGTAGTGAGCCTGTACACTACGAAATTCAAGTGGGAATGTGACCGTATACCATAGATTATCACCATATTTTGCTGAGCGGTCAGTGATCACCTTTAGGTCTTTGTGTTCCACACTGTTCAGTAATACATGTTGGGTCATGTTGTTATCCTGTTTATGTTTATTGTTATTTGAGGCTTAAGTTATTGTTTGGATGAGTTAAAGCCCTGAATATTAAATTTTTGAAAAACTGTTTAATTTTAATTTTTCTAATAGCGCTCGGTTTGTCGGTAGCAGTTGGCTTAAACGCGAGGCTCTTTGGTTGTTTTCGGTAAATAATTGTTGTGCTTGCTGCTTCATTGATGGTTTAAGTTGCACCTGAGGCTGGGTATCAAATTGCATGCCGTAAAGCACAAATTGATAACTTGCCGCCGGAAACAGCATTTCACGGTAGATAAAATCATGCTGGCTAGGTGCTTGGTGTCGCCATAGCGCCAATTGTTCTAACAGTGAATCAGGTATTGAATTAGCAGCCCTATGGTCGTGCCAATAGTCACTATCGCTTCTTTTGCTGATCACATAGTGTAGCTTTAAGAATTCAATAATTTGCTGCCAGTGTTGTTGAAATTGCTGATTAACGCGTTTGGCAATGGTGTCCATAGTGTCACGTGTAGGCGGTAATTGAGAGGCAACTGCTTTTGCAGTCCATTCCACAAGTGCGAGAGCTGAGGCCTCAAGTGGTTCAATAAAACCTGCTGCCATGCCTATAGCAACACAATTATTTTTCCAACAAACCTGATGATGTCCCGGGGCAATATTCAATTTTCGCGGCGAAATGTCTGCTGCTTTTATGCCTAAGTCCGGTTTAAGATAGGCCATAAGTTGCTGCAAAGCTTGCTCATCATTTGTGTGTGATGATGAATAAACATGGCCAATACCACGACGGGTAGGTAAGCCAATATCCCAAATCCAACCATGAGTTTGTGCCGTCGAATGTGTGCATGAAGCGATAGGGCTATTATCGTCGGAGTAGGGTACCTGAATGGCAAGCGCAGAATCGTTAAACAGAACATGTTTTTGGCTAATAAAGGGTACGGCTAATTTTTCACCCAGCAGCAAAGACTTAACGCCGGAGCAATCAATAAATAAATCGGCATGGATTTGCCCGTGTTGTTGGGTTAACACATGGCTAATATCACCCTTTGGTACATCTGTTTGTGTTGTTTCATCTACAAGAACGATATCAGTGACGTGGTCGAGAATATGCTTTACCGCTAAATTGTCAGTGCAATGCTGTTGTAACAATTGACTGAACTTCCCGGCGTTTAAGTGATAGCCATAGTTGTTGATAAAACTGTATTGGGGGGTAGAGATTTGTTTCGGTGCCAGCGCTAGTTGACTGATTTGATTTTGCTGGCAAACGGCATCTACAAAACTGACCTGTGCTTTATGCGGTAGCCAAAAAGGGGCGATCGCAAACTGTGGTTCACCTATTGGTAAGCTAAAAGGATGAAGATAACTGTGCTGGCCATTAGGCATGTTGTTTGCTGCCACTTGCCAATCTATAAAGCGTGAGCCTTGTTTGAAGCTAGCATCACATTGCAATAGAAACGTGGTTTCATCTATACCTATTTTTTGCAGCGTCGAGCGCATTGATGGCCAGGTTCCTTCGCCAACACCAATAGTCGGCACATCGGGAGATTCGATTAAGGTGATATCTAATTTAGGCGAGGGAGATAGGCGACCATGGTCGGCATTGTGCTCGGCGGCAATTAATCCTGCAGTAATCCAACCTGCGGTGCCGCCACCGACGATGACTATTTTGGTTACTGCTTTTTGCATGAAGTCTGCCTACCGTTACTGCTTTGTTATTTTGTTTTGGTGCTGTAATACTCACAGGTTAATGTACTCACTAAGCACGATAAAACATGGGTTAGTTTAGAATTCATTAAAATGTAAGCACTTTCAAGTGTTAATTTGATTGTTTTGAATTTAAAAAAATGGGCAATATCCATATCGCCGAGTTTTATTATCCATGTAAAAAAAGAGGTGGTTGTGGCCACCTCAAACGACCTAAAGGGAAAGCAGCTCATTCAATTAGACAGAATTGAATGAGCTTTTTTTAAAAGGTGTAACGTGCTCCTAATCCATAACGCGCACCTGTCTGGGTGTAGTTTAGGACTTGCTCATACGCTCGACCATGTACGCGAGTACTTTCGTTAGTTATGTTTAACCCTTCAAAAAATACCGTAAGGCCTTCGACTTGAGGGATGTCATAACCAATACTAAAGTCAACTTGTGAATAGGCTTCGGTGTACTGAGGGTTTGCACCAGTACCGTTACCCGTTGCATTTAAAAACTCATCACGCCAGTTCCAAGCTAATCGAGCAGATACGCCATAATTTTCATACATAGCAACAACGTTAGCCGTATCGCTGATACCAACCTCTACATTTTGAGGTAAGTCACCAGGACGGTTTAAGTTAGCATTGTTGTAACTGTCACCTGCATTCACTAAGGTGTAGTTAGCTTGCATACCAAAACCGGTTTCACCGAAGAAATGCTGTACTGCAAACTCCCAACCATCAATCACTGAACTCTTGCTATCGTTAGTCGGTTGGTTAATCAAGAAAATTAAATCATCATCACCTGGGTTACCGGTAATTTCGATGTTGCCGTTAGCTGGATTAATAGTAACGTTTGGATCCGTAGCACCGTACTTATCATAAATCCACTGACGTTGAGCTGTAGCCGTTGTTTGACCAGCTGCAATGGCTTCATTTACATAAGCACTGTGTGATGGATCTGGGATGTTATAAATGTTTGATTCAACAACACCATTATCGATAAAGTTAGTCACATCTTTACGGAAATAGCCCATAGAAACATAGCTGCCTTGATCGAAATACCATTCGGCAGATAAATCGTAGTTTGTAGACTCTAAAGGTAACAAACCAGGGTTACCGCTGGTACCGCTGCCACCACCACGGTTAGCCAATGTACCGATGACTGTGCCACCTTGAATAGAGGTGTAATCAGGACGACCAATGGTTTCACTGTATGCCGCACGAACATATACGTCTTCTACAACTTCAATATTAAAATTGGCACTCGGTAGGAAATAATCATAATCACCTGTTTGAGTAAGGAAAACCCGTTCGCCAGATGGGTTAACAGCAATTTCCGTTTCTGCAATCCAAGTTGCGCTGTCATAACCAGAGACTGCTGACGTTGATTCAACATCAGTTTTCTCATAACGAACACCAAAATGAAGATCAAATGGCATATCGGCCATTTCACCTACATAATTATATTGTAGATATGCAGATTGAGATTCTTCTTGTGTGAATCTATCTGTATCACTAGCGTAATCTGTGGATGGACAGAAGCCGTTACCACAATCACCAATGGCACTTGACGCATACAATTCAGCTGCGCGAGCTCGTAATGCCTCGAAGTCCCATAGGAAAATGGTGTTTAAAGGATCTGTTGATGCACTGCCTTGATAGCTACCAAAGTCACCTTTCGAACCGTCAAACTTATCCATAACTGTGTCAGCTGGGAACCATGCAGCATCTAAATCTCCCGCTGCACCAACGCCACCCCAGTCGTTACGCTGTACGTTAACTGATTGAGAGTGATTGTTGACATCAGTAGCCGCAATACCAAAATCGATGCTGCCAGCTTCTTCTAAATCATAAGTGCCTGAAATTTGTAATTGTTCAATTTCAGAGCGGTTTAATGCGTTACCAAATACCGAGCCGGTAACTCTCATGTCTTCTGGGCGAACATTGTTACCGTTACCAACCGCTAATACTGGAACTTCACCAGTAAAGTCAGTGGCGGCACTGGTTCGAATGAATGCAGCTGTACTTAACAAGCTGCTACTTCCATTTGGACTGTTAGGGGTACGTTCAGCATATGAGTCATGGTAATCCAATTCCAATGACAACTTATCTGTGGCGTCCCATTCAATATTGAAACCTAAAGAGCCACCCTTATCGCGCGTACCCGAATCACCAGCCGCCATAGATAAGTCTGCGCCACCACCAGGATAAGTTTCAGAATAAACTAAAGGTGAAGATACAGGGCCATCAGACCAAGTACTTTCTTGAGTCGGTACGAAGTTAAACCATGCTGAAACATCATGAAATTGTGTGTCAATATCGTTTTGCATGTAGTTATAGTCAAGTGTTGCGCGAACAGAGTCTACAGGTTGATATTGAAGAACTAATTGGCCGTTTGTACGACTACGTTGCTGTTCTTCAAAACGATAAACGGTTGTTTGCGGAACAGAATAGACATCACTATCGCCAGGACGGTTAATTTGATTGGCATCCTTTGGTACACCGCCCCACTCAGGGTTAGCTCCAGGTGAACCGCTCCAATCTTGGTCTACGCTACCAGGAAAACTACGCCAGCCAGTACCCACTTGTGCTTGCTGGTTGCCACTTTCACGATCTTGATAACTAGCAGAAATTGAGATACCAAATTTATCATCTGCAAAAGTGTTTGAATAAAGTGCAGACAGTTCAGGGGTGATAGAACCATTGTCTGTAGAGGTATCATCAACGGCTTTAACCCCAAAAGAGGCTTTTTGACCTGGAGAATTTAGTGGGCGCTGGGTCAGAACGTTAATTGTTGCTCCAATACCACCCGTTGAGTTTTTTGCTTGGCTAGTTTTTTCTACTTCAACGGCACTGATTGCTTCAGAAGCGATGTTAGCAAAGTCAAATGAGCGTGAACCTGTAGTGGTTGGCATTTGGCGATTATTCAACATAACTAAGTTACGGTCTGGACCGAAACCACGTACAGTGACTCTACTACCTTCACCATTTTGACGGTCAATTGACACGCCTGAAATACGTTGTAAAGATTCCGCTAAATTACTATCGGGAAACTTACCAATATCTTCCGCATTGATTGCATCAACGATACCGTTTGAACCGCGTTTGACATCCATTGATTTGACTAAACTGCCACGGATCCCCGTAACCTGAATCACTTCAATATTTTCATCACCAGCATCTTCAGCAGCATGTGCAGGTATCATTGAACCTAAACCGAGTACAAGCGATAAACTTGTCGCAAGCTTAGTTTTGGTAAATGTTCTTGTTTTCATCTAGGAAATCCCCATTGACTAGATTCTATTTGTTCTAATAGTTTACGAAAAAATACGTAAACCGATTTATTATTTTCCAATAGCGTCACAGTGTTTGATTGGTTTATGTAAGCGCTTACATAAACCTAGTGCAATTTGTGACCCGAGTCAATTAAAATGACCTAAAACCACAACATTTTATTAACCTATAAAGCTTGTATAACAGCGATAGGTAAGTAATGCGCTGTATTATATGAATATTTATATATGATGTGTTTTTGTTAATTATGTAAGCGCTTTCTTGGTGGTGTTTGCTTGCAGAAGGTGTTTAAGTTTTCAAAGGCTTTAGTTTCTCTACTTGAGGGGAACGGATAAGGAGAGGCTATATTGCAAATAAAATGATCTATAAAGAGTGAAAGAGGTGAGTCGTTTGGCTGTGCAACATGATGACATTGTTCACCAAGGCTTGATTAAACTGATGTTACGTTATGCCCTTGGCTGAGTCTCGGACAAACAGTTCAGGTGAAAAAGAGCAATTCACATCGACTTTTTGATTTTTATATACATGTTGTAATACCCAAAACGCCGCCATTTTTCCCATTTCGTTAATAGGGTTGCTTACTGTGGTGAGTTTGGGCGATATGTACTGCGGAAACGGGATATTATCATATCCGATAAAAGAAATATCTTCAGGAACCCGAATGCCTTGTTCTAAACACACAGCAATTGCACCAGATGCCATTTGATCACTGGCGCACACAACGGCGGTAAACTTTTTGTTTAATGAAAGCAAGTGATGCATGGCGTCACTACCGCCAAATTCGCGGAAGTTACCTTCAAACCACAAAGCGGGATCAAACATAAGTCCGTGTTCAGAAAGCGCTCTTTGATGCCCTTGCAAACGATCTCTTGCATCACGTTTGTACATAGGACCAGAGATATAGGCAATATCTGTATGGCCAAGGGACAAAATATAATCGGTTGCCATATAACCACCGCGTTCGTTCTCAAGAAAGATACAATTCTCTTTCATGGAATCGATATAACGGTTTATCAATACAATCGGGGTGTTGCCTTTATGCAATTGGATCAGAAACTCATCAGATACGGCTTCTACATCTAAAATTAATGCATCGCAGCCTCGGCTCATTAAAAAATCAACCCCGTCTTTTTCTTGAGCTTCATCGGCATGGCCAGCAGCGATGATCACATGCTTGTTAGCGCTGCGCAGTGCGGTTTCAATTTCGGTCATCATTGGGCCATAAAAAGGACCATCTAATTGCGAGACTAAAACACCGACACTATTTGAACAGCTTGAAGCAAGCGATTGGGCAATCGTATTTGGGCGATAACCTAATGAGGCCATCGCATCTAATACTTTTTGGCGTGTTTTGTCGCTGACTTTGGTGTTGTTATTCATTACCCGCGATACGGTCGCAAGCGATACACCAGCCAACACAGAAACATCGTAGATTGTAGCCATAATTGCTTGATTCTTTTATTTGTTAAAATCGGCAGCAGATTAGCACGGATTATCTTTAATTAGGAACCTTAGTCATAAAATACCTCGATGACATAGCCTGACAAACGCATAGGCATAAGTCTATTAACTCGCTATGCCAGTTTTTAAGCCTCAGTTTTTATCATCTTTGACTAAAATAGCGTTTAATTTAATTTTGTTGATTCAAGGCTAAATGTATCTCATCTACTTTGTTTGAATCTAAAATGTACCAGCGCATGACAATAGCAACCAGTAACGAACCTACCGCAGGATAAAGGGTAAATGACAGTAAAATACCATTTAACGCTTCAGCTGTTTGCGTGGTGTCTGCTTGATATCCATAACCTGATAGCAACCAACCCGCGGCGGCACCACCAACAGCAACGCCCAGCTTAATAAAGAAAATAATTGATGAATAAATCATGCCGGTAATGCGTACGCCAGTTTTATATTGGCCATAGTCAACCGCATCTGCCATCTTTGCCCACAATAGTGGTGTAGCCATATTAAAGGTGAATCCCCAAAGGATGAACATGGCAAAGGCTAAAACGGTTTGATCTGCAGCGACAAAGTAACTGGCAATACATAAAGCCGCGGCGATGAGTTGCAGGCTAATATAGGCTTTTACCTTACAAACCCTTTTCGCTAAGGGTTGTGCCAGCATACAACCAAAAATATTCCCTAGCATACCGAGTGTGATAAATAAGGTAATAGAATCAGGCATTTTTAGAAAATATTTGACATAATAAATCGCTAAGCTAGTTCTTAACACCATACCTGACAGTAAACACACTGCCGCGATTGAAAGCACGCGCCATTGATCATTTTGTACTAAAAATCCTAAGTCTTGCTTGAAGCTAGATTGTTGGTCAACAGGTGGATGTAAGCGCTCTTTGGTTCCCCAAAAGCAGGTTAAAAACATCGCTACCCCAAGAATACTCATGGCTGCAATGGTCAGTTGGTAGCCTTTAGCTTTATCACCTTGACCTAAAAAGTCGACCAAAGGCAAGGTTAAACCTGAAACCAGAAGCCCCCCTAACATAGCAAACACAAATCGATACGATTGAATTGAAACACGTTCTTTAGGATCGGCTGTTAATACCCCACCCAAGGCACAATATGGAATGTTAATCGCGGTATAAACCATCATTAGGGCAGTGTAGGTAACAAATGCATATATCATTTTGCCATCTTCACCTAAATCGGGAGTGGTAAAGGCTAATACGCTGATAATGCCGAAGGGGAGAGCAAACCAAAGTAAATAAGGACGAAATTTTCCCCATTGGGTGTTGGTTCTATCGGCAAGAGCGCCCATCAAGGGATCGGTTATCGCATCAATTAACCTAACGGCTAAAAACATGGTGCCGACGAATGCTGGCGAAATGCCAAAAATGTCGGTGTAGAAAAAAGTGAGAAATAACATCACTGTTTGAAACACAATATTACTGGCTGTGTCGCCAAGTCCGTAGGCGATTTTTTCTTTTATGCTGACCATTTTAGCCTCTTATTATTCTGAGTTTTTGACTATGCCATCGTGAGCCGTTAACGAGAACCGATTAAGTCACGGTAAGCTAGACCGCTGGCTTTTATGGTACGTTGTTGGGTTTGATAATCAACATAAACAATCCCGAAACGTTTTAAGTAACCCTCAGCCCACTCAAAGTTATCCATTAAGCTCCATGCAAAATAACCTTTTACGTTAACCCCTTGAGAAATAGCATTATTAACAGCGTTCAAATGGGATTGATAATAGTCGATGCGATCAGTATCTAGAACTTTGCCATCTGTTAACTTATCTGCCATAGCAGCGCCATTTTCGGTAATAAAAATCGGCGGCAGGTCATATGCCTGATTAAGAGAGACTAATAAGTCGGTAAAAGCCTGTGGGTATATTTCCCAGCCAATGTCGGTTTTAGGGGCATTTACCATATCAATTTGGGCGTAAAGGGTATTTGGGTGTGCTTCATATACGGCTCTGGTATAAAAGTTAATCCCAAGAAAATCAATTTTTTGTGCAATGATATCAAAGTCGCCAGACTCAATGATAGGACGGTCTGCTTGGGCTAAATCATGAATGATATCGGGATAACATTTATCAAATAGAGGCTTGATATACCATTGGTTCATATACTCATCTGCTTTTCTCGCAGCGGTAATATCAGCGGGGTTATCTGTGTGTGGGTAACATGGGGTAAAGTTCAGCACTATGCCGTTTTCAGTATTGGGGCTGAGTTGTTGTAATACTTGCATGCCTAACCCATGGGCAAGCAATATATGATGGGCCGCTTGACGCCCATAGGCAACTTTGGCTTTGCCTGGTGCGTGAATACCTATTTCATAACCTAAAAAGGCACTACAGAAAGGCTCATTAAATGTGGCGTACGAGTAAACTCTGTTACCCAAGGCGGTAACGATTTTCTCTACATAGTCTTGAAATAAAAATGCGGTTTTACGGTTTAGCCAACCACCTTGATCTTCAATATGTTGCGGTAAATCCCAGTGATATAAAGTGACATAAGGCTTAATGCCTTTCGTATTGAGTTTGTCTAATAAATGAATGTAAAAATCAACACCTTCCTGATTCAGGCTTCCGTCCTGTTTTATCACCCTCGGCCATGAAATAGAAAATCGATAAGCATCTACATTGAGTGATTCGATAAGGTCAACGTCTTGCTGCCATAACTTAACGTGCTCACATGCTTGCTTGCCATCAGAACCATCACGAATAGTACCTGCTTGTGCACAAAAGGTATCCCAAATACAAGGCAGACGGGTATCAACAGCCCCCTCAATTTGGAATGATGCGGTTGCAACACCAAAGGTAAAGTCTTTTGCTAGCATTGGTGATTCGGGTGGTAAGGTTATTTTCATATTTATATTCACTTAATTTTGTTTAAAGTGCCCAAGGTAATCGTCCGTTCATTTGACGCTAACGTATTTAAAACCCAGTTCAAAATCACTTTATTGTTTATCTTTTCAGTTCAGTTAGCGCGTTAAAAATTGTTGAGTTGCCATCAAAAATCGTTGACATCGGTTATCGTTATGTTAAAAATGAAAGCGCTTACATTGAGACTAGTGATTAATTGATAAAAGGTCAACACAAGTTTTAGACGCTAAAGCGCGATGCCTTGCTTGCTGTAAGAATTCGCAATAAACATATAACTATAAAATGGGTGAAACATATGGCAGGGCCAACAACTGATGCATCAATTGATGTGGATGCGACACAAGGTGCTTTTGATCAAGGTGGTAATTATCGTTTTGCGTTAATCGCATTGACCTCGCTATTTTTTATGTGGGGTTTCTTAACATGCTTGAATGATATTCTTATCCCTTATCTTAAAAACATGTTCGAGTTGAATTACACCCAAGCTATGTTGGTGCAATTTTGTTTCTTTGGCGCATATTTTATAGTGTCTATTCCTGCGGGGAACTTAGTTGGCAAGATAGGCTATCAAAAAGGGATTATCACCGGACTTGTGATTGCCTGTATTGGCTGTTTATTGTTTTATCCATCGGCCAGCTTTACATCTTACAATATGTTTTTATTCGCCTTTTTTGTATTAGCTTCGGGCATTACTATATTACAGGTATCAGCTAATCCTTATGTTAGTGCATTAGGGCCTGCAGCAACGGCTTCCTCTCGTCTTACTATGACTCAAGCCTTTAATTCACTAGGCACAACCGTAGCGCCCTTTTTTGGTAGCTGGTTGATTTTATCAACCATTGAGCATCCTGATTCTGTCACTGAGTTAGATCAAGCGATTAGTTCACTATCGGTAGTTGAGCAGGCCAGTACGGTTCAGGTGCCATATTTGATTTTGGCTGCGGCTTTATTCATGTTAGCTATCCTGTTTTTATTCTTAAAGCTGCCTCTGTTGGGTAAAAAAGACACTTCAACGGATCATCAACCTATATCGGGCAGCGCATGGCGTTTTCCGCATTTAACCTTGGGTGCAGTTGGTATTTTTGTTTATGTGGGTGCAGAAGTCGGTATTGGGAGTTTTTTAATTAACTTTTTAACCCAAGACGAAATCGGTGGCTTAACCGAGTCTCAAGCTGCAAATTATATCGCCTATTATTTTGGTGGCGCTATGGTGGGCCGCTTTATTGGCGCCGCTGTAATGCAGAAAGTTAAAGCCGGTAAGGTTCTGGCATTTAATGCAGTATGTGCTTGCCTACTCGTCGCAACGGCGATGTTTTCGGCGGGTACAACTGCAATGTGGGCATTGCTATTAGTGGGATTATGTAACTCAATTATGTTTCCGACGATTTTTAGCTTAGCGCTGCAAGATCTTAAACAGCACACCAGTCAGGGGTCAGGTATTTTATGTTTGGCAATTGTTGGTGGTGCGGTAGTGCCATTATTACAGGGCATGCTTGCTGACTCATTAGGGATCCAATTGGCCTTTGTATTGCCGCTAATTTGTTATGGTTTTATTTGTTACTACGGATTGATTGGCTGTGATGCTAAACGTCCAAGCACATCAGTTTAATAGGGGCATAAAAATGCGAACAATCTTAACGCCAAACTATGCCGATTTAGGTGATTTGTTTTCGAAATCATTAACTGCGACCCGCGTTGCTGCAGTGGTTTCAGCGGCATTATTTTTGGGGCTGTCAGCATGTGGTCAACAGACAGAAAGTCACCAAGCCATGCTCGATGATCACGCGGGCGCACAGCCTTCAGTGGCGGGGAAAGTTAATCAAGAGGCCACAGTAAAAACGGCTAAAGATATTAGCATTTGGCCGCAACAGGCTCCGGCGATTAATGTTAATCCTGAGTTAGAACAGAAAATTGCTACATTACTTGCCACTATGACATTAGAGCAAAAAGTGGCACAGATGATCCAACCTGAAATACGTGATATTACAGTTGAAGATATGCGTAAATACGGTTTTGGCTCATACCTAAATGGCGGTGGTGCGTATCCTAATAATGATAAACATGCCACTCCAGCAGATTGGATAGCCTTGGCTGAGCGTTTTTATCAGGCTTCAATTGATGATTCGCTAGATGGCAGTTCAATACCCACAATGTGGGGGACCGATGCGGTTCATGGTCATAACAATGTCATTGGTGCGACGTTATTCCCTCACAACATTGGTTTAGGTGCTGCCGACAATCCGAAACTGATTGAACAAATTGCCGCTATTACAGCAAAAGAAGTGATGGTAACTGGTATTGACTGGGTATTTGCGCCAACGGTTGCTGTGGTGCGAGATGATCGTTGGGGCCGAACCTATGAAGGCTATTCTGAAGACCCTCGCATTGTAAGAGACTACTCTTTTGCAATCGTTGAAGGTTTGCAAGGTGCCGTAGGGCGTGATTTTTTAACTGATCAACATGTGTTATCAACGGTAAAACATTTTCTTGGTGATGGCGGGACTGAAAAGGGCGTAGATCAAGGCAATAACATTGCTAGCGAACAGGACCTTTATGCCATTCACGCACAAGGTTATGTTGGCGGGTTATCTGCAGGCGCGCAATCTGTTATGGCGTCATTTAATAGCTGGAATGGTGAAAAAATACATGGGAATAAGTATTTGCTTACCGATGTATTAAAAGGCCGCTTTGGGTTTGATGGCTTTGTTGTCGGTGACTGGAATGGTCATGGGCAAGTTGATGGCTGTACTAATGAATCATGCGCACAAGCGGTTAATGCGGGTTTAGATATATTTATGGTGCCTACAGCAGCTTGGAAGCCTTTATATCAGAATACTATTGAGCAGGTTAAGCGTGGTGAGATTGCATTATCAAGAATCGATGACGCTGTGAGTCGTATTTTACGGGTAAAGTTTCGTGCAGGATTATTTGATAAACCCAGTCCTGCTAAACGTCCTCTATCTGGTAAGACTGAACTTATCGGTCAACAAAGCCATCGTGAAGTCGCAAGACAAGCCGTACGTGAGTCGTTAGTGTTACTTAAAAACAACCAAAGTCTATTGCCATTGTCACCTAAATTGAATGTATTAGTGGCCGGTGATGCTGCGGATAATATTGGTAAGCAATCAGGCGGTTGGACCATTACCTGGCAAGGGACTGATAATCAAAATAGTGATTTTCCAGGCGCAAGTTCAATCTTTGCTGGGATTAAAACCACAGTTGATCACGCTGGTGGCATTGCCACATTGAGCGTCAATGGTGATTTTGATGTTGCTAACAAACCTGATGTGGCAATAGTGGTCTTTGGGGAAGAGCCTTATGCCGAGGGAAATGGCGATATTGATAATTTAGAGTATCAACGTGGTGATAAACGAGACCTTGCCTTACTTAAAAAGCTAGCCTCGCAGGGTATTCCTGTGGTGTCTGTATTTATAAGCGGTCGCCCTATGTGGGTAAATGCCGAATTTAATCAATCTGATGCATTTGTTGCAGCATGGCTGCCAGGTTCTGAAGGTAATGGCGTCGCGGATGTATTATTTACTAATGCCGAGGGGAAAGTGCAGTACGATTTTAAGGGTAAACTCTCTTTCTCTTGGCCTGCCACACCTCAGCAAACGACAGTAAATCGCCCTTTAGATGATGGCAATCATCTTGCTCTAAATGCGTATTCACCTTTATTGCCTTATGGCTACGGTTTAGGTTACCAATCAAATATCTCTGAGCATATTAGCTTAGAGGGGTTATCTGAAGACAATTTGTCATCGACTCAAACACTAGAAGATTTAGCTTTATTTGAACGAGCTGTTAAATCGCCATGGTCAATGTTCATTGCGACAGCGACTGAACGAGAGGGTTTATCCAGTAGTGTTGCAAGCAATAGTGCGTTAACTATCCGCACTATGGATAGAGTAGTTCAAGAAGATGCGCGTTTAGTTAAATTCAATGGTACAGAGCTTGGCACTGTTGGCTTACTCAGTAATTTTCCAAGAGATTTTCGAGCTTTTAGTGATACAGAGGCTGCTTTGTCATTGAGCATTAAAGTGGATAATGACTTAACACTTCCCTTATGGCTTGGCATGGGCTGCGAAGGCGAATGTCGTCCGAAGTTCGATATTGCTGGATTGGTTAAACCCGGTGAGTGGCAAAATATCAGTGTGTCATTAAGTTGTTTTAATCAAGATGCTATGGATTTCAGTAAAATCGTGTCGCCATTTTACATAGCGACTAGCGCAAAAGTGCAATTGAGCTTCAGCGATGTCGTGATCCAAGCGCACCATCAAAACAACACCGTGCAATGTGATTAATTTAACAACAAACATACGGTGTAATTAACCCCAACATTCTTAAATTTTTACCCAGGCTAAGCTTTCCTTATAAAAGGAAAGCTTAGCCAAACTCAATCAAAATATGTGCTGAGTAAGCTGTTGATGAACCAATTAGTTGTGGTTTGTTATCTACAATGCGCGATGTTCATCAATTTAGGAGCAATAATGAAGCATATTAAGTCCCGCAATAAATTAGCTTTAAATTTTTCTAGCCTTGCACTATCTGGTTTATTTTTGATTGGCTGTGGTTCAGACAGTACCAGTGTTGTCGACACGCCTGAGGTGGTGCCTCCTGCACCGACAGGTTGGCAAATGGTATGGCAAGACGAATTTGATGGCACTAGTGTTGATAGCACCAAATGGAGTTTCGCGGTTGACTGTTATGGTGGCGGTAATGATGAAGCTCAGTGTTATACCGACCGAGCAGAAAACGCTTCAGTTGCCGATGGTCTACTTACCATCACAGCCCATAAAGAAACCTTCTCTGGGCCAGCGGTTAATGATGCAGATCCTAATTATTCATCGCAAGACACCTCGAAAACACTCAACTATACCTCTGCGAGACTTTTGTCTAAAAACAAAGGCGATTGGAAATACGGTCGTTTTGAAATTCGCGCTAAGTTGCCCCAAGGCCAAGGTACATGGCCTGCTATTTGGATGTTACCTACAGATGTGGTTTATGGCCCTTGGGCTGGCTCAGGTGAAATCGACATTATGGAGGCAGTTAATTTAAAAACAGTGACAAATAACCAGGCACCAGAATCAGCAGTACATGGCACATTACACTTTGGTAAGTCATGGCCAAACAACGTCTATAGTGGCCAGGATTACCATTTAGCCAACGAGCAAAATCCCGCCGATGATTTTCATGTTTATACATTAGAGTGGCAGGAAGATGAAATTCGTTGGTATGTTGATGATGTACATTATGCAACCCAAAGATCATCTGGCTGGTATAGCCAATACATTGATGATAATGGTGATTTGGTCAATGCACCTGGTGATGCGCCTTTTAATCAGCCGTTTCATATGCTGTTGAATCTTGCTGTTGGTGGTTCATGGGCAGCTAATGTGAATAACAAAGGTATTGATGACAGCGTGTTTCCGCAATCAATGTTAATTGATTACGTACGAGTTTATGAATGTGCAGATTCACCTAACACTGGTGAAGGTTGTGCAACCATTGGTGAGGACGCAATTGTAGTACCTGGTCATCAAGCCCCAGAAATTTTAATCCCAAGCAATGAATTTGGCGAAGGTCCTATTTTTAATTTGTTTAGCTTTGGCGATGCCTCTGCTCTGGCAACAGGATTATCTTTTGGCAGTTATAACCCAGATGGTGCCATTTCTCATACGGTTGTTACTGATGAGGTGCGTGGTGAAGTCCTTGAGATTACCAAAACGGGCGCGACGGGTAACCTATTTTTTGAATACCCACCGCGTGCTAATTTAGCTCACTGGCAAGCTTTAGGTGAGTTAGTTTTTGATATTAATATTGTTTCTATTACTGATGGCACCGAGTTGTTGGTCAAGGTGGACAGCGGTTGGCCTAATGTGGGAGATACCGCGATTACATTACCCACTAACCTGAACCTATGGCAGGAAGTGCGAGTACCTTTGGCGAGTTTAGTTACAAATGGTAATCGCTTCTCACCAGGAAGTACGGTTAACTTGGCTGACGTAGTCAACCCATTTGTGATTGAGCCGACAGGTCCTGTGGTGCTTAAACTAGATAATATTCGTTACCAATATCAAGTTGCAGAGCAAGCCGATTTAATCGTTTACGATGACAAAGCGATAGCCCCTTATGCTTTTGGTTTATTTGCGGCATCGGGTCAGTTACTTGAAGATCAAGTTGATGTTGGTGGTGAACATAAAATGGTCACTCAGCTGACTTTTAACACCAACGAAGCCGTCGGCTTTTACCAAAGCACGGGTTCGGTAATGGATTTTAGCGGTTTTAGCACCTTGTCATTCGATTTGAATGTGGTGGCTGACCCACGTGATGTGCGCAGCATGAAGATTAAAATGGATTGCCAAACCCCCTGCAGCTCAGGTGATTTTGATATTAGCGCGCCAGAACTGGGTATTTGGACGCATTATGATATTGCATTAACAGATTTGGTTGCTAATACCGGGTCAACATTAGATTTAACCAAAGTAGATACGCCGATTGTTATTTTCCCTAAATGGGGCGATCAGCAAGGTGTGGTATTGCAAATTGACAACATTAAATTGATGAAATAATGATGACTTAAACATTGAATCCAGTGTGTCGGAGTGCATTATTTATGTTGAATACGAATGCAGGATGCACTGTTTTCTTTGCCAGTTTGAATGGTTAGCTTAGTATCTCTTTTACTGATGTTAATCCAATGTATTCATTTGAAATAGGCTGCATAAACAGCGTTTTTAGTTGTTTTCGATTGAAGTGCAATCAAATAGTTATAAATCAATAGCATTAACAGTGGCATAATATTGATTAAGATTTTCCATTTTATCGATGTTTTTGCTAAGGATTTAATTTGTCTATTTTTGAATTTTCTCAAGCTGAATTACAGCAAATAGTCACTATCGCCAGACAGGCTGGTGATGCCATTATGACCGTTTATGCGCAAACAGATTTGCAGGTTGAGGTTAAACAGGACGACAGTCCCGTAACGGCGGCAGATATAGCTAGTCATAATGTGATTGTTGAAGGCTTAGCCAGAGACTTTTCAAATATCGCTATTATGAGCGAAGAAGATGCCAATATTGATTGGGCAACACGAAAAAACTGGCAAACCTACTGGCTTATTGATCCATTAGATGGCACCAAAGAGTTTATAAAACGTAATGGTGAATTTACCGTTAATATTGCATTAATTCATCAAGGTAAAGCCATAGCTGGCGTAGTTTACGCGCCCGTTTTAGATAAATGTTATTACGGTGTTTTAGGTCAAGGCGCTTGGCTAGAACATCAAGGGCAAGTCGTGAAGTTAGATATTACTCAGCGTAGCATCCAACCAATTCCAGTTGTGGTGGGAAGCCGTTCACATATAAGTCCCGATGTGGCTGAATATTTACACTCTGTCGGTGAGCATCAAATGCTCAGTGTCGGCAGTTCATTAAAGTTTTGTATGGTGGCAGAAGGTCTGGCTGATGTATATCCAAGACTCGGTTTAACCAGCGAATGGGATACTGCCGCAGCTCAAGCCGTTTTAGAGGCCGCTGGTGGTTTGGTCGTTGAATATCCTTTGTTAACGCCATTGCAGTACAACCAAAAAGAAAACATTTTAAACCCGTATTTTATTGCAGCTTCTGCGGCATGGTTTGAGCGTAAGTAGCCTAGTTGTTTGCCTTAATGAATATCGGAACTCATTAATAATCAAATGGAGAGACAAGTTATGATGCGTATGGGCGTCGATCTTGGTGGGACTAAAATTGAATTAGTGGCATTGGCCGATAACGGTGATGAACTATTTCGTAAACGTATTCCTACCCCACGAAATTATCCAGAGACGCTTGATGCCATTATAGGTCTGGTAAACGAGGCTGAAGCAAATTTAGGTGAAACGGGCTCTGTGGGTGTTGGGATCCCAGGTGTGATTTCGCCTTTCACTGGATTAGTGAAAAACTCCAATTCAACTTGGATTAACGGTCATCCTCTAGATAAAGATTTAGGTTCACGCTTAAACCGTGAAGTACGCGTAGCCAATGATGCTAACTGTTTTGCTGTGTCTGAAGCAGTCGATGGTGCCGCAGCAGGTAAAGGTGTTGTGTTTGGTGGCATTATTGGTACTGGTTGTGGTGCAGGTATTGCGATTAATGGTCGTGTGCACCAAGGCGGTAACGGTATTGGCGGTGAATGGGGTCATAACCCATTGCCCTGGATGACAGCAGAAGAGCATAATTCTACTGACTGCTTCTGCGGTAATAAAGATTGTATCGAAACCTTTATTTCTGGAACGGGCTTTGTGCGGGATTTTCGCGCCGCAGGCGGAGAAGCCACTAGCGGTATTCAAATCGCCCAAATGATGGCCGATGGTGACGAGTTTGCCAAACAAGCATTCGATCGTTTCATTGACCGTTTAGCAAGGTCTTTGGCACACGTTATTAATATGATGGACCCCGACATGATTGTCTTGGGAGGCGGTGTTTCTAACATAGATGCCATTTATACCGAGCTGCCAAAAGTCTTACCTCAATATGTAGTTGGCCGAGAGTGCCGCACTCCAGTGGTTAAAAACCTTTTTGGGGCATCATCAGGTGTTCGTGGCGCAGCGTGGTTATGGGGTAAATAGCGCTAATTATACCTTAACATGCCATTGATATTATCAATGGCATTTTTGTTTGCGATTCCCAAAATGGTTTCGCTAAATGTCGACCAAATCGTTACACTATTGTGATTGCTGTCAATTGGATAAGTTTGATGTTCTGGGTTAAAAAAATCGTATCGCAACTGTTTATGCCCATTCCGCTAACGGTATTGCTGATGATCATCGCGGCTGCACTTTGGCGCGGTTCAGCATTAAAACGTACATCTTTTGCAGGGTTGTGCTTGGTTGGTGGGATTATTTTACTGGGTAGTTTAAGTCAAACTAACATCAGCTATCTATTAACAGACTCGTTAGAATCTCAATATAAGGCTAACTCAGCGCCTTTTACTCATCAATCTGCTTGCTGGGTAATGGTGCTTGGCTCAGGTCATAGTGAAAAAGCTAATTTGACTGCGGTGCAACAATTATCCTCTGTGGCATTAGGTCGATTAATCGAAGGGATACGTCAATTATCACTTGGACAAGATTGCCAACTGGTGGTCAGCGGTTGGAATGGTGGTTATATGCAAACGGCCCATGCCAATGTCATGAAGCAGGCTGCCATTGAGCTAGGGGTTAATCCGGATAAAATAACGACTTTCCCCGATGCCAAAGATACCATAGAAGAAGCGATGTTTTTATACCCGTTAGTCGGGCAGCATCCTTTTCGATTAGTCACATCCGCAACCCATATGCCACGTGCTATGATGATTTTTAATTCATTAGGTATGCAGGCAGAAGCTGCCCCAGGTGATTTTATTGCTAATAAAGATTTATGGTGGCGACTTGATGCGGATAATTTGCTTAATTCCCAGAGAAGTATTCATGAATACCTAGGTATGCTGTGGATTAAGTTTAAAGGGGTTTCAGCGGATCAAATGGTAAATCAAGTTTCAATGCCTAGGGCTAATGTCAATGAGTAGCATGCTAACAATTCATCCACAAACGAAGCGTAATGGCTTAACTTTAGCTGTTGCAGGGGCAGTGGGGTTATTACTGAGCTTGGTTTTATTTATAAAGCTAAGCCATTTATTTGCACTTTCTTTGGTCATTTTTGGCCTGTCGATTGTAGGCCTTTTGTTAGGTATAGCTAAGTTAAATGAGCCCGCAGTGAGTCTTGAATTGACTCAGACTGGATTGACGTATTTTCACCGTCGAGGGCAATTCACTATAGGCTGGGATAATATTCAACGACTTGATAACGCACGTGTTACTCAAAATATGGAATTAATTGAATTACCTTATTTAGGGGTAAAGGTGAAAAAAATGAACCCTGTATTAGATTCTATTTCTCCTCGACTCGCCACAGGTTTGTTAACAGAACAACGGCCACTATTGATGACCGCGGCAACACACGATGAAGACTTACAAAGTTTAGAACGTTACATTGGTGCAGAGTTTAATCCCTTCGTAAGCCATGGCGAGCGTTATCGCGGTGTATTGGCAATGTTTGGGCGCCGCAGTGAAACCTTAGCGGAGAATTTGGGCTATCATTTGTACATTTCACACGATGCCCTTGACCGAGACCCAAAACAAATGGTGAGCTTGTTACGCGAGTGGCAACAACAGGCAACAATCAATAACACTTAAGATATTTGCTTGCTTAACACGATTAAATCGCGGATGTAATTGCTGCGATGGCGATGGCGATGGAGTGACTTAGATATTTTCAAAATGAATCGATTCAATCAGCAAACTGCCACTTGCCTTTAGGTTCTTCAACTCATTTGATGTTTCTTTAGTGGCTTATATTTTATGGGTTTTCTTTTATGGACTGAGTTTAAGGGGAGATGATGAAAACCAGTGAAATGTTGCTAGGTGGGTGTTTATGCGGTGCAATTCGTTACCAAACACAGGCGGCGCCTTTTGATGCAGATTACTGCCATTGTCGTCAATGTCAATTATCATCGGGTGCAGTGATGATGGTGTGGATGGATTTTAAGCGTCAGCAGGTGAAATGGTTAAACGGTCACGTAACTGAATTTGCTTCATCAGATAAAATTCGCCGAGGCTTTTGTCAGCAATGTGGTTGCAGTGTAAGTTATCGACATTTGGATTATCCTGACTATCTGACGCTTTCTGTTGCCACTTTAGATAATCCCAACCTAGTGGCACCTAAGTATCATATTTTCACTGACAATCAAGTCAGTTGGTTAACTCTTGAAGATAACTGTCAGCGCTATCCTCAATCGAGATCGTCACCTATCGTGGCGTAAAGGTAAGGGTAATTAAGTCATCAAGCCTAGGCAATATTTAACTTAGCATCACGATGACGTTGACCTAAAAACTGGCCGCCATCAATGACTTCTAATTTTTCACTGTAGGCATCGCCTTCAAACAATCCTGTTGAAGAGATATGTAATTTTTGGCATTGCACCGTACCTTTGACTAAGCCGGTAATGCTAATATCCTGACACTGAATATCTCCGTTTACTTCGCCGCCCGCTTCTACCACTACGTTGCCTTTTGTCGAGATGTCCCCAAGTAATTTGCCGCTGATCATCACATCACCGTTAAAATGGAAATCACCCGTTAATTCACAGCCTTGAGCAATAAAACTGAGTTGTGGAATGTCTTTTTTTTGAGTAAACATGTTAACGCTCTTATTATTATTTGTGTGTTATCAGGTTTGATATTGGTATTGATTTAGTATCCTCATTTTGACAGACATGTAAATCAAAAACACATCTAAACTATCTTGAGGATGTTTTTGTCAGGTGTTTGCTAATGTTATCGCATCAGAAGGGCATGGTGAAACACAGGCACCGCAACCTGTACAGGCGCTAACATCAATAACGGGTTTCGGCACTTGGCCGATAGCCATTACGAAACTGATCGCTCTAGGCTCGCAAGCATCTTTACAACTTTGACACCATACGCCTGTGTTGGTTAAGCACGAATCCTTAATCGAGGCGGTAATAGTCCATGGCGCAGCCTGTTCAGTATCGAATAAAGGCTCACTACAAGCCGTGACGCACTTTTGACAAAAAGTACACTCATTAATACTAAAATCAACCTCAGGAAACCCACCATCACCACGTTTAATTATTTGGGTCTCGCAAGCTTTAATACAGTCATCACAACGAGTACAAATATCGGTAAATTCAATATCTGCTTTTACCCAAGGTGGTCTAATTGCTGAACTTTTTCGACGATTAAATAAACGTCGACGACCTTGGTTTATAGCTTGACTCATTGTCTCTCCTTGCAAAACGACATGTAATGAAACATGAAAATTACTTGTTTTTATAACCATTTGGATTATTAGATTGCCATTTCCAGGTGCTGCTGGCCATGTCTTCAACAGAATGTGTTGCGGTCCAACCTAATTCAGTTGCCGCAAAATTAGGGTCAGCATAGTATTCTGCAATATCGCCAGCTCTGCGGTCAGTGATCTCATATGCAATCGGCATTCCGCAGGCTTTTTCAAATGCTTTCACCATGTCTAATACACTGTAACCTATCCCTGTTCCTAGGTTATAGGTTACAAGCCCTGGTTGGGTATCTAGCTTATCAAGTGCTTTTAAGTGACCGATTGCTAAATCGACCACATGAATATAATCACGCACCCCAGTGCCATCAGGCGTGGCATAATCACCACCAAACACGCTTAGTTTCTCACGTTTGCCTACGGCAACTTGTGAGATAAACGGCATCAGGTTATTAGGTATATCGTTAGGATCTTCGCCGATTAAGCCACTGTCATGCGCGCCAACGGGGTTAAAGTACCGTAAGCAAGCAATGTTCCATTGTGGGTCGGAGCGATAGAGGTCGGCCAAGATATGTTCAACCATCAGTTTAGACTGACCGTAAGGACTGGTTGCCCCAGTTGGGAATTCTTCAGTGATGGGCAAGCTTGCGGGCTCACCATAAACTGTCGCTGAAGAGCTAAATACCAGGTTTTTAACACGATATTCAGCCATAACCTGACACAATACTATGGTGCCGGTGACATTATTTTCATAATATTTAAGTGGCTTGGCAACCGATTCCCCAACAGCCTTTAGGCCTGCAAAGTGAATCACAGAATCAATAACGTGATCGGCAAAAATTTTCTGTAATAATGCTTTATTCAGCACATCACCTTGATAGAAAGTAACCGGTTTATGGCTGATTTTTTCAGCGCGTTTTAAGGCTTCAATGCTTGAGTTTGAAAGATTGTCTACAACGATGACATCCTGTTCGATAGCTAATAATTCCACCACGGTATGAGTGCCAATATAGCCTGCTCCGCCAGTCACTAAAATTGCCATGTTGAATTCCTAAAATGTATTGAGCGTTGAGATAGTCTATTGCACTTATTGTAAATCAGCTGACTAGAATTACTATAAAAAACCTGTATTTAAGTTAAATTTAATCGCTTTATTAGCCATAACCTAACCGTATGTCAAAATACTTATCCAAATTAGGGTGCTGATTTATAAGGTTATTCAGCTTTTTAATATTAATATGTATTTATTTATTTACAAAACATGCTTGTTGCAGCATGGACTATAAACTGTGAGGTAGTTAACAAAATTGATTGGATGACACAATATGATTGCAGTGAAGTTGACGTAAAGTGGAATTATGAATAACGCAGCAAAGTATATTTCTCACCAACCTGATAGCCAAGGATATATTAATTATTCTGAGCAAGAACACGATCTTTGGCAGCAGCTTTATCAGCGCCAAATTACTAACTTGCCTGGCCGTGCGTGTGATGCCTATTTACAAGGAATTGATGCGCTTAATATGTCAGTGGATAAAATCCCACAACTACCGGATTTAGACCGTGTTTTAACTAACACGACAGGCTGGAAAACTGCCGCGGTTCCGGCATTGATTTCTTTTGGTAAGTTTTTTGAATTATTGGCTAGTAAGCAATTTCCTGTAGCGACGTTTATTCGAACAAAGGAAGAATTTGATTACTTACAAGAGCCAGATGTTTTTCATGAAGTATTCGGTCATTGCCCATTACTGACTAACCCTGCATTTGCCAATTTTTCGCACATGTACGGACAATTAGGCTTAGCGGCATCAAAAGAGGACCGCGTATTTCTCGCGCGTTTATATTGGTTCACCGTTGAATTTGGTTTAATGCAAGCTAAAGATGGCTCATTGAATATTTATGGTGGTGGCATTTTAAGTTCACCCGGCGAAACCTTATATGCCTTGGGCGATAAACCTGAGCGTCGACCATTTGATTTATTAGATGTACTGCGTACCCCTTATCGCATTGATATTATGCAGCCGATATATTATGTGATTGAACATATTGATTACTTAGACGAAATAGCCAAAATGGATATTATGTCTTATGTTAACAAAGCCCGTGAGTTGGGGATGTTCGAACCGACATTTGCCCCCAAGGTAAAAGTGGCAGCAAGTTAACTTGCCCTATTTTAAAATAAACAGTAAATAAGATGTATTTAGGAGTACCAATGACCGCACTATCCGAAATGAAATGCGAAGCTTGTCAAGCTGATGCCCCAAAAGTAACCGATGCAGAGCTTGCTGAACTGGTTAGAATGATCCCTGATTGGGCTGTGCAAGTGCGTGATGGCGTGATGCAATTAGAACGTGTATATAAGTTTAAAAACTTTAAATTAGCGATGGCATTCAGTAATAAGTTAGCTGATTTAGCCGAAGAAGAATTCCATCATCCTGGTATTTTTACCGAATGGGGTAAGGTTACTGTGACTTGGTGGTCGCATTCAATTAAGGGTCTGCACAAGAATGATTTCATTATGGCAGCCAAGACCGACCAGTTATTAGATTAACAACAAGACATTTCAATTCAGCGTGTTACGTTAACGTAATGCGCTGAATTCTTCCTCTGTTACAATTCTGCTGTAAACTTCACTTGCCACCACCCGCATAACACACTACCGTATGCTCAGTTTCCAAAGAAAACACTAATAAATTAGGGAATCAAAGCATTATGCGTTTGGAAGTGAGCTGTAACGATCGCGTCGGCCTCGCGAAAGATATCCTCGTCGTACTTGAAAAATATGGCATTAATTTGATTGCCATTGATGCCAGCAACAAAGGCTTTTTGTATTTACAATTTGCCGAAATCAGCTTTGAAATGCTGCGAGAACTGATGCCACTTATTCGTAAAGTGGAAAGTGTCCACGATGTGCGTACTGTGTCATTTATGCCATCAGAGCAAGAGCATTATGCGTTAAAAACCTTGCTCAAAACCTTACCAGATTCGGTATTTTCACTTAATTCAAAAGGGCGAATTCGAATTGTTAATGAATCCGCATTGTTAACCTTGAATATGGCTGAGCATGAAGTCCTTGATGAGTCGCTAAATCATTGGGTTCAAGGTTTCAACTTTTCTCGTTGGTTAAGTGAGCCTCAGGTGCCAGCAGTGGCATCACGTGTGACCATTAATTCCAATGAGTACCTAGCTGAAATGCTGCCAATTTATTTGCCTGATGATAATGATAAAACCATTCTTGCAGGTGCGGTGGTGTCACTCAAATCTCCCGCCAGAGTCGGTAAGCAATTCAATGCATTACAAAATCAAACAACTGGTTTTGATAATGTGTTAGCTGTAAGCGACAAAATGAAAGACGTGCTAAAACAAGCTAAACGTATGGCACAACTTGATGCACCGTTATTAATTACCGGCGAAACGGGAACCGGCAAAGAGTTAATGGCACGCGCTAGCCATGATGCTAGCATGCGTCGGGAGCATCCTTTTATTGCGATTAACTGTGCTGCGTTGCCTGACAGTGTGGCGGAAGAAGAATTATTTGGTTTTGTCAGTAATGGTCAAGTGGTTAAGCGAGGCTTTTTTGAAGAGGCTAAAGGCGGCACAGTCTTTTTAGATGAAATTGCCGAAATGTCTAAGGCAGCTCAGGTTAAACTATTGCGTTTATTGCAAGATGGTGCTTTTAGGCGGATGGGGGGCGATGAAGAAGTGCGCGCCGATGTAAGAATTATTTGTTCTACTCAAAAAAATCTTGCCGAGCTTTGCCAAGCGGGTGAATTTAGAGAAGATTTATACTATCGAATTCACGTACTAAGCTACCACATGCCATCATTGCGTGAGCGCAAAGTCGATGTCATTCCACTGACAGAAATGTTTTTAGAGCATTACAGTCAGCAACTTTCTAGTCCATTAAGGCGTATTTCGGCTTCGTGCCGTGATTATTTGTTCACTTACGCTTGGCCTGGAAATGTTCGCCAGTTAAAAAATGCCATTTTTCGGGCGGTATCTATGTGGGATGGTTCGGCTGAGCTAACCGTAGAACAGCTTAAGCTTCCTTCTTATGCTGAAGGCTTTGGCTATTTTGATGAAGAGTTTGAAGGCACCTTAGATGAGGCCATGAAAGAGTATGAAGCTAATTTGCTGCGTCGTTTATATCCCGCTTATCCAAGTACAAGACAATTAGCCAAAAAACTGGGGGTTTCACATACGGCGATTGCCAATAAACTCCGTGATTATAGTATTTCGAAAAAGCGCTAATCAGCTATCAATAAAATGGTGTAACGTTTTAATGCCAACATTTTGCTGACAATCTGAACAAAGCAAGGCTTGGAAATCATCATTTTCAGGCCTTGATTATAAGTGTATATAAATATTTACAAAATAGTGGTTAATGATAAAAAATGTGATTCAGCGCACAAGCTGTATATTGTGTGAGATATCGGTTATTTCTATCATTAATTAAGCTGTCATTGTCTGATTTAGCTCGCCTTCTTATACGGCTAACGGACATTTTGAATTTAGGAGCAATAATGAAACTTGCAAGTTATAACAATGGTCGTCGTGATGGCCAACTGATGTTAGTAAGCAAAGATTTAACTAAAGCTGTTGCTGTACCTGCAATTGCTCACACTATGCAGCAGCTTCTTGATGCGTGGGATTTATTAAATCCACAATTGCAAGAATTGTACGAAGCATTAAACGCAGGTCAAATGGACAATGCTATCGCGTTTGATGAATCTAAATGTTTGTCGCCATTGCCGCGTGCTTACCAATGGGCTGATGGCAGTGCCTATGTCAATCACGTTGAATTAGTGCGTAAAGCGCGCGGTGCAGAAATGCCTGAAACTTTTTGGACAGACCCATTAGTTTATCAAGGTGGCTCTGACAGCTTTATCGCCCCTAAAGCAGATATTGAAATGGCCAGTGAAGAATACGGTATCGATTTTGAATCTGAAATTGCGGTGATTACTGATGATGTCGCCATGGGTGTCAGCAGCGAAAACGCAGCAAAGCATATTAAATTGCTGATGCTAGTGAATGACGTGTCATTGCGTAACCTTATTCCTGGTGAGCTTGCTAAAGGTTTCGGCTTTTTCCAATCAAAACCCTCTAGTGCTTTTTCTCCGGTCGCGATTACTCCAGATGAACTTGGTGATAAATGGCAAGACAGCAAAGTACATTTACCTTTAGTGACCCACTTAAACAGTGAATTATTTGGCCGTCCAAATGCGGGTGTTGATATGACCTTTGACTTTAGTCAATTGGTATCTCATGTCGCTAAAACACGCCCACTAGGTGCGGGAGCGATTATTGGTTCTGGTACGATTTCAAACTATGATCGTAGCGCAGGTTCAAGCTGTTTAGCTGAAAAACGTATGCTTGAAATTATTGCAGACGGTAAGGCGAGTACGCCTTTCATGCGTTTTGGTGATACTGTTCGTATTGAAATGTTTGATGACAACAATGTCAGCATTTTCGGTTCAATCGATCAGAAAGTTGTTGAGTATAAAGGGTAACTCCTTCGTCAATAACGTAGTATTTGGGCAATAACAGCAGTGTTATTGCCTTTTTTATAGGGAAAATATTATGAAACTATATGGCTATTGGCGTTCAAGTGCCGCTTATCGTGTACGGATTGTGCTTAATTTAAAAAAATTATCAGCCGAGCATATTTCAGTGCATTTAGTCAACAATGGCGGCGAACAGCATAGTGAAGCTTATCAGCAACTAAACCCTCAACATCTAGTGCCGACGTTAATCGACAGCAATGAGCAAGGTGAATTTAGTTTAAACCAATCATTAGCTATCATCGAGTATTTAGAAGAGAAGTATCCGCAAGTTAATGTATTGCCAACAAATATTGAAGATAAAGCCGTAGTAAGAGGCATGGCACAAGCTATTGCCTGTGAAATTCATCCACTGGATAACCTACGTGTTTTACAATATTTGGTAAAAGAAATGGCTGTAGATGAAAGCCAAAAAATGAAATGGTATGCCCATTGGATCCATTTAGGCTTTAGTGCTTTGGAAACCCAACTTGAGCGTTATGCGGGTGAGTATTGTTTTGGTAATAAAGTGACGCTGGCCGATGTCTGTTTAATCCCCCAAGTTTATAATGCCAAGCGCTTTAATGTTCCTTTAGATGCCTATCCTAATATTGTGCGTATATGGGAAAACTGCCATCAATTAGATGCCTTTATTCAAGCGGCTCCAGAACAGCAAGCTGATGCGAGTTAATTTCTATTGATGCTAACTGCTGACAAAATTCCGCTATTCCAAAATCAATCTTCCTCAACCCAGTTGGCTTTATTAACCACGTGGTTTGAGCAAGATGAGATGCGCATGCAGGCATTAGCCGCCTGCGCTGTGGTTTTTGAACGCTTAAACATCGAAGACTGGTCAATAGCAGCCGGGTTTGTCAGAAATTTAGTTTGGGATAAATTACATGGTTTTGCCACCAGTGCATTAAATGATATTGATGTGATTTACTTTAGTGCTGCCGATTTGACTGTGCACACCGAGCAACAAATTCAGCAGGCATTGAACCGCATATTGACGCTGAATTGGTCGGTAAAAAATCAGGCAAGAATGCATATTCGTAATGGTGATGCGCCTTATCTGTGTTGCCTTGATGCCATGGGATATTGGCCTGAAAAACAAACCGCAGTTGCCGTTAAGCTAGTTAATAACACTATTATTAGTCAGCAATATCCTGTTCAAGTGCTAACATCTCGGCCCCTTCAGTCCGCGCACAGATTATTGTTTATCTTTGCCTTTGGTATTGAACATTTATTTAATCGGACTTTATCGCATAATCCCAGGCGGACATTAACCATTTTTGAGCAAAGAGTGACACAAAAAAATTGGCTGATCCGCTATCCTGAGTTAGTGATTAAATAACAATTCGACACTCATTTGCGTTAGATATCGTTATCCATGCTTGCCAAACCTAAATCGTTCAGCTATTTTACTGTTATTATATACAGTGCTTTTGGGGCGGTTTTTATATTCGTGAAATTCCTTTATTGCTTTTTGTGCCGTTAATGAACACCAAGCGATGTCATTCACATGAATATCGGTGCTGCAAATGTATGAGACAAATCAGATGATGATGGGTAAACCAGTTTGAGATTATTTATTGCAGAAAAACCCAGTCTTGGCAGGGCACTCGTTGATGTCTTACCCAAACCACATCAAAAGAGCGATGGTTTTATCAAAGCTGCAAATGGCGATGTGGTAACCTGGTGTATCGGTCATTTGCTCGAGCAGGCAGAACCTGAAGCCTATAACCCAGATTATAAAAAGTGGGCGGTAGAGCATCTGCCAATCGTACCGACAGAGTGGAAACTGGTTGTTAAAGCCAACACCAAAAAGCAATTTACTGTGGTTAAAAAGCTGATTAAACAAGCTGATGTTCTTGTTAATATGGGCGATCCGGACCGTGTTGGGCAGATTTTAATTGATGAGGTTATTAATCATTGCGGTGTTTCTAAAAGCCAAAAAGCACAAGTGTTGCGATGTTTGATCAGTGACTTAAATCCCGCAGCGGTAACCAAATCCTTAAATAACCTGCGTAAAAATACCGACTTTATTCCATTAGCCACCTCAGCCTTAGCCAGAGCCAGAGCGGATTGGCTATATGGTATCAATATGACTCGTTTATGTACCCTGCAAGGCCGTCAATCGGGCTATAACGGTGTTCTGTCTATTGGACGAGTTCAAACGCCTGTGCTTGGCCTTGTCGTGCATCGTGATCTCGAGATTGCAAATTTTGTCTCTAAACCATTTTATGAAGTTGTCTGCCGTTTTAAAACCCGCAATGGTGAGTTTTATCAAGCTAAGTGGCGTCCAAGTAAGGCCTGCGAACCCTATATGGATGAAGATAATCGCGTCTTGTCTAAAGCATTAGCCTTGAATGTGATATCAAGAGTGGCAGGACAAGAGGGTAAGATAGTCAAGGTTTCTCAAGACATCAAAGCCACGCCTGCGCCACTGCCTTATAGTCTATCAGCGCTTCAAATTGATGCGGCTAAACGTTTTGGCATGAGTGCCCAAACCGTGCTTGATACGTGTCAGCAATTATATGAACGCCATAAATTAGTCACCTATCCGCGTTCAGATTGCCGCTACCTTCCTAAAGAGCATTTAAATGATGTTCCTCAAGTTATTGCGGCCATCCGTCATTCGTGTTCAGCGTTAAATGATGCTGCCAATAACGCTAATGCCAGTTTGATAAGTAAAGCATGGAATGATTCAAAGGTGAGTGCTCACCATGCGATTATTCCAACATCGAAATCAACCGATATGAGCCGTCTTTCTGCTGCAGAAAATAACATTTATGAACTAGTAGCTCGGCAGTATTTGATTCAGTTTTACCCTCCATTTGAGTATGTCGATAAACAAATCGATACTGAGGTTTCCGGTGGATTATTTATTGCCAAACAAAAAGAGGTTGTATCACTGGGCTGGAAAAGCTTGTTTCCCTCAAAACCAAATACAAAAGCTGAAGATGACTTTTCGGCGACCAGTTTGCCTAATGTTGAAAAAGGGGATGATGTAGACTGTTTGCAAGCTGAGCTAAAAGAGAAGCAAACTACACCGCCTAAATATTTTACCGATGCAACCTTGCTTGCTGCCATGACAGGTATTGCACGTTATGTGACAGATGCTTCGATAAAAAAGGTGTTACGTGATACAGATGGCTTAGGGACTGAGGCAACGCGAGCGGGGATCATAGAGCTGTTATTTAAAAGACAGTTTTTGACTCGAAAAGGCAAAGATATTCGAGCTACAGATGTAGGAACCCAGCTAATATGTGCATTGCCAGAACGAATGACCATACCTGATATGACCGCCCATTGGGAGTCACAGCTTGAAGCGATCAGCCAAAAAGAAATCAAATACACGCATTTTATGGATCCAATAACCCAAAGCATAAATGAGTTAATTAATGAGGTTAAAGCCGTGACCTTTGGCGGTTTAAAGGGCAAAGGCACACCTTATAAACCTAAAGGGGCTTATAAAGCGAAAGGTAAACGAAGCCGCAAAGTAAAAGCTTAACTATTATTAGTTAAGACTTGATGAGGGGTTGTTAACTTTCGATTTATGTTAACCCTCCCTCTAATCTAACTCGACAAACACGATCCCTTTGCGTTGAATGTAGATGAGCCTTCCTCCAAATAAAAATGCTGCAGAAGTTAATCCTGCTATCAAGCCTGCCCAAAAACCATGTGCCCCCATTGCAGGTACGAATATATCTGTGTAAGCGAGCATATATCCCAATGTCATGCCAACAAACCAGTAAGAGAAAAGGGTGATGTAAAATGCGCTGCGAGTGTCTTTATAGCCTCTTAATGCGCCAGCTGCGACAACCTGAATAGAATCTGATATTTGATATAATGCCGCCATTAACATCAAACTGCCCGCTAAAGTGACCACTTCAGGGTTATCATTGTAGAGTAAGGCGATTTCTTGTCTAAACACCACAGTAGAGATGGCAGTGATCATCGCTAATGACAAAGATAAAGCTAACGCTACATAGGCTACACGTTTGGCGATATCTGTGCGCTCGCGTCCAAGGTAATAACCAATACGAATGGAGGCGGCAATACCAATTGATAATGGCAGCATGAAAACCATAGATGAAAAGTTAAGTGCAATTTGATGGCTAGCGACAACGTTAGCCCCCAATGGCGCTAGAAACAGCGCAATAACGGCGAATAAACTGACTTCAAAAAACAGCGCCATAGCAATAGGGAACCCTAGCTTGCTCATGGACTTCATTGTTGACCATTTAGGTGCAAAAAAATGTTTGAAAGGGGCAATTTCAATGAATTTTTTATCCACTAACATGTAAAGAGCCATTGAGATAAACATGGCCCAAAACACCATAGCGGTCGCTATACCACAACCCGCACCTCCCATGGCCGGCACACCAAATTCACCATAAATAAAAATATAATTAGCAGGAATATTAACCGCTAATCCGACAAAACCAATGATCATAGTTGGCATAGTGTAGGAAATACCTTCACTACAACCTCTAAGTACTTGATATAAAGCAAATGCGGGAGCGCCCCACAGAATACCATCGATATAGCCAACCGTGAGTCGATGTAATTCAGGTTCTAAATCCATGAAATCCAAAATATAACTGGAACAGGCTAAAAAGAACATCACACCTAAAGAACCAATTATGGCAATATAGCCAGCTTGAAAAAGTAAATTTGGGATCACCTTTTGATTGTTCGCGCCGTGATGCTGCGAAAATACAGGGGTGAATGCCATTAATAAGCCTTGCACAAACAATATTGCAGGTAACCATAAACTGGTCCCCACAGCGACAGCCGCCATATCGACAGCACTGACGCGACCTGCCATTACGGTATCAATAAACCCCATCATGGTTTGGGTGACTTGCGCAATGAGAATAGGTAAGGCAAGTTGTATTAATCGCTGGGCTTGAAAGCCGGTGTTGTTCATATTTAGCCCATCATTAAACGAGAGTTATGTTATGTTTACAGGAATTGTACAAGCCACATGTGAAGTGGTTTCGGTTCAACAGCAAGCTGGATTGAAACGTTTTGAAATTGCGTTAAAGCCTGAATTGCTTGACCGTTTACAGATAGGGGCTAGTGTTGCCACCAATGGCGTTTGCTTAACGGTAACTAAGATAGCGAATGATAAGGTTTTCTTTGATGTAATGGAAGAAACATTAAGCCTGACAAACTTAGATAAAGTCCAACAAGGTGATCAAGTTAACATTGAACGTTCACTCACCTTCGGCAGCGAAATTGGTGGTCATATTCTATCAGGGCATATTCATACCCAAGCTGAAATTGTAGCCATTAGTGATACAGCGGAGCATTACAATATCGAACTTGCAATTGATGCAAAGTGGAGAGACTACATTTTTTATAAAGGTTTTGTAGCGGTCAATGGTTGTAGTTTAACCGTAGGGCAATTAACTGAACACGGTTTTAAATTACACTTAATACCAGAAACCTTGCGCTTAACCAATCTTGATTTTCAAGCTGTTGGCGACAAAATGAACATTGAAATCGATAGCCAAACTCAAGTTATTGTGGACACAGTTGAACGTATTCTGGCTAAAAAGCAATTAAGCTAATAGCCAATCATTTTAGCGGTAAGTTATTATATTGATGCTGATTAGTATATTTGCTCATCATCAGAATCAATAAACAATTGTATTGTTCGTCTGTTGTCATCTAAATGCATTCTAATATGGATTGGATTACAGCAGATGCGGCAATCATCATAATACTCCTGATCACCTGAACTAGCATCTATCGTCACATGTTGATGATGTCCGCAGTGGGGGCAACTGATTGCTCTAGATAAAAGCTTCATGATTTATCTCCTTAACGTCCTGATACAAGGTTAATGCACTCGGTCATCTCGATAGGTTGACTGTCAATTATAAATATAGTGCGCCTAGCACAAATGTACATTTTGTCGGAGTGATTAAATTAATCCGCTTAAAGTTGATTTTAGGGAGGTTAAAGGTTGATCCTCGTTGAGGTTGTCACATACAATTGGCGGCTACATTTTTGGGTAATTAAGACTCTTGTACTGTCTTTATTTCATTAATGTTTATCACTCATTTTACATTAAACCAAGTGGCCCTACGTGTGGGTCACCACTGGACAAGGAATTTTCATGCCTATTATTACATTGCCTGATGGCAGCAAACGTGAGTTTGCCAATCCTGTATCTACTCTCGATGTTGCAGCTGATATTGGCCCTGGCTTAGCCAAAGCCTGTATTGCTGGTCGCGTTAATGGTGAATTAAAAGACGCTTGTGACATTATTTCAACCGATGCGGATTTATCTATCATCACGGCTAAAGATGAAGAGGGTGTTGAAATCCTTCGCCATTCTTGTGCACATTTGTTAGGTCATGCAATCAAGCAATTATGGCCTCAAACAAAAATGGCCATTGGTCCTGTTATCGATAACGGCTTTTATTACGATATTGATTTAGAGCACAAGCTAACCCAAGACGATATAGATGCGTTAGAAAAACGTATGATGGACTTAGCTAAAACAAATTATGACGTGGTTAAGCGTGTTGTATCTTGGCAAGAAGCCCGTGACGCATTTAGCGAGCGTGGTGAAGAATATAAAATTGCCATTTTAGATGAAAACATCAGCAAGGATGCCACGCCTGCGTTATATCATCACGAAGAATATACCGATATGTGTCGTGGTCCACACGTACCTAACATGCGTTTTTGCCAACATTTTAAATTAATGAGTGTTGCCGGTGCATATTGGCGTGGTAACTCTGACAACAAAATGTTGCAACGTGTTTATGGTACTGCTTGGGCAGACAAAAAAGCCCTTAAAACACATTTAACTCGTTTAGAAGAAGCGGCAAAACGTGATCATCGTAAAATTGGTAAGCAATTAGATTTGTACCATATGCAAGAAGAAGCCCCTGGAATGGTGTTCTGGCATAACGATGGTTGGAGCTTATTCTTAGAGTTAGAAAAGTTCATTCGTCAAAAACTAGGCCAATACACTTACCAAGAGGTGAAAGGCCCATTAATGATGGACCGTGTATTGTGGGAGCGTTCAGGTCACTGGGATAAATATTCAGAAGCCATGTTCACCACCAAGAGTGAAAACCGTGAATATGCGGTCAAACCAATGAACTGTCCAGGTCATGTCCAAATATTCAACCAAGGCCTTAAATCATACCGCGATTTGCCGTTGCGTATGGCTGAGTTCGGTTGTTGTCATCGTAATGAGCCATCAGGTTCTTTACATGGATTGATGCGCGTTCGTGGTTTTACTCAAGATGACGCCCATATCTTCTGTACTGATGATCAGGTTCAAAAAGAAGTGAGTGCTTGTATCCAAATGGTATATGACACTTATGCCACTTTTGGTTTTGAAAACATTGTGGTCAAATTATCAACACGCCCAGAAAAGCGTATTGGTGATGACGATATGTGGGATCGTGCTGAAGAAGCACTCAAACAAGCACTTAAAGCGAATAATATTGAATTTGAAATATTACCAGGTGAAGGTGCTTTCTACGGTCCTAAGATTGAGTTCACATTACACGATTGTTTAGATCGCGCTTGGCAGTGCGGTACTGTACAATTAGATTATGCATTACCGTCACGACTTGGGGCAACTTATGTTGCTGAAGACAATAGTCGCCAGACACCAGTAATGATCCATCGTGCTATTTTAGGGTCGTTAGAACGTTTCCTCGGTATTTTGATTGAAGAATATGCTGGTAAATTCCCAACATGGCTTGCACCAATGCAAGTTGTTGTAATGAATATTACTGACAAACAGTCTGAATATGTTGAAGAAATCGTTAAATTCTTCAAAGAACAGGGCATTCGTGCATCTTTTGACTTGAGGAATGAGAAAATAGGCTTTAAAATACGCGAACACACCTTAAGACGTGTGCCTTATTTATTGGTCGTAGGTGATCAAGAAATGGAAAATAAGGAAGTTGCGGTGCGTACCCGTGACGGTATCGATTTAGGTAAGCTAAAACTAGAAGATTTTGCTACCAAGATACGTCAACAGATTTCGCTCCGTAGTCTAAAATTGTTGGAGGAATAGGTCATAAAGATCAAGAGAGCAGCAGGGCGACAACCAGCGCCTAATAGAATCAATGATGAAATCACCGGTGTTCCTGAAGTCCGTTTATCGGGTTTAGATGGTGAGCCAATTGGTATCGTTAGCATTAAAGAAGCCCAGAGTGTAGCAGATGAAGCAGGGGTAGACCTTGTAGAAATCAGCCCTAATGCTGAGCCTCCAGTTTGTCGCATAATGGACTACGGTAAGTTCCTTTTTGATAAGGCTAAGGCCCAAAAAGAACAAAAGAAGAAGCAAAAACAGGTTCAGGTTAAGGAAATTAAATTCCGTCCTGGCACTGATGAAAACGACTATCAGGTAAAACTACGCAACCTGATACGTTTTCTGGAAGATGGGGACAAAGCGAAAATTACGCTGCGTTTCCGTGGTCGCGAAATGGCACACCAAAACCTAGGTATGGATCTTTTGAACCGTATCAAGGCTGATTTGGAAGTATATGCGGTTGTCGAATCTTTCCCGAAAATGGAAGGCCGACAAGCAATTATGGTCCTAGCACCTAAAAAGAAATAGTAGGGCAACCAATTAAAAAGTAGCGAAGACTCTTTTGAGGACTTCGCTCGCCTTACGTTTTATTAACGTCCCAATGCGGAGTTTTAGAAATGCCTAAAATGAAAACAGACAAGGGTGTACAAAAGCGCTTCAGAAAAACCGCTAATGGTTTCAAGCGTAAACAAGCACACTTACGTCACATTTTGACCAAGAAGAGCACTAAGCGTAAACGTCACTTACGTGCTAAATGTTTAGTAGCTAAGTCTGATGTGCCAGCAATTGCACGTCAACTACCATACGCTTAATTAAAGGAGCAATGAACAATGCCTAGAGTTAAGCGTGGTGTAACCGCTCGTGCTCGTCACAAGAAAGTACTTAAATTAGCTAAAGGTTATTATGGCGCTCGTAGCCGTACTTTCCGTGTTGCTGTTCAAGCAGTAACTAAAGCTGGTCAATATGCTTACCGTGACCGTCGTCAAAAGAAACGTCAATTCCGTCAATTATGGATTGCACGTATCAATGCGGCTTCTCGTCAAAATGGTCTGTCTTACAGCCGTTTCATCAACGGTTTGAAAAAGGCGTCTATCGAAATCGATCGTAAGATTTTGGCTGACATCGCTGTATTCGACAAAGTTGTATTTGCAACTTTAGTTGAAAAAGCAAAAGAAGCTTTAACTAAGTAATTAGTTAGTCGGCTTTGAAAAGAGGAACCTTCGGGTTCCTTTTTTTATGGCTGGATTTTACCTATTTAATGGCAATAGGCTTACCATTAAGGCATAAATTTAGCGTTGATCAAACCAACTTTAAGTTTAATACTTGGGACTGTTGATCTTTGCTGGTTAAATTTTGCTAGAGTTAACAACGTTTTATTTGAGGCGAATGTATTAACGCCTAATCTTCTAAGCAAAAACATTCAACAAAGAGTAAAACGTTTTTAGCCGAACCCTTCGGGCGGTATTTGTTGGTCATTTTTACTGTGTTATTGGCCTTTATGTAGAATAACTACATCACAAGGTCTCTGCCTTGTACAAATGACCCACAGTTGGCTGCAAAAACAACTTTAAAAGATCCACAGGCCCTAAGATATAGGATTGTTGTCTATTTCAATGGCGATAATTCATCGCTTAAAACGAATTGAGGTTAATTAGTCATTTGAATTAGAGTATGATTAATATCAAATCGGTCAGCATTAATTAATGCCTAATGAGCTTCTTGGTAACGTTTGTTTTTATTAATTTGGAAGCTTTCATTAACTAGCCTTTATGCTTTGAAAGTTAACCGCTTGCTTAAAAGCGAAGCCAATTACGGATTTACATTCATTGATTTTTAGCCCATTTACTTTCTAATAATTATTAATTAATGCCATTATTTTCATTTTACCAATCTATAAAGAGCATTCAGAAACCTTTTGTCTAACACTGACTTTCCAATATTAGCCAAATTTTCCAGCCTAACTTCACTTGTCATTGCAGAGTTTAGTGAGGGTGGAGCGTTGTCTCGTCATTTACACCAATATCGTAGCAGACAGGTGCAAACAGATATGGCTATAGCAGTAAGTGAGTCTATGGTTAAAAAGAAAAACTTAATTTTGGAAGCTGGTACTGGTGTAGGCAAAACGTTTGCTTATCTGATCCCTGCATTATTAAGTGGCAAGCAAGTGGTGGTGAGTACAGGAAGTAAGAACTTACAAGAACAATTGTTTTTAAAAGATATACCTGCATTGCTTTCTATGTTGGATATAAAACCGCGTATCGCATTGCTAAAAGGACGTAGTAATTATTTATGTCAGCTGCGTTTAGACAAGCAAATGCAGTATGCAAGTCAATATCGTGAACAGGCTTTAGATGATTTATTGAAGATTAATCAATGGGCTACGCTCAGTACAGATGGCGATATTGGTAATTTAACTTCAGTGTCAGAACACTCGTCTGTTATTCCTAGTGTTGTCAGTACAAAAGAAAGCTGCACGGGTAAAAAGTGTGAGTTTTATAATGTATGTTTTACTCGTAAAGCCCGCTTAAAAGCAATGGAAGCAAAACTTGTTGTGGTTAATCATCACCTGTTTTTTGCGGATAGATTATTAAAGGACACCGGCTTTGCTGAACTACTGCCTGATCCTGATGTAGTTGTGTTTGATGAAGCCCATTTAGTACCGGATATTTGCATCAGTTATTTTGGAAATCATGTCGGCAGTCGAGAAATTGATAAGCTGCTTAACCTTTTCATTTCTATTCATAAAAACAACATTCGTGACAGCATTCAAATAGAGCATTTAGCTAATCGAGCCATTAGCGCATTAAACCATTGGCATAATGCCATGTTTGATAACGCCCAGACTGATTGGCGTCAAGTTCTGGCAACTAAGCCCTTAATAATTAGTTCATGGGCGTTGCATCAATCTTTAGCTGAATTAAGTGAGCTAGTGACGCATCATTTGGGGCGTGATGACGATCTTGACACGGCATTTGAACAACTTGTTAGTTTAAAAGACAGATTAAAAATATATTTTGAATGCCAAGATCCGCAAGCCGCATATAGTGTTGAATATGGGCCTAGATTTATTACGCTGCGAGCATCACCTATTAATGTTGCCAAGCAATGTGAACAATTATTCAATCCAAAAACCAGTTGGATTTTTACTTCCGCCACTTTACAAGTTAATCGCCAACTGAGCCATTTTGCTAAAGAGTTAGGCTTACAAAGTGCGACGCAAGTGATTCTAGACAGTCCATTTGATTACCCAAATCAAGCCATGTTTTGTGTCCCTAGACATTTGGGTAAAGTGGGCCAAACGCAATTTAGCGCAAAACAACTTGTTGATGTGTGTGTGCAAGCCATTAACGCGGCGCAGGGGCGTACATTTATTCTGTTCACTAGCCATAGCATGTTGGAACAGGTAGCCAGTTTATTGCGCAGCCAAGTGAGCTATCCGTTGCTCGTTCAAGGGCAGGCAAGCAAGCAAAGTTTACTTAATAAGTTTCGACAATTGGGCAATGCTGTGTTGCTTGGCACGGGCAGTTTTTGGGAAGGTGTCGATGTAAGAGGCAAGTTATTGAGCTGTGTAATTATCGATAAACTGCCTTTTGTATCTCCAGATGATGCTTTATACCGAGCAAGAGCGACTAATATTGAACGTCAAGGCGGTGATCCGTTTGTCGAGATCTCGTTGCCTCAAGCTGTGATTGCATTAAAGCAAGGGGTAGGGCGTCTGATCCGTGACGAAAAAGACCGTGGGGTACTTATTCTGTGTGACAATCGCATTGTAAATCGTGCCTATGGACAAGCATTTATCAATTCTTTACCGCCAATGCATCGTACCCGTGATTTAGATAGTGCGTTACACTTTTTAAAACAAATTCCTTAAGTTATCATAGCGCCTTTATTTTGTTCCAAAACGGGTTGTAAACATGACATTTCATTCGCCATTACGTGTACTTGCACTTGATACTTGCACAGAGTCTTGTTCTGCTGCGCTTTCTGTTGACGGTAATTTATTTACTCGTATTGCCGATGCTCCGCGTGAACACAGTCAACGTTTACTACCTATGGTTGACGAAGTGCTTCAGGAAGCTAACATTTCCCTTGCAGATATCGACGTTATTGCATACGGACGGGGACCAGGCAGTTTTACCGGGATCCGTATTTGTACTAGCATGACGCAAGGGCTTGCATTAGGTTGTGATTTGCCTGTTATCGGTATTTCTACTTTGGCGGCCATGGCGCAAATGGCAATAACAGAGCACGGTGCAGAACAAGTATTTTGTGCCATTGATGCAAGAATGAATGAAGTTTATGTTGGTCAATTTATTGCTAAAGATGGCATAGCCACGCTAATCGGTAATGAACAGGTCTGCTTACCAGCAGATGTTGAACTACACTTAGATGCGTCATTATCGATAAAAGCCTGTGGTACGGGGTTTGATGCTTATCCAGGTTTAACCTCGTTAGCTGCCAAGATAGAGGTGGTTGAAGCGGTAAAGTATCCAGATGCCAAAGCCATGATAGCACTTGCTGAATTTGGCGTAAGCCAAGGTATGCAGACATCAGTAGATGATTTAGCACCTGTATATTTACGTGATACGGTAACCTGGAAAAAATTACCCGGACGTGAATAATATGGATAATATGTTGTGCGTTATTTTTGTTCGATGGTATAAAGATATTTCAATAACGCATCAGCACCTTTGATACATAAGGTCTTGTGAGATAAACATCAATGCAAATTAATTCTACATCGATTCAAAAGGCAGTGCCTCAACACATGGTGAAAACCTCGTTGAGTCAAGCTGTTGCTGGTAATCGCCCGTTAGGATCAGTAGATGAAATTAAACAGATAAATCCGCCCGCTTTAAACATTCTTAACACTAATCCGCAATCTGATTCCCATCAGTTTGATCAACATGCCGAGCAAAATCTATTAACTCAAAATCAAATCGAACAAGCCGTTGCTGACTCTGGTTTATTTGAGTTTACGGGGAAAAATCAACGATACGAAATTGCGACCAATGGTATTGAAAATAAAAGTTCAAAAATACAATATGATATCGATGTTGAGTTGAACCGTGGTGCCATACAGACGTATATGATGACACAACATGCCGCTAAGCGTGATGAGATACAACAAATGGTAGGCATTGATTTATACGTATAACAACTCCCTAGGGTCTGTTGATTTATTTGATGGTAAGACTAATACAGATGGTGCATTGTCGCCAATCCAGTTTGCATATTTCCTTTTGATTGCCTTTCAAAGCACAATTTATTTTATATACCTTTTAATCTCACAGAGTTTAATTAACGCTGTGGTATGGCTATTTAACATTAAACCGTAATTATTCACAGCAAAAATTGTTTGTATCTTAATGTTTAACAGCCATTCCATCATCAGCTTAATTCTGCTTAACTAAGCACATAAATTATTTTTGTTAGGTTACTTGTAACTGTAATGTCTAATGTGAATCGTAATAACCCGTTAGCTCTATCATCTGGTACTCCAAGTCGGGGGCGGTTTATTGTTGAACTTATCGTCGCGTTTTTATTAACTCGTTTACCTTATATCAGTGTGCCTTTTAAATGGTTTGAAAGTTATTTCCATGAGTTATCCCACGGCATAGCGACGTTATTCACTGGGGGGATTGTCAGTCATATTGAACTGTTTCCCAATGGAGCTGGTCTTTGTTATAGCCAAGGTGGCAATGCTGTGTTGATTGCTTTTTCGGGTTATTTGGGGGCAGCTATATGGGGGTATTTGATTTTTTTGCTGGCAACCTGGCGTGATGCTATACGTTTTACTTTGTCTATTTTAGCTCTGACCATTTTAATCTCTGTTGTTTTATGGGCACGAGACCTGCTGACAATTGCTATCTTACTCTGTTTAAGTGGACTTATTTTGTTACCACTTAAATTAACAAATAGTCGTCCTTTAAACAGTTTACTGCGTATATTAGGCTTGATGATAATACTAAATGCCATGGCTAGCCCTATGGTGTTGTTTGGTTTAGCTGGACAAGGTGATGCCGTCGCGTTAGCACAAATGACTTGGATACCTGCATGGTGCTGGGTAGTCATTTGGTTAGCGGTCAGTTGTGGCATGTTATGGCTCAGTTGGCAAAAAGTCGATTCAACAAAAGGGAGTATTAAATGAAACGTAAATTAGCGTTAGCAATCATGATGAGTTTTACAACCGTAGGCCTGTACTCTGCGCCGATAGTTGTTCAAGCGGAAGAGGTTAAAGTCAATGATGCACTGGCTGCTGTAGTAGCAAGTGATTTTCGTACCGACACGAATAAGCTAAGAGATACATATCGAAATCCGGCTCAAACGTTAGCCTTTTTCGATGTGAAAGCAAATCAAACTGTTATTGAACTTTGGCCTGGTGGTGGTTGGTATGCAGAAATTTTGGCACCCTATTTAGCTAAAAATGGTCAATATGTCGCGGCTAATTTCGAAACAAAACCGGCAGAAGACACCCGTCAAACAGAGTATTTTAAAGCTGCTGGATTAAAGTTTGAAAAATGGGTTGAAGATAATAAAGCCACTGTTGGCAATGTACAGTTTGTGACGTTAAGCCCTCCAGAAAAATTTAAGCTAGGTGAAGATAATTCTGCAGATCATGTATTAACGTTCAGAAACTTGCATAACTGGGCGATGAAAGGTCAGTTAGAAGGTGTATTTAACGCGGCTTATGCAGTGCTAAAAGAGGGTGGTTCATTCGGTGTTGTTGAACACCGTGCCAATATTGGCATGGCTGCAGAAAGTGGCTATATGGAGCAAAATCAAATGGTGGAATTAGCCAAGAAAGCCGGTTTTGAATTGCTTGCTAGCTCTGAAGTGAATGCCAATCCAAAAGACACTAAAGATTATCCAAAAGGAGTGTGGACTCTGCCTCCGCGTCTAGCAATGGGTGATCAGGATAAACAGAAGTATTTAGATATTGGTGAAAGTGATCGCATGACTTTGAAGTTTATTAAGAAAGCGAAATAATCTATGCCATCAAATGAGTCAAAGCAGAATTCAACTCTCGCTTCTCAAGGAGAGCCTTTGACAATCCCTTTGGCTCATTTATCGCTATCAGCAATACGCTATGGGTTCGATGGCAAGCCAATCATTTTGGCATGCCATGGTTGGCTCGATAATCTGAACAGTTTTATTCCACTTGCTGATGAGTTTTTACGCTCAGATCTCGCGAAACATTTTCAGTTAATTACCTTTGACTGGCCAGGCCATGGGTTATCGTCACATCGCCCGGGTTGTTATCCGTTACATTGGGTTGACTATGTATATGACTTAGATGCTATTGTTAACTATTTAATTCCAGATCCTAATCATAAAATTATTTTACTCGGTCACTCCTTAGGCGGGATCGTCGCCAGTGCCTACAATGCAAGTTTTCCAGAACGTATAACTCAGCTCATTCTAATCGAAGCTTTATCCCCTTTGTTCGAAGATGTAAACCGCAATGCTTCCAGACTTAATAGAAGCTTTAAACAGCATCGACATTTATTCAATAAACCTGAATCCAATATAACCAAAGGTTATGCATCTGTTGATGTGGTGGTAAAGGCTAGACAACAGCTAACAGGGATGGACGAACAGTGGTGCCGGATCATTTCGACTAGAAACCTACAGTTTATTGATGGTTTATATTACTGGCGAAGCGATCCAAGGTTAAAGTTAGACTCAGCATATCGAATGACTTTTGAACAAGTCGATGCATTAATGAGCCAAAGCGAGACACCAACGTTATTAGTACTAGGTCATGCAGGTTTTAAGCAGTTAAAATTAACGCAACAGCAGGCTAGCATCTGGTTTAAACGGTTGCAGTGGCAAGAAATCGAGGGTGACCACCATTTGCATATGGGTAATGCAGCGGGGTTAATTAACTTGATTCGAGCATTTATTCTAAAATAAGCTATGTATCGTTTAAACCGCTATTATTTTGCTTTCAATTATGTGATTATGTTCAAAATTAAAACGCTTGTATGATTTTCATCACAGGCTATAACGATAACAACACGTAGACTGATTATTGCCAAATCATAATAAGAGCAAGTAATAGTGATACGTTTTAGCCACTGACGGGGAATGCACGTCTTAGCACAGTGGCCATTATAGGAGACACCCGTGGACCAGCCTTGGATTAATAACCTACCAGCCAATGTACCGGCTGAAATAGACCCAAATCAATTTCCTTCTTTGGTGGCTATGTTTGAAAATGCAGTAGCGAAATACGCTGATCAACCTGCTTTTATCAATATGGGCGCAACGATGACCTATCGTAAGCTTGAAGAAAGAAGCCGTGCTTTTGCTGCTTATTTACAGAATGACCTAAAGCTAGAAAAAGGCGATCGAGTCGCATTGATGATGCCTAACTTATTGCAATACCCTATCGCCTTGTTTGGTGTACTTCGAGCTGGCATGGTGGTCGTAAATGTTAACCCGCTATACACCCCTAGAGAGTTAAAACATCAGTTGGTTGATTCTGGTTCAAAAGCCATTGTCGTGGTGTCTAACTTTGCAAACACATTAGAAGAAGTTGTTGACCAAACTCCGGTTAAAGCGGTCATTATTACGCGATTGGGCGATCAATTAAGCGCGCCAAAACGTACGTTGGTGAACTTTGTCGTTAAGTACATCAAGAAAATGGTGCCGAAATATGACTTACCTCACGCACGATCTTTTAGAGATACCTTATCCAAAGGTAGACGTTTACAGTACGTCAAACCAGAAATTAGCGGTGATGATCTTGCTTTCTTGCAATACACAGGGGGGACAACGGGTGTTTCTAAAGGCGCTATGTTAAGTCATCGTAATGTTGTATCTAATGTACTGCAAGCAAATGGCGCATATTCGCCAGCACTTGATGACGGGACTGAATTTGTTGTAACCGCGTTGCCGCTTTATCATATTTTTGCGTTAACTGTGAATTGTCTACTGTTTTTACATAAAGGTAGCAAAAACCTGTTAATCACCAATCCCAGAGACATTCCAGCTTTTGTCGGTGAACTGAAACGTTATCCGTTTACTGCACTTACGGGCGTGAACACCTTATTTAATGCCTTAGTTAATAATGAAGATTTTAAATCGCTCGATTTTAGTGGGTTAAAGTTATCGATTGGCGGCGGCATGGCTGTGCAAAAAGCGGTTGCTGACAAATGGCAATCGATCACCAAAACACGTTTGTTAGAAGGTTATGGTTTAACGGAAGCCTCGCCATTAGTAACATGCTGTCCTTATAATTTAGATGGCTACAATGGTTCTATTGGATTTCCAGCCCCATCAACGTTCATCCAAGTACGTGATGATGATGGCAAGGTATTAGCCCAAGGTGAAACAGGTGAGCTTTATGCAAAGGGCCCACAAGTGATGCAGGGTTACTGGCAACGTCCTGAAGAAACGGCCAAAGTGATTGATAACCATGGTTGGTTAGCCACTGGTGATATTGGTTACATGGATGAAAAGGGCTTTTTCTTCATCGTTGATCGTAAGAAAGACATGATTTTGGTATCAGGCTTTAACGTGTTCCCAAATGAAGTTGAAGATGTCGTTGCACAGCACCCTAAAGTGATTGAGGTTGCTGCTGTTGGTGTACCTAACGATGCCAGCGGTGAATTAGTTAAAATATTTGTTGTCGCAAAAGATAAGTCTTTGACTGAAAAAGATCTGATTGAACACTGTCGTCATCATTTAACGGGATATAAAGTACCAAAACTGGTAGAATTCCGAGACGAATTACCAAAGACCAATGTGGGTAAGATTTTACGTCGTCAGCTTCGAGACGAAGCCAAAAAGGCGTAATATTGAAAACCGGCATTTGCCGGTTTTTTTATCCCCAAAATAAATGGAGTAAGCTGTGTTAGCGTTTGAGTATATAAGTAATGAGAATGCATTAGCCTTGTTAGTGGCGCAATATGAGCAAGCCCCATTATTGGTGTTAGACACCGAGTTTGTTCGTACCCGTACTTATTACGCAAAGTTAGGCTTAATTCAAGCATATGATGGTAAAACATTAGCGTTAATTGACCCTGTTGCGATTAAAGATTTAACGCCATTTTGGGCATTACTCACCAATAAAAATATCATTAAGTTACTGCATTCTTGTAGTGAAGATCTTGAGGTGTTTGCACACTATGGTGAATGCCAACCAACGCCATTATTTGATAGCCAAATCGCTGCCAGTTTAGCTGGTATGGGGCACGGATTAGGTTATGCGAAATTGGTTGAGCAATGTTTGAGTGTTGAACTCGATAAAGGCGAATCTCGTACCGATTGGATGAAACGTCCTTTAACAGACGCTCAACTGCAATATGCGGCAAATGATGTGTCTTATCTATATCAATTATACCCGCAAATTTTACAAAAACTCACAGAACAAAATCGTTTGGGCTGGTTATACGAAGAAGGTGAGCGCATCACAGAAGGGCGCTTATCAGGGGCTGATCCTGCAGAAGCATATCTAAAAGTGAAGAATGCTTTTCAATTAACTCGATCTCAGTTGGCCAGCTTAAAAGTCATGGCAGCATGGCGACTTGAAAAAGCCGTAGCAAGAAATCTGGCATTAGGTTTTGTGATCAAAGATCACGCATTGATAGCATTGGCCAAAAAAGGTCCTAAAACCTTAGCTGAACTAAATCAATTGAACGATTTAACTGAGCAGGAAAAACGTTTTCATGGCAAAGATTTATTGAGAGTTATGGCCACAGCCGATTTTGATAATCCGCCTGAAGAAGTTGATGTAATTGCGCTTAAGTCAGGCTATAAATCAGCATTTAAAACGGTTAAAAACCGTTTGACTGAAATAAGTGAAGCTAAGCTTGTGCCGTTAGAGTTCATTGGTTCTAAAAGATTAATTCATCAATTCTTATTATGGTTATTTAATGATAAGCAAGGTGAGGTGCCACTGGTACTACAAGGGTGGCGTGGTGAGTTAGTGACGAATAAACTCGATGATATCGTATTTAAAGGCGAGTAGTTATATTACTTATGGATTACCGATCTTCGCTGCCCAAATAACCTTATACGCTAATCTCATTTACATAAAAAAGGATATGATTAATCATATCCTTTTTTATTGGGTATCTTATTGGCCGTGTTACTTACCTTCAGGTAAAGTCACATTTAATTCCAATACAGATAAATTATCATCGTTTTGCTCAAGTTGAACACTAACCTGCTCATCTGAAATTTGCACGTATTTACGGATCACTTCGATAATTTCTTGCTTCATTCTTGGCAAGTAATCAGGCGCTTCACGTTCTCCACGTTGATGTGCCACAATGATTTGTAAACGCTCTTTGGCTAAAGAGGCGGTGTTGGTTTTTTTAGTACTTCTGAAATAATCAAGTATGGACATAATTAGCTACCAAATATCCTTTTTAGGAACCCTTTCTTTTCTTCGGTGATAAAACGTACTGGGACATCTTCACCCAGTAAACGATCAACAGTGTCACTGTATGCCAAACCTGCATCGCTTTCTTGGTCAATAATCACTGGCACACCTGAGTTAGATGCTTTTAACACTGCCTGAGATTCTGGAATAACCCCTAAAAGTTCGATGGCCAAAATTTCTTTAACATCTTCAACACTGAGCATTTCGCCAGTTTTAACACGCGAAGGAGAGTAGCGTGTTAATAATAAATATTCTTTAATCGGCTCAAGGTTTTGCTCTGCTCGGCGTGAGCGGCTTTGTAACATACCCAGAATACGGTCAGAGTCGCGTACTGAACTGACTTCAGGGTTAGTTGTTACAATAGCAATATCAGCAAAATAAAGTGCCATCATTGCACCTTGTTCGATACCTGCTGGCGAGTCACATACAATGAAATCAAAGTCTTTTGCTAAATCTTCTAAAACTTTGCCGACACCTTCTTTAGTCAACGCATCTTTGTCTCGGGTTTGCGAAGCAGGTAAAACAAATAACTTATCGCAGCGCTTATCTTTGATCATGGCCTGGTTTAAGTTTGCTTCGCCATTAATAACGTTAACAAAATCATAAACAACACGGCGCTCACAACCCATAATTAAATCCAGGTTACGTAATCCGATATCAAAATCGATAACAACGGTTTTTTTACCTTTTAACGCAAGACCTGTAGCTATGGCAGCACTTGAGGTTGTCTTACCCACACCGCCTTTTCCCGAAGTGACAACAATAATTTGTGCCATGATGATAATTATCCTTAAAATTTGCCTTATTTATGGCAATAGTTCAACAGTGAGAGACTCGCCTTCTAGGCGGACACAACCTCTTTGAGCTTGGCAATGTTGTTGCAGGTTTTCAGCAAGCCAATATTGTCCAGCAACGGATACCAACTCAGCTTCAAGTGAGCTTGCGATAATCACACTTTGTGTGTCACCGCCTGCGCCAGCCATGGCTTTACCCCGTAATGCCCCATACACATGAATGCTACCATCAGCAATCACCTCTGCGCCATTACCAACGGCACCAAAAACAATTAAATCGGCGTCTTTAGCATAAATTTGTTGTCCCGAGCGGATATTTTGTTTAACAATTTTTGTTCCACGCGGCGGTATTGTGGCAGTGGCAGCCTGCTTACCTGATTTTACCACTGCTAACCCTAAATCTTTTGCTTGAACAGAAAAAGGAATAGAAGCTTCGGTAATACCAACAATCACTAATTGGCGTTCAATAAGTAATGCTCTTAATGCTGCTAAATCAACCGGCGTATCATCTAAAGCGCTTAAATTTAATATTAAGGGCGCTCCTAGAAAAAATTGCGGAGCTTGGGCCAGCTTTTTATCAAGTTCTGCGGCAATAATGTCAAGATTAGCATTATTGATATAAAGTACTGATAGAGTAAAAGATGTGGCTTTCAACTCGAGATTTTGTTTAGCCATCTCGTCGTTATTCTCCAAATTTTTATGCTTGTAAACTGATTTACAATTATTTTATTGGGTCACCATGTTATAGTGTGCGTAGTGGACTATCAAGTTTCAACCAGCGGAAATTTACACTAAAATGATTTGTGCAGTATATAAAAGCAGTCGTAAGGCAGATACATACCTTTTTGTTGAAAAACGTGATGTTTTTGATGAAGTTCCTCAACCATTAATGGAGATGTTCGGCACGCCTAAATTAGTCATGTTAGTTCCTTTATCTAAAAGGGACTCTTTAGCATTAGCTGATATCGATAAAGTGAAAAGTGAATTAAAAGCCAAAGGCTATTATTTACAACTTCCGCCCCCAACAGAAAACTTACTCGAACAACATAAAGCCAGTATAAACTTTGAAAGTAAGTAGTAAATAGCTTGCTTGTCGATATGCATTAAGAGACGAATGTGCCATGCGTTTTTGGGAAACAACAGCTTTAAAAGATATGACATCAGAACAATGGGAGTCCCTATGTGATGGATGTGGTAAATGCTGCTTAAATAAAATAATTGATGATGAAACAGAAGAGCTGTATTACACCAATGCCGCTTGCCATCTTCTTGATGATGACAGTTGTCAATGTCGACGCTATCCAGAACGTTTTGAATATGTGCCTGAGTGTACGGTGATAAGTTTAGAAAATTTGCCTAAATTAGATTGGCTACCTGATAGTTGTGCTTACCGACGTTTGTTTTTAGGCAGAAGCTTACCTAGTTGGCACCCATTGCTTACAGGTTCAAAAGACGCCATGCATCTTGCGGGTATGTCTGTTCGGGCTAAAACCGTCAATGAAATGAAGGTTAGATATCTAGAAGATAATATTGTGTTATGGCCACTTCAAGATGTTGATTAAACTTTCCTAAAACGAAATAAAAAACAGACCAGATGGTCTGTTTTTTGTTTTAACTTGCGAAGGAAGCCGTTAACGTTTTGGTGTTAACGCAGGTAAAACCATGACTAGCCAGACTAAACAGTACACAACAAATCCGATTATCATCCATTGCACCATGCTAATAGACATAAATGACCATACAGATTCACCGCACATTCCTGTAGGTGAAAACACTTGTGGCAACCACTGATCTAATGGCATGAAATCAGGAAACTCAGGAAAAAACGAGCAGGTAGAAAAAGGAGAGGGATTCACTTGCATCTCGTTGAGTTCAATCGCCAGCCTGACGCCCCATACTGAAGACACTAGCCAACCTATCATGCCCAGCAAACGAACCAGCCAAAGCCTTGGCATTATCAGCCCAACTAAAGCCGATAACATTATTCCAAGTACTGCAACCCGAATGTAGATACACATAACACAAGGATCAAATTTTAATACATATTGAAAATACAGTGCGGCTAACTCTAGAGCTAAACCCGAAGCAAATAATATTGCCCATGAAGTACGCTGATGACAAAAACGTTGTAATGCGCTCAAAATATTTTCCTGCAAAAGAGAGATAAAAAACACCCTCATAAAGAGGGTGCTTCAAGTATGCTCAGACCATAAAATATTTGTAGATTATTGTCTATCTCAAGATATGGTCATTAACAGAAGTTAATGGCCTGAAACAGCACCACCGATATCTTTGGCAGAGTGGTGTATCAACCAAGCATTATCGTAGAAATACGTGGTCATATCCGCTAAAAATCCTGATTCAATCATGGTCACACCTACGATAGATAACACTATGGTATAAGGCAGAGCCATCCAAACCATACGCCCATAGGATAAACGAATAAGTGGAGCAAGTGCTGAGGTTAGTAAGAACAGGAATGCTGCTTGGCCATTTGGTGTAGCAACTGAAGGCAGATTTGTCCCAGTGTTAATCGCCACGGCCAGCAAATCGAACTGATCACGAGTAATTTGCCCTGCAACTAAAGCAGCTTTGACTTCATTAATATAAACTGTTCCGACAAACACATTATCACTCACCATGGATAGTAAACCGTTGGCTATATAGAAAATCACCAACTGCGTATTGCCTTGGTAACTTAGTGCCCATTGAATGACGGGAGCGAATAAATGCTGATCAATAATTACCGCAACAATGGCAAAGAACACTGCAAGTAATGCAGTAAATGGCAGTGCCTCTTCAAATGCTTTACCGATTTGATGTTCATCGGTAATACCATTGAAGGCCGTGGTTAAGATAATCACCGAAAGACCGATTAAACCGACTGAAGCTAGATGCAATGCTAAACCCGCAATCAACCAAACACCGACAATTGCTTGAATAATTAATCGTGCTTTATCCTGATTTGTGCGGTGCTCATCTTCATAGTTAGCATAGTCAGTTAAAATTCGGTGCACAGCATCAGGTAATTGAGCGCCATAACCAAACCACTTTAATTTTTCAACTAAGAAACAGGTAAATATCCCCGCAAAAAGTACTGGCATTGTTACAGGAGCCATGCGAATAAAGAACTCACCAAAGTTCCAATGAGCTTGTGCAGCAATAATCAAGTTTTGAGGTTCGCCCACCATAGTACAAACACCACCCAGTGCTGTACCTACTCCAGAATGCATCAGAAGATTACGTAAAAATGCACGAAAATCTTCAAGTTCATCATGGTTTAACTGAGGGCTACTTTCTTCGTTAGTATGATCATGATTAGAGCTAAAATCTTTTCCTGAAGCCACTTTGTGGTAAATAGAATAAAAACCAACAGCGACTGCAATGATGACGGCAATAACCGTTAACGCATCTAAGAACGCCGATAAAAATGCCGATGCGGCACAAAACATCAAAGATACAACAATTTTTGAGCGGATCTTAGTGATCATTTTAGTGAAAGCGAATAGTAGCAGTTGCTTCATAAAGTAGATGCCTGCCACCATAAAAATCAGCAGTAACAATACTTCTAGGTTGGCTTCGATTTCATGTAAAACTTGGGTGGGCGAGGTCATGCCGATGATCACGGCTTGAATGGCAAGTAAACCACCAGGCTGCAGTGGATAACATTTTAATGCCATGGCTAATGTAAAAATAAACTCTATGACTAATACCCAACCAGCAATAAAAGGGCTGACATAGAAGAATAATAATGGGTTGATTACAAGAAATGCCACAATGGCGAGTTTGTACCATCTAGGCGAGTTACCTAAAAAGTTACTAAACAGCGCTTGAGCTTGGGTTGCCGGCATATTAGCCACTCCGATATTGTTATGTTATGAATTTTTGCCAAATAAAGCATCTTCATGGTTTTGAATAACTAACAACTGATTACAGAGTTCAATGTTGTTTGTCTGCAGTTAAATGTTTTAACCTAAAATTAACAGGGATTCATTTGACTGTAATCTGCATTGGTTCAGTAAAGTTAATTCATTTTAATGAATTGATTTAAATGTCTTTATCCTTAAAGGTAAAACATTTTTTCTTGATTTGGTTCTGTAATTTTTCGCTAGTTTAGCTTAATTAAAGCTTAATTGTAATTCAAAAGCTTGAGCTACATCATAAAAGCCGCCGAATGTTGAAGACAATGTAACAAGTTAGTGGTTACAAAATAGCCATCAAAAGGTTTGTGATTAAACAAATGTTTTTATTTTTCACTTCTCTGGTATGATCAGTAATCATTCTAGTAGCTTGTCAGCTACAACCGCTAAGTTAAGTATAGGAAATTTAGGCTGATGATTATCAATGCCAAAGGTCCTGCAAGTTTTGCAGAGAAATACATTGTTCGTTCTATTTGGGACAACAAATTTCCACCGGGTTCAATATTGCCTGCGGAACGTGAGCTTTCAGAACTTATCGGTGTCACGCGTACAACGCTTCGTGAAGTGTTACAGCGATTAGCACGCGATGGTTGGTTGAAAATTCAGCATGGTAAGCCGACGCAAGTCAATAATTTCTGGGAAACCTCAGGGTTAAATATTCTAGAAACGATTGCCGATTTAAACCCTGAAGGCTTTCCTTTATTAGTGGATCAATTGATGTCAGCGCGGGCTAATGTCAGTACTATCTATTTTAGAGCCTCATTCCGTCATAATCCTGAAAAAGCGCAAGAAATTTTATCAAGTGCGCATTTATTATCGGATGATGCTGAAGCCTATGCCGATTTTGATTATCGTTTACATCATACCTTGGCATTTGCTTCGGGAAATCCGTTATACGTTCTTATTTTAAATGGGTTTAAAGGACTTTATAGCCGAGTAGGGCGTTATTACTTTTCAAGTAAAGATGCGCGGAAATTAGCGCTTAATTTTTACATTGAATTAGAAAAACTCGCCAGTGATAAGAACTACCAAGCTGTACCTGCTTTAATGCGTTTAAACGGTATAGAAAGTGGTAAAATGTGGCAGAAATTACGCGATGATATGCCTGCAGAAATTGCGCATGATAATAGTTAAGTCTTAAGCCGCATTAGGAACAATAAAAAACGCCAATCATTTGATTGGCGTTTTTTATTGAGCGCTTAATCACTATTCAGCGGAAGACGTTTCAGATTCGACAACTGTTTCTGCTTGTGATTCTTGCTCTAATGCTAGTTTTGCCCGCTCAGCTTTAGATATATAGCGTTCTTTTGGCTTGCTGCTTGGGTTGTCTGGAACAACTTTATTCTGTCTCGCCTTGGCACGCTTGGCCAATTTTTTAATCATCTGCTGTTTTTTATTCATAATACATCTTCATTGGCTGATATTCGATGGCTTTAAGCAATCGCAAAAATTCTTAAGGCCATTTTAGCCTATGTTGACTAAAACCCCTAGCGTCCAAATGTGCTGATGTCTTCATCCGTGGCGCCATCATTACATTCGCCACGAATTTCACCTCGTTCAGGTTCAATATAGCGGCTTAATTCGATAAAACCTTGCTTACAGTAGCCGGTCATGGCAATTGTTTTATCTAATCCAATTTGCACCTGTTGACTCCACAATTCAAGATACTCTTGTTTGTCTCGCATTTCTTGAGCATAACTGCGAGCATCTTGTTTACGACGATCTATAGGTGTTTGATTTGTTGATTGATCATTAATGTTACGATCTGCTGCAGTCGCTAATTTTGCGCTATAAACAAACAGCTTAATGCCATCACCTTTAATTTCAGTGTTAAATTTATCTTTGAATTGACCCGCAAACTCCATCGGATCGATGGTTTTAGAGCTGCAAGCTGTGAGCAAAAGGAGTAACACACTTGATATTAAAATTTTAAACACTGAAATGACCTTATAGTTCAATGAGACGAATATCATTGCTTGTTTGGCAAGAAATAACGCATTAGCAACTTAAAAACGAGTTAAGGCAAATGGTAGTTCACTTAACTCGTTGATGAATTTAAGCAAACTCAGTATTGAGGTAACTCATAATGGCTTTTGATTCATACAACCATTCAACCTTGCCATTGTTGTTAATTTTTAAACAAGGCACTTGTAGCTTACCGCCTTCGGATACTAATTCCTGCTTATTACTCTCTTGCTTGGCATCAACTAAATGGATGTTTACATTCTGGCGACGCATCTCGCGGCGAACTTTAACGCAAAAAGGGCAGGCATTATACTGATAAAGGCTTAAAGATTGCGCTTTTTGGTCTACTTGTTGTTGGTCATCAGCCGAGCGTTGACGTTTCTTTGGGGCAAAAATAAAATTGAGTAAAAGAATAATTCGACCCAAAATCCAGCGTACTACAAACATATAAACCTCATTGGTGTGTAAATAAGTGTTGGCATATCAGAAAAATGTAATTTTACTTTATTGATGATTCAGATAAAAGTCACCAGTGAATAATCCTTTTATGTCAATCTTAACAATAATCCAAATTAATTAGCCTGCAGCTCTAGCTGAACTTCAGCAGCTTGCTGTTTGGCGTTAATACGACTTTCCATAACAAATACTCTTTGGCTTTCTATTTTCCCTTGCTCTACCAAAAATGATTTAACGGCTTTGGCTCTTTTTTGAGCCAAAATACCTAAATCACTTGGTTCAATAATTTGATTGTTTTTTAGTAGGTTGTATAAAGCAATATGCCAGCGAATAGTCATTTGATCATCAGTTAACACTTCTGCTGGTTGTTTGGCCGCAATTTCAGCCATTAAGGTTTGCTTTATCAGTTCTGGCTCTTGACCCGTTTCAGTATTATATACTTCATATAGGGCATCGCTTAAGGGGCCTGTGATTGGGAATTGACTTGCTGTTAAATCCGCGGGTAATTCAGATATATCTATAGCTAAAACTTTAGCAAGCTTGGCTTTTAAACGCTGCTCGGCGAGAGCCTGGCTATCATTGATCTCGTCAATATCACCCTTTACATTCACAATGAGCAATGGACGATCAATTAAGGCCTCGGTTAATGACAATAAATGTTTAGCTTGGTTATCACTAATCACACTATCACCGAATTCAAAGGTCACGTTATTCATTGGTTCATCTGAACCTATTAAATTGGCAAGCAAGCTAAATGGCGCAGTAATAGCTTTAGTAATGATGTTTCCGACAGCGCCCCAAATAATGCTGCCAAAACTAAAGCTTGGTGAGTTTATATCACCCTCTACATCAACGCCTAAATCTATTACTCCGTGTCGGTCTTGCAATAATGCCACCGCTAATGTCACTGGCAAACTGGTAGCCAAATCACTGTTACTGGGCTTCCCGAGTTGTAATTGATCAATAACGACATGATTAGAACCCACTAAAGCATTATTTTTTAGTTTGTAGGTTAGATTTAGTGATATTTGGCCTTTATCAATGTAGTAGCCAGCATATGTCCCTGAATATGGGTTAACTGAGGTCAACTCGACATTTTTAAAGACTAGATTTAAATCTAAATAGGGCTGCGCCACTAAAGGGTTAATATCGCCTTTTAACGTGACAGGAGCATACTTATCAATTTTCCCAGCTAAATCAACCGATGCAATTGTTTCTGGGTTTGTGGATAATTGACTGATATGGCCGTTAAGTAATTCGATACCAGAGGAGAAGTTAGGTGTTAATGAGTTATCAGCAAAAAATGCAGAACTATTTTTTAAGGATATACGGTTAATTTCAATGCTCGGGCTGACATTTGCCGATTCAATTTTTACGTCATCATCAAGATTAACCTTTTCAGTCGCTTGTGCTTGTTTTGCGGTTAAGTCTGCCTTTTTCTGTGCATGGTTATCGGTTGAGCTTGTTGACGGTTTTAATAAATGTGAAATGTTAGTGGTTCTATCTTCTGAGATAATTATTCGAGAAAATAGCTCATCAAATAGAATTTCATCAATTTTGACTTGGCTTTGTTGTCGATTAAATTCTAATGAGTTGATAGCCATACTCTGCCAACTCACCAGAGGTTGTTTGAGTAAATTATCTTTGATATTTAAGTTATCTACCCAAGCCTCACCGCGATAAGTTAAGTTCTTTTCATTATCTAAGTTCAGTTTACCTTTAGTATTGAACACGCCATCTTCAATGGTGATATTTATAAAAGGTTCGATGTAAGGTTGTAAATTAGGTAAGTACATATTTTGGTAGCTAAAATCGGCCACCAGAGATTGATTCATTAAATCGAATATCCCCGATGAATCTAGCAGACTGCTCTGATTTATTTGCGCTGAAATTTGATAATTTAATGGAATAGACAAGTCTGACTTTATTGCCCCAGTTTCAATGTTGATGTTATCCACTTGCCATAGAATGACATTCTCACTGGCAACAGATTCACCTAGTTGTAATTCATAATCTGCAATATTAATTTTATTTAAATGCACAAGCCAGGGCGACTCAGACTCTGCTGAAGCTTCAATAGCGTTTTCTGCCGTATTGTTTTCTGAAGCATTAAGGTTTTTTGGCATTAATAAGGTCATTAAATCAGCACCAGTCGGTGAAACATTCAATGCGATTTCACCCTGGCGGGTTTCAAAACTGCCGATGTTAATTTGCTTACTTAAGCTATTTATTTCTAGATCATTTAGCTTGATTGCGCTAATGGCAATTTTCTGTTCATTTGCATGCGAAGCAATAATCCCTGACAAATCGATGTTTGTTTTAGAAAGGCTAAATTGCAATGAGTTGTCTAAGGCAGGATCAATTGCTAATGCTATATGACTATTGATATTCAATTTTCCTTGATTAAGTTGAATATCAAAATGTTCATCGATAAATTGCCAATATTTTTCAAGGTTGAAATCGGCAAGTGCGATATCTAGGTCTAAGGTAAACGGGAATAACTGCAGCTGTCCCGCCAAACTGAGCTGACTATTATGTTCGTCATTAAGGATTAATTTGTAGTTATTCACCCGTTTAAGCACGGTTTCTGTCGTCTTTACCACTTTAGCCAAACTATCAAATTGATTAAACTCTAAATTAATACTTGGATAGACAATATGGCTATTACTCACCGCATCGCTAACTGAAATCGCCCCTTGTTCTATGGTGATTTTATCGATACGGATCCCAAAAGGAAGGCCGGTTTGCTCTGGCTGAGGAGTGGGGGATTGGGGTGTTGCATTTTTTTCTATGTACGCAAGAATATCTGAAAAGTTAAATTCTTGTTGGGTAATTCGTGTCAGATTAATGGTTGGTTTACTAACAATAATCGTTTGCAAACTGACATCTAGGTTTAGCAATGACTCCCATGGCGATAAGTTGGCATAGAGTTTCTCAAAGCCAACAAAAGTATCTTGAGGATCTTTTTCAGCCATTAATAGGCGTTCAACAACAAGCTCAAAGGTAAAAGGGTTAAAGCTAATATCTGCAATCTGACTTTCACGGCCTGTTTGTTTGGTAAGCAGCTCTGGTAGTTTTTTGAGCGCAATATATGGCGCAAACACTCCGATAACCAAGCAAAATAGCGCGTAACAACATAAGGCAATAAATAGGCTCTTTTGATAAAGGGGACGTTGTGAAAAATGAGAATACAAGGAAGCCATAGGGTGCTCTTGACCGAAAAAAGATAAGACCATTTTAACCAAATTTGAGCATGATTGAGAGGTATTTCTGCACTATTTTCAAATAGGCAACAAATAGACATTTGTACTATTTACATGTAAACTTTTGTAATTCATGGTTTTAATTAGCTTGTTGTTTTAGCCGCAAGTCTAGATTTTATCAAGTAAACTAATCAACTCGTAATTCAAGGATGAAATATGCATATACGTCTTGCTGCTGATACTGATTTACAGCCACTGAGTCATCTTTTCGACCATTACCGTCAGTCCTGTGATCATCCAAGTGATATAAATGGATGTTATACTTTTTTAAGTCAGCGTTTATCAGAAAATGATTCAATTATTTTTGTTGCATGTGAAAGTGATAATATTCTCGGTTTTATTCAACTTTACCCTTCTTTTTCTTCCTTACTGTTACAGCCAGTGTGGTATTTTGAAGACGCATACGTGATGCCACAGTACCGCAACCAAGGCATAGCAAGTCAAATGATTGCCCGTGCAAATGTGCTGGCAAACAGTGCTCAAGTAAAATTAGTCGATGGTCATCGCGAGCAAAGTTTACGCGTTTAGTTTTAAGGATAAATGAATAGTTTACGGCCCCCAGTATTTTACTGTTAAAATACTGGGGGTTTTGGTATCTGGAGATGATAGGTTGAATAAGAGTTTGTTAACTAACGTGATAGCGGCTTCATTTGTTGTGTTGGGTTACTTTATGGCGCAACCATTAATATTAACGGTTGGCTTATTTGCGCTTTCAGGTGCCGTGACCAATTGGCTAGCTGTGTACATGTTATTTGAAAAGGTGCCCGGCTTATATGGTTCTGGTGTAGTGCCAAATCGCTTTGAAGAGTTCAAAGCGGGGATCAAACATCTGATGATGGTGCAGTTTTTTACTGAAGAAAATATCGATAGATTTCTTACCGTGAGTGACAGCAAAGCAATTAACTTAGCCCCAGTAATTGATAAAGTGGATTTGGCTCCTTCTTTCGATGCTTTAGTGTCTACCGTTGAGAAATCGTCACTCGGTGCTATGTTGGCAATGTTTGGCGGTACTGAAGCGTTACTACCATTAAAAGAGCCTTTTATTGAGAAAATGAAGCAATCATTAATTGAATTGTCAGCAAGTGAACAGTTTAATCAAATACTCTTAAATGAATTAGAGCAGCCAAATGTGATTGCCGACATTCAAGCCAAAGTCGCCAATATTGTTGACCAAAGGTTGAATGAATTAACTCCCGAATTAGTTAAACAAATTATTCAAGAAATGATTAAACAACACCTTGGTTGGTTAGTGGTTTGGGGCGGAGTATTTGGTGGATTAATTGGTGCATTTGCCGCATTAATCAGTTAAAAGCTAATTGCTACAATACATTTAAATAGCATATTAACCGTCACTCAGATTGAATTTCATCACGGTTAATTGGGTAAAAAAAGGTTATTCGCTATACTGTGAATAACCTTTTTTATTTAAAGATTTTGGATATGTCACATCATCACATTAATTACCTCGAGATCCCGGTCAAAGATATGACTAAAACAAAAACATTTTTTAACCGTGTTTTTGGTTGGCAATTCCAGGACTATGGCCCGCAATATAGCTGTTTTCTAGATGTAGGTATCACAGGCGGATTTTTTGAGTCCGGCAATGTGTTTACAACTGAAAAGGGTGCACCTTTGATTGTTCTATACAGTTCATCACTCGAGAAATCACAAAGTAGTGTAATTGAAAATGGCGGTCGCATTAGCAAGCCTATATTTAAGTTTCCAGGTGGAAGGCGGTTTCAGTTTTTAGATACGAATGGAAACGAATATGCAGTGTGGTCTGAGTAATCTTTATGGCTGATCCGCAAGATGTTGCCTCACCATGTATACGTCATTGCAGTTTAGACGAGCAAGATATTTGCTTGGGTTGTCATCGCACTTTGGATGAAATTTTAGCTTGGCATACCATGACAAATGAACAGAAGTCATCACTGCTTAACGAATTGCAGTATAGGGCGTTAGGTCGTAAACGCCCTTTTAAGTTTTAATTGTTGAGTTCTCACTGAATAAAAGCCATCACCATGGACGGCTATCATTGATATTAATGTGAGGATTGATGATCCTCATGTGTTTTAGGGAGTACTAAATTCATTAAAATGGCTATGATGCCGCATAAACTGATACCGGTTAAGCTGAATGAACCGATACCAAACGCCATTCCCCCGATACCAAAAACCAATGTTACTGCAACAATACTCAGGTTTCTTGGCTCAGATAAATCAACTTGATTTCGTATTAAGGTATTTAGACCAACGGCAGCGATAGAGCCAAATAACAAACACATGATCCCGCCCATTACTGGCACTGGGATGGTTTGCAGCAGTGCGCCTAATTTACCAACAAACGCTAAAATAATTGCAGTTATCGCAGTCCAGGTCATAATCCGTGGGTCAAAACTTTTTGTTAAGGTTACAGCGCCTGTAACTTCCGAATAAGTGGTGTTCGGTGGTCCGCCAAATGCAGATGCTGCCATAGTTGCAATGCCATCACCGGTTAAAGTGCGATGTAAGCCTGGCTTTTTCATGTAATCTTTACCAGTGACATTGGATATTGCAAGAATGTCGCCAATATGCTCAACAGCAGGAGCAATCGCAACTGGGATCATAAATAAAATCGCTTGCCAGTGAAATTCAGGGGCGACGAAATCAGGTATAGATAACCAGGCAGCTTGATGAACAGGGGTGAAGTCGACTACCCCGAACATTAAGCTCAAACTGTAACCGACAATAATACCCGCTAATATGGGCATGAGTTTGGCAAGACCTTTGGCAAACGTTGCCACTAAAATGGTGGTCGCTAACGAAGCCAATGAAATAATTAACGCGGTATTTGAGTTAATTAATTCAATTGATCCATCACCTGTCTTGCCAATCGCCATGTTTACGGCCATTGGAGCTAAGCCCAATCCGATAATCATGATCACTGGGCCAACTACCACAGGAGGCAGTAATTTATTGATAAAACCAACGCCTCTTATTTTTACCGTTAAACCTAATAACACATAAACAAATCCGGCAACCATCAGACCGCCCATTGTCGCAGGGATCCCCCACGTCTGAACACCATACAAAATCGGGGCGATAAATGCGAAAGACGAAGCTAGAAATATTGGAACTTGGCGTTTTGTTACAAGTTGAAACAAAAGGGTGCCGATACCTGCAGTGAATAGGGCAACACGGGTATCTAATCCAGTGAGTAAAGGCATGAGAACAAGGGCACCAAAGGCCACAAATAGCATTTGTGCACCTTGTAGTGGTATTGACAAGCGATTCATAGGGTAAACTCCATTATATTTATTATGTCTGTCAAGATGTCCTAAAGCTTGATTTTTATGCTAATAGAATCAGATAAAAAGAGTAACTAAAGACCATACTCGATAGATTTTTATTATGTTACACTTTCAGCACTTATTTTGATTGCGTTTACGTCACCTAATGCTAAAAAAACTACTTACTTTTATATTCATTACTTTGTCTTTTTCCCATGCTGAGGTATTTGCTGCTGAGGTATCGAAACTTGATGAAGCCGATATTGTTGTCACATCTCGTGCTGACAGTGCCCGTTCAAGTGCCTTAAAAGAGGCATTAGCTAGCGTCTTTCTTAAAAACTCAGGAAGTCCTAGTGTAGTTATGAACCCTATGGTTAAAGCGCAAATTGATAACCCTGAAGCGTTGTTGATCCAGTATGGTTACAGCCAGGTAAATGAAGACCTAATATTCAAGGCAAGTTTTGATCATCAAGGCGTGATTAATATTCTGCGTCAGGCAAACTTACCTGTGTGGGGAGCCCAGCGCCCACTGACGTTATTATGGGTCACTATGGCTGAAAATAACGATACCGTGATTTTATCTGACTCTAGCCAAACCCCCTTAAGAATGGATTTTGCCACTGAGTCAAGTAATAAAGGGATCCCAGTATTACTGCCGTTGATGGACTTAGATGATTTAATGGCAGTAACGCCAACCGATGTTAAAGGGATGTTTGTCAATCCAGTTAACATTGCATCTAGCCGTTATCAAGCCGATTATTTTGCTATGGTCGATATTGATGAGTCACTTGGTAAAGTGAGATTCCAACTTGCTTTATATAATAAGTCGCACACAGGCGTGATGTTACAACCTATTATTATGCAACAAGGAGAAGCCGTTGATGTTACAGCGGCAACCAAACGTATCGTTACTTTGTTAGCTGATTACTATATTAGCCAATATGCGATAGCATCTTCGGGAAACAATCTTCAAACATCAGTCAGTTTTACGGGCGTATCTAGCATGAAGCAGATTGTTGATATTGAAAAATACCTCAAGCAACTCAGTGCAGTAAAAGATGTCGCCGTAAGCCAACTAAGTAAAGAAACCATCACCTACAAACTAGATTTATTTAGTAGCGTTGAAGATTTACAGCGCTTACTTAGCATTGATACACGTTTAGCTAAAATAGATGCAATGGGCGATGCTAATTCATATTTAACACCGCAATCAAATGGTAATGCTTCGTTAATTTATGAATGGAAAAACCAATAGTCGCAAGTGTTTTTACCTCTGGGGCAATTATGCTATGATTGCCCCGCTTTGTGTTTATTTTTGAGAAATTTGAGTGACCCAATCCTCTCCTCGCCAATTGTCATTGCCCGTTTATTTACCTGATGATGAAACTTTTAACAGTTATTATCCGGCATCAGGTAATGATGAGCTGATCCAAAAGCTTCAAGCATGTGCTGAGGGCAATCTAAGCTCGTCTTTATATTTATACGGCCCACAAAAGTCTGGTCGAACTCATTTGATGCATGCTGCGTGTGCGCACGCCAATGATATCGACCGACGTTCTTTATATGTGCCATTAGGGATCCATGCCAGTATTTCGCCAGCATTATTTGAAGGTGTTGAGGCATTAAATTTGATCTGTATCGACGACATCGATGCAGTAGCCGGTCATCCAGTTTGGGAAGAAGCGCTGTTTCATTTGTATAATCGAATAGCAGAGCAGCAAGACTGCCGTTTAATTGTCAGTGCGAGTGCATCACCCATTGAAGCATGTTTTGCTTTACCTGATTTAGTGTCCCGCATGCAGTGGGGGTTAATTTATCATTTACAGCCTATGGCTGATGATGAAAAATTAGTTGCCCTGCAGCGACGCGCAGCTATGCGTGGCTTACAGTTATCCGATGAAGTCGGTCGCTTTTTGTTGACACGGATGGCGCGAGATTTGAGAACACTATTTGATGTACTTGATAAATTAGATAAAGCATCAATGGTACATCAACGTAAATTAACAATACCTTTTATTAAAGAAATGCTCCGATTGTAATAACCTAACCCTTCTGGCAGTATTTTTAGGCCATTTTACTGTGTTATCGACTTTTTATGTAGAATAACTACAGCCAAAAGTCTCTACCTTGTACAAATAGCCAACAATTCGCTGCGAAATAACCTTGAAAAATCAACCGATTTTAGTGGGTTAGGTTATTTATCAATATCATCTTCCTTTTATGTTATCTATGCTGGCTGCCGCTTAGCTCTAACGGTCTTTCTGGTGTACTTAAACTTTGTTGAACTTGGCTGACTTTTTGTGGGGCAAAACCATTATTTGATATTAAGGTTAAGTTCTCTAGCCATGATTTACCCGCAATCATTGGTATAGGATCGGGTAAATTGGCCACTAAGGTTGCGCTTCCTACTTCAGGTAATATTTCTGTGATAACAAATTCTGCACGAGGTTTGATGGCTGATTCACCAATTCTTCCTCTTTGCCCCCAATTAACGGTAATTGTTGATCCCGATGCATTTTCTGGAGCATCTGTAACTGCAACATCACGTGAAATTGCATATCTGTGACTCATTAATGATTCCTCAAATAACATAGCCACATCTTCTCGTGTTGAAGAATATGCGTAGTAGTCAGAGGCGTGATCTGGCCTAAAGAAACTAGTTATATCACTTGGTTCATATGATTTTTGGGTTGCATTAGCCGTTTCACCTTTAAAACTTACATTGGCTAGACCATACATTTCACTGCTTTGTAGTGGTGAAAAATTGCTGAGCTGATCAGATATCAACGCCTTGTTATTTGTGCGCTTATAAAAATCATCTAATAACGTAGGACCTTGAAGGTTTGCATGAACGCTGCGCGGGAAAAAATCATTAGCATGGGCTAATTCATGATATAGCAACGAAGCTAATCTAGGGGTTAAGTCGTTGATAGTGCGATTAGTGCGGTTTTCATATGGATATGATGAATAAGCATATTGATTATTTTTAACATGTCGCCAAGGCATTAAAAACTGCAGGTCATTACCAAAATCACTTCGATAGTCGGGTGCTTCATTAATGGTGTCTCGCTCGGCAGGGGTGAGCCATAAGTTATCAGGGTCAAGATAAATGGCGCCGGTGACCACCCAATAAAACGAAGGACGAATATCATAACTTATGACAATTGCACTGACAGATTGTAATAGGGTAATAAAGTCACCGTGTGGATCTTGCTGTTGTAAAAACTGCTCAAAATTACGACCCATCCAATCATGTGACACAACAACCCGGTCCATAATGGTACTTATGCTAGGGTTGGTGGTTTGTTGACCTATCAGTGGCAGTTGTGAAATGGTGCAACTGCTATTAAGGCTATTTGAATAAGTACATTGAGTTAAACGGTCACTGTAAGCAGAATTGGCTTTATAGGCATAAGTGCGTGCTAGTGGGCTATCAAAATAAGGCGAGCTTATATTGGCTTCTTTGGTGACGAGAATATGAACGTCATCAGTTAATGTTTGGCCATTAAATTCGGCAGACGCTCTGATTGATATCACGGTATCTTGAGCGACATCAGGGGCGACAAATAACGGACGTTCTGTTTTGGACAAATCCAAATTTACATCAGTACCAGAATAGGTGCACCAGTTGATATCTGTTGGCATTTGACCATTCATGCTGGCCAATCTCACGCTGACATTATTACCTTCAACCACCTGATGATTGCTGTGCACAGCAAGGCTAGATTGTTGCGCATTATTAACATTAATCGTCACAAATTGAGTGATATTTTGTCCAGCTCCGCTTACCGTCAGTTTAAATTGATAATCTCCCCCATTGTCAGGCGTAAAACTCAATACCGGCGACTTATCACTTATTAACGATAAAGACTCACCGGTTATTTGTTGCCATTGAAAACGCATTCCTGATGAGTTCTTATCTGTCAGCTTTGCAATAATCACCCCAGGTTGATTGGTTTGATAAGCTAATTCAGTTAAAAACTCAATATTGTCAGTGGTTTCGACAACCGACCATTCGACTACATTATCACACTGAGATATTGGCAAGTTATTATCGGGGGGAGGAATAGGAGCAGGCGTAGACGCGGGATCAGAACTTCCACCACAAGCAGTGAGAAAACAGGCTGATACAAGAAGTGAGATAATATTGCGACTCATTGCCATGGGTTAATTCCTATCGTTACTATAAACTGACTATAGCATGGCGTTTTTCATTACGACAAGATTAAAAAAGCGCCGTAATGGCGCTTTCTCATATCTAATTAAATGTTATATCAATTAGTTAATCTGTTTTTTGTGATTTTTTCTTTAGGCCTAAACCTAATTCTCTGCCTCTTTTACGGGCATAAAATGGAAAGCCAACCAACAGTGCAGAAATAAGCACTGATTCAATCACGGCAAACGCTAATGCCTCTTCAGTGACATAAACCAAAGTAAGCCCATGAAGTAGATATAGGCAAAGAATAAAGCTGGCCCATGCATAGGTATATGGGTTGCCTTGGATCACACCTTTTAGAGGCATTAACAAAGGTAAAATCCACATAAGATTGAAAGCTAAAGAGTAGGTACCCTCAAGACCTTGTTGAACAAACCATCCGGTTAGTAATAATACCAGGGCGATGTAGCCTGTGCGGCAAAGCTGAAATAAGCTGTAGGTCGTCATCTATGATTACTCAATAATCGTTAAAACACTTGCAGGAGGGCGACCAATAGCAGCCTTTCCATTAGCAAGCACAATAGGGCGCTCAATCAGTTTAGGGGTATTAACCATTGCTTGAATAAGCTGTGCTTCAGTCAATTTTTCATCCTGTAAACCTAATTCTTTATATTCGGTTTCTTTAGTGCGCATTAATTGACGAGCGCTTAATCCTAGTAAAGTAAGGATATTGGCAATTTCATCTACCGAAGGGGCATTTTTTAAATATTCAACCACGTTGATATCATCTGATTTTTCTTGCACTAAGGCTAGGGTTTCACGGCTTTTAGAACAACGAGGATTATGTAAAATAGTAATTTTTGTCATAGTATCAACTTTCATTTTTGGGCTTGAACACGGTTTATTTAAGCGCTTCTAACTGTCTGTCAGCTTCACGAAATTGTCTTATACGCGCTTCAATTCGCGCAATTTGCAGCTGCTCACCTTCAGAGTGGCGATAAGCATAATTTAATTGGTCTATCGCACCTTTATAATCAGCCGCCAGTGCCATAGCTTCCGCATTAGCATAATATTCTAGGGCTTTATTACCCATTTTGCGGTAAGCGTCGGTCATTATTTGGTATGGGAGTATATTCTGTTTATCTAAAAATATCAGTTCTTCTAACATAGGAATGGCTTTTTTAGGTGAGCCTGACTCTACATATATATTTGCTAAATTGGCATTAACCACCTGAGAGGTGGGTTTAAGTTTACGTTGTGCTTCTAATAAGACAATCGCATCGTCGAACGCTTTACGCTGTGCCAGTAAGTCTGTTTTAGTATCGATATAGAATAAATTATTGGTATCTTGTTTGATTAAGGTATCTATGATTGCTTCAGATTGATCATATTTTTTTAAACGAAACAAAGCCAACGCTTTGCCGTATAAAGCGGCTTCTTTAAAGGTGTAAGCATTCTTTTTGATTTGAGTTTCAAATAATGACAGAGCCGCTTCATCGTTAAAGCTTGAAAAACGTACTTGGATACGGGCTTTTGCAAGTTGGTAATTTAAATTATCGGGGATATAACGGTTTGGATATTGTGCCGCTCGGTTACGGGCATCAGTTATACGCGATTCAGGTAATGGGTGAGTTAAGAGCATTTGTGGTGGAGTCGTCGTAAAACGATAACGAGTTGCTAACTCTGCAAAGAAGTCAGCCGCACCATTAGGGTCAAATCCTGCTTCGACTAGAATTTGCATACCGATACGATCAGCTTCTTTTTCATGCAAGCGGGTGTAGTTAATTTTGGATTGCGTGGCTAATGCCTGGGTCGTAGCTAGTGCAGCCATACCGGCTTGGGGGGCGGCGATGGTTAATAAGATTGCCCCTAATAATCCGGCAATGGTTGCCGTAGAACTTTTTTGTTGCGCTTCTAATGAACGGGCTAAATGGCGTTGGGTAACGTGGGTGATTTCATGGGCTAATACTGATGCGAGCTCACTTTCTGAATCAGCATTAAGAAATAATCCAGTGTGCACTCCAACATGGCCGCCAAAAAACGCGAAAGCGTTAATTTCATCATTTCTCAGTAAGAAAAAATAAAAAGGGGTTTTAACCCCAGTCGCATGGGCAACAAGCTTATTGCCCAGTTCAGACAAATACTGATTTAGTACAGGATCGTTTAATACTGGCGCGGATGAGCGAATCACCCGCATGTAGGCATCACCGTATACCATTTCTTTTTCGAGGCTGAATGTATTAACAGCCGCAGTACCAAGATCAGGCAGATCACTATTGGCAAAGCTGCTACCAATGTTCGCCATAAAGAAAAATGCAAACGCACTAGCAAGCATGCTTTTATTAATGTTACGAAATGATTTAGTGGTGAAAGATAATTTACTCAAACGGCACCCTTAACGCTGAAAATTTTTGTAGAGAAAACCGCACAAGAGTCTACTCTGTTAGCTTGTGGTTTGCTATGCAACTAAGGATAATAGCATCAGTTTATTTGACGTAAATTATTATGAAACTGATAGATTTAACGACGTATCGTTGTCCGTATCCTTTAGTACAGGTCAAACTGTTATTAAAGCAATTGCCGCAAGGCGAAACATTGAAAGTTTTACTGTCAGACCCTGGTTCTTGCAAAGATGTTCCCGCATGGGCTGAAAAAAATGGTTTCCATGTCAGCCTATTGCAACAAGATATAAGCACTATGGCAATTAATATCACTAAATAGGCCTATGTTAGGTTAATTTTTCTTCATTTATACAAGGTTTTGCAATGTTAGAGTTTTTAAAAGAATGGTACAAAACCCGTTTTAGTGATCCACAAGCAATTACATTAGTGTTTATTCTTGTTGGTATAAGTTTAACCCTTTATTTTGGCGCAGGTTTATTAGCCCCATTACTTGTGGCATTAGTGTTAGCTTTTTTATTAGAGTGGCCTGTTGCGCAGATGTCTAAGCTCGGGATTAATCGTACGGCGGGGGCTTCAATAGTATTGGTCGCTTTTTTAGGTTTAATGTTAGTGCTGCTTCTGGTGCTGATGCCAAGTATATGGCGACAGGGTGTTAGCTTAGTGACTGATTTACCGAGTATGTTAGATAAGGGTATGTTAGTTATTCGAGATTTAAGCCGTGATTACCCTAAATTTATCAGTGTTGAACAAATTGATGCTTCTTTTAATGAGCTAAAAAAGCTACTGGATACGCAGCACCTGTTAGATTTTGGTAAGCAGTTACTGGGTTTTTCTGCGTCATTGCTTGTGCTGATGGTTTACGCGATTTTAGTGCCATTATTAGTGTTTTTCTTTTTAAAAGATAAGCATGAATTAATTCAGGGAAGTAAGCGTTTTTTCCCAACTAACCGTGGTTTAGCCAGTAAAGTGTGGTTTGAAATGGATCAACAGATATTTAATTACATTCGCGGTAAAGTGATGGAAATTATTATTGTTGGCGTTGTCAGTTATGTGTTTTTTGCCGTGATGGGCTTACGATATTCGGCACTGTTAGGTGTGCTCACTGGTTTATCAGTGTTGATCCCTTATGTTGGAGCAACACTGGTCACATTACCCATCGCATTAGTGGCATTTGTGCAGTGGGGAATAGGGCCAGAGTTCGGTTATTTAATGTTAGGGTACGGTATTATTCAGGCATTAGATGGTAATGTATTGGTGCCCATTCTATTCAGTGATGCGGTAGATTTACACCCGGTTATGATTATTGCCGCGGTATTGGTATTTGGTGGTTTATGGGGAGTATGGGGAGTATTTTTTGCGATTCCATTAGCTTCGTTAGTCAAGGCCGTTATTAATGCTTGGCCTCACCACAACGAGAAAAAAGCGACCCTTGATCTTGAATAGTTAGCTTTTAATCACTTAATCTTGAAAGACTAGAAATGCACAATACTAAATTGTGCATTTTCATTTAACACCTTGATAGATTCAATTTCAGTCAGTATCACTTCTATATCATCACCATTAACCAGCTTACCGCGGACTACCTCTTGCTTTATTGGCGTGTCGGTAAGCCCTGTGGTGCTGAATACGCCATTAATGTGTTGACCACTGTTCAGGGTGATCAATACTGAGTATCGATATAAGCACATAACCTCAATATAATCGTGAAGCTCGCAAGCAAGAATTTTTGACATACATATTTCCATTATTAATAAATTAATATCGGCTTAGTGATATTGCGCTGTTCACATTGGTGTCATTCAATAATGGTGCTTTCGGTCATTTTGCAAACGAATTTATTAGCTATCTGGACACAAAATATCAAAAATAGCGCAAGATACGAAAATGACGTTTAGATTAAAACATTATTATTGTCGTAATCTAATAGCGAAAGCTGTGGATTCATTAATAACTGAATCGATACACTGAATTTGTTCTTTTACCGTCAATGATATTCACTTCAACAAAATACAAGCGATCATAATCTTCGGTGAAGTCCATTTTTGCGAAATCGATTTGCTGGCTTAATTTTTTAGCCAATACAATCATCGTATTGCCATGGCCTACAATTAAATAGCGTCCTGGTTGCTGCATTAATGTTTGGCTAAATCCTTCAAGATCGCTGGGGTCATATGAAGTGACCGCTAAGTTTTGGTTTTTGGCTGTAGGGGCTGCTGTCAGTTGGGTGCGGCGATAATCGGTGGAATATACTTTATCTAGCGGAATATGTTGCAGCATATCAGCGAGACGTTGCGCTCTCAGTGTACCTTGCTGATTTAATTCTGGGTCGCTACCTGTTTGCTTTTCTCCGTGGCGAACCAATATAAATGTCCATGTTTGCACGCTATCCTTGGCACTTTGAACACTAGGGCTATTATCAGCAGGAATAATGACTTGTGCCATGCTACTCAGGCTTAACAGGTTAAGACAAAAAAGGCTAAATATAAAAAAATGAGTGGATTTAAGGTGATAAATCATGTGCATATATTCTAATAGAAAGGATGCATTTCATCATACCACTGGTAAAGACAATATAAAATAATGCCCTAGAAATGTAGGGCATTGATCTTTATAACATGCGAAATTATCTAACTGGATCGTTTTGCAAATCAATATTATAAATTGCAAAACCGGCTATCGTACCTTCAACCTGTTTTTTGATCATTTTACGTTGCTGATTAGCTTGAATAAATGTGTCGGCTAAATCACTGTCTTGGGTCTCAAAGCGCACATCTAGTTGTATTGATGTGTTGATAGTTTTGAAATCCCAGTTGTAGTCAGCTGTCGGATTTACGGCTGAATTATATCCACCACTACCATCAGGTTGTGATTGCTCAGTGATATAGGCCGCTAAGGCCGCACGGTTTTCATCTGGAAGTTCTAGTATCACATGCTCCGGTCCGGTTCCCGCAAATGCACCGCCAAATGCTCGATAGTTATTCGAAGCAATAATAAACTCCATTGCGGCGAGTTCACTGCCTGTTATTGGATTTCCATCAAGATCAGTGTAGGTTAAATCAACAATGCGGCTAGCATCAGCATTAACCACTTTACAATTGCGATCGAATTTAGCGGGTTGTGTAACATCAATTTTGTAAGTCACGCCATCAATAGTGTCAAAATTATATGTTGGGTGGCCTGCACGATTGATTAAGTTTTGTGGTGCAGTTTTATTAGGATCAATTTGATTAAATTGATTTGCACTACACTCTAACCAATCTTTAAGCTCTGCACCATTAGCTTTGACTGCAACCATAGTATTTGGATACAAATACAAATCAGCAGCATTTTTATAGGTTAAATCGCCTTTTTCAACCATAACATATTGAGCAGCATCACCTTCAGAGTATCTTCCACCGGCTTTGAATGGGGCAGAGGCTGACAGTATTGGAAAATCTTTTAATTCAGGGGGTAATTTTGCCTTTACGTTAGCAATTTGGGCATCCGATACTATTTGTACCGTAGGATCGTCTTGTACCAATGATAGGAAGCTATACATATCACCGGTAGATTTACCTATTGGCTGGTTAACATAATCAAGTGTACCTTGGTGCTCTGCTGCAATGGCATCACGAATACTGTCTTCTCCAGTCACTAATGGCGTTTTATTAGCATTATCATAGATAGGGCGTGCCGCAGTTTGAGATTCCTCGTGGACAACAACCCACTGGTTATCTTGTTTACGTAATTTTAAATCAACAATACCTAAATTATCCCCCCAACGGCCAGGCATCACAGCTGGTACACCATTTAAGAGACCTTTTTCTACATCAGTATTTGGCAGATTTGCATAATTTGCATGTGGGAAAATTGAATGACTGTGACCAAACATAATCGCATCAATGCCATCTACATTGGTGAGTGCGAATGTTGCATTTTCAGCCCATGCATCGCCTGGGTTTTCAGGTGAGCCTATGCCTGAATGAGGTATAGCTATGATCACATCAGCACCTTTGGCTTTCATTTCGGGTACATATTTGTTTGCCGCTTGAGTAATGCCGATGGTTTCTACTTCACCTTCTAGGTTGGCTTTATCCCAGATCATGATCTGCGGTGGTACAAATCCGATATAACCTATATTAATGGTATGCTCATTCCCTTGGGTATCGACTACGACTTTTTCCTTTATTAGATACGGGCTGAACATCGGCTCTGAAAATTGAATATCATTCCAGCATCCGTCTTTATTTGCACAAATTACGTTGGCATTTATGTAAGGAAAATCCGCACCTTCAAGTGATTTTTCGAGGAAGTCTAAACCATAATTAAACTCATGATTACCAATATTGGCAACATCATAGTCCAGTGTATTCATCGCTTTGTAAGCTGGGTGAGTATCATCTACACCTACACTTGCCATGTAATCACCCATAGGGCTGCCTTGCAATAAATCGCCGTTATCAACTAACACAGAGTTGGTGACTTCAGCTCTTGCAGCATTAATCAAGCTGGCTGTGCGAGCTAAACCTATGGTTGGATCGTCTTTACCCGAATAATAGTTAAAGTCCATAATGTTAGTGTGAAGATCTGTGGTTTCCATTACGCGTAAATCCACTTCAACTAAATTGACACTATCATCATCGTTACTACCGCAAGCGGATAAACCGAGCGAGCTAGCGATAATAATCGCAAGTATTTTTTTGTTATGCATTGAAATATTTCCTGTTTGACCCCAGGGCGATGTTGCCCTTGCTTGAATAACAAACCTATGATTATGTTTTGGTTTTTAATTATTAAAGCGGGCAAATTATATCGAATTTCAATGAAGTAAATGTGACGTGAGCTGGCTTTTTGCTGTATCAATTTGTTACTGATGCATTTGCAAACAGTTAAAAAAAAGCATCACAAATGATGCGATGCTTTTTAAACCCATCAGTAAAGTTTAGTCTTTGTCTAATAAACCTCGAGAACGAAGTAGCGGTTCAATGCCAGCTTCTTTACCGCGAAATGCTTTGTAAAGCATCATAGGATCAGCACTACCGCCTGTTGATAAGATATATTGACGGAACTTATCTGCGGTTTGTTGATCAAAAATACCATTTTCTTTAAATGCTTCAAACGCATCAGCGCCTAAAATATCCGACCATAAATAACTATAGTAGCCAGCGGAATAACCCCCAGCAAAAATATGTGAGAAATAGCTACTACGGTAACGAGGGGCAATTTGAGGGATTAAACCCATTTTAGTTAACGAATTTTTCTCAAATTCAGCGGCATTATGAATGTCATTGTTTTTCAAGGTATGCCAATCTAAATCAAGATATGTCGCCGCCATATACTCAACGGTCGAAAATCCTTGATTGAATTGGCTTGCCGCTTGGATTTTGTCCACTAACTGTTGCGGAATAACTTCACCCGTTTGATAGTGTTTAGCGAATTGAGCCAAGACTTGAGGTTGAGTCATCCAGTTTTCCATAACTTGTGATGGAAATTCTACATAATCTCTTGGTACGTTAGTACCTGATTGAGAACGATATTTAACATTGGATAACAATCCGTGTAAAGCATGTCCGAATTCATGGAATAGGGTACTTGCCTCGTCAAAAGTTAATAAGGCCGGTTCACCTACCGCGGGACGTGGATAGTTTAATACGTTTACTATGATAGGTTTAGATTCCACACCATTCATCTTGTATTGTTGACGATAAGCATTCATCCAAGCTCCGCCACGTTTTGAACCGCGAACAAAGTAATCCCCCATAAAGATCCCGATTAAACTGCCATCTTTATCATAAACCTCCCAAGTGCGCACATCTGGGTGATATTTAGGTAAGTCGCTGCGCTCTTTAACTGTGATACCAAATAGACGGTTAGCTGTGTGGAAAACGCCATCAAGAGTGCTTTCTAATGAGAAGTAAGGCTTTGTTTGCTGTTCATTAAAGTCATATCTTGCTACTCGGATTTTATCTGAGTAATACCACCAATCCCATGCTTCAAGCTTGAAACCGCCATTTTCACTGTCAATCACTTTTTGTAAGTCGCCAGCTTCTGTTTTCGCTTGTTCTAAAGCAGCAGGCCAGACTTTATTTAAAAGGTTATAGACATTTTCAGGGGTTTTAGCTGTTCGATTTTCAAGTACAAAATGGGCGTGCGTTTCGTAGCCCATTAATTTTGCGCGCTCAGCACGTAAAGCTGCAATTTTAGCTAAGGTTGTTTTGTTGTCGTTAGCATTATCGTTATTGGCTTGTGAGATGTAGGCTTTGTATATTTTTTCACGTAACTGTCGATTATCTGCGTAGGTTAAAAAAGGTGTAATCGATGGGCGATGAATAGTGAATAACCATTTTCCATCATGACCGAATTTACTGGCTTTTTGAGCGGCGGTGTTAATCGCATCATCGGGTAAGCCGGCTAAATCTTTTTTGTTATCGATAATTAATTGAAAGGCGTTGTTCTCTGCCAGTACATTATCGCCAAAGACTAAGTTTAATTTACCAATTTGTTCGTTTAAATCACGCAGTTTTTGCTTGTCTTCAACCGACAAGTTTGCGCCACCACGGGTAAATGATTTATAGGTATCTTCCAATAACTTGGTTTCAGCCACATTCAAATTCAATGAGTCTTTTTGTAAATAAACAGTTTTTACACGTTGAAATAACTGATTATTGAGGAAAATATCATCGCTGGCAGAAGATAACATTGGCGAGACTGTTTTTGAGATCTCTTGTAATTCAGGATTGGTATGCGCGCCAGTGAGGTTATAAAACACACTGATAACCTTGGTAAGCAGATCTCCTGAAAACTCCATGGCCTCGATAGTGTTGGCAAAAGTAGCTGGTTGAGGATTCTGAGCAATTTTTTCTATTTGCAGCTTTTGTTCGGCAATGCCAGCCTCAAATGCGGGTAAGTAATGTTCCGGCAGGATTATATCAAAATCTGGGATACCAAAAAAAGTATCATACGGTTTGAAAAAAGGATTATTCGCTTGTGCAAAGACCGCTGTATTTTCAATGCTAGTGTTTGATTGTGTTGAATTTGTATCTAAGACTGGATCTTTAGTTGAACAGGCACTTAATGCAAATGCCAAAGAAACCACAGTTACAATTGGTTTGAGGGTGAATCCCTGCATTATTATTCCCTTCTATAATTTGAATTTATTTTCAGGGATTATTTTAAAGCTTTTAGAATTTTTTTGAGGTTTAGTTTGTAACAAAAAAAACGATGTAATACACAATTGCATTACATCGTTTAGAAATAAGGTCATATTAATATGACCTTAAGTCATCAAGATCAAGGTTTTAAAATGACTTTTACAGTGCCATCTACATCAGCTTCATCAATATAACCAATAGCATTTGGGTTTGAAGCAACAGCGGCTTTCATCGCAGCAGCCGATGCAACTGTCGCTGGTGGGTTACCTTTACCAGTAAACACCTGCTTAGACCAAAATGCTTTTAATTGTGCATCAGATTTACCTGTAACTGTGCTGTGAAACTCTGAGCGAGTACCATTACCTTCATCTAATTCATAGACAACTAAACTATTATCACCTTTGCCTAAAAATGCTTTTTTAGCATCAGACATCGACATATCACCAGCAGCATTGTTACCAATAACCACAACACCTGCAGAGGCCGTAAATGCAACACCTAAACTGAGCGCGAATACAGATAGTAATTTTTTCATATCATCGCTCCTTTTTTAAAATACTGCATCGAATTTGACGGTGTACACTAAAGTATCATCGAATTGGAATTGTTTAGTGAATGGATTGATCACAGGGTTAGTGTCTAAGCCTCCATGTGTGTCACCAAAGTCTGTTGCATAGGTTAAATCAAATTTTATTGCAACATTATCAATGGCATCCCATCGTAAACCCAAACTGTAAGCTGTACGTTTCTCATTTAAGCCAAGAGAAAGTGGTAGGGCTAATTGTGGTGGCAGATTAGAACGGACATCGTCATCAGTGGTTTTAACATAGGCAATAGTAGCATAGGGGGTAAACGACTTAATTCGATACCCAACCGTTAAATAACCTGATTCGTGGTCAGATAATAAACCATCAATTTCAACGGTAGTCCATTCAGCAACAGCAATAATAGAACCATTGTCGAAACTGCCACCCAAACCGTTGAATACAGCTTGTTCATTATCAATCATTAAACCATTGGCTTCGCCGTCTAAGTCGGTTTGACCATATACGGCTCGGAAAGTCCATGTAAGATCTGTCCAAGAAACATTGGCACCCATGATGTTTGATAAATCGAGATCGCTATTGGGAACGGTTGATTCACCACCAAAACCTTGTAGGGTTAATGTCGAATCTTCAAATTCAAAATCGTATGAAATATCACCACCTGTGTAGGATGAGAAAGGAACTTGGTCATAGACTTCAGTAGGTGGACGAGCAAATGGCTGTGCATAACCCACATCTAAGTAATCAGAATACATAAACAAGGGGACGCGCAGTTTACCACCACGAATTTTGGTTCCATTATCAAAACGATGAGATAAATAAGCCCATTCTGCTTCGACATCCCAATCATTTTCGCCTTTCATCATCAACTGTAAAACAGCCTGAGTCTGGTTACTGATATTGAAAGTACCTTGAAAACCAATTTTGCTGTCTTGAGAAAAGTCAGCGCTAGAAGAGGCTCCGTTATAACCAGCATCATTATCAGAGCTGATGTAAGCACCACTGATAAAGCCGTTAAAGTTAAACTTTTCGGTTAAACTTTTGGTTTGTTGAGCTTGTAAAGCCTGAACTTGTTGCTCTAGTTTTGCTACTTTTGCATCGGTAGCTTCATCTGCAAACGCTGCAGCTGGTACTAATGCAATAGAAATCGCTATCGGGAGCGCTTTCACGTTAAAGTGCATAGGGGTTACTCCTTTATCATCACTCAAAGTGCCCAAAGGGCTTATTTTTATGTTTAGCTATACTTATATAGCTAATTTTTTGATAACTCACCAATTTATTAGCGAGTTAATGGAACTTTTTATTCACAAATTGATTCGCTTTTATCTAACATTTAATCAAACTATTCATGCCGCATTGATAGTCAACCTAATAGTAAGTTTTTGTAAATAATTGATTAATTTTAATTGTTAGTCAGTATTGTTTACTAAATTGTGGGCAATGTAATGCTGATGCCGACATTTTAGAAGTCATGAAAATATACGTGCACTTTTTTATCGACCAATTAGTGTATTTACTTTAATTGTAATTAACAAAAATAACACTTAATTAATATTCATTATGTTGGCAGATGATTTAGCAAGGAGACATTTACGCTGGTTAACACAAGAGGGATCACTTTTGAAATATAGCGGATTGTATATACTGGGCTAGCCATTTTACCTGAGATATGATGTCAGAGAGTATCTAGATAAACACTCTCTGACATTTTATTTCAAGGCTTAGTAACCTGATGCCGCAGAACCGGCTCTTCGAGGGTCGGATGAGCCATATTTTCCTTGTTCTGTCATCATAATAGATTGGGTGCTACCAATAGATTGTTGCACTTTCACCTTATGACCTTTGGCCTCAAGTAAGTCGATTGTGTCTTGATTTAAACTACGCTCAACCCATAAATAGTCAGGTAACCATTGATGGTGCACTCTTGCTGCAGCACTGGCTTCTGCAATGTTTAGTTGATGGTCAATCACATTCATAATGATCTGTAATGTTATATTAATAATTCTTGACCCTCCTGGACTACCTGTCACTAAAAAGGGTTTACCGTCTTTCATCACTATGGTTGGGCTCATGGAGCTAAGTGGGCGTTTATTCCCCTTAACCGAGTTAGCTTCCCCACCAATAAGGCCGTAACCATTGGGTACACCTGGCTTAACCGAAAAGTCGTCCATTTCATTATTGAGTAAAATTCCAGTGCCTTTGGCAACCAGCCCTGAACCATAACTAAAGTTAAGTGTGTAAGTGTTAGAAACCGCGTTGCCCCACTTATCAACTACTGAGTAATGGGTGGTTTGTGGACTTTCAACTCCATTGATTTTACCGGGCTTAATTTCGCTACTCGGGGTGGTTTTATTCAAGGCTATCTTGTTTGCTATGTTATGGGCATAGTCTTTGTTAATCAGGTTTTTGATGGGGACATCGACAAAATCTGGATCACCTAAAAACTCACTGCGGTCGGCATAGGCATATTTCATTGACTCAGCCATAACATGTAATGTTTGCGCGGTATTATGGCCAAATTTATCAATCGGGAATTGTTCCAACACATTAAGCATTTCAATGATGTGAAGCCCACCTGATGATGGCGGCGGCATAGATACTACCTCATAACCTCGATAAGTACCGCGAATAGGTTCTCGCTCAATGACCTTGTAATTTGCGAGATCCGTGAGCGTCATGACTCCACCTGCTTGCTGAACAGATGCCACAATTTTCTCGGCCGTTTCACCTTGGTAAAATCCTTTACTTCCAAGCTTTGAAATCAGTGATAAAGAATGGGCCAATTCAGGTTGAAGTAATTTATCACCGACCTCAAAATTGCTGCCATCTGGACGGTAAAAAATAGCTGTTGAACTTGGCCATTGGGAGATCCTATTTTTAGTGCCGGCCAACGAATTGGCAAGATCCGATGTTATCTCAATGCCATTTTTAGCCAGTTCTATAGCCGGAGCAACAATTTGCTGTAATGACATGGTGCCATATTGCTTTAACGCCAGTTCCATTCCCATAACGGTTCCAGGAACCCCAACGGCTAAACCGTGTTCTCGACTTAATTTATCAACAGCATTGCCTTTTTCATCAAGAAAAATATCTTTGTGTGCTTTACCGGGTGCGGTTTCGCGATAATCAATGGCTATGGTTTTGTTATCTTTTGCAATGTGAACGAGCATGAAACCACCGCCGCCAATATTACCCGCTCGTGGCAGGGTAACCGCAAGTGCAAAACCGACAGCGACAGCAGCATCAATGGCATTACCACCTTGCTTAAGGATATCAACACCAATTTGACTTGCGATAGCTTCTTGACTCACAACCATGCCATTTTTAGCAAAAATCGGCTGGGCCGTTGCCATTTCACTAAAGATGGAATCTTCGTTAGCGGCGACATGCGAAGGGTAAAAACTGGCTGTGGTAAAACTCAAACCTATAACAGCTGTCAGTAATAATGGGCTAAATTGGGTTGTTGGATACACGGGTAATCCTTAAGACGTTGCTTAGATAATTCGACTGTGCCATAGCTACAATAAAATTGGTATGCTGTAGCGGCAAATTGGTTAAAAAATAGGAGAAAAGCATTGCAGCAAGTATTTAACATAGCTGAAATCCATAATATTGATGAGATTGGTATAGCGCATTGGCAGCAATGTTTTAGCGATGATAACCCTTTTACTCGGTTTGAGTTTTTACAAGGGCTAGAAAGGACAGGTTGTGTGGGAGGCGCTTCGGGATGGAAGGTGAGTCATCTTGTTATCAAAGATGAAGTAACCCATAAAATTTGTGCCATTATGCCTATGTATGACAAAACCCATTCATGGGGTGAATATGTATTTGATTGGGCGTGGGCAGAAGCGTATGCGCGAAATCAACTTGATTACTATCCCAAATTAGTTACCAGCGTGCCTTTTATTCCAGCCACAGGGCAACGATTTGGCTTTCACATTGACGTACCTCAATCGGCTCGAAAAACAATATTGATTGCTATTTGTGAATACCTTGAGCAAAAAATGCTTAAACACCATTATTCATCTTGGCATGGCTTGTTTATCAATCATGACGAACAGGCGTTATGGCCGCAAAGTATTGGCATCACCCGAAAAGGTACTCAGTTTCATTGGCTTAACAAAGGGTATAAGAGTTTTGATGATTTTCTAGCTTCGATGACATCCAGAAAACGTAAAAATATCAATAAAGAGCGGCAAACGTTAGCAGCACAACATTTGAATTATACGTTTGTCTCAGGTGATGATGCTACCCTGGCACAGTGGCATCACTTTATACAATGTTATCAGTTAACCTATCAAAAACGTTCTGGGCATCAAGGATATTTAAATGAGGCGTTCTTTTTGGGGTTACGCCAATCGATGGGAGAAGTGATTCGATTATTGATTGTGACCGATAGCCATCAACAAATGCTTGCAGCAGCGTTATTTTTTGTGTCTAAAAGCCACTTATATGGTCGTTATTGGGGCACATTGGTTGAGGTTGATGGGCTACATTTTGAAACTTGTTATTATCAGGGAATAGATTATGCCATTAACCACAAGTTGTCAGTATTTGACGCCGGAGCACAGGGCGAACACAAAGTTGCAAGAGGATTTGAGCCCATAGCGACTTACTCAAAACACCTTGTTGCTCATTCAGGTTTTAATGAGGCAATTGGTCATTACTGTCAGCAAGAACAACAAAATATCACCCTATATATGTCACAAATTGCTCAGCAATTGCCCTTTAAAAATAAAGCTTAACGTCAGGAGAATAATTCTTTAAAAGGTGAGTGCAGTACATACCGTAGTGAACCGCAACAAAGGTCGATGAATAAAGTTTCAAAACTTATGTCATAGTTATAAAAAGAGTTAAAGCCATTAACCCAATGCCAGCCATATTCCAACCGATATCATTAAACTGCCCGCGATACGATTCATCCAGCGGATGTTATTCCCTCTAGATAAAAATAAACGCAGGCTTTTGCCTCCACTTGCATAAGCGAGCATAGACAAGGATTCGGTAACCATTATGATGCTGAGTAACACCAATAACTGCGGTGCTACTGGCTTATCAACACTGATAAATGGCGGCAATAAAGAAATCATGAATGCCCAACCTTTTGGGTTAGCTATTGCCGTAATGAATCCTTGGCTGATTAAACTGAACCTGCTGCTATTCACTTGCTGACCTTCTATCACGGCCATTCTGCCTCTAGCGCGCCACATATTTATACCGATATAACAAAGATAAGCACCACCAATCCACTTCAAAATATCAAACACCTGTGGATAGTTAAGCATAATACTGGCTACGCCTAATACAGCCGCTATGGCTACAATGGCCACGCCAACTAATTCACCTATCATCATCCATAAAGTACGGCGCACACCAATACTCATGCCCAACGTCATAGCTAACGTCATGCACATACCTGGGGTGATAGAGACAAAAAAGAAAGTCGGAATAAACACAGCGAGCAAAGCTAAATCAGGCATAAATACGGTCTAAGTTATAAAGTAAGATGTGAGTGTAATCGCCTATATAAACAAAAACCAGCACATGGCTGGTTTTTGTAAAACGTAGCATCGTTTTGATGAGCTTATAGCACACCACGACGAACTTGATCACGTTCGATAGATTCAAATAACGCTTTAAAGTTACCTTCGCCAAAGCCTAGGTTATTCTTACGTTGAATGATTTCGATAAAAATAGGCCCAAATAGATTTTTAGTGAAGATTTGCAATAAGTAACCTTCATCATCACCATCAACTAAAATCTGATGATGCTTGATACGTTCGCGATCTTCAGTCACTTGAGGTAATTTATCGAAAATCGTGTCGTAGTATTCAGGAATGATATCTAAGGTTTTAATTGCAGTGCCTTCCATAGCATCTAAAGATGCCACAATGTCGCGGCTTCTGAAGGCTAAATGTTGAACACCAGGACCATTATATTCGCCTAAGTATTCATCAATTTGGTTATTGTTGTTGCCTTTACCTTCATTGATTGGAATGCAGAAACTGCCATCCGGTGAACGTAGTGCATAGGATACTAATGCTGTTTGTGCACCGCTGATGTCAAAGTAACGGACTTCAGTGAAACCAAAAATATCTTTGTAGAAGTTAGCCCATTTATCCATAGTGCCTTTATAGACATTGTTGGTTAAGTGGTCGACTTCCATAAACCCTTTTTCAGGTGTAATAATAGGCTCTTCTAAGTCAACAAAATCAGTAGCATAAATATTATTATCTGCACCAAAGGTATCGATAAAATAGATCAGACTGTCGCCAATGCCATAAATAGCAGGGTAGGCCATGTCTTTTTCTGATTCTGCAGCAGGCTTTGCACCACGTTCAACAGCCAGTTTAAATGCTAACTGTGCATCTTCGACTCTCCAACCCATTGAACAAATTGCTGGGCCGTGTGACTTGGCAAATTCAGCTGAGAATCCAGCACGACTTTTGTTCAATAAAAAGTTAATGTCGTTTTGCTTGTAATAAGTGATGTCGTGATCTTTGGCTTTCTTTAACATAGAAAAACCAAAATCAATAAACACTTGATGCATGAAATCGGTATCTGGACTGGCAAATTCGGTAAATTCGATGCCTAAAAGTCCCAGTGGGTTTTGTTCGCTTGCCATGTTGTTATTCCTCGTTATATTTTCAACTCGCATTTACGCTGGTTATTTAGTTTTCTAACCAAGAGCGGTTGTAGTCTTCACTCATGCAACTTTTAACATGGGAAGTAAGATTAAGTGGGGCGAAGGTATCGACCATCACTGCGTATTCGTATGTGTCTTTCTTGCCGATAGAAGCTTCTGTTCGACCCGGCTGTGGTCCATGCGGCACACCTTTTTGATGTAAGGTCATAAAACCAGCTTCAATACCTGTTCTACTCATAAAATCACCATCGACATAATATAAGACTTCATCGCTGTCGATATTATTGTGGTAATAAGGTGCAGGAATTGACTTCGGATGGAAGTCATATGGACGCGGTACAAAGTTGCACACCACAAAATTATGCGCCGTAAACACTAAATGATCTGAAGGTGGTAAATGGATTTTACCTACTTTGGGTGCATACTCTTCGATATTAAATGCCCATGGATAAACACAGCCATCCCAACCTACAAGATCAAATGGATGCCATTCCAAAGTCATTTGCTGATATTTATCACCAAACTTACACACCAAAGGAAATTCACCTTTTTCAACAATGGCGTTGGCTAATTCTGGAACGCGAATATCACGCTCACAATATGGCGCTGATTCAAGTAATTGACCATATTCATTACGGAAATGTTTAGGGACTTCCACCATTGAAAATGACTCAATGACAAACAAACGCACATTGCTGTAATCATTGAAGGTTAATTGATAGGTAGTACCACGAGGGATCACCAAGTAATCCCATTTCTTCACCTCAATAACGCCATATTCGCTGAGTAACTGGCCTTCACCTTCATGAACGAATACCACTTCGTCAGCATAAGCGTTGCGATAAAATTCATCAGTACTATCGGTCACTTTTGCCGTGTAGAGAGCCACATCACTGTTATAGAATATTTTGTTACGGCTACTAAAAAAATTGCCTTCACAGTCTGCAATGCGCGAGTCTAACTTATAATTTTGAATCAGTGAATCTTGCCACTCTTGACCATGATCTACAGCATACGGCACCACATTAATCGCTTTAGTCGGCATATTGTGATGGTATTTATTGGAATAAATGTTTGAGAAACCATGGGTTGAGAATAATTCTTCACGGTAAAGCTCGCCATTGTCTTTTTCGAATGCGATATGGCGCTTTGTAGGGATCTCGCCTTGTTTTACATAAAATGGCATAACAGCTTCCTTAATCCGTTTGTACAACGTTCCAATCTCATCTAACGCATGATTAGCGAAAATAATGTGATCTATGTTGCATAGATTCATTCAATTTAGTTGCTCGGATGAACAAAAAAAAGAATAATAAACCGCTAGACTCAATCAAATTATTAGATTGTATTTAAATTGGTACAGCTGTGGCAGCTATTCGGTACAAAAAATGAATTTTCATCGAAAAAGGAAGGTTTTATGCGCATAGATGTAGATGCATTTAAGGTTTTACAGGTATTAGTCGAAGAAGGTAGTTTTGCTAAAGCGTCTGAAAAACTGCATAAAGCGCAGTCTGCGGTCAGTTATCAGGTTAAAAAATTGGAGCAGCATTTAGGCGTGAGTCTTTTTAATCGTGATCAGTATCGTGCAGAATTAACCCCTGAGGGACGAGTGATCCTGGCTGAAGGGCAGCGCTTGCTTCAACATTTGGCCAATATCGAGCATCTTGCCAGTCGCTTTAGTGAGGGCTGGGAGCCAAAGTTAGAGTTGGTCATTGATGGCGCATTGCCTATGGAGCCCATCATGACAGCATTGAAGCGCATGGCCGAGCATAAAGTACCTACTAAAATACAATTGAATATGGAGTTTTTGGGGGGAGTACAACATAGGTTTGAGCGCGATAATGCTGATTTAATGTTAGTAAAAGACTATCTCGCTGGCCCCAATTACCATCCCAAAGCATTGCCGACGATTACCAGTATTTTGGTTGCTAGCCGACATCATCCTCTTGTCACTGTTAACAATGTCAGTTTGACTGAGCTGCAACAACACGTAGAGTTGACGATTCAAGATTCTTCTCCGCAAAGATTAATTCGTGATGAAATGCAATTTGGTGGAGATAAAGTCTTTTATTTATCGGGGTTCATTATGAAAAAAAATGCCCTGTTAAAAGGACTTGGTTTTGGTTGGATGCCAGAGTTTTTAATTCAAGAGGAGTTACATGCATCTGAGTTAAAGCCAGTTGATTTTGTTGGTGGTAACCGATTTAGTTTTACGCCACAGTTAGTGTCAACACTGGAACGACCATTAGGTCGAGCCGGGCAGTTATTTACTGAGTTGATCCTTGATGAGTTCACTCGCTTTGAGTTTCAGGGTTCTAAAGAGTTTAATACAACAGGCTTAGGATGATTGAGATAAAGTCTTATTCAAATGGATTCAATGCCAAAGGTAAAATCAACCTAATTAACCGTGCAAATGCTTGCAGAAAGTTTATCAACAAGCTTTGAGCGTACGGATCTGAAATACAACGCTTGACATATTATGTCGACAACTTTAAGTTGTTTAGACAATCGATTTAGTCATCTTATGTTAAAGGAGTGACCAATGAGTAAGCAGTGCCATGAAGTGGATTTTGAAATCATCGGCTCAAGTATGCAGTTAGTTGAGATTGAACTCGATCCTCAAGAAACTGTTATTGCTGAAGCAGGTGCGATGAATTACATGGAACAGGATATAGCCTTCGAAGCAAAAATGGGTGATGGCTCAGAACCTGAGTCCGGATTTTTTGGAAAAATACTCGGTGCAGGTAAACGTGCCTTAACTGGTGAAAGTATTTTTATGACTCACTTTACAAATGAGGGCCAAAGAAAACGCAAAGTTGCTTTCGCAGCACCTTATCCTGGTAGTGTACTGGCAGTTGATTTATCAAAACACCAAGGTGAAATTATTTGCCAAAAGGACAGTTTTTTAGCTGCGGCATTAGGCACTAATGTCACAATGAAATTTAATCGTCGATTAGGCGCCGGATTTTTTGGTGGTGAAGGTTTTATACTGCAAAGCTTAAAGGGCGACGGTATGGTGTTTATTCATGCTGGCGGCACCTTGATTAAAAAAGAATTAAAAGGAGAAGTGTTGCGTGTAGATACGGGCTGTTTAGTGGGATTTTCACCTGGAATTGATTATGACATTCAACGTGCTGGCTCATTGAAATCTATGGTCTTTGGTGGTGAGGGGCTGTTTTTAGCCACGTTACAAGGTCACGGAACTGTTTGGCTACAATCATTACCTTTCTCGCGTATGGCCGATCGAATTATTGCTCATGCACCTTCAAAAGGTGGGATAACACAAGGCGAACAGTAATCTGCATTTATCCTATTACTGCTAAGGACTTGTTTAATAACTACTCATATGACTGACATTATGATAAGTCATATGAGTTGTTTTTTAACGATTTATAGCATCTTTTGCTCTCAAGTCGCTATTAATTTAATGCCTCATAGATTTAAAAGTTTATCGACTTAAAGACATAATATGATCAAATTCATCTGCTGTTACTGGCTGCACACTTAACCTAGCTCCTTTTGCCACTAATACCATATTAGTTAACTGAGGATCGGCTTTAAGCTGTTTTAGGGTTATTGGGTGCTCAAATTTGGCCATAAAATGTAATTCAACTTGAATCCATTTGGGATTGTTTAATGTAGATTTTGCATCAAAATATGCCGAAGCTTCATCAAACGCACTTATATCTATCGATGCAGCTTGGCTTATTTCTGCCAAACCTACTATTGCGGGTTCTTTACAGCTTGAGTGATAGAAAAACACTAAATCATTTTGCTTTACACCATCACGCAAAAAGTTCCTCGCTTGATAGTTACGAATTCCTTGCCAAGCGGTTTTTTGATGTTTACTCGATTTTAAGTCATCAATACTAAATTCATCAGGCTCTGACTTCATCAACCAATAATTCATAAATTTCACCAAAAAATGAGTCTGTACTATGCTTAAGGTATTAGTACTTTATATCTGCTTTGAGTAACTGACTATAAAAAGTTATCTGTTGCAGTTTTATAAATGTTTTTATGATTATATCACTGAGCCATCAAAGATATGTTACTAAGGAAGCAATGGTTTTATTCCACAGTCTAAACAAACTTGCTTTTAGAGCATGTATCATCTTAGCGCTGTTTCCGCATTCGGTAACGGCTGATACGCTTGAGCTTTCAACACTTGAGTGGCCGCCGTTCACTGGAGTGAATCTAATTGAAAATGGCGTCACTAGTCAGATTGTGCAGCAGGCACTTAGTTATGAGGGCCATGACTTAAAGGTGACGGTATTGCCTTGGAACCGGGCAATTAGAGTCGCGAAAAAGGGGGGCAATAGTGGTTATTTTCCCGAGTATATTAATGCCACCAACGATTTTATATTTTCAAACTCACTTGGTAATAGTCCAATAGGCTTATTAGAGCGGAAAAATAATCCAATAAAATGGGATATCGTATCAGATTTAAACAAATATACCCTTGGCGTCGTGAAGGGGTATGTTAATACCGAAGAAATAGACAAAATGATTGTAAATGGACAGCAACCTTTTGAAGCCGCAAGTGATGAACGGCAAAATATTCTAAAATTAGCTGCTGGTAGAATTGATGCCATAGTGATTGATTACAATGTCTATCAATATCTTCAACATGAGCCTAAGATTGCAGATATTGCCGATTTACTTCAAATGAATACAAAGCCGTTAGAGCTAAAAAGTTTACATATTGCCTTTAGCAAAACTCGCAAAGGCCGTGAATGGTTGGACATTATTAATAGAGGCTTATCTCAGTTTGATGCGCAACAGATGATGGATGCTTACCTGATAGAATCAAGTAAGCATCAAAACCATTAATATTGTTCATTAGGAACAACTGTTTGACCAATAGGGGTTAAACTTAACAAAGCCAGCTTTAGGTGCTGAATACCAAATGGAATACCAATAATGGTAATAAAACAAGCTAAGGCGTGGGTTAGATGACCGATGGCTAACCAAATTCCGAAGAATAAGAACCAAATAATATTACCAACCATTCCCATAGTGCCAGTGCCTAAATCATGCTCACCAGTCAAATGCCTTCTATTAACGGTTTGCTGACCAAAAGGCCAAAATGCCATTTCACCTATCACGAAACAAGCACGACCAAATGGAATACCAATAATACTGATAAAACACAATATTCCTGCCAACCACCAAGCGAGTCCCATCACAAAACCACCTAGTACAAACCATGCAATATTAAATATCAGCCTAAAAATAGCCATGTTAGTTCCTTTTTACAGTTTCAATTCAATCAATGTTTATTGAAAGCAGTAATTGTGCCAATATTTAAGCGATTGATATTATGGTTATATTAGTATTTCTCTAACTCTAGTCAGCCAAATGAAATGAGCAATTAGACTAAATATGGCGGTTTTTAACTAAAGTTAGCTACAATGTCGTTATTGATGACACCATGATTGAAATTGATGCTAACTAACAGCCGCACAGACGTAATGTACTTTACTGGAAGACAAGTACATATTAAACGAGATGATTTGCTGCATGCAGATTTTAGTGGCAATAAAGCCCGCAAATTTTATCATTTTTTAATTAATGATTTTCCAGGTGTTTCTCATATCGTGGGCTCAGGTTCCGCGCAGGCAAATTCATTATATTCTCTGTCGGTTTTGGCAAAAATAAAGGGCTGGAAATTAGATTATTATGTGAGTCATATTGCTGATTATTTAAAGCAACAGTTGAGCTTGTCGTCAGGGATCAGATCTAATTATTCTCAAGCAATTAAAAATGGTGCTAATGTCATTGAAATTGATTGGTCTTCAAATCGGTATCATGCCTGTCATCATTTAGATGATGCCATTAATGTATTGAAACAAGATTGTCTTAGAAAAAGTAACTTTCAAGAAACCTTATTTATTCCTGAAGGCGGGCGTTGTGAATATGCTAAAACGGGGATTTATATACTAGGTAAAGAAATAGTAAATTGGGCCATTTCTCAAGGTATTAATAAGCTATCAATATTTTTACCATCAGGAACAGGTACTACAGCTTTATATTTGCAAGAGTACTTTGTCACACAAGCACAGAAAACCACTTTAGATATTCAGGTGTTAACCTGTAGCACTGTTGGAGGTGATAGTTACTTAATAAGTCAATTTAATGAGTTATCTTCAAATAGTCAACTTCACCCCCAAATAATAAGTGATGGTAATAAATACCATTTCGGCAAGCTTTATCTTTCATTATTTCAACTATGGCAACAGGTATTAGATTCAAGCGGAATAGAATTTGATTTACTTTATGATCCCATTGGATTAAATGTGCTTAAACACGCTATTGAGTCTGGGGAGCTAAAAGACCGTGAAATACTTTACATCCATCAAGGTGGCTTATTAGGCAATGCGACAATGTTGCCCAGATACTTGAGAAAGCAGGCCTTAACTAAAAATGATTCAGTAAAGATAAATAGGTAAGGTTGTGATTTGCAGTGTTTTTGACTGGAATGGAATAGTGTATCGAATTAGAGATATTTATCAGTTTGCTCTGTTGTTAATAAACGTACGGTAAATGAGAGGAGAATACCGTTAGCCAAGTTTATTAAATAACAGAGCAAATGATGTACGCAAAGCGTAGAGGTTTACTTATTAGAACTGATTAACCATTTCATAAAATTCAACGCTTCGATGCGTTTTGAAAAGGTTGTTTTGTTTTTACCTTGTGAATCAGTAAAAGCAATTGAATTCTTATTTGATGAAATAGAATTAACTGGGAAGTTAACTGTAATTTCGTGTCCATTAAATTGGTATGACATTATCATACTCCTTCTATTATAATTTTCTCACCCTTGGGTGATGTAAGTTTTAACAATAAAATTCCTTAACATTTTTCGTGTTGCGAAAGATTTAAGTTAGCTTAGTTAACTTACCCTATCAATCCTACACTAATCAAGTATTTATATGAGTAATCTGAGGGTTTAATCATAATTTTAGATTAAATATAGTTCATCATTTTACTCAAATAGTTAACATTTATAAAAAAGTTAACTACTTGATTGGACTAGTTGACCATAGGTTTATGACAAGCGAATGACAAAAATAACACTAATAGTTAAATATATTTTTATATTTAATCTTCACAGCAAAAGTATTTTTGTAGCTTGTGATGGTTTACGAAAGGAAGTTGAGCAGACTCACGATAGGTAAACAAAATAAACAAGGTAATTAAACTTTCGCAAGCATATACTGAGTTTGTATGGTTGGCAACAAATATTTATAATTTATTTATTGCCAACACTTTGCAGTTAAAATATTTACCTATATTAGCCAAAGAAACAACCTAGTTAGTAAAGTAACTCACCAATAGGGTTTAGTAACTTACTGAATCCTTTCGTAAAATATAATGGCGCATCGACTATTGTATAACATAGGCAACCAGTCATTGTTTTTGGTGAATGCTGATGATTTTCATCTAGTAGCATGAAATCACCGGGTCTGTAGGTATTATATTCATCACTGAATTCACCTGCTAGTAGTAGGGTAAGTTCTGAACCTTTGTGTGTGTGTTCAGGGATCTCGCCTTGTGGTGCAATGTGCAACAAGCTTGCTCTTGCGTGTTCCTCACCAGTATTGAGACGTAACCGACTCACTTTACCAATGCCTTGCCACTGTGCATTGATTTGATGTCTAAATGCACGGGGTAAGGGATAAGATTGGTCTTTGACTGTGACTTCTGTTACCCCTTCATTGACGGGTGCTGCGGGTTTAGCATCCAGCTCATCTAAGGTGTTTTGCATCATCTGCGCTAACAAGAAAGACATTTTTGAGTCTAAATCAACACTAATATTTGGCTCGACATGATTATCAAATACATCAGCAGATTCAGATGCAGTCATAAGGTTCAGTTTATGCTGACATGTGCCACACAGTTCCGCGTGGGCTGATATTGCCAAAGACATAGATAAAGGAAGCTCACCTTTAATGTGGAGAGACAATAATTCTTGTTGTGGATGGTACTTAATCATAATGTTTCTCCATAAATCCCTTTAACTTTTCTAAGCCTAATCTTAATCGTGATTTGACTGTGCCTATGGGGATGTCGAGTTTGTCAGCGAGTTCTTGTTGGGTCATTTCCTGCATATAAATACCTTGCACAATTTGTCTTTGTAGTGGAGGTAGTTCATCTACATGACGAAGTAGTGTGCCAGACAATTTGAAATCATCTTCGTTACTTTCGGCATCGTCCGACTCAAAAAGAGGCCAGATATCGTCACCGAAAGAATCTTCTTTGTTGTGCTGAACTTTACGAAGCATGTCGAAGCACTGATTTCGCATTACCGTGAACACCCAAGTACTGACAGCAGCTTTATCTTCACTGTATAAATGAGCTTTTGTCCAAACACGTGTCATGGTTTCTTGCACTAAATCCATTGCAAGGCCTTGTTGATGCAATCTTTGATTACCAAATGCGCTTATCTTTGGGCCGAAATGGTTGAACAGTTTGGCGAAAGATACTTTACAGCGTAAGTTGGCTACCTTAAGCATTAACTCTGCTAATTGTTCTGCATCGAGTTCATTTTTATTAGACAATTGTATTGCACCGTTATTTTTAGCAAGTCTTGCTTTATCATAACGATTTTGCGCAGTTTGTGATTGAAAATTTTCCATTATCTTCACTCGCGTCGTATTATTTGCCGATAGTGAACATATATACGTCGTTCAAAAATAATCAGATCACTTTTTATGGGTTATTTTTTCTGTAAACCTTAAACAGTTAACTTTAGCTTGGGATTGGAGTTACTTGATGATATTGCTTAGGTAATCCTGGGCCATTTTATGGTCATGATTATTGATGCAATGGTACTTTTCCGCGGCACTTAAAGGAATTATCTCTAACCATCGCTGGCATACCCATGAAATATCGTTAAAGTGTTCATTTTGGTATTGGGCCAGATGTTCAGGATATTGGTTTAAAATATCTCGCAAGGTATCACTGAGCATTTTTTCAGTTGTCTGATTTTGATTGCTTTTTTTACATTCGGTTAAGCTAATAACTGATTTTGGCCAATCATCTATTATCTCTATTGTGCCTCGCTTTAATCCGTCAGCTTCTATGATAAAATCTTTTAAATGGAATTTTTTCTCGCCCTCAATACTGATCCCAAGAAGACCATCATCTAAGGTTTCAAAGTCGATAATTTTACATAGCGTGCCAATTGGTAGCATTTGTTTTTTGTCATCGCTTAACATACATAAACCAAAGCCACTGTTTGTTTTAAGTGATTCAGTGACTAGGCGTTTATACCTAGGTTCAAATATTCGTAGTTGACTGAAACCATGGGGCAACAGGCACATCGACAATGGGAATAGTGGGATAATCATAATTCGCCTTATATCATTCAATTGCATTAATAATTAATACGAATTGATGGTGATGTTTGATCACATTATCCCTGTTGATTTACCCATATGATATTGCTAGTTAGTATGCCTAATTTCTCCATTTTCATGACAAATCTTTGTTTCGTTTCAGGGGCAATTTGTTTGTTACGGGACAGAATCCATGCATAGCTATTATCGGGTCCGATAACCAATGCGTCTGTATATAGTCCATTGGCATCTTGGGTGGCATCATGAATTTGATACGCGCCGTAAAATGGGCCAAAAAAAGATACTTTTAATAAGCCTTTGTCACTGCCCTCAATAAAATAGGCTTTGCCATTCGCTTCTTTCCAAACTTGTTTATCTACATAGTAACCACGGTTTGTGACGATCACTTTGTCGCCATCTAATTGATAACTTGCGGTAACCTTATCCATGCCTCTTTCGAATGAATGATCTAATCTAGCGATTTCATACCAAGTACCAAGGTAATTATTAATTGTAAAATTATCTACAACGTCCACTTTTTCATCAATCATGGTGCAAGAGGTTAAAGATAATGCTGTGAGTAAAGTCAGTATGAGTCGCATATATGCCCCGTGAAACAATTAATGGTCTTAGAAAACTAAGCTAATATTATACTTTACGTATAAAATTGCCTTGTAGATCTTAGTTAGATGAGATTGCTACCCATGTTTTTATTTGTTTTTTGTTTATAATAGTCATTAGACGCGTGCTGACTAATGCTTGATGGATAATATTTAAAGATTGGTGGTAAGTTTAATGAAGAAAATGCTCGATACAGTAGATCAACGTACCAATCTAGTAGGTGAAAACCGGCTGGAGTTACTCCTTTTTCGCATCAATTCCACTCAACTATTTGCTATTAACGTTTTTAAAGTCAAAGAAGTTGTTAAAGTTCCGCCTTTGAGTGCCATGCCAGGTAGTAATCACAGTATCGCAGGTGTCGCTAATATCAGGGGCACGTCTATACCTGTGATCAATTTACGTGGTGCTATTGGTTTCTCTCCTTTACCTATTACCGACGATTGCAATCTGATCATCACAGAATACAACCGCAGTATTCAAGGGTTCTTGGTTGGAAAAGTTGAGCATATTGTTAACATGACCTGGGGGGATATTATGCCCCCGCCAAAAACCGCAGGCAAAAATAATTATTTAACGGCTATCACCCGCCTTGAAGATCAAGGGCAGTCTCATTTAGTGTCCATTATTGATGTAGAAAAGGTATTAGCTGAAATTATTAATTATGACATCCGCTTATCAGAAGGGGTGTTAGATGAGGCATTAGCGCCGGAAATGCCAGGCCGTAAAATATTAATTGTTGATGACTCAAGTACTGCCAGAAAACAGGTGAGAGAGACATTAGGACAATTAGGCATTGAGATCATTGAAGCGTCCGACGGTTTACAGGCGTTGAATTTGCTTAAATCCTGGGCCAATGAGGGCAAAAATGTTGCTACTGAATTATTAATGATGATAACAGATGCTGAAATGCCCGAGATGGATGGTTACAAACTCACGGCAGAAGTGCGCTCAGACCCACGGATGGCATCATTATTTATCACACTCAATACTTCATTAAGTGGCAGCTTTAATAATGCCATGGTCGAAAAAGTGGGTTGTGATGCGTTTATCTCTAAGTTTCAGCCTGATTTACTGGTGACCGAAGTTCAAAATAGGTTAAGAGACATTCTGTAATAATGTTAAAGCCTGATTTTAAGCCGAATTTATTACTTTAACTATATGTCTAAATCCTCAATGAGTTCATTGAGGATTTTTTGTTGCATCGATTTGGTGATCCCAATATTAAGTCTGGCAAGCTTAATTGCATGAGCAAACTGATCTTTCCCCAATAAGGTCACTAACTGCTGAAGGAATGTGGCATCTAAAGCCAAGACTTCACTGTAATGTTTTATCCCTTGGTTAAGATTATTAAATTGCAGACTATCAAATTCAAACCTCAATGTGTTACTACCCGCAAATAATGGATCCTCGTCAAATTGAAGCCCATCAATACTCAGTATCCAGCCAGGGGCATTAATCCTTTTTTGAGCAATTTGGTACATCATCCAGGCACTTTTCTTGAAACCACCAAAAATCTTACATTCAAATTCAGAATCTTCAAGTTCTTGTTCGGTCCAATTGATACCAATTGCGAGGTCTTTACTGTAACGCTGCATTAATTGATCTTTAACCGCTTCTCGACATTCCCAAATAGAGGTCAATAATTGTTTTTTTGCGAGTAATGAACATTCTTTGCAGGCTGGTACGGTTAACGATGGGTGAGGGGTATGGGCCATACGCCAATAGGATAATTCGGCGTTGCAAGGCTCATCACAAAACCAGCACATATGGCGTTTTTCAAAAGGAATATCTACGGTTATTGGACTTGTCATTAAAAGCGGCTTAGTAGTGGAGGGACGTTAACGCGCTGAGCGATACAACTAAACTCATTCGAACTCAACGCGCTATTGCTCAGCGTTATTCTTTTTCGATATCAACTAAGCTTTTAGCCAGTACAATAGGGTCGATTTCAAGACATTCTTGATCGCTTTCCCAATCAACACCTACTAATACACCATCGTCGTTTAAATCGCTCACCCAATACTCAAGGAAGTCAATCAGCGTAATGCTAACCGCCTTATATTCAGACCATTCTTCAGTACAATGAATTTTTGCCGCTGACTCTGATGACCAAAGTGGCATAACGTCAGTATCTTCATATTCTGACGAATCACACACAACCCATCCTTCACCAGTTTCGTCTTGAAGGCCCCAAACGATTTGGTGTTCTTTTACACTTTCGATGAAGCTTGTTAACGCTGGGCTTAGTTCGGACATGATTATTCTCTTTAATTGGAATTAAAAACGTTTTCATTATACTGAATACCCGTCGTAGCTCAAGGTAGGATTAAGAAATGACGTCTGCATTGTTTATTAACACACCTTTTAACACAAAATCAGCCTTTTTATGGTGATAACCCTCTTGTGAAGTTGAGGCTGATCAGTCACGATTATCCCATACTAACTTTCGTGATTAATTGGGTGCATTTTGAGTCGTAAACGCGTTTATTTATCCATTCCAGCCTTATTGTTCAGTATCAGTTTTCCTCATCAGGTTATGGCTAACGAAGATTTTGCCCAATGTGTGAGTCAATTACAGGTAACTGCAAAGCAAAAGGGGATCTCTCAGCAAACAATTGACTCTACAGTGGCAAACCTATCTTTCGTGCCTAAAGTCATTGAGCTTGATAATCAGCAACCTGAATTTACCACTACCTTTAAAGATTATTATGGTAAACGGGTCACCGATTGGCGAATCAAAGAAGGGCGAAAACTGTTTGCCAAGCATCGTAAGTTGTTAAATCAATTAACGGCACAATACGGTGTACCAGGCCAATATATTGTTGCTTTTTGGGGACTTGAAACCAATTACGGTAGCTATAAAGGTAAGATGTCGGTGCTAAACTCGTTGGCAACGCTTGCCTGTGATCCTAGGCGCAGTGAGTATTTCACTCAGGAGTTAATGCAAGCATTAACGCTAAAAGAGCGATACCAATTTGTTGATGAAGACATGGTTGGCTCATGGGCTGGGGCGATGGGACACACCCAATTTATGCCAACTAACTATCTTAAATATGCCGTTGATGGTGATGGTGATGGTAGAGCGGATTTATGGAACAGCACAGCTGATGCGTTAACTTCAGCCGCGAATTTTTTACAGCAACTTGGCTGGCAAGCCACCGAACGTTGGGGCCGTGAAGTCAAGCTGCCCTCCAATTATGATTTTGCGTATATGGGCAGTAAAGACAGCCAACCTTTAGCAAAGTGGGCAGCGTTAGGTGTTAAACAAGCTAATGGAAAACCACTATCCACACCTGATATGAAAGCCGCTTTATATGTACCCGCGGGACATACAGGACCTGCCTTTTTAGGCTATGAAAACTTCAATGTCATTATGCGCTGGAATCGCTCTGAATTTTACGCCGTGTCAGTTGGCCAACTTGCGGATCAAATTAATGGTGGCAGTGGTATTGTTAAAGCCTTACCTAATCACCCGCGCTTAAATCGTGAAATGGTCAGCGCACTGCAGCAAAAATTACTGGATGCAGGTTTTGATGTTGGCAAACCAGATGGTATTCTAGGCCGTAACTCAGTAACAGGGCTACAAGCATACCAACGTCAACAAGGCTTGATTGCAGATGGTTACCCAGATAATGCCACCTTCGAAAGATTAGGGATTAGCTTAAACAAATTGCCGACACAATAAGCATTTGTTAAGCTCTTGCGACTTTTTATTGCTTAGTACAGATTATTAGCACTGTATTCAGCAACACCAATTAAATTTAAAGGATAAGCAATGAGCATTAATGACAATATGGTTGTGCAGTTTAATTACACTCTGCGCGATGAAAAAGGCGAAGTGCTTGAGTCAAACGAAGGCCGCGATCCTATTGCGTACCTTCATGGCAATGACAACATGATGCCTGGTATTGAAGATGCCATTACCGGTAAAGCTGTGGGTGATAAGTTCACCGTTACGCCACCAGCAGCAGATACCTACGGAGAGCGCCAAGAAGGTGCTGAGCAACGTGTATCTGTGAAACATTTAGTTGGCGCTAAAGTGTGGAAACCGGGTATGGCAGCGGTTATCAATACAGATCAAGGCCAACGTCAAGTCACCATTTTGAAAGTCGGTAAGTTTATGGCAACTGTAGATGTAAACCATCCATTAGCTGGCCGAGAACTTACATTCGATATTGAAGTGGTTAGTGCTCGTGATGCAACTGATGAAGAAATTGCTCACGGTCATGCGCATGGTGTTGGTGGTCACCACCACTAGTCAGATATCTTTTACACTCCATCCGTGAATAGGGTGGAGTGTTCTCTCGCTTGTCCTCTAATTAAGTACTCCTATGATCCTCGAATTTTCTCAAGGCAAACTCATTATTACGCCTAATGAAATACAGTGCCGCCTTTTTCTAAATCACATTATTTTGAGCGCCGCAGTTGATGATATTAGCTGCTTTCATCATGGCTTAGTTATCGCTGCTGATGCTGGCACAGTGAAGTGGACGATCAAATTAGATACGCCACAGCAGTTTGACCTGTTATTACAAGAAACGGGCATTCAGGCTCAGTAGATAACAATTTACCCATTAATTAAGGAATCACATGACTCAATCAACTTTGGATGCCATTTTTGTTGAACCAAGCAATACGGCCACATCATGCGTGATCTGGTTACATGGTTTAGGTGACTCTGGTGCGGGGTTTGCGCCTGTAGTGCCTGTCTTAGGCCTACCCGCAGGCCATGCTATACGTTTTATTTTCCCCCATGCGCCTGAGCAGGCAGTTACTATCAATGGTGGTTATATCATGCGTTCTTGGTATGACATTAAAAGTATGGATTTACATGACCGTGCTGATATTGAGGGTGTTTTGGCATCTGAGTTACAGATTAAGCAACTTATCGACCAACAAATTGCCTTAGGGATCCCTGCAAATAGAATTATCTTAGCGGGCTTCAGTCAAGGCGGGGTAATGAGCTTGTTTACTGGGTTACGGTTTGAGCAATCCCTTGCTGGCATTATGGCGCTTTCTTGCTACTTGCCTGGTGGCGAACATTTACCTGAGCAGTTATCTGTCGCCAATAAGCAAACGCCCATTTTACAAAATCATGGTGATCAGGATGAAGTTGTGCCGTTATTTGCCGGTAAAATGGCATTTGATGCATTAAATAATGCCGGCTACAACACAAGATGGAAGACCTATCCCATGGCTCATAGTGTTTTACCTAACCAATTATCTGAGATTGGTCAATGGATAAATAATTTATTGAATTAACATGCGCTAGCTATAGATTGGGCTTGTTCTGTATATAAGACAGTCTGCAGTATTAGGTTAAATAAATAAATAGTACGGTATTTAAAGGCTTAATCCTGTTTATGGATTAAGCCTTTTTTATTGGCCACTGTTAATGATTCGCTTGAGGTTTTACTTGTTTTATTTTGCGGATAATATGCATTCTAACTCTTTGTTAATATTGCACTAAATGTCATTTTTTTGTCATAAAGTTGTCACGTTGCAGTCCCATTCTTTGCTATTATTTTCGGGTGAATTAAAAAGTTCGCTTATCAAATTTAGATAAATAAATACAAGATAACTAATAAATGGGGTTACAAATGTCTAAAATGTTAATGAAAGGGCTCTTGGCATCTGCCGTGCTTGCGGCGCTAGTTGGGTGTAACAGCGATAATGATGTAAAAGTCCCGACGACCTGTGCTGAAGCAGGATCTGAATGTAAAATCTTTACTGTATTGCATACTAATGATAACCATGGTCGTTTTTGGGAAAACAAAGACGGCGAATATGGCATGGCTGCTCGCAAGGCATTAATTGACCAAATCCGTGCACAGGTTAGCGCCAACGGTGGCGAAAGTATTTTGTTATCTGGTGGTGATATCAATACAGGTGTGCCTGAGTCAGATTTACAAGATGCGATCCCTGACTTCATTGGCATGAATGAAATCCGTTATGACGCAATGGCAGTGGGTAATCATGAGTTTGATAATCCATTAGCTGTGCTTGACTCACAACGCTCTATTGCTAACTTCCCAATGCTTGCTGCCAATATTTATCATGCAGATGGCACCACACGTTATTTTGAACCATACAAAGTCTTTGACATTAATGGTGTGCGTATCGCCGTTATTGGTTTAACAACAGAAGATACCGCTAAACTGGGTAATCCTGAATTCATCAGCGATATCGTATTTACCGATCCTAAAACCGAAGTGGCGAAAGTCATTGCTGAAATCAAAGCTAACAATGAAGCTGACTTAATTTTTGCTACGACTCATATGGGGCATTATGAAGATGGTAAACATGGTAGCAACGCTCCAGGTGATGTAGAGCTTGCTCGTGCATTAAATGAAGGCGATTTACACGCTGTTATTGGTGGTCACTCACAAAATCCAGTGTGTATGGAACCGGGCACAAATGAATACGCTGACTTCAAACCAGGTGATGATTGTGCACCAGATATGCAAAATGGCACTTATATCATGCAAGCCCATGAATGGGGTAAGTATGTAGGTCGTGCGGATTTCGAATACTTCAATGGTAAATTAAACCTAGCAAGCTATAAATTGATCCCTGTTAATTTAAAGAAAACCGTGGAAGATACGGCAGGCAATAAAACTAAAGTGTATATTGGTGAAGAAATTGTACCAGATGCAGATTTGAAGCAATTACTGTCTTATTACCAAGAACGTGGTCAAGGTCAATTAAGTGAAGTCATTGCTGAAACCGATGCTCGATTAGAAGGCGACAGAAGTATTGTGCGTGGCGAACAAACTAACCTAGGTCGTTTAATTGCTGAAGCGCAACGGACTAAAGTCAATGCTGATTTCTCAGTCATGAACTCTGGGGGCGTGCGTGCTTCAATTGATGCTGGTGATATCTCTTACCGCGACGTATTAACTGTCCAACCATTTGGTAATATGGTCACCCTAAATACCTTAACGGGCGCAGAGGTTGCTGATTATTTAAGTACAGTGGCAACGTTCCAGCGTGGTTCAGGTGCTTATGCACAAATTACCGGGGTTAAAATGAGCGTGGACTGTGCTGCCAATACTGTTGATATCAGTGAAATTAATGGTAAAACCTTCGCCGCAGACAGTAGCTATACCTTTACGGTACCAAGCTATAACGCTGCAGGTGGTGATGGTTATCCAAAACTTGAGTCAGTGCAAACAGGTTATGTCGATGCCGAAGTACTTTATACTTACTTGAAAGGTAAAGGCATGATTGTTGCTGCAGACTATGCTCCTGTTGGCGATATTATCTACACTAACTCTAATAGTGTTTTAGGCTGTGAATTAAACTAATTTAGCCGTTTATCGCGTATAACAATCTAAGAACAATCCATTAATTGAGTGGGTTGTTCTTTTTTTTGCAATTTTTTATTGATTACTCTTGAATTTAACCTCGCAACCCACATATCTAATTTGTAGCAAGATGACACACTAGAATGCTCAATTGAGGTTTTAACATCTTGCAACCCATTGCGCCGAAAGGGCAATGCACACATGCCAATACTGGCTTAATTATTTACATATTGCTTTAGACAAGGATATGATTATGCGTAATTTTTCTATTTCTCCAGATTTAACTCCTCTTTACCGCAGTGCCATCGGGTTTGATCGTTTAGCGCAACTTGCTGAACATGCCGCCGCCAATAATGGTAACAATGGCTATCCGCCATACAATATCGAATTATTAGGTGAAAACCGTTACCGCATTACCATGGCCGTGGCTGGCTTTAGTATGACTGAACTTGATATTACCAGTGAAGGCGAAAAACTTTTGGTTAAAGGCAGTAAAGCGAACCAAAAAGATGAACGTAAATATTTGCATCAGGGTATTGCCGAACGCGGCTTTGAGCGCACATTTCAGCTGGCCGATCATGTTAAAGTGATAGGGGCTGAATTAGAAAATGGGTTGTTGAATATTGATTTGGAACGTGAAATTCCAGAAGCAATGAAAGCACGTAAAATTGAAATAACTCGAGCTCGACTTATCAGTGATTAAGCTTGTTTGATTGTTGTCAATCTTCCCCCCATTAGATGATTATTTTCATCAGGGTTTAGTCAACAGACTAAACCCTTTTTCATTTGTTTCTTGCCAGTAATACTGCGCCATCGCCTTTAGTGGCTAAGGTGTCATTAGGGTTATACAGCGGACAATTGGTCATCGATAAACAACCACAGCCGATGCATCCCTCGAGTGAATCTCTTAAGTCTTCCAAGGCACTAATTTGGGCATTGAGTTGGTTTTTCCATGTTTGCGACAGTTGACTCCAATCATCTTTATTGGGCGTACGTTGATTTGGTAAATGACTGAATGCCTTTTGGATATCTTGCAAACTAATACCAAATTGCTGCGCAGCTTTAATGACCGAGACTCTTCTTAAAACATCACGTTGATAACGCCGCTGGTTACCTTGATTACGTAATGATTTTATCAATCCCTTTTGTTCGTAAAAGTGTAACGTCGATACTTTTACCCCGCAGCGTGTCGCTACTTGTCCGACAGATAAGTCATATTCGTTGAGCATAAAAGTCCTTAATAATTTATTTATAAAATAACTAAAAAACCGCTTTACCTCAAGTTAACTTGAGGTTTTATGCTGTATTCCGTGATTGAATCCATTTATTAAAAAAGGAATACGTATGTACTTAGAACATTTGAATATAGTCGTTAAAGATTTACAGCAAACATTGGCATTTTACCGAGCTGCTATGCCTCATTGGCGGGTGAGAGGTGGAGGAGAGTCCACATGGTATGGTGTACCGCGTAAATGGCTGCATTTTGGTGATGATAATCACTATTTGTCATTTAATGATTCAGGTACCGGTAAAGTGCGGGAATTAACCTCAAATGAGCTTGGTGTAGCCCACTTTGCCTATGTGGTGAATGATTTAGATGGTGTGATTGGACGCTTAAATGAAGCTGGTTTTGAGGTAAGAATTTGGGGCGGTAATGAGCCCCATGCTAAAAGCGTCTATTTCATTGACCCGAACGGTTATGAAGTTGAGTTTGTTCAATATTTAACGGATATACCCAGTGAACGAAATATCTATCAATAATCAAATATTGGTTGATTAAATATAAATAAATAGGCCGTGTTTATCGCAGCATTATCATAAATTTTTTAGCAACCCGTTGGTAAACCCTATATGTTAACCATTTAAATTTATAATCGAGAATATTATGGCGTTTAACGATAGGTTTCGGCTGAGTGCCCATGCTGTGATAACCAATAGTCAAAAGCAAGTGTTGCAGGTCAGGGCAACTTATGGTGACAAAAATTGGGGTCTACCTGGTGGCGCGTTAGAGTTAGGTGAAACGATACATCAAGCTGTTAAACGCGAATGCTTAGAAGAATTAGGCTGCGAGGTGAAAGTTGATTACCTATCGGGTGTGTATTATCACAGTGCGTATCAATCTCAGGTGTTTATTTTTAAATGCACACTTGTTGAACCTACAGCCATTAAGCTAAGTGATGAACACAGTGAATATCAGTATTTTGATTTATCAGCTTTGTCGTCGGTGCAGTTATGTCGAGTTAAAACCTGTATTGAGTTTGATGGCGAAGTTGATAGTCGAGTTTTTTAAATAGCAGATAAACATGATTCGATTACGTTAACTAGTCTATTAAAATTAAAAATAAACAAAGCCGATAGACATCAGTGTCTGTCGGCTTTATATGAACCACAAATAGATTAATTACCTTTTTATCCATGCGGATAGGATGTTTCAAGCTATGCCGTTAAATTATGCGTTAATCATGCCTTTTAATACAATATCATCGTAAGTCACAAACCCTTTGATGTTGTTGTCCTCTAATACTGGCGCTTTATTGATGTCAAAACGTTCAAATAGTCTTGCGGTATAACGTACGTCCATATCGGCCGAGACAGAAAAAACTGGTTTGATCATAATTTCGTATACGTTGGTTCGATCCGGTGATTTGTCTTTAGCTAATACTTTTCGCGCGATATCACTCATCAAGACTAAACCGTACTCGTCATGTTCAGTACGCTTGTTTACCACTAGCACTTTGACATTTTTAGCGACAGCAGTCGCAATCGCCTCTGAAACCGTAATCGTGCCCTCTACCATGGCATAGTCTTGGTTTAACACATCGCGGTTTCTGACAGGAGTTTTAGCGTTCATATCTGATCCTCAATTTCTTTTGTCAGTTCTTGTACTTGATGGGCAACCCCAACAGCGTCTTCCACATCAATTTGAATGGCAATACCACGACCTTTGTTGGTGTCAAATTTACCCACTTGGGCGATAGTTTCTAAAATGTGGCGTGACATGTGTTCTTCAACTAACCATAAAATAACATCTCGCTGTACATCTAAACCTAAGCCCATAAAGGTTTTTTTCTTGATTAACCCTTCACCGCGAGCGTGATTAATTACCGTTGCGCCAGTAGCGCCGGCTTCACGGGCCGCATCTAAAATTTCATCAGTACAGTCGTCATCAACAAAGGCGACAATTAATTTAAAGCGCATCTGTATGCTCCTCTTGCTGCTCAGCGACAGCTTTTCGTTTAGAGATATATTCGACTATTTGGGCATAGGCCATCACGGAAATAATCGGAAATAAACTGGCAAAAGCGATAAGGCCAAAGCCATCAATTAAAGGGTTGCGACCATCCACATTAGTGGCTAAACCTAAGCCTAATGCGGCAACAAGCGGCACTGTAACGGTGGAGGTAGTGACTCCTCCCGAGTCATATGCCAATGGAATAATCATTTTAGGGGCGTAAAAGGTTTGAATGACCACAATAATATAGCCGCCCATAATGTAGTAATGAATGGGATCGCCCACCACAATACGAAAACAACCTAAAGAAATCCCGAATGCCACCCCAATAGCGACCGAAATACGTAACCCTTGAATGCCGATGGTGCCACCTGATACTTCGTTTGCTTTAATCGCCACCGCTATTAGCGATGGCTCGGCAATTGTCGTACTAAACCCAATTGCTGCGGCAAAGATATATACCCATAAATAGTCTTGCCAGATAAAAGGGGTTGGCTCGCCATCAGGATGTAAAAATTCTGGCGTGGTTAATTGATTTGCCATGCTTTCGCCGATGGGAAATAAGGCCAGTTCAAGTCCGACCAAGAAAAATGTCAGTCCAATAATGACATACACAAAGCCCAGCGCGACTTTACGCCAGTTAGGTATAGGGCGTTTAAGTACCCCTAATTGAAAACCAAATAAGATAACGGCAATGGGCACAACGTCTCTGGCTGTCAATAATAAGGTTTCCAATAACTGATAAAACATCTTGGCTCCTTATAAAAATATCATTCCATAAACCATCACAAAAATCATCGGTGTGAGGCTGGCAAAAGCAATTAAACCAAAACCATCCAGCATGGGATTACGCCCTTTAATGACTGTGGCTAAACCCACACCCAGTGCAGTAACTAAGGGGACGGTAATCGTTGACGTAGTAACGCCGCCGGAATCGTAAGCGATACCGATTATGCTGGGTGGTGCAAACGAAGTGAGGATCATCACTAAAATATAGCCACCAATGATAATGTAATGAATTGGCCAGCCTTTTAAAATTCGAATTACGCCGAGTAAAATGGCTAATCCCACAGATATGGCTACCGTTAAGCGTAATCCCATGGCGTAATCAGCTAATGACGTTTCATCATTAGCGATCGCACCCGATTCGGCAGCAACCTTTGCGGCTTCATTGGCTACCGCGGTGAGAGCTGGTTCGGCTAGAGTCGTACCAAAACCGAGAGAAAATGAAAATATTACCAACCAAAAAACACTGCCTTTACGGGCTAGGGCTTCAGCAAGAGACTCTCCAATTGGAAATAACCCCATTTCAAGGCCGAATACAAAAAAGGTCAACCCAAGCACAATGAATACCAAGCCAATTAAAATTGAGCCTAATTGATCGGGCGCTTGTTTTAGGATAAAAATTTCGAAAAAACCAACAACTAAGATAATGGGCACCAAATCTTTAAAACTACTGAACATTGAGGTTAAAAGCTTCAACACTGCAGACATCTATCCTCCATAAAAATCAGTATGTAATTTATTCAGTGTGCCTTACAAATTGATAATCTCAACAAATTGTTTACAAAAGTCGTCATTTGTTTGATGTTAATCAATAAATATGCAATTGGTGTGAGATAGGTAACTTTGTTGATTATTCACATTTAAATCATTCAGGGTATTATCACTATTAGGCCTACAAAGGAGTTTCGTGATGTGGAAAATATTTAACAGTTTGATTTTAGCTGGTGTATTGGGATTCAACAGTCCTGCTATGTGTGCAGAAAGCAGTATTGAAAATGGCACAGACAATAGGGAAATAAAGAATACCCTAAGCCAGTCAGATGGTTATTTACAGGTGCTAACATTAAAAAATGGCATGTCAGTCGTCATTGAAGAAGGGCGCTTAGAGCCGCGCTCAATCGGTAGCATCAGTGTAAAACTGTATCGTAATTTAGACGTCGGTGACTTTGCTTCTGCAATGACCTTTATGCGTGACGGTACGATCATCAGCACAGCGTTAACAGACAATCTTGATGGGGGGAGCCAAATCAAAATTACTACCGTCACCGCAGGTAGTGGCCAATATCAGGCTATCCATCAAATCTGTATCACGGCTGAGTTAGTTGGGTTCTGTCAGGTTGCACCATGAATAACGTTCTCATTGCAGGCGTCGGAATGACGCGATTTTGCAAGCCTGGTCAACATCAGCCTTATCGGGTCATGGCCGCCAAGGCGATTAACTCAGCTTTAGCTGATAGTGGTTTATCTGCAGGCAATATTCAGCAGGCATTTGGTGCTTATATTTATGGTGACAGCACCTGTGCCCAACATGCCTTTTATGATGTGATCCAAAGTGGCATACCAATTATTAACATAAACAATAATTGCTCTAGTGGTTCCACTGCTCTGTATTTAGCCAGACAGGCAGTGTTATTGGGGGAAATCGATTGTGCGTTAGCATTTGGCTTTGAAGAAATGCAACCTGGTGCTTTAGGTTCGCATTGGCAGGACCGTGAAAGCCCATTCATTAGAATTGATCCCGTATTATCGACATTTAATGCGCCCGATGGTCCAATTGCCTTGCGTGCTTTTGGCGCGGCGGGTAAGCACTATATGGATAAATACCATGTGTCGTCAAAGCTGTTTGCTCAGGTGGCGGTAAAATCTCGTCGTCATGCCATCAATAACCCCTACGCATTACTCAGAATGCCACTGTGTGCTGATCAGGTGTTAGCCGACAAGGTTATATATGATGGGTATTTAACCCGTCTAATGGCTTGTCCGCCTACTTGCGGCGCAGCAGCAGTAATTGTATGCAGTGAGCGCTTTGCAAAACAGCATAACCTTGCAGCAGCGATAAAGATTTTGGCTCAATCTATGGCCACCGACACTGAGTGTTCATGGCAAGATCCTATTAATGCTGTTGGCAAGTCAATGACAATGATGGCCGCCGAAAATGTGTATAATGCAGCGGGTATTGAACCGCAAGACATTGATGTAATAGAATTACATGACTGTTTCACCCCAAATGAAGTGATCACCTACGAGGCATTAGGCCTGTGTCCTGAGGGGGAAGCTGAGCAGTTTATCAACTCGGGTAATAATACCTATGGCGGTAAATTTGTGATTGGCCCGTCTGGTGGACTTATGTCAAAAGGCCATCCCATTGGGGCAACGGGTTTAGCACAATGTGCAGAACTTGTGTGGCATTTACGCGATCAAGCAGGTGATCGTCAGGTGCCAGGCGCGCTTAGCCTTACAACATAATGTGGGTTTAGGTGGGGCGGTTGTGGTGACGTTATACGGTAAGTGATGTTGCCGTAAATATTGGTAAATTATGCCTTTTTAGTGATAAGTTTAGTGACTTTACACAAATAAATACAGAATGGAATCTACATGAAACATAAAACTCTTCAGTTCAACTCGAATATTATTGCTGCAAAAATAAGAATGTGTGTTTACGGCAGTATTTTAGTGTCGAGCATGGTTTCACCTTTGGCACAAGCGGCTGATTTTTCATCAAGTTATCAAGCTTATCAACAAGCCGTTGCAGCAAAAGATGTTGAGCAAACATTAGTGTATGCACAGCAAGCTTTTGATTTAGGCAAAGTCAGCTTTGGTGAACACCATATAGATACAGCGAAGTTACTCATGAACCTTGCCAATGTGCAACGTGATAGTGGTGATAACGTTTCCGCAAGCCAGAACTATGACAAGGTATTGGCCAGCTATCTTGCACATTATGGAGAAGATAGCCTTGAAGTGTTAGATCCTATGTTACTAGCTGCAGAGTCAACAACCAATGACAAAAAGGCCCAAGCACTTTTTGAAGATGCCATTAATGTGGCAAAGTCATTAAATGAGCCTCTAGTATTAGCTGAAGTTTATACGGCTGCTTTTAAGCACTTATATAAAACCACTGAATATAATCACACCATAAAAAATTATGGTTTAAAGGCGTATGACATTTACAGCAAACATCTTCCTGAGGATGCAATTTTGCGGGTTGATGCCACTTATCTCGCTGCATCAATCCAGTTTGCTGAAAAACAATATGACGCTGCAGAGCGGTTATTTCTTGAAGTGATAAAACAGTATCAAGCCCTTGATTATAGTCATCCATCAGAGTTGCATGCCCACGCTGTTTTGGTTGAGTTGTACGAGAAACAAAATAATAGCCAACAAGCCACGGCACACTGTATTGCGATTGGTAAAATGAAACCTTGGTCAGATGATCAGGATCAAGTGCCTTTATTTAGACATCACCCTAATTATCCCAAGTCCTATGCAATAGACAGAAAACAGGGATGGGTTGATATGGCGTTTACCATTGATGTAAATGGCTTTGTTAAGTCGGCATCGGTAATAGATTCTAAGGGCGGAAAACGTTTTGAAAAAGAATCGCTAGAGGCCATTCAAAAATGGCGTTATGCCCCTAAGTTTGTTGACGGTAATCCGGTCGAAGCACAAGCAAAAGTACGTCTTGATTTCACTATTGCTAACGGCTAAAACACCATGTAAAAAGTGAGTAGCGAGAACAGCATACACACCAAGCCAGCCTCGATGAGTCGCTGGCTTTTTTGTAGCTGATTTTTACCTTGCTTCAGTACAGTGACTAAATTTTGTTGGTTGTAAATTCTGCATGTTAGTAGGTCAGTTTGTGGATCAACTAACAATTGTAAGTTATATTTTTTACCATTTTTCAATAAGATATCGTGACTACTTAAAATGCCGAAATTGAATTTTTGCGATACCACCTTGCCATTAAGCAATACTTTTTCTAAGCCACACCAGTTGCTGGCTTGCAATTCAAAATTGTCCTGATTTAAAAGATAACTGAATTTAATCATGGCATCGCTCCATTGCATTTTACTCTTCCAAAAGTGTATTAATCTAAGCAGAGTAAAGTGACAGTTTCCAGTACCAAAAGATGAAGGTTTTAAGAATATGGGCTAATTGATTGGTGGCTAAACGAAAAATATTTTTAACTATTTTTTCTTGCAAAATGGCTGGCTATACACTTATTTGAGATTGCGGAGATTGGCCTCTATTTAGTCGTTTTCACTATAAGCTCTGAGTAAATCCTTCCAGGTGATAATGCCGACTAAAGCACCATTATCTAATACGGGTAAACTGCCAATGCCGTGTTCAAGAATAATTTCACAAGCTTGTTTTAAGCTGGTATGAGGTGCAACAGTAATCGGGTTGTGGGTCATGACTTGATGCACGCGTTTATTGAGGGTTTCTGTGTCTCTGATCAGTTCAGCGGCCGTACCAATATTTGGACTAAGGGCTTTTAAAAAGTCGCGGTGAGACAAAATACCTTGCAAAGTGTCATCTTCATCAATGGCTAACAAATGATGAAAGCTCACATTGTCGAAAATGTGTTTAGCAACAGATAAACGATCATCAATTGAAATAGTGACAATTCGCTTGGTCATAATGTGGCTAACAAGTGTAATGGCTGCTGGCATGTTTATCCTCTTTAACTCGGCATCTTTAAAGTTACTTTGCCTCGTTATTAATTTATAGCAGATAAACTATAGTACAACAATGAGTTAGCCACATAGTAAACTCAGTCAAGTCAATTTTATGGAGTAAATCCAAGGTATTTTTGCGCCTTATGGGGCTTTAATTGATGAATGTCCACTAAGACTAAACCATCAATACAATCACCAAATTCAGTATCAATGCCAAAATCAATAAACTGCACGCCCTGTTCTTCACACAGTTCACCATATTGTTTAAATAGTGTTGGTACCGATACGCCCATGTTTGCTAATGTCCTTTTAAGAATTTTAAAATTGTCAGCATAATTATCCCCGTTAAATAGGCGGTGCAATTGATGTGACCGTTCATCAGTTATAAAGTACGCGTTATTTGATTTGGCTAATTCAACCTGACTTGGAAATTGGCTTTGATAGAAATAGATAAGTAATTCTTTCGCCGTTTCAGGATAGTTGTTACTTATTGTCACTGGGCCAAATAAATATCTATATTGTGGGTGTTTAGCTAAAAAGGCTCCAATACCTTGCCAAAGATATTCAAGGCTTCTGCGCCCCCAATATTTTGGTTGTACAAAACTTCTACCTAGCTCCAGCCCTTGTTCAAAATAGGGCGCGAAATTGGCATGGTAAGTGAACAAGGTTTCGCTATATAAGCCATTATCTGAAATTTGCCGATGAATATGCTGTGCGCTAGCAAAACGGTATGCACCGACAATCTCTAAATCGTCTTTGTCCCATAACACTAAATGCCAATAGTCATTGTCATATTTATCAATGTCTCTACGTTTGCCTGTACCTTCACCCACAGCCCTGAAAGCGATTTCGCGTAAGCGGCCAATTTCACGCATTATGGCGCTGCTCTGTTTATGCTGGTAAAGGTAGATCACTTTATTGTCTGAAGTGTGTCCCAATGGCTCGCATAATTGTAATTCCTGTTGCAAGCAGGTGCGAGATTCAGGATGAGCAACGGCATTTTGGGTACTAAACAACGGCGGCCTATTTTTACCAATCCGATAAAGGTGGTTTTTGAGTAATGTCACTTGCGTTTTTAGCGGAAAGTCATTGTTTGCAATGGTTTCCTTGGCAATCAATTTACCTATTCGAACAGGCATCACTTGGTTAACCTGGCGAAACATCTCTTTGACCAGTAATAAGGTCGCTAACGGTTTATACAACATAGATGCGCCATAGAAGGTGGCCGAGTTTTTAGCATCAACAAACATAGGCAGCAACGGGGCGTTACAGGCTTTGGCCATTTTTACAAAACCCGTTTGCCAAAGTAAATCAGTAACACCGCTGGGGCGTAAGCGAGACACTTCACCTGATGGGAATATTAATAACGCTCCTTCAGATTTTAAATGCTGGTGGATTTTGTCTAAATGCTGTTTTGGGGTGCCGCCCGTCATGTTTCTGACGGGCAGTAAAATTGAATGTAATGGCTTTATAGCCATGAGTAATTCATTTGCGACGACTTTGATATCAGGTCTTACTTTACTGATTAATTTTATTAATGCCAGTGCATCAAGCGAGCCGATAGGGTGGTTGGCATAAATCACCACTCGACCGTCAATGGGAATATTTTCTATTTCATTGTTGGGAACGCTATAACTAAAATTAAAACTGCCGAGAACCTGCTCAACAAAATCAACGCCGGTGAGATGTTGATGCTGTAGCGCAATATCATTGCACTGCTGCTCGTGCAGTAAGTAGCGAAGCATGGCTTTAGTGGGTTTGGCTAACCAAGGTTTATTGGCTAATTGCGGCAGGTTTTGCGCTACCATTTGCTCAACAGTAAACATCATTTGGTTTGACTTCATTATGCCACCTTTTGTTTAGGCGGTTGTGATTGCTCAAACATGGCCGCAGAAAAAGGCTGATCCGTTTCAATACGTTGGATAATATGGGTGCTTTTACTCTGTTCATCCCATTTTAATAACTGAAACTCGCCTAATAAGGTTTCTGCAACTAAGGTGCAGTTTTCGACCCAATCTCCGTCATTGGCATAGATGATGTGCCGTTCACCTGAGCCATGAACCGATAGCTCAGGTTGGTGAATATGGCCACAAATAACCATGTCGACCTGTTGCTTAACGGCAAACCGAATAACAGCAGTACGAAAACTATTTATGGCCTGTTGTGCTTTGTTAACCCGCAATTTTATGTAACTTGCTAATGACCAATAAGGGTACCCCAGTTGACTTCGCACTTGGTGTAGATTGCGATTTAGCCACAGCAACACATCATATAAATGGTCGCCTAATTGGGCATAGGTACGACTGACACACACTTCGGAATCAAATTGATCACCGTGCAACATTAAGCATCGTTTCCCCAAGATAGACTGATGTACATAATCGGCCGCAATGGTGATCCCCCTAAAGTGACTGTCAACATAGGCTTTAAACAATTCATCGTGATTACCGGGTATATAAACAACTTGCGTGCCGTTCTGTGCTAATGCGAGTATTTTGGCTAAAACAGCTTGATGGCTATCAGGCCAAAATACGCGTTTTTTCAATGCCCAAATATCAATAATATCGCCGACCAGATATAAATACTGACAATGGGTATGATCCAAAAAGTCTAATAAAAGCTCTGCTTTGCAATCGAGACTGCCTAAGTGGATATCGGATAACCATACAGCATAAAAATCTTGCGGGTGTTGTGAACCTAAAGCGGTTTTTTCTGGTGTGGGTGATGAGGGGGGGAAGACCGGTGACACATAAGGGGATGACGTATTTTTAGCTTGAGTCACTGGTTTAAATAATGTGCTTATTTTATCCATTTGCTTACTCTCTACCAAATAGCACTGTATTAACTTGGGTACAGCTTAATGGCAGAAATTGACTAAACGGTGACGGAAATATTGCAATTGGATGAATAATATCGGCGATATGCTGATGGAGTTGATAATAAAAAAGGGAAGCTTAGCTTCCCTGATAATGGTGTTAACGTCACCGACGTAGTGTTACTCAATAGCGATTAAGCTAACGACTATGCACTAGCGTGCTGCATCAATAATGGCTCTTGCCATTTCATCAGCTACTGAACCTGTGGTGCGATCTTCAGCATCAGCACGAGTAAAGATGGTGAGCAAGGTTTGGTAGATTTGTTCAACCTTGGCAACTGACGCGGCTTTGTCATAGTTATTTTCAAAAGACACGTTGATAATACCGCCGGCGTTAATGACATAATCTGGTGCATATAAAATGCCCATCTCTTTTAACTTTTCACCGTGACGAACTTCAGCAAGCTGGTTGTTGGCACAACCAGCAACAATAGTCGCTTTAAGTAATGGTAAAGTAATGTCGTTTAAAGTTGCTCCTAATGCGCATGGTGCATATACATCAACATCTTGATTGTAAATATCTTGTGGTTCAACCACGGTTGCGCCAAATTCACTGGCAACACGATCTAATGATGCTTGATGAATGTCGGTCACCACTAATTCAGCACCTTCTTCATGCAAATGCTTACAAAGGTAATAACCCACGTGTCCTACGCCTTGGACTGACACCTTAATACCTTTAAGGCTACCAATACCACGTTGATGTTTTACCGCAGCTTTGATACCTAAGTAAGTACCTAAAGCGGTAAGTGGTGACGGATCTCCTGATTTGCCCTCTAAACCTGCGACATAGGGAGTTTCGCGGTTAGCAATCATCATATCTGAGGTAGAAACACCCACGTCTTCGGCTGAATAATATTTTCCGCCTAAACTATTAACGAAACGGCCAAATGCGAGGAATAATTTTTCACGGTCAGTGGTTTTTGGATCGGCAATAATAACAGCTTTACCTCCACCCATAGTTAACCCTGCAAGGGCATTCTTGTAGGTCATACCGCGCGACAGGCGCAATACATCTGTCAGAGCTTCATCATCAGATTGATAATTCCACATTCTACAACCACCAACGGCAGGGCCTTTGTTGGTGTTATGCACTGCAATAATAGCTTTTAAGCCACTTTCTTTATCATGACAAAACACAACTTGTTCGTGCTCATCAAACGAGAGATGATTAAATACAGCCACGTAAATTCTCCACTTGCTTTATGGTCGTGTGTTAGTTTTGACTAACACTTAATTATTAACGCTTTAGTTGTTCATTCTGGCATTTAATGTAACAGATATATCAAAACCACAGTAGAGTAGATTGAGCTACAACGCTGGCTTGGTGATACTTTATACCCAGTTAAAATTAAATACTGTAAATGAATCAAATTCGATATTTGTTATTGCAGCACGATAGCATTTAGCGATACTCTCAACAAAGCTTGATTCAGTTATTTTTGTGATCAAGCTGGCAATTTTGCTTGCCACTTTACGTAAACGTAAAGTATTTTAGTATTTAGATTGAATTCCAGCATCGTGGCTGAATAAAAAACAACCATGTATGCTTAATAACAATAAGATAGGAAGTGTTATGGCTGATGAAGTAGTTGAACAGGTTGCAGAGCCTACTGTTGATCAAGAAGCATTAAGACAACAATGGGTTAAAACACAATTCCAAAAAGCAAATCGCTTTCTTGCGGAAAAAGGCGTGATCCCCAATAAGGTTTTTGCTGATGAAAGTCGTTATCTTGCACCGTATCTCGCCATTTGGAAAATGGACTCGAAACAACCCTCAAAGCAAACATTTTGGGTGATGTCTGGTGATTTACCGTCTGACTATGTTGATGTTAAAGTTGCACAAACCGCTCGTGAAGCCATTCGTCATTTTTCAATGATGTGGCAACTAAAAGCAGAAAATCTGCATAAATCTGGCGCGACACGCGATGCTACGCAGTTGAAATTTGCTAATTTATTAGTTTCACGCGCAGAAAGCTTATATAAAATGCATGAAGATGAAAAACTCTGGTCTTAATCTTAAGGCTCACAAGATAAAAAAGGCACTTAATGTGCCTTTTTTGTTGGTATCGAGAATGGTTATTACTCTGCTAGGTAATACAAACCTTGATTGAGAAGCTCAACTAGCAGTTGTCCAATAGATGCATTTGCCAATAAATCAGTGGCGTTTACGCTATCTAAAGTCATGGTGTTTGCTAATATCAATAACTGTGCCTCAGTAACATCTTCAAGTGGGTACACTTCGCCGTTTATGAATAAACGACATTGTTGGTCGTTCTCTAAACGCAGCACTTTTAAACCGCCAATACGCGCGATGCTGGCATTGTCTTGCACCATTTCTTGTAATTCTTCGAGTGTAACGGGTTCTTCACCTTCACAAATATCAAGTTCAAAACGGTTTTGGCTGAGCAATTTACCTAACATGGTTTGATATTTTTCAGGCTGAGTGGCTAACTCTGCCAGTAACTGCATAATACCTTGCTGCTGAGTTTCACTGACCACACCTGGATCTGAGGCCTCAGATGCAGATGTAAAACGTTTATGACCGCTGTTATTATCAATCAAGGAGTCAGCAAGCTGGGTTAGCAGCTCTTGCTGGCTAGGGGCTCTAAAGCCAATTGAATAGCTTAAGGCTAGCGATAAAGTCTCACCACAATGTGGATAGCCAGGAGGGATATATAATACGTCACCCTTTTTTAATACAACGTCGATAATAGGTTCAAAATCATCGACTAATGGTGATGTTGCATCACCACCGCGACGTTGGTGATGACCTTTGTCGCCCACTTTCCAACGACGTTCACCTTCACCTTGAATAATGAACACATCATAATTATCAATGTGTGGGCCTACACCGCCCTCGGGCGTAGCAAATGACACCATTAAGTCGTCAAAGCGCCAATCGGGTAAAAAGCGAAATGCATCCACTAGTGGTTGGGAGTCGGGATACCAATGGTTTACGGCCTGTACTAGCAGCTGCCATTTAGTTTCGCCATATGCATCGTAATCTTCAAATGGGCCTTGGATCACGTCCCATTGATTGTCTTTAGTGACAACAATACGCGATGAAATCTCTTCTTCGCAAGCAAGACCAGCTAATTCATCTGCGGCAATCGGGTCAACAAAGTCGGCGAAAGCTTGTGTTAATACCACAGGGGTTTGCTGCCAGTGCTGTTTAATGAAGGCTTGGGTGTCAAAAGTTAATTGATACATGGTCTTACTCTCTGATTAGTGTGCATGTAATGTAAAACAAAAGCGGCAACTCGAATGTCGAGCTGCCGCTATTTTAAGTGAGGCTTTTTAACCTCAGCTGACAAGTTATTTTAAATCGTCAACAAATGCTTCAGCACGGCCAATGTAGTTAGCTGGAGTCATTTTTTTAAGTTCAACTTTAACGTCCGCGGGCAATTCAAGTCCGTCGATAAATACCGCTAACTGTTGCGCGTCAATTCGTTTGCCACGAGTTAACTCTTTAAGTTTTTCGTATGGTTTTTCAATGCCATAACGACGCATTACTGTTTGAACTGGCTCAGCTAGCACTTCCCAGTTTACGTCCAATTCCGCACGTAAATGCGCTTCGTTAACTTCTAACTTGCTGATCCCTTTTAAGGTAGCTTGGTAAGCAATCAATGAATGAGCAATACCGACACCTAAATTACGCAATACGGTTGAGTCAGTTAAATCACGTTGCCAGCGAGAAACAGGTAGTTTAGCGGCTAAATGCTGCATTAGCGCATTGGCGATGCCTAAGTTACCTTCAGAGTTTTCAAAGTCGATTGGGTTAACTTTGTGCGGCATGGTTGAAGAACCAATTTCGCCAGCAATTGTGCGTTGTTTGAAGTGACCTAAAGCAATGTAGCCCCAAATGTCACGGTCGAAATCGATTAAGATGGTGTTGAAACGTGCCATAGCATCAAATAATTCTGCAATGTAATCATGCGGCTCAATTTGTGTTGTGTAAGCGTTCCAGTTAATGCCTAGGCTAGTAACAAAACGCTGTGACAACGAGTGCCAATCCACTTCTGGGTAAGCAGAGATGTGAGCATTGTAGTTACCTACAGCGCCATTAATTTTACCCATAATTTCAACTGCTTGAATTTGCTTCAATTGACGCTCTAAACGCACGACTACGTTAGCCATTTCCTTGCCTAAGGTACTTGGTGAAGCAGGCTGACCATGGGTACGTGACATGAGTGGTACAGTTTTATTGTCATGGGCTAACTTTTTAATCGCATCAACGATTTGTTGGCACTGTGGTACAACAACAAGTTCACGGGCTTCTTTAAGCATTAAACCGTGTGATAGGTTGTTAATGTCTTCTGAAGTACAGGCAAAGTGAACAAATTCATCGATTGCAACTAACTCAGCGTTGTCAGCAATTTTTTCTTTGATGAAGTATTCAACCGCTTTCACGTCATGGTTAGTGGTGCTTTCAATGGTTTTAACACGTAGTGCGTCTTGCTCACTGAAGTTATCTTTAATGCTGTCTAGTAATGCTAATGCTGACTCGCTAAACGGTGGCACTTCTTCAATTTCTGGGCAGCTAGATAATAATTTTAACCAGTTAATCTCAACTTGTACGCGGTACTTAGTAAGACCGAACTCGCTGAAAATCCCTCTTAATGACGCGGTTTTACTACCATAACGACCGTCTACCGGAGAGATAGCAGTTAGTGCGGAAAGATCCATTTGAAGCTCCTTGGTGAACTTTTATTGTAGGGTGATTCGATTATTTATTTTTGTTGGCTGTTAACAGCCGTATCAAATATTGCTTTTCGTGCAAAGACTAAGTGGCGACGTTTACCGCCTAATTGGCGCCATAACACGGCACTGCGCATGGCTGATAGTAGCAATGCGCGAATTTTGTTTTGCACGTTAGTTTGTTTTAAAAAAGCTGGATTACCAGAAATTTGTAGTTTAGGCCCAAGCGTACTAATCACATCGCTGTAAATGCTAGCTAGGTTAGCTAGGACTTGTTCATCGGTAATCGAAAAGTGGGCTAATTGACGATGCACCTGATTAATCCGCTCAGCCAGCATGCCTAAGCCATTAGGTGAGCGAGAAAGTTTGCGCTCTAACGCCAATACACCGACTAAATAACGAGTGGTTTCGACATCTTTATTACTGCCATCACCAAGTTGATTTTGGATCAGCTGATAGCCTTTATCCAATAACTCTTTATTGGGATACACGTCAGCTGTGCTCTCAGGGTTAGTGACTAAAATGGTATTCAGGCTAGCCGCTAACGCTTGTTCGTCACCTTCACCATGACGGGCGATGTATTGCACTTGTCCAATGGCCTGTAAAATGCCAGCAAATGCCATGGTGCGTTCATATAAGATATTGTCAGTCACGATGTGGCTTACCTATCCTTTAATTAACATGTCGATGATACCGCCGCCTAAGCAAACTTCACCATCATAAAATACAGCTGATTGCCCAGGTGTGACTGCGGCAACAGGCTCATCAAAAAGCACTTCAATCGTGTCTTGATTAATATGCTTAATTTGACATTGTACATCGCGTTGACGGTATCGAGTTTTAACGCTTAGCTGGCTAGCATCGGCTGGGCCTTTACGGTCAACCCAATCTAATTGTTTAACCCTCATGCCTACAGACATCAATCGTGGATGATTACCACCTTGGGCAACCACTAATACATTGCGGTCTAGGTCTTTATCAACCACGTACCAGGGATCGTCATTACTGTTTTTCAAACCGCCAATGCCTAAGCCTTTGCGTTGACCTAATGTATGGTACATCAAACCTTGGTGAGTACCGATCACTTCGCCTTCAGCGGTTTCTATATCGCCAGGCATAGCCGGTAAATAGGTGGCTAAAAAGTCGGTAAATTTACGTTCACCAATAAAACAAATACCTGTGCTGTCTTTTTTATCATGGGTGATAAGGCCCATCTCTTTAGCAATATCACGCACTTGATGTTTTTCAAGTTCGCCAACAGGGAACAAGCTACGGGCCACTTGCTCATGGCTAAGGGTATATAAAAAGTAGCTTTGGTCTTTGTTGTTATCGACACCGCGTAACATTTGCGTGCTGCCATCGGCATTGTCACGACGACGGACATAATGGCCCATGGCAATGAAATCTGCGTCTAATATCTCATCAGCAAATTCTAAAAATGCTTTGAATTTAATTTCTTTGTTACACATGATATCTGGATTGGGTGTACGACCGGCTTTGTATTCCGCGAGGAAGTACTCAAAAACATTATCCCAATATTCAGAGGCAAAATTGACTGTATGCAGTTTTATGCCGAGTTTGTCGCAAACCGATTGAGCATCTTTTAAATCTTCACTGGCAGCGCAGTATTCATCCGTGTCATCTTCTTCCCAATTCTTCATAAATAGACCTTCAACTTCATAGCCTTGCTGGATAAGCAAATAAGCTGAAACTGAAGAGTCCACACCGCCAGACATGCCAACGATGACTTTTTTACCATTAGTGGGTGTGATTGATGTCATAGATCCTATAAACCGTTCTGTATGCCGATGAAATGCCAAAAAACGCGGCGTTTCAAAAGAGAAATTATCTGTAAATTCTGCGGCGCGTATTCTATCACGCATTCGCATTAGGGGCTATCTTAGGGTGGTAAATGTTGCATTCAATTCAGGGCTGATCATAAATAGTCTGCATTTAGCAGACGAACCGAATAATGTTTGCCTTGCTGTTTAATGAAATCATCAATCGATTTAAGCACTAACGGGCTTCGCATTTGCTCTGATTTCTTGGCTATTTGTTCTCTGCTAAACCAATGGGTGCGGGTGATCGCAGGGTCCAGAGGTTCGCATTTGACTTGGATCGGTAATTCAGCACAAAAAGTGAAACGTACAAAAGCCAACTCTGGATTTGCGGTAAATTGATAAATGCCCACCAATGAAAAAGGGGTAATTATCAAGCCCGTTTCCTCTAGTATTTCACGTTTGCATGCTTCAATAATTGACTCGTCGGCCTCAAGGTGGCCGGCAGGTTGGTTATAACGCACTTCACCGTCGATGAGCTCTTCTACCAATAGGAATTTACCGCCACAGTGGATGATTGCGGCAACCGTGGTATTGGGTTTATATCGTTCACTCATTGGATTAACTCTTGGCGGATGCAGTTTGATTAATCACTTGGTATTCACCATTGGCTAAATTATCTAGACTCCATTGGCCTATTTTATAGCGGATTAATCTGAGTGTGGGATAGCCAACATGCGCTGTCATTCGTCTAACTTGGCGGTTTTTACCTTCGCATATTTGAATTTCTAACCAGCTGGTTGGAATGGCTTTACGCTCTCTCACCGCCGGTGTGCGCGGCCAGACATCAGGCTCAGGTATAATACGCACTTTAGCAGGTAAGGTTTTACCGTCTTTTAATACAACACCTTGTTGAAGTGATTCAATCGCTTGTTGGCTCGGCTCACCTTCAACCTGTACCCAATAGGTTTTGAATGTTTTCTGATTTGGCTGGGTGAGTTTGGCTTGTAATTGACCGTCATTGGTTAGCAGCAATAGACCTTCACTGTCTCTGTCTAGTCTTCCTGCGGCATAAACGTCTGGGATTGCGATAAAATCTTTTAAGGTTTTTCTGCCGGCTTCATCGGTAAATTGGCATAACACATCAAATGGCTTATTAAATAGCACAATAACGGGATTGGCAGGCCGAGGTTTGGACTTAGGTAACGACTTATTTGTCAATAATCTGTTCGACGATGACTTCGATGAGCGCGTAGCCACATTTTTGTTTGGGCTTGTCTTAAAACGCGTGTTAAATGATGGTTTTTTTACAGGGGTTGCCATAGTGAAAGCTAGATGCCTTTGCGTTCAGTTATGCGACTGTTCTAGATTACTTTGAAACTTACCCAAGTGGGAAACCTTTCAATATTGAATCAGCTTGGCATAAAAAATTTACGTTAAATATGCGTAAAAAGGGTTAAAAAATCGGAACAATGACCAGTTTACTGCTTATTCGCCATAAGTGGAATTTGAATATTATTCAGAATGCTCTATGATGTTGGCCTGAAAATTGTGATCTGTACCTAATTTTTTCTTAAATTGGCTAGTGGCAACATATTTAACTAGCTGATTTTTCATTGTTTAGAGTAAAGCAATGAAGGAAGTATTAATAAAAATAAAAAATGGGATAGGGGATTTCACAAATGTTGTCGCATAAAACCCTCACTTGGGGCGTGTGGCACAACGTTTCATCACAGCAAACAGGTAATCATCTTGCTTGATGACATCATCGTGAGATCGTCAACATATCCGCACCAAATATTCTAATAAATTATTAATTTACAATAATGTAGGAAAAACCATGAAAGATAACTCTCCAACGATTATTTATACTGAAACGGACGAAGCGCCAGCATTAGCAACACTTTCTCTGTTACCTATTATTCGTACTTTTACCAACGCTGCGGGCGTTAAAGTTGAAACACGTGACATTTCTTTGTCTGGCCGTGTGATTGCAAACTTCCCAGAAAAATTAACTGCAGAACAAAAAATTGCTGATGCATTAACTGAACTCGGTGAATTAGCGAATCTTCCTGAAGCGAACATTATTAAGTTACCTAATATCAGTGCTTCAATTCCTCAGTTGAAAGCGTGTATTGCTGAGCTTCAAGCGCAAGGTTATGACATCCCTAACTATCCGGATGAGCCTAAAACTGATGCTGAAAAAGAAACTCAGTCACGTTATGACAAAATCAAAGGCAGCGCAGTAAACCCTGTATTACGCGAAGGTAACTCAGATCGTCGCGCGCCAACGTCTGTGAAAAACTATGCTAAGAAAAACCCACATTCAATGGGTAAATGGGCAAGTGATTCTAAGTCACACGTTGCCCATATGTCTGAAGGCGATTTCTACGGTAGCGAGCAGTCAGTGACGTTAGCGGCAGCAGATAAAGTTAGCATAGTGTTAGCCAAAGCTGATGGGAGCGAGCAAGTATTAAAAGCGGGCTTAGCATTATTAGCTGATGAAGTGATTGATGCTGCTGTAATGAGCAAAAAAGCACTTGTAGATTTCTATACCCGTGAAATTGAAGCTGCTAAATCAGAAGATATTTTATTATCACTGCACTTAAAAGCGACCATGATGAAAGTGTCTGACCCAATCCTATTTGGTCATGCAGTTAAAGTCTTCTTCAAGGACGTATTCGACAAGCACAGTGCATTATTTGCTGAGCTAGGCGTTGATGTTAACAATGGTTTTGGTGATGTGTATGCCAAAATTAAATCATTACCTGAAGCGCAACGTGCTGAAGTAGAAGCGGATATCGCAGCGGTTTATGCAGCACGCCCAGCACTTGCAATGGTTGATTCAGACAAAGGCATCACCAACTTACATGTACCAAGCGACATCATTATTGATGCTTCTATGCCTGCAGCTATTCGCTCTTCAGGTCAAATGTGGGGCCCAGATGGCCAATTGAAAGACACTAAAGCAATGATCCCAGATCGTTGTTATGCCGGTGTTTATCAAGAAACCATCGCTTTCTGTAAAGCGAACGGTGCTTTCAACCCTACAACAATGGGCAGCGTACCAAACGTAGGTTTGATGGCTCAAAAAGCTGAAGAATACGGTAGTCACGATAAAACATTTGAAATCAAAGCCGCCGGTACAGTTAAGGTTGTTAACCAAGCGGGTGACGTTTTAATGAGTCACGCTGTTGAAGTTGGTGATATTTATCGTATGTGTCAGGTTAAAGATGCGCCTATCCGTGACTGGGTGAAACTGGCAGTTAAACGTTCACGTTTAAGCAACACACCTGCGGTATTCTGGTTAGACAGCAATCGTGCACACGACGCTGAATTAATCAAAAAGGTAAACACCTATTTAGCAGATCATGACACTGCAGGGTTAGAAATCAGCATCATGTCACCAGTTGATGCAACGCGTTTCACTTTAGACCGTATCATTAAAGGTGAAGACACAATCTCTGTAACGGGTAACGTGTTACGTGACTACTTAACTGACTTGTTCCCAATTCTTGAATTAGGCACCAGTGCTAAAATGCTATCAATTGTGCCTCTGATGAATGGCGGTGGCTTATTTGAAACAGGTGCAGGTGGTTCAGCGCCTAAGCATGTTCAGCAAGTTGAAAAAGAAAACCACCTACGTTGGGATTCTTTAGGTGAATTCTTAGCACTTGCTGCATCTTTAGAGCACCTAAGCCAAACTACAGGCAATACTCAAGCACAAGTTCTTGCTGATGCGCTTGATGTTGCTATTGGTCAGTTCCTTGATAGCAACAAGTCTCCTTCACGCCGCGTGGGTGAATTAGACAACCGTGGTTCACATTTCTTCTTAGCGCTTTACTGGGCACAAGCTCTTGCAGCGCAAACATCTGATGCAGAGTTAGCCGCGAAGTTTACCAAGCTGGCAACGGATTTATTATCAAATGAAGCCGTGATTGTGGCTGAGTTAAATGATGCACAAGGCCCAGCAGTAGATTTAGGTGGTTACTATCGCTTAGATGCTGCTAAATCTGAAAAAGCCATGCGCCCAAGCAAGACGTTAAATAGCTTTATCGTGGCATAAACCACTTTCTTAGCTAATCAAAAACGCGCCTTAATGGCGCGTTTTTTGTTTTTTGAAGCTTTATTTTGGCTAAATAAAAAGACAGGGATTAAAATCCCTGTCTTTTTGCTTTATAGTCTCACCTAACTAATTAGTTGGTGAAATGGCTGATGCATGCATCCCTTTAGGGCCTGCTTCTACCTCAAAAGAAACCGGTTGTCCCGCTTTAAGCGTTCGATAACCTTCCATTTCTATGGTTGAATAATGTGCAAAAACATCCTCGCCACCCTGATCTGGGCAAATAAACCCGAATCCCTTGGCGTTGTTGAACCATTTTACAGTTCCGCTTGCCATACTTCCACTTCCTTCTTTTGTCTACTTACCAGTAAGATAGTAAAACTTATTATTCAGCGGTCTTGAATTGCCGCCTGACAAACAGAATGAAATTTGTACGAAAAGAAGTCAAGCATAAATTAACAAAAAGACAACATTTAATTAATTTAATATTATCATGTGGTCGGCATTGAAATGAGAGGCTAGTATTAGAGCATGGCTAAAATAGGCAGCATTGAAAAAACCGAAGAAAAAGTTGAATCAGACTTACAAAGACCCAACTTATATAAAGTGGTTCTGAATAACGATGATTACACACCAATGGATTTTGTTGTTGAAGTCCTACAACGTTTCTTCGATAAGAATGAGCAACAGGCCGTAGATATTATGTTGGCCATTCACCACAAAGGGAAAGGATTATGCGGTGTGTATCCATTTGGCATTGCAGAAACTAAAGTTTTACAAGTAAATCAATTTGCAAGAGAAAACCAACATCCGTTACTGTGTAGTTTAGAGAAAGAATAATCTTACTCTGCTGTTTGTGGTTAATTTAGGGGGTGCTTATGCTGAACAAAGACTTAGAGGTCACTTTGAACCTAGCGTTTCAGCAAGCTAGAGATTCGCGTCATGAATACATGACGGTAGAACATTTATTATTAGCGTTATTAGATAACCCAGCCGCTTACGAGGCGTTAATTGCCTGTGGAGCCGATATTAATAAATTGCGTGATGAAGTACATAATTTTATTCAACAAACCACGCCAATTATTGCAGAAAACACCGAAGACAAAGAAACTCAACCGACATTAGGATTTCAGCGTGTGCTTCAGCGCGCCGTATTTCATGTTCAATCATCAGGTCGCAATGAAGTCACAGGCGCTAATGTGCTAGTGGCCATTTTTAGTGAGCAAGAGTCACAAGCTGTTTATCTGTTGCGCCGCTGCGAAATCACCCGTTTGGATGTGGTTAACTATATTTCCCATGGTTTTTCAAAAGATGAAGACAAAGCGGAAGACAGTGATAATTCAAATATCGATGATTCAACCGATGCTCCAGAAGAGCGTAGCATGTTGTCGCAATTTGCGGCTAATTTGAATCAGCTGTCAAAAGACGGTGTGATCGATCCATTAATCGGCCGTGATGCAGAGGTTGAACGAGCGGTACAAACCTTATGTCGCCGTCGTAAAAACAACCCGTTGTTAGTGGGCGAAGCGGGTGTCGGTAAGACCGCAATCGCCGAAGGTCTGGCGTATCGTATTGTGAATGGTCAGGTGCCTGATGTGATGGCCGATGCGACGGTATACTCACTTGACATGGGATCTTTGTTGGCTGGTACAAAATACCGTGGTGATTTTGAGAAACGTTTTAAAAGTTTACTCAAAGAATTAGCTGCGGATCATCATGCGATTTTGTTTATTGATGAAATTCATACCATCATTGGTGCGGGCGCGGCTTCGGGTGGGGTAATGGATGCCTCAAACCTGCTAAAACCATTATTGTCCAGCGGTAAATTACGCTGCATGGGCTCAACGACTTTCCAAGAATACCAAAGTATTTTTGAAAAAGATCGTGCGCTTGCTCGCCGATTCCAAAAAATTGATGTCAATGAGCCTTCAGTGGCTGAAACCACTAAAATTTTAATGGGGCTAAAATCAAAATACGAAGAGTACCATGGCGTTCGCTATACCCAGGCGGCTATCAGCAGCGCAGCCATTTTATCTGCAAAGCACATTAATGATCGGCATTTACCCGATAAAGCCATTGATGTGATCGATGAAGCGGGTGCGAGAATGGTGATGATGCCAGCCAGCAAGCGCAAAAAAACCATAGGGCAGGCTGAAATCGAATCCATTATTGCTAAGTTAGCCCGTATTCCGGAAAAATCCGTGTCATCGTCTGACAAGGACTTACTCAAAAACCTCGAGCGTAACCTTAAGATGGTTGTGTTCGGTCAAGATAAAGCGATTGAGAGCTTGTCAGCTGCTATTAGATTGTCTCGTAGTGGTTTAGGTAGCGATAAAAAGCCCGTGGGCAGTTTCTTATTTGCAGGGCCAACAGGTGTAGGTAAAACCGAAGTCACTAATCAGCTAGCTGCTGCGTTAAGTTTGAAGCTAGTGCGATTCGATATGTCCGAGTACATGGAGCGTCATGCCGTTTCTCGTCTTATTGGCGCGCCTCCAGGATATGTTGGTTATGATCAAGGTGGTCAATTAACCGATGCGGTGATTAAAAACCCACATTGCGTGGTGTTACTGGATGAAATTGAAAAGGCGCATCCTGAAGTTTATAACTTGTTATTACAGGTAATGGACCATGGTACCTTGACCGATAATAACGGCCGCAAAGCAGATTTTCGCAATGTGACCTTAGTGATGACCACTAACGCCGGTGTGCAGGAAACTATTCGCAAGTCGATTGGATTCCAGCAACAAGATCATACTCAAGATGCGATGGCGGAAATTAATAAGGTATTTTCACCAGAGTTCCGTAATCGTTTAGATTCTATCGTATGGTTTAACCACTTAGATATGACGGTAATTGCCAAAGTGGTTGATAAGTTCTTAGTTGAACTGCAAGCGCAATTAGATGATAAGCGTGTGGTACTTGAGGTGAGCGATGAGGCGCGTACCTTGTTAGCTGAGAAAGGTTATGACAAAAACATGGGTGCTCGTCCTATGAGCCGTGTGGTGACTGAATTGATTAAACGTCCATTAGCGGATGAGATTTTATTCGGAAAACTTGAAGCGGGTGGTATTGCACATATTGACGTTAAAAATGGTGAAATTCATATTGATTGTGAAACGCCGGAAAAAGTGTCTTAACGGAAAATGTGTTAATGAAGAAAGATGGCTTAAGCCATCTTTTTTTTGCTTTAGATTAAGGCTATTTATTGCCATCAATTTCATTCACCTTAACTCGGAAGATGAAATACATATTAGCCACTGACAGTGTTGACCTGAATTGCAACAGGCCAGCAATTGACGTGTAAATAAGCTTTGTTATCAGCACAAAACTCAAGTTTGACTGTCGATGACTGAATATTAGCGCGCTAAATTAAGGTTATTGTACTGTTAATTCGAGTTAAGACTATAAAGCCGGGGTTATGGATTAGAGTGCAGTAGTTTAAACAAAATAAACACTAAAAAAAGGGCATAAAAAAACCGACATTTGTGTCGGTTTTTTTCATACGAAAACTATAATCATTAACGTGCGCGGAAGACGATACGTCCTTTAGATAAATCATAAGGAGTCAACTGAACAGTGACTTTATCACCCGTTAAAATACGGATGTAGTTTTTGCGCATTTTGCCAGAAATGTGGGCTATCACCACATGTCCATTTTCAAGCTCTACGCGGAACATTGTGTTTGGCAAGGTCTCAAGGATAGTGCCTTGCATCTCAATGTTGTCTTCTTTCGCCATTAATAAATTATCCCATTAGCCTTCAAATATGAAAATCGGGCGTATCATGCCGTAAAATCGCCTTGCTGTAAAGGCCGTTAACACGAAAGAGGGTTAACTAGTTCACCATTTTGCCAACCTTCTGGGGTTAAAATTTGGTATGGGCGATATTGACGCTTGTAAGACATTTTTCGGTTTTCATCGATTTGATAGCCCAGATAGACAAAGTGTTTTCCTAAAGATTTTGCTAATTGACATTGGATTAAAATCATTAATGACCCTAATGAATGTTTTTCATATTCTGGGTCGAAATAGCTGTATATGGCGGATAGACTATGGGTTAGGTTGTCGGTCACCGCAACACCGATCAGTTTATCTGCATCATAAAGTTCGATGAAAGTAGGCGGTAACCAATCACATAGCAAAAAATCGTCAAACTGGGATTGGCTAGGGGGATACATAGGCCCATCATGATGCCGAGCATTGATGTAACGAGCATACAGTGCGTAATGTTCAAGTGTTGTTTTTGTCACCACTTTCCAATGTAAAAGTTGGTTGTTTCGTAATGTCCTTTTTTGCCTTTTAGACAATTTGAAGCTGTGAACTGGGACTCTTATCGACTGGCAAGCTTGGCATTGTGGGCAACGAGGTTTGTATATGGCATTACCATTTCGTCTAAATCCCATCGACAACAATTGCTCAAATAGCTGGGCATCAAGCTGATCTTCTTGAATAACCAGAAGCTGCTCTTGATTGCCATCGATGTAGCTGCAATCGAATGGTTTGCTTATGCCAACTGATATGGATTTAGAGTTCAAATTTTACCTCTTGTTTTAGCCACATTTCGGGGGCAACCAAGTTATTGCGCGTTTGCCTTAAAATTGACAGAAATGATTCTCGACTAATCGCTTTTGCACCTAAGTTGACTAAATGAGGGTTAATAAGCTGCGCATCAATCAATGCAAAGTCATGTTTTGCTAAATGCTGATTTAACAGGGTAAATGCCGCTTTGGATGCATTTGTTTGTCGATGAAACATGGATTCACCACAAAATACATTCCCTATCGGGATGCCGTATAAACCACCGACTAATCTATCCGCGTCCCACACTTCAAATGAATGTGCAAAACCTTGTAAATGCAGTTCGTAATATGCCATTTGGATCTGAGGTGTGATCCAAGTGCCTTGTTGATTGGCTCTTGGTTGAGCACAACCGCTCATTACATCTAAAAAAGCATGATTAATGGTGTACTTCCATGCTGCATTTTTGAGGGTTTTCCTTAAACTCTTGCTGCCAAAGTCTAACTTGGGTACAAAAACAGCCCTAGGACTAGGAGACCACCATAGGATGGGGTCATCGGCATTAAACCATGGGAAAATACCGTGATAATAAGCCTCTAGAAGCCTTGCTGGGGATAAATCTCCGCCAACAGCAAGCAAGCCATTGGGTTCCGCTAATGCCTCTTCAGGGGCGGGAAAGTTGATTAATTCATTTAAATAAGACAGTGAATTCACAATTGATTATAGTTAGCATATAAACCTTATTATTAAGTTAGCGGAAAAAGTCTATGTTGAACATCTTAGGTCGTAAATTAACTGCTTTTTTATTGATAATATTATGCGCTGGCAGTGTAAACCTGCCTGCACTGTCGGCCTACGACAGAAACCAAGCTGTTCCAGTTGAAAAGGTGTTATATGGCCATGTTGAGTCGATTAAAAATATCACCGAAAAGCAACTGGTAGAGGATAGGAATCAAGGCTGGCGGACCTTTGGTGGTGCCTTGGTTGGTGGTGTTATTGGCCATCAATTCGGTGGTGGTTCGGGACAAGATGTGGCTACTGTTCTTGGGGCGTTATTGGGTGGCGGCATTGCGAATCAATATGGTAATCAAGAATATTATCTTGAATACAAACTAGTCGAAATGATGATTAAACAAGAAGATGGGACCCAGATCATGATCATTCAAGACCTTGACCCTGGCATGAGGTTTAATGCAGGGGATGAAGTCAGAGTGGTTTATTTACAGGGTTATGTCAGAGTCGACTTGGCAATGTAAGTTGTTAAAAATGTAATAAAAAATAATAAAGGCGCATAAAGCGCCTTTATTACAGGTGTTCAAATCAGCTTAAAAACCCCGTGGCAGGGTATTTTTGCCTTTGGCATTTTCAAGTTTGGCGCGCCAGAGTTCCTTTGGGGTTAACCCTGAACCTTTACCTGTTTGGGCAGATTTTGCAGGGGCTGAAGCGCTTTTTTTAGTCGCAACGGACTTGGTTTTTGTCACCGCGGCTTTTTTTGCTGCAGGTTTTGTTGCCGTCTTCGCAACAGTTTGTGAACCGTTACCCATTTCAGCGAGCATAGACTCAAGCTCACTAAAACGAACGGATTTTCCGCCGTCAATTTTATACCAACTTCCTGATTGCTCAATATTAACCGCAGTGCCTGACTGTTTTTCCAATGCTGCCTGCAATGAACTGATCACGTCTTCCTTTGATAATGTTGTCATAATTTAACCTATTTTTATCTAACTGACTTTTTTGGTTTCAGCTAATTTTATAGGTTAAATAGCCTAAAAGTCCAATTTAGGGCAGTTTTAGTGTTACAAGGTTACACTTTTACTTAACAAATCCCTTAACTTGAGCGCAGGTTAGTGAGGAATTTGGTAGACGCTTTTTTACTATAATAAGCCCCCAAAACAACACCTCGAATAATATGCCTAAGCCAATAAAAGCGCTGATACCAGATGAGAACCCCATTGCATAACAGGTTATCGCAGCAAGAATGCTGAACATTAATATCCAAAATCGTCCTAAATGTTTCATATACCGTCCCTGACACAATTGAAAAAATTAATTCATACTAGGCTTAAGCATTAACGTACTCAAATGAATCATTTTTCATGCTTTGGGCTTGTTAACCTTCCAAGGTTATTGTTGTTGCATATAACTGGTCATTTTAACAAGGCTGGGACATAGCGATGTTATTAACTTAACAGTCGATAACGCAGAAATGGCCAACAAATGCAGCACTAAGGGAGCGGCAAAAAAGAGTTTTATTCTTTGTTGAATGGATCTTTGTGTATGCACCTTTGTGAATGAAGAGTTGCTTAAATGACTAAGCATAAATTCACTGATTCAATTCAGATTTTTATTCGAAGCATTTCAACGAGCAAAGATCAACAGGCTTCAGGTAGAGGGTGTTACTTGATTAGTGGATACGCTAAAATGGTTTAAGCAACCCAGGATAAAGAACGGATTACCAGCATGACTAATAACGAAATAGATCGTCATTCACTGTCATCGTACTTGAATGAGTTTTTGAATGTAGCCAAATTTAAAGATTATGCTCCAAATGGATTACAAGTGCAGGGCAAAGACAGTGTGCGCACAATCGTTACCGGGGTGACGGCTTGTCAGCCGTTAATTGAACAAGCTATTGCGTTAAATGCCGATGCGATATTGGTTCACCATGGCTTTTTTTGGAAAAATGAGCCTGAAGTGTTAACCGGAATGAAGTACAAACGCATTAAAGCCTTAATGGATAATGACATCAGTTTATTTGGCTATCACTTACCCTTAGATGCACATCATGGGGTAGGGAATAATGCTCAGCTGGCACAACAGTTAGGTATTTTAAATCCAGCCGTATATGAAGATGTTCCGCAAGATTTGTTGTGGCATGGTCATCTAATGCAACCTATGTCTGCTAACGACTTTAACACTCACATTAGTCGAGTTCTCCAGCGAGAAGCATTACATATTGGTGATTGCACTAAGCCTATTCATACGGTTGCTTGGTGTACGGGTGGTGCGCAGGACTATATTGATCATGCTGTAGCTATGGGGGTTGATGCCTTTATTAGCGGTGAGGTTTCAGAGCGAACTTATCACAGTGCAATGGAGCAGAATATTCATTATTTTGCAGCAGGACACCATGCGACTGAACGTTATGGGATACAAGCTTTAGGTGAGCACATCGCGGAGAAGTTTGGCTTAATCCATCATTTTGTCGATGTAGTGAATCCAGTTTAAGCGACTAGATGTAAGCCCTGCGAGTGTAAGTGTGTAGCTTGCTGGCTAATGTCGATTAGCCAGCAGGCTTAATTTACTTTCGGACTTGCCATTGACCATTATTATCCTGATAAACATGGCCTTTATCTGTCGCAGCGATAGCTTTTTCTGCAGCTAATTTGGCAATGCTTGCAGTACTTAAGCCGTTTTTAGTTGCGATACGTTGATAGTGTTGTAAACGTTTTGCATTGATATCTTTGACCAGAGCTTCAATTTCAACTGAAGATTTAACCACTCCTAAATATCCATCGGTTTGTTCCCCGACTAATGCACTAGATTTAGCTTCTTGCAGTGTCATTGCCCAAGCATTTACACAAAATAGTAGACTGATTAATAGCGTCGAAAAGGCGGATTTCATATGTATTCCTATTAAAATAGTTGTTCATTTTCTAATAAGTTATCGAGTTCTTTATCGACTTTTATTCTGATCTCATGCTCAATTTTGACGTTCAAATTAATCACGATTGGTTTATCTGGTGGCTCGATTTTTACTGTAGGTGTACAGCCAGTCATTATGCTGGTCAGTAACACGCTTAAGGTCAGGGCTGCGGCAAATTTCAAAGTATCTTCCTTATTTAACAGACTTTTCTATATTGGATTGTAGCTGATTACCAATTTGGGTGCTGCGGTATAATTGAATCAAATTTTCTTCATGGGTGTAATTGAGATGAATGGGTCTTACGATATCTTGGCTTTTCCCTTTAACGGCGATATTAAATTGCGCATCACCATTAGCTTGCATATCAAGCGTGCCTGCCAGTTGTTGATAATTCAAATGTTCTAAGGCATCGAATACTAAATCCAAATAAGGTTGGGTTTGTTTTAACTGCTCTATAGCTTCGCTGTTTGCTACCTCTATCAAGCCTCCAGGTGCTCGAGCGGCAATGTGACCTCCTGTGATGGTCAGTTCGCCGTTAATTAACTCTAAAGGTAAGACACCATCAAAAGTACCGTTGGCGTACACACCCACTTGCGGCTGCTGTGTCAGTAATGCTTCTAAACTTAACCCCTGTAATAATAAATAGCCATGCGATCTGTCTTGCAACTTAAATACAAATTCAGGAATTAAAAATTGTCCTTCTAGTGCATCACCCGACATGGTCATGCTTACGTCGGTATGGCTTAATCCAGTCAGTTTTTGCAGCCAGTTGTTCAATGGCTTGTCAGGATCCATTGTTAAATCTAAGTTTGCGAGAATATGCACATCTTTGAAGATGATCCCTGAGCGGCCATTAGCAATATTGATACGTGTTTGAGGGCAACTCAGTTGACTGAATGAAACGGCTTCAGTCATTGCTTGCTGCCAAGTAAATTTACACTCTGTGTGAATTTTTGTATCGCTAATATATTGGTCAATATAGTCAACATTGAGCTTCTCTATCTCTGGTTTTAGCAACATTTCAAAGTAATTAACCCCTTGTCGCTGGCTCATTGAAAAGCTGCTGTTGAGCGTTATTAATCCCTCGATATTGAAACCCGATGGTAACTTTTGATTTTTAATTATTGTAGGTAAAGCGGCAGTGATATCAGTTTCTAGCTGCCATTGTCCTGCTAACGAAAATAATTGGGGTTGAAAGTAATGTTGACTGCTGGCGTGGATAGTATCAAATTGCCATTTATCATCACTTTGTATTAAGCCGTTGTGGATATTGAACTGCTGATTAATGGCCAATTGATTTAAATTAAGCAAAGTTTGTTTGCGCTGTTTTAATGGCGTTTTAGTGACTTTCAATTGCTCAAAGCGTGTGTCGAGAGAATGATTACTGCTGCGCGCCAGTAGTTGTTCAGGGAGTGACAAAGTTGTGTTCAATGAAAAAGTAAACGCAGTTGGTGTTTGCCAAGTAAACTGCGCTTTTTCAGCGTTAATTTGTTGCTTGGTTGTTGGGCTTGATAGCAAGGTAGCTACCTTGTTAAAAGATGCCAGCACAGGGGGAATGTTTAGCTGAACACTGTTATGGTTAACCTTTATCTGACTGATTTTGGTTAGCTGTATCTCGGCATAATCACTGATCACTTTCTGCATCTGCGACTCAGGCGCTTTGTTAGTCGTTTTAGCTAATTGAAGCTGATCTAGTATGACTTTACTTGATGGGTGTATGGTTAATACCTCATCAAAGCCATTATTAACCCACTCACGATGATAATCGGCAGCCAATCTCACTAACCCTTTGCCTAATGATAATTCATCCATAGGTAAGCGTAAGGATAAAGGCTCTGCTTGCAGTGGCGATAATAAGCTCACAATATCCGTTGGTTGTTGAAGCGAAAATTCACTATTTAAGGCAAAGTGGATTTCACCTAGACTATTAAGCTTTAATTGGCTCAGGCTAAGTTGGTTATTTAATATTGTTCCGGATATATGGGCATCCATTTTTGGGGTGCTAAAAGTAATAGGCCAAGATTGCGATGTGGGTGTCGCTGGAGCCGGGTCTGTTAACTTGGATTGCGCCGCACTTAATGGTATCCAAAGCGTGCTCGCTTCTGGCAATGAGGCTGAAAGCGTAACTTGGGCAACATTTTCTTCTAAACTGGACAGTAACAAGCCATTAATAAATTCAGCAGCCTGATGTGCTTGTGATGGTGACGAAAATTGATTGAGTATTCGTTTTAGCTGGTCAGGGGTAAAACTAAATTGCTGCTTAAAAGGGGTAAAGTCAAGTTTGGCACCATAGGCCAATTGCGTAATATCTTCTATTGGTTTTTTACCAGTCGCGTTCGCGCCAATGGCAGCTGGCATCAATTGTTCTTTAACTGAAACCTCTATAGCAAATTCATCCTGCAGATGAAGGTTTAACCAGGGATAAAGTGCTGAACGAATATCTAACGTTGTAAAATGATTTGAAGAGGTTATCTCGCCATTGATTAAATCAAAGTGCGTTGTGGCATGCCAGTCACCTTTGATGTGGATCTGTTGATCATTTATGGGGGATAACACTTGTGCAAGTTGCTGTTCAATCTCAACAATAATACTGTTTTTAGCCACTTCATTATCTTGCAACGCTAATTTGTGTAACGCTGCCGTTAAGTATGATGAAAATGCATTTAACCCTAGTTGGCTTTGCTCTAGATTAAGCCTGGATGAAAAAGTGACAGCATTGGGTTTAAGCTGAGCTTGAAGATTAAATAACTCATTATTATCAAATCGCCACCGCGTATTAAGATCTCCCTGATTGTTAAGGGTTAGCTTATCCATTTTTAAACTGTGACGAAAACTCACTGGAGCTGTCTTTGCTGGATTATTTGTAGCGATAGCGGGCAGGTTTATCAACACTTCGCCCAAATCAATATCAGGTATTTGATTAAATACCAGTTGCCATGCCGCGCTGGATTCGGCTTTTTGCTGACGTTGGCGATTAAAAAAGCTCGCACCCAAATCAATATACACATTTTGACTGCTGAGCTTGATGATATCACTTGGGTCGAGCTGTTGTTTCTGTACTATCGCCAACGTATCAGTAAGGCTTAATTCAAAACCTTGAATCGCGATATAACTGTCTTCAATTTGTAGAATAAGTCTCGGGATCTGCAATTGATTAATTGATACTAATTGCGAGTCTAGATTAAGTACTTGAATATCATAGGGTGCAAGCAGTTGATTGAGCACCTTTACACTGATGGGATGAATATTTTGGCTGACATACCAACCCGCACCGATAAACATCAGCAGGACAAATAGCAATAATCGTTTAACGGTGAATATGCCTTTAATCATTAACATGTCATGGTAAATTAAAAAGCCAGAGTATCAAACTCTGGCTTTAAAAGTAATGCAAAAAACTATTTGGTTTAAAACAGATTTACTGGATCAAAAAAGGCTAAACCCAGCGAATGTGGGTGGTTAATATATGACACTCACCCGCAGCTAATGTCACTTTATCTTCAAGTACATTTGCCGCTTCTAAACACACCATAGATAAATAATCATCAGCTTTGAATCGTGAAAGACGAGTCGACTTTTCTATCCAGGGATTCCATAACACAGCTGAACGGCTATTTTCACGGCTAACTTCAATCGTGCCTTCAGGGGTATGCAAATGCTGTACTAACGATAAATCTGTGTACACGCGATCGGTTTCTTTATCAAAACTTACATCATCTGTCGGTTGTTTATAGGGTCCTTCGCCAAACTCTATGTATTTAGACTGACTAAAGCCAGAGGCTTTAAGTTGGTGAATATCCTTTACAGGAAAATAAGTGTGTAATGCTTGAGTTAGGCTAACTGCATAATCAGCATTATTTTGGTTTACTATACTAACAGATAAGGTTTCACCTAACGTAAATAGCACTTTGACTTCAGTATCGTGCGGCCAATACTGCTTGTCGTGTTCGCTTATTTTCAAACTGAACGTTAGGTCCACAAGTTGATCACGCATTTTTACCGAATCTAAATCCCATATACGTGTGCGAGCAAAACCGTGTTGCGGAAAACCTTCAACCCCATTCATACCAAACCAAGGCCAACAAACCGGAATACCACCGCGGATCCCATTACCTATTTGGTAATCGTCAGCTTCTGAAACCCACAATAACGGGGCTTTTCCTGTGGGGGTAAATTGATCAATTTGTGCGCCTTGCATAAAAATACGTGCCTGACAAAGATCAGTGTTCACCTCGACATAATCAAGGCCATTAGGATGCTTCTTAGTGGTCACTGAACCCATAATATATTTCCTTGTGTTCAACTACGTAGTGCTTTTAAGATTGATGCTTAACTTAACCGTTTTTGCGTCAAAAAGTAAGTCAGTAAACAGTGGAAATTATCGCTTGATAAAATGCACTAAACGATTATTGGCAGGCATAGAAACATCTTCTACGAGTTCAAATTGTTGTGCGTTTGCTAATTCCACTATCCATTCAATATCACGAATTCCGCTTTGTGGGTCACGTTGTTTTAGCCAAATATCAAAATTAGCATTACTGTCACTGGTATATTGTTTTTGATAGTTAAAGGGGCCATAGATAAACAGGTTTGCATTTGTGAGAGTGATTTTGGCAACTCCTGCAAAAAATGCCTCTACAAGTTGCCGGTTGACTATATGTAAAGTATTAGCTGTAAAAACAGCATCATAATTTTGTGTTGGCCATGTTTGACTAATATCAAGTGCAATAGCAGAAGGTAAATTTGATCGCTTGAAATGGTTAATACGGCAATTGATATGGTTAATATTGCAGTGCTGGTCGCTTGCTTGCCAGGTTAAATGAGGAAGTTGATGGGCAAAGAATGTCGCATGTTGCCCAGTGCCTGAACCCACTTCAAGTAACTGAAGCGAGTCTGTTAGTTTAGGCTTTAATACATCTAATATAGGACGTTGGTTATTTTCACAGGCTTGAGAAAACGGCAGCTGCGCTAACTCAATCAAGATAAATTTACCTTTTCCATTTCAAGTTGCTGCAACGCAATTACCGCCTGAGTACGGTTTCTTACCCCAAGCTTTCTAAAAATAGCAGTGGCGTGAGCTTTGATTGTGGCTTCCGACACACCAAAATCATAGGCAATTTGTTTGTTGAGTAAGCCTTCGGCAAACATTTGTAACACCTTGTATTGCTGTGGTGTTAAGTCAGATAAACGGCTGGCCATTTGATCTGTTGCATCATCACTGACCGGAACTATTTGTGTTCCAGGAGGTAACCAAATATCGCCATAAAGCACAGCATTAAGGGCTTGTGCAAGGGTCTCCATAGATGAAGATTTTGGTATAAAACCACTGCTTCCGTAATGAATCGCTCGACTAACAGTATTAATATCCTCATGGGCAGATATCACCACAACAGGAATGTTAGGGTAGTGACTACGTAAATGGATCAGCGTCGAATATCCATGCGAGCCTGGCATTTGCAAATCCAGCAAAATAAGATCGACTGGCGCTTCATTGTTATCCATTAATTGTTGCAATGCTTCGGCACTGTCAGCTTCAAACCATTGAGTGTTATTGAAAGCTGAGCTTAGTGCTTGTCGTAAGGCATTGCGAAATAAGGGGTGGTCATCGGCAATAATAATGTTTAAATTTTCTAGCTTCATGGCTGTTATATTTCGTTGTTGCGCGTGAAGATTAAGTCAATGTAACAGAAAAGTAACTGGAAATTCCAACGCTTTATATCAGAATTAACTAAGATTTTTAAAAAGTTAGACTTTGGTCTAATAAGCGTTAGCGGAAGGCTATCTTTGGCTGTTTGCTCATAGTTACCATGTCGTGTTTATCCAATACTGGCTAAAAAACCTACTTTAATAAAACAATTTTGATCTTAAATTTACGCTAACGGGTATAGAAAATAGTTAAAGTCACTGCAACTTGAATGAAGAGATGAAATGGATATTTAAAATAATTCCATTCAATCACTTACAGTCAAACTTGAAGTCTTTGTTGATAACAGTGCTGCATTTATTGTCCCGAATTGAAGTGATGGCGACTTATTCACTCAATAAAGTAAAAGCGGTTGTCAATATCACGATAAATAGCAGTAATTATCTGAAAATCATCATAAATCAACTCGAATAAATGAAATTATCTAATTTTAAGTTGCAGATGCTAGGCGCATCACGTTTCAGCAAGTGTCTCATCGATGCACATTAACATTTGGTTTAGATTAGGTTTTTCATATTTAAGTTTTTGTTTTTGTTGCTTAAATGTGTATTTATGTTGTCGGTTAGTAACTTTTGTAATGCAAGTGAGAGCGCATATTTTTGATTCAAAGCTAAACTCATTAAGTTGACATTTAGCTTACAAATAGGAGATTAGAAATGACAGGAAAATGTCCAGTAATGCATGGCGGTGCAACCACTCAGCCAATGGCGAGTACCGATTGGTGGCCTAAGTCATTGAACTTAGATATTTTGCATCAACATGATAGTAAAACAAATCCAATGGGTGCTGATTTTGATTATCAGCAAGAAGTCAAAAAGCTTGATGTGAAGGCGTTAAAAAAAGACTTGCACAACTTAATGACCCAAAGCCAGCCTTGGTGGCCAGCTGATTGGGGGCATTATGGTGGTTTAATGATCCGAATGACATGGCATGCAGCAGGTACCTATCGTGTCGCTGATGGTCGTGGCGGAGCCAGCACTGGTAATCAACGCTTTGCACCATTAAATTCATGGCCTGATAACGGTAACTTAGATAAAGCCAGACGTTTATTGTGGCCAATTAAAAAGAAATACGGCAACAAACTTAGCTGGGCAGATTTAATTGCTTATGCGGGGACGATCGCCTATGAGTCGATGGGCTTGAAAACCTTTGGTTTTGGATTTGGCCGCGAAGATATTTGGCATCCAGAAAAAGACATTTACTGGGGCGCTGAAAAAGAGTGGCTTGCCCCAAGTGATAACCCTAATAGTCGCTATTCAGGTGAGCGTGATTTAGCCAATCCTCTGGCAGCGGTAATGATGGGGCTTATTTATGTTAATCCTGAAGGGGTTGACGGTAAACCTGATCCACTTAAAACCGCGCAAGACGTGCGCGTGACATTTGCACGTATGGCAATGAATGATGAGGAAACCGTGGCGCTAACAGCCGGTGGCCACACTGTAGGTAAAGCCCATGGCAACGGCAAAGCCAGCTTATTAGGTCCTGAGCCTGAAGGCGCTGATATTGAAGATCAAGGTTTCGGTTGGTTAAATAAAACCTCACGCGGAGTGGGTCGTGACACTGTCACCAGTGGCATTGAAGGAGCGTGGACAACCCACCCAACACAATGGGATAACGGCTATTTCGACATGCTACTTAATTACGACTGGGAGCTTAAGAAAAGTCCTGCCGGAGCATGGCAGTGGGAACCGATAAATATTAATGAAGCGCATAAGCCTGTTGATGTTGAAGATGCTTCTATTCGTCATAACCCCATTATGACCGACGCTGATATGGCGATGAAAATGGATCCTGAGTACCGCAAAATTTCAGAACGTTTTGCTAAAGATCAAGATTATTTCTCCGATGTATTTGCAAGAGCATGGTTTAAATTAACCCATCGAGATATGGGGCCTAAAGCCTGTTACATCGGACCGGATGTACCAAGTGAAACCCTCATTTGGCAAGATCCAATACCAGCTGGTAAAGTGGATTACGATGTGCAAGCCATCAAAGATAGTATTGCAGCGAGTGGTTTAACGGTTGCCGAAATGGTCTCAACCGCTTGGGACAGTGCGAGAACATTTAGAGCATCTGATCGCCGAGGCGGTGCAAATGGGGCTCGTATTTGTTTGGCTCCACAAGCACAATGGCAGGGCAATGAGCCAACACGATTAGCCAAAGTGATTGGTGTACTTAAACCCATCGCCACAAAAAGTGGCGCCAGTGTCGCCGATGTAATTGTGATTGCTGGTAATCTTGGGATTGAATTAGCCGCTAAAAAAGCAGGCCATCAATTGACTGTGCCATTTTCTCCAGGACGAGGTGATGCAACAGAGGATATGACAGATGCAGCATCATTTGATGTACTAGAGCCATTGCATGATGGCTATCGTAATTGGATTAAAGGCGACTATGTTGTTAGTGCTGAAGAGTTACTGCTAGATCGCAGTCAACTGATGGGGCTGACCGCCCATGAAATGACGGTATTAGTTGGTGGCATGCGCGTAATGGCAACCAACTATGGCGATACTAAGCATGGTGTGTTCACTGAAAATGCGGGCTCACTTAGCAATGACTTTTTCGTTAACTTAACAGACATGAATTATAGCTGGAAACCTACGGGTAAAAATCTGTATGAAATTTGTGACCGAACGACTGGCAAAGTAAAATGGACGGCCACTCGAGTTGACTTGGTATTTGGTTCTAATTCTATTCTTCGCGGATATGCCGAAGTGTATGCGCAAGATGATAACCAAGAAAAATTTGTTAAGGATTTCGTCACCGCTTGGACCAAGGTGATGAATGCCGATAGGTTTGATTTACACTCGGCGTGTTGATCAAAATAGGGCGATAAAAAAATCCATCCGAGTCGTGTTATATACCCAAACAACCTGAAGATGCTCGATTTCAGCAAGAATTTAAACGCGTTTAGGCAAGGCATTGATTGCGGGGAATGGTTATTCCCTTTTCAAAATCAATAACGCAGCATAAACGCGTGTAAAACTTGCCCTCAGGGAGTTTCACCGTGTTCCCCTGATTTTTAAATCAAGAGCGTTGTTGCGCTAATTTATAAGGTACCTACATTACCGCATTAACGCGCCTAGTATTGAAAATACGGTGAAGCTCTGAAACACGTATATTCAAGTTGTTTGGGTATAAACGATTGCGGATGGATTTTCTCTTTATTGGCTAGCAATACCAGCTACCAATTAATTTTCCGTAATACTGTCAAGTGAGAAAGCCACTTGCATTATCACTGTTAGCTTAAAGGCCACACCTTAGTCGGATTACGTTGTTCATCAACGGCCACAAAGGTGAATACCCCTCTGATGGCATGCTCGCGGTGGTCGTTATACATATCTTCAACAAAAATATTCACTTCAACCTTAAGTGAAGTATTGCCAACATGGATCACCCGAGCGACTAATTCAGCAAGGCTACCTGCGGGGATCGCTTTTTTAAAATCAATTCTGTCAGAGCTTACCGTAACTAGAGATTTACGGCAAAAACGTGTCGCGGCAATAAAGGCTGTTTCATCCATCCAGGCTAGGGCGTCACCACCAAACAAGGTGTTATGGTGATTTGTGTTCGATGGGAAGATGGCTTTAATTACGCGAGCTTCAGAGTGTTCTATACGAGCCTGCATGGCATCAGAAAGTGGGCTGGTTTCTGGACTAGTATCTGTAACAGTAAGGGGCATATTACTACCTGGTTTGTATAAAAATTGATGGTGAAGTAAAAAATCATTCAAAGCTTCATTTCAATCACATGAGAAGCTTGGAATATTCGATTGAGTTGATTGTATTGATAGTAGTTTCAAGGTCTTTTGGCAGTGAATGGTTAGCCATTACTTAAACGTATCACAATAAGGTTGAGTGTTTTTTGTACTGTTCTGGCATCAACAACCAACAAAAAAATCAGCATAAAAAACCAATAAAAAACGGCCAACAAATGATGGCCGAATTTCATAACAGCCTAAATTAATCAACTTTTGATGATGGCTTATCTTTGGCATTAACCTCGCTCTGTTGTTCAGATGCGGTTTCATCGGGTGCTTGTTTCTCAGAGGCTTGGCGGCCATCTTCTGAAACAATGCTTTTACCCTTGTGAGTGCCTAAATGTGGCATTTTAAACTTAGCACTGTATTTTAATACGGCTAGATTGCTGGCAATAATGCCCACCACTAAACCTATGATAATCCAAACTTCAAAACCTGATAAATCCATGATGGCTCTCCAAGATTTTGTTAGTCAACGGCTAAACGTAATTCACATTTACGAATATCTTCTGGTGTGTCGACCTCGGGAGAATCAAATGCGCTGATCGCAATTTTGATTTTGTGGCCGTACTCTAGGGCACGCAATTGCTCTAACTTCTCTAAATCTTCTAACTTACCCAGTGGCAATTGAGCAAATGCATTAACAAAACGGCGGGTGTAAGCATAAACACCTAAATGTTTATAGACTGGATAATCTTGGGTGTCGCGGCCAAAAGGGATGCGCGCACGCGAGAAATACAGTGCATTAAAATCATTATCAAACACCATTTTAACGTGCATTGGGTCATCTAATTCTTTTTTATCGACAATTTCAAAGCCCAAGGTCGCCATTTCAAATTCGCCAGGGTGACGTTCAAATAAGCTAATGATTTGTTCAATCGAAATAGGGTCAATGAGTGGTTGATCGCCTTGCAGGTTAATCACTAAGTCATCGTCGGCTAAACCTAATTGGCTAATTGCATCGTTAATTCTGTCGGTACCTGATGCCGCATCAGCACTGGTCATTACCACTTTGCCACCAAAGCCTTCAACAGCATCTTTAATGCGCACATCATCTGTGGCAACGTAAATGTTGTCTAATCCTTTGGCTAAAGACGCACGTTCGTAAACGTGTTGGATCATGGGTTTACCATTAATCGGCGCTAATGGTTTGCCAGGAAAACGACTTGAACCATAACGAGCTGGAATTAATAGAGTAACATTCATTAATAAAAACCTATTTTAATGGTAAACAAAAGGGCTCATCTGAGCCCTTATGACAAAATGACTTAGAGGTATTATATACGACGGAACAACTTAGTCAGCATTTCATCGGTAACTTTTTCTTCCCAGCCTTTACCGTAAACATTGTCCCATAGTGGTCCCATGCTCTTAGTCACAGCAACCATCTTGGCGATAGTTTCGTCTGGTAAGTCTTTACAGATGTTTTTCGGTAGTGTGATGTTGTGAATTTCCATCATTTTACGGAACTCAGCTACACCTTCAGGATAGAATTCTTCTAACACATCAAATGCTAAACAGTTACCGATACCATGATGATAACCCAGTACATATCCTAAACCATAAGATACAGCATGACATGCACCTACTTGGCTATAAGCAATGCTCATACCGCCCATGTAAGAGGCCATCATTAGCTTGTCATCTTTTTCTGGATGATCGTCTAAATACACTTCACGACATAAATCCATCGACTTTTCAGCGAAAGCTTTAGCAAATTCGTTAAGGTAAGTGCCTTGTAAAGACTCAACACAGTGGATAAAGCAATCCATACCTGTGTAGAACCATTGATCAGTAGGAACACCAGCAATCAGTTCAGAATCCATAATGATTTGATCAAATACAGTGTAGTCTGAGTTCAAACCTAACTTACGCACCGGTCCACATAATACTGCAGTACGTGATGCTTCTGCGCCAGTTCCTGATACCGTAGGAATACCAATATGGTGGATGGCTGGGTTTTTGATTAAATCCCAACCTTGATATTCAGATGAACTACCTGGGTTAGTTAGCATGAGCGAAACGGCTTTAGCTAAATCCATTGTAGAACCACCACCTAAACCAACAACACTGACAGGCTGTTTAGTATTAAAGGCTTTTACCTGTGCGGTTAACGCATCAACTTGAACCGTTGTTGGCTCGTCATCTACGTTAACGTAAATAACTAAGTCATGGCTTTTGCTAGGAACTCGGCCTGCTAAAGGTTTGTCTTGGTGTACATCGTCAACAAGAAATACCACAAAATCATCAGCTAGCTTGCGTTCTTGAGCTAATACATCATCAAGTTGCACGAACGAGCCACGACCGAAAATCATTTTTGGTACACATTTAAAATTTTTAAAACTCATTACAACACTCTCCAGTTGAGATATTTACTGTAAAAAGTACTGTCACCTCAAATGAGGTGACAGAAATAAAGGCTAATTAGGCAAAAGCACGTTTGATGTTTTCAATACGTTCTGCAATTTGTTCGTCAGTCCAAGACAGCTTGATCAGCATAGAAATGGTGCGGCTCATAATTGCATCAGACTTTGGTGTCTTAATTTGAGTATAATCTGGGCGATCGGCAATAAGCATAATCGGTAACGCTGCAGGGGCTTTTAACTCCTGAATGTGCTTCCAGTTTTTCAAGTAGTGCCAGTTGTTAATATACCAGTAAAAACAACCATCAACTTTGTTTGCCGCAAGCTTTTTGTTGATTTCAATGGTACGTTCTTCTGTTGGTAAGAAGAAAGTTAAGAAACCTGCTGAGTCACCCTGTGGATCCGGAATTTCACGGAAAGTCACTTCAGGGATGCTCGCCATAGCATCTTTAATGGTTTTTTTGTTCTTACGCTGAATCGCGATAATTTTATCTAACTTACGTAACTGAGCTAAACCCATAGCAGCATTCATTTCAGAAATACGGAAGTTTAAGCCCATAATAGGGTGGCCTTCAGCACCACGATCGTTACCTACATGGTCATGGCCATGATCTGAGAACATGTGGCTGTGGTTGTAGATTTCAGTGTTGTTAGTTACTACAGCACCACCTTCACCACAAGTAATGGTTTTCACTGAGTCAAATGAGTAACAACCTACATCACCGATAGTACCTAATGCTTGACCTTTATAACTGCCACCAATGGCTTGGCAAGCATCTTCTAAAATGACTAAGTTATGCTTTTTACAGACGGCTTTAATCTCGTCCATTTTTGCCATAGAGCCACACATATGAACTAAGTTAATGGCTTTAGTGCGAGGCGTAATGACAGCTTCAATGCCTTCAGGCGATAAACATAATGTTTCATCAATTTCAGCAAAAATAGGGATGGCGCCTGCCATGAATACCGCTTCAACAGAAGCTACAAAGGTAAATGGCGGAACGATAACTTCATCGCCAGCGCCAATACCCGCAGCAGCCATAGCGGTTTGAAGAGCGGCGGTGCCACTTGATAAAAGATGAGCATGTTTAACATTCATCTTTTCACAGAGTAACTGCTCCATGTCGCGAGTTTTCCAGCGATCATTGCGCATGTGGTCAAAGTTATAACGGAAGGTAAAACCGTTCTCCATTACATCAGCGACTTCCTGCTTTTCTTCTGGACCGAATAATTCAAAACCTGGCATGGAAATTATCTCCTAAAATTCTACGCATCTTTGCGTTTACATAAACTCGCTAATTATAACTAGGTTAATGGGGAGACTGCGACAGTTATTGAAAAATAATTCATTTTTCTTTAGTGCTGCGGATTAATTAGTCTAACCCGCGCCTCACTGATACATATCGCCATCTTTATTTAACGATTATTGGGCTGTGATAAGGCATGTATTTAAGCCGAACTGGAAGTTAGCCGATGGCAGACCCAAAGCGTTAACTTGCTTCCACACACCGCAGCGAGTGACAGCCAATGGCTGCTTCAGAGTCGAGGTGAAATTCAAAATCAGTGACTCCCGCAAATATTCAGTGATGAATGCTGGATAACAGTAATATTTTCAACAGAAGGCTTATAAGAGGTGAATCTGAATACAACCACAAACGCTAAAAAAGTGCATGGATTATAAAGGGATAAATATTTAATCTGATTGGTATGACTTGTTTTTAATCAATAATTCTGATTATACTGCTGCCATCTTGTCGGAGTGCCATTAAGGCTGAGACCGTTAATTCGGGATCCGTTGAACCTGATCAGGCTAAAACCTGCGTAGGTAACAAGCATAATAATCCTCAGTGATTATTCATGCGTAAAACTTGAGTGGTTTTACCATATCCACATAGTTTTACCCGTGTTTACCCCTTTTGATTATTGACAGCAATTTGAGTTAAACACAGATTTGTAATGTGTTTTTCATATTGCTCGCTCTCAACACATTTTCCTCCAGACAAGCAACTTTCTCTCATTTAATTCGAGGTTGCTCATGTCAAATCGTCGCCAAACCCGTGCCAGTGCACAAGCTTTTATTGATACTTTAAAACCGCTACAACATCCTAATTCTGAGAAAATATACCTTCAAGGTAGTCGGGCTGATCTTCGCGTAGGAATGCGTCAAATACTGCAAACCGATACGCTGATGGGGGGGGATGAACAACACCCAATTTTGCAAGCGAACCCGCCCATTAAAGTCTATGACTGTGCAGGCGCATATTCTGATCCACAGGCAAACATCAATGTGCGTGAAGGCTTAGCTAAGCTTAGACAGAGCTGGATTGAAGAACGCAACGATACAGAGCAGCTTAACAGTGCAAGTTCGCATTTTACCCAGCAAAGATTAGCCGATGATGGCTTAGATCATTTACGTTTTGATGCTTTAGTGCCACCGCGCCGCGCTAAAGTGGGCAAGCGGGTAACCCAAATGCATTATGCTCGCCAAGGGATTATTACCCCTGAAATGGAATACATTGCCATTCGTGAAAACATGGGCAGACAAGAAGTTACCGACAGTGTATTAACCCAAAAAGCCCAAGGCGAGGCTTTTGGTGCTGAAATTGGTGCCTTGATCACCCCAGAGTTCGTGCGTAGCGAAGTGGCAAGAGGCCGAGCGATCATCCCGCTGAACATCAATCATCCTGAATCTGAACCTATGATTATCGGGCGTAACTTTTTGGTTAAAGTGAACGCCAATATTGGTAACTCAGCGGTGACATCCTCAATCGAAGAAGAAGTGGAAAAACTTGTCTGGTCGACTCGTTGGGGCGCAGATACCGTGATGGATTTATCGACTGGGCGCTATATTCATGAAACCCGTGAGTGGATCATTCGCAATTCACCCGTTCCTATTGGCACAGTACCTATTTATCAAGCACTAGAAAAAGTTAATGGCGTTGCGGAAGATCTCACCTGGGAAGTGTTTAGAGATACCTTGATTGAACAAGCCGAGCAGGGGGTAGATTACTTTACTATCCATGCTGGGGTGTTATTACGTTATGTGCCAATGACGGCAAAACGCTTAACAGGCATAGTGTCCCGTGGTGGGTCGATAATGGCGAAGTGGTGTTTAAGTCACCATAAAGAAAGCTTTTTATATGAGCATTTTCGTGAAATTTGCGAGTTGTGTGCCGCGTATGATGTGTCATTGTCATTAGGTGATGGCATGCGACCAGGCTCGATTGCCGATGCCAATGATGAGGCGCAATTTGCAGAATTAGAAACCTTGGGCGAATTAGTTAAAATTGCCTGGGAATACGATGTGCAAACCATCATCGAAGGGCCTGGGCATGTGCCAATGCAGTTAATTAAAGTCAATATGGAGAAGCAATTAGCCCATTGTGATGAAGCGCCATTTTATACCTTAGGCCCGCAAACAACCGATATCGCACCAGGCTATGATCATTTTACTTCAGGGATAGGTGCCGCCATGATGGCATGGTATGGCGTAGCCATGTTGTGTTATGTCACCCCAAAAGAGCATTTAGGCTTACCCAATAAAGAAGATGTTAAACAGGGACTTATTGCCTATAAAATTGCCGCCCATGCTGCTGATGTCGCTAAGGGGCATCCGGGGGCACAGGTACGGGATAACGCCTTATCAAAAGCCCGTTTTGAATTTCGCTGGGAAGATCAATACAACCTAGGACTTGATCCTGATACCGCCAGAGCCTACCACGATGAGTCATTGCCACAGGAATCCGCTAAGGTGGCCCATTTTTGTTCTATGTGCGGACCTAAATTTTGCTCGATGAAAATTACTCAGGATGTACGTGAATACGCCGCAAACCTTGAAAAACAAGCCGCGCAAACTATCGAGGTCATATCACCTACCGATTACCAGTCTTACCAAGGCAGCAGTCATACCGCCGATGATATTGCAGTGAAAATGGCACAAAAATCTGCTGAATTTAAAGCGACGGGTTCAAAGCTTTACCATCAAAAGTCACTGGAAGAGGTAGCACAATAATGTCTGCTACTCATGTGTCGGCGTTGTCATCAGCGTCTGAACCGGACAGTAGTGCGCACGCACCGGTTGGCAAAATTGTCTGGACGATAGCGGGTTCTGATAGTGGTGGCGGTGCAGGTATTCAAGCCGATTTGGCCACTATTCAAGATTTAGATTGCCATGCCTGCACTGTCATTACCACGCTGACAGCGCAAAATTCGGTCAATGTGAACTTAGTTGAAGCGGTATCAGAAGCAATGTTATTTGCACAATTAGATACCTTGCTGATAGATATGCCGCCTGATGCAATCAAAATTGGCTTAATTGCCAATCAGCAGCAAGTAAACCAGTTGGCACTGTGGTTAACCACGGCATTCGCTAAAGCGCACAAAAAAATCCCGATTATTTTAGATCCTGTGATGGTGGCCAGTAGTGGCAAGCTGTTAAATCAGCACTCGCTTGATTTTTCGCCTTTTCGTGGTGTTGTTAGTGTGATCACCCCAAATCAGTCAGAGTTGGTAGCATTAGCGGGGGCGCTTAAACCTCAACACCAAGCAGGCAATCCAGCTAAGGGCCAAGCTAAGCCACAAGTCGATGCCGATATACGCGTTCAAAGTGTGTTTCCATCAGCAACCCCTAGGTCGCCATTAGCCGATAACGTTTTAACCTTAGGTAAAATGGTGTTGATGGCGCAGCAAGTCAGTCAATTTTTTGATTGTCATCTTGTTGCCAAGGGCGGTGATGCAGCGTGGCAAGTAGATAAGGCTATGGATGTGTATGTTTGTCAACACGTTGAGGGCGGCAGCACTGAACATAATGACAGTGTTTTTGTGCTGAGCAGTGAGCGAATTGACACTGATAACAATCACGGTAGCGGCTGCACCTTATCCACTGCTATTGCCTGTTTTGTCGCCCAGGACTTTGTGTTACATGATGCGGTAGTGCTAGCAAAAGCCTATGTTAATAAAGGGCTAAAACACAGCATTAAAATCGCTCAGGGGCCAGGCTATTTGGCCCGTACGGGTTGGCCAACCTCGCTAGCGTTAATGCCGCATATTACTCCGTTAATCGTTAACCATGAACAATGTATTGAGCGTGATTTTGCCAGTATTGAGCAGCAAATCAGCCAGTCTCTCAGCCAAAAAACACGCATTCAATTTGCGCAGTTATCACGGCCACTTGAAGTCTATCCCGTCGTCTCAAGTGTATCTATGTTGGAGTCGTTGTTGCAGGGCGGTTGTAAAACGCTGCAGCTGCGGCTTAAGCAACAAGTGGACTGCTGTGATAAAGGTGTCGCTTTTGGGGATGATCTGCAAAAAGTCCTCTGGATTGAGCAACAAGTGATTAAGGCCATTCAATTAGGCCGAAAGTTTAATGCACAGGTATTTATTAATGATCATTGGCAGTTAGCGTTAAAACACGGCGCATTTGGGGTGCATTTAGGCCAAGAAGATGCTTTATCAGCCGATTTAGTGGCTTTAGCCGAAAAACAAATCGCCTTAGGTTTATCTAGCCATAGTTATTTTGAAATATTACTCGCCACTCAAGTTAACCCATCATATATCGCACTCGGTCATATTTTTGCTACCACCACAAAAAACATGCCCTCTAACCCCCAAGGATTAGCAAAGTTAGCAAGATATACCTCGTTATTGCAGGCTCATTTTCCAACGGTGGCGATTGGTGGAATTGACTATCAAAGCCTTAAGGATATTGCAGCCACAGGTGTGGATGATGTGGCTGTTGTGAGGGCAATTACCCAAGCGAGCAATCCTGTTGCAGCTTATCAGGCGCTAAACCAGCAGTGGAAAATGCTCAAAGGTTTATCAACTGAGGTGAATGCACAGGGGTTAACTCACACGCCGATTATCGCAGAACATTATCAGGAGGCATTGTGAAAACAAGTTTGAACGATCATCAGTACATACTTTATTCCAAACAAATGCTATTGGCAGATGTTTCTGAGCAAGGGCAACTTGCCTTGTTGAATGCAAACGTTGCTGTGGTAGGTGTGGGTGGACTTGGCCAGCTGGTGGCACAATATCTAGCCGCAGCAGGTGTGGGTCAAATACATTTGATTGATGATGATAAAGTGGCGTTATCTAATTTGCCCAGACAATTATTGTTTAATCCAACTGATATCGAGTCGAATAAAGCCCATGTTGCGGCTGATAAGCTGCAACAGCGGAATCGCGACAGCAAAATATCGGCTCATTCAATTCGGTTAACGTCGGATAATTATCAGCTGTTATTCAACACCATATCGCCACAGGCAATATTTGATTGCAGTGACAACTTTGCCACACGCCAGTTAATCAATCGCATCGCGGTTGAGCAACATCTTCCCTTGTTCAGCGCGGCAATTTCTGCAGATCAGGGCCAATGGTTTGCCTACTTACCAGAGTCAATGTTGACAAAAATTCCACGCACCAACACTAGGCCGCACGGATGTTACCACTGTGTATTTCCTGCCGACAGTTTGCTAAGTCAAAACTGTAGTGAAATGGGAGTGTTAGGGCCCGCTGTGGGCATAATGGCATCGATGCAGGCGTTAGCAGGCATGAATTACATTGTTGGCCGACATGTTGAATTTGGCGTGCTGCATCGATTTGATGCCAAACGCTTGTCATGGTCAAAAGCCACCATGGCGATGGATAAACACTGCTGTGTGTGTCGTTAACAGCTAACTAGACGACAACAAATGAAGCAAATTGAAACCAGTAAGGATTGTCAGTGATAGAAATACACATCAATGGCGAGTCGCAACAGCTTGCTGCCAATATCACTTTGGCCGAGATACTCGCACTGAAGCACATAACGCCGCAAAGTGTTGCTGTGGTGGTAAATCACACCATTATACCGCGCAGCCAATGGTCACAACACCAGTGTCAAGCAGACGATCAGCTTGAATTTTTTTCTGCAGTATCGGGGGGGTAATTATGTTAACGATAGCCGATCATCAATTTGAATCACGTTTATTTACCGGCACAGGAAAGTTTACCAACTCGGCAACCATGCTGGCATCTATAGAGGCATCGGGGTCGCAATTAGTGACCTTAGCCATGAAGCGCATCGATTTTAAAATGGGTTTAGATGATTTACTCAGTCCATTGCAATCGCGTGGGGTTAAACTGTTACCTAATACCGCTGGGGCAAGAAATGCCAAAGAAGCCATATTTGCCGCTGAACTGGCTTATCAAATGTTAGGCACTAAATGGATTAAGCTGGAAATTCACCCCGATCCCAAATATTTACTGCCCGATCCCATTGAAACCCTCAATGCAGCCCAAGTGCTGTGTGAAAAGGGCTTTATTGTATTGCCTTATATTCATGCTGACCCAGTGCTTTGCCGAAGATTAGAAGAGGTTGGCTGTGCTGCGGTGATGCCATTAGGAAGTCCAATAGGCAGTAATCAAGGATTGGCCACCGAAGCTTTTTTGAAAATCATTATCGAGCAGTCATCTGTACCCGTGATAGTGGATGCGGGTATTGGCGCGCCGTCACAAGCGTGTCGGGCGATGGAAATGGGGGCAGACGCAGTGTTGGTGAATACTGCCATTGCCAGTAGCGCTAATCCTATTTTAATGGCGCAATGTTTTCAGCAAGCGGTACAAAGTGGGCGCAAGGCCTACAAGGCAGGTTTAGGAGCGGTAAGTCATAATGCCAATAATACCAGTCCTCTTACTGGCTTTTTAACCACTCGTAAGGTGTCGTAATGAGTTTTTCAGCGCGTTTTAGCCAGTTGAATATTGATGATTTATCAATGAAGCTTTATGCCTCTACACCCGCTGATGTTGAGCGGGCATTGCAATATCCTAGTGGCAATTTAAGCAGCTTGATGGCATTACTATCTCCCGCAGCAGAAGCTTATATTGAACAGATGGCGCAGGCTGCGGCGCAAATTACTCGCCAGCGCTTTGGCGCTAATTTGGGGCTATATTTACCGCTATATTTATCTAATTTATGCGCTAATGAATGTGATTATTGTGGTTTTAGCATGAGCAATAAAATCAAGCGAAAAACCCTTAATGATGACGAATTACTTGCAGAAGTCGACATCATCAAATCGCGGGGGTTTGATTCAATTCTATTGGTTTCAGGTGAGCATGAAACCAAAGTCGGTATCGAATATTTCGCTCACGTTTTACCACAAATAAAACAACATTTTAGCTATGTTGCGATGGAGGTGCAGCCGTTAAAAACCGACGAGTACCAGCGGCTAGTCGCACTCGGTTTAGATGCCGTAATGGTTTACCAAGAAACCTATCAACCTCAAACGTATACAAAACACCATACCCGAGGTAAAAAGCAGGATTTTATCCAGCGTTTAGATACTCCAGATAGAGTTGCTAAGGCGGGGGTTGATAAAATTGGCTTAGGGGTCTTGCTCGGCTTGGATGATTGGCGGCTAGATGCTCTGCTAATGGGATATCATCTCGATTACCTTGAGCGCCATTATTGGCGCACTCGTTACAGTATTTCACTGCCAAGGCTTAGACCTTGTACCGGCGGCATTGAGCCAAAAGTGCTGCTAACCGATACCGGGTTAGTGCAAATGATTTGCGCTTTTAGACTTTTTAATCAACAGCTTGATATTAGTTTATCAACGCGTGAAACACCTGAATTAAGAGATAATTTACTGCCGCTAGGTGTAACTCAACTCAGCGCGGGCAGCTCAACTCAGCCAGGAGGTTATCAGCAACCGGATAGTCAATTAGATCAATTTGAAATCAGCGATGAACGCACTGTGGCTGAAGTGATCGCTGCCATGAAAACCCGTGGCTTTAACCCAGTATTTAAGGATTGGGAAAAAGCATGGGGACTTAACAACGCCAATGGTTAAATACTGTACATTTATGCCAGCATGAGCGATACTGTTTAGCAGGCTCACCTGTTTATTTAAGGACGTTTTATGCAAATTCAATCCGCGTATTCATCGGGTGTTCAAGGTTTACAAAGCTCACAGCAGGGTCTTGCTCAAGCTACCACTGCTGTAGCCGCGCCTGATCCAAAGCCAACTGCACCGCCAGCACAACAAGATACGGTCACATTAAGTAGCCGTGCCGTTGATCAGTCTGATAAAACAAGTGCGTTGGTGTCTGCTGTTGAGTCACAACAGCAAGGCGAAGCCTCAGTTAAAGTGATAGAAGCTGCCACTGAAACAGTGGGTAGCATTATCAATATTGAGGCTTAATAACTAAGCTGGTTGTTGATTTAAATATAAACTCTTCAACCAAACTTAGCTTATTAGTGATGAAAAATGGATATTCGTCAATCAAGCTTAACCATGAATTCTCTCCAACCTGCTGCGACTCAATCAAAGCAGGTTTCGTCATTAGCTGCTAATTCTGCTGCCACCATGGCAACGTCTATTGCACCAAGTCACTCTGCCTCATTGACAAGTGTCACAACAAATATTACTAAGTCAGCTGCGCTGACTAGCCCATTAGTTTCGAGCCCCTCAGTTGCTAACTTAAGTACAGTATCAACCCCTGCAACGGGATCATCTGTCCCAAAGGTTACAGCCACGTCTGTCGCTGCAGTATCAACATCTTCGGCAGCAGCGGTATCACCAAACCAGAGCAACAGTTTTAACTTACGTACCGGGCCTAGCCAAATTGGTGGTTTTAATCCTGGGCAAATAGCTAATTTATCTGGGGAAATATCGGGCACAACAGCATCATTTACCGCGTTAGCTGATGCAAGTACTGCCCCAACAAGCACCAATAACGCTATTAATTCAGGATCGAATTCATTATCTGATACCACTCCAGTCGCCAATCCTTTTGAATCAAGTTCACCCTCGTTAGATGGCGCAAACGATGCCGCCGCACAAGAGAGGATAAATCCATTTGAGGATACAGGCTTGATAGATGATGCTACTCAGCAAGATGCATTACCTCCAGCCATGCAAGAGTCTGTTAAACAAACTGAACCTCAAAAACAACAAGCTGTTCAAGCTGAATCTAACCAGACTAATGAACAGTCTGATGCAGAAAAAGCCGCTGAACACGCTGAGAAACAAGTAAAGGCGCAACAACAAAAACAGGTTCAAGCTGAGCAACAAATCATCAGTGAACTGTCAAAGCGCGATATTGAAGTGAAAACCCATGAACAAGCCCATAAAGGCATAGGTGGGATGTTTGCCCAAAGCCCGTCATTTTCATATGAAAAAGGGCCAGATGGTAAGCGCTATGCGGTTGATGGTGAAGTGCAAATTGATGTGGGGGTGATCAAAGGCGATCCCCAAGCCACTTTTAACAAAATGCAAAAAGTGTATGCCGCGGCTATGGCGCCCAATCAGCCATCAAGTGCTGATATTCGGGTTGCGGCAGAGGCGGTGCAAAAAATGAATCAAGCCAAAGCTGAAATGGCCGAACAAAGACAGGAAAAAATCGTTCCAGCAGAAGACATTCAATATATCAATGAATTAGCCAATATTTATAAACAGGCAAATGTGGAACAAAATGGCTTTCAGGAGTCGCAATTAACCCCGTTCGCATTACCTGATAACAATGATGCTATCCCCAAAGTGACCTTTGGTGTGAATAATGAGGCCGATGAAGTGTCTAACCCTGCAAGTCGATTTATTGAGAAAATGAATCAAGCAGTCGATACGCAATCGCCACAAATGCCATCGGCCACTTTAGCTTACCTCAAAAATCAACAGCCAGAGTCCACCAATAACTTACCCACCTATGATAAATCCTATCAAGCTTTAGCCTTTTCGGTATAAGCCGTCATCGCCTCAATACCATGTTGAAGTGAAATTAAACTTTCAAGCAAACGGCTAGCTGGCCCTTGTCTGTCACGGTTGGGAATAATGATATTTAGGGTGATCCTGCGCTGATAGCTGCCATGCAACTTGAGTTTGTGTAATTTGCCGTGTTTTAAATGATCTTCAACCAAAAAATTGGGGATCCAACAAAATCCCATTTTTCGGCCTAATATGACTTTGGCTTCATGAAAATTGGACACAGTAATCCGCTGCTCTGCTTTTAACCACCCAATATCATTCATAGAGTTAGAGCCCGTATCTTTGATGACTACCTGTAAATGCTGTGCCAGTTGTTTTTCATCTTCTATGACATCAAGTTGAGCTAAAGGATGATCAGGATGACAAACCAAATCAAAATCGCACTCGCATAGTGGTTGTGCTAAATGTCCGCGCGGTGGCGTAGCGCAAATGGCAATGTTAACCATTTGCTGATTAATTAAATCATGGGTGCCAGATATCACTGAATCAAGTACGGTCACTCGAGTGCCACGGCTAAGTGGAATAAAAGCTTCAAGCGCATCGACTAACTTTTCAGTTGGGTAAATAATTTCTTTGGCTATGGTTAAACTGGGTTCCCAACCTTGGCCTAAGTTGGTTGCAAGCTGTTCAAGCTCATCAACGGATTGTGTAAGGTGACGTGACCGACGCAGCAATACTTCACCTTGTTCGGTTAGGTAAGCTTTGCGACCTTTCACTTCGAGTAACTGAATACCCAATTGATGCTGCAGTTTGGCTACCGCATGATTAAGTGATGACTGGCTTTTATTGAGTTGTTCGGCCGCCTGAGCATAGCCACCATGATCAACCACTGCTTGTAAAATTCGCCATTGCTCAAGGGTGGATTTTGCACGAGTCATATCAAAGCCTTTATTGTCATATTCAGTTAGTTGAATGGCGTTAACCAGCACTCAGATAGTAGCATTTTGTCGCACAAAACATAGTGAAGAGGGCGCTTTTAAATCTGTTATCAGTATGGCATCACTTTCTATTAGCTTGAGACTGAATATGGGTGCATGTGGCATTAACAACTGAAAATACAAATAAGCAGGCTTGAAACACGGTCATATAGCATAGCGCGGCCTAAACTGTTTTGTTTTGACTAAACCGATGCCGCGTATGCTTTTGCTAGCCATTCTATCAGTTCGGCATCAACGTCAGATATATTGTTAAGCTGTATTCTATGCGTGCACATGGTGCCAAATGGACCAGAATCTTCTAGGCGGCCTTGAACTTCGGCTCCTTTTAACTTCAAGCCCAAGTCTATTCTCGTTTAAGTTGCTGGTTTAATTAAGGCAAACTGATTTTTTCTAATGAAACTGACACTGCCTTTCTTGGGGGTAATGACAATATCTTCGCCTAATTTGCATATTTCAGAGAGCAAAATGTCATAAATCGGTTTAAGCAGCTCTTTACCAAGATACTGATTTAAAACCAAATCGTCTGGTGAGTCAGTTTGTTGCTTAGATAAAGTGACAATTGTATTTGCAAATCCATGTGTCACGCCATACTCAGTTTTCAAAAAATTCACCGCAATAGAGTGCTTTTAAAAATGTTTTTTATTCAATATTTGAATCCATTCTTCCAGCTTTTTCCCCGTTTTATCAGGCATATTTTCAATCATTGTTTGTAGTGCTTGATCCATATACTCCACCTTTTGATTCAAAATATAACGCTTGGCTTGACTGTCCCGAAGCGAAACTACTTCAACAACAGCCACTTGAGAGCACCCAGTATAGGCATTAACTTATGAGGTGAAAGCCTCCGCATAAGGTTCACCGTTACTCTTTTCCATTAGAGAATAACATACCGTTATTAAAGGTTAACGACTTGAGAATGGCAAGGGCTGATGAGCAGGGAGGTTTTTCCATATTGGCTCACCATGGCATTTATTCACCGACACGCACAGTTTTTGATTTAAACAAGAGCGATCCTATAAACTCGGCCGCCCCAAGCATGGGGCGGACGGGCGGCTCGCAAATACTCATGGTTCACAGTTGCCGCATTTAGGTAAGTTGAAGGCTTAAAAAGTCTAACTGATATTGAGTGTTTTAAGCCTCACATTTGAATGTAAAAGTAAGGTTATTTATAAAGTTTACTCTGACCTGAATTATTATTTTAATCTTTATTATCATGAGGTTGAATCGGAATGGTAACGGTGTTTTAACGCAACAATAAGCTTATTCAAAAAAATACTTGTAAGATCTCCTGCACTATAAAGGTCTTTATCTGTACCTCGCTGTAGTCACTATGTAAATAATCAAAGATGCTACCGCAGGGTTAAAATCAAATTGAATTATTATCAAGCAAAGGGATACATCATGAACACTAAAGCAAAAAGTAGCCTAACAGGCGCAGCATTAGCACTGGCAATGGCGAGTTTGTCAGGTCAAGCAATGGCAGCTGAAACAAGCTCAGCACCTTTAGCTGCTGGCGAAACAGATTTAGTTCATTGTTATGGCGTAAACGCTTGTAAAGGTCACAATGACTGTAAAACGGCAGATAACGCCTGTAACGGTCAAGCAAGCTGTAATGGTACTGGTTTTGTTGGCATGCCATCAAAAGCCTGTGCTGATGTCGGCGGTACGCAAAAAGACGATTGGGTAGGCAAGGTCACTGAAGCAGACTTAGTCCATTGTTATGGTGTTAACGTGTGTAAAGGCCATAACGATTGTAAAGGCGCTGACAACGCGTGTGGCGGCATGGCTAGCTGTAAAGGTACTGGTTTTGTGAGTACTACGGCAAAATCATGTGGCGACATTGGCGGTAAAACAAGCTAAGTCGGTTTAGTCTGATGGCTCTGTCCTGAATTATCCTTTCAGGGCCATCAAGTTTTGCGGATACCATCTACTTTAAACTAACCCAATATTAAATAAATACTCCCCTATTGATGTTAGAAATAATTGTATTTAAATAGGATCTCCCATGCCAGATACACGTATTAAAGAAGACTTTCTCGGATTCGGTTTGGGCTTACGTACAGATCATTTCGAGCATATTTTACAACATCAACCCGATATTGATTGGTTTGAAGTCTTGTCAGAAAATTACTTAGTTGCTGGCGGTAAACCTCGATATTATTTAGAAGCGATTGCAGAACAATATCCTGTAGTGATGCATGGCGTATCGATGTCAATTGGCAGTACCGACCCACTCGATATGGACTACCTTAAAGCATTAAAAACACTCAGTAATGATATTCAGCCTAAATGGATTTCAGACCATATTTGTTGGACCTCCATTCACGGCATTAATAGCCATGATTTACTGCCTCTGCCTTACACCGAAGAAACCGTGAATCATGTTGCTGAGCGTGTGCGTATTGTGCAGGACTTTTTAGGTCGACGAATGCTGTTAGAGAACGTATCCAGTTATTTGTCATACCAAGACTCGACCATGGATGAATGGGACTTTTTAAGCCAAGTGGCAGAATCGGCTGATTGCTTAATTTTACTCGACATTAATAACATTTATGTCAGCGCTCGTAATCATCATTTTAACCCACTCGATTATCTTAAAAAAATAGACCCTCGTCGGGTACAACAATTTCATTTAGCCGGTCACAGTGACTTTGGAGATTATGTCATTGATACCCATGACCATGATGTGCCGCCTTCTGTTTGGACACTTTACCAAGCCGCACTAGAACGCTTTGGACCTGTGAGCACCATGATTGAGCGCGATGCGAATATTCCCGAATTTCCCGCGTTATACCAAGAATTGCTTGAAGCGAAACATATTGCAGAGTTAACCCTGCCCGAAAATGCCGAATTAGCCCGTTCAAGTTTTGGTACTCGTTCACTTGATGGCTTAAATAAGCAGATCAGCACTCATTACGTGTCACAGCAACCAGTCAGGGCAAAACAATGAGCCGTTTAGTTGAGATTCAACAGCAATTTATGCAGTATTTACTTTCTGATGCTGCCGATACTCAGCACGGACAAATTCAGTCGATAATGAAAGCTAACGTGTCTGAACAAGCGGGGATCAGTGCCAATGATCGCCTTCAAATTTATTCCAACGCTTACCGGATCCGCTTAAAAGAAACCATTGAAACCGACCACCAGCTACTTGGGGTATATTTGGGAGACCATTTATTTGATAAAATGGCCGCCGACTATACTCGTCAATATCCCTCAAGTAATAAATCTTTGCGCCAATTTTGTGATGATTTACCAAACTTTCTACAACAAGATGATTTTTTTAAACAACATCCCATTATTGCTGATTTAGCCCGATTTGAACGTCGTTTGCTGAATGCCTTTGACGCAGCTGATAGCCCGCGCACAAGCTTTAGTGATTTACAGGCTATATCGCCAGAATTTTGGCCCAATTGCTGTTTACGCTTTCATCCTAGCGTACAAATATTCACTTGTAACAGTAATGCTGTCGAAGCCTGGCAAGCATTAAAAGTGGATGCCACGCCGCCAGAGCCAGACTATCAGTCGCAAAGAGCATGGTTACTATGGCGCGGTGAATCGCGCCTAACAGAGTTTGCTTCATTAACAGCAGCTCAACATGCATTACTATTGGGATTTATTCAGGGCAACAACTTTGCCGACCAATGCGAGCAAATGCTGGAATGGCACAATGAACAATCGGCCCCTCTAATGGTGTTACAAACCTTACAAGCTTGGTTTCAACAGGGTTTGATTAGAGCCGTAGTGAGTAATTAGATGATTGTGATAAAAGCGATTTAAGAACATGAGTTATTGAGTAGTTATAAAACAGCGGGGATACAGCAAGTGCTGAGTATCTTAAGAAGGCTGGACTATTTTCACTAGAGATGGATAGGCTGCAGTTCATCATTCGACATGGTTCACAGTTGCCGCATTTGGGTAAGTTGAAGGCATAAAAAGTCTAACTGATATTGAGTGTTTTAAGCCTCGTATTTGACTGTAAGACTGAAAGCATTAGGTTTTTATAAAGTTTATTCTGACTCGACTTATTAAGCTACCTATTACGTATTTCTAAAGACATATCAGGCGCATCTTGCCAATTTATTTGCTTAATATCTGTTACACATGATGATGCTGGGCGAGAGCTTTTATATGAATTAACCCCTGAGACCTGCCCTTTGTAAAACCATATAACTCGATAATCATGATATCCGAATCCAGCGCCTGTCTGACAGTATTGCCATGCTTCATTATCACCTTTAAATTGACGGTCATCAGGTGTACCCATAACGGTAGTAACTTGCTCTTTTGTGTCTCCAGAATTAACAAGCAGTGCTTTCTTGTCTAGTGACCCACAACCAAAAAGTGAAACAGTAACGCATAACAATATGACAAACTTCATTAGTATTTCCTTGGTGACATAACGCCTCAAACCCCGGCGCAGCTCCGCTGCGACCGCGTGCTTTGATTTGTTATATGCTTCTCTAATTTCATTTCAATGCTCTCTACCGCAAGCAAAACTCAATTAAAGCACTTTTTCTTTTAGTTCTTTGGCTCTTTCCTTTTGTGGCATTCATCATGCTTTGCTTATACCTAGCTATCTCTGGTGCTGCTTGATAGTCTGCATTTTTATATACAGAAAAGAATTCGTGCAGCTTTTCCTTAAGGGAAGTTCCTTTTCCTTCAGTAAAGCAGTAGTATGAAAACGCCCAAACCCCATATAAGTGACTAACACCGGAAACGTTATAATCAGAGAAATTTAACTCAAAACCTTTTAATATATTATCTACCCCAGAAAAACTCTGTTCCAATTCCTCCCAGTTAATAACAGTAGATCTCGCATATTTAGCATAATAATCATCAAGAAGTTTTTGAGTCGATGAAAGTTCAACACCTTCAATTAAAAGAAAAATAAGCTCTGATATTAACTCAATATCTTCCATTCTATTTTTATTAGTGATTTCTAGTTCATCATTCCAGAATTCAGATTTTGCTATCTTGAATGCAAGTGATATTAAAGGAGAGTCGTAGTAATTGGAGTGCCTCAACTCTTGCCCAGTTAGCTTTTCGCCGCTACGATTTAATCGGTCAAATATCTTGTCTACGACCTTATCATCTTTCGTATAAACATATTCTATAGGTAATGGGTACCTCCAGAATTCCTCAAGAATACTTTCCAACCCATCATTACTTTCAAGGTCGCTAAATGTAAGCCCCGCAAGCCCATCATCATGAAGAGGATCGGTGTCATCATCGATAGTAGATATTTCATTATCTATAAATCTGAATATAGAAGTTAGTCGCTGTTTTCCATCAATGACTTCAAAATAGGTTTTTCCTTGCTTATCAATATGTTCCCGAAGAAATATTGGAGGTATAGGTATATTTTTCAATATACTATCTATAAGCAGAGATTGCTGCTCATCACTCCATACACTTTTTCTCTGATATTCAGGATTAAGATTAAACTTTTTTAGTATCCTACCTTCATTCAGAGAAGATATAGTCATTGTATTGGATTTTCTATCAATTCTTATGCTCATAGCACTAACTCCGAAAGAATGTCACTTCCGTCAAAATGTATATAATTTTTAAAGAGGCTATTAATAACAGATTCAAAATATTGATCCATAGAAGGATTAATATTTACCATATCTATTTCATCTGAAGGCGCTATCAATATATTGTCAATTTCAGCTCTATCAACATGCCAATAAGATATTCCTGAAATTATCATAAGATCATCCTTTTTAAGCTCTTTGATCTTAGGTTCGTAGATTTGCCTTAAGCTTGCATTCCATCCATCTCTAGTTCTGTTTACATCGCCTGCAGGTGGTATCAGAAAAATGATGGGATTATTTGTACACAAATCATCGTATTTCACTTGGATATCTGTTGCAGAGCAATCCGCCTTTAAACCTTGGTAATTAATATTAAAGCTAGAAAGAGGCAGATCTTCTTTATATTTAAAGCTGATCGAACCATGCGGTTTAAACAACCTAAACTTACAATCGCCACCGGCTTTTGTCATTGGAGGTAGTTCAAATTCAATACCTAGTTTTAGTAAAACTCTCTCGAGCCAAATGTCATAGTTGTATGTAATTATCACTACTTCTTCTACGACACTTGAGTCATTCAAAGATTTCAGATACTTGGCCCATGACCAATCAGAAATATCATCGGGTATGTCAGCAAGCTTGTTGTTGTAATCGATGAATAGGTACTTAAGGTATGAAGTTAATTCCTTATACGCTCTTAGGTATTTTTGGTCTGGGCCTATATCATTTGAACCAGTCAGGGCATAAACATTAACACTAGTAACTATTTTTTCGATAATTTCCATTGTTTCTGTTTTAGACAGATAAGGTCTAGCCCCCAAATCCCATAGGTTAGGTGTGTATTTTTTCGACAGAAATCCTGGGTTTTTATTTGAAGGCCACTTTAGCTTTGCTCCATGAGAAAAGAGGTTTGAAACATCTATACCATTCCATATTTCTGGCTTTTCCTTCGACAGATGATTAAGGAAATCTATTGAAACTCCATTCCCCAGAACAATGCATACCTTTTTTTTCTTTGCCATAATTATCTTCTTAGCTGCTCCGAGTGAGTTTTTGATTTTGCATATAACGCCCAATTCAGCTGGCAATTGAAGCGCAGCGAAAATTGATCCGCTGCAGTTGCTTGTTAAACCTCGCCAACACGAAGAATACCCCTAAAGTCTTCTTCAACAGCCTTGCGAGCTTGGCCCATTTCATAATTTACTTTTTCAAACAACTTTTGGAGGTTCGGAGTATTACCCTGACCCAATGATTCACCAGAATTGATCGCTACTCGAGCTTGGTCGAGCGTTTGCGCTGCGGACACATAAAACTCAGATACTCTTTTGGCTATATCAGCAGAAAAATATATTTTGTTCTTCTCAAAGCTTTCAACAAAAGAATCAAATTTTGGTAGCGCCAATTCATATGCTTCTTGTTTTAACGGTTTGTCCCTACCGAAGTAATCTGGTCGAATTGTGTCGTAAATTGCCTCGTGTAGCTCAACTAATAGCTTGTATACATCATCAATAATTGCGGCACGTTTTTCGATTAGCTTTGCATGACCTAATTGCGCAGCATGTCTTTCAATCTGTAATTCATGCTCAAGTGATTGAGTTTGACGTGCATGTGAGGATTCAATCTGCTTCAGTGCTGCATCAAATTGGTATTTTTCCCTCAGGTGAATTCGGTTTTTCCATATGGCACCTAAAAAAGCGGAAAATGCAGCTAGTATGACCGCTACTTCCCCAATTTCTTTTAACGTAAAGCTTAAAACTTCATCCATTATCAATTACTACTCCATGAGGTTTAACAGCTTATTGAACGGCGCATCATTCAATGTCGGCAGTTTATAATAACATTCTATTTTTCTATTTTATTGATATAAAATACTTTTTAACAATTACAAAGCAAAGCGTGCAAAATGTATTTTGAATAATATTGTAACGCTATGAATGAATAAAATTACAATATAATTAATCCCTTACGAAAATTATCAAATGTAAGTACCTAAAACTTATGAATGACTTTTAAACAAATTAGGACAGAGTGAGCTTTATAGTTCAGATGATTGTTACATCATGATTGACTGGCTTTATCATCCCTAATAGGCGTAATCGAAACTTGAGTTCGAGTTAACCTTGCGCTGTCCTTAAGTGTCTACACTTTATTCTGGCTTGAGGCGATAATCAATGCCTTGTGTCACATTATTTGAAATATTTCATTTAAAAATAACAACTTGTATCAATACGTATCTAGCAAAGCAAAATCGAAGAGATTACGTGGCGGCGTGCAAATGCGGCTGCGACCTTTGCCAGCAGGGCCACTATTTGACATCCATGTCATCGTGGCATTTGTGATTCCATTCACATCAGATTCTGACGTAGAGACATTATGGAAGTGCTTGCGGCGTGTCGCAGAAGTGTTTTCACAAAGCTTAAACTTGTTAGGTCAGAATAAAAAAACGCCCGTGATATTAGTCGCGGACGTTTAGGTTTTGCTAGAATCTAGAATCTAGAATCTAGCATCTAGAAGCGAGCAGATTACTGGTAACTGCTGGCGTGGACGTTACGTACAGCACGACCTGATGGGTCGATAATGCCGCGTAAACTTTCATCCCATGCTAGTGCTTCTGGCGTAGAGCAGGCTACCGATTTGCCACCGGGTACGGTTTCAGCAGCGCTGGCTAATGGGAAAAACTCTTCAAAGAAACAGCGATAGAAGTAGGCTTCTTTGGTTTCTGGTGTGTTGTACGGGAAACGGAATTTCGCGTTAGCTAATTGCATATCATCAACGTGTTTTGCTGCATGATCTTTTAATCCGTCAATCCATGAATATCCCACACCGTCACTGAACTGTTCTTTTTGACGCCATGTCACTTCTTTAGGCAATTTGTGTTCAAATGCCTGACGCAGTATGTGTTTCTCAATTTTGCCATTTTTCGACATTTTTGCTTCTGGGTTGATGCGCATTGCCACATCCATAAACTCTTTATCTAAGAAAGGCACTCGTGCTTCTAATCCCCATGCTGCCATGGCTTTGTTAGCACGTAGACAATCAAATAAATGTAATTTATCAAGCTTACGGACTAATTCTTCATGGAAAGCCTGCGCGTTTGGTGCCTTATGGAAGTATAAGTAGCCGCCAAACAGTTCATCTGCGCCTTCGCCTGATAACACCATTTTAATACCCATAGCTTTAATTTTTCGGGCCATTAAATACATAGGTGTTGCTGCACGAATGGTTGTAACGTCATAGGTTTCTAAATGATAAATCACTTCTTTAATGGCATCTAAACCTTCCTGGAAAGTATAGATAATAGGGTGATGAATGGTGCCAATGGCATCAGCCACTTTTTGTGCTGCCACTAAATCTGGTGATTCAGCTAAACCCACAGCAAAAGAATGTAACTGTGGCCACCATGCGCCAGTTTCACCATCGTTTTCAATACGATGTTTGGCATAGGTTTGGGTAATTGCCGACACAACCGATGAATCTAAACCGCCCGATAGCAATACACCATAAGGCACATCAGACATCAGTTGGCGTTTAACCGCGGCTTCTAATGCATCACGTAACTCTTCAACACTGGCTGGGTTGTCTTTTACCGCATCAAACTCCATCCAATCACGGACATAGTATTTGGTTGGTTTGCCATCGGCTGAGTATAAATACTGTCCAGGTAAAAATTCTGCCACAGTTTTACACACTGGCATAAGCGCTTTCATTTCTGAGGCAATATAGAAGTTGCCCGCACTATCGTGACCTGAATACAGAGGAATAATCCCCATATGATCACGACCCACCAAATAGGTGTTTTTAGCTTTGTCATACAGTACAAAAGCAAAGATGCCGTTAAGTTTATCTAAAAAGTCGCAACCGTATTCTTGGTATAAAGATAAAATCACTTCACAGTCAGAGTTGGTTTGGTATTGGTATTTATCACCTAAATCAGCTTTAAGTTGCTTGTGGTTATAAATTTCACCGTTTACCGCTAAAACAAGGTTGCCATCTTGGCTAATTAGCGGCTGAGCACCGTGGTCAACGTCAACAATCGCTAAACGTTCATGGGCAAGAATGGCCTTGTCGTCAGCATAAATACCAGACCAATCTGGTCCGCGGTGACGTAACAGTTTTGACATTTCAAGTGCCACTTGGCGCAGCTCACTTGCATCTGATTTGATATCTAAAATTGAAAATATTGAACACATAATACCGCTCCAGCAACATTGTTTAATCTTTATCTGTTTTGTACTTTGCCAGCATTTTCTTCACTCGCCAAGTGTTATTTTTGATTAAATCTCATGAAAATCGTATTTTTAGAGACAATATCATCGTTTTGGTTCGTTATTAATAAGGATAATTCAGTCAAAACAGCTAAAAGTTGATTTATGTTCATTTATCTTGCCGAGGATAGGCAATTATTGAAGAATTGTTAGTGGTGTTGCTGAAGATAAATAAATCCTCAGGCAGTGTTGTTTGCCGATTTTTTGCACAAAAACAGATAGATTGCGCTGAGTTGTACTAATGAGATCAGTTTGTTGGCAAATAAAAAGACCAGAAGCTTGGCTTCTGGTCTTTGGCTTTATATCTTATTTGGGGGGAAGATAAATAGGTTACTTGGCTGGACGCAAGTGATTAAACTCTGAGCCGACAAGGTATCCAGGCCAATCTTGGTTATTGCCAAGTGTTTGTGCGGCTTGGTAATACACTTCTAAGTCCTGTAATGCGCCGGATAAATCCCATGACTCATGATAATGATCACAGACGTTGTGGTAACAGCCTTTCATGGTTTTTTCCATGTCAGTTTTATAGGCCGCGGTAGCATCATCTAGTGGTTCACTGCCACCACCAGCAAATACGGCTGGTACGCCGTACTTAGCAAAGCTGAAGTGATCTGAGCGGAAAAACCCGCCAGATGCTGGGTTACGCTCTGATTTAACTTCGCGGTTTTGCAGTTTTGCCGCATCGGCTAGATAGTTTTCTAATTCTGACTGACCTTTACCAACGATAGTGTAATCTTTGGTTTTACCATAGACATTGGTGCTGTCTAGGTTGAATACCGCAACCGTTTTGTCTAAAGGATAAATTGGATTGGCGGCATAATAACGTGAACCTAATAAACCTTGTTCTTCACCTGTTGTGGCGATAAAGGTGACTGAGCGTTTCAGGCCATTGCCTTGTTTTGCTTGCACCGCAAACTGGCGGGCAATTTCCATAATGCCCGCCGTGCCAGAGGCATTATCTAGGGCACCGTTATAAATTTGATCGCCTGTTTTGGTGTCATCTTTACCTATGTGATCCCAATGCGCGGTGAACAATAATTGCTCATCAGCTTGAGTCGAGCCTTTTAAGGTGGCGACAACATTATAACTGTCAGCATATTCTGCTTTATTGGCAAATTGAATATTGGCTGTTTGGGCTAGATCAACGTTGACCGCCTGATCCGCCGCGCGCTCCATTAAGGTTTGCAGCGAGAATCCTGCTTTAGTAAATAACTGCGTAGCCGCAGTTAATGTCATCCAGCCTTCAACTTGAATACGATTTTTAGCTTCATCTGTGTTTAACGCTAAATCCTGTTGCGGGCCTGTCCAACTGTTTTCAACCACAGACCAAGGGTATGAGGCGGGTTTAGTATCGTGAATAATGATGGCGCCCAATGCACCTTGACGGCTGGCTTCTTCAAACTTATAACTCCAACGGCCATAATAGGTCATGGCTAAGCCATTGAACTGGCTGCCTTCAGGATGAGCAAAACCTGGATCGTTAATCAATATGACGGCAATTTTACCTTTCATATCTAGATCAGTGTAATCATTCCATTGATACTCAGGTGCGTTAATTCCATAACCGACGAACACCAGTGGCGTATTTTCAATGCTTATTTGCTCATTGGCATGACGACTACTCAGTACAATATCTTGACGATATTGCATTGGTAAATTGGCTAAGGTAATGCTTTGCTGTTCGCTTGGGGTGTAGGTCACCATAGGGACGGCTTGTAAAAAACTGCCTTGGTTTGCCCCAACTAAACCCATGTCGGTAAACTGTTTGGTTAAATAATCTAAGGTCAGTTTTTCCCCATGGGTGGTAGGGGCGCGGCCTTCAAATTCGTCAGATGATAATGTCTTAATATCAGCACGAAAACGCGCTTCATCGAAGATAACATTGGCAGCGGCTTGATTAACTTGGCTAGTTTGTTGGGTATGTTCAATCTGCGGTTGTGCGTCTTGATCGCCGTTACAGGCACTCACCATAAGAGCAATGGCGCATAATGGAAATAAATGCTTCATCAGTATTCCAATTGTTTTTATTCGTTGTTGGTTACTCTAGTGGAGGCATAATGAAGCAAGCCAGCACCTGATAACAAGTGTGTTGCTTTTAAAATGTGTTACCTAATGTAAATAACCCCAGCGTGGGATAATAAATACATATTAAGCACCTCTTTATATCGCTAGCTGGGTTAAATTGAGTGCGAATTAAAACGTGTTACTGTGTGTTGAATGGTGTTTATTTTTGATGATGCTTGTTTTAACCAAGGCAATGGCGTGGGCTAGAAGAGTGGCTGCTGAACAAAATTTCAAGGTAGAGGTTAAGCCTTGCACATCTGAAAGCCGTAGTTAAAAAAGCAATAAAAAAGCCAACCTATGACAGTTGGCTTTGTTTAACTTAACTCAATGGCTAAGGATTAACACTCAACAATATTTACCGCAAGACCACCTTTGGCGGTTTCTTTGTACTTACTGCGCATGTCTTTACCTGTATCCATCATGGTTTTGATCACTTTATCCAGTGACACTTTATGATTACCGTCACCACGTAAAGCCATACGTGAGGCGTTAATGGCTTTGACTGCGCCCATCGCGTTTCGCTCAATACAAGGCACTTGTACTAGACCGCCAACAGGATCGCAGGTTAAGCCTAAGTTATGCTCCATACCGATTTCAGCAGCGTTTTCTACATGCTCAACAGTGCCGCCCATGATCTCAGTCAGTGCGCCTGCTGCCATAGAACAAGCGACGCCAACTTCACCTTGGCAACCAACCTCAGCACCTGAAATAGACGCATTTTTCTTATATAAAATGCCAATCGCAGCGGCGGTGAGTAAATAGCGGCTACATACATCGATATCGACTTCTTGGACAAACATATCGTAGTAACATAAAACGGCTGGAATAATACCCGCAGCACCATTGGTTGGCGCGGTAACAACGCGATCGCCTGCGGCGTTTTGTTCATTCACCGATAGGGCAAATAAGTCAACCCAGTCCATTGCTGTGAGTGGATCTGTGTTATTGCGGCCTTCAGCTTTTAAGCGGCGATATAAAGAGGGCGCTCGGCGGCGAAGTTTAAGCCCACCTGGGAGAATCCCTTCTTTTTGATAACCGCGTTCAACACAGGTTTTCATGGTTTGCCAAATCTTCCATAAACCTTGTTTAACTTCATCTTCAGTGGCAATGCTCAGTTCATTTGCCATCATCAGTGATGAAATACTTAAGCCATTTTCACAACATAACTCCAATAGTTGTGCTGCACTGTGAAAGTCAAAAGGGGCCTGTTTAATCGGTGTTGCAGGGGATGCATTACGCTGGGTAATTTCATCTTCATCAAGAATAAACCCACCACCGACCGAGTAATAAGTACGTTGATATATGATTTCGCCTTTCGCTAACGCATAAATTGTCATGGCGTTGGCATGAGCCGGTAAGGTTTTGCGGCGATGGTATGTGATCCCGTCTTCTCGGGTAAATTTAACATAGCGGCCATCGGCAAGTTTTAACTGTTGATCTTTAGAGGCTGATTCTAAAATGGCGTCAATGGTGTCAGTGTCTACGGTTTCAGGATCTTCACCCATTAACCCTAAAATAACCGCTTTACCTGTACCATGGCCTTTACCTGTTTGACCTAAAGACCCAAATAATTCGGACTGCAGCTCATCGGTGCTGTTTAGCAGGTTATGTTCTGCTAATTTTTCCATGAAGATTTTACCGGCTTTCATTGGACCAACTGTGTGGGAACTTGATGGGCCTATGCCTATTTTGAACATGTCAAAAACGCTGATCATTATATATAGCCTTTGTTAGGTCGTTTATTGTTTTAGTTATTTGAGAGTATTATCATCGCGCTATTAACATTATCAATTCACTGCCGCGTAGATATTTCACTATAGACGATCATGAACTGATTTGTGTTACTTCTCATATACAAATAGTAATGAGCGGCTTTAAGATGGAACACTCAGTTATTGTATAGAGTATCCCATAGTTTTTAATGGTATTGCTCATTAGTTTTTTTTATGCATTTTTTTCAGATTAGCCTGACTTATACATCAATGGATTCAGGATAAAATATTAGAGGTATTCGTTTGAGTTATTTAATGATGGATCTGGCGGGTTTAAGTGTATCGGCTCTTGAAGCGGAACAACTACAACATCCGCAAGTGGGTGGAATAATCCTATTTAGTCGCAATTTTTCTAATAAAGACCAATTAGTCGAGCTAGTTAAGCAGGTTAGGGCAATTAGGCCTGAGCTACTGATAGCGGTCGATCATGAAGGTGGGCGAGTACAAAGATTCAAAGATGGCTTTACGCATATACCCGCTATGGGCGATATTTTACCCGCAGCCGATGGCGACATGGCATTAGCAAAACTGTGGGCTAAAGAGTGTGGTTTTTTGATGGCCGTTGAGTTGTTGGCATGCGACATTGACTTAAGTTTTGCACCAGTTTTAGATGTAAACGGTATAAGCGAAGTGATAGGTAAACGCAGCTTTAGTCCAAAGCCTGATGAGGTTGCCACTTTAGCTGAGGCATTTATTAGTGGTATGCAACAGGCAGGTATGGCGGCGGTAGGAAAGCATTTTCCTGGTCATGGCAGTGTGGCGGCCGATTCACATATTGCTATGCCAATTGACAGCCGCACTCAAGCTGAAATTGAAGCATTTGATATGCAGCCGTTTGTCAGCTTAATGGCAAAAGGGCAATTAAATGGTGTTATGCCAGCCCATGTGATCTACGACAAAGTCGATCCCAATCCTGCGGGATTTTCTCAATACTGGTTGCAAGATGTTTTGCGTCAGCGGTTAGGATTTAAAGGGGTTATTTTTTCAGATGATTTAGGGATGAAAGGCGCAAGTTTTGCTGGCGACTATTTAGGTCGTGCCAAAGCGGCATTAGATGCGGGCTGCGACATGATATTAGTCTGCAATGATCCCGTTGGCGTAGAGGCATTATTGTCAGACTTTGTATGGCCAAGTTTACCACCAGTAGCAAATGCCATGAGTTTAAAACCTCAGCCATTAACCGTGGTGAATGCCTTAGAGCAGGATGCGCGCTGGCTTAACGCGATTGAAATGGCCAAGCACATTCATCAGGCCGTTTAATGTGTGTTAGCGATGTTGAGCCTGTGTCGCTTTTATCGAGCGCATTGATGACTGTTTTGCCTTAGAGATTTTTAGGTTTTTATACAGGGTTAGTTGCCGCAGTTACCATCACTTTTTAAGCTAAAATTGGCCTAAAAGTGAGTGGTTTGTGTATTTTTAGAGCATTTAGCCAGGCGAAAAAGACTAAAGATGGCAAAAAACGTATCATCGTGATACAAATTGATACAGATAGTGTTTGAAATGCGATTCTGATGCTATCTGTAATGTCATATTTTTACTGTTTTATGCAATTTTTGCAGGCGGCTATCTTTGGTAGCCGCTTTTTTATTATCTCTTTATTATTGCTTCTTTTTTATTGCCGCTTGGTATTATCGCGCTTAATTACCCCCCAAAAAAATGCCACCTAAAAGTCTGGTGTTGCAGTATTGCTTAATATTCTGGCTGCAACTGCAACTGCAACTGCAACAGCATGGGATTTTACATCACCTCAACTTAGGTTAAGGATGAATAAACAAGATATAAATAGTTTACATTCAATAGTTTGAAATCAACCTTGAGCTTTGTGCTGATAACCAGCTGACTTTACGTGATTTATGGGTATTTAGCGGGGCTTTTGTCTGTTAATTCAACGCAGTAGTGCTGCAAAGCGCGGTTAAATATGGGTTTATTATTTCGCTCTGTGGCCATAAAAAAACCGGAGAATAACTCCGGTTTAATGTGCAACAGTTTACTCAATGGTGAATTTATTGAGAATAGGGTTGGATCACACCTGATTGAGTCCCTTGTGATGGCTCAGTTTGTGGCAAACTTTGCTGTATCGGCTCACCTAAATCAATTGGTTTTACCATGCTTGGTTGTGCCATTTTTCTGATTTGCATCACAATACCCATTTGCGGGTGATCAAAATAATGGATTTCACCGCTACGGACACGACGGTTTTGAGTTAAAGGGATTGACTGCAAAAACGGCTGCATGGTCTTTTCTACTTGCATATTCACGGCATCGAATTGATTAAACTCACTGCGGTTTGACTCGACAAGTTTTTGTGTCGGCTTACGTAATGCTAAGTTATTTTCGATGTATAAATAGTGGCTTAAATATATATTGATTGTGCCATCAAGCTCCCATACGGGTTTAACTTGCTCGGTTTGCATCATATTACCTAAAGTTGAATAGTCACTCATTGATAATTGATACGCAGGGGCACTGGTGCTTTGGCTGCTGACTTGCTGCCCGTGGTAGTCAAATTGCTTTGAATAATCTTTACCACCAAAAATACGCACCGCTTTGGCATAGCGTTTTGACTGCATATTTTGCTGCCAAGTTAGATGCACCATAGGTTTTACGTTGCGTTCGCGGCTAACGGTTCTAATAATGTCTTTAAATCGACTTTGGCTTTGTGCTAATAGCACTGGGCCTTGGTTTAAGTAGGCCTGTTGCGGACTGGATGCTGCAATTTCAACCGGTACTTGGCTAGGATGGCTGCGTACTGTGCTACTGGTTAACGGATCATTACAATCTGGGGTTATGTCAGTAGACCAATCATTGGAGGTGCAGCCACTTAAACTTGCGGCAACACCAGTGATGTCGGTGCTGATTAATGGCGTGATAAAGTCGATTGCGCGTTCATTAATTTGTGGCGCAGGAGTATTGATCCATTGCTCTAATGATTGGCTGTCACGCTCAAATATAAACACTTCCACTTCAAACCAAGATTCCGCCTTGGCTTGAACTGACATAGACAACGCACTCAGCGTTGCCATTGCTATCACTATTTTACGAAGCACTATTGCTCTCCAGTTTGATGTTTAGCAAGCTGTTCAAGTAAGGTTTTTAACAATCCGAGTCGCTTTTTACTTGTTTCAGCTGGAATGGTGAACTTTAACTTATTTGGCCCATCCATTCGATAGATTTGTGGCTGCTTTTGCAATAAATCGATGATAAACATCGGATCGACTTTGTGTTGAGCTCCAAATTCGATGCTGCCACCTTTTGCATGCATCTCAATTCGCTGTAATCCGAGTTCAGTGGCTTGATGCTTGTATAGGGTGATATCCATCAAATTGCGGGTTGGATCGGGTAACATACCGAAACGGTCAATAAACTCTACTTTAAGTTCATCAATCATTCGCTCTGAATCACAATTGGCAATGCGCTTATACAATGATAAACGCATATTGACGTCGCTGACATAATCTTCAGGTAGCAGCGCCGCAATGCGTAAATCGATATCACATATGGCGTTCATCATGTAAGCCAATGAGGGCTCTTTACCTTCTTTTAGCGCTTTAACGGCGGACTCTAACATTTCCATATACAGGCTAAAGCCGATTTTACTGATGTGGCCGCTTTGCTCATCACCGAGTAATTCACCGGCACCACGAATTTCAAGATCCTGAGTGGCCAGTAAAAAACCTGCGCCTAGATCTTCCAGTGCATCAATGGCTTCTAGCCGCTTACGCGCATCGGCTGTCATGCGTTTGGGATGTGGCGTCATCATATAAGCGTATGCCTGATGATGGGAGCGCCCCACACGACCACGTAATTGATGTAACTGGGCGAGACCAAACATATCGGCGCGGTGGATTAAAATGGTGTTGGCGCTGGGCACGTCAATACCGGTTTCAATGATGGTAGTACATACCAGCACGTTAAACCTTTGGTGGTAAAAATCAGACATGACTTTTTCTAAATCACGTTCGCGCATTTGTCCATGTGCAGTAACCACACGAGCTTCAGGAATAATGTCACGAATTTCTTGAGCGGCTTTTTCAATCGTTTCAACATTATTGTGCAAGTAATACACCTGACCACCACGCAAAATTTCCCGTAATATCGCTTCTCTTACCGTGGCAATATCGTACTCACGTACGAAGGTTTTAACCGCTAAACGTTTGGCTGGTGGCGTGGCAATAATGGATAAGTCACGCATGCCTGACATGGCCATATTCAAGGTACGAGGAATAGGAGTTGCGGTTAAGGTTAAAATATCTACATTGGCGCGCAGGGCTTTAATTTTTTCTTTTTGGCGGACACCAAATCGATGCTCTTCATCAATAATTAATAAGCCGAGATTATCGAAGTTGGCCTCTGCGGTGAGTAGTTTGTGCGTACCAATCACAATATCTACTTTACCTTCGCCTAACGCTTCGACAACTTGGCTTTGTTCTTTAGCGCTTTTGAAGCGTGACATTACTTCAATCACAATCGGCCAATCCGCGAATCGGTCTTTAAAGTTTTCATAATGTTGTTGAGCAAGCAGGGTGGTTGGCACGAGTACCACAACCTGTTTACCCGCATTGACGGCAACAAAAGCGGCGCGCATGGCAACTTCGGTTTTACCAAAGCCAACATCACCACACACTAATCTGTCCATGGCCATCGGCGCTTGTAAATCCGCTAGCACGGCATGAATTGCACTTTCTTGATCGACGGTTTCTTCAAACGGAAAACCTTGGGCAAAAACGGCGTATTCATCTTCATCTAACGACAATGCTTCACCAGGTCTTGATTGGCGACGGGCGTACACATCTAATAACTCAGCGGCGACATCACGAATACGCTCGATGGCTTTTTTCTTCGCTTTGGCCCAAGTTTCATTACCCAATTTATTCAGTTGGGTATTGTCATCATTACCAACACTGTAGCGGCTGATAAGGTGCAATGACGATACGGGGACATATAATTTATCTCCGCCGGCATATTCTAACTTTAAGTATTCAGCCACTAAGCCACCGGTATCAAGGGTTTCTAATCCTTGATACAGTGCAACGCCGTGCTCTAAGTGCACAATTGGTTGACCGACTTTTAATTCGGCTAAGTTTTTGACTAAAACATCTGAACTGACTTGTTTTTGTTTTTCTCGGCGGCGTTGCTGTGAAATTCGGTGACCGAATAGCTCAGTTTCACAAATGATACTGACTTTACCCTTAGCACCAAGCTCAAGCTCACAACCTCTTGATAATGGCGATACAATTAAGCCAATAAACTCTTTCGCGCTAACGTAATCATCAATATGCTTGAATAATTTAGGTTTAATGCCGATTTTGGCCAGTAACTCTACCAGAGCTTCGCGGCGGCCTTCAGACTCAGCCACAAATAGCATTTGTGGCTGCTTTTGGCTGTAATCCTGTAATGCCTGCATGGGTTGTTTAAGCTTATGGTTGGCATTGATATCACCAATCGGTTTTGCTTTAACCATTTGCGCCGCTTTAGGCGCTGACTCTGAGTCTAGCTGCCCATCATCCGTGACGGTTGCCTGAATAAACTGACTGCGCGGCATCGGTTTAAATGCGGCAAATAATTGTTCAGTTAATAAATACAGCTCTTTGGGTTCGAGTAACGGCCGGAGTGGATCGACGCGGCGATCTTCATAACGGCTATGTATTTCATTTAAGTGTTGTTCGCAGGCTTTCTCAATATCACCTAAGGTAATAAGTTGGCTTTGCTGGGGTAAATAATCAAATAATGAGGCACTGTCATCAAAAAATAATGGCAAATAGTTTTCAATACCTGCGGGCATGAGATTACGGCTAACCAGTTGATAAACAGACTCAGCCTCTTTTGATATCACTTCAAAACGGCGACGATAGCGTAATCTAAATCCTTCAATCGCGGCGCTGTCTGTTGGAAACTCTTTGGCTGGTAACATGCGAATGTGTTCAAGTGCCATGCCTGAGCGCTGGGTATCAACATCAAAAAAGCGAATTGATTCAACCTCGTCATCGAATAACTCAATTCGTAACGGTTGTTTTGATCCTGTTGGGAAAATATCAATAATTGAACCACGGATTGCGAACTCACCATGTTCGTACACTTGATCAACAATATGGTAGCCCGTGTCGGTAAGATGCTGACGTACTTGATCAAGACTATAAATATCGCCTTTTTTCAAAATCATGACGTTGGCGGTTAAAAAAGCCTTGGGTGGCAAACGCACCATCAATGTGTTAACCGGCACAATGACCACGTTGTGGCTGCTTTGGCTGATTTGCGCTAATGACTCAAGACGCTGCGAAATCAGATCCTGATGGGGCGAAAAACTGTCATACGGCAAGGTTTCACGATCGGGGAATAAACACACATTGACCGTAGAATTTGCCAGTAAATAACTTAATTCTGCTTCTAATGCTAGCGCACTTGGTGTGTCGTGGGTAACGACCAGACTGGTGCCTGAATGTTGGTTAATTAAGTTTGCCACTGTCAGCGCTTGGGAGACTCCGCCTAGCGTAGATAAAATTTGCTGATGTTGGCCTTTTTTGACACTTGGCGGGGCTGTTACACTAAATTGCTTCATGAAATTGATTAACTTGTATTAAGAGAACTTACAGATTGTCATTACGTTGCTGCTTGCGCAGTTTGAGCATTTTTTGTTGTACATTTAAGCTGGCTTTCACTAATTGCTCGATATCTTCATCTAAAATCTGGGTGTAGGTGAGTTCGATATGCCATGACGGTGAGGCTGCTGTTACGTCAAGCGCTTGGGCTTCTAGATTGACCTGTTTAGCGGCGGTGACTTTACAAATGCACAGCACAGCAACCACCTCAGCGTGAAGATAAATGTGGCAGCTAAAAAGAGATCCCACTGCAATTGGGGTAGTCGATTGAATACTTAAACCACTGCCACCAAATTGAAGCCCTTGATATTGTTGACCCGTTTGGGTTTCTTTTTCTAACACGTGCTGTAACACTAAGTCCACTTTACGCGATTGAAGTTTTAAAAATTCGACAATGGATTTTGTTTCGCTGTCTAGCTGGCGTAATTGCATTAAGCAGTTAGCTTCAAGCGCTTTGACTTCAGACAAGAGTTTCAAGCCCGTGGATTGCATTTGCCGCAATTGGTTATCGTCAGGTATCGGGCGTTGATTATCCCAAGCATTAAGATAAACATTAAACTCGTGAGGCACGCTAAAATAAGAATTGCTATCGTTTATCAAGGTTTGCCTCTTTATTTATCAAACTAATACCCCTATTATCGTGCCCAACTTGATGGTTTAGCAAGTCATAAGCTTTTAACGTGAGTTTTAGCCTAGTTTTTGACTCAGATATAACCAATATACGCCCGAAATACGGCAGTGGATGACAAATTTTATATGAATTTTGGATTTTCTTTTTTTGTGGGGTATCGCTATTGGCGCGCACGTAAAGCCAATGCCTTTGCTTCATTTATTACTCTGTTTGCTGTGTCGGGCATTTTTTTAGGCGTGGCGGCGTTGATTGTTGTTAGTTCTGTGATGAATGGTCTTGAAGGCCAACTTAAAAACCGTATTTTAGGTGCTGTGCCACAACTTACGCTTATTAATGACGCTGGTTTTGACGACTGGCAAGCAAGTGTTTTATCCGTTAAGCAAGATACGCGTTTACAACATGACATCATGGGTATTGTACCGAGTGCGACCACTCAAGGTATGTTGCAATCCAGTTCAAATATTGCCGCCGCTCAAGTGTTAGGGGTATTCCCTGAACTTGAACAGGGGTTATCCAGTATTATTTCTCATACTTACTCAAGCGCGTTTGATGCGCTTACGCCAGGCAGTTATGCCATTGTGTTAGGCAGTGAGCTGGCGAGGAAATTAGGCGTAAAACCCGACGATGAAATTCGTATTTTAAGCGGTGATGGCGTGGTTTATTCCCCCCTTGGGCCAGTGCCGAGCCAACGTAAGTTTAAAGTAGCAGGCGTGTTTGAAATGGGCGCGCAGGTCGATGCCTCGGTGGCTTATGTGCATTATCAAGATGCGCGCCGCTTAATGCGCCAAAACCCCAACGTGATCTCGGAATTAAGGGTTTACTTAAACGATCCTTTTAATGTTGCCAGCATCACACCGTTAATCACAGATACCTTAAACCAGCAAGGTATTAAAGTTGCTAGCCGTGATTGGCGTGACGACTTCGGCCATCTATTTGCCGCCGTGAAAATGGAAAAGAATATGATGTCGTTAATGTTGAGTTTAATAGTTGCGGTTGCGGCTTTTAATATTGTCTCGGCTTTGGTGATGATGGTAGTGGATAAAACCACTGACGTTGCCGTATTAAAAACCCAGGGGCTTACCACTGCTGCGGTGATGAATATCTTTATCGTGCAGGGATCACTGAATGCCGTTTTAGGCTTAGTGATAGGCACCTTAACCGGCATTGTGCTTACCCTTAATTTGAATGAGATTTTAACCACATTAGGCATATCTATTCTTGGCGCAGGTCAAACGCTTCCGGTGCAATTATCACTGGCACAATTGACAGTGATTGTGGTTGGCACTTTATTCATTACCCTGATTGCCACTATTTATCCAGCGTTACGTGCCGCTAAAGTTCAACCTGCTACTGCATTGAGATACGAATAATGACCCAAACTAAACAAGTATTACTGCAAGTTAATCATGTCAGTAAACATTATCACGATGGCGAAGTGACTACCCAGGTACTCAAAGATGTCAATCTTGAAGTATATAAAGGCGAGCAGTTAGCCATTGTGGGCAGTTCGGGTTCAGGTAAAAGTACCTTACTGCATTTAATGGGCACCTTAGATACTCCAAGCGATGGTCAGGTGTTACTCGATGGTGCTGACATTTACCAACTATCAGCGGCAAAGCAAGCCAAATTGAGAAATGAAGACTTAGGTTTTATTTATCAATTCCACCATCTTTTGCCTGAGTTCAGTGCAATTGAAAATGTGGCGATGCCAGCTTTTATTCAAGGTAAGGATAAGCAGCAATCTTTGCAAAACGCCAAAGTCTTGCTCGAACGTGTTGGGCTTGGGCACAGATTGCAACATATTCCTGCGCAGTTATCGGGCGGTGAAAGACAACGCGTTGCTATTGCCAGAGCCTTAATCAATCAACCAAAGTTGGTGTTGGCTGATGAACCTACGGGTAACTTAGACGCCAACAGTGGTGAAACGGTTTATCAATTGATCCGTGAATTAGCCCAGCAGTTTGGTACGGCTTTTGTTGTGGTAACCCATGATCACAAACTAGCAGCAAAAATGGACCGCCAATTAACCATGAAAGACGGTGTGTTACAGGTGTCAGCAGGTAACATTAATGAGTAAATGGTTACCGTTTTTAATCGGTTGGCGTTTTTATCGCGCTAGACAAAACAATGGCTTTATCGGCTTTATTTCATTTGCCTCGACTGCAGGTATTGCACTGGGTGTCGCAGTGCTTATCATTGTATTGTCGGCAATGAATGGCTTTGAAAAAGAACTGCAAAATCGTTTACTTGGGGTGATTTCTCACGGTGAACTCGTTGGAGTGAACGAACCTATTCATGATTGGTTAGCTATTGCTGAAACCGCTAAACAAATTCCTCAGATCACAGGGGTTGCGCCTTTTGTGCGTTTACAAGGTTTGGTGCAGAAACCCGGTGGCTTTCAAGGTATTGTGGTAAACGGTATCGACACTGAATATGAACAGCAAGTGTCGCATATTGCCCAGTATATGGATGACAGTGCTTGGCAATCTTTGCAAGGTAATGACAATCATATCGTTTTGGGACGTAGTTTATTAGATAAACTGCAATTAAAGGTGGGTGATACCTTGGCAATGTATACACCAGATGCTAACAACAATCGCTTGAGCGCAGCTAAAAGCCATCGATTTACCGTCAGCGGTGTGTATGATTTGGGCGGTGAAATTGAAGCGTCTCAAGCCTATGTCCCACTTAAATATTTAAGTGATTTACTAAATCTAGGCACTGGCGTTAGTGGAGTGCGCTTGCAAGTGGATAATGTGTTTAATGCGCCAGGTATTACCCGTGATTTAGGCTATGCCCAAGAGCAATATCTCTATCTAAATGATTGGACACGTTCGCAAGGCCATTTATATCAGGATATTCAACTTGTCAGAATGGTGATGTATCTAGTGTTAGCGTTAGTGATCGCAGTGGCCTGCTTTAATATTGTTTCTACTTTGGTGATGGCGGTACGCGATAAGGCTTCTGAAATTGCGATTTTAATGACAATGGGATTAAAGCGCTCTGCCATCATGACCATATTTATTATGCAGGGCGGATTAAATGGCTTGTTAGGTTGCAGTTTAGGCGGGGCAATTGGGGTTGTAGTTGCACTTAAATTGAGCAGTATTGCTAAAGGTATTGAATCTATTTTTGGTATTCAGTTATTAGATTCAGATATTTATTTTATTGATTTTTTACCATCACAGCTACAAATTCATGATGTGATTTTTGTGGTTGTATTGGGCTTAGTGATGAGTTTAATTGCAACGATTTATCCAGCTTGGAAAGCAACAAAAATAGCACCTGCAGCAGCACTCGCCGGTCGATAAATTGGGTTCTTAAATAAGGCAATACGGTGATGACCACTAATGCTCAACTATCGTCACCTGTGTTGCACACACATCGCTTGGTATAGAGTGCTGGCCATTACCGATTGCTTAAATATAGCCAGCATTGGTCTGCTTGAGAAAGTCGGATTTCGCCGTGAAGGACATTTTATTCAACATACAATGTTTAAGGGAGTGGTGTGATGAATACCAATACGCAATGCTAGCCAGTGAATTTAAACTGTTCAGAAAACCTAACTAGAGCACTTCATGTCCTGTCATCAATGTGATGAGTCAATTTTTATCCAAAAGCTTGGTCGTTGCTATCGCTGCATGGCACAACTTAGCCTTTTATCAGTGATCGGCTGGCCGCTTTGGTGGTGGTTTTTCGCTGAACACCCCAAAACCGTTGAATCGATAGCGTTACTATTTTTCTGTGTGGCTTTTAGTGGCTTGTTGTTTCTGCATCTAGTGTTTTGGTGGTTTTACCGAATAAAAAACACCGTAAACCGTCAGCATAAATAAGCATTCAGCTACATCAATACCTTACCGGTTAATGTTGGGGATGAAAGTTGAGGTGATTTTTGAACTGTGGTTTCAATCAGACCGTAATTGCACTTAACCGATGACGTTTTAGTCAATTAGATCTGAGGGGTTATCTATTTTCTTTTTTGCCATTTAAATAGAATTGAATATTTCCATAAACTATTAATAACCAAATAACCGACAGAAGCACAGACGATGCCTAATACAAAACATCCCAGTAAAAATGGTGGGCCAATTGTCGACAGGGATGCTTCAAGCCATTGCCAACTGGCTTCAAATTCAAAATGCTGACTTTCTAGGCCCAGTAACTTAGAACCCAATAAATAAGCGACGTAGAACATAAAAGGCATGGTGACAGGATTGGTGATCCACACTAAGGCAACCGCTACCGGAATGTTAACGTTGAACATGATTGCTAAGCCTGCCGCTGCAACCATTTGAAATGGCATAGGCATCCAACCGACAAAAAGCCCTACAGCAAACGCCCCAGGGGCAGACTTTCGATTCAATACCCACAGGTTAGGCTTATCTAATAGTTTGCCGAACACACGCAAATATTTATGCTTTTGCAGTGTTTTAGGATCAGGCATAAATTTTTGTATGAATTTTTTTGGCATCTTAGTTGATTACTGTCTTTACTAATATCTTATGAATCGATTTGTTTTCGGCTTTTGCATCAGTAGCCTTAGCGCATTACTTTGGCCAGTTATGCCACCTATGTGGAGTTTGGCCTTAATACTGCTGTTGGCTTTCATTTTCCTGAAAAAAGCACCGCTGTATAGTGGTGCTGCTTTTGCCGTGTTTTGGATAAGCATCTATTTCTATTCGTTAGACTTTCAACCAAGGTTCACACTTCAAAACAAGGTTACATTTACCGGTGAGATAGTATCACTAGTTAATGGTGACCGCGACTGGATAAGTTTGGATGTACGTGTAATTGAGCCAAAATTAACCAATATTAATCTATCTGATGGCGTAAAAGGGATACCAAGGGACAGATTATATCGCCTGACCTGGCAGAACCCCCCTTTAATTACTGTAGGTCAAGTTTGGCAATTTGAAAACACACGCTTGAAGCCAATTACCAGTATTGCCAATCAAGGTGGGTTTAATCAGCAGCGTTTCTATATTCATCGTCATATTGTGGCCAAGGGACAGGTAAAGCAGGCGAGTTTAATCTCTTTTAAGCCATCAATAAGGCAAGAGTGGTTATCGTCGTTTGCGTTAGTCGCTCCCCAATTAAAAAATGGTGACTTATTACTGGCTTTATTGTTTGGCGATAAAAGTCAGATATCAGACGTGCGCTGGCAGCAATTAAGGCAAACGGGTACTGGGCATTTAATCGCTATTTCCGGCTTGCATTTATCAGTGGTATTTGGCCTGGTTTTTATTGGTTGTTTTGGAGTCTTAACTCGTTTTCGATTTGGGCAGTTTTTATTATCGAAAATTCACTGCCAGTTCGGATTATTTCCTTTATATGCCTCACTGACCATCGCCACATCAATGGCATGGGGTTATGCTTATTTAGCAGGTTTTTCAGTATCAACACAAAGAGCATTAATCATGCTGGTTTTATTGGTATTGCTTAGTTTACTGAAACAGCATCATTCTTTGTGGCAACGATTAATGTACGCGCTGGCAGGCGTATTACTATTTGATCCCTTTTCTATGTTAAGTGCAGGTTTTTGGCTGTCATTTGTCGCCTTAGGGATTATTTTGCGTTTCACTGACCAGCACCAGCACCAGCACCAGCACCAGCACCAGCACCAGCACCAGCACCAGCACCAGCACCAGCATCAGCACCAAGCGCCAATGACGAAGTCAGCCATGACATTTGGGGCTAATCTAATGCAAAAATTGTTGGGTTATTGCTTGGCATTGTGGTCAGTTCAATGGCGATTAGCGATAGGGCTCGGTGTTTTGCAAGCTTTATTATTTGGCACAGTGTCTATCCACAGTGTTTGGATAAACTTGCTGGTGGTGCCTTGGTTCAGTTTTTTCGTGATACCAATAGCCTTGCTAAGCTTTGTTGTTTGGTCAGTGTGGCAAGCTTTTAGTCATCTATTCGGTACAAATATTGTGGTTGAATTGCCTTTCAATAGTTGGATTTTTGCTTTGGTAGATCACTTATTAGCGCCATTTACCGCATTACTTCACCAGTCTGAATATTTTCCAAGTAGTCTGCTTGATGTCAATGAAGCCTGGATTGCAGCAAGTCTATGTAGCCTAATTGGTTTTGGGTTATTACTGACATGTCGTTGGTCCATTTTTAATTCTGGCTATCGTGTGGGTCAAAGTATCAGTAAGCGGCAGAGCGGACTGAGTCAAAATGGTTTTATTCTTTGCCTATTGACCTTAGTCATGAATATTCCAATGCTGCAGCTGGTGCTGAATTCATTCACGGCAGCTGATATGGGGGAATTTACTCAAAATACGCAGATAGACACCCGTGGGACTTTTATTGATAACCAAAGTTATGACATCAGTTTACATACTTTAGATGTGGCCCAGGGGACGGCAATTGTGTTGCAGCAAGGTGAAAGGGCGCTGATATACGATAGCGGGGCTGCATTTGGGGATTTCAGTTATGCTGAGCGGGCAATAGTGCCTTTTTTAAAAACAAGGGGGATCACCCAAGTTGATTATATCGTTATCAGTCATCATGATAACGATCATAGCGGCGGTTTAAATACCTTAATAACGGCCTATCCAGATGCTGAAGTCATTGCAGATAAAGCGCAGACGTTACTTGAGCGAACTCAAGCACATCAAACGGCCAACGTCAGTGATTGTCAGCCTGGTGTTCGGCAATGGGGGAGCGTCGCAATCACGACTTTGGCGGATCATTTACAGTCCAGTAAAGACAATAATCGTTCTTGTGTGATGATGTTGGCCATTTATCAGACTGCTAATTTTAACCAGAAAAATAGCAATGCTGCAATAAAGGTGCTGCTCACAGGCGATATAGAAGCGCTAAGAGAGCAAAGCTTATTGGAAAATCAGCAAAAGCTTGCAGCCGACATTTTGTTTGTCCCCCATCATGGTAGTCGTACTTCTTCTTCCTCGGCATTTATTGATGCCGTATCGCCTCAGTTAGCCATTTTTAATGCTGGTTTTAATAATCAATATGGTTTCCCCAAGCAAGATGTTATCTCCCGCTATCTAGATCGTGATATCACCACTTTAGTTAGCGGCGAACAAGGTCAAATAAGCATAAAATTTACAGCAACTGATTACCAAATAAGCACTTATCGACATGATATGGCCCCTTTTTGGTATAACCGATTGTTTAGATTTGGCCAGATAGTTAAAGCAGAGTAGAATGCTATCCATGTTTGTCAGCAAAGAATGATATTGATGTCGTCGCACTCAGATAATGAAATGTGGAGCGTTTTTAAACGCTTAATGATTTATGTTTTACCCATGAAAGCTATGTTTATTATGGCTGTGTTGGGTTTACTTACCTATGGCGCAGTCGACGCCGCGTTTATTGCCTTTATTAAGCCATTTATCGATCAAGGTTTTGGTGCCGCGCCTAGCGTCGCAGGTGTTGAATTGCCAACACATGGCGGCTTTAATGCCAATACAGACATCATGATGATGGCGCCTTTTGTAGTGGTAGGTATGTTTACCTTGAGAGGGATTGCCAACTTTGTGTCTACCTACTGCGTCTCTTATATGAGCGCGCAGCTTATTATGGATATGCGTCAGCAGGTGTTTGAACACTATTTACGTTTACCTGTTAGCTATATTGATCGCGAAAATAGCGGTAATTTAATTTCTCGAGTGACTTTTGATACCGAGCAAATCGCCAGAGCCTCAGGCAGTGCATTGATTTCAATTGTGCGTGATTCTATGACAGTGGTAGGTATGTTGGCGATCATGTTTTTCTACTCATGGAAATTATCACTGTGTATTTTAGTGATTGGTCCTTTGATGGGCATTGTCATCAGTATTGTCAGTAAACGCTTTCGTAAAGTTTCAAAACAAATTCAATCCGCGATGGGCGGAGTGACTGCGACCACAGAGCAAATGATTAAAGGCCATAAAAACGTCTTGTCATTTGGCGGCCAAAAAACTGAAATGGCACGTTTTTTTGAAGTAAACGATAAAAACCGTCATCAAAATATGAAATTGGCGGTGGCACAATCGGTTAGCCAGCCGGTCATTATGATTATTGGATCATTCGCGCTGGCTTTTGTATTGTACGCAGCAAGTTGGGAGAGCATGCAAACGGATCTCACAGCGGGTACCTTTACCGCTATTTTGGGTGCCATGATGGCGATGCTGCAACCGATTAAAAACTTAACTAGAGTCAATGCCGAATTCCAACGCGGCATTGCAGCTTGTACAACTGTGTTTGAATTACTCGACACGCCAGCAGAATCTGATACTGGCACCCATGAAGTCGAGCGTGTGCAAGGTCATTTACAATTTAACGGTGTGAGTTTTAGCTATCCTGAACAGGAAAAGAAAGCCTTAAATCTGATCGAGTTTGATGTTAAACCGGGTAAAACCGTCGCTTTAGTCGGACGCTCAGGTTCTGGTAAATCGACTATCGCTAATTTGATTACCCGCTTTTACGGTGGATTATCAAACGGTGATATTTTACTTGATGGCACTAGCATTTATGATTATCAGTTAAAAAATCTACGTAATCAGGTGGCATTGGTGTCACAGCAGGTGACGTTATTTAACGATACCATTGCCAATAATATTGCCTACGCCTATCCAGGAGAGGTCACACGAGAACAAATCATCAATGCCGCCGAACTAGCCTATGCCATGGAGTTTATTAACACTCTTCCTGATGGGCTTGATACTCAAGTGGGTGAAAACGGCGTGTTATTATCAGGCGGACAACGTCAGCGTATCGCGATTGCTCGTGCCATGCTACGTGACGCGCCCGTGCTTATTCTAGATGAAGCCACGTCGGCATTAGATACCGAATCGGAAAAAGCGATTCAAAAAGGCTTAGATAACTTACGTCATAATCGTACTTCTGTGGTTATTGCCCATCGTCTATCAACGATTGAATCAGCCGATGAGATCTTAGTCATAGACCAAGGTAAGGTGATTGAGCGCGGCGTGCATAAAGACTTAATCACTCAAGATGGCGTATACGCTAACTTGTATCAGATGCAGTTTGGCAGCTAATGCAAAACTGGATTAACCAAGTTTGGTATCATGGTCACTGGGCAAAATGGTTTTTGCTACCTTTATCAGGGATTTTTGGACTGATAAGTTTTATCAGGCGCACCTTATTTAGGCTGGGGATCAAGCCGACTCATACTTTGCCAGTGCCTGTTGTGGTTGTAGGTAATATTACTGCAGGGGGGAGTGGTAAAACCCCAACGGTAATTTATTTGATTAACCTATTACGGGCTAATGGCTTGAAACCTGGGGTTGTTAGTCGCGGATATGGTGGCAAGACTAAAGGTGTAGCCAGTGTCACGCCATTAAGTTTAGCGACTGACGTTGGCGACGAGCCGTTAATGATTGTTAGTCGTACCCATGTACCTATGGTGGTTGGCAGTCAACGGGTGTTAGCGGCCAAAAAACTGTTAGCGGATTTTGATGTCGATGTAATCATTTGTGATGATGGGTTACAGCATTATGCCCTAGGCCGCGATATCGAAATTGCGTTAGTTGATGGTGGACGTCGATACGGTAATCAGTGTTTATTGCCTGCAGGCCCTCTAAGAGAAGGGCTATGGCGATTAAATTCGATAGATTGGATCATCAATAATGGTGGCCCAGAGGTTACGGCTAATTCTGACGACTTAACAGAACACCTCATGCAGCTAATACCAGCGACGGTTTGTCAGGTTCAGTCTTTAAATAGTGCCTTACACCAAACTGCAACAGATCCCCAATTAACTTTGCAACAAGCACCGATAACCGCAATGGCTGGGATTGGTAATCCACAACGTTTTTTTGACAGTTTAGTTGAGCAGGGATATCAACTTGAACAAGTGGTAGCCTTTGCCGATCATCAAGCCTACGACAAGCAACAGTTAATTAGGCTTTCTGAGCAAACCCCTTTACTGATGACAGAAAAAGATGCGGTTAAATGTCGCGATTTTGCATTACCGAACTGGTGGTATTTGCCCGTAAATGCGAAGCTAAACCCAGAATTTGATACCCAGTTTATGAGTCGAATGACTCAAGTTATCCAACTTAAGAAGGAAAGTTAAATGGCTTTTGATAAAAAGTTACTTGATATTGTCGCGTGTCCTGTGTGCAAAGGTAAACTGGATTTTGACAAGGAAGCACAACAGTTGATTTGTAAGTTTGATAAAATTGCTTACCCTATTAATGACGGCATTCCTGTGTTACTTGAAAACCGTGCAATTCCTTTAGCACCGACAGAATAGACGGACAGCTAGTAAAGTTAACTGTTTTAATGGTTTGATAAATCAGCATTTATGAAACTGAGTTACCAGAGCAATTTTTACTCTTGTTAGCATAAATAAAAAGGCTGAAATCATTTGATTACAGCCTTTTTTGTGTTTTAGCTATCGTGTCTGGTGACGGTTATTTTACTCGCATACCAGGTTGAGCTCCTTCATGTGGCTCTAGGATCCAAAGATCTTTACCACCGGGACCTGCGGCTAATACCATGCCTTCAGACATACCAAAACGCATTTTACGTGGCGCAAGGTTGGCAACCATTACCGTTAACTTACCGACTAAATCTTCAGGTGAGTAAGCTGATTTGATACCAGCAAAGACTTGTTTAGTTTCGCCGCCAAGGTCTAACTCTAATTTTAACAGTTTGTCAGCTTCAGGCACATGCTCAGCTTTCGCGATACGTGCAATCCGAAGGTCTAATTTTGCAAAGTCGTCAAATTCAATCGTGTCACTGATTGGATCATCTTGTAACGGATTGCCACTAGTGGTTCTAACATCCGATTTATCAGCTTTCTTGCTGTTTGTGTCAACTGGCGTTTGAGTGACTTGCAAGTTGTCTTTAGAGGCATCAACCATAGCGGCGACTTTATCAAGATCCACACGCTGCATCATGGCTTTGAATGGCACGATTTCATGGCCAGTCATGTCCATGTTTAAGCTGTTCCAGGTCAGCTCTATTTGCAAGAACGCTTCCACATCCTGACTTAAACGAGGTAGCACAGGCTTCAAATAAGTCACAAGAATACGGAATAGATTCAACGCAATAGAACACACTTGATGTGCTTGCACTTGTTGATCTTCTTGCTTGATAAGTTGCCAAGGCGCTTGATCTGCAACAAAACCGTTAGCGATATCGGCAAGCGCCATAATTTCACGCATGGCTTTGCCGTATTCACGGGTTTCGTAAAACTCTGCAATTTGATCTTGTTTGGCTAAGAAAGTTTCAGCTAGGCTGTTGTCGGCAATTTTTGCCAATTTGCCATCAAAACGTTTGCTAATAAAACCTGCTGTGCGAGAGGCTAAGTTAACTAACTTGCCAACTAGATCTGAGTTGACACGTTGTGCAAAATCCTCAAGATTTAAATCCAAATCGTCAATACGGCTACTGAGTTTTGCTGCGTAGTAGTAACGTAAAAATTCAGGGTCTAAGTTATCTAAATAAGTACGCGCCTTGATAAAGGTGCCTTTTGATTTAGACATTTTAGCGCCGTTAACTGTGACATAGCCATGTGCATACACACTGGTTGGCTTACGGTAATTTGCGCCATGTAACATTGCTGGCCAGAATAGACTGTGGAAGTAAACAATGTCTTTACCGATGAAGTGATAAACCTCAGCAGTAGAATCTTTTGCCCAAAATTCATCAAAATTGATATTAGGATTTTTATCACAGAAGTTTTTGAATGAACCCATATAGCCAATAGGTGCATCTAACCAAACGTAAAAATACTTGCCTGGTGCATCAGGGATTTCGAAACCGAAATACGGCGCATCACGTGAAATATCCCACTGTTGTAGGCCTTGCTCAAACCATTCACTGAGTTTGTTTGCCATTTCTTGCTGAAGCGAGCCAGAGTTTATCCATTCTTGTAACATGCCTTCAAATGCTGGCAAGTCGAAGAAAAAGTGCTCACTGTCTTTCATAATTGGCGTGGCACCTGATACCGCTGACTTAGGATTGATTAAATCCGTTGGGCTGTAGGTTGCGCCGCAGCTATCACAGTTGTCGCCATACTGTTCTTCAGACTTACATTTAGGGCAAGTACCTTTGACAAATCTGTCAGGTAAAAACATCGATTTTTCAGGGTCAAATAACTGAGAAATCGTTTTTGACTTAATAAACCCACCCTCACGCAACTTAAGGTAAATGTCGCTTGCTAGCTCGCGGTTTTCAGGGCTATGTGTGCTGTGAAAATTATCAAATTGAATATTAAAGTCAGCAAAGTCTTGTTCATGTTCTTTTTGAACTTGAGCAATCATTTCTTCTGGGGCAATACCCAGTTGCTGTGCTTTTAACATGATAGGTGTGCCGTGGGCATCGTCGGCACAAATATAGTGACACTCATGACCGCGCAGCTTTTGATAGCGAGACCAGATATCAGTTTGAATGTATTCAAGCATGTGGCCTAAATGGATAGGACCATTGGCATAAGGAAGGGCACTGGTAACCAGTATTTTACGCTGTGATTGGGTCATTTTTTCTCAACATCGAATTTCGCTAAAAATATTGCCCAGATACTAACTGAAAAAAGCAATATTTTCACCAAAACATGCATGAAAATATCCCAATTAGTCACTAAATTTTTGTGAAGTTCTGATACACTTGCACAAATTTGTCAACGGGAGTCATGCTTTTGTCTATTTCCTATCCTGATTATCAACTTGATGCGCAATTATTAACCCCAGTGTTAGCTATTTTAGATGCCCATCAAGATCCTTATTTAAAGCAAGGTTTAGTTACTGCAGGTTGTGTGGTTAAGTTAGCCATTGAAGGCAAAAGGCTTCTACTTGGGTTGGTTTATCCATATCCTTGTATGACTCAATACCGCGATACGGTAATGGCGATTACTAACAAGCTAGCGGTTTTAGATGCAATTGATGAAGTCGAATGTGAAATCGATTTTCAACCAAGAGTATATTCAGCTATAACCTCGGTTTCGCCTATTGCCAATGTTAAGCAGGTTATTGCGATTGCTTCTGGTAAAGGCGGCGTTGGTAAATCGACTACCGCGGTAAATTTAGCATTAGCGCTTAAAGCGGAAGGGGCAGAAGTCGGGATTTTAGATGCCGATATTTATGGCCCATCAATCCCATTGATGCTGGGTATTCCGCATTTTAGACCACAATCTCCAGACGGTAAGATGATGACCGCGGCTTCGGCTCATGGTATATCAGCGCAATCAATTGGATTCATGTTGGGTGATGGCGAAGCTGCAGTGTGGCGTGGCCCAATGGCGGCAGGCGCACTGGTTCAATTACTCAATGAGACCCAATGGCCTGAATTAGACTATTTGATCATTGATATGCCTCCTGGAACCGGAGATATTCAGCTTACATTGTCACAAAAGTTTCCTGTCAGTGGCGCTGTGATTGTGACCACGCCGCAAGATATTGCTTTAGCCGATGCCCAAAAAGGCATTACCATGTTCAATAAAGTGCAAATTCCTGTGTTAGGGATTGTTGAAAACATGAGTTTCCATTTATGTCCTGAATGTGGCCATAAAGAACACCCGTTTGGTACGCACGGGGGCAGTAAAATTGCCGAACGTTATAATGTACCTTTATTAGGTGCATTACCGCTAAATATCAATATTCGTGAGTCAATGGACAATGGCGCGCCTAGCGTTGTCAAAGAGCCTGATTCGGAAGTGTCGGGCATCTACCGTGAAATTGCCCGTAAATTAGGTGCGCAACTAGCGCTCCAACAAGTTAAATCAACCGTTTCAATCAGTATATCGGACGACGAGTAAGCTTATATGAATTCTCAACAGTGTGTCATTATTGGTATCGCCGGTGCGTCGGCGTCAGGTAAAAGTTTAATTGCTAATACCATTTTTCAAGAACTTTGCCGCGATTTAGGCACTAACCAAATTGGCGTGATAAACGAAGATGCTTATTACCGTGATCAATCTCATTTGACCATGGAAGAGCGAGTGCAAACCAATTATGACCATCCTAAGGCGCTAGATCATAAATTACTTGCCAGCCATCTAGAGTTACTTAAACAGGGGCAGGCCGTTGATATTCCACGTTACAGCTATACCGAGCACACTCGTATGTCTGAAACCGTTGAGATGTCGCCAAAAAAAGTGATTATTCTCGAAGGTATTTTACTGTTAACGGATCCTAAGCTGCGTGATTTAATGGATGCCAGTGTATTTATGGACACGCCTCTGGATATCTGTTTTTTACGTCGTCTTACCCGTGATGTCGCAGAACGTGGTCGCACAATGGAGTCGGTGATTTCTCAATATAAAAAGACGGTTAGGCCGATGTTTTTGCAATTTATTGAGCCGTCTAAACAGTATGCCGATATCATAGTGCCACGTGGTGGCAAAAACCGAATTGCGACCGATATTTTAAAAGCGCGAATTCAACATTTGTTAGCAAAATAAACGTTAACTCATTATCAAAGAGGCTACATCAATGCGTCTAACTGATATCGAAATCGAACAAAGTTTAGATGAAGGGCTGATAGTTATTTCTCCTAGACCACCTGTAGATGCTATATCTGGTGTCAGTGTTGATGTTCGCCTTGGTGATCAATTCCGAGTTTTTCAAGATCATACCGCCCCCTTTATTGATTTAAGTGGCCCTAGCGTAGAAATGCAAGCGGCCTTAGATCGCGTCATGGGCGATAAAATTACCATTGCCGAAGGGGATGCTTTCTTCCTGCATCCAGGGGAATTGGCGCTTGCGGTTACCCTTGAAACTGTTACTTTGCCAGCGAATATCGTTGGCTGGTTGGATGGACGTTCATCATTAGCACGTTTAGGCTTAATGGTGCATGTAACAGCACACCGAATAGATCCCGGTTGGCAAGGTAAAATTGTTTTAGAGTTTTTTAACAGCGGGAAACTGCCACTTGCATTACGCCCTGGTATGACAATTGGTGCGTTAAACTTTGAGCGCCTAAGTGGTCCAGTTGCTCGACCTTATAATCAAAGAAAAACTGCTAAATACAAAGATCAGCAAGATGCTGTCGCCAGTCGTATTAGTCAGGACGAAAAATGACGCAAGTATGGGTTAATCAGCAAACGACAATAAACGTCAGCCCGTTTGATCGTGGTTTAGCCTATGGTGATGGCGTATTTGCAACCATGCGTACCTATCCAAAATCAGCCCCACAATCTGGCATTATGTTGTTGAAGTTACACTTAGCAAGATTGGCACAAGGCTGTGAGAGATTACATATCAATTGGGGGCCTTCCGAGACCTTAATTTCTCATTTATCAGATTTAGCACAACAGTACCCAAACTCTTGTATTAAGTTATTACTCACCCGCGGCGTCGGCGGACGGGGTTATCAGGCTCCGGAACAAGCCAATATCACAGAAATTACCTCAGTACATGAAATCCCTATCCATTATCAAACCTGGCAAAAGCAGGGTGTTGCTTTAGCGACCTCAAAAATAAAATTAGCTCAACAGCCCTTATTGGCAGGGATAAAGCATTTAAATCGTTTAGAACAGGTGTTGATAAAATCACAGCAACTTCCGGATGGCTTTAATGACTGGTTGGTTTACGATACCCAAGACAATGTTATTGAAGCTTCAATGGCCAATATATTTATTGTGAAAGCAGAACAGGTATTCACTCCAGCGATAAATCAAGCCGGTGTCAGTGGGGTAATGCGTGAAGCGGTTATTGAGGCTTTGTTGAGTAATGGCGTCGATGTGCGTATTCAGCCTTTAAGTCTAAATGATATTGTTGATGCCGACTCAATCATGCTCACTAATAGTCTGTTTGGCATTATCAATGTTATAAAAGTCGATAAAAACAGCTATCAACCTTGGGCTAACACAATTGCAGTTGCACAAAAGTTGCAAACGACATTAAGCTAAAGCGCTTAGAAAAAATAAACAATAATAATCATTCACCTAACTTAGATGTCTATGAATACAATAAAAACGCGACTATTAGCCAGCTTGATCCCATTTTTTACCATTATTTGTTTGGCGGGATATTGGTATGCAAAAGATATTTTAGAATACAAAAAACAGCCTTTAGCCATCACAGAAGCAACACAAATTACGGTTAGTGCAGGTACTTCTTTAGTCAAACTCACTCAAGAGCTAGAGGAAAAAGGGATTGTTACCGACAGCTGGAAAACACGATTTCTCGTTAAGCTTGAGCCTCAATTTGGGCAAATTAAAACCGGTTTGTATCAAATGATGCCTGGTGACAAGCTGGTTGATTTTTTGAATCGCGTTAGACTTGGTCAGGAAGTGGCTTTTTCGGTAACATTAATTGAAGGTAAAACCATTAAAGAATGGCTGCCAGTATTGAAAAACCTTGAGCATATGCCGTTTGAAGATGATGTTTTTAATCGTGTATTAGCGGCTAATGGCGATACTTCAGGATTACCTGAGGGCAAGTTTTTCCCCGAAACCTTCCATTACCGCGTTGACGATGATTTATTTTCTATGCTGCAACGCAGTTATCAGATGATGCAAACCCATTTAGCTCAAGCTTGGGAGCAACGCGATCCTGATCTTAAATTAAACTCTCCTTATGAGTTATTGATTATTGCCTCAATTATTGAAAAAGAAACCGCACAGGAATCTGAGCGCAACTGGGTAAGCGCGGTATTTAATAATCGATTAAAAAAAGGCATGCGTTTACAAACTGACCCAACCATTATTTATGGAATGGGCGACCGGTATAAAGGCAACATTACTAAAAAAGATATATTAGAAAAAACAGCCTTTAATACTTATAGAATCGATGGGTTACCACCGACACCTATTGCAGCCCCAAGCAAAGCGTCTTTATTTGCAGCCGCAAATCCGGCTAAAGTGAATTATTTATATTTTGTGTCAAAAAATGATGGTAGTCATATTTTTTCATCGACTTATAAAGAGCATAACCGTGCAGTTAATGAATACCAGAGAAACAGAAAATGAGTCAAACAGGACAGTTTATTGTTATTGAAGGATTAGAGGGCGCGGGTAAGTCCAGTGCTATCGACTTAGTCCATAGTATCATTACCGCAGCAGTCGGCCATGAGCCTGTTTGCACTCGAGAACCTGGTGGTACGCCATTGGCAGAGAAAATCAGGGATTTAGTTAAAATCGCTGAACCCAATGATCCCTTATGTGATGAAGCGGAATGCTTACTATTTTATGCGGCGCGTACTCAATTAATTGCTAATGTGATTAAACCTGCATTAGCGAAAGGACAATGGGTACTCGGGGATCGTCATAATTTATCATCGCTTGCGTATCAGGGTGGTGGTAGAGGACTGATGCCTTTAGTTAAAGCCATTAGCGATGCCAGTTTGCATGGCTTTAAACCTGACTTAACACTGTATTTGGATATTGAACCTAGTTTAGGCTTGCAACGCGCATCGCAGCGTGGTGCACTGGACAGAATTGAGAAGCAGCATATTGCGTTTTTTGAACGTGCTCGTGAAACATTCCTCCAGTTTGCCGCGCAAGACAGTTCGATCATTGTGATTGATGCCAGTCAAACGATGGAAAAAGTGCATCAAGATATCCGTGCACAATTAACCAAAAGACTCTCATCAGCAGCATAGCTGCATCGAAGAGTCTCTGTCTTGTATAAATGGCCACTCATTCGCTGTAAAAGTATTATTGAAAGGTATACAGGCCCTAGCTATCCTCTGGGAAGATAATGACCGATTACACTCTGACACAATTACCATGGCTATTGACCCCATTTGAGCGGTTTGCTCGACTTTGTTACCGAAATGAACATAGTCATGCACAGTTAATTCCAGTGGATGTGGCATTAGGCGGTATTCAACTGGCTGCAGATATGGCACAAATGGCATTGTGTGGAGACAGAACCCCTGTCGGTGCCTGCGGTCAATGTAAGGCTTGTTTATTGTTTAAAGCGGGTAACCATCCCGATTTACATTGGATCCGCAGTGATGGCAGTCAAATTAAAGTTGATCAAATCCGAGAGCTTTGCCAATCTTTGATCCACACAGCGCAGCAATCAGGCGCTCGGGTTGCGGTTATTGAACACAGCGAGCGGATGAACATAGCTGCTGCAAACGCGTTGCTAAAAACCTTAGAAGAGCCTGGTAGTAATACATTACTGCTATTACAAACAGATACACCGGCAAATCTATTACCCACAATCACCAGCCGTTGCCAAAAAATAGCCTTTATAACACCAACTCGAAACGAGATTATTGACTGGCTGGCACAGCAAAACTTATTACCCAAGGCTGATGCTCAGGGGAATCGCCATGACGTAACCTGGTGTTTAGGTGTCGTAGGTGGACCAATCAAATTAGCACAGAGTTTGGCATCTAAACACTATCAACAGTTACTTGATTATCGTCAGGATTGGTCGGCAAGTTTACAGTCGGGGCATCTGCAAAACAGTTTATTAAAATTATCAGAACAACAAATTATTGATGCCTTGAAGGTTTTATATTTGTACTTGAGGCAATATGTGTTAAAAAGTAATAAGTTAAATCCTCTTATTCAGTCAAGAGTGATTGAATTAGCAGGTGATGTGATGCACATGAGTCATAAATTGACTACAATGGCTAATGTAAACACTCAAGCCTTGTGCCAAAATTATGTATTACAATTCAGGCATGTGCTTGCACTCACTTAACGATTATACTTGTTGAGTTTAGTCAGCTTCAGAATTACTCATAACTAGAGAAGTAAAAGATACTATGGTCGACTTGGTGGTTAACTACGATACATTGCATCAGCTATATCGTGCCTATATGCCGTTTATTAAGCCGGCGGGTTTATTTGTGGCAACCACAGAAAGTCATTTTTTAGGCCAAGAGCTCACCATTGCCTACCGTTTACCTAATACAAGTCAAGTCAATGAATTTAAAGGTTCGGTTGTGTGGATCAATCCGATAGGTGCATCCGGTGGACGCCCTGCAGGTATTGGGATTAAAATTAAAACCGATCCTGAAAGCCATAAACATCATATCGAAAAGCTATTAGCCCAAGAATTATCATCAGGTGATTTGACCTGCACCATGTAGCTCGGTATCCTCTGCATCCCATTTATTTAAATCATCTCTTTAACTATGCTAATTGACTCTCACTGTCACCTTGACCGTTTAAAAGCGGCGCCAGATCATGCTGCAATGCAAATCATCATGAATAATGCTAAGGCTCAAGGAGTCGATTATTTATTATGTGTCAACGTGCGCCAGCAAGGTTTTGAGCTAATGCGTGATAAAGTTGCGCAGTTTGATAATGTCTTTTTATCATCCGGTGTTCATCCGTTAGATGTTAAAGAAGGTTTAGATGTTGCACAAATCAGACGCTTTGCAACCGATCCTAAAGTGGTCGCCATTGGTGAAACTGGTCTAGATTATTTTTATGCTGATGAAACTAAGCAATTGCAGCAGCAATGCTTTGAGCAACAGATTGCACTAGCGGTTGAAGTGAACAAACCGTTAATTGTCCATACCCGTGATGCTAGAGAAGATACGATTGCCATGTTAAAAAATGGCCAAGCCGATAAAGTGGCGGGAGTGCTACATTGCTTTACAGAAACATGGGAGATGGCAAAAGCGGCTATCGATCTCGGTTTTTATATCTCAGTGTCAGGCATAGTGACCTTTAAAAATGCGGGTGATTTACGCAGCGTAATTCGTAAAGTACCTAAAGACAGGTTGTTAGTTGAAACCGATTCACCCTATCTTGCGCCTGTTCCTCATCGAGGACAAGAAAACCAACCCGCTTATGTTAAAGACGTGGCAGAGTTTGTTGCTGAGTTACGCGGTGAAAAATATCAGGATTTAGCTGATTACACATCCGAAAATTTCTTTGCCTTGTTTAAAGATGCCGCCAAATTAGTGGGTCGATAATTACCTACGCCAGTATGTAATCAATCGATTGTAAATACAGTTCACCGGTACGATAGCTTGATTAACTTCAACCATATTTGTTAAATTTTTAGCCAAAAAAAAGACTCAAAACGATCCAGTTGTTTTGAGCCTAGGGGAATGGCTCTTTGCAGAGCCGTGCGCTAGAGTGGAGGGACATATGTACAAATTATAGACAGTGTTTTTTAGCTTTGCCTAATAAATTAGTGTTATTTTTGTACATATTCTTAGTCAATTAACATTACGGCGACAAACTCTCGATTTATTAGATAATTAACCTCGACTCTGGTTAAAAATTTCATTGGCTAACTGGCCCTGATAAATCAGTTAATTGAAAATCCATTCAAGCTATATTATTCAATGATGGTGACATTATCTCTAACCAATTCCCGTGGAAGGTTGTTTTTTAGTCTATGGCCTAAATGCTTTACTACACCTAAAACACTTTGATGATGGCTGACTAACATTTCGCCCTGGGGATGTTGTGATAACCATTGCTGATTTTCAACACTAAAACTTGTGGTTTCAATGTCACGTCCCATTAAAAATTGTTGTGCTTGCTGGGCTGACAGTTCAATACAATGCGGGTTTGTTTCAGTTGAACCAAGTAAAGCCTGTACAGCTTCGTGTTTGACTTTAAAACCTTTTTTCATTGCATCTGCCAGTTTTAGACCGATACGCTGAAAACGCATTTTGCCAATTAGTGAAGTGAAATTATTCGGAAACAGCCAAAATTCATCATCACGTTGCATTACACAAGTGTCCATTGGCAGTGTAATACTAAAACTGTCTGTTAAGTATTGTGTGAGTGCCATCTGTTGCTTTTCTGTAGCAGGTATAAAAGGAAAGTTCTTCTGTAATTTAGGTTGTTTTTTAATACGCTCTACAGTGGCTGTTTTTTTGATTTTAGCGACAAAGAAACCTTCACTATCATATATTTGTGGCCAGACATGTAAAAAACCTTCAGGGGTACAAGCCACTTGTGCATTAGGGAATAAATCGTTTAATGGCAAAAACTCTACCGCATCAGGATAGGTTTGCTGTAAGTGATAACAAATTTGCTGATTCTCTAACTGACTTAATGTACAGGTTGAATACACTAAGGTTCCACCGGTTTTTAATGCTAAAAAAGCCGATTCAATTAAATCCTTTTGGGTATCAGCTATAGCCATCACATCACTAATATCCCAATTTTTTAGCGCATGAGGATCTTTTCTGACTGTGCCTTCACCGCCGCAGGGGGCGTCTAATAAAATGGCATCAAAGGTTTCATATAAATATTCGCCAAATACCCGGCCATCGAAGTGGGTCAGGGCTACATTACTGGCGCCCATGCGCAGCACATTAGCATGCAAGACCTTCACTCGACTTGCTGAATATTCATTGGCAACTAATAAGCCTTGGTTTTGCATTAAAGCCGCTATTTGGGTGGTTTTTGAACCAGGAGCTGAAGCCACATCTAAAATCATGTCAGTTTGTGATATGTCATCAAATAATGCAGTAGGTGGTAACATTGAGCTGGCTTCTTGAATGTAAAATAGCCCCTGAATGTGTTCAATGAGATTACCCGGCTGTAGTTGTTCATCATGGTTTATCCAAAACCCATCCTTACACCAAGGGATAGGTTCAAATTGCCAACCTTTAGGCTGCATTATTTGTATAAAGTCAGCGCTGCTGATTTTTAAGGTATTAACCCGTATAGATTTTCGCAGTGGTTTATCGCAAATGGCGATAAATTCATCTAGGCAAAGATGTTCAGGTAATTCTTTAGTGATGTGTTTGATAAAATTTGGATTTAATTGAACCATAATGCAGACATTGTTCACTCTCGTGGCATAATTAACAGGATCATATCATGGAATGTGGCCGCAAGGTTGCATTGGGATGACAAACCCATAACCATTATTAAAAAGGACAGGGTGTGCTGAATCGAGTTTGGTTAGGCTTTTTTATCACTGCGGCGATTGCCATCTTATTGCAGTTGATCTCAGGTAATATAACAGTCTTGAACGATTCTGTTAGCGCACTTTTTGCCAGCGCAAAATTGGCGGCTGAAATCTCGCTAGGCTTAATTGGCGTTTTAGCGTTATGGATGGGATTAATGCAAGTTGGCGAGAAAGCTGGTGTTGTTGGGTTATTTGCCAAACTTTTCGAACCTTTATTATCTCGACTGATGCCAGAAGTTCCCCGCGGCCATGCTGCATATGGCAGTATCAGTATGAATTTAACCGCCAATATGTTGGGGTTAGATAATGCTGCAACGCCACTGGGGTTAAAAGCGATGCAAGACTTGCAAAGCTTAAATACCGACAAAACCGTTGCCACTAACGCACAAATCCTGTTTTTGGTACTCAATACTTCTTCAGTGACACTGGTACCTGTGACAGTGTTTTTATATCGCGCTCAGCAGGGTTCGGCATCTCCAGCTGAAATATTCCTGCCCATCTTACTTGCGACCTGTGCATCGACATTGGTTGGTTTAACTGTCGTGGCGATTGTTCAACGTATTTCTTTACTCAATAGTGTGATTCTTGGGTACGGCGCATTGCTTTTGTCATTATTAATGGCCTCGATGTTTTATTTGCTCAGCTTGAGCGCCGAAGCGATTGGCGAGGTGTCTAGCGTGTTAGGTAATGGTATTTTATTATTACTAGTCCTTTGTTTTGTCATTGTGGCCGGCATAAAAAAAGTGGCTATTTATGATGAGTTTATTGAAGGCGCCAAAGGCGGATTTGAACAGGCAATTAAACTTATACCTTACCTATTAGCCATGTTGTTAGCCATTGGTTTACTCAGAGCCTCTGGCGCGCTTGATTATGTACTACAAGGGTTAGCTGGGGTTGTATCTTGGATGGGGTATGACACGCGTTTTATTGATGCAATGCCAACAGCGATAATGAAACCTTTTAGCGGATCAGGTGCTAGAGCCATGATGTTAGAAACCATGGAGCATCATGGTGTTGACTCGTTTGCGGGTAGATTAGCGGCAATTTTTCAGGGCAGTACTGAAACAACTTTTTATGTCTTGGCGGTTTATTTTGGCTCTGTAGGAATTCGAAATGGACGCCATGCGTTGGGATGCGGATTAGCAGCTGACTTAGGTGGTATAACTGCCGCCATTGCGGTGTGTTACTGGTTTTACGGTTAAACGACATCGCGCTTTATTGTTTCGCCAAGCTGTCCCTGTGAGGATAATACTCATCTAAATAGGTAGGAAAACCTTATTCGTATGCACATTACGAATAAGGCACTAGTTTAAGTCGCTGCTTATTGCTGCTGATAAAAGTTTTCCAATAGAGTATTGATTTGTGCGGGTTGTTCAACCATGGCTAAATGCCCAGCACCTGCAAGGTGATGTAAACTGGCACCATCAATATCATCACTCATTAAGTAACTTTCTAATACTGTCCTAAGTTGATTTTCCACCCCGATGATAACCAGTGTCGGTAAAGTGAATTGCTCAACCAATTCCATGGTGTCGCGTTTATAAATAGCCATATGAGCAAAACGGCTTAACACAGGAACTTGCTGACTGTCGATTTTGATTAATTGTTGGCTGAATTGATTTACCAGATTGTGATCTGGTTTTCCCTTAGCAAACATCAAAGTACTGATAGTGTTGGCCAGCTCTTCTGTGATGATTTTTGTTTGGTTCATTACGTCTAACCATTGCTGATACTTGACGCAATTAACTTCTGGTTCAAAGCCGATAAATGCATTTAGCATGACCAATGATTTCACTTTCGATGGTTGCAGTAACACCATTTCCGCTGCAATAGCAGCGCCACAGCCGTGTCCAATAATGTGATATTCTGCTATCTCAATATCAGCTAAAAATTGTGCTATATGGCTAGCCACATCGACTAAATTTCTTGTTTTAGCTGGAATGAATTTACTGTCGCCATGCCCCCACAAGTCTATGGCAATACAGCGATAATGCTGGCTTAAATGTGTCACTTGTGCCTGCCAAATCTGCCTGTCAGCAAATAATCCATGCAGGAGTACAACCACATCACCTTGACCGTGATCGGTGTAATGCAGTGGTTGTTGTTCGATTAAAGCTTGTTTTGAATTCGATAACATAGTGAGACTCAATAATTGATCAAGATGGCTTTGATAATTGTTCGCCGCCAGTAAAAATATAGTCAAAAACTAGGGCGATGGACGTCAGCAGACGCTTGTATTCTAATTTGGCTATCGTTTCATCTATTTGTCATGCCTTGTTTAAAATGCAGTACTTTTAAACAAAATAACCCCTGTAACGTTAGTCGTTAAACGGGGGGGGAGCGACAAATTTAACGTAATGGCTAACCAGCTTATCAAGTTGAGATAACGTAGACAGCTTTAGTTCAAAATCAGCGTTATCCAGCACTTTTGCTAAGTCACTCCCTGAAAAAAGGCTCGTGTAACCCCTAGATATAGGAAAGTAACTTAAATGCCATTCCTCCGGGCTGACACCACTTTTGCCATGTTGAAAAGGAAAGTAAAAACCAAATTGTGCTGCGTTTTGCTGTAACCACAGGTATAAGTCATGACAGGGGCCACCAGCTTGATATTCTTTTGCGACTAATTGTAAATTATCGCGGTTGATATTACTCGGGTCATATACATCGATATCTGTGCCCCAATGATGTCGAGATGCGCCTGGAAGTGCAGACCAAAGTAAAATGGCGTCGATAGTTTCTTCAGATGATAAAGAGCTAAAATCAATTGGTTGATGCTGTAAATCGAGCAATTGACGTTTGCCTGATGCTTTGGCATTCCAAATAGATAATTGCTTATCAAAACTACGATAAGCAGAGCAGATGGCAATCTCAATGCCAGCATTTTTTGCTGACGTTCGCATGGCAGAAAATGCCCTAGCGGCATCCTTTTGCAATAGCAAAGATTCAAACTCTATCAATGCAGAGGCATCCAAACCATATAAATTTGGATGCATGATTGTTGATGGCGTGGTGTCGCTATTTGTACCTAGTCGCACAAAAGTTTTTCCAAAATTCGCTCATAACAGAGTGTCAGTAATTCAAGATCTGCGGTGCTGACACACTCATTGATTTTGTGGATGGTCGCATTAACAGGCCCTAATTCAATCACCTGAGCACCTGTAGGGGCAATAAAGCGTCCATCAGAGGTGCCACCTGAGGTTTGTGGATCGGTATCATAACCAGTGACTTCACGAATACTTTGCTTAGTTGCTTCTAGTAATGGTCCATCGCCAGTTAAAAATGGCAGGCCATTGAATACCCAATCAATATCATAATCTAAGCCATGGGCGTCTAATAAGCTGAGTACGCGCTGGATCAATTCTTCAGCTGTCACTTCGGTGGAGTATCTGAAATTAAACATCACTTTGAGATCGCCAGGGATCACATTAGATGCACCAGTGCCACCGTTAATATTCGCAATTTGAAAACTGGTTGGCGGGAAAAATTCATTGCCGTTATCCCAGTGCATTTGTGCCAATTCAGCTAATGCAGGTGAAGCCTTATGAATAGGGTTGTCGGCTAAGTGAGGGTAGGCAACGTGGCCTTGAATTCCTTTCACTGTTAGGTTGCCAGTTAAGCTGCCTCTACGACCATTTTTTACAACATCACCCAGTTTATGGGTTGATGAAGGTTCGCCAACTAATGCCCAAGTGATTTTTTCATTCCGGGCTTCAAGAGTTTCAATCACTTTCGGCGTGCCATTAATGAATGGGCCTTCTTCATCGCTGGTGATCAAATAGGCTATCGAGCCTTTATGATTGGGATGTTTTGCCACAAAGCGTTCGGTTGCAACTATCATTGCCGCCAAAGAGCCTTTCATATCGGCTGCACCGCGGCCATGCAAATAGCCATCAATAATTGTTGGGTCAAAAGGCGGTGTATGCCAACGACTTAAATCACCCGTAGGTACAACGTCGGTATGGCCTGCAAAACAAAAAACCGGGGCTTCAGTACCGCGGCGAGCCCACAAGTTAGTGGTATCGTGAAATACCATAGACTCGATATTAAACCCAATTTTACTCAAGTGATCAGCCATTAAAGGTTGGCAACCTTCATCGAGCGGCGTTACCGAGGCGCGTGAGATTAAATCTTTTGCTAAATCAATAACATTACTCATTTTTTGAACCACGCTTGATAGTCAGCATCTTTAAAACCTACCATCACGTTTGACTGGCTTTCTAGGACAGGACGTTTGATTAGGGTAGGGTGTTCCAGCATTAAAGCTATGGCTTTTTGTTCGGTTAGATCCGTCTTTTGAGCTTCATCCAAGCCTCTAAAGCTAGTGCTTCGCTTGTTAAATACGGTTTCCCAACCTAAGATTTGGCACCATTTAGCAACACTTTCCTGGGTCAGAGCTTGCTCTCGAAAATCATGAAATTCGTGGTCAATATTATGTTTTTCTAACCATTTACGTGCTTTTCGAACCGTGTCGCAATTTTTAATACCATATAACTTCAATCTGAATACTCCCTTTATGATTTACTGCGCTTTGGGGTGTGATACAACATTGTGGCATTGTGATTAAGCTTGAACAAGATAAAGGCGCGTGTTTGAAGATATTTCACCCATTAGATATCACAAAAGAAAAAGCAGATAATCAATATCTGCTTTTCTAACACGCATGTCGATTGGTATCGACGCTATTAATTGACTCAGTTGTCTATGATAGCTGAACCGTGAAAATAATGTCTTTTCCTGCTGTGACATGACCTTGAGGGGATTTATCTAGCCCTTTAATGTCTTCCATATTGGCAAGTACAACAGGAGTTAACAGGCTTTCCACTTGCCCCTGTAAGAAGGCTAAATCAAAGGACAAAATTGGCTCCCCGGCTTTAACTTGTTGCCCTTCCTCGGCAAGACGTTTAAAACCATTACCACGAAGTTCTACAGTGCCGACGCCAAAATGAACAAATAGTTCTAATCCTTGTGGTGACTCTATACTAAATGCATGATTAGTTTCAAAAATTTTACCTATGGTGCCGTCAATAGGGGCGAGTATAAATTCACCTTCTGGATTGATGGCAATACCATCGCCAACTATTTTTTCGGCAAATACCACATCGGGTACTTTTTCAATGGGTACGATTTGTCCGGAAACCGGTGCATAGATAGCAATACCCCCAGTGAGTTCTGGTTGGCCTGAAATTAGTCGACGAATACGGCTTAAAAATCCCATTTGAGCAAGCCTCTTGTTATTGTTGTTTTCATTATAGTTGTCTCTGGCCAACTTATAACACATTCTAAGCTTAACTAAATACTTTGATTGATTTTTACATCTTGATTATCAGTGTGTAATTAGTGCGATTTGGATAACGTGCTGCCAAATCAGTATTAATTGCTTAAGTTAAACGTTTTTATGGCCTCGTCAATGGCTGCATTGGAAATTAGTTGCTTAACCGATTGAGCATGCTGATAAAATGCACTGTAGTTACCCTCGACAATACGTGCTTTCACCGCCAGTAAACTAGCGGGGTTAATGCTAAGTTCATTTAAGCCCATGCCCATCAATAGGGGTAAGACGTTTGCATTGCTAGCTAGCTCGCCACATAAACAGACTTTAACCTTTGCCTGATTGCATTTCTCAATCGTCATGGCAATCAATTTCAGTACAGCAGGCGATAAAGGTGGATATAGATTCGCTAATTTAAGGTTAGTGCGATCCGCTGCAAGGGTGTATTGAGTTAAGTCATTACTGCCTATACTGACAAAATCTAAATAAGGTAGCATACTTTCTAGTGACAACACGGCCGCTGGGGTTTCCACCACAATCCCATATTGAACAGTGCCAAACTTTTTACCTTGTTCAACGAGTTGTTGCTTTGCTTGTTCTATTAGCTCAAACGCTTGAAGCAGCTCTTCAATTTGACTCACCATAGGAAACATCAAGCGAATATCACCATGACAAGCCGCTCTTAAAATGGCTTTCGTTTGCACAATAAACATGTCAGGGTGCAGTAAACTGTAACGAATACCTCTTACGCCAAGGGCGGGGTTTTCTTCACTATGTTGGTTTAAGCAGGGAATGTCTTTATCAGCGCCAACATCAAATGTTCTAATGGTAAATACTTGGCCATTTAACGCTTGTAACGCATCACAATAAAGTTTGTATTGTTGGTCTTCATTGGGTAATGCCTGGGCATTCATCAGTAAAAACTCTGTCCTAAATAAACCTATGCCGTCACTTCCAACTAACATTAATGAACTGATATCGCTTAAATTGCCCACATTGGCTCGTAATGTTAATGCATGTCCGTCTAGGGTATGGCTAGGTTTATCTTTGTATATGAGTAATGCTTGCTGCTGCTTGAGGTAGTCTGCGAGCTTATGCTCGAGCGATGCTTGTACTTCAGCATTCGGTTCAATGTAGAGTACACCCTCGATGGCATCGAGGATCAGCGATGAACCATCTTCAATATGACCATCTTGGCTGGACCAGGGGCAATTTAATAATGCTGGAATGCCAGCTGAGCGCGCTAATATTGCAGTGTGGCTGGTTAAGCCGCCAGATTCTAATACAATGCCTTTAATAAACTTCAGCGGTAACATAGCAAAGTCTGCGGGGGTAAGGTCATCTGCCAATAAAATGGTATTTTTAGTCAGTGTTGATAAGTCGTGCTGGCTTTTACCTTGCAAAGTGGTGATCAAGCGTTTGGCGAGTAATAAAATGTCCTGACTACGATTAGCAAGATATGGATCGTCTATGTCAGCAATTGCCAAAGCTAGTTCGTTAAAAATGCGTTCAACCGCGACAGTCGCACTGACTCGATATTGTTCAATGTGTTGTTGGATGTCTTCCAAAAGCGCTTCATCTTCAAGGAATAAGATATCTGCATCTATTAATTGAAAGGTATCGCAGCTTGGACACACACGTTGTTGGCAATCTTGAAGATAGCTAATGAGTTGGTCAGTCGCTTTTTTTAAGGCATTTTTCTCAGATGGGATATTGGCAACAGGCAGTAAACGTAGGTCCAGTGGTTGAGGGTGAGTGCTAATATTAAGTGCTTGCCCAATTGCCAAACCCGTTGAAACCACAATGCCATTTACCTGCATGATAACCTCTTAGCTTAAGGTAATGAGAAGTTCAGAAACCCTTTCAACCGCCTGTTGAGCTTGCTCCCCTTGCGCCAAAACCGTTACTTCAACGCCCTGATATAAGCCCAGGGTTTGTAGCTTAAATAAACTTTTAGCACTCGCTTGTTTACCATTACATTCCACAATCACATCACAAGCAAAACTTTTTGCTTCTTTTACAAGTAAAGCCGCAGGGCGAGTATGAATACCATGTGGTGCTGTGATGGTAACGGTTTTTTGATACATGATGAGACTCTTTATAAGGGCTGAGGCTAAAACCGAATTACTATACCTTAATGTACCAAGTCATCAAAGCAAGCAATTCGATGCATTTTTTTGATGGCTAAATCTTAAATTGCTTCAGAGTCTTGTCCATCTTTTGGCTAATGTGCTTTAACTCATTTGCCTCATGCTCATTGGTTTCATTGGCAATGACGACTTGGTCGGTAAGATTTGAAATCGAATTAATGTTGATATTTACCTCCTCGGTTACCATTGCTTGTTGCTCTGTGGCACTGGCTAATTGGTTGGTCATATCATTAATGTTGCCAACCAGCGCCAAGATTATTGCCATTGCTTCACTCGACTGGCGCGCCTTTGATTGTAAGTCGTCCGATTGCTGTAAAGTTTGGCTATTACTTTGCCTCAACAATTCAATCCCCTGATGAATTTTCGCGACGATTTGATTGATTTCATTGGTTGAATCTTGAGTTCTGTTGGCTAATGCCCGTACTTCATCGGCAACCACCGCAAATCCTCTTCCATGAGTGCCAGCTCTGGCGGCTTCAATTGCAGCATTCAGTGCCAGTAGGTTAGTTTGATCGGCGATACCTTTAATGACGTCTAAAATTGAACTGATTTCATTGGATGATTTTGATAATGACTCACTGACTTCAACGTTATGGCGTAATTCATTGCCTAGCGCTTCACTTTGGCTAACGGTTAAATGCATCAACGCCTGTCCATGTTTAGCCTGAGAGGTGACTTCAGTTGCGCTTTCTGCCGTTTGCTGAGTATTACGTGCCATGTCTTGGGTGGTAGTCAGCATTTGATGAATCGCCGCGGCCACGCTTTGGGTTTCTTGATTGACGTTTTGGCTGCTTTGCTGGCAAGTGCTGACCGAGGCTAATAATTCACTGGCATTGATATTTAATTGTTTACCAATAGGATTAAGCTCACCAACAACATTGGCAATTTTCACAACGAATAAATTGAATGCTTTTGCTAATTCAGACACTTCATCTTTGCCATTTTCATCTAAGCGCTGGCGCAAATCGCCTTCACCGGCGGCAATGTCTTGCATCGTCGCGATGACAGTGTTGATGGGTGTTGTAATTGAACTATTCAACAATAAGAAAAAGATGAAAATGGGCACTGAAATCATCAGCATAATAATCAAATAATCTACAATAATCCCACTCAGGTTGGCGTTGATGTCGTCCATATTCGCATTAGATACCAGGTAAACATTTCGCTGGTTATCATAAACGGCTGTTAATAAGCGAGTCTGGGAGCGACCTTTAATATTGAATTCAATACTGGCGTTGGCAAAGGTTTGAGTTTTAGCTTGATCAAGTAAATGGCTAAGACTTAATTGACCACCGGTATCGGTTAATCTGCTTAAATTTGTGGTAAAAAGTGGATCTGAGGTTTTCGACAATATTTGTCTGTTAGTGTCTAATAGATAAATTGGGTTTTGACTGTGTTGATTGATACCATCTAGTAGGTTAACAAGTTGATTATCATTATATTGATTAACAGCTAGTTCATTTGCTGTTGCGAGAAAAAGGCTAATGTTACTTTCTAATTGATGATGTTTTTCATGACTCAAATTGTCATATTGCTTTTTGACTGAAAAACTACCAAAACACACGGTACCGATAGCGGCTAAAATAAGCATGATAAATAAGCGTTTTAATATTGTTAACTGGCGTAATGATGCAATCATTGCCGTCCTCATTAGGTCAACTCAAGATGGCATTAGGATATAAGAAATAGCACCAACTGTAGTGTTTGTAATACCAAAATTGTGATGTGTGAAACAAATTAAGTAAAAACTAAATTTACTGGCAGAAATTTAAAAATAATGTTAAATCAAAAGCTTAATGAACTATCAAGGTTTTTCACTAAATTAGTAAGCTAAAGAGTTGTTTTAATTTTGATTTTTTATCATTTTACCCGCAAGATTAGGGTAATTATAAAAATAAGGCGTCCCCCATGAATGCATATCAAACCGTTAACAATGACGATATTTTGTTAAAACTCTGCCATTCAGTTTCTCATGTGCTTTCTAGTACGAGTGCGAGCCATGTTACCCATGCTGGCATGGTGCAATCTATTTCGCGAACTCGTTTAAAACCAGATCTGGGTTGCTTTTCAATTTTCGATGGTGGATTTTCTGGTTTGGTAGTGATTAATTTCTCTGCTGATGCAGCAATTGAAATTTATCGCCGCTACATGATTAACATGGGCATGCCAGAAACAGAGCTGGCTTTTTCACATACTTCCGATGATGTTGCTAACGTGATGGGGGAGTTGATGAATCAAATTTTAGGTGATTTTATTGGCAAAATATCTAAAGAGCTGCAAACATCAATTAGTCAAAGCCAGCCTAAAATGTTAACTATTAACAAAGAGTTGACCATTTCTGTTGATACGAATTTAGATAATGCAGTTGCAAGGCGCGTGTCATTTCGCACAGAAAACAATCATATTTTCTATCTCGAATTCGCTATGGATAAAACCGAGTTTATGCGTTCTGAAGATTTTGAAATGGATGAAGAATTCGATCCAGATTCTTTATTTGAAACCCATAGTCCAAAAGAAGCTAAAGCGGTTAAAGCATCTCATGTAAAGCCAAAGCAAGATCCTAAATCAGCAGGTGTTGTTGTTGCAGAAGCTGATAGTTTACTCGATGAACTCGGGCTTTAGTTTGTTTAAAAAGTCTAATAGCAAAATAAAATGAATAAGGCAGAGCGATAAACATGGCATCGAAAGCAACATCAATTGATATTGCTTATCGCGCAGGCGTTTCCCAATCTACGGTTTCACGCGCGTTAAGAAACAGTCCTTTAGTTAATTTAGAGACTCGGCAACGTATTCAAGCGATTGCCAAAGAAATGAATTACAAAGTTGATAAGAATGCCAGTAATTTGCGAACACAAAATAGTCATACCTTAGCGTTGTTGATTTGTGAAGATCCCACTAATGATGATTCAATGATTAATCCGTTTTTCTTATCTATGTTAGGGTCAATCACGCGGGCAACTGCGCAACAAGGTTATGATTTATTAGTTTCATTTCAACAGCTTTCAAGTGATTGGCATGCTGATTATGAAGACAGCAACAAAGCCGATGGCATTATTTTATTAGGCTATGGCGACTACATGGATTATGCCCATAAGCTTGAAAAGCTGTTGGCGCAAAACACCCATTTTGTTATTTGGGGCGCGGAACATAATAATAAATCAGTATTATCCATTGGTTGTGATAATCACCAAGGTGGGGTTATTGCTACCCAGCACATGTTGGCACAGGGTAGAAAACACATTGCATTTCTAGGCGATTCCTCGAGTCATAGCCCTGAATTTAGAGATCGCTATCTAGGTCATTGTGAAGCGTTAAAAGAACAGCAAATCAAACCCAATAAACAACTGCAGTTTGATGCAATTAGTACCGAAAGCTCAGGGTTTGATGCCGCTAATAAACTACTGGACAAAGGTATTGAATTTGATGCGATATTTGCAGCAAGCGACCTGATCGCAATTGGCGCATTACGTGCCTTAAAGAAACGGGGTGTCGACGTGCCTAATGATGTGGCGATTATTGGCTATGATGATATCCCAGTGGCCAGTTTTGCTAATCCATCTTTAACAACCATTAAGCAAAATACCCAGTTGGCAGGAGAAATATTGGTCGAGAGTTTGTTAAAACTTATTCGTGGCCAAGAGGTTGCCCCTATGTTGATCCCAACCAATCTTGTCATTCGTCATTCGTGTGGTGCAAGCGCCGACTAATGGCTGATGAATGGCAGATGAATGGCAGCTTAACTCTGGAAACACATTGTTATGCAGTGTGTTTATGTTGCAATAATCATTAAAGGACTGATAGATTCAATGCCAACGCTACCATTTCAACACTTGATTAAACCAATCACCATTTCGATTTTCCTTACAAGCTTTCTGTTTAGCTTGAATGGCTCAGCACAAGATTTAGAACCTCGCAGTTATACTAATATTCCGATTGATATGCAGTTTATTGTTGCGGGTTACGGCCGTTCGCAAGGGGGGTTATCACCTGCACCAGAAGTGCCTCTTGAAGAGTCGGATATTGAAATCAATGCGGGTATTTTAGGTTATGCGGCGACGTTTGATTTAGGTGGCAGTTCGTCAAAATTTGATATGGTGACTAGCCGACTTTGTATTGGTGGTTCGGCGATATTTAAGGGGGAATATATAGAAGATGAGCGCTGCGGATATGGTGATCCCAGTTTCAGATTGACCTGGAATTTCTATGGTGCCCCGTCACTCACTCGACAAGAATTTGCCCAATATAAAGAAGGGTTAGTCATGGGAGCCAGTTTACAAGTGACAGCACCTATTGGAACCTATGATGCCAGTAAGCTAGTCAATATTGGCGCTAATCAATGGGTATTTAGACCAGGTTTTGGGGTGTCATACCGGATTGGTGATTGGTATTACAGTGCAAATACCACAGTACGTTTATACCAAGACAACAAAGAGTTTTATAACGGAATTTACTTAGAGAAAGCCCCACAATACTCACTTCAGGGCCATCTCATTTACAGTTTGGCAAAAGGTCAGTGGTTATCATTGAGCGCAAATTACTTTATCGGTGGTGAAACCACTAAAAATGGAATTAAAGCTGACGATGAACAAGATAATTCACGTTTTAGCTTAACTTACTCATTTGCATTGAATCAAAATCATAGCTTTAAGTTGTATGCTCATACAGGCGTGATTACCCGCATAGGTAACGACTTCGACTCATTTGGCGTACTGTGGCAGTATGCGTTATAACGCGTTTAAAGGAATAAATTGACTATGGCTGGTGCAAGTTTACTGACATTACTTGATGATATCGCATCGATTTTGGACGATGTCGCAGCAATGAGCAAAGTGGCCGCTCGTAAAACTGCGGGCGTATTGGGTGATGATTTAGCATTAAATGCGCAACAAGTATCAGGTGTCGCTTCTGAACGAGAGTTGCCAGTGGTATGGGCCGTGGCTAAAGGCTCGTTTCGTAATAAATTGGTGTTAGTGCCAGCAGCATTAGTGATCAGTGCTTTTATTCCGTGGGCAATTACGCCGCTATTAATGTTTGGTGGCTTATTTTTATGTTACGAGGGGTTTGAAAAACTACATCATTCCTATACACATAGAAAACCAAAAGACCTGCATAATAATAACGCGCCAGCACAAAAAATCGCCGAAGATATCGAAGATTTACAGGCATATGAGCAAGACAAAATAAAGGGCGCCATTCGAACCGATTTTGTTTTGTCTGCTGAAATCATTGCAATCAGTTTGGGCGTTGTTGCTGAGTCAGACTTAATGAACCAATTTCTAACCTTGTCTGTCATTGCTGTGATCATGACAGTCGGGGTTTATGGTTTAGTGGCAGGGATAGTAAAGATAGATGACCTTGGCTTCTACCTTAACCAGCGGCAAGGTGCAGGGCTATTGACTCGTTTTGGACGTTACATTGGTTTGAAATTGATTTTAGCCGCACCTTATCTAATGAAAATATTAACCCTAGTCGGTACGATTGCTATGTTTATGGTTGGCGGGGGGATTTTAACCCATGGTCTACATCTAGTGGGAGAGTCGATAGAACATGCTGCAACCTGGGTGTCTCAATTGGACTATATAGGTACAGTATTAGCTCTCATGGCGCCCAGTGTATTAAATGCCTTGTTTGGCGTTGTAGCAGGAGCGTTAGCACTCGCCTTGATGGCCATGGTACAAAAGATTCGAAATTAATAACCCTTGTTTAAATCAGCAATAAACCCCAACAAAAAAGCATATTGTCGCGCTTAAAAACGCAGCAATATGCTTTCTAGTTTTGAGTTTTTAATCAACCTTCGTTAATCATGTTTATAAGGCTATCGCATTACAAGTCACTGATTAATTGATATACGTGAATATCGATTCTATTTAAATAACTGATCATTAAGTAAAATTAAGCGTTTAATTCATTGTCAGTTAACATTTTAGGGTTAGCTCCATATTCATTGTCTTCTTTACTGTCAAAACAGAATACGACGAGTAAGAACAAGGCGCCCAGTAAAGGGATTAATCCAATTAACAACCACCAGCCAGAATGATTGGTGTCATGCAAGCGTCTAACCGCAACCGCAATACTCGGAATAAGCACTAATAATGTATACACACCGCTAAGAGTCCCCAAACCTGTGATTTCATCGTAACTACCGATCCCCATATCAACCAGTGATAATATAAAACTTACGATAAAATTGAATAAGGTAAACATCCAATATTCTTTACGACGCGCACGTCCACTAAAAACAAAATATTGCTTCAATACTTTTACATACCATTCCATTGTTTAATATCCTAAATTTAAAATTTACTTAACTTTTAGTCTGGTGAATATACACCAAAAACTGTTAGCTAGTAGTATCAATTTCATTACTGATTAACAAGTAAAACGGCTAAAAAATACCGCCATATTGTGAAATTTGGCGGTATTGATACGAATGAAAATGTGCTGCTAATTCAAAGCTAGCCAATAATTGAGATTATTAACGGATACAATAAAAGCTATCAGCGTAATTTTTTCTCAACAATAGGGTAGTGATCCCACACCTGTTCGTCGGTCATCGAACGCACCAACTTTACATATTCAGCATGTGTCCAAGCCAGTGGCGTTGCTGAGTTTGTGCCTTGTCCCATAGTGTATTGGTAACGTGTTGTGTTACCAACCCCATCCCAAGATTGTTCTGGTAACATTAATCCTTGATTGGCAAAGGTTTCCATGCCCTGTACATAGGTATTGATAAGTTGTTTTTTAGTTACTGGAGTAAGATCGCCAACAGCTTTTGCCAGTGCCAACTCATAATGCCCACGCTCACCGGTAAAGAATGGCCATACTCGACCCCGTTGTTGTTCAGTATTGCCTTTTTCGGCATAACTTAAACCAGTAACGGTATCCTCACCATAACCATCGTTGCCATAACGGCGATAACCTGGAATCTTAGTGCCATCTTTAGCGATAAATTCGTATTTCAATCGTAAATTGTCTTCAAGCTGTGTGTTATCTACCAGTGTTACGCTGTTTTGAATAATTGGATCCTGAGCGTTTTTAACCCCATAGCGCACCAACTCTAAAAATCCACCATCTAAAATTAACCGCTGATCTATGCCTGTTTTACCATTGTTATCGAGTAATTTATCCGCGGCATTTGGCGTGCCGTTTGGACTAATACGAAGATAAAAAGGCTTAGTTTCACCCTGATTATTTTGCGCAAAATCACCTGTGTTGGCGATCATAGTTGCGGCTAATTCACCCTCAAGTTGACGAGCGGCGTTTAAGTACAATGCACTATTTTGATCTTTTGCAAGAGTTGCTAATTCACTTGCCGCTACAAGGCCTGCAATTACAGCCGCTGTGGTAGAGGGTGAATATCCTGCTTGCTCTTCCCAGCGTTCCTGTTGCGTGCTCGGAGGATTGATTTGAGTGTCATTCCAATCCAGTTTTACCTTACCGCCTGTGATTAAAAAATCAGCCGCAGGTTTGAGCATTTGATGGTACCAGTGAGTCGCTTCTGCATCGTTTAGAACGCCAGCTTGCCATAGCTTCCAACCTAGCATGATTGGCATAGCAGTTTGATCAAGCTGGACACCAACCCATTCAATTTCGCCATCAACATGGGTTTTTTGTAAAAACCATCCTGGGGTGCCTTCATAGCCAGGCGTATTAGCAGTTACCTGAACTTTTTTCAGGTATTCAAATGCCACTTTAGGCGTTTGGGTATCACCCATGGCTAAAAATGCCATGGCGCATTGATAAAAATCGCGCGGCCAAACGGCTTTATATCCTGTGCTACCCACTTTGGCAGAAACTGTGTCTCCCCATGGGTTAGACAATGATGCAATTAACGCCCCTGCATGGGTTTTATCTTCCTGAGCTTTTAACACTAATGCGCTGGCATAAAGTAATTTGCCACCATCAGTGGTGTTATTTGCCATGGCGGTGAGCGGCGTCAGTGAAGCTAAATAATCTTTCCAGCCAAGATGTTTTTCATCACCAAGGTATGCGCTTAATACTGCGTCATAACCTAAGGCTAAAGTGGTATTCGCGTTATCTAAGCTGGCTTGCTTATCAGCACCAAAACCAAGGGTGAAGTTAACCGTATAACTGTTGCTATTGAGCGTAGGGTATTGCGCGGTCAATGCAACATTACCGACAGTGGCTTTGTCAGTGGCTGTTGTTTGGTATGTATTGTCTAATTGGCCGTTATCAGTTAAGTCAGCTATGCCATCAGATGTGCCTACAAAGCCCGCGCTGGCTTTAACAAAGTCAACATCAGAGCGAATGGTTAACACAGATGAATCCTTTGCGTTGGTATGGGCTATCAGCGCATTGTCGTCAACCGTTGCAATGTCATTGGCGCCACTATTATCAATATGCGGATTAGCATAAAGGTACGGGGTAATGCCATCTTCAAAGGCGGTAAATACGACTTTCATCATTAAACTGTCACGGTTGGGATCCGTAAAAATATGTTTCTCAATTTGGTATTTTCCGTCTTTATCTTTATTGACTATTTTATAAGCTAAAGACTGTGGTCGGCCTTGCGCATCAGTATGTAAATACTCAATGGTACTGTTTGTATGGTCTTTTTCTGTATCAATAAATCCATTACCCACAATCACAAATTGCAGTTCCTTTATCTGTGCATTGTGGATCATGCCGTACATGGTTTCGGTTAAAATACCTTGCGCGACTGAAAACCAAACTTTGCTGATTGGGTTAGTTTCAGAGCCTTGATATTGCCCCTCAGTGTATGGCTCATACGAAGTACCTATGCCTGTTTTACCTGAAAATGCCCATACTGGATCTGCTCCAGGTGCGCCAGGGGCAATAGAAATAACACTTGGCGGGGCAAGTTGAACATTTTTGACCGATTGATTTTCTGAACAGCCTGATAACCCAAGTAATGCAATAGTGATAACGCTGCTGAGCGGCGATTTTTTGATGATTGAACGCACCTTTAACATGGCAAACCCCAATTTTTTTAGTTTATTTTATTCGAATGCAAATCGTGAACGCGTTATTGAGTGTGTTTGTTCTGATCCACAAATAATACTGCGATACCTGAAATCATCATAAAGACCCCGCCTAACAACACAGCGTAAATAGGCTGGCCATCAAAGAATAACTTCAATAAAAGTCCAAGAATACTGGCGGCTAATAACTGAGGTATCACAATGAAAAAGTTGAATATTCCCATATAAACACCCATTTTCTGCGGGGGGATCACCCCAGATAACATGGCATATGGCACAGACAGAATTGACGCCCAAGCAAAACCAACACCAATCATAGGGATCCATAATTGTGTTGGGTCCTGAATAAAGTAGAAGCTGATTAAGCCACTGCCACCTATAAACATATTGATGGTATGGGTAAATTTAATTCCGACGGCTTTGGCCAAAAAAGGGATAATTATTGCTGCTATTGCTGCAAAGCCATTATATGACGCGAATAACATGCCGACCCAATCAGCGCCGTCATTGTATGCTTGGCTGACCACGTCCATTGTGCCGTAATGGTGAGACGTTACCGCTGCCGTGGTATATATCCACATAGCAAAGAGTGCAAACCAGGCAAAAAATTGCACGACAGCTAACTGGCGCATGGCTTTGGGCATGTGAAACAGATCATCTACCACGTTGAAAACTAAACCCATAGCACTGCGTGGCTGTTGTTGGTTATTGGCAAGCTTAATTGAGCAAATAAGTTGTAATGGACCAAAGGTAAAAATGCCTAAGCTTAAAATGTACAGTTGTTTGTCTAAGTCATTAAAAATGATCGCGGCAGTAAATATTGCGCCGATCACCATCCACAAAACAGCGCCATTGCGATATTGCTTTACTGAGCGGGTATTGGCGGGGTGAACGTGCTGCTGGCTAGATTCCTGTTGATGAAAATGCTCAAGTTCTTGTGGTGAATACTCCTTGGTAGAAATCACTGTCCAACCTACAGACAAGAACAATACTGCACCACCAAAATAAAATGCATAGCGCACAGAGTCGGCAATTTCGCCTGCAGGTGCTGTGTTGGTTACATCGAAGTAATTGGTCAGAATATATGGCAGCGCAGAGGCGATTACCGCACCAATCCCAATGAAAAAGCTTTGCATTGCATAGCCTTGGGTACGTTGGTTTTGTGGCAAATTATCTCCCACAAAGGCGCGAAAAGGTTCCATTGCGATATTGATTGATGCATCCATAATCCACAACATACCCGCGGCTATCCAAAGAGTTGGCGAGTGCGGCATAACAAATAAAGATAGGGTAGTTAGCACTGCGCCAATGAGAAAGTAAGGACGGCGACGCCCTAACAAGTTCCAGGTGTTATCACTTAGGTAGCCGATGATCGGCTGGACAATTAAACCCGTTAATGGGGCTGCTATCCATAGAATGGGTATCGCCTCAATATCGGCACCCAAAGTTTGAAATATTCGACTGACATTGGCATTTTGCAACGCGAAACCGAATTGGATCCCTAAGAATCCAAAACACATATTAAATATTTGCCAAAAATTAAGTTGGGGCTGGGTATTGGGTATGGGGCTCAGCGTTTGATTGTTTTGGTTATTTGCCGACATTTTTCTTCCTTTATAAGGGGTAAATCTATTGCTTACCCTTGCTAACTCGTTAGATAAAAAAATGGCGAATACACATCTCCCTAAGACGGGTATTCGCCAAAGACCTAATATCTTTACTCGGTAAATAACACACCCAATAAAGTTAATCGAGGTACTCCAAAGCTGATACTTCCCATGGCCTGTTCGGTATCAGAAACGACCTAGCCTTCTTCATCTCCACAAGCAGAGAGTGAAATTAGCAGGTTTTATAGTAGCCTCGGGCTATTGTTTTGCACAACTGAATACATACGTATTCATCAATTGCCAGTAACCTAATCAGTACATTTTAGTTACATTTGTCGGGCGTAACTCCAGAGGGCCTTTATACCCAAACAACTTGAAGATACGTGTTTCAGAGCTTCACCGTGTTTTCAATACTAGGCGCGTTAATGCGGTAATGTAGGTACCTTATAAATTAGCGCAACAACGCTCTTGATTTAAAAATCAGGGGAACACGGTGAAACTCCCTGAGGGCAAGTTTTACACGCGTTTATGCTGCGTTATTGATTTTGAAAAGGGAATAACCATTACCCGCAATCAATACCTTGCCTAAACGCGTGTAAATTCTTGCTGAAATCGAGCATCTTCAGGTTGTTTGGGTATATACATAACAACATGTTATTTAATGACTTTAAATCTTATTGCCGCTCCGCCACTGCTGGCCATTGTTAAGGTCAGTTTATCATTCGCGGTAACTGTTTTTTGCTCAATAACATAATCATAGGGATTGGTTAACCAATCTGCTTGATCACCATCGCGGTATATTTGGGCTAAGTACTTTAGCTTAGGTGTGAGAAAATCTAGCTTTATGTCAACTTTACGTGGTTGCTCATTGGTTAAACCGCCCAAAAACCAATCGTCATTTTTACGAGATTTACGTGCAAAAATAACATACTCACCCACTTCGCCCGCTATGGCTTTTGACTCACGCCAGTCGGTTGGTACATCCAAAATAAATTGAAATGCATCTAATCGTTCAACATAGTTACGTGGCAAATCAGCGGCCATTTGAATTGGGCTATATAACACCACATACAAGGCTAATTGCTTCATCAGTGTCGTTTGTACACGATTTATGGCATCAAGACCCTCGGGGGCTAAATTGAATATACCAGGGGTAAAATCCATCGGACCCGATAACATGCGGGTGTAAGGTAAAATGGCGGTATGTTCAGGACTATTGGGTGGATTTCCCCAAGCATTGAACTCTTGGCCTCTTGCACCTTCTCGGGCGATCCAGTTTGGGTAAGTACGGCGCAGGCCTGTATCTTTTATGGGTTCATGGGTGTTAATGCTGATCCCACGTTTTGCAGCTTCGGTAACGCTATGCAGGTATTCATTGACCATAAACTGACCATCGTGCCATTCATGGCGGGTGATACCGTTATCATCGACTCGTTTGATATCACCGCCATCAGCCACATAACCGGTTTTAACCTGGGTGACGCCATGCTGTTGATATAAATCGTAAGCTGCAGACATTTGTTTGCGGTAATTTGTCACCGAGCCCGATGTTTCATGATGACCTATCAGGCGCACATTCTTAGCTAAACCGTATTGGCTAATGGCTTTAATATCGAAATCATCGTAAGGTTGGGTAAAACTAAATACATCGCCGTTATGAAACCAACTACCATCCCAACCTTCATTCCAGCCTTCAACTAACACACCATCAAATCCATATTCGGCAGCAAAGTCCATATAGCGTTTAGTTTCTGCTGTTGTGGCACCGTGTTTGTCGCCAGAGCCCCATGTTTTTTCATTAACATGCATTGCCCACCAAATGCCTATGTATTTGCCTGGTTGCACCCAAGAGACATCGCCGAGTGTGTTCGGCTCATTCAGATTCAAAATAAGATCTGAATTCAACAAACCTATGGCATTATCACTAATCTGAATGGTGCGCCAAGGGCTGTTAAAGCCAGGTTGGGTTTTTACTAATATCCCGTCAGACCAAGGGGTAAGATCGGCGCGTAATGTACCATCACGGCGTTGATCTAATACCATAGCGGCATAGTCGGTCAGGGCGGCTTCATGAATGCTTAAATGCACGTTTTCAGCCGTTCTAAAGGTCATGGGAGTATGGGCGCGGTCAATTTTATCGAGGGAGGTTGTCTGGTATAAATACTCATAACGGTTCCATCCTCTCCCTGGGATCCACCATGCGGTAGTATGCTGTGGGTCGGGTATGACAAATTCTGTTAATTCGTGAGTAATGTCCAGTTTGGGCGTGTTAGCCAGCCCAGCTTGTTTTGGCACTGAATAGCGAAATCCAATACCATCATTAAAAGCTTTAAATTCAATATCAAATTCGACTTTTCCATTACTGAGCGTTGCCACAATGCGATTATAATGATCGCGCACATTTTCACGCTCACCCCAAGGTAGCTGCCAGGTTTGATCAACACTGTTACTGTTAATTTCTTTAATGTTGAAGTCGACGCCAAACTCACCTAACTGTTGGAATACCAAACCCAATTTGCTCGGATTAATCACGGTTTTGCCGTTAAATTGAACTTGATATTCAGGATAGCCATTATCGTCTGTCAAAGTAACAGAAATGTGCTTATCAGGGGAGACGACATTGACCGTTTTTGCTTGGGTTATGTTTGGAGTGGCTAAGCTGAAAAGTGCTACAGCACAGGATAAGCTAATAATGTTAGGTGTAAAACTTAGCTGTTTTGCTATGCCAGCAACGCGGGTTGTCACAGACGAGGCCAGTAAATGCGCCGAGCGTGAGGTTATAGTGGCCAGAGGTAATTTGGTTGAGCCAGATAAATAAGCGTGCGCCATACAAAATCCTTGTTGTTTATTATTTTTTATTCAACAAGCAATATATGACGCCTTCTGATTTTACCGCAAAGATCTGCATACGTATTCAACGTTTATTCCTGATACTTAAGCTGTCCCTTAGTATTACGAAGAGCAACTTAAGTGCGACAGGCCACCTACAGCAAAAAACTCAGCTGCCTTGAGTCGATAGTATTTATCTTCTACTTCCTGAGTCTGCTCTGCATAAGGTTGTGTCATCACAGACTGAAGTTCTTGTACGAGTGAGTAATTTCCCTCGTTAGCTTGGGTGTATGCTGGCACCAGTAACCACTCACGCAAACTGTATTTGGGGTTGATAAGATTCATCTGCTTTGATATTTGCTCCCGCGAGCGAGACATCACTAGATTTTCATGGGCTTTTACATCTGAACAGGCATCCGAGCTTGCCTCAAGATTGAAATAGTCTGTACAACCCAGTAATAATTGCCATTGGTATAGCCAAGCTGACCAGCGTTGTTCAAGCCCTTTGCTAGCATATGGTAAATGTTGGTAGAAACTTTTTTTCAGCGGGGTAATGTCGGCTGGCAGTTTAGAAAGCTCGCGAAAGAACAAGGTGTAATCAACAGGTGTTTGCACCATAAGCGCTTCAAGCTCAGTAAATAGCTCTGCATTGAATGAGTTTAGTCCAAGTTTGGCCGCCCACATCTGCTGCATTTTTGTTTGCATCTCGGTCGAAAAGCCATTTACCAAATTTTGAAGCTGATTTAGATCATTCGCTTTTGTCGCAAGCAAGGGGCTTAATGCTGTGCAAAACATTAAGAAATTGCGCTGTGCAGCCACGCCTTGATTCAAAAATGCAAAGTGCTGACCGCCACCTGTCCAAGGTTGGTATTGTGGGTCAAATACATCGCAAAAGCCGAATGGCCCGTAGTCGAGAGTGAAACCACCTGCGGCGCAGTTATCACTATTAAAGTTGCCCTGACAATAACCAACGCGGATCCAGTTGGCCACTAATGAGGTCAAGCGCTGACGGAACTCGCTTGCTAGCAGCAATACCTTGTCGCTAAAGCTAAGTTTCGCATCAATAACATCAGCGTACTCACGATCAATTAAGTGTAAAACCAATTGTGCAAGCTCTGCCATCGCTTGTGGGTGTTCTTGCTTTCGAGCACGGCGTCCAAAAAGTTCGAGTTGTCCAACCCTAATAAAGGATGATGCAACACGTGTAGATATAGCGACCGATTCATTGATCATTCTGTCAGGGTCCTGCGAGAGCGAACCCTCGGAATACCAAGGACGCTTAACCGTTTCGGTTTTTGATACATATAAACTCAGCGAACGCGAGGTTGGCACACCAAGTGCGTGCATGTGCTCTTGTGCTAAAAATTCTCGAACACTGGAGCGCAGAACAGCGCGACCATCGGCGCCACGACAATAAGGTGTGCGACCGCCACCTTTAAGCTGCATTTCCCAACGTTGCCCCTTGAACACAGCTTCAAGTATCGACATAGCACGGCCATCACCATAGCCGTTACCAGTTTTGAACGGGCACTGTTGTATGTATTCAGTACCAAAAATAGATAAAGCGTAACCACTGGCCCAACCGACTTTACTCATTGGTGCGGGCAGGTTAGACATGTCACCAGAAAACAAACTCATGAAGTCAGGAGACTGTGCCATGCTGTCAGCAAACCCCAGTTGTTTAAATAAAGTCTTGCTATGTGCAACATACTCGGGGGCTTGTATAGGCGTTGGTTTTACGGTGACGTAATGACCAGAAAATACTTGGCGCGGAGCATAGTCGATGCCATGTTCTGTTGCGTCAGGATCGCAATTAAGCGTGTCCATAAATGAATAGTTAACCAATTTAGCGAGGTCGTCGATGCAATTGACTGTTTGAGCTGTATTCAACGGCGGTTTAATTATCATAGGGTTTCTCGATGGTAAATAATTGCAAGTACCGTTTCCCTAGTGGGTGATATCACCAAAGTGAAAAGGCTCTCTTGAACTGTATTTGCTCATTTAGATGGTCAATTTTTCGGATGCTTTGATAAATCAACCGTTTATTAAAGTGCATGTTAAGAAAGAGCCAATCTAAACACAACTGGCTTCAATTCGGTAACACTTAACAGGCTTAATTCCCATCGTCCTAAATTACAATCGCATGTCTAACTCATTGTGAATTAACAACACGCATTGTGATGCAAACAGCATTTTAGGGCCTAAATTGATATGTTGAGTACCAAGACGTTTTAGGCTGTTAAAACTCTTTTTGGGCATAGGAATATGGTCGGTGAGTAAAAAGCAAACATTATGGGCGAACTCCACTTCACGCACTGGAGTGCCTTTTTTCTCTAACATATATAACTGATAATCTTCAGCTAACTCTTGAATTAACTTTTCAAAACTAATTGTACGCACGGTAATGCCAGATTCAACATCACGGGTTTGTTCTTTACTCATGCCTTTTGAGGCATCTAAGGCTTTGGCTATTTTTGCGGTGAGATTTTGTTCGTGAAATCCGCCAATATTGCGTAGCTCATTGGCCGTGAAGCTGATGGTTCGGGAAAAGTCATTGGTACTTTCTAGCACCAAATGTACGATGACATCGTTGCGATATGATTGCGCCACAAAAATGGTGTTCATTAGCACATGGGCTAAAATTTCTGTATGTGCTTCTTGACCAATACCCGCAAGAAAAAGTTTACTGTCGACGGGAGCCGCTCTGGCTCGTAAAACAAAGGCGCGCATGTAAAGTCCTGTTGAAATAAAAACGCAATCCAATTGAGTTCAAGACCAGATGACTTATAAAACATTAGGATACGCGGTATATGTTTTTCACTGAAAGATAATCAATCAACGAATACGTGTGGGATATTATCTCAGTTTTACGTGGGGCTGTAACGCTAATAATCAATTTAATCAGTTAGCAAAACTCTGATAATTTGGACATAGAATATCGCCAACCGCTAAATTCAGTTGTGCCATAACTCAAAAATAATCTGCGAGTTGATCTATGTTTTGCTTAGCTATAGTGCTGACTTGTCTGATGGAACTGACATCTAATGGACCATTATTGTGCTTGGTATAAGACGACACAATTTCGTCCGTTTGCCTTGGCTTGGTAAAGAGCTTGGTCGGCACAGTCAACGTCTTGCTCTAAACAACGAGTGTAATATCCATGGTAAATACCGACACTGACGGTACATATAATCGTTTTGTTATTACATTCAAATGATAGCTGTTGAATATATAGTCTGAGAGCATCGGCAATATTAATGGCTTCATCAGAGGTGACATCAGCTAAGGAGAACAGAAATTCTTCTCCTCCCCAGCGAGCCAATATATCATCGCTACGAGTTTGAGATTTTAAAGCGTTTGCGACAGTAGATAACACTTGATCACCACATGCATGTCCATAATTATCATTAATGGCTTTAAAATGATCAATATCTAATAGCAAAAGAGCTCGGCCTTCACCGTCTTTAGGGGCAAACTCACCAGTAACATTTTCGATGAAAGCACGTCGATTTAACAGACCCGTTAATTGGTCTGTTTCTGCTTTTACTTTTAATTCACTTATAAATTCAGTATGTAAGTTCATCCAGCGGTGGATCCCAATACTGAGTAAAATAAAGCCGAAGGTTTTTAAAAAATCATCAAGATTACTTTCACTGACTGTACTTTGGACAAAAAACTCCTCTGTTAAATCCATAAAAGCAGACATGCTATAAAAAGCCGAACCGCAAAGTAGTAACCAATAGACTTTAGGGAAGATTTTGAGCGGATTGATATAATACATTACCGTAAAACAGGCGATAAACATCAACAATTCTGCGGTTAATTCAACTAAATCTTGCGGCCAAGAAAACGCATAAACATTAAGTTGGTATATAAATGCCAAAAAATAAAGCATTAAAATACTGAATTGAGTTTTATATTTCATCTGCGCCTTACTTTCTAAAACATGCATACTTAGTCGTGAGGAATAGTTAGGTTTGTTGCTATGTAGTTAAGCATAGCAATAATTTGAAAGTTCGCCGTTTTGAAGTCGGTTATACAGGAGTAATTAAGATAAAACGATTAGTGAAAATGCAAACTGATTAGCACCTTAAGCAGGCTGTTGAGATTAAATCCTATCTGAGCTTTTAGCTTATCAGCTGTTTCAGCAAAGAGAGCATTTGAAAACTATCGATATATTCAATAAGCCGTCTAGAGTCATCACATACTGTTGACGGCGTGTTGATTGTTAAGGTGTTAGTTCAAATATGACAGATTGAAGAGGGGATAAGTGTATATTAACCACAGCGCCATGATCTTTTTGAACGACAAAATCAGCTGCTGGTGTTGCTCCATCGAGTAAATTTTTGAGCTTGGCATCAGCTTCAATATTCCAAGTTTTGAGCAAGTCTTTAGGAACATTAAGTGTAAATTGACTGCTATGCAGTGGGCTGAAGTTACTCACAATAATCAGTTTTTGTGCTTCAGAATAACGAGTAAACGCAAACACTTTATCGTTGTAGCCGGCAACATTCATATCACGTTGGTAGCTATCTAACTCTTGATATTCCCCCTTAAGCGCCGGAGCGGTATGACTTAAATTGAGCAGACTTTGGTAATATTGGCGTAATGCCTGTTCTTGTTTTGTAGATTGTCCGCCATCAAACTTGCCGTTATTCATCCAGCGTTGATGTGCAGGCACGCCAATATAATCAAAAATACTGGTACGTGTTGCCTGACCAAATCCTGCATTTTCAACTGCAGCTTCGCCAACATCTTGGCCAAAATACAATAACGTGGGTGAACGACTTAAGGTTGTCGACACCACCATAGCAGGTAATGCCGCTTCAGGGGTGGTTGCAAACTCTTTGGTGTGAATACGTTGTTCATCATGGTTTTCTAAAAAGTGCAGCATATGAGCTTCAATATCAGCAACTTTTTCCTGAACTGTGGCGATTTGAGCGGTACTGGCTTTATCTTGAATAATGGCCTTTAAGGTGTCATATAAATCGACTTTGTCATAAAGGTAATCCATTTTACCCTGTTGAATATATGCCCGATATAAACTGGGGTTGTATACCTCTGCCAATAAAAATGCATCTGGTTTAGTGTGTTTTATTTGGCTGTTTAAGTAACTCCAAAATTCAACCGGTACCATTTCAGCCATATCATACCTAAAACCATCAACCCCTTTTGTTAACCAGTATTGGGTGATGTGGGCAAATTTTTTCCAAGAGTCTGGAATAGTTTGTGTTGGTTGAGATTGCCAAAAAGCATAATGAGCCTCAACAGGTTGAGTATCAAAATGGCTAGGCAGCGCAGGGAAGTCATGGCTGCCGTCTGGTTTAACACCATAATTTATTTTAACCGTTTCATACCAGTCATTTGCATCGGGTTTGGCTAACCGTGAGCCGTTGCCAGTCCATTTTGCCGGAGACTCTGAAAATAACCCATCACTAAGCGGATTGGCTTCACCGTTTAATGGTTGGTAGCCATTGGTTGGATCAGGGACCTGAAAGTCTTCACCAACTACATAGTAAAAATGATTATCTTTGGCGTAAACTTGCGTTTTGTCATCTTGTGCGCCAAAGCCTTCAGCGCCTTCAACTGGCGCTAAAATTTGATAGTTACGCGCTACATGATTTGGCACAATATCAATAATCACTTTCATGCCGTTTTGATGAGTGCGGGCAATTAACGATTCAAATTCCGCTAAGCGGTTGGCCGGATCATCAGCCAAATCAGGGTTAACGTTATAGTAATCTTTAACCGCGTATGGTGAGCCAGCACGGCCTTTAACAACATCAGGGTCGTCATTACTGATCCCTATGTTGCTGTAATCATTGATCAGCGCATGATGGGGTACGCCGGTATACCAAATGTGGGTGGTGCCTAAGGATTTTATATCTTGTAAGGCAACATCGGTAAAATCGCTAAATTTTCCGACACCATTTTCAGTGATTGTGCCCCAGGGCTTATTCAGGGTATTGGTATTACCGTATAAACGGGTAAAAACCTGATAAACCACAGCTTTGTGGGCTAATACCGGGCTTAATGTATTGTCTTGCGCTTTGCTGAGTAACTTTTGTTCATCCCATTTTTGCTCGGCAGAGCGTTGTTCAATGGCAATACTATCCGTATTGGCTTGTTGTATGCTTACAGGCGTTGATTCTGAGCATGCTGATAATGTCAGTAAGCTGGTTATCGTGAGTAAAGATAAAGCACTATGGCTATGTTTAACATTTTTCATCTTATTAGCCTTTGCTGCTTTGTTGAGTGATAGACAAAATGGTGACACCTTTTTGGGTTAACTTAAGCGCTGAACCTAGTGAAAAAGTGTCAGAGGTTAAGATATCTTTTGCCTTGTTAGATGGCTGAATGATTTGATTAAAACGTTGTAAATCTAACTCTAGTGGCTGTTCGTTTTTGTTATAGATAATCATCAGAATTTCATCATCGGTTTGTCTAAATTGCACATAAACCCCATTCTTAGGTGCGAAGTGCTTTAATGTGCCCGCTGAAATCGCTGTGGATTGCTGACGATATTGCAGCAGCGTCTTGGTAAAGCTCAATGCGTCTAATTGCTGTGCGGACATATTTTGCTTATCAAACACATTTACTTCATCGCCTTGCCATCCTCCAGGGAAATCGGCTCTTACCGCACCGTCATTTCTGTCTTTAGTTGGGCTAGTCATTAACACTTCAGTGCCGTAGAAAATCTGCGGAATACGATTACTGGTTAACACATAGGCCATCGCCATTTTGTAAAGGGTGATGTCTTGATTTAATAAGCTAAATAAGCGATTAGTGTCATGATTGCCCTCAAATAATACCAATTGAGTCGGATTGGCATACACAACATCATTAGCTAGCATTTCATACAGAGTAATTAAGCCGCTGCCCCAGTCTTCTTTTTCGTTCAGGCTGGAAATGATTTTTTCATACAAAGGAAAATCCATCATGCTAGGTGAGTACGATTGATAACCATCTTGATTGATTTTTCCTGCTTGCCAATAACTGACGGTAATAGGGTTTGCTGACCACTCCTCACCAACAATATTAAAGTGTGGATATTCAGCCATAATGGCTTGTGACCATTTTGTTAAAAAGGCTTTGTCGGCATAGGAGTAGGTGTCTTCACGAATACCACTGAGTCCAGCATATTCTACCCACCAGATACTATTTTGAATTAAATATGTGGCCAAATATGGGTCACGTTGGTTGAGATCTGGCATAGTGTCGGTGAACCAGCCATTTTCAAATTCAGCGGTATCAATAGCGGCGGCGTAAGGGTCTTGCACTGTCGTTCTTCTGTGGCTTGTATAGGTAATGTTTTTATTGTTTTCTAGCCAGTTTGACTGACCGTTAATCCAGGTCGATGTTGGAAAGCCAAGGCTGTTATCACCTGTCATCCAGTGATGACCCGATCCCATATGGTTAACTACAACGTCTTTTATTACTCCGATCCCGAAACGACTAGCTTCTTCTACCAGAGATTTGTACTCCGCATTACTGCCAAAGCGAGGATCAATTTTATAAAAATTGGTGGTTGAGTAACCATGATAGGAATACCGCCCCTGATTATTTTCAAGGAGTGGATTAATCCAAAGTTGAGTAACCCCTAAATCTTTTAAGTAGGGTAGCGCTTTGCGGATCCCTAAGATATCGCCGCCATGTCGGCCATCTTTATCTTTACGGTTAGCTTCTTCAAGCATATCTGGATGGTTATCATTGTTGGGGTTACCGTTGACAAATCGGTCGGGAGTGATCAGGTAAATCACATCTTTATTATTAAAACCCTGACGATGTTGAGCATCTTTTTGGCGAGCTAAAATGGGATATTCAATTTGTTGTACTAATTGATCTTTATCATAAAGACCAAAGATCAGCGTTTGTGGTCTGGCCTGGGTTAAATCTAGATCGATAAAAAGGTGATGTTGGCTTTGACTCGCATCAAACTTGACCAGGTTTACGCCCGCAGCATTGATTAATTTAACCTCAAATTGGCTGATGTTTTCACCATAGACAAGTAACTGTAACTGGCTATTTTGCATCCCCGCCCACCAAGAGCTAGGCTCAACGTTAAGGGCGTTAATTTGGGCGAAAGAGGGTGAAGATAATAATAAACCAGCGATGAAACTGTAACGCAGCTTAGGAGAGAAAAAGTTCATGGTGTTACCTTGTTTGATAAAATTTGGCGTCGGTAGAGTGAGAAAAACAGATTAATGACGATAAATGCTGTTAAAGCCGTTGAATAAATTGTTCATGCTCGGGCATATTATCAACCGCACGTTTTATTATGGCTTTCACGTTAGCCAGAAATTCGCTGAGTTCCTGAGGTTGAATACTGTTGGCAAGAGGGTTGTGGTCCAAAGGCATAATGCCTTGCCCTAACATCACTTGAACCCAGGCTGCCTCAGTGAACAATTCATCTTGATTGCGAGTGACAGTACCGGTTGCTTTAAATAAATTTATTTTATTTATTAATGATTCGGGGATGTCCATTTCTCGGCACTGTTGCCATAAATCAGCCTGCTCAGTAGAGTCATTACTGCGTTGATTTAAGTGATAGTGCAAAATAATAAAATCGCGGATTTGCTCAAACTCTAATGCCGATTGACGGTTAAATTCATCAATATTTGCTTGCTGGATCCCTTGATGGGGAAATAATTTAGTTAAACGAATGATCGCTGACTGAACAAGATGCAAGCTGGTGGACTCTAGGGGTTCTAAAAATCCGCTTGATAGTCCAATCGCGACACAGTTTTTATGCCATTGCTGTTTACGTCGACCGGTTGTGAATTGTATTTTACGCGGTTCCGTTATCGGTTTAGCGTCTAAATTTTTCAGTAACAGGGCTTTTGCATCGTCATCAGAGATAAATTGACTGCAATAAACCAAGCCATTTCCGGTGCGTTTTTGCAAAGGAATGCGCCATTGCCAACCGGCATTATGGGCAATTGAACGCGTATAAGGGGTGATGTTTTCAACTCTCTCGCATTGCACCGCATAAGCACTGTCGCAAGGTAACCAGTGCTGCCAGTTTTCATAGCCAACCTGTAATTGCTGCTCAATGAGTAGCGCTGCAAAACCAGAACAATCAATAAAAAAATCACCCTTAATACATTGATTATCCGCTAATGTAATCGATTCAATATGACCGTCTTTGCTCAATTGAGTCGATGTAATAAGGCCTTCAATGCGTTTTACTGCTAAGTTTTCACTGTAATTTCTTAATAAATTTGCATAAAGTCCCGCATCAAAGTGATATGCGTGGGTGATCCCCGCAAGTGGCGAGCCAGCAACTGAATCTATGGCATCAAATTTATTGTGTTTAGCGGCTTGATAGTTCAGGGAATATTGCCAAAAATCGCTAGCTTGGTGCGGATTGGATTTTAACCAGTAGTGATGAAATTGGGTGAAGCCAATGTCTTTGCCAATGTTGCCAAAGGCATGCATGTAACTTTGTCCCTGTTTACCCCAATTTTCAAATTCAATGCCGAGTTTAAAGGTTGCTTGGGTTTGTTTGATAAAGTCGGCTTCTTTAATCCCAAGTACGAGATTGAATAATTGTAGCGGTGGGATAGTGGCTTCACCAACACCGATAGTACCGATATCATCTGACTCGACTAAGGTGATATTGAGCTGACTTTTAAAAAGACGGGCTAACATGGCGGCTGCCATCCAGCCTGAAGTGCCACCACCTACAATTACAATGTCTTTTATTTTGTTGTTATTCATAGTAATCGCCTTAAATATTCAATTGCTGCAAAAACTAAAAAAGCCCCTGTAACGGGTTACAGAGGCTTTCTTGTCGCCATTAGATTAGAACTTGTAGTTCGCACCTAACATAAAGTTACGGCCATAGTTTTGATAATCACGTACGTGACGTGCATCATCTCCAGTGTATGACGTAAATGGCTCGTTGGTTAAGTTGTTGACTTGGAATAATACTGATAAACCATATAAGGCATCAATACCACTTTCACTGAAGTCGTAACCGACTTGTGCATCAACAACGGTTTCAGCAGCAACGTTAACATTGACTCGGCTAAGGCTGATCGCAGTGACTTCACCTAAGAACTCACTACGGTAGCGTGAACTCACACGAGCTTCAAAGCCTGAGTTTTCATAGTAAACCGTGGCGTTAAAGGTTTTTTCAGAAAGGCCAGGGAGCGTAGTTGGATCACTGTCTGGGGTTTCTTTGACTTCGGAATCATTATAAGACGCACTCATAACAGTACCAAATCCAGAAAGCACATCAGCAAATAGACCAAAATCTAAAGAGAAAGATGCTTCAACGCCTTGAACATAGCCACCTTCACCATTTTGCGGTTGAGTAACTAAACCTATTGGGTTACCTCCTACGTCAGGGAAGATTTCACCAAAGTTGAATTCAGAACGTTGATCGTAAACATAGTTTTCTAAATCTTTGTAGAAAACAGCGACCGCAAAGTAACCTTGATCACTAAAGTAGTTTTCATAGCTTAAGTCGTATTGACGAGCTAACCATGGACGAAGTTCAGGATTACCCGCACCACCAGACCAGTTAACACCATCATTTGGGTTAGCGTTATAGCTGAAGTTAGCATTGGCATTCATTTTGTCCATGCGTGCACGAGTCAAAGTGCGAGCAGCAGCAAAGCGTAACATTTGACCATCAGCAACTTCTAAACCTAGGTTAAGACTTGGTAACCATTCGGTATAGCTATCACTTGCAGTTCGAGGGGTTTTAACCACAGTTCCTGAGTCGGCAGTAGCAACTGTGCCATTTGAGCTCTGATCTGTCATGACGGCTTGTAAACCAAGATTACCTGATAGTGGTAAATCGAACAATTCAGACTCTACATTGGCTTTTACAAATGCAGTGGTCACATCTTCAGCAACTTGCCAAGAGTTAGTAGCACGACTTAAGTCAACGGTATCAGCGTTTGTTTCGGTGTAATTGCCATCATTATAAAATGCTAGAGAATCATAACTTAGCATGTTACCCATACCGAAAAAATCCAGTGAGGTAGGTGCTAAAAGGTACTCATCTGGCACGGTTTGCATGTCAGGGTAGTCTTTTAGTGTGAGGTAAAAGCCGTTATCTTGCTTAGTCTTTTCACGTTCTGTGTAGTTAACACCAAACTCGACACTGCGAACATCACCCTCATCAAAGATATATTCGGCAGCAAGTTTAACTGATTTTAAATCATCTTCAATTTCAGGCTTGTTGATAAAACCATCTTGGCTATCCGGTCCTACAGGGTTGCCCCAGCTAAACGGACCACCTAATTTAATTACATTTGGATCTGAATAATCTAGGTTGTGCGATAGGTGGTAACTGCCATCACCATCATATTCAAAGCCAAGTTGATCGACTGCACCGTTACCATTACCACGACCTGTACCACTGTAACTTTCCATACCAATGTCGGTTCTGTCTGATTTTGACATGGCAATATCAGCTTCTACAGCCCAATTATTATTCACTTGGAACTTGTTATTCCAACCTACAGATAATGACTCTGCATCACGGGTATTAACATCGTTACGAACCACTACAGCGGCATCATTGATGGTACCTTTGGTCACTAAACCATCTTGGGTTTCTAATGCCGTTATTCCTGAGTTACCCCAACCAGCGCCCCATTGACCAGGAATTTCAATACCGCGTAAGCGTTGATCATCAAAAAACTTGGTATAAAAAATATCAACAGTCGAATTGAAAAAATCATTAGGTGCAAATTCAATAACCCCAAGGAAACCATCACGCTCTAGTTCAGAAGAACGCACGAAAGGCTTAGCACCACCTAATACAAATGGGTTATCTGGATTGTAATCCAATTCTGGATAGCCCCATGCTTGCCAACGCTCCTCTTGGTTTGGCGACACCATACGAGAATAACCAAGGGCAATACCAATAGTGTCATCGGCAAATTGGTCGATATAGGAAATACTACCGCGGTAACCTTTATCATCAGATCCACTGTTAAGTGCACCTAGATCGTTCATTTCACCACGAAGACCCACAGCAAATGTTTGCTCGCCATGTGCTAGTGGGCTGATAGTTTGCATATCAACTGTGCCGCCGATAGCTTGCGCCATAACCGAGGCATCAGGCGTTTTGTATACAACAACACGGTTTAATAATTCAGAAGGGTATTGGTCAAATTCAACACCGCGGTTATCGTTAACAGAGGTTTGTTCACGTCCATTTAAAGTGGCAGTAGTAAAGTCTGGTCCTAAGCCACGAATAGAAATAACGTTGGCTCGTCCATCTAGACGCTGCGCAGCAACACCGGGTAAGCGAGCGAGTGACTCGGCAATTGATACATCGGGTAACTTACCAATGTCTTCAGCAGAAATAGCTTCAACGATTGAAGATGAAGACATTTTGAGTGATTGTGATTCTTGTAAACTGCGGCGAATACCAGTGACTTGAATGACTTCAATATTTTCATCTGCAGTGGCGGTGGTGGTAGCATCGTCAGCAGCATAAGCACTTATACTTGCACCTGCAGCAGCTAACGCTAATGTGAGTAGGCTCGGTTTAAAAAGCAACATTCATCTTTCCCCTTTTGTGAATGCTTAACCTTGATATGTCCAGATCAAGTATTAGCAATCCTTATGATTTTGGTAACAGTCTTTATTGTGTTTTTTGTATCAGCTGTCTTAATTGACTGCATAAGCGCTGAAGTTATGACCAAATTGTTGCACAACAGTGACGATACTACTCCTAGGATTGTTTTGCCGACAATATTATGCATACGTATTCAAAAGTATGGCACATTATTTTTGGGTGTTTTTTTACATTTTATTAACTTGCTTTAGGTGTCGGTATTATTGGTTATGTCATTGTATAAATTAGTTATTAACTTAAATTCGCTAAGATGTTTTGATAACAAAATTAATGCATACGTATGCAGGTGTATTGAACCTGATTTCAAAATTCACGTATCCTCGTTGCAACAACAAAATACTGATGACGCGTTAACGCGTTGCAACATGTGTTTAACAGCTTAGGTTTGTCTTACCAGTGTTGAGCATCATTTAGAGGGAATGTAATGGGTCAAGTAACCTGGTGGCGCGGCGGTATCATTTACCAAGTTTATCCACGCAGTTTGATGGATTCGAACGATGATGGAGTGGGTGACTTACAAGGGATCATTGCCAAACTTGATTACATTTCAAGTCTAAATGTAGATGCAATTTGGATTTCACCTTTCTTTAAATCACCGATGAAAGATTTTGGTTACGATATTAGCGACTATCGCGATATTGACCCGATGTTTGGCACCATGGCAGATTTTGATGAGCTTATTACTAAAGCACACAGCTTAAATATTAAGATCATAATCGATCAGGTGCTGAGCCATACTTCTGACCAACATGCTTGGTTTCAAGAGAGTCGTCAAAATCGAACCAATTCGAAAGCTGACTGGTATGTCTGGGCAGATCCTAAAGATGATGGCAGTGCTCCGAACAACTGGTTAGCCATTTTTGGTGGTTGTGCATGGGAATGGGAACCTAGGCGTCAGCAATACTATTTACACAACTTTTTAAAAAGCCAACCCGATCTAAATTTCCATTGCGATGATCTGCGCCAAGCTGTATTGGACAATGTTGAGTTTTGGCTGAAAAAAGGTGTAGATGGCTTTAGGCTAGATGCGATTACCTTTTGTTATCATGATGAACTATTACGTGATAACCCGGCTAAACCCAAAGGTCAACGTCAGGGACGGGGTTTTAGTGAAGACAATCCTTATGCCTATCAATACCATTACTATAATAATACTCGCCCACAAACGGTTGGGTTTATTGAAGAGTTGCGAGCATTAATTAATCGCTATCCTGGTGCTGTCACCTTAGGTGAAGTGTCATCTGAAGATTCACTTGCAACCATGGCTGAATATACTCAAGGCGACGATCGTTTGCATATGGCTTATAGTTTTGAGCTGCTAACCGATGATTTCAGTGCTGCATATATTCGTCAAACTGTAGAAGAATTAGAAGCCAGTATTGGCAACGGCTGGCCATGTTGGGCTATCGGTAATCATGATGTGCAGCGTGTTGTGACGCGTTGGGGAAAGGGGGAATCGAATCCTGATTTAGTTAAAATGCTTAACGGCATGTTGTTTTCATTACGCGGCAGTGTTTGTAGCTATCAGGGCGAAGAATTGGGCTTAACTGAAGCTCCAATTGAATTTGAACAGCTTCAAGATCCCTTTGGCATTGCATTCTGGCCGATGTTCAAAGGCCGTGATGGCTGTCGCACGCCAATGCCTTGGTCAAAAGATGCTATTCAGGCAGGTTTTTCGAACGTCGCACCATGGTTACCCATTCCATCCGCGCATGCTGAAAACGCGGTTGACGCCCAAGAGCATAATGCTCAGTCAACATTGAATAGTTATCGCCGTTTTCTAGCATGGCGAAAACAACAACCTGTGTTGGTTAGTGGCGATATTCGCTTTGTCGAGGCGAATGTTTCGATACTCGCTTTTGAACGTGAGTTGGCAGGAAACAAAATGTTAGTTTTGTTTAACCTTTCAGAACAAAGCACTTCATTTGATTTTGATGGATATCAATTGAATGCAGAGTTAAACGAGCATGGATTGTTAGCGGGTAAGCTTGTTGGCAACACTATCGAGCTTCCACCATTTGCCAGTTATTTTGCTAATATCAAATAAATTGCAAACGCCGATATCAAAGATATCGGCGTTTGTTTTTCACCTTTTTAATAACAATAATGAATAAAGGAATCTATTTATGGCGCTATCAGCACCCGCTAATACCTCTACCGTATCATCCGATGGTAATAACAATTACCGTTTTGCGCTGGTATCGCTCACCTCGTTATTTTTTATGTGGGGATTTATCACCTGCTTAAATGATATTTTAATTCCACACTTAAAATCGGTATTTTCGCTCAGCTACACAGAAGCAATGTTAATTCAGTTTTGCTTTTTTGGTGCTTATTTTTTAGTGTCGCTTCCAGCGGGTACTCTAGTTAAAAAGCTAGGCTATCAAAAGGGGATTGTCACTGGATTAGCGATTGCCAGTTTAGGATGTGCCTTATTCTATCCTGCAGCGGATTTTGCTGTTTATGGCTTATTTTTAGCCGCGTTATTTGTGCTTGCTTCAGGTATCACCATTTTACAAGTTGCTGCTAATCCTTATGTGAATGCCCTAGGGAGTGTAGAAACAGCATCAAGCCGTCTTAATTTAACTCAAGCATTTAATGCCTTAGGTACAACAGTCGCTCCATTTTTTGGTGCTGTGCTGATTTTATCGGTTGCATCAGGTGCAACAGCTGAATTATCCCATGCGCAAGCTGAGGCGGATGTGGTTAAATTACCTTATTTGCTATTGTCTGGCATGCTGGCACTACTAGCAGTGATATTTTCTAAATTATCATTACCCAAAATTGTTGAGCATACTGAATCAATCGATGTTTCGGGCACAATAAACCATAATGGAAAAACCAGTGCCATGCAGTCAATGCACCTTGTTTTAGGGGCTGTTGGTATTTTTGTTTATGTCGGTGCTGAAGTGTCGATAGGTAGTTTTTTAGTCAGTTTCTTGGGTGAAGAAAGTATCGCAGGTCTTAAAGAGGCTGATGCAGCTAATTATATTGCCTATTACTGGGGCGGAGCAATGGTAGGAAGGTTTATTGGCTCTGCCGTTATGCAGAAAATTCCAGCTGGTTCAGTATTAGCTTTTAATGCCTTTATGGCTTCATTGCTGGTGTTAGTGGCAATGAATACCCAAGGTGTAATTGCCATGTGGGCTATTTTGGCAGTGGGACTATTTAACTCCATTATGTTCCCCACCATATTTAGCTTAGCACTGCGTGACTTAGGTCCGCACACTTCGCAGGGATCAGGCGTTTTATGTTTGGCTATTGTTGGTGGCGCGATAGTGCCTTTACTTCAGGGCGTGATGGCTGACAACATGGGCTTACAACCGGCATTTATTTTACCAGTATTATGCTATGCCTTTATATTATTCTACGGTGTTAAAGGCGCTAAGATGTAAACATAAAGCACTGATTAACAGAATTAGCTTTGTTAAAGCGGCCTTATCGGTCGCTTTTTTCATTGCTATCATTGCTGTTAATACCTATGATCGGCGCAAATATTCTATTGGCATTCATTATCTAGTGATTTCACTTAGCCAAAGCCTTTGTTAATGACAAAGCCCACACAGGTGACAAGCGAGCCTTAAGTTGCTTCACCCAACTGTGCAGGTAAATCATTAACGGCCTAATAATGACCGTCTATGGTTATACGTTGTTTTTAATCTTGTTTCTAAATTGAGAGTGTTATGCTGACTTTTCCTTTATCTGGTAGTTCTTCTGAGCTGGTTTTAAATGTATTAACTATGGTGTTAAGCCAGGGAAAACCTTTGGACCGAGCCTATTCGCATAACTTTTCCGGTTTAAAACTCGAGCCTTCAGAACAAGCGAGAATAACCCTTGTCGCGGGTGATATTTTACGTCGTTTGAATCTTTATTGTTTCATTGTCGATATTGAACAAGATGAATTTGATCGCTTAGGGTCAAAACTACTAAATGGCTGGCATTTATTTCATGGACTTGAGTTACCTAAAATGCAGTATTCATTGCAAGTTGATGAAAAGCTACTGAAACAAAAAATCGAATTGGCTAAAACAATGCCTACTTTATGGGATGGCTGCCCTGAATGGTTAGATATTTTAGGTCAAGCACAGCTTGGTGATAAATGGCCTGCAGAGCGAGTTGCACTGACACACATTCCTCGTCGGTTTATTCGCGTTAATGAATTAAAAACAAACCGTGAAAAACTGATGGCAAGCTTAGCTAAAGAAGGTGTAGAAACCCAAATAGTGGACTCTGTCGACAGTGCCCTTGAAGTCACTTCGAATTCTGCATTATTTAGAACCGATTGCTTTCAAAAAGGATTTTTTGAACAACAGGATGCGGGATCGCAATTAGTTGCCGCAGCTGTTGATGCTCGACCTGGAATGCGCGTCGTAGATGCCTGTGCAGGCGCGGGCGGCAAAACGTTACATATTGCTGCACAGATGGAAGGTAAAGGGCGATTATTGGCGATGGATATCGAACAGTGGAAACTAGATAACCTGAAAACTCGTGCCAAAAGAGCAGGAGCCCATAATGTTGAAACCCGTATTATTGCTAGTTCAAAAACAATTAAACGTTTAAAGCTTACAGCCGATCGCGTATTGCTTGATGTGCCATGTTCTGGTTTAGGAGTGTTAAAACGTAATCCCGATTCCAAATGGCGCGATACAGCTGAACGCTTACCTGTTTTGATCGAATTGCAAAAGCAGATTATTGATAGTTACAGCCGCATGGTGAAAGTAGGTGGGATGCTCATTTATGCGACTTGCTCAATTATGCCTGATGAAAACCGTAAGCAAGTAGATCGATTTTTAGCCGATAATCCACATTTTAGCTTTATTGAAGACGAAACAATTCTAGTGTCAGAACACGGATTTGATGGCTTCTATCTTGCTAAAATGATTAGAACTGCGGAATAACCATTAAAAATCAATCATAATCAACGGCATTATGGTGCATAATTGTTAACGTGGTGTTTGGGTTTGGTAACTAATGTTTGATAAACTACACTAATACACATAATCTAAAAGACATGTGATTTTTTATAGCTGATTTTCTAGTATTGGTTACGCGGAGCAGTATGGATTCTGGTCAAATAAATATCAAAGCGGTTTCTGAGATTGTGCATACGGACGAGCACAAATCGAGTCTTGAGCGCTATAGTGCCATTTTAAACATGGTACTTGAAGGAGTGCCTTTAGGTGAAATGCTGCATAGTTTGGTATTGTTGATCGAAGCTCAAAAAATTGGTACTCGCGCTTCGGTATTGTTATTGAGTGATGATGGCACAAGGCTATTATCGGGTGCTGCGCCCAATTTGCCAAACGATTATAACGAAGCGATCAATGGTGTGGTGATTGGTCCAAATGTGGGTTCATGTGGCACTGCGGCTTATCTTCAACAACGGGTGATTGTTGAAGATATTGAGAACCATCCTAATTGGGCGGATTATAAATCGTTACCCCTAAAAGCGGGGCTGCGGGCTTGTTGGTCGGAACCGATATTTGACAGTATGCGCAATGTACTTGGTACCTTTGCTATGTACTATGACACCATTAAATCGCCCACATCCCAAGATTTAAGTTTAATCCAAGAAGCGGCAAGATTAGCGAGTTTAGCCATCGAACGCAGTCGAGGATTGCACTTACAGCGTCTTAGCAGCAAAATTTTCGAAAGTTTACCAATTTCATTAGTTATTACTAATGAGCAAAAGGCAGTTTTAACCTGTAACCCAAGTTTTGAAAATTCAACAACCCTTTATGATGCTAAAAATAAATACTTTAATATTCAAGACTATCTGCAACCCTCTTGTCCTGAATTAGTTAAGGAGTTATTTAACGCCATTCGTCGTGGTTATTCTTGGCAAGGCGAGCTTAAAGCGCGAAAAACACTCAATGACATTATAGATATTGAGCTTGTTGTAACAGTCATACGTGATTCATTAACGCAGCAAAATTGCTATGCATGGTTGATTACAGACATTACCGCACGTAAAACCACAGAAAAATTAATTGATTTTCAAAATCATTATGATCAACTAACTGGACTTGCAAATCGGAAATATTTGTTTAATAAAATGGACAGTTTGATCAATGAATCTCATAGCTTAGATGGAGAAATAGAACCATTTAGTATGATGATATTAGATTTGGATCACTTCAAACAAATTAACGATACACTCGGTTCAGATAATGGTGATGAAGTACTGCAAACCGTGGCCAAAAGGTTATTAGAAGTTTTACCTGAGCATAGCTTACCTGCTCGCATTGCCGCTGATGAGTTTGCAATTGTCCTTCCTGGTTTTCAAAGTAGTCAGAAATTATCTGAATTTGCAGATAAAATTAAAGCCGCCATTGGTAAAGAAATGTCTGTTGCTAATCAAACCGTTTCTATTGGTATGAGCAGTGGTTTTGCAACTTTTCCAAGCGATGCTACCACCGCTGAGTTAATGCTTAATTGCGCTAGCCAAGCTATGTACAATGCAAAAAGTAGTGGTAGAAATTGCCATCAGTTTTTTAATCAAGACATTCAATTAGAGGCTGAGCGTAAAGCGCAATTGCATTTTCATTTGAAAAAAGCCATTAATCAGAATGAATTGGAACTTTTTTATCAGCCTATTGTTAATCCATTAAGTGGTAAAATAATTAAAGCAGAAGCTTTACTGCGTTGGTGTCATAACGGCCAATATATATCACCTGTAGAGTTTATTCCTATCGCTGAACAATCAGGTTTGATTGTTGAAATTGGTGAGTGGGTAAAGACGCAGGCAGCTTTAACGGCTATCGAACTGAAAAAATCCGGTTTATTTATTCCGATCTCTGTCAATGTATCTACATTAGAGTTTTGTTCGCTGGAACTGCAAAAGCGGTTTCTGCAGTTTTTTGATAGGGTTGTCGACAAACTCAACATGGAAGAATTTCCCTATCAAATGATTACCTTAGAGATCACTGAATCATTGATGATGAAACAACAAAAAGAAGTGAGTGAATTACTGTCTTTATTGCGTCATAGAGGTATTCAAATTTCAATTGACGATTTTGGTACAGGTTATTCATCATTATCTTATTTAGTCAGTTTCCCAGTCGATCAAATTAAGATCGATAAATCCTTTATTCATCAACTTGAAACAGATCCTAGACATAAAGCCTTGGTAGAAGCAATTGTCAGTATGAGCCGAGCACTAGAGTTAACCGTTGTTGCAGAGGGAGTGGAAACCCAAAGCCAAGTCGATTTTGTTAATCAACAACAAATTCAAGCTGTACAAGGGTATTTTTATTATAAACCTATGTCTAAATCAGATTTCTTCGGTTTGCTATAAGTTGTTGATTAATAATTATTTGTTAAAAATATTTTGTTTAGTGCTTCTCTGTTTAAAACAGTGCTTTATATTGTGTTAATCGTTGGAAACAGAACAATGTGCTGATTATATTGTTAGTTATTTATCTCACAATAATAGCATAAAAAAATACCGCTTAATTAGCGGTATTTTGTTTTAATTCAGTTGGTTACTGGCAATAATTAAGCCAGTAAACTTTTTGGTTCAGTGAATGTCAGTGATAGTGCTTCTGCCACTTCTTTACATACAATTTTACCGTGCATCACATTTAAGCCGTTCAATAAGTGCTTGTCGCTTAATAATGCTTCTTTATAGCCTAAGTTTGCTAAGCGGATAATATAAGGAAGTGTTGCATTGTTAAGAGCAAATGTTGAAGTACGCGCAACAGCGCCTGGCATGTTAGCTACACAGTAATGAACAACATCATCCACAATGTAAGTTGGATCTTGGTGAGTAGTCGCATGTGATGTTTCAACACATCCGCCTTGGTCAATAGCAACGTCTACAATCGCACTGCCAGGTTTCATGCGCTTAATCATGTCTTTAGTGACAAGTTTAGGTGCAGCTGCACCAGGAACCAATACACCACCAATCACTAAGTCTGCTTCTAACACATGACGTTCAATCGCATCGGCAGTTGAGTAAATCGCTTTAACTGCTGAACCGAACTGAACATTTAAACGACGTAAAGCATCAATACTACGGTCTAACACAACAACGTCAGCACCCATACCAACAGCCATTTGAGCTGCATTAGTACCGACCATACCGCCGCCGATAATCACAACCTTCGCTGGCTCAACACCAGGAACGCCACCTAGTAACATGCCACGGCCGCCTAGAGATTTCTCTAACGCACGCGCACCAGCTTGAATAGACATACGACCAGCGACTTCTGACATAGGAGCAAGTAATGGTAAACCACCACGATCATCAGTGACTGTCTCATAAGCAATACAAACAGCGCCACTTTTAACGAGATCTTCAGTTTGTGGTAAATCAGGTGCTAAGTGTAAATAAGTAAATAAAATTTGGTCGTGACGTAACATCGCACGCTCAATGGCTTGTGGCTCTTTTACTTTTACAATCATTTCAGCTTTAGCGAAAACTTCTGCAGCAGTCGCTAAAATTGAAGCGCCTGCATCAATATAGTCTTGATCAGTAAAACCAATACCAACACCAGCATCAGATTGAACAAAGACTTCATGACCTTTAATAGTCAATTCGCGAACACTTGAAGGAACCATACCAACACGATATTCGTGGTTTTTGATTTCTGTTGGAACACCAATAATCATTTTTGAGCCTCGATTTGAATAGTACTCGTAGGGAAGACGAGTAATTTTATTATTAATTATTACCCTGAACGTGCTTATTTCAGGGGTCTCTAGTATAGTACCGCTCAAGCAGTTTATGCTGCTGAAGTTCGATAATAAAAAGATAATAATGTTGTTAAAGTGGTACAATAGAGTTAAAAATATGGCACATAATAAGAATTATTCAATTAAAGATTTAGACCGTATAGATAGAAACATTTTGAATGAACTGCAGATAGATGGACGGATTTCAAATGTTGAGTTATCAAAACGTGTCGGTCTTAGTCCAACCCCTTGTCTTGAAAGAGTTAAACGACTAGAAAAACAGGGGTTTATCAATGGTTATACCGCATTAGTTAATCCACATTATTTGGGCGCGTCACTATTAGTATTCGTGGAGATCACATTGAATCGTGATACCCCTGATATTTTTGATCGCTTCAATCGTGCAGTGCAGTTACTCGATGATATTCAAGAATGTCATTTGGTGTCGGGTGATTTTGACTACTTATTAAAAACCCGTGTATCCGATATGTCAGCTTATCGTCGTTTATTGGGTGAGACCCTGTTAAAGCTTCCTTCTGTCTCTGATACTCGTACATACGTTGTAATGGAAGAAGTTAAGCAAACAAATAAAGTCGCACTTAATTTAATCGCCGAGTTGTAACTTTTTAAGGTTAGCTGTAAATCGCAGCAGTTAACTTTTCAAGCCCGCTTAAGCAGAAATAGGCTATTAGCTAGCTATTTCTGCTTATTATTTATCCAGCATTTACACTTAACGATTTAAGCGATGAAATCCTCTTCACATTCGATTGAGCTAAAGGCTTTCACAGTGCATAATCACTGAAAACACAGATTAATTCTGTGATATTCTATTTAATAACTGTCTTTAATTTCATGTATGGATGATACCGTTGACTCAGGGAAATAGTTTAAAAACGCTCAGTGGTCTACAGCGACTACTTGAAGGCGGCTTAATTTTTTGTTGTATGGTCGCAACATACATATTATTGGCCTTATCTAGCTTCAGCCCCAATGACCCCGGCTGGAGCCAATCGCATTTCCAAGGCGAAATTCATAATTGGACGGGTGCTGTAGGTGCCTGGACCGCTGATGTATTGTTGTATTTCTTTGGTTTTATTGCCTACTGTATCCCCGTTATTATAGCCACTACAGGTTGGTTCTTTTTTAATCGTGCGCACCGGTTATTGGAAATTGACTATTTTTCAGTCGGCTTACGCATTATTGGTTTCATGCTAATGGTGTTAGCCTTGTCTGCGCTAGTCAGTATGAATGTGGATGATGTATATGTGTTTTCTGCCGGTGGTGTGGCAGGAGATGTCATTAGTCAGGCCATGTTGCCGTACTTTAATGTACTTGGAACTGTATTACTTTTATTGTGTTTCATTGGTGCAGGTTTCACTTTAGCAACAGGCATTAGTTGGTTAACCATTATTGAATTAATTGGTCATGCTGTGATCTGGTTAGCGAAAAAAATATGGCATTTACCACAGTCATTTAAACGCGATCGTGAAACAGAAGACACTCGCGGTTTTATGTCTGTTGTTGATAAATTTAAGCAACGCCGTGAAAGTGGTTTTGATGATGAGTTATCTCAACCGCTAATTGCAGAAGACGAGATAGATACCAATATTAAGATCAATCCTATTGATGATATTAATGATGAGACTGACATTGAAACTGCAGATAAACCAACCATAAAATCATTCTCTATGCCCGAGCCTAAGGCAGAAAAAAAACGCAGTATATTCAGCCGCAAAATAAAAGAAGCGCCGGTAGAACCTAAAGTTGAAGCTGATTATGGCGATGATGACGACCGTCTTGAGCCAAAAATGTTCCAACAGGATATTAATGATTTAGAACCGTCATTTGATTCTTGGTCTGCAGAAGATGAAGATAAGATCCCCAGTTTTTCAGCAATTGATGATCTTGATGATAACTATGACATTGTCGACGAACCTGAATTTGAACAGGTGCATTCGACAGGTGCCTTAGTTGCACAGCAGCAACCTAAAAAAGAAGCCAAAATTGTTGATGGCATTGTTTTGATTGACGGCCTTGCACCTGAAAAGCCAAGGGCGCCAATGGCCCCTTTACCTGACTTGAGTTTACTTGACATACCCGATAGAAAAAAGAATCCAATCAGTGAGGAAGAGCTTGAGCAGGTAGCGCGTTTGGTTGAAATTAAATTGGCTGATTTTAACATCGTTGCAAATGTTGTGGGTGTTTATCCTGGCCCAGTGGTGACTCGGTTTGAATTAGAACTCGCCCCCGGTGTTAAAGCCTCAAAAATCACTAATTTATCAAAAGATTTAGCACGTTCTTTATTATCAGAAAACGTGCGCGTTGTTGAAGTTATCCCAGGTAAAGCTTACGTTGGTTTAGAGTTACCGAATAAATTCCGTGAAACCGTATTTATGCGTGATGTACTTGATAGTGATGCCTTCAGAGAGAGTAAGTCGAAATTGTCTATGGTATTAGGCCAAGATATCTCTGGAGAGCCGGTCATTGTTGACCTAGGTAAAATGCCGCATTTATTAGTCGCAGGTACTACGGGCTCTGGTAAATCTGTGGGCGTAAACGTGATGATCACCAGCTTATTGTATAAGTCTGGTCCTGATGACGTGCGATTTATTATGATCGACCCTAAGATGCTTGAATTGTCGGTATATGAAGGTATTCCACATTTATTATGTGAAGTGGTAACCGATATGAAAGAAGCCGCCAATGCACTTCGTTGGTGTGTGGGCGAAATGGAGCGTCGTTACAAATTGATGTCAGCACTAGGTGTACGTAACTTGAAAGGTTATAACATCAAAATTAAAGAGGCGGCAGCAAGAGGAGAGTACATACCCGATCCATTATGGAAGCAATCTGAGAGTATGCTCGATGAAGCCCCACCATTAGATAAGTTACCTGCCATTGTAGTGGTAGTTGATGAATTTGCCGATATGATAATGATTGTGGGTAAAAAAGTGGAAGAGTTGATTGCCCGTATTGCCCAAAAAGCCCGAGCTGCCGGTATCCATTTGATTTTAGCAACACAGCGACCATCGGTAGATGTCATCACAGGTTTGATTAAAGCTAACATTCCTACCCGAATTGCTTTTCAGGTGTCATCACGGATTGATTCGCGCACGATTTTAGATCAACAGGGTGCTGAAACCCTTCTGGGGATGGGTGATATGTTGTATTTACCACCCGGAACGAGTGTGCCTAATCGTGTTCATGGTGCATTTATTGATGACCATGAAGTTCATAAAGTGGTAGCCGATTGGTGTGCACGTGGCAAACCGCAATATGTACAAGAAATTTTGAACGGCGTGTCAGATGGCGAGCAAGTATTATTACCTGGAGAGTCTGCCGACTCAGATGATGAACTTGATGCGCTTTATGATGAAGCTGTCGCTTTTGTGACTGAAACGCGCCGAGGTTCAATTTCGAGCGTGCAAAGAAAGTTTAAAATTGGTTATAACCGTGCAGCAAGAATAATTGAGTCAATGGAAGCTCAAGGTATTGTTAGCTCCCAAGGTCATAATGGTAATCGTGAAGTATTGGCGCCACCGCCACCAAGACATTAGTAGGAAAAAATATGCGATTAAAACAAATGGCCTATATTTCAATTGCCGCTGCTACTTTGATGGGCAGTAGTATTGCACTTGCTAACGATGCTGCGGCGTTACGTGGCAAGCTGACAAATATTGATAATTTACATGCAAAGTTTCAACAAAAAGTCACCGATGTAAACAATAAGCCGATTCAAACGGGCAGCGGTATTTTTGCTTTGTCATACCCGAATAAATTTTATTGGCATTTGACCGAGCCTGATGAGTCTTTAATTGTGGCTGATGGTTCAAGTTTATGGATTTATAATCCGTTTGCTGAAGAAGTAACTGTAATGGATGTCTCTCAAGCGGTAGATGCCTCTCCAATCGCCTTATTAGTTCATCGCGATGAAGCCACCTGGTCGCAGTACAATGTTATGCAATCGGCTAAAAAATCCGGTTGCTTTGATATTGTCCCCAAAGAGGCCAAAGGTAGCGTTATTGCGGTGACTGTGTGTTTTAACAATAATCAGTTGTCAGCTTTTGATTTAACCGATGAACAAGGTAATTTAAGTCAATTTAGCTTACTTGAGCAGCGCAACGTGACGCCAACTGAGCAATCTTTGTTTCACTTTGCACTCCCAGAAAATGTTGATATTGATGATCAACGTTTAAAGCAGATCCAATAATTTTTCGTGGCCAATCTCGACTTTAATTTCGCACCCGATTTTCGCCCTTTAGCGGCGAGAATGCGGCCGCGTGTTATCAGTGAATATATTGGCCAAATGCATTTGCTTGGTGCAGGACAACCGTTACGTAAAGCATTAGAGGCCAATCGTGCGCACTCTATGCTGTTATGGGGCCCACCCGGCACAGGGAAAACCACCTTAGCCGAGTTAGTCGCGCATTATGCTAATGCTCATGTAGAACGGATATCTGCAGTGACTTCCGGTGTCAAAGATATTCGCGCGGCTATCGAACAGGCAAAAGCGATTGCTCAAAGTCGTGGTCAAAGAACGTTACTGTTTGTTGATGAAGTCCATCGCTTTAACAAAAGCCAGCAAGATGCCTTTTTACCTTTCATTGAAGATGGTACGGTTATTTTTGTCGGTGCAACAACTGAAAATCCGTCATTTGAAATCAATAATGCACTGTTATCTAGAGCCAGAGTTTATTTAATCAATCGATTAACCAATGACGAAATCATTCAAATTGCTCAGCAAGCCTTAACGGATATTGACCGTGGTTTAGGTAAAAGGCAGCTGGTTTTATCCCATGACGTGGCTAATTCATTAGCGCAAATTTGCGATGGAGATGCACGTAAAGCACTTAACTTACTTGAGTTAATGGGCGATTTAGTTGCCGATAAGGGTGAGTTTACCCTTGATATGCTCACCCAGGTGGCTGGTCATCAGGTGGCTGGCTATGACAAAAATGGCGATCAATTTTACGATTTAATCTCAGCGGTTCATAAATCGGTTCGTGGCTCGGCTCCTGATGCCGCCTTATATTGGTTTTGCCGAATATTAGAAGGTGGTGGCGATCCGTTATATGTTGCTAGGCGCCTGCTCGCTATCGCATCAGAAGATATAGGCAATGCAGATCCGATGGCAATGACAGTGGCTCTCAATGCTTGGGATTGTTTTCATCGATTAGGACCCGCTGAAGGTGAACGAGCCATAGCACAAGCTGTGCTGTATCTTGCGAGTGCACCCAAAAGTAATGCTGTGTATACAGCGTTTAAACAGGCTAGAGATTTGGCTAAGCAAACAGGGCATGAGCCTGTGCCAAATCACTTACGCAATGCTCCCACGCAATTGATGAAAGATATTGGCTATGGTCAAGAATATCGTTATGCCCATGATGAACCAGATGCTTTTGCGGCTGGTGAGAATTATTTCCCTGAATCGCTACAAGATGCACAATTTTATCAGCCAACTAATCGTGGTTTCGAAAAGCGCATTAAAGATAAATTGGCCAACTTAGCCCAACGAGATCAACACAGTGAGCTAAAACGCTATGACTAATATTCTATTTGTCGCTTTAGGTGGTTCAATTGGCGCTGTTTTGCGCTATCTAATGTCAATTTTTATGATCCAAGTATTTGGAAGCAGTTTCCCTTTTGGTACACTGTTGGTCAACGTATTAGGATCGTTTCTAATGGGGATAGTTTATGCCTTAGGGCAACTTAGCCATTTAAGCCCTGAAGTTAAGTCACTCGTTGGTGTTGGCTTACTTGGAGCATTAACTACCTTTTCTACTTTTTCTAATGAAACTTTATTGCTGATGCAAGAAGGTTTATGGTTTAAAAGTATGCTTAATGTGTTGCTGAACGTTACCCTATGTTTATTTATGGTGTACTTAGGACAGCAGCTAATTTTTTCTCGCGTTTAACTAAAAAGAACTGACAACATGCTAGATCCAAAATTTTTGCGTAACGAACTTGAAGACACTGCTAAACGTTTAGCAGCCCGTGGTTTTACCTTAGATGTTGATCACATCTCTGCCTTAGAAGACAAGCGTAAAACGCTACAGGTTGAAACTGAAGAACTACAGGCTTCTCGCAATGCGATTTCTAAGTCCATTGGTCAAGCTAAAGCTCGTGGTGAAGATACAAGTTCGATCATGGCGCAAGTAGGTGATTTAGGTGCTCAGTTAGACGCTAAAAAGACCGAATTAACCGCATTACTGCAAGAATTAAACTTACTTGCAATGAGTTTACCTAATTTGCCTGACGATGCTGTACCACAAGGTGCAGATGAAAATGATAACGTAGAAGTTAGACGTTGGGGCACACCTAAGTCGTTTGATTTCGAAGTTAAAGATCACCTTGATTTGGGCGAAGCACTCCAAGGTTTAGACTTTAAAAATGCGGTAAAAATTACCGGTTCACGTTTTATTGTCATGAAAGGACAAATCGCGCGTTTAAATCGTGCCCTTGGTCAGTTCATGCTAGATACCCATACAGGTAAACACGGTTATACCGAAGCATACGTGCCGTTATTAGTGAATGAAGATAGCTTATTGGGAACTGGGCAATTACCTAAGTTTGGTGAAGACTTGTTCCACACTAAGCCAGCTACTGAAGAAGCGCAAAGCTTGTCATTAATTCCAACAGCTGAAGTGCCACTGACTAACTTGGTTCGCGATACCATTGTTGATGAAGCTGAATTACCGATTAAAATGACGGCTTTAACAGCGTGTTTCAGAAGTGAAGCAGGTTCATACGGTCGTGATACCCGTGGTTTAATTCGTCAGCACCAATTTGATAAAGTTGAATTAGTGCAAATTGTTCATCCAGACCATTCAATGGCAGCATTAGATGAGTTGACTAAGCATGCAGAAAGTATTTTAGAAGCTCTCGAACTGCCATACCGTACCGTTGTTTTATGTACCGGTGATATGGGCTTTGGCGCGAGTAAAACTTTTGATATCGAAGTGTGGTTACCTGCACAAAATACTTACCGCGAAATCTCTTCTTGTTCAAACATGAAAGATTTCCAAGCACGTCGTATGCAGGCTAGGTATCGTAATAAAGTGGATAATAAACCTGCTTTATTACACACCTTAAATGGTTCTGGTTTAGCGGTAGGGCGTACTTTGGTTGCGGTTATTGAAAACTATCAGAATGCTGACGGTACAATTACTGTACCTACAGTATTACGTCCTTATATGGGTGGTTTAGAAGTTATAGGGTAATTCCGAAAGTTATTGACTAGGAAAGACTTTTTCATTAAAAATAGCGTTATTAGATATTTGCTGTTGAGAAAGTCAATTCATGGCTCGCAAGCCTAAAAATAACAATGTGGTGTATTCTGTAGTGATGTATTTTTTTGGGTTTATGGTAATAGCTCAATTGAGCCAAGCCTTATATATTTTACTCGAAAATACTTTGCCGTAGTCGTTCAGCAACATATAAAAAAGCCTCGAAGAATGACTCTTCGAGGCTTTTTGTTTTTAGAATCAGACTATAAATCTACCTGACTTTAATTACGCTCAAATAAATCTTTTAGACGCTGAAAATAGGGGGCGCTATTTTAAAGGTTTAAAGGTTTAAAGGTTTAAAGGTTTAAAGGTTTAAAGGCACTTAGCGGGTTTAGGTAAACCGGCAATTTTAGTCGCCTGCTTTGCAGGACCAACAGGGAATAGGGTGTACAGATACTTTGAGTTGCCTTTATCAGGCCCCATACTTTGTCCAATTGCCTTTACCAATACCCGAATAGCTGGGCTAGTTTTGTATTCTAAGTAAAAATTTCGTACAAAGTGGATCACTTCCCAATGGGAGTCTGTCAATTCAATGTTTTCAGTCGCGGCAAGTATTGGCGCCATCTCTTGTTGCCAATCCTCTACGTTTTTCAAATAGCCCTGTTTGTCGGTTTCGATAGCGTGGCCGTTAAACTCAAACATAAATTCAAAAGCGGAACTTACCATGTAATCACCTTAGTGTGTCGTAGCGATTGATTAACGAATTCTGTATCATCAATCACATTAATTTGAATGTTGGAGATGCTGGCTAATTTAGGCTCTAGTCCTCGAGCTCTGATTTCATCTTTTAAAACATAAACAGCGAAAGGGGCAATTAAGTTTAGCCAGTCTGGGTACAACAAAGCATTTACCGCATCAGCTGTCAGAATAAGGCTGTCGCCAGCTGTGATATATCTTAAACACATACGCAATGCGTTATCATGGCTAGCGGATGTTTGAATGTGATGTAAAATCAAAATACCAATACCTCATCAGCGTGTACGAGTGATTCACTAATGGCTTCAGCCTCAGCTATTTGTACATCTATGGCTAACTCTTGTTGTTTGATCCCGAGTGTGTCAAGTGATTGTTTGCAGGCTAATATGGTTTCAATTTCATATAATTCAAAAGCCTTAAACACCGAAACATAATCTTTGCTGCCTGCTAATTCAGCTTGTTGATTAGGCAATAAATGCAATACCGCTTCATCACAAAATATCAGTGACACTTGCTGCTCAAAACTTGCACTTAATAACGCAAAATCTATTCCTTCTCGGGTTTTTGTTGTGCCATAAGGGGAATGTCGAAATACTATCGATATTTTTTTCATTACAAGTTTTTCCTTAAAAACACACTAGGCGATCGGCATGTTCTATGCCACTGACCAATTCGCCCAGGCCACCCATAATGAATGTGCTATCACTGTTCCATTGCGGCTTGCTATTTTCTACTGCATCTTGTTCAGATAACACACCACGTCTTAATGCTGCCGATACACAATTAATCAGCGGTACGTGTTGCGAGTGAGAAAAGTCTACCCATAATTGCTGCAGATTAATTTCATCCGAGGCAGGGCAATGTAATGAATTGCTGTTCTGCACGCCATCTTGGTAAAAAAAGACTTTGATAACCTGATGACCAGCAGATGTGGCAGCTTGGCAGAACTTAAGTGCTCTGAAGCTGGCTGTAGACCCATAAGCGGGACCGTTAACTTGGACGATGAATTTATTCATTATAAAAAAAATGACCCTAAACTAGGGCCATTTTAACTTAATTTATCAGCAATGACGATTAATCGTCGTTACCCATGCCTAATAAGTGAAGTAGTGCCATGAATAAGTTGATAAAGTTAAGGAATAAAGAAATGGTTGCACGAATGTAGTTAGTTTCGCCGCCGTTAACGATACGGCTAGTATCAAACAGGATCAAACCGACCATTAACATGGCTACCGCCGCTTGAATGGCCATGAATGCCACACCATTGCCAACAAACATGTTGATTAGCGATGCACCAATCACTACAAGTAAGCCTGCAAATAAAAAACCGCCCATAAAGCTGAAGTCTTTCTTGGTGGTAATTGCATAAGCCGATAAGGAAACGAAAATTATCGACGTTAAACCAAAGGCTTGCATAATTAATTCAGGGCCATTTGCTAAGCCAACATAGTGATTTAAAATATACCCCAGTGATGCACCTTGCATACCTGTGAAAGCAAAAATCCATGCCAACCCAGACGCATTGTCCGCTTTTTTCAACGTCACCATCATCACGACGATACTGCCCAAAGACAGGCCGATAGACATAAAGGGACCGATATTCAATGCCATTGCAACACCAGCCATTACCGCAGCAAAAGCTAATGTCATCGAAAGCAACATGTAAGTGTTTTTAATGAGTTTGTTTGTTTCCATCGTCGTAGCATGTTGGCTCGACAAAGTGTGTTGATTCATAACAGTCTCCAAGACATTTAAATACGTGGTGTAGCGTTTTTTAATCATTCAGTTTTATCATCTTAAACTGAATGACAGTCAATTCGTTAATAAGGGCTCAGTAACGTAGATAGTTTTATTCATCATAAAGCCAATTCAACATCAAAGCGTACTCATTTAGCATTCATTTCATTGTCAACAAGCTAGCTTAATTGAATCTTAAAAATGAACTTTTGTACAAATTCAATTATAACAATTCAATGGCTATATTACTGTAGAATATGGGGCCATTTTATTAATTTTCAAGTCATTAGGTTATTTAAGCTAACCACTCTCGATGTAATTTATCTGTTTCACCTAAATAATCAAGTACCCATTGAAGTGCAGGGGACATACGGTTTTGATCCCACGCCAAGCAACACGGACTTGATGATTTAGCGTTTTGTAATGTTTTTTGGATCAACATACCACTGGCGATAAAAGGCTGTGCAAGGTGGATTGGCATATATCCAATACCTAGACCTGATCGAAAACAGTTAATGGCGCGGATCCAATCCGGTACGACTAAACGTCGCTGATTGTCTAACAACCAGGTGGTGCGTTTAGGGATTTCTCTAGAGGTATCTTCAAGACAAATTGCTGGGTACTGACGAAGTTCATCATCAATTAATGGTCTGTCGATTTCGGCAAGCGGGTGGTTCTTACTGACTAAAAAAGCCCATTCAATATCTTTCATATCACGATACTGATATACACCACCAACGGGTATTGCTGTGGTCGCACCTATTGCTACCATGCTTCGCCCACTGGCTAATGACTCCCAAACACCATTAAACACTTCGATTTGAATGATCAATTCTACATCATCAAAGTGTCGATAAAAGTCGGCAATCAATGAACTAATTTTATCCGCACGTACTATGTTATCTAACGCAATTGACAAGGTGGGTTGCCAGCCATTAGCAACACGTTGCGTTTCACGTTTCAATTCATCCATTTGTCTGAGCAATTCTCGTGCATGCTGTAAAAAGTGTTTACCTGGTTCAGTTAAGGTAACCGAGCGGTGATGTCGCTCAAATAACACTACACCAATATCTGTCTCAACCTGTTTAACGGCATAACTCACCGCAGACGGCACTTTATGTAATTCATTCGCTGCTGCGGTAAAACTGCCTAATCGGGCAACAATGTCGATCATATGAAGTGTTTGTTCTGAAAGCATAGTAAAACCTTGCTGTGATATTTTTTGATGGCTAGGTTCAAATATAAACGTTTCACAGAATAATTTCTAATATTTAAACTATGTCTAATGAAAAATAATTTGAGTATTAGATATGCGTAAACAACAAAAATCCCCTGGTATTATTGAGAAAGCTGGTTTTTTTATCTATTTAACCATTCTGAGTATGCTATGTTTTATCGCCACAGATATGTATTTGCCTGCTTTTAAATCAATTGAAAGCTCATTTGATGCAACCACAGCAGATGTGGCAATGTCACTCACGACATTCTTAGCGGGTTTAGCATTTGGTCAACTGCTTTATGGTAAGTTAGTCGAAAAATGGGGCAAGCGAAATGCATTACTGTTAGGGTTAATGCTATATATCATGGCAACTGGCCTGATCATTGTTAGCGATAATATCGTGATGATGAATATAGGCCGTTTCTTCCAAGCCATCGGTGTATGTAGTGCAAGTGTCATCTGGCAGGCTTTAGTTATTGAAAAATATGATGCTGAAGAATCACAGCATGTACTGTCAAACATTATGCCGCTAGTTGCGTTATCACCTGCAATAGCGCCATTAATCGGGGCGTTGTTTTTATCGTACTGGGGATGGCAAAGCATTTTTGCCTGCTTAGCCATATTGGGGGTGATGTTGATTCTTATGACTCAGTTTTTTGTCAATGCCGACAAGCCATGTGCAAAAGCGATACAAACTGATAAAAACAAGGCCATGACATTTAAGCAAATGTTAGCTAAGCCATTTTATGTGGGTAATGTGATGATATTTGCCGCTTGTTCAGGTGCATTCTTTTCTTACTTAACCCTGTGGCCAGCTGTGATGGATAAGTTTGGCTTTGACGCAACAGCAATAGGTTTAAGTTTTATTCCGCAAACGATAATGTTCATTGTTGGGGGATATGGCGGTAAAATTCTGATCAAACGTCTTGGTAGTCCAACTGCATTAAAAGTGCAGTTAGGGCTTTTCTTTACTACAACCATACTGATCTCAATTTTGACCATCGTTTTTGAGATGACCACTATCTATCCACTACTGATTGTGTTTGCTTTTATGGCTGCAGCTAATGGCGCGATTTATCCTATTGTGGTGAATAACGCATTACAAACATTTAAACATGATGCCGCAAAAGCTGCAGGATTACAGAACTTTATTCAAATCAGTGTCGCATTTGGTGCATCAAGTATTGTGGCTGCATTTGCTAGCGCAGGTGAACAGGCAATTGGCTTAGGTATCTTGATCTGCTCAGTGATGGTATTTGGCGCGTATTACACTAGCCGACATACAACATGGCAAAGCGTGCAAGATTCGTTCACTATGCCAGATCCAGCTCGTATCGCGATAAAAAAGACTAAACACTAATCAGATTGGTTTTAAAATAATCACATAGACAATTATTTTAAATTAGGGCTTTACAGCTCCAATAGGTTGTCATATTATTCGCGGCGTTCGGAGGGATGGCAGAGTGGTCGAATGCACCGGTCTTGAAAACCGGCAACGGTTTACCCCGTTCTAGGGTTCAAATCCCTATCCCTCCGCCATATTATAAAGTGAAAAAGCCATTGATAATCAATGGCTTTTTTGCTTTCTAGCATTTGAAAAATCCTATTCTCAGATCCAAAACGGATGACTGAGACATATGTACCTATTCAGAGCCACAAATTGTACCTATTACACCCGCATGGTGTTGCCTGCTTATCTGCGTGATAAAGGCTTCGCTGCCGACATCAAAGTATCTTTGCTCACTAAACAGCGCTCAATCGCTATTGGCCGTAACCTTGTGGTTGCGGGTATCTTACGACCATTAATCAGTAGCTTAACCCCACAATCACAGCCAGATACATTTAAAGCACACGTCAATCAATTGATTAATGATGCCCGTGTAGGCTTTGTTGGGGTAACAGAAACGCTTGATGAAAATGCCAAGCCATTGCGAGAAGTCACCCAGTGTATTCCCACAAGACCAACGCAATTAGCACATAATACTGCGACATATGACAATTATCCCTATAACGATAATCGGGTATCGTTAAATCCAGTAATGAATAAAAGCAGCGTAAATTCAATAGCTAATGTAAGTTTGCCTGACGCGTTATCTAAATTTATCACCTCCAAACAAAAGCAGTCTGTCTCAGCCTTAACGGTAAAGCAGCTCAATCAACGTATAGGCCACTTTATTGAGCGAACCCACCTAGATTATGTATTCGACATCACCAGCGCTGAGGCGATGGAATACAAGGATTGCTTGCTCGAAGAAGATCGAAGCCATAAAAGTAATAAAGACTACCTAGCGGCAGTGTCGCAGTTCTTTAAATGGTGCAAACTCATGCGCTACACCAGCGCCAACCCGTTTGATGAGGTGAAACTATCCAAGCCAAGCAACCAAGCTGGGCACGATTTAGCGCGTCAGCGCTGGCAACCGAGCCAGATAAAGCAGGTATTTTGTTCAAGTGAATTTATCGACAAAAGCCAGGACTTTAAATGGATAACCTTACTGATGCTATACAGCGGTTTACGCCCAGCAGAAGCGTGTCAACTTCACAGTGATAATATCAGCGTAAAAGACGGTATCGCGGTAATGACCATTACCAATGAAGGTGCAGGGCAACAACTTAAAACAGAGCAATCAAAACGTATTGTGCCCATACATCAACAATTGATTGAATTAGGTTTTATGGATTTTGTCGAAACCCGAACAAAACAACAAACATCAAACCGGACATCAAAAAGCCAACCGATATTTACCTACAAACCCAATAAAGAGGGGATTTGGTCACACACCTTTTGTCGTGAATTTGGCAAATTACTCGACCAACTACACTTTATCGCAGGTAAACGACCAACCGCTTATTCATTCAGACACACCTTTATCGATGAGCTTAAACAATTACAAGTCGAAGAATCATTGGTTGCCCAAATTGTGGGTCATGCTTATCACAACATCACCTTTGGCCGTTATGGTAAGAAATTTGAAATAAAAACACTCAAGCCAGTGGTAGATAAAGTCAGCTTTAAACTGAATTTAACGCCACAGCGGTTAAAACTTGGCTGAATTTAACATCACAGCGAGCAAACTGACGTTGATTTCATCGTTTCCTAAAGCAATTTACACGCTAAAAAACGCTCATACAGGGGACTTAACTCATATGACAGAGACGCTATCTCACAAATAAGTCGCATATCTCAGAGAGATGATTCATTTTTTACGGCTAGAAATAATGCACGAATATCGCTTAGAAAGACCAAAAAAGCTTTATATTTTCGAGATAACAGTCAATCAGACTAAAAATGCTGTTTTATAGTGGCAAAGGTATGAGTGAGGTTCGAACAACCGTAAATATTTTGCTACACCAGAGAGCGAGCCATTTCATGAAACAAAATGCACTCGCACTCCATGAGAGCAAAAAAAATACCGTGATTTTAGCTTTATTCAAAAATGCTCCCGTACATGATTTTTAGCTTTTTATTGGTCTAAATTGATGAGTTAGACGCGTACAGCGTCATAATTTGAAGTCAAAGCCGCACACGAAGAGAGCAAGAGCGTGATTGGCACCGCAGTCTGGACTGCGAAAAAGATTAGCCCACTAAAAGTGGGACAACATAGTAACCCGGTACGCTCCTATCCCACTTTTGTTCCAAAAGGTCGGATAGGAGCTACGGGCAAGGGGAGATCCCCTTTGAACCCCAACAGCCACATGCTGCGAATGTGAAAAAGATTACAAACCTCAAGCTACATTCAAAGTATTATAGTTTAAGGGTTGTGTTTTACTTTTTAGCAAATTATGATGAAAGGACTCTTTAGCGTTTAGGCTGTTTAAATTCACGGCTTGTCCGGCGATTCGCTAGACACAAATTTATTGAGCACATTTGGGCTGCGTTAGATATTTATCTACCGATCCTTCGTGCCTCAGGAGCGATAGATAAATATCTAACGCTTCCTTTGAGTAAAGAGTGGACAATGGGACTTTAGTCCCATTTTTTTATATAAGGATGTAAGTTGAGTACTAAGTTTGAAAACATTTTAATAGAAACGTTTGAAAAACTTTCTACTGAGAAATTTAAAGTAAATTTAGAATCTCATCATCTTTTCGTTTGCGGAGGGGTGGTAGATGTCCAATCTGTTATTCCTCTAAGCTTCAGAAATCATTTAATTTCATATTCCGCCTCTAAATATCCTGCTGTTTTCGATTCAATAGTCCAAGCTGAAACATTTAAAGATTATTTTAAAGAGAATGCTTACCCTGATCTTCTAATTTTTGAAGAAGAAATTGCTAATTTAGCATCTCTGGTTATTATATTTTTAGAGAGCCCTGGTTCATTAGTGGAACTGGGGATGTTCTGTACCAAACCAGATTTTTTTAAAAAGTTGATAATTGTTGCACCACAAGAGGAAGTAAGTGGGGAGGACTCCTTTATTTATTTAGGCCCTCTTGAAAATATTAAAAAGAAAGAACCTACTGCTGTTGCTATCTATCCATGGCCCAAAGCTAACGAACAATACGAAAATGATCATCTTGAAGATTTATGCAAATCAATAGAAGAAAAATTATCATCGTTGCCTAAAAATGTTGAGTTCAATGCTAAAAATTCTGGTCATATAGCTTTTTTAATTGCTGAAATTATCCGAATTAGCTACCCAATAATTTTGAGCGAGATTGAGTTAGTTTTAATGTCTTTGGATATAGAAATTAAGCAATCCGAAATTACTCGTCATATATACCTGCTTAATAAATTGAAAATAATCGATTCAATTTTTTATAGTCGCTATAGGTATTATTATTCAAGGCAACCAACGATTAGAATTTTAAATTTTGGCAAACTTTCAACAGGAAGTGGGTTTGATGAACAAGCAATCAGAATGAAATTAAAGCAATCTTTCGTGGCGTTTCAGGATGACCAATCTAGAAAACGAAAAAATGCGATGAAAGACATACTAGTAAAATTCGAAATGGCTAATGGAGGTGTAAAATGATTATTGAATATTTATCAGAATCTCTTTTTATGGCTAAGTATGATATTGTTAATTTTGCTTTGACATCACCTCACCGCTATAAAGTTTATGAAATTCCAAAAAGAAATTCAAAAAATACAAGAACAATTGCTCACCCTTCGAAAGAGCTAAAGTTTATTCAAAGGGAGCTTTTAAAGAAGCTTATTGAAATCTTGCCAGTACATGATGCAGCATTTGCATATCAAAAAGGTATTGGAATAAAAGATAATGCTAATAAGCATTCAAATTCTAAATATTTATTAAAAATGGATTTTAAAAATTTCTTTCCAAGCATAACTCCATCATTATTTTTTTCTATAGCAGAAAAAAATGGAATTGTTTTTGATAAAAATGATCAGTTAGTGTTGAAAGGGTTATTGTTTTATAAATCAAAGGCTAACAAAGAGTTGACGTTAAGTGTAGGTGCGCCAACATCGCCTTTGATATCAAACTTTCTGATGCATATATTTGATCAAAAAATCAGTTATGAATGTTCGCTTAAAAAGGTTACATATACTAGGTATGCTGATGATATTACTTTCTCTACTAATATTAAAAATATTTTATTTGAGCTTCCTGAAATAATCATGCAACTGTTACAGGAAACCGTTGTAGGTGTTGAAATTAACCCTGAAAAAACTATTTTTACTTCCAAAGCACATAACAGACATGTAACGGGTGTAACATTAACAAATGAAGGTGGATTATCGATAGGTAGGGACAAAAAACGATTGATATCCTCGATGATACATAAATCAAAATTTAATACATTAGCTAATGATGATGCATGCTATTTATTAGGACTAATATCACATGCGTCCCATATTGAGCCTGAGTTCCTTGAGCGAATAATCAAAAAATATGGACTGGAAGTTATTCAGAATATTAAATTAAGCGCTATCACGAGTTAACGGTTTTTACTATTTAGTAATCTGCGTGGCTTCTGTTATTGTTAATCAAAAAAATATGTATTAAGTGTACACCCAGTTATTGACAAAAGAACTAATAAATATTTAAATGTCATATATCGACTACGAATGTTCACTATCTGAGATGTGATTTTTCGATTAGCTATTGATTATAATGAATTTTATTTTTATTTTGTGGCTGGTTTCTTGGGTTCAAATCCCTATCCCTCCGCCATATTAAATACGAGAAAAGCCGTTGATTATCAACGGCTTTTTTTGTATTTGGCGTTTGAGGGGCTCTCCATAAGGATTGACTCAGACAATGTATCTGCTTTTGACATAAGCAGAGCCCCCAACAACGTATACTTCACGCGTATCTGTTTAGCCAAATCATTACGCGATAAAGGTTTTCCTTTTGATGTAAAAGTCTCACAACTGACTCGTGACAGAGCAGAAGCCGTCATCCGTAACATCGATGTTGCAGGAGCTCTCAAAAAAATCATCAAGTCTATTGACCATCAAATCCGTATAAATGACTTTATTCGCTACGTTGATGAGGTCATTAATCATCTCAGAACTCAAGCATATTGTTGCTCAAATCGTCGGTCACGTTAATCTCAACATCACTTTCAGTCGTTACGGCAAAGATGTAAACGTTGCAGCATTGCTTAAGGATATTGAGGGAATTGAATATAAAATTTGATGTTCGGGTGTGGTCAATAAATACACTGTGAACTTATGCCCTCCATATACGTGTGCCATCAGTAATACACTGTTTTATATTGAGGAATAAAAACGGCACAAAAAGCATCGATATTTTGAAATACACCTACTAAATTTTCATCCTTTTCTAATATTATTTAGCAATATATAAATGATTAGATGGTATCAATTGAGCCATGTTAGTAATGCTAGTGATCTTATTGTAAATAAAGAAGTTTAAGTCCTTAAAACTAGTGCAATATAACGATAACCCGAGTACTGTATACATATCAATCCTCACATCCACATCGAAATGACAAGGCCTATGAAAAACAAACTGATTATCGCTGTTTGTTTAGCAGCATTATCCAGCACCTCCGCGTATGCTATTAACGCAAAGTACAGAGAGCAACTTATCCGTTCCGGTTGCACTCAGGTTTCTGAGCGGCAAGGATGCGACATTACTAAGTCTAAAGCTGAAAACGCGAAGGCTGGTTTTGTGACTGAAGCGCCAGTTCAAGATGCTAATGTCAACGATATTACTTTTCACGCTACTGGCTCAGTCTCTTGCTCATTGGGAGATGCGCAGGGTTCATTGCAGTGTGAGTTCGGCGTCATTCGCACTACGCTTGGAAACGCGGAAGTGCATGTCACGCCTCCCGATGGGCTCAAGCGCATTTTAATTTTTTCGGGCGAGAAGGTGTCATCCGACCGCTACTCGACAGTGAAAGTAAGTAAAAAGCAAGATCTCTGGCTTATTGACGTGAATGACTACGAACATTATCAGATCTCAGATGCTATGATTTTTGGTGATTGAGTGGTATCTAATAAGTCGCTCAAGGTCGGGCTTGTCACTGGATTGTCTCAATCGACGCATCCTGTGTATATTATGCGCCGCTGGTGTCAGTCCCTTAGCTATGCAATGGATTATCTAATAAACATAAGGAAACGATAATGAAGTCAATACGAAGGGAAGCGCTGGTTGCTACAGCGCTTGCTTGCCTGCTGATGCTTAGCACATCAGGATCCGCCCAGACCACAGGGTTTGACGAACTGGCCAACTTGCCATTCGTTGAAAACAGGCCGACAGCGGAAACCGCACAGATCTTGCAAGATGAGCTACTTTTTCAGCGTGCCACCCAGACCTATCTCTGGGCAATGCCGCTGATCAACACGCTTGGGATGAAATATGGTTCGGAGAAAGTCTTCGGTGAAGGCTACAACGTCCTGCCAGTTTGGAAGCAGCGCCTCGACGCGAAGACGCTAGTAACGACCCCAAACTCAGATGTGCTTTACGCGATGAGCTATGTTGATCTTGGCAAAGATGGTCCGCTGGTATTTGAGGCACCACCTGGCCTACAGGGCATTCTACTCGATGCGTGGCAGCGACCAATTCCGGTCGATGGCGGTAATTTCTTTGGCGACGTTGGCCTACCTGGGCCTGATGCGGGTAAAGGCGGCAAGTTTCTCTTGCTGCCGCCGGGCTACAGCGGTGAGGTGCCGGAAGGCTATTTTGTCTATCGTTCGGCAACCAACAACGTTTTTGTCTTCTTACGTGCGTTCTATCAAGATCCGAATGATCTGACGCCTGCCGCCGAGCTGGTTGAACAGTCGAAGATCTATCCGCTCAACAATAAAGCGGGTGCTAGGCCAATGACATTCCCGAATGCCTCAGGTGTTCCGGCAAACATGCTGCCAGTTTCCGATAGCCATGCCTTCGACCAGCTCAAGCAATTGCTGGACAGTGAGGGCAGCCATTTAGCGAGCCCGGATGGACTCGGGATGCTGGCGTCCATCGGTATTATCAAAGGCTTGCCGTTCAACCCTGATGAGCATGAGCGGCAGATCCTCGATCGGGCTGCCAAGACGGCCTACAAGATGAGCCGTGTTGTCGGCTTCAAAGAAGTCGTCAATGGGCGTTCTTTACGTGTTTACCCTGACCGCGTCTGGCTTAATCCTATCGCCGAAGGGACACCGGAAAATCCGAGTGGGCCGTTTGACTTGGCCTGGGGCAGAAAAGCTGAGGGGTATATCGATCTCGACACTCGCATTTGGTTCTTCACCGATTACTACTCGCTTAGCCCAGGTATGATGTCGCAAATACCGGGCAAGGGCGCGAAATACATGATTGGCTTTACCGACAGTCAGGGGGTGTCCTTGACTGGCAGCAACAGCTATCAACTTAACTTGCCGGCCAATATACCGGCCGCCTTGTTTTGGTCGGTGACGCTTTACGAAGCTGAAAACGCCTCTGGTCTCGCTAATGGTAGGCCTTTCCCATCGCTCGGCTCGCGCGACAAGCCAGTGCAGAATGCCGATGGCAGCACGACTCTCTACCTCGGGCCGAAGGCTTTGGAAGGCAAGCAAGCAAACTGGCTTGCAACCGTACCGGGTAAAGGCTATTTCGCGATCCTACGGCTTTATGGACCAACAGAGGCTGCCATCGACAAGAGCTGGAAGCCTGGCGATATCGAAAAGGTGAAATAGCCTTTTAATCTCCGCTAACCATCGGTGAAGCTGTGCCTTTGACAGGGCTCGGCTTTACCGTGGCATACAAAAAATCCCTACCGAAAAAATACAAATTCCTATAGCATAAAAACCGATTAATTTGGTTGTGGCATAGAGCTAGACCAATTAGTGGTTTATGTTTTGCAAACAGCGTAAAGCAAAAATATTAAAACGTTAGGCATAAGGAATTATCATGCGAAGCTCATTGTCTCTTTCACAATATGTTAAGAAACGAAATGGGGTTCCTCTGGGCGCAAGCCACTCAATGAGAAATATGTTTGCACGTTCCTTAGGTGCTAAGTCTTTTCCTGTGTTTTGGTATTACTGGAACCCTATTTGGAGCTACTATTTGTCTCGTAACGTCATGAGACCACTTAACAAGTTTTTACCGAGCTCATTGGCTGTTTTCATCACATTTATCATCAGTGGCGCACTCCATGATTTGGCTGTTTCGCTGGTTAAGTGGAAAGCCGTTTTCTTTTTCACCCCATGGTTTGGCTTAATGGGGTTAATCGTTATAACCAGCACCAAATTAAGTGTTTCCTATGGGCATTTTGCTTGGCACACCAGAGCAACTATCAACGTTTTTATTATTGTTGTAACGCTGTGTTTAACATACGTAGTTGACGGCGTGTATGCCTAACTAATGACTAGGAGGCATCGACAACTTATCCAAGAAATATCTTAATATAATTTATCGACTGTAAATGCTGACTTTCTTGGGGTGCTATTTTTATTAGTTAATGATTTTAAAATGTGTAATCTTTTTTATGAGTGATTCTGTAGTTGTTATTTAGTGAATGCAGATTATCTCTTCTTTTGACTAAATAAGATAAACGTTGACTATTAGTGTTTTCTTTTTTTGAGGTGAGAGGCTTTGCATATGGATTGATTCAAACAATTTATCTGCTTATCTTTAAGCTCGCTTGAGCAAACCTTTTCTGTAAATCTATCTGTTAAGCCCAATATTTACCCGATAAAGACGTCTATTAACAAGGCGTCTGCAGTCTTGTTGAAATAATATCCTAAATTTATCTAGCCTTATAAATTCTTATCAATGTCTTACATTCAACTATTTAGCCCAAGCACTCATAAATGATATGATGTGTGGCTGTCTTAACTACGAATCCTAAGCTTAGCCAATAAATATGTGGCAATGTCGGTCTTACTTTTCGTATGATGATTGTAATCATTTGATTTAATGTATTGATATTTATTATTTTATTCTTTCGTCCTATGTTAGGACGCAGCCTTTTTAGTATTTCAGCATTACTGGAGACAAAGCTCATGACAAACATGAATGCGGATGCCGCTAAGTTATCGACTAAGCCATCTCAAGATGGATTTAGCATGCCCGGCGAATGGGCTCCGCAGCAAGCTGTGTGGATGATTTGGCCATATCGTCCTGATAACTGGCGCTCTGCTGGTGTTTACGCTCAGGCGACTTTTGCTAAGGTAGCCGATGCGATTGGTGCCGCAACTCCTGTTTATATGGGGGTTCCGCAGTCATTTCTGGTACAGGCAAAGACGGTTATGCCTGAGCATGTGACTTTGGTTGAAATAGAGAGTAATGATTGTTGGGCCCGTGATACAGGTCCTACGGTTGTAGTGAATGCCAAGGGCGAATGTCGTGGTATTGATTGGGGGTTTAATGCTTGGGGTGGGCATAATGGTGGCTTGTATTCACCATGGGATCAAGATGAGCAAGTTGCACAAAAGATGCTTTCTGTGCATGGTTTTGATCGTTATCAAACGCCGCTTATCCTAGAGGGCGGCTCAATTCATGTTGATGGTGAAGGTACCTGTTTGACCAGTGCTGAATGTTTGCTTAACAGTAACCGCAACCCAGACTTAACGCGTGAACAGATAGAAGCATTATTGTCTGAGTATTTAAATGTACAACAATTTATCTGGTTAGAAGAAGGCGTATATATGGATGAGACAGATGGACATATTGATAATATGTGCTGTTTTGCTCGTCCTGGTGAAGTTATTTTACACTGGACTGATGATAAATCCGATCCACAATATCCTCGTTCAAAAGCCGCGCTAGATGTATTACAAAATGCAGTTGATGCACAAGGTCGTAAATTAAAAATCCATCTATTACCTCAGCCAGGTCCTTTGTATTGTACAGCCGAAGAAGCGCAAGGTGTCGAACAGGGCACAGGTGTTCCACGTACGGCGGGTGAACGTTTGGCAGGTTCTTACGTAAACTTTTTAATTACCAACCAACGTGTTGTGTTCCCATTACTTGATCCTGCCACGGATGAAATCGCTGCCCAAAAACTACAGGATATTTTCCCAGAATATGAGATTGTTGGAGTACCTGCGCGTGAGATCTTATTAGGTGGCGGTAATATTCATTGTATCACCCAACAGATCCCTTCTGGGCAGTAAGTAAAATCTAAGGAGAACACAATGACCATTAATGGCGCTGTTTTTTCAATAAATTTGACTGTCAATACAATTGGCTTTCAATAAGAGGTCGTAACATGTTCGAAGTCACTGAGGTTTCTATTGCCGAGCTGCGTGCAGCCCTTGAGTCCGGTCGTACTACAGCAGTTGAATTGGTTAAGTCTTATTTATCACGGGTTGACGCTTATGATGGCCCGGCGACACAAACCAAGCTAAATGCGTTAGTGGTGCGAAATCCTGATGCCATAAAAGAGGCTGAAGCTTCTGATGCGCGACGTGCAATTGGCAAAGTACTCAGCCCACTTGATGGCATACCTTACACCGCCAAAGATAGCTATTTGGTTAAGGGGCTGACTGCTGCGTCAGGTAGTCCAGCGTTTAAGGATTTAGTTGCCCAATATGATGCTTTTGCCGTCGAGCGCCTTCGTGCCGCAGGTGCAATTTGTTTAGGTAAAACCAACATGCCTCCTATGGCAAACGGTGGCATGCAACGCGGTCACTATGGTCGCGCTGAAAGTCCATACAATGCTAACTACCTTACTGCTCCTTTCGCTTCAGGTTCCTCTAATGGCGCCGGGACTGGCACAGCGGCAAGTTATTCTGCTTTTGGATTAGCCGAAGAAACATGGTCAAGCGGTCGTGGGCCAGCATCAAATAATGGCCTGTGTGCTTATACTCCATCTCGCGGCGTCATTTCTGTTCGTGGAAACTGGCCGTTGACACCGACCATGGATGTTGTAGTGCCATATACCCGTACTATGGCTGATATGCTCGAAGTACTTGATGTTATTGTTGCTGACGATCCGATCACCCGAGGTGATCTGTGGCGCTTGCAACCTTGGGTTGAAATCCCTAAAGCTTCAAGCGTGCGTCCACAATCTTATTTAGACCTGGCAGCACAAGCTGACACTCTTAAAGGCAAGCGTTTTGGTGTGCCACGCATGTATATCAACAAAGATGAATTAGCTGGCACGAGTGAAAATCCGGGTATTGGCGGCCCTACAGGGCAGCGGATTAATACTCGTGAATCCGTGATAGCACTATGGGAAGCTGCTCGTCAAGCGTTGGAATCTGCTGGCGCAGAAGTCATAGAAGTTGACTTTCCGCTGGTGTCTAACTGTGAAGGGGATCGCCCAGGCGCACCGACAGTATTCAATCGCGGCATAGTAACCCCCGAATTTCTTGATGATGAATTATGGGCATTGTCTGGTTGGGCTTTCGATGAGTTTTTGCGTGCTAATAATGACCCTAAACTGAATAAGCTTGAAGATGTTAACGGTCATTTAATTTTCCCGCATGATCTAGGCACCTTGCCAAATCGTGAGGGGGATCTTGCTGCCGGTATGGATGAATATGTCAACATGGCCAAGCGTGGGCTAAAATCCTATAACCAAATCGATAGCATCCCAGATGGTCTGCGCGGCCTTGAGAAAACCCGTAAGCTTGATCTTGAAGACTGGATGGACGCACTCAAACTTGATGCAGTGTTGTTTCCTACCATGGCAGATGTCGGCCCTGCAGATGCGCATGTTAACCCTGCCTCGGCAGATATCGCTTGGAGCAACGGCATTTGGGTAGCCAACGGTAACCTGGCTATTCGCCACTTAGGTGTACCGACAGTGACCGTACCTATGGGGCTAATGGCTGATATTGGCATGCCTGCAGGGTTAACCTTTGCTGGCCGGGCATATGACGACAACAATTTGCTTAGGTTTGCAGTGGCTTTTGAGGCAACAGGTAACAAGCGTGTGATCCCTCCACGTACTCCAGTGCTGAAGTAAAAAGTATTAGGCGATGCACAGCGGGATTGGTTTATCAACCAATCCCGTTTTGGTATTTAAAATAAGCATCTCCTTAGTCTAAATAAGCTAGCGGAATGCTTATAATGGATATGTTAATAGTAGAAAATCTCCAGTAGAGTTCTGCTACACTGATGATTTACTGGATCGGTTAATTAATTCGTCATGCAGCACAAGCCATTACGTCAAGCCACCAACATAGATCAAGTTTTTAGTAATGCTTATTGGCACCTTGGTCAACAGGACTTTACCATTAGGGAGATCCGCACCAAGCTTGAACGAAAAACTGATAACCAACAGTGGATTGACACTGTCATCACTAAATTGGTTGAAGATGGCTATTTAAAAAATGACGTTCAATTTGCTATACGTTATTGCGAGTTAGCTTTTAGTAATGAGCTGGGTAAAAGCGCAATCAAACGTAAATTGCAAATACGCGGGATAGGCATCACAGATATCGATAATGCTATTGAGTTGGTGATGCAACAGCAAAATATTGATCCCTATGCACTAGCCACATCAAGGTTACTCAACAAATTTCCCACTTTTCAGCATACCAGCCGTGAAAAACTGTTCTCGCAAATGATGATGAAAGGATTTTCCCATGCTGAAATTGAACATGCATTATCACAACATCCCCAGCGTGAGTCACTACGAAGTAAGTTGGCGATAAAGGCTGATAAAGTCGACTTAAAGACTGAAATTATTAAGCTATATAAAAAAGGTAAGGGTAAAACATTAATATTACAGGAGCTAAAACAACGCCTGGTTGATATTAAACAATTTGAAGAAACGCTTTACCAATTAGGGTTAACAGATGAAGTTGATTTTTACTTGAGTTGTAAAAATGAACTGGTCAAAAAGCGATACGACCTATCCGATTATAAACAAAAGTCCAAAGCTTATGCTTATTTATCCCGTAAAGGCTTCGACAGCGATCAAATCAATCATGCCATGACTGATGATGAACAGTAACAGCTATTGCTTATACTGTTGATATTTAAAATAAAAAATCGCTTTATTAAACATGGTTAGGATGTCTTATTTTAAAGGCATGTAATTATTGCTGTTCGATAATGTCACATTTTTAATAGACAAAATTACTATAGACAAATGATATTTAAACCTCAATAGTAAAAGATTATTCAAAAATGGATTTTAATTATGAAAATAAATACTATTATTTTTAGTCTTTTGGTCAGCTTTTTTACTTTTACTCCAACACAAAGTGAAGCTAGTCAGCTTTCAGAATGTAATACCTCAGATTGTGTCGAATATTTTAAAGCATATCGAATTTTAACTAAGCGGGGTCATTCATCTGCAATGGCTATGCTGGGTGAACTTTATTATTCAGGTTATGGCACTGATAAAGATTTAGATATGGCGTTGAAATGGTATCGCCGAGCAGGAAAGTATGGTGTTTTAGATGCAAAATACAAAGCAGGAGTGATGTATCTTCAAGATACCCATTTAAAGGATATTGATGAAGGTATTGATTATTTAATCTATGCTTCAAAATTAGGGCACAGTCAATCTTCATTGTTACTGGGTAAATTATATTTAGGTGGAGGGATTGTTGAGCAGAACGTGAAACTGGCTGATGAATACCTATCACTAGCTTATGAAGAAAGAAATCAAGCAGCAATCCAATATGCTGAAACACTTTATTATCATGAGACAACTAAATCACTGCCTTTAGATAGTTTATATGCGCATGTTGCACAAGATATAGCCCAATTGGAACCTCAACGAGTAGAAGATGAACAAACAAAGGTAGCAGTAAACTTTCCAGAAGGCGAAATGGAAACTATTGATGTAATAAATGATTCCTTTGAAGATATGTTTCGTTCACACATCGCTCAATTAAACAATATGATTCCAGATACTGCAAAAGGTACAGGGTCAAATATAGCCGGCCAAACCTGTGGAAGAATGTGGGGATGCAGCAGCGAGGGTGATAGAGAACGAATTCAAGATATGATGTTGTCAGACTGGGGATTGAGAACTCTCCAGTTTAGGCTTGAATGATAATCATAATGCCAATATCCTTTTCGTTATTAATGACATAAGAATTATGTGACTTTGATTTTATAAAAAATCACAATCGTTCGCGAAATGGAACAAAAGCACGCAGTTTATTGTTGGATGAGGAGTTGAGATGTAATGTCTCAACTCTTTTTTATTGAGTAATGCCAGCTTGCGTAAATGAAAAGTCCAGTTTTCTAGTTAAATCGTTAGTAATCTATAAATTAAGCCCAATCTCGTGATTGATTTATACTATTATAAATTAATGAGATTTTACAAAGTCTCAACAATTTGCCAATTTCAAGCAGTTTTTGCTAATATAGTGTGGCGACACAATTATAATAAAAATAACAACTTATCCGTAATGTTTTTATGGAAAATCGTTACAGGAAATTTAAATGGGCATGTTTTCTAAAAATTCTAATCATTCCATTGTTAGTCATACTTTGGTATCTGTAGGGATCAGAATTTTAATCGTTATTTCTCTGGTAACCACTATCAGTTATTTCCATATTTTTTCAACTATGGAAGCAACTAAATTAGCAGAGTTCAAATCTCTTACTTTGGAAAGAGCTGCAAGAGAAAGTCAAATATTTTCCTTAGCTGAGGATAATCATGATTTGCTCAAAAACGCTATTCTTGATGCTTATCAACCACTAAATATCGATGGTAATAATAGTTTTTTTGAACAACAGCTGGTTGTGCAAGCAGATGGAGGGATACGAGTAAATCCGGAAACATTTGATGCAGCCAACAGTGCGGGAGTTTGGATAGCAAAAGATGTCGAGATTACCGATGAGTTGCAATACCGCGTCAGTATATTACATGGGCTTATTAGTGATTATGGCAAAAGTTGGCGTAATCGATTCATAAATACCTATGCATTTGGAATTGAAAACTTTGCTGCCATTTACTGGCCATCAATTGCTGATTTTACCTATCGCCTAGAAGCCGATTTTGATATTAGACTTGAAGAATATTTTGCCATATCCATAGAAGAGAATAATCCTCAGAAAGAAACGGTTTGGACGGGGGTATATCTTGATAAACAATCAGATATCTGGATGGTTTCTATTGAAACTCCAATTTATTACCAGCAACAACATATTGCTACCATCGGCAACGATATGTCTTTGGACGAATTATTTAAAAGAACCATTAATCAAGCACAACAAGGGGGATATAACCTGATTTTTAGGGAAGATGGCAGATTGATTGCTCACCAAAAATATGTTCAACAGTTAAAAGAATTCGATGGGAATTTTATTATTGAGCAAAATGGAGATGATGCTTTAAAGTCTATTTATGAAACCGTCATTAATGCTAAAGATAAATCGCAAATAATCGAACTTCCTTCAATCGATGCTTATTTAATGGTAAGCAAATTAAAAGGGCCTGCTTGGTACTACGTGAGTGTTATTCCCAAATCACTTGTCAGCAACGTCGCTTCAAATACCGCTATCATTGTCTTTATATCCGGCTTTATCGCACTGATAATCGAATTACTTGTTTTGTTTATTGTGATGAAACAAAAGATCACTCGACCTTTATCTGAACTTAATCGCGCCACATTAGCATTAACACAAGGTTTACAAGCTCAGCATATTGATGAAGAGCGTCCTGACGAGTTAGGACGTTTAGCAAGATCCTTTAATCTCATGAACCAAAATTTGATCAAACGGGATAAACAGCTTGCCAACGCAAATCACATATTAGAACAACAATTACAGCAGATACAATTAAGCCAAGACAGTTTAACTAACGCCCAGGCCATCGCACGTTTGGGAAGCTGGCAATATGACACCACCACGCATAAATTAACGGTTTCTGAGCAATTAATATTGTTACTGCAGTTGACCCCATTGCAAGTAGAAGAGCTTGATTTAAAGACATTGTTTAATCTTTTAAACAACAGTGAACTTGATGAAATTATTGATGTTTACCAGTGTTTTGTTACCGAGGGAAAAGCGTTTACGATTATCCATGAGGTAAGCGATATTAATCATCCCCAAGATACAAAATATGTACACTCAACTGGGCAAGCTAGTGAGGATGGGCGAGTGCTAACAGGCACAGTGCAAGATATTACTGAGCAGCACAAAGCAGAACAAGCAAAAATTGAAAGTCAGAAATTATTTAACAATGTTTTTGAAAACTCCACTATCAGCATGGCAGTTGTCAGTTTAGATGGACGGATACAACAAGCTAATAGCACAATCTGTAAAACCTTTGGTTACACAGAAGATGAAATTTGTCAGCTGAATTATATCGATTTATTGCCTGCCGACGAACGCAGTGGCGGTACCGGCGAGTTAGAAATTATTAAAAATGTGACATTACCTTCTTACGATACAGAGCGGATACTGGTATGCAAAGATGGTACTGAACTATACTGCTATATTAATGTATTTGTTCAAAAAAATGCCCTTGGGATATCTGATTACATATTTATTCAATGCATAGATATTAGTTTAAGAAAACAAGCTGAAGTTAAACTCAATCAATTAGCATTTCATGACCCTCTGACAAACTTAGCCAATAGAACGTTATTTATAGAGTTTTTAACAAAAGCCATTAAACAGTACCAACGCAATCCTAAATACAATTTTGCTTTATTGTTTCTTGATCTTGATGGCTTTAAATTGGTCAATGACAGTTTAGGACATCTAGAAGGTGATAAATTACTTGTCGGCATTTCAGAAAGACTGAATCACGTTATTCGTAACTCTGATACGTTAGCAAGATTTGGTGGCGATGAATTTTGTGTATTAATGGAATATATTAATGATGAAAAACAGGTAATTGAATTGGCTCAACGGATTAATACAGCCCTTTCTGAGCCTTTTTTATTAAAAAAAGAGTCGGTTATTACCAATGCCAGTATAGGAATTGTGCTTGCTAATCCATCTTTGATGGATGCCCAAGATTATCTACGTGATGCAGATAGTGCTATGTACCATGCAAAACATAGTGGTCGAGGCAGTTATGCGGTATTCAATGCTGATATGCATAAAATGGCAAAGGAGCAGTTAAGGCTGCGAAATGAAATGAGCAAGGCATTGGATGATAAGCAACTTGTTGCGTATTTTCAGCCTATTATAAATGCTGGGACTGGCCAGATTTATGGATTTGAAGCGCTTGTTCGTTGGTTTCATCCTCAGAAGGGATTGATTGCTCCTGACAACTTTTTACGTATGGCAGAAGAAATTGGCCGAATAGCAGAAATTGATTATTTTGTGATAGATCAAGCAATTGAACAAATAGTTAAATTGCGTAAATTGCTCAACAGGGATGATTTATCCATCAGTTGTAACGCTTCTAGTGAGCTATTGTCTACTTATCAAGTTGTTGAAAAACTGAATAAAATTTTAGTTAAATATAAATTACCTCCGCACTGTTTCAATATTGAAATAACTGAGAATGTATTAATCAATGATCCTGAATTGACTATGAAAATTTTACATCAGTTAGAAGCACTTGGAATAAATATTCACTTAGATGATTTTGGTTCAGGCTATTCATCACTGAGTTATTTGCATCGTTTCCCTATCCATAATATAAAAATCGACAGGAGTTTTGTTAACAGATTATTGGATAATGAAAAAGACCATGCGATTGTTGAAAGTATTTCATTACTTGCTAATAGACTTGGTATAGGAGTTACCGCTGAAGGTGTTGAAAATATTTTGCAATATCAGGCGTTAAAACAAATTGGTATAGCAAGAACCCAAGGCTATTATCATGGAAAACCAATGGAGCAAGCTGCTGCATACGAGCTGTTAACTGCTGAAAGCATGCGGTAATAATAAGTGACTAGAGCAGAGCCATTCACTAATCTAATTGGAATATCTTTTAACCTCTATAGTGATGGGTCACATGCGGCTTGATAAATTTGTTTTAAAAAGTACTCGATTAACAAAATCTGAGGTAATGACCCAAATTAGTGAAGGTCATGTCTCCGTTAATGGCGTGATAGAAACACGAGTACATTGTCAGGTACACGAAGATAACAAGATAGAACATAATGGCATATTATTGGTTACCCGACCGTTTCGATATATGTTAATGCATAAGCAAACGCATACCCTGAGTTCTAACCTCGATGGTCATTATCCCTCGTTGCTGACGGGACTATCCATAGCTGATAAAGATGAGTTGCATATAGTTGGGAGACTAGATGCTGATACAACAGGCCTGGTTTTATTAACCGATGATGGACGTTGGTCTTTTAATATTACCCGCCCAGAGCGTGACTGCCCGAAAGTATATAGAGTGGTATTAGCAAAGCCTATTAATGATGAGGCGGTTAAAAAATTACAGCAAGGCTTGTTATTACAAGGAGAAACTAAGCTGACATTAGCGGCAAAAGTAGACATCGTTAATGAGTATGAAGTGAAATTGACCATCAGAGAAGGGCGTTATCATCAAGTCAAAAGAATGTTTTTTGCAGTAGGCAACCGGGTGAATAAACTGCACCGCGAACAAATTGGCCAAATCGTACTCGATATTCCAGCCGGAGAATGGCGGCTATTAACCCATGATGAAGTGGAGTTGCTTAGCTAGTGGTGGCATGTTTCAAAGCTAATAGTGATTAAATTTCCAATAATTTCATATCGCACATAAGCCTATCGATATTGCTGTAAATAGCCGCAATATTCATCTCAAAAAATCCATAGTTTATTTAAGGTTAACGATGTGAGATTTTGTTCGTTTAAAGGTGAATTTATCATTTTTAGATAAACAATATATGTTGTACAGTACTGCAAGTTATTGATGGTTATTATAAATATTATTTTTGCATGGAAAAGTATTCAATTTCCAGCTACTTTATATGCATCTCTACGAAGTAAAAGATGTTATAGCATTGATTACTCAATTTGTATTACCAAGAGGCTACTTGATTTTAAAGCTACCCTAAAAATTAACATTAAGATGGTACGGTATCCGTTATACACTTCAGGCAAGGATAGAGTTGTCGAAAAATTATTTAATAAACTCAAAATTAACCAAAGGATTGAGAGATGAATTCAAAAAATGATTTTGCATCAGGTGCTTTTACCCATGCCGTAATTGATGCAGCAATTAAGGTCGCTATGGTATTTGTAATGGTAATTTGGTGTTTTCAAATTATCAGACCATTTTTAATGCCCATTCTATGGGGAGGCATTATTGCTATTGCCCTGTATCCTATCGTGATGATGTTAGCCACTAAGTTTAAAATTTCTATCGGTAAATCAAGTTTAGTAGTGACTCTGTTGGCATTGTCATTACTTATTGTTCCTAGTGTGATGTTTTCTGAAGCATTAGTATCAGGTACAACTGATTTTGTATCAGAAATTAAAGAGGGCACATTTGTCATTCCACCACCAAAAGATTCGGTGGCTGAATTACCGTTAGTAGGTAAAAAACTGCATGAGTTTTGGTTGCATTTATCTGTAGATTTGCAAGATGTGATTCAAGAGAATAAAGAATATATCGCGAGCTTTTCGACATCAGCCGCATCAGCGATAGGGAGTTTTGGTTTAACCGTTTTACAATTCATTATTTCGATCGTGATTGCTGGCGTATTTATGAAGAATGCTGATGGTTCTGGCCAAATGTTTTATAAAATAGCGGTCAAATTAGCAGGAAAGCACGGCAATGAATTTGCCTCACTTGCAGTAGCCACTGTACGCAGCGTAGTGCAAGGCGTTATAGGTGTCGCCTTTATTCAATGCATTTTAGCCGGTATTGGTATGGGACTGGTTGGTGTGCCAGGCACAGGGATTTGGATGTTGTTGGTGTTAATTTTAGCCATTGTTCAATTACCGGCGTTAATTGTATTAGGGCCGATTATCGCCTATGTATACACGGTTGAAAGTTCAACTGTTGCGACAATATTTATGATTTGGAGTTTGGTGGTTGCCACCAGCGACACGTTCTTAAAGCCGATTTTAATGGGTCGTGGTGTGGATATTCCAATGCTAGTGATTTTACTCGGTGCAATTGGCGGTATGTTACTTTCAGGTATTGTGGGCTTATTTGTTGGCGCTGTGGTATTAGCATTAAGCTATAAATTGTTCTCTGCATGGTTGGTCATCGAAACAACCGAAAAGCAAGTGGGATCTGCTAACGAAACTGGCAAATCTGAGGCTTAAGGATTGACTCGTTTACTATGAATGTCTTGTTTTAGTTAGTGTAAGACTAAGGTGACATGACAAAGCTTGCTGTATTGATGATTTAATCATCCCATGAAAAATATCAACAAAATGGCCAATCTATTGATTGGCCATTTTTATGTTTGCGAGTCATCTATATAAAGTTATAAATCTTTGTAGAGAGTATCTATCCATTTGTCTTCATTAATAAATGCCCAACTCCAAGTTTTATACTGTTCGGGTAGCCCCATCTTTTTTATGTCCTGCAAACTGTGGCCCTGATCTTTATGTGCTTTCATCCAATTTATACTGTCATCCAACATATGCTTGAATTTCAATAAATCGCTTTTATTGGCTAAGTCACCATGACCAGGAATAATTTGCACATTATCATCAATTTTTGCGATCACGGCTGCAACATTATCTCGATAACCCATTACTGAACCGCCACCATCTAAATCAACATAGGGAAACCTATCTTTAAAGAACAGATCGCCCATATGAATGACATTGGCTTTTTCCCAACGCACAACACTGTCACCATCGGTATGACCTGGGCCTAAGTGAAACACATCTAAGGTGTCTTGATTAAAGTGAATCGAAATATGATCAGAGAATGTGATAACCGGTAATGCACTGGATGGTGTTTTACTGTCAGATGATAAACGTTTTAGCACATTATGATGAGCCACTATGGTCCCTTTTTCACCAAAGTGAGCATTACCACCTGTATGATCACCATGGTAATGGGTATTGACTATGTATTTGGGCATACCAGCTTGGAGCATATTAAGAGAAGCGGTAATTTTATCTGCCAGCGGCGCAAATTGGTCATCAATAATCAATAATCCATCCGTGCCAACTGAGACGCCAATATTGCCGCCCGCGCCGACAAACATATAGGTTGATTCCGTCAACTGGGTGGATGTGATTGCGACATCTTTAAATCTATCATCAGCAACACTTTGTCCCGCTAACGTCATTCCAACAATAAGAGCACAAGTTGATATGTTTTTTAAACGTTTATTTCTATTAGCTAAAGTATTAAATAACATGATTTATCCTAAAGTTAATTTGCAATATAACTACACAGTCCAAGGTAGCAGTTTTTTGGCAAATTTGTCAGCGAGGCCCAATCTAATCGCCGCGTTATGACGCAAAATATACAGTCCTTGGTAACACAATGGCACTAAATATAAGCTTGTTATGGTGGAGAAGGTGAGTCCGCCAATAATTGCTATCGCCATTGGTGAGTATGGTGGACCACCACCGCCGATTTGAGTATCTCCCATCGCTAAGGGCACTAATCCCAACACGGTAGTCGCAACCGTCATTAACACGGGGCGCAAACGCGTGATGCACACATTGATTATCGTATCTGACAACTTATCAAGTCCTGGAGTCATTTGATTAATTTGGTCTACTAACACAATGCCATTATTAACTACGATCCCCATTAGAATAAGGATCCCTATCATAGACATTACTGACATGGGGGTAGCTGTTATCCATAATGCCCAAAACACCCCTGTGATAGAGAATAGGATTGAAGTAATAATTGCAGTTGGCAGTAATAATGACTCAAACAATGCCGCCATAACGATATAAATCATTACGATTGCCAGTAGCATGTTAACTGCCATGATAGATTGATCTTCATCCTGACGTTCAAACCCGCCACGCAATGAATAGTCATAACCATAGGGAAAATTAATAGAATCCATTACCCGAGAGATTTGCTTTTGCGCCTCTTCGGTTGTCATATCATCTAAATTAGCACCTATGGATAACGCGGTTTGGCGATTGTAGTGTTTGATACTGTCAAAGCGCGGCACTATGTTGATTTGCGCTAAGCTATCTAAGGTATACACACGATTATCTTTACGTAATATTGGCAGCTGTTTTAAGCGCTCTAATGAATATTGCCATGATTTATCGTACGCAAGTTCAATTCTTAATTCGCCTGACGGGTCATGTCGAAATGATCTTAATGGTGTGCCTCTTAGTGCTAAGGCAATACTAGAAGCCACTTCATTAAGTTTAACGTCAAGCCTTGCAGCCATTTCACGATCAACTATCACTACCACTTCCTGCTGTGCACTATTCACTTCGGAGCGAACATCGACTAAGCCTTCAATATCGTTTAATAAGGGCACAACTTGATTACTTAAACGAATAAGCTCAGAAGTGGAACGGCCGGTTAAAGTGACTCTGACACCATTTTGATCGTTACCCCAACCAAATTGCGGTGTGGCTATCGAGAACTTAGGAAATCCTTCACGGATATTCTTCTTGAGTTCTTTCATGTCGATATCAAGATCTTTTTGCAAAATGATGGTGGATTGCACATCGTGAGGTGCGTAATAGCTGTAAACCGCATCGATGTGAAACTTATCTTTATTGGCATATAAATAAGCTTCCATTTCAGATACTAAGGCTTCAGTCACTCGCAGGGCATGTCTGCCTTCTAACTGATAATTAATATAAAGGCGATCATTGCCTTCACCGTCACCTTGATCTTGTTGCACCATAGATAAAGGTAAAGCGGTTGAAACCAATATCAACACAGAAATGAAGGCTGAACGTTTAGGTCTTGCCAATACCCAGGTCAAACTATGGTGGTAAAATGAGGCTAATTTTCCTTTTTTTTCATTTAGATCAATATCAAAGTGAAATGTGTTTAACATTAATGGAATTAGTGTTTTAGCCACCAACAATGATGCGGCTAACGAGATACAAATGGCGATAGCCACATGCTCAAGGAAGATAGTAAGTTGTACCTTCACTCCAAAAATATTAGGTAAAAATACAATAGCTGTGGTCAAAGTACCTGCTAATACGGCCAGGGATACTTTATCTACTCCGGCTAATACTGCCTTTTCATTGGCTTTAAGCTGCTTAGTGTCATCGATATGACCCGCTTGTTTTTCCTGTAACACACTTTCTGTTACTACGACGGCATTATCAATTAGCATACCGACAGCGAGTAATAATCCCATCATCGACAGAATGTTTAGGCTGTAGCCAAGAAAATACATCCCCGCTAATGTCATACAAAGTGAGATAGGCACAGATGAAACCACCACTAGGGTCATCTTCAAATTGCGTAAAAACAGATACAAGACACCAAATGATAGTAGGGCCCCTAGCAAACCTGATAACAATAAATCTTGTAGTGAGGATTTAACCCCAAAGGCCTGATCTTCCATAATAAACAGTTTAACGCCGTTAAATTGTTTATCTTGTTTTGTCAGCTCGATAACTTTCATCACTCGGTCAGAGACTTCAACTAAGTTCGCACCTGATTCTTTAAATACATCCACACCTACAGCATATTTTTGGTCTAGATGACGGCCTTCAATTTTTTCTGGTAAAGCAAAATGAACTTTAGCAATATCACCTAGGGTGATCCCTGGAATAAGAACTAAATTATTGATGTCATCAAGGTTGGTAAATTCTCCTTTGGGCGAGACTTGGAAAACATGACCATCACTTTTTAAGGTACCCGCATTAATAACAAAGTTTTGCGCTAGTAAACGACTTTGTAAGATTTGATTATTGATGCCACTGGCAATTAACTTGTCGGCATCAATTCGAATATCAATCTGTTTTTGCTCTACGCCATACAGAGTGACCTTTGATACGCCATCAACGCGCTCTAGAGGCTTACGTAGCTGTTTATCCAGCAAATCAAAGGCATTAGAAAGCTCTTTTTCGCTAGAGATACGAATTGTCAGTACAGGCATGTCAGCGGTTGAAAACTGCTGAATAATTACGCGCTCTAAATCTTTGGGTAATAAATGCCTGACTGAATCAATTTTCTCACGTGCTTCTAGGCTTTTAGTGGCAACCTTTTCTCCCCACTTAAGGTTTAGCTGGATAAAGGCGCCATCTTGGGTGGAATCTGAATGTAATTCTTCAATGCCTCCAATAGTGGCAAGCGCTTCTTCAAGCACCTTAGTGATGTCCCGTTCAACTTCAGCAGGGCTAGAGCCTTTATAAGGCACTTGCACCATGATTTGTGGAATATCAATACCTGGAAACATCTCTAGCGGTAACATTCTGCTAGCCGCCATACCAAACAACATGATTGCAACAAAAAACATGCTGGTGGTTACGGGGCGCTTTAACGCAAGATTAGTGATGTTCATATGCTTGCCTCCGCAGCAGTCGATAATTCTGCAGGGACAGTGTAAGTTTTACGATCGAATAAACCGTATAAGCATGGAATAACCAGTAAGGTAAGTAAGGTAGACAGAAGTAAACCAAAAATAACGGTAATCGCCATTGGCGCTCTAACTTCGCTACCGTCACCCATTCCTATCGCCATTGGTAATAAACCTAATGCCGTGGTCAGTGTAGTCATAAGAATAGGGCGTAAACGTGATTTGGCGGCCTGTTCGATGGCATTTAATTTATCCATACCATCTAGACGTAATTGATTGATCCTATCAACCAACACAATGGCATTGTTAACCACAATACCCGCCAACATAATTAAGCCAATAAATACCACAACACTTAAGTGAGTGTTGGTAATAAATAAACCCAGAATACTACCAGCCACAGCCATAGGAATTGCGATTAAAATAAATAATGGGTGCAGAAGTGATTCAAACTGACTAGCCATAACTAAATAAACTAAGAATATGGCTAACACTAAGGCAATTTTCAATGAGTTGAATGAATGTTCCATCTCTTCATTTTGACCACCAAAGTTAGTTTGAATTGATGCAGAGAACTGCTGTTGAGCCAATATTAGTTTAGCTTCTGCTACCGCATCACTTAAGTCACCAAAGCCAAGGTTTGCAGATACAATTGCCACGCGTTGCTGACTTATGCGGTTAATCGCAGAAGGGCCTACTTGTAATTGAATGTCCGCGACAGCACTTAAAGGGATTGGTTGTGAACTATTTGGATTGATGATGAGTGCATCAATGTCAGATATTTGATCGCGCTCTGATAATTCACTGCGAACCAAAATATCCACTTTACGGTCACGAACAGTATATTGACTCGCAACAGTACCACCGACGCGCTGGGCTATTCGTGCGGCAACTGTTGGTGCATCCATACCTAGCGCGGCAAGTCTTTGATGATCAAATTGAATACTGATCTCAGGCTGTCCATCACGTAAGCTAGTATTCAAATCTGTAAATCGTGACGATTGAGCAAGGGCATCCACCAGCTTATCAGCGCTGCTTTTTAATTGCGCTAAATCGTAGCCTGATAATTCAATTTCTAATGGCGTTTTAAAGCTAAATAACTCTGGTTGCTCAATTTTTGCATCTAGTTCCGGGATCCTTTTGGCTGCTTGTCGCAATATAGATGCGACAGATTCAAACGCGGTAGGATGTGTCAGTACAACCTGAAGTCTACCCCAGTTTTCTCCGCCTCTCGCTGTGTCAGAGGTCATCAGACCGCCACTACCGGCTTGGCTAAAGGTGTGCTTTACATCAGGATTGTCAGTAATCGTCAGTGCCAGTTGTTGTAGCACTTTATCGGTTTCGCTGACTTCTGTGCCTGGAGGTAATAACAGTTCAACATAAAACTCGCCCTGGTTCATCGGTGGGATCAATTCCATCCCTAATTTTGGCAGCAAACTACCTGCACCTAGGGTAATACCCAGTGCGACTAGTAATGTCAGAACTTGATGTTTGAGCACATTATCGAGCAAATGGTCGTACACTTTGGCTAATGCGTTATAACCATAGTTAAATACTGTTGCCAGAGGGCGCATAATAAGGCCGAATAACCAACTGACAAATCGAACCATCACAATTCCGAAGGTGAGTAAACCCGCAGGAATATATCGGAAAAGTAATTTAAACGGCCAACTAATCACTGCAAGAGTGTAATAGCGCACTTTTTCAAATCGAGTTGTTGGCTTAACTTGAGGTTGAACTTCTGTCGATGGCGGCAGACTTTTAAATCCCTGACGCGACGCTAACATCGGGATGGCTGTTAATGCGATAAATAGTGATGCAAGTAAGGCAAAGGTCACGGTGAGTGCTTGGTCGGAAAACAAGGCGCCGGCAATGCCGTCAACAAACACTAAAGGAACAAAAACCGCCAATGTTGTGAGGGTAGATGCCACAATTGCACCAGAGACCTCTTGGCAACCAGCAATTGCTGCCTGCATTTTACTTAAGCCCTGAGACTGGTATCTGTCGATATTTTCGAGTACCACAATCGCGTTATCAACCAACAACCCAATTGCTAATGCTATACCTCCTAAAGACATAATATTGAGACTAATATCAGCAAAGTACATCATGTTAAATGTGGCAATAACTGAGAAGGGGATTGAGATAGAAATAATTAACGTTGCTAAGATATTACGTAAAAATAAGTAAATCACTAACATGGCTAATATGCTACCAATTAGGGCTGATGATGTGACCTCATTCACGGCACTTTCAATAAACTCAGATTGGTCATAAATAATGTTAAGCTGTTTATTTTCATCAGCCTGATTAATTTTGTCTAATTCTGCTTGCAATTTTTTTGCTACAGTAACCGTATTAGCATCACCTTCTTTATAAATAGCGAGTTCGATAGACTCAACGGCACCAATTCGAGTTATATCGCTACGTTCTTTATATGCGTCACTGATTTGTGCTACTTCGCTTAAGCGAACTAAAGTCTGTCCATCACGAAAAATGATAACATTTCCTAACTCTTCCAGTGAATTAAATTGATTCAAGGTTCTGACTAAATACTCTTTATCGCTTTGAATCACTTTACCTGCAGAAAGGTTAATGTTCTCTTGATTGATCCTTTGTTTAATATCATCAGCGTTTAAGTTTAATTGGGCGAGTTTTTGCTGATTCAGTAAAATATGAACTTCTTGTTCAAGACCGCCTGATAATCTGACCGCAGCAACACCTGAAAGGGCTTCTAAGCGACGTTTTAATTCTTCTTCAGCAAATGTACGCATTTGCTTAAGGTTAGTCTCAGTTGCATCAGGCACTGAAAACGCTAAACGCATAATTGGATCAAGGTTTGGGTTGAACCTTAATAACAGCGGTTTATTGATATCTAGTGGTAGTTCAATCGTGTCCAGCTTTTCACGTACTTCGAGGCTTGCCATATCCATATTGCTGCCCCATTCAAACTCAAGTACCACATCAGACATACCTGAGCGAGAGATAGAGCTAATTTTTCTTAAGCCCTTTACAACACCAACAGCTTCTTCGATGGGTTTGGAAACCAGTTGCTCAATTTCAACGGGTGCTGCGCCATCATAAGCGGTACGAATAGTCACACTAGGGTAGCTCAAATCGGGTAGTAACATGACTGCGAGTCGGCTAAATCCGACCATGCCAAATAGCATAACTGCAAGCATGAACATCCAAACCGTCACAGGACGATTAACAGAAGTTTTAATGATTGACATAAAATCGCTCCGTTATCTAATAGCCGCAACATTTAAGGGATTAATCACTTCTACAAGAGACTGATCTTTCAGATTTTGTTGGCCACGGATGACGATTTGTTCGCCTAAAGCTACGCCTGATATAATTTCTACAGTATTATCTTGACGATATCCTAAGTTGACGACTCTACGTTCGGCGATCGTGTCTTTGATAACATATAACGCTTGGGTATCATCTTGATTGATTAACGCGTTATATGGCACTGTAATTACATCATCATGGGTATCGTATTTAATTTCTACCCGAGTAAACATACCGGCTTTTAATTGAGCCTTTTTATTGGGTACGGCTAAGGTCACTTTAAAGGTGCCACTTTGGGCATCAACAATTGGGCTAATTCTTAGGACAGTTGCATCGACCAAATTATTATCGTGCTGATTCTGACGCACACTTGCATGTTGGCCTAAGCGTAAGCTCGGGAGTTGCTGCTCTGGTAAATGCACGATACCGTGGAGTTCGTCTTGATTAACGACATAGAATAGTTCGTCAAATTCACGCACCATATTGCCTTGTTTAACATGTCTTTTTGCTATAACACCGTCTATGGGCGACACGATACGACTTTCTTTTACTTGAAGTTCAGCCAGATCGCGCTTAGCGATGGCGGCTTGCAGGTTAAATTCGAGTTTGGCCATAGTGTCTTGGCTAATAAACTCTTTGTTAGTCATCTTGCGTAAACGATTTAATTCTTGTTCGATAATTTGCACTTCAGCTTGTGATCGATTGAAGTCGTATTGCTGACGTTTCGCATCAATTACGGCTAATACCTGTCCGGTAGTGACTCGATCACCTTCTTCAACATTAATATTGTCAATGAGTCCAGAAATCCGTGTCATCACGTGGGCTTCTTGAGGTGCTTCGAGGGTTGCGGTTGTGCTATAGAAAGATGACACATTTCCCTGTGCTACTAATGTGGTTTCAACGGGAACGGCAAATTTGTCTTCTTCTTTTACTTGCTCTGCTTCTCCGTTGCAACCTGCTAGCAATACAAAACAACAAAAAGGGATCATAAATTTTTTTACTGATTGAATCCTGTCCATGGGAACCTGCCTTAAATAAGTTAAGCTGTGTTACGTTGCGATTGAAACCAATTTAGCTTGTATTAGCCTACGCCGTTTCTTGACTTCGTCACGCTGACTTTTGTAACAAATGTTGATTTATTGTGATGTATAAAGCAGGAAGCGTGCCAATATCTATATTGTTTATTTACAGTTACTTAGTGTTTGTTGTTTGATGTTTAAGAATATAATTAAGATATTTGTAGTGAAAAAATTAACATGTTAGTCAGAATGACTAACATGTTGGATTAAATTGACCTAGCGTTTAGCGTTACATACTAGGTTAATTGCGATTATTAAATGGTTACATGCGCGGATGAGGTTGCGGCGGGATCTGTTGACGATATTATTTCAGGACAGGTTGCTATGACGGTGATTTTTTCATTGTCATCTATTTGCTCTAAGCTGACTTTAAAACCCCATAAACGATGTAAATGTTTTAAAACCTCGCTGGAATTATTCATCAATGGAATATTATTGTGCGGTGTATATCGTAATGTTAATGATCTATCGCCATTTATGTCGACATTTTGCACCTGAATATTGGGTTCGATATTGGATAAATTGTATTGTTGCGACAACATGTTACGAATTTCTTGATAGCCATTTTCATCATGGATGGCTGAGACATTAAGGAAGGAACGATTGTCGTCATCTAATATGCCAAATAGCTTGAAGTCTCTGATAACTTTTGGAGATAAATACTGACTAATGAAACTTTCGTCTTTAAAATTTTGCATTGCAAAGTGCAGCGTTTTTAACCAATCACTTCCTGCAATTTCAGGGAACCAATGTTTATCTTCTTCGGTTGGATTTTCACAAATCCGTTTAATGTCAATAAACATATTAAAACCTAAAGCGTATGGATTTATGCCGTTGTAATATGGGCTATTGTAGGCAGGCTGAGCCACAACAGCGGTGTGACTTTGCAAGAATTCAAGCATAAATCTATCGGTGACTTTGCCTGTATCATATAAATGGTTAAGTATGGTGTAGTGCCAGAATGTGGCCCAACCTTCGTTCATCACTTGTGTTTGTTTTTGCGGATAAAAATATTGTGCCATCTTCCTGACGATCCGCACTATTTCACGCTGCCAAGGCTCAAGTAGCGGGGCGTTTTTTTCCAGAAAATACAGAATGTTTTCCTGCGGTTCAGATGGAAATTGTTTACGTTTGGTTTCAACATGCTCTTGATTGCTGGTGGGGACGGTACGCCATAAGTCATTAACCTGACTTTGTAGGTATGCTTCACGATCTTTTTGTCTTGCTTGTTCTTCGCTAAAAGAAATTTCAGAAGGGCGCTTGTATCTATCTACACCATAATTCATCAGTGCATGGCACGAGTCGATGGTGAGTTCAACTTGTTCAACACCGTATTTGAGTTCGCATTGATGGATATAATTTTTTGCAAATACCAAATAATCAATGATCGAGCTAGCATCGGTCCAGGTTTTGAACAGGTAATTGTTCTTAAAGAAGCTATTATGACCAAAGCATGCATGTGCCATCACTAACGCTTGCATGGTAATTGTGTTTTCTTCCATTAGGTAGGCAATACAGGGATCTGAATTGATCACAATTTCATATGCCAGACCCATCTGGCCGCGCTTGTATCCTTGCTCTGTCTCAATAAATCGTTTACCAAACGACCAATGGGTATAACCAATAGGCATGCCTATTCCGGCATATGCATCCATCATCTGTTCTGCAGTAATGATTTCAATTTGATTGGGGTATGCATCGATTTTAAAAAATTTGGCGGCCTTTTCTATTTCATCGAGATAGGCTTGCAACAAGTCGAAAGTCCATTCAGGGCCATCACTTAAAGGCGAACGGGTAGATTTATCCATAGTGCCTCCTAAACAGCTTGTTTCTTAAAGAGTTCTCTAAATACTGGGTAAATATCGTCAACTTGCTTGATATGTTGTACCGCCATGTTGTCGAAGCTTTGTTGTAACTTTTCATATTCTTGCCACAATGACTGATGCGCCCTGTGGGTGATTTCGATATAGCTGAAGTATCTGACTAAAGGCAAAATGTGTTTACTCAATAGTGTTTTACATACCGGTGAATCATCTGACCAATTATCCCCATCTGATGCCTGTGCCGCGTAGATATTCCATTCATTTGCAGGGTAGCGAGCCTGTTGGATTTCATGCATTAGCTTTAATGCACTCGAAACTATGGTGCCGCCAGTTTCTTGCGAGTAGAAGAACTCATGTTCATCAACTTCTTTGGCTTGTGTGTGATGTCGTATGTACACAACTTCTAAATTTTTGTAAGTGCGAGTTAAAAATAGATATAGCAGAATATAAAAGCGTTTCGCCATATCTTTGGTTGCTTGATCCATAGAGCCGGAAACATCCATTAAACAAAACATCACCGCTTGGCTTGATGGCTTTTCTTTCTTCGAAAAATTGTTATAACGTAAATCAAAAGTATCTATAAAAGGCACTTTGGCGATTTGCTTTTTTAAGGTTTCAATTTGTGCTTTTAAATCAAGAATAAGCTCTGCTTTTGACCCGGGTGTGTTCTCTAACTCATACAGTTCTTGCTCAATTTGTTTTAGCAATTTCTTTTTACTGCCACTCATGGCAATTCTTCTTGCTAAGGAAGAACGCAATGAACGAACAATATTAATGTTAGCCGGCACCCCATCGTTGGTGAACCCTGCGCGATAAGTTTGATATTCAACCAGTTTATTTAAACGATTTTTTTGTAAATTGGGTAATTCTAAATCCTCAAAAAGTAATTCTAAGTATTCATCTTTGGATATTTGAAAAACAAAATCCTCATTGCCTTCTCCAGAATCGGAGGCATCGCCTTTTCCAGAACCTCCGTCACCTTGGCCTCCTTGAGGTCGTTCAATTTTGTCACCCCGGTTAAATTTATCATTACCAGGATGTACCATTTCGCGAGTGCCCCCTTTACCTTGCCTGAAAAGGGGTTCGCTAATATCCCGAGTCGGAATACTGATTTTTTCGCCTTTATCAATATCCGTAACACTGCGTCTTGTTACCGCATCACTAACGGCTTTTTTTATTTGTTTTTTATATCTTTCAATAAAACGTTGGCGATTAACAGTGCTTTTTCCCTTTGCATTTAATCGTCTATCTATGAAATTTGCCATACGCACCTCCCAAGCCTAAAAGCAGGCTTTACTTCACTTGACTACAGAGTAAAGCCTGTGTTGGGTTATGATGATTTACGCACACGTAAATACCATTCCGACAGTAATCTGACTTGTTTTTTGGTATAGCCTTTTTCCATCATACGATTAACAAAATCATCATGTTTGCGTTGGTCATCATTGGATGTTTTGGCGTTAAATGAAATAACGGGTAATAAATCCTCTGTATTAGAAAACATCTTCTTTTCAATAACTGTTCGAAGTTTTTCATAGCTAGTCCAAAGTGGATTATTACCCTCATTATTTGCTCGAGCTCTAAGGACAAAGTTGACAATTTCATTACGAAAATCTTTTGGATTACTTATCCCTGCCGGTTTCTCAATTTTTTCAAGTTCAGCGTTTAATGCGCCTCTATCGAATAATTGACCTGTTTCTGGATCTCTATATTCTTGGTCCTGGATCCAAAAATCAGCATAAGTCACATATCTGTCGAAGATGTTTTGTCCATATTCAGAATATGATTCTAAATACGCGGTTTGAATTTCCTTGCCGATGAATTCAACATATTTGGGGATCAAATATCCTTTTAAAAACTCTAAATATCGCTCGCTGACTTCATTTGGAAATTGTTCTTGCTCAATTTGTTTTTCAAGCACATAAAATAGATGTACAGGGTTAGCCGCAATTTCGATGCTATCAAAGTTGAAGACTTTGGATAAAATCTTGAAAGCAAAGCGAGTCGAAAGGCCGTTCATGCCTTCATCTACACCTGCGTAGTCTCGGTATTCTTGATACGATTTTGCTTTTGGATCCGTATCTTTCAAACTTTCACCGTTATAGACCCGCATTTTAGAATATATCGACGAATTTTCAGGCGGTTTAATGCGCGACAGCACACTAAATTGCGCAAGGGTTTCTAATGTCCCTGGCGCACATGGGGACTCAGATAGTTCAGAATTGGTAAGCAGTTTTTGATAGATTTCAATTTCTTCTGAAACGCGAAGACAATATGGGACTTTAACAATATATACACGGTCTAAAAATGCTTCATTATTTTTATTATTCCTGAATGTAGACCACTCTGATTCGTTACTGTGAGCCAAAATTATCCCAGTATAGGGTAGAGCGGACAAACCTTCTGTACCGTTATAATTACCTTCCTGAGTTGCAGTCAATAAAGGATGCAGCACTTTAATCGGCGCTTTGAACATTTCAACGAATTCCATTAAGCCTTGATTCGCGCGGCATAATGCGCCGGAATAAGCGTAAGCATCGGCATCATCTTGCGAGAAATGTTCTAGTTGTCGAATATCGACTTTTCCGACTAATGCTGAAATATCTTGATTGTTTTCATCACCAGGTTCCGTTTTAGCAATACCAATTTGATCTAAAATAGAAGGGTAAACTTTAACTACTCTGAACTTAGAGATGTCGCCACCAAATTCATGTAAACGTTTTACCGTCCAAGGTGACATGATGGTTTTTAAATAGCGATGTGGAATATTATATTCTTGCTGTAGTAAGGCACCATCTTCATCTAAATCAAATAGGCAAAATGGATGGTCATTAACCGGACTGCGCTTGCCATTGGCACTTAATATGTAAATTGGCACATGCTGAATAAGCGATTTAAGCTTTTCTGCAAGAGATGACTTACCACCACCAACAGGGCCTAAAAGATATAGGATCTGCTTTGACTCCTCCAACCCTTGTGCTGAATGCTTAAGATAAGACACAATTTGTTCTATGGCTTCTTCCATACCATAAAATTCATTAAAAGCAGGATATCTTGAAATAAGCCTGTTTGAAAAAATCCGACTTAACACCGAATTTTTTGATGTATCGACAACTGCTGGTTCGCCAATTGCCATCAATAAACGTTCAGCAGCAGATACGTAAGCACTCTTGTCTTGCTTACAAATTTCGAGAAATTGCTCTAAGGTATATTCCTCATCGAGTTTTTTCTCATATCGTTGTTGGTAATGTTCGAATATGCCCATAATAGCCCCCTAAAACGTCTATGCCAGAATGGCAACTTTAGTGAGGCGTTAGCTAATTAGGACCGCTTAATAAGTCATTACCTAGGCCTCTACATATTCAGTTTAGGATAAAAAATGTGACACTGTGCAAGATAATTATAAATAATTGTTTATAAAACAATGATAAACGTAGCAATTGCAATAGTTGCATTTATAAGGCACTAGATTTGAAATACAAAAAAGGAGCCTTTAGGCTCCTTTAATAAGTTAATGGTGATTGTGATTAAGCGAAATTGCTGTTCACGAATTCCCAGTTAACTAATTGCCAGAAATGGTTTAAATATTCTGGACGTGCATTACGATAATCAACGTAATATGCATGTTCCCAAACATCAACTGTCAGTAATGGAGTGACTGATTCATCAGTTAATGGAGTAGCTGCATTGCTGGTGTTAACGATAGCCAATGAACCATCAGCTTTCTTAACTAACCAAGTCCATGCACTTCCGAAGTTATTTACAGCAGAATCAGTGAATTTTGCTTTAAATTCTTCAAAAGAACCAAATGAAGCGTCAATCGCAGCAGCGATAGAACCTGTAGCAGCGCCGCCAGCGTTAGGTGCTAAACAGTTCCAGTAGAACGTGTGGTTCCAAACCTGTGCTGCGTTGTTGAACATACCACCAGTAGAAGTTTTAACAACTTCTTCTAAGCTTTTGCCAGCAAACTCTGTTCCTTCAACTAAACCATTTAATTTTACAACATAAGTGTTGTGATGCTTACCATAGTGGTACTCAATTGTTTCTTGAGAAATATGTGGTTCTAGTGCGTTCTTTGCATAAGGTAATGCTGGTAATTCGAAAGCCATTAGTCTCTCTCCATGGATTTAGGTTTATCGTTTTTATACCTAATTGGTACATTGCTCTGTAGCTATTGTACTGATTATTTTTGTGATGTGAATCATTGTTTCTTGAATAATATCGATTAAGACGATTCATTAGTTGAATTAATCTATACCCTTACAAACTGTAGCATTTTGTTATTGCTCAAGGTGTCGTACAATATACGCATTCTAGCTATTCATACTTTGTCTACCATTAGGAATTAAAATGGAAACTGTAGAAAAAATTAAGCAGCAGATCAGTGAAAACCCAATCATTGTTTATATGAAAGGCTCTCCAAAATTACCTAGTTGTGGTTTTTCTTCACAAGTTGCACAGGTGATGATTAACTGTGGTGAACAGTTTGCTTTCGTGGATATTTTACAGCACCCTGATATCCGTGCTGAATTACCGAAATATGCAAATTGGCCAACATTCCCACAATTATGGATTGAAGGCGAGTTGATTGGTGGTTGTGACATCATCACTGAGATGTTCCAAAAGGGTGAACTTCAGCCAATTATCAAAGCAACCGCTGATAAGTTCCGTACTGAAGACGCTGCAGAATAATCATATTATTTAATTGCGACTAATAAAAAACCCAATGCATGCATTGGGTTTTTTGTTATGAACAATTCAAATTTATTGAATGGTTAGTGCAATGTTGGTTTTACCACTGCTTTGTTATCTTCGAGTTTTACATTAACAAGACGAGGTAAGTTTTTCTTAGTGCTCTTGATGTTGGCTAAATAAGGGCCTGGATGCAAAGTATCAGGCCAATCAAGTAACATCATAGCGAGTACGTTTCTGTGTTCACCTGTAGCTAAGTCTGCTTTACCCGTTGGTGATGGGATCATCTGCATTTGCGGGTTGTAAGATGAAATCACATAATCTTTTACCTTTTGGGTGACCGGGTGATTTTTATGTCCAGTGATCAAGAAACTAATCCCCACCTCAGTAGTAATATCTTCAGTGGTATCTGCAATTATGCGATCAATATTCTTTTCAAAGTAATCTAAGATCCATTGATATTCTTTTGGATCTACTTGGTATTGATAATATTCGCTTGCTGCAAAAATAAAGTGAGTCATACCATAGATTTTGTTCTTGTACTGACCTTTAGACAACTTAGCATCTTTACTGTCTGGGTAAGTTTTCATGAATGCGGCTTTATAAGCCGGATAGTAGTCGCCAACACCAATTTGCTTAGCCCAGAAGACATAGTTGATCAACTGTGCAGCCCAAGACTTAATCATTTTTTTATCGGTAAATGCTGCTGTAAAATCATGCTCTTTTAATGTTTTGACCATTAAGTCATGACAAGGGCCAGTAAAACCAAACTCATCAATTCGGCTTGAATAACGAAGTAGGGTATCACTTAACAGCATAAATTTTGGATAGGGGACAATGGCTTTTTTACGGGCTTTCCCGCGTGGGCCTTTACCCAGTTTACTTGCCGCAAGGGCTGATTCAGTTTCGATAAAATTAGGCTTATCAAGATTACATGCGTAATAGGCTTGACGCTCTGCAATAGTTAACAGATCGATTAGTGCACCATTGGCGTATTTGGGGTCACCAGTCATGCGGAATTGACGAATAGCATAATGGCCTTGAACACGGGGTGGCAATGTATACAAGTTTGTTTCTAAATTGGTTTTAAGTTGTTGGTAAACTTGTTCGCCAGTTAAATTGTGTACTGGATTAACATAGGGTTCTTTGGCAAATAAACTGCTACTCAGTAACGCAGCGGATAATGCAACTAACGAGAGTGTTTTACTCTTGCTTAGTGCCAGCATAATTAATTCTCCGTAATAGGTTTTCAAAATCCATTGGCTGTTTAAATATGGCAGACAATTGATCATATATTGCTTGATTGTGTTCATTAACGATGAGCACATCAAAAATGTCCTTGGCTTGACTGCTGGAAAGCGTTTCGTTAAGGATTAACTGCGCCAGTGTTTCTTGCCATTGCAGAAGATAATAACTAATGCCTTGATTAGCAATAGCCTGGTAACTAAATATTGCGTCAGCACCTGTTGGCCAAGGTACTCCGAAACTGTCATTGAATGCATTTGACACACTTTTATGTAAACTCGACTCGTAAAGGAAGTAATTTGAAAGATCTGCTTGCTGATAAAACAAAAGGGCAACTTTTGCTTTGAAGATACGCTGTTGCTGTGCAAAAGATTGCAGTAATTGCACTCTAGCAGATGTTGTATATTCTAATCCCAGTTTGTTTACGAACCATGCAGATAACCAATAGCTACCTAAACTTTGATTTGCTAAAGAAATATCTTGATGATTCAAATAATAAAAAGGACTTCCTTTTGCTAGTTGATTAATGATGTCGCTAACAATAAAAACAACATCGTTGTGCTGTTTAACCGTAGTCAAATTCAACGGGAGTTTCAGTCCATATTGGCCAAATTGATGGCCAATCACGGCCTGTTTTATTCTGTGATGGTTAATCTTGCTAGTATGCTCATCTAACTCCACATAGATTTCACCTAATAGTCGCTGACTTAGCCAAACGCGGTATAAACGAAATGGATTGTCAGTTGTTGAAATTAATTCAAATCGCAAATCAAACTCACTTAGCAGAGTAAACATTTGTTCTAGGAACAATAACGATTGATGCGGGGCAACAGAAACTTTAGGTAATGCTTGTAATTCTCTGGGCAAATCCCAAGGGGCCAATTCAATATTGATCGTCTGGCTGTCGAGAAATCGGTTTAATTGTGCAGCAGTTAAACTATGGACAGATAATTGATGATCAGCCACATTGCTAAAGCCAGATTGGACAGCAAGCTGGTTTTTCAGTTTATGTAGTGCCAATAAGTTTAATTTATTTTGGGGTTTAACACGTGTCTGGTAAGCAAACCAAGCTTGTTGTCTACAGCTGTCATCTGTCTGTGATAGCAGATAATGAGCAACATTAGCTTCAGTGGTCGATTTTGCTTTAGGTGATTCCTGTGCATTATCAACGATTTCTGCTAGTGCACATGATTTAGTTGCATGAAATGAAAAATCTTGCATGAAATAATGCCTAATCATGGCTTGCAAGCTGTGTAACTGTGATTTGACATCATAGCTTAATTGCTGCTTTTGTATGTGCTGTATTGTTTTTATATAAAGCGTAGATGCGTCTTTAGCATTGTTTTGTTTACGATGGATTAAATCTTTTTCTAATTGATTGGCATCTATATTGTTTAACAAAGCAGACAGTTCATCCGCTAAATGAACCTGACAATTAAGCAATTGCTGCTGTTGCTCAGGATGTTTGGTGAAATTTCTGTAGTAGTTATTACGATCATTTAAATTATTTAGCGTTAGCAGAGTTGCTTCAAATTCAACTAATGAATTGCCAGAATTCATTGATAAAGAGGGATGGGATGTTGCGGATAATTGCCATTCTTGTGGAATGGCAATTTCTTGTATGGCATTAAACTGCAGACATTGATCGACAAACAGATTTAAAGGATTCGCCACAGCAAGTGCTGTGGCAAAACAATTAAAATAAAGGCTTATCGCAAAAATGCTTTTTCGCATATTCTACTCGTTGCTCTACAGACATAGCAGGGCCCTTTAATGACTCTACATGTTTAAGTCGCGGTAGAATGCCTTTGCCATTGGCTATTTGAATAGTTAAACCTGGACGAGCGTTTAATTCTAATAGTAATGGGCCACGATTTTTATCAAGTACCATGTCGGTACCTAAATAACCCAGCTCACACATTTCATAGGCACTTGACGCGGTATGAAGTAAGGTTTCCCAGTGTGGTACTTGAATATTCGATAACGGAAAATGGGTATCTGGGTGCTTATCTACAGGGACATCAAATTGCACAGCATGTAAGCTTCTACCCGTAGCTATATCTAATCCGATACCAACAGCTCCTTGATGTAAATTAGCTTTACCATCGGAGGCTGCGGTTGAACAACGCAGCATGCCCATGACTGGAAAGCCTTTAAATACAATAAGTCGAATATCTGGCACACCTTCGTAGCTCACACCGTTGAAAATAGGATCAAACTCGATTAATCCTTCCACTAACGCGACATCAGGTTTACCTCCAAGTGAAAATAAACCACTGAGAGTGTTTGAAACATGACGATAGATTTCATTAGGAGTAACTTCGTTACCATTGGCTTTAAAATAGCGGCCATTTTCAACTCGGGTAATGACTAATATGCCTTTACCGCCTGAGCCTTTTGCAGGCTTAATCACAAAACCAGATCTGCCTAATACCATACCTGGTATTTGTTCAATATCGTGTTGTTCTTTCACCACGCCAATAAGATCAGGTACAGCAATACCGTTGGCTAAAGCCAATTGTTTAGTGATCAGTTTGTCATCCACACGTTTATAATGTTTACGTGGATTGTATCGTCCAATATAACTGATGTTTCGCTTGTTCATGTTGAGCACGCCAGCGCGGCTAAGTTCCCAAGGCCAGGCATACTTCATTACTTTTCTCCCACTAAGGGTTTAAAGCGTTTTAGTTCAGTTAAGCGATAACCTGTGTACTGACCCATTACTAGCACTAAGGCCAGAATAACTAGGTGAATACCTAAGAAGTTAAATACCCAATGCTGTACTAAGGTGTTACTCATGGCTAAATAAGCAATGGTTGCCACAAATAAGCTACCGCCACCTGATACAAAGACTTTCTTAGGGCCTTCTTCTTCCCATAGAATTGACATACGTTCAATGGTCCAGGCAAGAATAATCATTGGGAAGAAAGTAATGGTCAGCCCTTCACTTAACCCCAGCTTGAATGAGATAAGTGTGAACAAGCCGATAATAAAGATAACCACGATGATGACCGCAGATATTCGGGATATTAACAACAAGTTAAGCGTTGACAAATAGGAGCGGATCATCAAACCAAAAGATACAATTAACAGAAAGCCTATTAATCCTGTCAGCAGGGTGGTTTGAATGAACGCCATTGCAATTAACACTGGCATAAAAGTGCCGGACGTTTTAATGCCGACAATAACGCGTAAAAATACTACAACTAAAACACCGATGGGGATCAACAATATACCCTTGAACAGACTTTGTTCTTCAAGGGGCAATTGATACAATGAAAAGTCCATAGCATCGTCGGTCATCATCATGTCAATTGATGTCGCTAATGCCGAGCGAGTATCTTGCAACATCGAGAAGTTAACGAGCGAATTACTTCCACCCATCACTTCTAACACAGAACCACCAGCATGTTCCCAAAGCACAAGGTTGTTATCACGCCCTTGTTTATTGTTTTGAACATCAAATAAATGCCATTCGCCATCTTGGTATACTTGAACATAGGTGGTCAATTGTTGACGACGGCGCTGATCTTCAAGCAGTAAACCGCTGACATATCGGGCTGGTACGCCTTTAGTGTGAAGCATTTGTAAAAACAGTTTGGTTGAATTATTCGTCGATAATAACAAAGACATGTTTTGGCTTTGATTATCATCGTTGATCAAGGTCATTAACTGTTTAGCAAAAGACAAATTGGTCGCACTGCGGCCCCATACGTCTTCAACAATTTGTTCAGCAGCCGTTTTTTCGGTGGCAGGCCACAAATAAAGTTCAGTATCGGCAGGTTCTTGTTCCGCGTGGAGCGCTAATTTTCCGGTAGGAACAAGCGTAACGCGATAAAATAACGACTGCGGCCCAGATGCTTCGCGAATTGACCAAATTGCTTTGCGATTTGACTCGTTAGTAATCGTTAAACCATAACCTGGAGAGGTTGTGTTTTCGACTAAAATATCGAACGCTGGATCATTTGGTAAAGAAAATTGTACTTCTGCAGGTTTATTGCGGCCATTGAAGCTAATTTTCGCGTCAATTGCCCAGCTTTGAACTTGCTCGCCAGGTAAAAAAGGCACATTGTGCTGCATACCACGATAAATACTGGCACCTATTCCGGTAACAAACAGTAAAATAACGAATATATAAAACGGTTTACGAGAATGCATTTGTTGGCCTATTTAATTAGGGTAGTGACTTGGTTTTTTGCTTTACCGTGAATGTAGATTTGTCCTACATCAACGATCGCAATGTCTTTCATAAATTTACGCCCAAGCAGTAATGGATAATCTAAATGACTTCTGTCGGTTAGATTTAAATCTGTTTCAGCCGCATATTTACCAATCTTTAAATGAGCGTGGATAACCGGACGACGATCATCACCGCTTTCAACGTCTTGTTTAATTTTGACAAAGCGTTCAACTTTTGACTCAAAGGTATCACCAGCTTGATCTGGCCCATTGGTCATAACATCGAATCGAACCCACTCTTCACCGTTACGCTCAAATAAAACAATGTTACGCGCATCTAAAGATGAAGATTCTGCGCCAGTATCGATACGAGTGGCAAATTTAGTTTTTAATTCATCAATATAAACACTTTCAACTTCACCGAGTAAGAATTTTTCACCTACGAGTGCTTCAGGGCATTGCGATGGAACGGCTACCGGACGTGGCGTTGGAATTGGAGCGGTTACGACTCGTATTTTTTGCGTTTGTGCCATCGCCTCACTGACTTGGGTTTTTAACTTGCGTATTTCCTCAGACAAATCGTTGATGTCTGTAGACTGTTGATTACATTGCTCGTGAAAAGCATTAATAATCTGAACTTGAGAGGACTGTAAGGTCGTGTTCAAGTCGGTATTTGTAATTGTAGGTGTGCTAGGTTGTTGAGTTGCGGTGCAACCCGAGACAAGTATTGCCGCAAAGGATAGTGCAAGTGCCTGCTTAAACATGTCAATTCCTGTTGAATATTGAGAGTTAAATTAAATCTAAGTTAGGTTGATTTTTAGTCGCAATTATAATTGCTCTTTTTGGTGCTGGATAACCTTCAACCGTTAAGCTTACGTCATTTGGATCGAGATAATCTACTAGGGATTCATTTTGCATCCATTGTGTACTACGTTGTTCAGCAAGAGATGTTATATCAACATCTACACATCTTACATCAGTAAAGTCGCATTTTCTTAACCACAGCATTAATGCTTCAACAGACGGTAAAAACCACACATTGTTCATTTTACCATATCTATCTTTTGGAACTAAAACTGCATTTTCATCGCCATCGATAACAAGGGTTTCAAGCACTAACTCACCCCCCATACGTAATTGATCACGTAATTGCATAATATGATCGATAGGAGAGCGCCTATGATAAAGCACACCCATTGAAAATACAGTATCAAATGCGTCTAAAGGTGGAAGTTCTTCTATACCTAAAGGCAACAAATGCACCGGATACTGTTTTCCCGCTAGGCGTTTTACAGCTTCAAACTGGCAAAGAAATAATGGAGAAGGATCAATACCCACAACGCATTTAGCTCCTTCACCATACATGCGCCACATATGATATCCACTTCCACAGCCAACATCTAATACTGTTCGATTTTTTAACGGTGAAAGATGTGGTTTAACTCTATCCCATTTCCAATCACTTCGCCATTCAGTATCAATCTGAATACCCTGTATCGAAAATGGACCTTTACGCCAAGGTTTAAATATACCCAATAAATTTGACAGCTTTTCCGTTTCACCTGCAGATAGCTGTTTGCCACTGCCTATGGTGACGCTTGAATTGAAATCGATAGTATCAGGTTCAGGATAGTGCAATTTATTAAGAACTTTTTCCCATTTGGGTAAATTACCGTGTTTATGCTCTCGCTGCCAATTGCCAAGTATAGAAGGTAAGGTTTCTAACCAGTGTTGTAGGTTGGAATCAGCTATTTCTTTATAAAATCCACTAAAATTGATCATTTTACCGCTACCATTGAAGCAAAATTGAAACACTGAAACCAAACAGATGAATGACTGAACCCACACTCAGTGAAACGCTTTGTATGATGCGTTAGTGTATCTGGACGCATCACATTTTCTAATGCGCTTCTTTTTTGACTGATTTCCAATTCGCTGTAACCATTGGCACGTTTAAAATCCAAATGATGTTTATCGAGTAATTGTTGAATCGTTTCATCTTCAAAACGAAGTTTCTCTGAAAGAACCAATATTCCACCAGGCAACAAACCTTGATAAATGCTTGTTATTAACGCGTTACGATCGGCCACAGGTAAAAACTGGAGGGTAAAATTCAGTACCACCATTGAAGCATTTTCAAAGGCAATGTCTCTTATGTCGCCACAAATCAACTCAACTTGGGTATCACTGACATAAGCCGATAGGTTCTCATTACAACGTTGGATCATCGACTCACTGTTATCCACCGCGATAATTTTGCAATTTCGTTGCTCAATTTGGCGTCGAATACTTAAAGTTGCAGATCCAAGTGAGCAGCCTAAATCGTAAATATTGGAATTCTCGGTAACGAAAGATTTAGCAAAATCACCAATAGTATTAATGATTTGTCCATAACCAGGTACAGAGCGGCGTATCATATCATTAAATACGCCGGCGACTTTTTTATCAAATACGAAATCAGCGACTTGTGAATTTGCCGTAGCGTAGATATTGTCGAGTTCAGAGTTCATGTAATGCGAGTTAATAAAATTCTAACTCTATTTTAGCCAATCAAAGTAAAGTGCAGCAAGTATTGCTTAAAAATTTATTATTTTTTATTACCTTGCCAATTTGTGATGGCTATAGTAGTGATCATATTTCAATTTAATTGACCAACAAACTTTAATAGATACTGACAATTTTTTTCTTTTTTACACATTTAAACAAAAAACGATTAAAATAACAGGGTTTAACTAAGATGAATTCACTAAGGTTATGAAAAATAGCATTAATTCATTTTAAAGGGATATATGCACATAGGTATTTTTGCGACAAATACCAGAAAGTAGATAGGGACACCACTTGAAATTAATCGGACGATTACTATTCTGCATTCTATTGTGGAGTAATAGCTGGAATGTTGTAGCTAACATTAGCCAAAGTACTGAAGATTCCATAAACCACGTCAGTTTAGTACTCGGGGAGGATAGTTATCCTTTCCAATACATTGACGATACAGGAAAGCCTGCCGGTATCCTGGTAGATTTATGGCGTGAATGGTCTCTAGTGACCAGCATTCCAGTGTCGTTTGAAGTCCGAAATTGGCAGCAATCATTAGATAGTGTTAAAAATGGACAATTCGACGTTCATATTGGCATGAGCCCAAATGATTCCCGAAAACTCTATTTTGATTTCGCAGATCCTATTTCTTCCTTACAAACATTCTTGTTCGTCCACAAGTCAATTGGCACAAAAAATAACTTCAATGATTTACTCGCCTATCAAATAGGTATTGTCGACGGTTCTTCCCATGAACAATCTTTATTGGCAAAAAACGCTAATTTTTCATTTAGAAAATATCCTAGCAGAGAAGCGCTATTATCTGCAGCGGCAAAAGGTGAGATCCTTGTTTTTGCTGGTATAGAAGGTTTTCAGCGAAATATGTCATTAGAACAAGACATTGCCACTGAATATTATATTTCATCTAGAATACCGATTGATAAAACGGATATTTCACCCGCGATAGCCAAAGGCAATCCAATACTATTAGCGACTATCAATGCTGGTTTTGTAGCAATTGATGCGCAACAAATTGAACGTATTGAACGTCGCTGGCTTGGATACCATAGAGATAACGCGGGTGTTTTAATTGCGATGCAAACCAATATTGAACCCTATGCTGACATTGGTAACGATGGTTTACCACATGGTTTATATATTGATTTATGGAAGTTATGGTCAACAAAAACCGGCATCAGTATCGATTTTGTTGTTGGCGATATGAACAGCTCAGTAGAAGATATTAAACGCGGTTTTGCCGACGTACATATTGGTTACCCTGAAAGTAATGAAATGCGTACCGGACTTAAGCAGGCATGGCATTTAACATCGATTAAAAGCCGCTTTTTCAGTTTGAAAAATGACCTGCAAGATCTGAGGAAAATAGATAATCTCCGCATAGGAGTGTTTCCAACAGCGCCTTATATTTCTGAAATTCACAAACTATATCCCAATGCACAATTGCGTTTTTATGAGTCAACTGCAGATATGGTTGATGCAACTGTCAAAGGTGATGTCATAGGCTTTATTGCATCGTCAGCCATGTCCTCACATTATTTATTGACCAATAAGCTTTGGACTGATTTCAAACAATATTCAAACATCGAATTTTCAACAGATATTTATAGTTTAACGCGTCTTGATGACAGTGGATTGGCAAAAAGGATCCGTGCAGGTTTTGATTTAATCTCACCTGAAGAACGTTTACAAATAGAACGTAAGTGGCTTATTAATCCTGAAGATCGTTACTATAGTGGCGTTACAAGTCATATCATTTTATCTAATCAACAAAAATCCTATTTATCGAGTTTAGGTGCGATAAAAATGGGTTATTTGAAGGATTGGCGCCCGATGGAATTTCAGGGCAAAAACGGTGAGTTTTTAGGTGTCAATTCAGATATCAAATCAATATTAGTCAATCATCTTGGGCTATCTATTATTCCCGTTGCTTTTGATAACTTTGACGAAATGCTGCTGCAACTGGAAAGTGGGGAAATTCAACTTGTTGCTAGTTTAGCCTATAACGCTGATCGTGATAAAAACATCCTCTTTAGTGAGCCTTACTGGCCATCTCCATGGGCTGTAGCCAGTGATTTAACTCAACCGCCTATTTTTCATATTGGTCAACTAAATAATAAAACCATCGCAGTGGTAAAAGGTTATCAATTAATTGATCAAGTCAGGCAACTTCATCCAGAATTATCACTTGTGATAGTCGCTGATACCCAAGAAGGTTTGGATGCCGTCGTTGAAGGCCACGCTGACATGTTTGTTGAAAAAGTTAGCACTTTGGCGGATAAGTTGAAAAACGGTCAATATCCGAGTTTAAAACTTTCTTTAATAGCAGATTTGGCCGATCAACAAAGTCGAATAGGCATATTTAGTGATTTAACTAACTTAAAACCATTAATTGATCGTGTGCTTGCGACTATTGACAAAACGAGCCAACAAGAGCTCTATCAAAAATGGAATGACGTAACACTCAACACAGACAATCAATTTTACCAACGTTGGATGAAATCTCTCATCATTGGTTTGCTGATTGTTAGTGCGATTGCCGTTGTAGTTTTAGTGGTTAATCGTAGACTGAAAATTGAAATTACACGTCGTAAGCGAGCAGAGAGCCAACTGGTATTTATTGCTAATCATGACAATGTCACAGGGTTAGCAAACAGAACATTACTAGAACAAGAATTAGCATCAGCTATTAGTTCTCACCAGAAATCAAATACTAAGTTTGCAATTTTATTTATTGATTTAGATGGATTTAAAGTCGTTAACGATGAACATGGGCATGATGTTGGCGATAAGCTACTAAAGTGTGTAGCTGATTTATTAAGCCAGTCTATTCGCGCTACAGACTTTGTCGCGCGATTTGGTGGCGATGAATTTGTCATAATATTAAATCATCTAGACAGTATCGAAAATGCCAAACGACTTGCAGATTTGGTGTTAAAGAAATTGTCTCAGCTAAATGTTATAGAGCAAAAACCTGTGCAGATATCAGCCAGTATAGGTGTCGCACTATTTCCAGATGATGGCGTTAACTCTGATGAATTGCTTAAATGCGCCGATTTATTGATGTATCAAGCAAAGCGCACAGGTGGGCATCGTCATCGAGATAATCAATAAGACTGTCGTCCATTGTTGTTGCAAGATTATTTTTGCCGTGAATGCTAGGCTATTTGCCCAATAATAAATATGCTTTTATTTGATTCGCTAGTTAAATGTACAAACTGTAAGCCATGCTAGGTTTACAAATATTGCTACTAACTATTGATACTAATTGGATGCAGTAATGTGTGTCGTGGTAAGCTTATGTTTATAATCATATTTTCTTTAAATCTACCCCCAGATGCTGTCTACATCCACTAGATAGTCCTTTGCTATAGTTAACCGGACATACCGGTTATAACCATATTGTCTTGGCGATTTTTTATCCAGTTAATTCATTTTATCCCTTGCAGGTCTGGTTAATTTGTTTGTTCTGCCTGATACTGCCCACATTATTTTAGATTGATATTTTATTTTGCCGAATTCAGATGCAATATTTTGATGATGACGGCCATTTATATGCCAATAAATTCATACTGAAACGAGCATATTTACGCTGTTTAAGTATATAATGCCGTTTTATCATTGTTGATATGCGAAACGTTTGCTTTTCAAAATTCGTTCTTATTTAAAGGATACTGTTCAATGCGTAGCCATTATTGTGGAGACATTAATAAGTCTCATTTGGGTCAAGAAGTTACCTTAGTTGGTTGGGTTAATCGTAGTCGTGACTTAGGCGGCGTTGTTTTCCTCGATTTACGTGATCGTGAAGGGTTAGTTCAAGTTGTATATGATCCAGATCTAAAAGACGTATTTGATGTAGCTAGCACATTACGCGCTGAATTTTGTGTTCAAGTGACAGGCCTCGTTAGAGCTCGTCCAGACAGCCAAGTTAATGCCCAAATGAAAACGGGTGAGATTGAAATATTAGGTAAAGGCTTAACCATTATTAATGCTTCTGCGCCGTTACCTTTAAGCATGGACAACTACCAGAACAACAGTGAAGAGCAACGTTTAAAATATCGTTACCTTGATTTACGTCGTCCAGAAATGGCAGAACGTTTAATTTTTCGCGCAAAAGTCACCAGTTATGTACGTAACTTCTTAGATAATAATGGTTTTTTAGATATTGAAACACCTATTTTGACTAAAGCTACACCTGAAGGCGCACGTGACTACTTGGTACCAAGTCGTACTTATAAAGGCCAATTCTTTGCATTGCCGCAATCACCACAATTGTTTAAACAGTTGTTGATGATGTCAGGTTTTGATCGCTATTACCAAATCGTAAAATGTTTCCGCGACGAAGATTTACGTGCTGATCGTCAGCCTGAATTTACTCAGATTGATATCGAAACTTCATTTATGACCTCAGAGCAGGTCATGGAAAAAACTGAGCAGATGATGCGTGGTTTATTCCTAGATTTACTTAATGTCGATTTAGGCGAGTTTCCTCGCATGACATTCGCTGAAGCCATGCGCCGTTTTGGTTCAGACAAACCTGATTTACGTAACCCTTTAGAACTTGTAGATGTTGCCGACTTATTAAAAGAGGTTGATTTTGCAGTGTTCAATGGTCCTGCAAATGATGTTGACGGCCGTGTAGCAGCTTTGCGTATTCCAACAGGTGCTTCATTATCACGTAAGCAAATTGACGATTACACAAAGTTTGTCGGTATTTATGGTGCTAAAGGTTTAGCTTGGATGAAGCTAAATGATCTAGATGCTGGTATAGACGGTATTCAATCTCCAGTGCTTAAATTCTTAACTGAAGACATTGTTAAGCAAATCGTTAGCCGTACTGATGCGCAGACTGGCGACATTATTATGTTCGGTGCAGACAAAGCGAATATCGTTGCTGAAGCTATGGGGGCGTTACGCCTTAAAGCCGGTGAAGACTTCAAATTACTGCAAGGTCAATGGCGTCCGCTTTGGGTGGTAGATTTCCCAATGTTTGAAAAAGTGGAGGGTGGCTTGCACGCTGTTCACCATCCATTTACTGCGCCGCGTGGCGTATCAGCCGAAGCCCTTAAACTTGATCCTGCCAATACCGTTTCAGATGCATATGACATGGTTTTAAATGGTTGTGAATTAGGTGGTGGTTCGGTTCGTATTCATAATGCAGAAATGCAAAGCACAGTCTTTGAATTACTAGGCATTGACAAAGAAGAAGCGAAAGAGAAATTTGGCTTCTTATTAGAAGCATTACGCTATGGCACACCACCACATGCAGGTCTTGCATTTGGTTTGGATCGCATCATTATGTTAATGACAGGTGCAAGCTCAATTCGTGATGTAATGGCATTCCCAAAAACCACTACGGCAGCTTGCCCATTAACCAACGCCCCAGGTTTTGCTAATCCACAGCAACTTGTTGAGTTAGGCATTAATGTGATTGAGAAACCTAAAGCAGACGCCGAATAAGTTATTCAGTGATGCTATTAAGTTAACAACATTCCGAGGCAATTGCCTCGGTCTGTGTTTATAGTGTGGCAAGTTTTTATTATTACCTTTCGTCAATGCAGTTTGTCATTGCATTTACGAATAGATTAACCGACAAAACAGGAGTCTTTCATGGCAGGACACAGTAAATGGGCGAATATCAAGCACCGCAAAGCTGCGCAGGATGCAAAGCGCGGAAAGCTATTTACCAAGTTTATCCGTGAGTTGACTGTAGCCGCCCGTGAAGGAGGCTCAGATCCAGATGCTAATCCTAGACTCAGAGCCGCAATCGATAAAGCTTTATCGAATAACATGACCCGCGACACGGTAGAACGTGCAATTAAACGTGGTGCTGGTGAAATGGAAGGGCAACAGCTTGAAACTATTATTTATGAAGGCTATGGTCCTGGTGGCAGTGCAGTTATGGTTGAAACCATGACAGACAATCGAAATCGCACTGTATCAGGTGTGCGTAACGCTTTCAGTAAAAATGGCGGTAACTTAGGCACAGATGGCTCGGTTGCATACTTATTTACCAAGTTAGGTGTTATTTCTTATGCTGACGGTATAGATGAAGAAAGTGTAATGGATGCCGCTCTTGAGTCTGGTGCTGAAGATGTCGTTATCAATGAAGATGGTTCCATTGATGTTTACACCTTACCTGACACTTTCGGCAAAGTGAAAGATGCCCTTGATGCTGCAGAGCTGGAATGTGTCAATGCAGAAGTGATACAGGTTCCATCGACCAAAGCTGAACTTGATTTAGAAAGTGCCGAACAATTCTTAAAGCTTATCGATACCTTAGAAGATAATGATGATGTTCAAGAGGTTTATCATAATGCAGATATCAGTGACGATGTGATGGAAAGTTTAGGGTAATCAATGGCAATTATTTTAGGTGTTGACCCAGGTTCGAGGATAACTGGTTATGGCGTTATCCAGTGTATTGGTCGCCAGCAAGTGTATCTTGGCAGTGGTTGTATTCGCACCCAATCTGATGAGTTACCCCAAAGATTACAACAGATTTTTGCCGGTTTATCTGAAATAATCCGTCAATACCACCCTGACGAATTCGCCATAGAACGGGTGTTTATGGCCAAAAATGCCGATTCTGCATTAAAACTTGGTCAAGCAAGAGGCGCCGCGATTGTTGCGGCTACATGTGCCGATTTATCCGTTGCAGAATATAGCGCGACCCAAATAAAAAGTGCTGTGGTGGGGACAGGTCGAGCACAAAAAACACAAGTCCAGCATATGGTCACTCAGTTATTAAAATTACCCGCGGCGCCGCAAGCTGATGCTGCAGATGCACTTGCTGTTGCCATGTGTCATTATCATACCAATCAAAGCCTAGCGGCCTTGGGTGGTCGTGCAAATACAAGAACATACGGAAGATACAAATGATCGGTCGTTTAAAAGGCATTTTAGTTGAGAAACAAGCCCCGGAAATTGTGCTTGATGTTAACGGAGTAGGCTATGAACTACAGGTTCCCTTAACCAGTTTTTATGAGCTTCCTGAGTTAAACCAACCTGCAATGGTATATACCCATTTTGTTGTCCGAGAAGATGCCCAACTATTATATGGTTTTATCACCAAGCAAGAACGCGCTTTGTTTAGACTGTTAATTAAAACCAATGGCGTTGGACCTAAATTAGCGCTGACCATTTTATCAGGCATGAGTGCTGGTGAGTTTGTTGCCTGCGTTGAGCGCGATGATATTGTGACCTTAGTTAAGTTGCCTGGCGTGGGTAAAAAAACCGCTGAGCGCCTAGTAGTGGAGATGCGCGATAAACTTAAATCGTTATTAGCCGCATCCGTTGGCTCAGAGCGTGAGTTTGTTTTGCAATCCAATTATTCACCAGCACCAGCGGTTGAAAGTGCAGAAGAAGATGCAATATCCGCATTAATCTCGTTAGGGTACAAGCCAGCCCAAGCCAGTAAAGCAGTATCTGCAAATTATAAAGCGGATATGACGTCAGAAGTACTCATTAAAGCCGCATTAAAGTCGATGCTTTAACCTAAAAGGACAGTGGTAACATGATTGAAGCAGATCGATTAATACAACCTCAAGTCTTGGTACAAGACGAAGTTATTGATAGGGCTATGCGGCCTAAAATGCTTGACGAGTACACGGGTCAAGATGATACCCGAGCCCAATTAAAGGTGTTTATTCAAGCTGCGTTAAACCGAAAAGAAGCGCTCGATCATATGTTGATTTTCGGGCCACCAGGTTTAGGTAAAACCACCCTCGCCATGATTGTTGCCAATGAAATGGGGGTGAATATTAAATCAACCTCGGGACCTGTGTTAGAAAAAGCGGGTGATTTAGCCGCACTTTTAACTAACTTAGAAGAAGGTGACGTATTGTTTATCGATGAAATCCATCGTTTAAGCCCCGTCGTTGAAGAGATCCTTTATCCTGCACTAGAAGATTATCAATTAGATATTATGATTGGTGAAGGACCAGCTGCTCGCTCTATCAAGTTAGACTTGCCACCATTTACCCTCGTTGGTGCGACTACCAGAGCGGGGGCATTAACTTCGCCATTACGAGCACGTTTTGGTATTCCGCTCCGACTTGAGTTTTACAATGTAAAAGACCTAACCACTATTGTTACCCGTTCTGCCAAAGTGATGGATTTAGCGATTGCACCTGAAGGCGCGGTAGAAATTGCCCGACGTTCACGGGGTACCCCGCGTATTGCCAATAGATTATTGCGTCGAGTGCGTGATTACGCTGAAGTAAAACACGATGGTGTTGTAACCAAAGAAGTGGCGGAACAAGCGTTAGACTTGCTTGATGTTGATCTCGAAGGTTTTGATTATTTAGACAGAAAGCTATTGCTAGCGATTATTGACAAGTTTATGGGCGGGCCGGTCGGGCTTGATAACCTTGCTGCTGCAATTGGTGAAGATAGAGATACCATTGAAGATGTACTGGAGCCGTTTTTAATCCAACAAGGCTTTATTCAACGTACTCCAAGAGGACGGATTGCCACGGCAAGAGCCTATCAGCACTTTAATATTATTCAACCTGTATAAATTATCTTCTCATAAAGGGCACTTAGGTGCTCTTTTTTATACCTATATAACAGTAAGTAGTCATTTCTGCGTTAGATAGCTGGCCGCATATTTACCACCGTATTTGGAAATCATAAATAGATAAACTGATGCCATACTTTAGCAAATTTTAAGAAAAATTAAGCGCTGCTGCAGATTATGTTATCGCTCGTTTTAATCTTTCAACTATGGTTATCATTTATTTTGTTTAAAAAAATTAAAATAATGTATTTGGTGTTTAAATAATGCTGTAGATTTTTAATGTATTTACTCAGAATTGATTTAAAATGCCAAATCAATAGAGTGGCAGGTTTACACTTTAATACATATGTTTACGACGTGTTATGATAAGGCAAATGTCTTCTAAATATAAAACATATTTTTAGAGTTATTTACAATCTACCTATATGTAAAAGTATTGAATAGTTATCTTGAATATAAATTTAATATGTTAAAAAGGCTTTGAACATAATCAGTATTAACACTTATCAATAGACACAGTGTGCTAACCACTCGCTTTTAACTTTACCTCCTATCTAACCTTTACAACTTTCATAACCTATTGCCCTAACATCATGACCTGTAGCTATAAAATTCAATCACTCATTCCCATAATAGTTCCAATGAGTATAATAAAACAATTAAAATGTGATCTGTGTCACATTACAATAAGTTTTAACGTATATATATTGTTAAATAAGTTTCAGTTTAATGCTCTGCAAAAAAATCAATAAGCAGTTTTTGTCGCTTATTTGGTTGTGCACATTAGTTAAATTTTATTAGGTTAACAAATTACTTTAATTTATTAAGATTTTAATTAACATACTTTATGGTAAAGGTTAATTATTTGGTGTTTGACCTGTTTTGAAATTTTATTCAGTATCCAGCTATCGTTATTTCAATGAAAATTTATATAACGAATATATAACAATAAATTATAGCTAGGGAGCTTATATAAAATGACCCAAAGATCACTTTTATCGACAAGTATAAAAACCGCTTTATTTGCATCATTTACAATTTCATCCGGTATATCAGTTTCAGCATATGCTGCGGAGGAAACCGCAAAAGTTGAACGTATTGAAGTTACTGGTTCTCGAATCCAACGTCAGGATATGGAAACTGCATCGCCAGTCACTGTGATTGATGCCGCAGCCATTAAAGCTGAAGGTTTTACTTCAGTTGATGAATTACTCCAAGCACAAACATCAATGGCAGGTGCTGCAGTGGGTTCTAGCACTAACAATGGTGCCGATGGTGTCGCTCAAGTTGATTTACGCGGAATGGGATCACAACGTACTTTAGTACTGCTAAATGGTCGTCGTATGGTCAATTCAGGTTCTGGTGCTGATAGTGCAGTGGATTTAAATGCGATTCCTGTTGCCATGATTGCCCGTGTTGAAATCTTAAAAGACGGTGCTTCAGCGGTATATGGTTCTGATGCCATTGCGGGTGTAGTCAACATTATCACCAAGAAAGACTTTGAAGGTTTTCAGTTTGATGTCCAAGGTGGGATGACTGATAAAAGCGATGGCGAAAACGGAGAAATAAGTGCGCTTTATGGCATGAATACTGACTCAGGTAATTATACTTTTGGGGTGGCTTACTCAAAACGTGAGGGCGTGATCCAATCCGATCGTGACTGGACAGATCCTGGATATAGCTCTTTTATCCCAACGGGTTCCTTGGGCGGAAAAGTAGTAAACGATCAAGGTGAATGGGTTAAACGAGATAGCGGATATGACTTTACTCAAGATAGCTATTTCCAAACTCCGAATGAACGTACCAGTGTATTTGCAAACATGGTGCAAGAAATTAACGATGACATCGTGTTTACTGGTGATTTTTTATATACCAAACGTAAATCTAGTCAACAAATGGCAGCCCAACCAGCCGATATCATGTTAAATGTGTGTGGTGACAGTAACACATTACCGGGCGAGCCATGTATCACTCTTAATGACGCAATGATTGCTGGCGGTATTGCTGCAGATGATACTGGACGTGTTAATTATCGTCGTCGTACCACAGATGTTGGCCCACGTATCTACTCTCAAGATACAGATACATATCGTTTATCAGCCGGGTTAACAGGTACCTTAGATGTTCATACTGGTTTCAATTGGGATGCGTCCTATACCTACGGAAATAATAAAGCAAAAACACAGGTCGATAATTCAATTAATGCGACTAATATGGAAGCCTCTGTTTATGCTAACCAAGATGCATGGTTTAGTGGCGACCCATTAAGCCAAGCTATTATCGATGATATCAGCTTTACCGAACAAAACACGGGGGGTAACGAGCAGCATACTTTCTCTGCGGGTTTAAATGGTGAGTTGTTTGATTTAGACGCTGGTGCGGTAGCCTTTGCTATTGGTGCTGAATACCGCTATGAGAGTGGATATTATACACCTGATCAAGTTATTCAAGATGGAGACAGTACCGCTGCACAACAAGATGCCACTGATGGTGATTATAATGTGTTGTCAATTTTCCAAGAAGTGAGTGTACCTTTTACCGATAAGCTAACCGGTGAATTTGCGCTCCGTTATGATGATTATTCAACGTTTGGAAAAGCAACAACTTGGAAAGTGGGCTTAACCTATGAGGCTACTGATGATTTAATGCTTCGTGGTGTTGCAGCAACCGGCTTTAGAGCGCCTAGCATTAGTGAACTATATGGTGGCGATACTGGTTCATTCGATTACTTAACTGATCCATTAGGTCATGAGCAAGATCCACAAATATTAGTGCGTTATACCTCTGATGATGATTTAGAAGCTGAGGAGTCGGAATCATTAACGGCGGGCTTAGTATATTCTCCGAGTGCAATTGATGGTTTATCGTTAACATTAGATTACTGGAGCTTTAAAGTTACTAACGCAATCACTCGTTTAGACGTGCAATCTGGTATTAATGCATGTTTAGTGGGTAACGATAGCACGGCATGTGAAACATTCGGAATCGACCCAACGGCAGGAGCGGCTAAGTTTGACAACTTAACAAGCTCACTGACTAACGTGGGTTCGCAAGATACGTCAGGTATCGACTTTAACCTAGCCTATACGTTTGAAGGCTTAGGTCTAGACTGGAAGATCAGTAACGATACCACTTACTTGCTGAACTTTGAGCAAGATAACGAAGATTACACCGGTACAATTGACGGCAATTTTGGTGCGTATGCAAAAGTACGTAACAATTTCAGTATTCAGGCGTCACAAGGTGACTGGAGTGTAATGTATTTTAATCGTTATATTGGTGAGATGGATGATCATTACACTGATTACGATGATAATGGCAATCCAGTTGCAGCCTTAGCAAAATCTGATGCTGTGCTTTACCACAATATCTCAGGCACATACCATATCAATAATGATATGACTGTCACTGCGGGTGTTAAAAACCTCACCGATGAAGAACCGTCTAGAGTATCGAATGGCTCTGATGGCGGTACGGTACCTGAAGTCTATGATGTTATTGGACGTCAGTACTATGCTGGTTTCTCAATGAAGTTTTAAGTTAGATAGCGATAAAAAAAGCCAGCTGTTGCTGGCTTTTTCTTTGGGGGTTCTCCTCGTTAGGATTAATTTATTATCCTAATGCTGCCGTCGCGGCATTTTTTTGAATTAACTCAATTTTATAACCATCAGGATCTTCAACAAACGCAATTTCTGTTTTACCGCCTGCAACAGGACCAGGCGCGCGAGTGACTTTTCCACCTGCGGCTGCAATCGCTGCACAACGCGCATAGATATCTTCTTCACCTATCGCTAAATGGCCAAAACCCGTGCCAAGCTCGTACTGTTCAACGCCCCAGTTATAGGTCAACTCAATCACTGCTTGACCGGTTGACTCCTCGCCAAAACCAACAAATGCAAGGGTATATTTATACTCAGGGTTTTCAGATTGACGTAATAATTTCATCCCCATGACTTCAGTATAAAAAGTGATACTGCGTTCTAAATTACCCACTCGGATCATAGTATGTAAAAGTTGCGACATGATAGTTGTCCTATAACAGGCGAATGATAAAAAGGGCATGATATCAATAGTTGTAAAGGGTGAACAGCAAAGTTAAGCGTTAAAGTTAACAGCATTCATAATATAAAGGTGCTTTTGTTGAGATTTAATGAATATCAGTAAATAGCATATATTTTACACTCTACACAGGATGCGCCCCTTGATCTAACGGGCAGTGACAATGATATTTGAAGCCTATAGGATAATGGTTTTGTTAGAAGTAACGTTTATAACGGCTTGTTTGACAGACATTTAGTATTTCTAGTTAAGCTGTGGCTGTAAAAATGAAATAAAATTTGCTGTAGTTCACAAATGCGCAGTTCAACGCTACTAAAAACCTCTCAGCGCGCTATGATTTGTTTATAACAAAATGGGAGATTTATTATGACAACCGAACTTAAAATGGCTTTAGGCACTACTGTAATAATTGCAATTTGTTTTAGTGCTTTCTTTGTTTCACTTTTTTAAAATTTAATCGACCATTAAATCAGCATAAACTAAAAGCCGCATAATGCGGCTTTTTTATTTGAAATACACAGCTCGGATACGTTGGAATTAATCTTCAGGATAAATTTTATCGTTAAACTCACACAAGTCTTCTATCAGGCATGAGCCACATCTTGGTTTACGAGCCAGACAAGTATAACGCCCGTGTAAAATTAGCCAGTGATGCACATCGACTTTAAATTCTGCTGGTACTACTTTTAAAAGCTTTTTCTCAACCTCTACCACATTTTTACCCATGGCAAATTTAGTACGGTTTGAAACGCGGTCAATATGAGTATCTACCGCTATGGTGGGCCAGCCAAAGGATAACGAAAGTAGAAGTCAAATTGTAAATTGATAAAAACACCTTTATCAGCAAGTAATCAGTAGAGATACGTTGTTATCCTTTGAATATAAATTAGCTGAGTAATTTAATGATCTTAAATGTTGCCCTTAAGTTATATAAGCTAAAGGGCAATACGATGAGCTTGACAATAAAGCTATCTGCTAAACACAGGTTAGAATGTTAGCGCAATCTTTCCTACGGTTCTGCCTGATTCAAGTGCAGCATGTGCTTTCGCCATGTCTGAAAAATTGAAGACAGATGAAACATGTGGTTTTAAACTCCCTTCACTTAATAGGCCGGCCAAAAACGCCATATCATCACCATTTGAAGCAACTAACATTGCCTCTACATTTACGTTTAATGGTGCTGCTTGTTGTTGCAATATTTCTGGAATTTCCATCATAGCAATAGATACTAGGTTGCCGTTTGTACGCATTACCTTTAATGATTTAGCTGCGACTTCTTCACCTTGTGTATCAAACACAAAGTCGATGTCGGTCAATACGTTTTCGAAATCCTGAGAGCGGTAATCTATGTGCTCATCAGCGCCAAGTGACAGAATAAAGTCGCGATTCTTTTCAGAGCTCGTAGCAACCACATAAGCGCCTAATTTTTTTGCGATCTGAATGGCAAAATGGCCTACACCACCTGAGCCTGCATGGATGAGGACTCGATCATCCGTTTTAACTTTATTTTTCATCGCTTGCAATGCAGTAAGTGCGGCTAGTGTGGTAACAGCGGCATCCGTGAACGTTGCATTTTCTGGAATGGTTGCCAGTTGCGCCTCTGGTGCTGCAACAAACTCCGCATAAGTTTTACCGTGTCCAGGAAAGTTAACCATGCCAAATACGTTGTCGCCAACAGTAAATTTACTCACTTTGCTACCCACTGCGACAACGGTCCCTGCGACATCCCAACCTAGTGTGATTGGGCGTTCCGGACTAATTAAGCCTGATAAACCCTCATCTGAGTATTTAATTTTTGCATCTACTGGGTTGACGCTGATTGCTTTACTTTCGATCAATACTTCATTATCGGCAATGCTGGGTTTTGCAATGTCGACAAGCTTTAGGTTGTCGGCCGAACCTGCTTTTTCTAGTACTATTGATTTCATTTCTGTCTCCGTTAATTAATTTATTTAGACGCGTTTTCTACTAAATACAGTGCAGCAGGCTCAGGTTTTGCGCCTAGTTCAGCCATTATTTTTAATGGTGCTTCACCTTCGTACTTTGTTCCTTTGCGTGAATTAGGGCCAAGGTGCTCAAGCAAGATGCTGGTAGACGCCCAACTTTCCACCAGCCAAAATACAGAGGGATCTTTCCAATCTTGGTGGAAACCAAATTGTAAGCAACCATCTTCGTCTAAAACGTATGGAGTGTAATCCTTATAAAATTCTATAAATGCTTGGACGTTAGCTTCAGGAATAGGAAATTTGACAGTTAGGCCAATAGCTCCTTTATGTTCAGTTGACTGAAACCACGCCATTGTTTCTTCAAAGGTAATAATATTTTCATTTGCCATTAGCGGTCTCCAATTATTCAAAAAACGTTGTGTAGCGGTTGGTTGTTAGATTAATGTTTAAATTAACTTAAATAAAGTTGATAATGATTGAGGTATTATCAAAGGAAAATTGATTTATGTTGGTTAAAGATTTGCAAGTCACGTTAAAGGTGGCTGAATTTAAAAGTATTAAACTCGCTGCAGAAAGTTTGGATATGCAAATTGCGACTGCCAGTGCTGCCTTGAAACGTGTTGAAAAATCTTTTGGTATTGAGTTGTTTGTTCGCTCAACGAGAAACTTACGTCTTACCAGTGCGGGTGAAAAGTTTATTCCGCAAATTGAACAAGCCTATTTAATGCTCACTAATATTAGCGAAAGTGTTAGGGAGGAGCAGGGGTTAGTTGAAGGAGACCTTAGGTTGTCGGCACCGTCTGATTTAGGGCGAAGTGTGTTGTTGCCATGGGTTAATGAGTTCATGGCATCGCATCCTAAAATAAATCTAAAGCTACACATTAGTGACTCCAATATCGACTTCTTTCGAGATCCAATCGATATTGGAGTCAGGTATGGCGTGCCAAAAGATTCTTCTATGTACGGTTACAAAATTTGTGATGTCCCTATCGTTTTGTGTGCCGCTCCATCATATTTAGAGCAGTTTGGTACACCTGTCAGTCCTAATGATTTAGCTACGCATAAAGGTCTATGTTTTCAATTGAATGGCAATGTGCATGATACTTGGAGTTTTACCAATGGTGAGGAAACCATTAAAGTAAAGTTGAACAGCGATCGTACAACGAACGACTCAGAGTTAGTTAAAAGGTGGTGTGCTGATGGTTATGGACTTGCTCAAAAATCGATACTGGAAATGGCCGATGAATTACTTGCAGGCAATGTGCAGATGTTATTGCCGAGCTATTCGAAAATGACGATAGAACTTTGGCTGATTTGCCCCAGTCGTCAATTAATTACACCTATGATGCGATTATTCAGAGAACATATTCGAAAACGATGTCAGGATAAACTCAGTGAATTAGCGTCAGCAGGTTATGTTTTTTAACGAAAATTGAAGGGGCTTAACTTACCCCCTCTTATTTATTATGAATGAACATTAATCAAGATAGTTTTACCTTGCTTTATCCCAAAACTCACACAAGCTTCCGAGAAGTAGTGGTCAAATTAACATCCGAGGTCGCTATTTTTTTGAGTGGTTATCCTTAATTATTTCGGCGCCGTGAAAGTGGATTTCGTGATCATCAGGCAGAATTATTAATGCACTTCCGTACAAAATTTTATCTTTAAAGTTGATTAATAAAGTAACATGATCGCCATACCCGTCTTCATACCAACTTACAAAATATTGGTTGTTTGAGACTTCAAATGCTTGATAGTTAAATGGTCCCCACCATGTATCGGGTTTAGAGCCCGTCAGATACTGATAAGAAATTCCCTCTTTTTCAAACTTAACGTTATATTTTCGTCCGCTGGTATATTCGTAAGTAATTTGTGTCCCTTCTAATGATTCGGTTGGTTTAACTAATTCATTTGCGATCACTGACGTTGAAAGCAGCGATAATATATAAATATTAAACGCCCATAGTTTTATAAATGCACCGATAAATTTCATAACTAGCTCCTAAGTTTAGTAAAAAAGGTTAGGCAAAAGTTTTCAAATAGTCGCGTATCGTCAACATTTTATTTCCTAATATTTGGGTTGCTGTGTTTGATACTAGGTCATATTCTCCTGCTGCGGTTGCTTGCTGTAAACCTGAAATGGCCGTTACCATAAACTCAGGTAAACCCACTTGCGAAAGCATTTGCTTAAAGTTTTCTTCTGGCAATACTTGTGCCTCTACCTTAGTTTCCCAAATATCACTTGCCAATGTAGCAATTTCGAAAAGGTCGATAGCCTCAGGACCGCTAAGTTCATAGATTGAAGATGACTCATTGTTACTTGTCAGTAATTCAACAATAATTTTGGCAATATCTTGTTTGGCTAAGTAGGTCGATTTCCCTTTAGCTCCGGGTAACGCTAATACGCCAGTTTGGCGAGCGTGGGTCAAAGCGCCAGCTAAATTTTCAATATAGCTTGGGTTGCGCAATATACTATAGCTGATCTCTGACTCGATTAAAGAGCGTTCAGTTTGCTGATGGATTTTTGCAAATGGAAACAAACTTTCTTCAACGGGATTTACAAAGCTAGTATAAACAATATGGCTGACCCCCATTTTCTTCGCAGCGTCAATGGCAAATCCATGTTGTTTAATTCGTTTCTCAACTGGCGCATCGCCTGAAATAAGCAATAGAGTACTGCATCCAATAAGTGCATCTTCCATACTTGCGGGGTCATCAAAGTCAAAGTGAGCAACGCTGTATCCCTTCGAATTCCATGAAGATAGCTTTTCGGGAGTGCGACTAGTAAGCTTGATTGACGTTTGACTTTGCTTATTTGATAAAGCCTCTACAACTAAATTGCCTAAACTGCCACTGGCGCCTGTAATAACAATCATGTGATTATCCTCTGTTAATGTGATTGACACTAATTACTATAAATATTTTGCGTTGACAGAAAAAGCTGATAAGTTTGATAGTTATTATTGAAAAAGTTGATAGCTAAAATGAAGTTTGGAAATTATTTGGATATAGATGGAAAACAATTACACCTGTTGGTTACCATCTTTGATGCGGGGTCATTGTCACAAGCTGCAAGGCTTCTTGATGTTAATCAATCGACATTAAGCTATTGGTTGGAGTCATTGCGTACCCAGTTTAATGACCCGTTATTTATACGCTCAGGTCAAGGAGTCATCCCAACAGAGCGTGCAGAGTTGCTTGTTCCGCAAGCGAGAGAAATTCTTGTTTCTCTTTCTGAATTTAGCCAAGTTGCTCAATATCATCCCGAAAATGATACTAGCCAACTCATTATTGCGGCAAATGCGCTAGAGCGTGACCTCATTGTTAAACCACTGTTAAAGCGTATTCGAGAGTTGGCGCCTCACCTAAGGTTAACGATTAAAACAACCGGCTCTTCGTTTGAATTAGTGAAAGACTTAACTGATGGGAATGTGGAGTTAGCATTACTTCCTACAGGGATATTAGATGGTGACAACATTGTGCAAAAAGGGTTGATGCCTATAGAGTTTTCGGTGTTTTATGACGCTACCATGACCAGTGAACCAGTAGATATTGACGATTTTTGTGTTCGGCCACATGGCGTGGTATCGCTTGGTCCCGATCCTTCTTCTACCATTGATGTTGCTTTACGAAAATTAGGGAAAAAACGAAAAATTTCCATCGATGCTCCTGATTTTGACACGTTGGCAACCTTGATGAAAGGAACTGATGTAATTGCTAGCTTACCAAATTTACTTAAATTAAGCGCATTTAAACAATTTTCTATCGCTCCGTTGCCTTGGTATTCTTCAAAAAATCGGATCGCTCTTTTTTGGCATGTAAAAAAAACGAATTCTGTTCGATTACGGTTTTGGCGGCAAGAAATAGAGAGTATTGCAAATTCCATTGATATTACAAAAGCTCAATTGACCTGAGAATAGAAGCGTCATATTTAATGGAGTCGACAGAACAACTGCTGCTGTTGGACGTTTGATGAGGGACAATATCATTTGAAAGCTTTAATAGTTTTCACGAAGATAGGTTTGTTATTCAGTTTTACTCTTATATAAATAAAAATATTCGATCATATGAGAGCCGTATTTTGGCATACGTGCTGTGCACACCAAGTAGAGTAAGTTACTGACCAGAACACCATCAAAATTGATAGATATCGCATCGTAAATTTACAGACTATTAACTATGGATGATAGTCGAAGGTAACTGCTATTTCTCCTTCACTTACATGTAAATACAAACCGGTCAATGATCATTCAGTCTTGTCTTTAAACTCACATAAATCTTCGATAATACAACTACCACAACGTGGTTTACGCGCCACGCAGGTATAGCGACCATGAAGAATAAGCCAGTGATGTACGTCAACTTTAAACTCAGCAGGTACAACTTTTAATAACTTCTGTTCAACTTCAACGACATTTTTGCCCATGGCTAGTTTAGTACGATTCGATACGCGGTCGATATGGGTGTCCACCGCGATTGTAGGCCAGCCAAAGGCGGTATTTAGTACCACATTAGCCGTTTTGCGACCGACACCGGGTAGCGCTTCTAATGCTTCACGATTTTCAGGTACTTCGCCATTATGAAGGTCTATTAACATTTTGCAGGCGTTAATGACGTTAACCGCTTTGTTATTGTATAAACCTATGGTTTTAATATATTGCTTTAATCCGTCGACCCCTAAATCATAAATTCCCTGTGCAGTATTGGCGACGGGGAACAATTTATCAGTGGCTTTATTAACGCTGACATCTGTTGCTTGAGCTGAGAGGGTTACGGCGACTAACAGTTCAAAAGGGGAACTAAAATTGAGCTCAGTCTCAGGTTTCGGATTGTTGTCCCGTAATCGTTTGAGTATTTGTATTCGCTTTTGTTTATTCATCAGAAAACTAGCTCACTTTGGTGATACGTACACGCTCCACCGCCTGGGTTATTATTTTAGGCTGGCGCTGCTTAACCTTTTGGTCAATATAGTTTTTTAAGGCGATTAATAATCCCATGGCAATAAATGCACCTGGGGGAAGTAACGCTAACAAAAATGCATTATCGACTTGCCATAGATGAAGTGTAAGCGATTTAGCCCACTCTCCGAGTAGTAAATCCGCGCCATCAAAAAGAGTACCTTGCCCAAGTACCTCGCGTGTTGCGCCCAGTACGACAAGCACAGCAGTAAAACCCATTCCCATCATTAAGCCATCAAAGGCAGAGTGAGCAAGGGTGTTACGAGATGCGAACGCTTCTGCACGACCGATAATCACACAGTTAGTGACGATGAGTGGCAAGAAAATCCCCAGCGATAAATACAAGCCATAGGCGTAGGCATTGACAAGTAATTGTACGCAGGTAACCAGAGCGGCAATAATCATCACAAAAACCGGGATGCGAATTTCTTTAGGAACATAGTCGCGAACCAAAGACACTAATATATTAGAACCGACTAACACTATTAATGTTGCTAGACCCAATCCAAGTGCATTCGTAATTGTGGCAGTCACGGCTAATAGCGGACATAAACCTAATAACTGGACTAAACCTGGGTTATTAGACCATAACCCTTGCTTAGCGATTTCTGAATACTTACTCATGGGATTCTCCGCAGCGGCGACCACTTTGGTAAAGTGTTTTTCGATTTACATCAACAAAAGTAACGGCGTTGTTGATGGCCTTTACATAGGCTCTTGGGGTAATAGTCGCGCCAGTAAATTGATCAAATTGACCACCATCTTTTTTTACTTTCCAAGAAGGATCGTCTTTGTGCCATTGCTGACCAGTAAAATGAGTCACCCAATCTGATTTTCGCAGTTCAATTTTATCACCCAGCCCAGGTGTTTCTTGATGAAGTAGGGTGCGTACGCCTAAGATATTATTATCATTATCTATGCCGATGATAAGCTTTATGCCCCCGTTATACCCATCAGGTGCAATAGCTTCAATTGCAATGGCACTCGGTATTTGTGATTGCATTGCGATATAAGCAGGTAAATCTTCATCTGTCCCCAAAAGATCAGGGGAGTTAACCAAAATACATTGCGATACTAATTCATTATCATGGTATTGCGTGGGGATTACTTGAGTTAATGTTTGACTAAGTTGCGCACGCTGCTGCTGTATAATGGTGTCTTTCGTCAGCCCGTTTACAACCGCAACTAAGCCAGTACAACACAAAGCGAAGATGCCCAGAATAGTGCCATTTTTAAGCATTGAATTATCTTTTATTGACACAATTTAACTCCCTGAACGATGGCCATATGTTCTAGGGCGAACATAATGGTCAATAAAAGGGGCACACATATTTGCCAATAAAACGGCGAATGCCACAGCATCTGGATAGCCACCAAAGGTTCTAATCACATAAATTAACACCCCAATCATAACGCCGAAAATAATACGCCCTCGATGACTTGTCGCAGCCGTGACGGGGTCGGTTGCAATAAAGAAAGCCGCTAACATGGTGCCGCCTGAAAATAAATGCATCATTGGGCTGACATGGGTGTCTGGGTTGAGTAAAAAACCGAAGCTGGAACAAATAAACAACGCGCTTAGGATCCCAAAGCTTATCTGCCAACGTATGATCTTTAGTTTGAGCATGATCAAGCCACCAATAAGGAAAGCCAAATTGACCTCAAACCATCCCAAACCTGCCATGCCGGAGAAGATAGGTTTGGCAAGACTTTCATGGGTTGTCATACCCATTGATAAGTCCGTTTTCAATGTATCAAGCGGTGTTGCCATTGTGGAGCCGTCAATTGCTAAGTTGTGGCCGATCACTAAAATATCCGAGGCTGAATTGAATACCGCATTTAAGGCATACGTTAAATCAACAGATTGCTGTGCAGCTGACATAGGTGAAACCCAGTCGGTCATTTGTACTGGGAACGAGATGAGTAATAAAACGTAACCCGCCATAGCAGGGTTAAACAAATTATTACCCAGACCACCGTAGAGATGTTTAACAATGATAATTGAAAATAATGTACCAATAACAACAACCCACCAAGGGGCTAATGGTGGAATGGCAATAGCCAGCAGTAACGCGGTGACCAAGGCACTATTGTCAGCTAAAGTAGATTTTATGGGGCGATTTCGCAATGATAATATGGCTGCTTCTGCTGCATAAGCGGTTATAACCGCGATTGCTATTTGCAACAAAGTACCAAATCCAAAAAAGTACAGCTGAGTCGCAATACCAGGAAGTAAGCACAGTGCGACTCTTTGCATGACTTTGGCGGTTTGTAACGTCGAGCCTACATGGGGCGATGAGGCAATCTTAAATGCCATGATTAATCCTTTTTCTCGGCTTGTTGAGCCAACTTTTTCGCTTTTGCTTTAGCAACCGCAGCTGCAATTTTGGCTTTTTTATCCAGTACGGCACTATCTAAATTTGGGGTTTGTTCTAGTGTTATCGATGAACTTGATAATTGTGACTCAACATTGCTTGTTTCTACCTGCTGTAACTTTTTCGCTTTAGCCTTTGCAACTGCAGCAGCTATACGCGCTTTTTTATCCTGCTCAGCTGGATCAGTATTGTCATCAGCTATAGTCTTTTTCGCCATTGCGCCATTGGCAGATGCGGTTATTGAATTATCTTCATTAGGCTCAGTGTCAGCTGAATCGGATGCAATTTCTGTTTGTTGTAACTTTTTCGCCTTAGCTTTGGCAATCGCGGCAGCGACTTTGGCTTTTTTGTCATTCAGTGATGGATCAGTATCTGACGTTGAACTATCAGCTAAGCCATTAACAGCTTCATCCGATGTTATAGCTTGATTATTTTGCGCCGCTTTTTTGGCCTTAGCACGGGCAACCGCAGCAGCGATTAGATTCTGTTGCGAAATACCCCCTTCGACAACACTATCTGATGGATTGTGAGTATTGGATGGTGTTTGCGTAGCATTATTTTCTATCGAAAATTGCTCAGCCGATTGAGCTGCCTTTTTGGCTTTTGCTCTAGCAATTGCAGCACTTACTGCGGATTTTTTATCTACGCCAGTGCTGTCATTGGCATCATGCTTAACGATCGATTGCAGATTCGCTTCATTAGACTGTGCCGCTTTTTTGGCTGCTATTCTTGCCATAGCCGCCGCGACAGCATCTTTATCGGATGACTTCATATTTGCTTGGCGTTTTTCAGCGGCTTCTTTAGCTTTTGCCTCACGAGCAAGTTTTTCATCTTCTAAGCGTTGCAGTCTGGCTTCAAACCTTAGTTTGGCTTGTTCTGCGAGGACTTTTTCTTCAGCTTCAACTCTTAATGCTGATTTAGCTATACGATAATATTCAACTAATGGAATATCGCTTGGACAAACATAGCTACAGCAGCCGCATTCAATGCAGTCTTGTAAATTGAAACTAGCGGCTTTGTCATATTCTTGCGCTTTAGCATGCCAAAACAATTGCTGTGGTAATAAAAGTGCAGGACATGCAATGGCACATTCGCCACAGCGGATACAGGCTTTTTCGTCACTGTCCGGACTAATTTCTTCATTGGAAGGGGCTAAAACACAGTTAGTCCCTTTTAGTACAGGCACATAAGGATCATGTATGGCATAACCCATCATAGGGCCACCAATAATGAGTTTTTGAGTTGTTGATGGTCTGAAATCAACAAGCTCAAGTGCTGCAGCTACTGGAGTACCAATGGGTAACCAATAATTTCCTGGTTGGTGAATGTTTTTTCCCGTAAAAGTCACCACGCGCTCAATCAAAGGTTTACCAGAATAAATGGCGTCTTGGATAGCAAAAGCTGTGCCCACATTTTGAACCACAATCCCTAATTGAGAAGGTAAGCAGCCACTTGGCACTTCTTTACCTGTGATAATTTGAATCAGCTGTTTTTCACCACCAGATGGATATTTAGTCGGGATGACTGTAACCCTTGTGCTGTTTGCTGGCAATTTACTAAGGTGAATTGCCTGCTGCATAGCTTGTGCGGCTTCTGGCTTGTTGTCTTCAATGGCGATAATGATGCGTTGTGGACCTAATAGGCGATGAATAATTTCTATGCCTTTTAGGATCTCGTTACTGTATTCACGCATTAAACGATCATCAGAGGTGATATAAGGTTCACATTCAACACCATTGATGATGACAAGATCAATTTCACTGGCCGTGTTTAATTTGATATGGGTTGGAAATGCAGCACCGCCCATACCGGCAATTCCAGCCTGTTTGATTTTGGTGATAATGTCATCATTAGAAAGTGCTGCTGGATCTGACGTAATAAGATCGCACCAATTGTCATAACCATCAGCATCTATGATGCAGCTTAATACGGGTAAGCCTGATGCATGGTTACTGGCAACGGCCTTAATCGCTGTGACCGTTCCAGATGTAGGGGCATGAACTGGTAAATAGATAAAACCCGTGCCCTCAGTTAACACTTGGCCTTTTAAAACCGTCTGACCAACCTCAACCAATAAACGAGCTTGTTCGCCAACCTGAGGGATCGGCACGACAAACTGTTTGGCCAATGGTAATCGACCAATGGCTTGCTGATTTGATAATTGTTTAAGTTCTGGAGGATGAATGCCGCCAGGAGACTGCCAAAGTGAGCCTTTATCTAATTGTTCTAATAAAGTTAACACTATCTTTCCTCAAGGCTTTCTGACACAAGGGTTACAGGTATTGCATTAAGCTTCCAGTCCCAGTTTTTTAATGTGGTTTCTACCGGAAGCATATCAATACAGTCAACCGGGCAGGGCTCAACACATAAATCACAGCCGGTACAATCTTTAGCAATGACAGTGTGCATTAATTTACCTGCGCCTAATATTGCATCGACAGGACAAGCTTGAATGCATTTAGTACAGCCTATGCATTCGTCTTCTCGAATGTATGCGACTTTTTTTACTGCTTCTTGCGCTACTTGATCCAATGGTTCGGGGTCAACACCCATCAATTCGGCCAATTTTTCCATAGTAGCAGTGCCGCCAGGTGGGCATTTATTGACTTTATCACCGTTAGCTATGGCTTCTGCATAAGGACGGCATCCAGGGTATCCACATTGACCACATTGTGTTTGCGGTAAAAGCGCTTCCACTTGATCTATGATCGGGTTGCCTTCCACTTTAAATTTATCGGCGGCGTAGCCTAAAATGATCCCAAAAACGATGGCTGAAATTGTCAATACCGCTACAGCGACAAAAATATGAGTGATCATTATTTTACCAGCCCCGCAAATCCCATGAAGGCCAATGACATAAGGCCTGCTGTGATCATTGCAATTGCTCCGCCTCTAAAGGGTAATGGTACATCAGCAGCGGCGAGACGTTCTCTCATTGCAGAAAATAAAATTAACACTAATGAAAACCCGACTGCAGCACCAAAACCATATACCGCCGATTGTAGAAAATTATGATCTTCATTTACGTTAAGCAGTGCGACACCTAACACGGCACAGTTTGTGGTGATTAATGGTAGATATATACCCAATGCGCGATGCAGTGTGGCACTGGTTTTTTGGACTAACATTTCAGTGAATTGAACAACTACCGCGATGACCAGAATAAAACTCATGGTTCGTAAATAAGATAAATCAAATGGTTGTAACAAGAACTCATTGGTTAAGTAGCTTAAAATCGATGCCAGTGTAAGCACAAAGGTGGTGGCCATTGACATACCAATCGCGGATGCCAGCTTACTGGATACCCCCATAAAGGGGCATAAACCAAGAAATTTGACTAATACAAAGTTGTTAACCAGTACGGTACCAATCAATAAGAGGAGATACTCTGTCATCGCTACGCATTTATTATTAAAAGATCTGCGTATTATCTAAGGTTTAGCGCTGAGAAACAACGGATAAAAAATAAGGTTAACGAGATTTTCGCTAACCTTTACAGAAATATGTCCATATTGTTTGCCACGCATTGTCGAAAACGATGTTATTCCGACGTCATAACCTCACTCGGTTTTGCTAAGTAATACCCTTGATAGCCATCGATAAACAACTTTTCAAGGGTCATTTTTTCATCTTGACGCTCAACACCAGTAGCGATAACTAATATGTGCATTCTTTTAGCGATATCAACAATCATACGAACAAAAAAACGATTATTATTATCAGATTCAATTTGATCACTGTAGCTACTGTCCAGCTTTATATAATCTGGACGAACTTCACTAAAGAATTTGAAAGATGTAAATCCAAGACCAAAACGCTCGACGGCAACCTTAGCACCGACTTTATGGATTTCAGACACAAAACGATAACTGGTATTTAAATTTGTTTGCATTCCAGATTCATTCACTTCAAAAACCAACCGAGATGCCGCTTTTCGGTGATTGCTTAATACATCTTTTAACCAAAAGATAAATTCGTCTTGTAAAGCCGATGTGGCACTGATATTGACACCCATTGAACCCGTTAAGTTTGGATTGTCTTGGATTAACTGTAACGTGCTTGTCACAATCATTTTATCTAATTCGATATTTAGGCCGTATCTTTCAGACATTGCTATTACCGTTGCTGTCGGCAAATGCTGGCCTTCGGCATTAAAAAAACGGGCTAATAATTCACGATATAAGTCTTTGTCATTGTTACAAGGTAATAGGGGCTGTTGATAAAATTTAACTGCGCGACGGTCAATAATATTGTTGATGGTGATTTTCCAGTGTTCGTCACCGAATTTTTCATTACCATCAAATTTTTCTAGGAAATGGAAACGATTTGGCCCCAGTGTTTGTGCAATACTTACGGCTGAATCAGCCATAGCTAATAATGTTACCGGATCATCCTCTGATTGATAGGGAACAATACCTATATGTGCTACTGAGTCTTTTTGAGTGTTTAAGGTATAATCATCGAATTGCTGTTTGAGTTTTTCAATATAATTACTACTGTCTTTTAGCGTTGAATTCTCCAGAAAAAGGGCAAAATCACTACTGGAGATTCTATAATACTCTTTAATCGTGTTTCGATTGCCTGCATTTCGAATGCAGTCAGATACTTTCCCTAAATAATCATCTCCCGCTAAACGACCATGAAGTTGATTTATGTTCGCCAGTTCTGATGCTTTAATGATAACTAACACACCAAATTCATTTTTTTGAGGTTGAATTAACTTGTCTAATTGAGTTGTAAATCTTGGCCGAGTCGAAAACTCAGTGACAGGATCAAGATAAGCCAATTTGGTGAGTTTTTCATTTTCAAGCCTTACCTGCTCTAAGTTTTCTTTTAGCCGGCAACGGCAATTCTCTAATGCAATACTAATAGGGCTAAGCAAGCCATTAAGGCGTGATGCTTCGATGGCTTGAAACGAAAGCGTTGGAATACTATCGATATAATGAGCTGCATACTTGATACGTTTTTTAAGGGCGAAAACTAAAAGGGCAAATAACAGCATTAAAACGATATAGGTAATCAATAGCTGTTCAAATATTGTTTGTAAATTCGCTAAACTATTGTCTAACAGTGTTTTAGTACTCAAACGAACTTGCAACCTACCTTCTGGTAAATTGAAACTGTGATCTAAATTGAGGGTAAAAAATTTATCTGCAATATTTGGTTCACGCTTAGCCAAGCTACCAAAAGTATAGTTATATGTGCTATCGGATTTGTGGCTGAATTGAAAAAATTGCAAGTCATTATCACGACTAAAGATTTCGTAGAGTTCCTTACCATTACCAGTCCAATCTTGGTAATTTACAGCATAGGCAGTAAAGTTTTGGTTTACTGTTTGAGCATGACTTTGAACTTGATGATTTTCAAGTGTATAAACACGCAGAAACAACAACCCGAATACGAGCAGTAGTATCAATTGGAAGGATTTTGATAAGCCCATAAGATATCCATAATATAAGGGTGATCTCTTTTCGTACAAACATCAGTGGCTAAAAAATATTTAAAAACTGGATAGTTAAATTTTGATTTATACCAAAGAGATAAAATTGCATAAGCAAAGTATCATAACAGAATAACTAAGACTAAATCACTAGCCTAAACAGGTTATATGTTAGCAGGGTATGAATAAGCGGTAGGATTTATATATAAAGAGGGGGCAGTGTAAGAATAAATAAGATATTTAATTGGCTCCCCAGACTGGACTTGAACCAGTGACATACGGATTAACAGTCCGCCGTTCTACCGACTGAACTACTGGGGAATCTTAACTATCTTTTATTTGATGGCTCCCCAGACTGGACTTGAACCAGTGACATACGGATTAACAGTCCGCCGTTCTACCGACTGAACTACTGGGGAATTTATCAATGTTTTAAGTGGCTCCCCAGACTGGACTTGAACCAGTGACATACGGATTAACAGTCCGCCGTTCTACCGACTGAACTACTGGGGAATACTTAAATTTATTATATGGCTCCCCAGACTGGACTTGAACCAGTGACATACGGATTAACAGTCCGCCGTTCTACCGACTGAACTACTGGGGAATTCTATAATAATGTAATCAACTCAACTTGTTTTGGCTCCCCAGACTGGACTTGAACCAGTGACATACGGATTAACAGTCCGCCGTTCTACCGACTGAACTACTGGGGAATCGAACAACAATGTATTGCTGAGAACGGAGCGCATAGTAAAACGCTCTGTTGCATGAGTCAACTCGAGTTCTAAAAAAAAGTGAAATTAACTTGTTAACTGCTCATGTAATGTGCATCGTGAACGACTTTTGGGCATTAATGGTAAAAATTGGACACATTAGTTTCATTTAACATGAGCAGAAGATGTGATGTGAGTTGTAATCACACTCAAACTGATAGAAGAAGGGTTAAACGATTAATCATGAAACAAACACCACATATAATGACATGGCCAATTTAACATTCGCAGGATGGTCAATTAAGTAGATGACTTCATTATTGCGTCAGCGAATATTTTGTAGGGGTATTTTCAGGTTTTAATCACTTCAAATAATGATAATTGAACTAGATGGTAATACTTCAACGTATCTAACACTGCTAATAGCTAAGCATACTAATCATCGACTCATAGCAATGAATGTTTTGGATTATTTTGTGATAACAATTTCTTAAAAGCTTGCCTGTGATTGAATCGGTAAAAGTGGTCGTTAACCTGAACTGAGTAATAGATGAGTAAATAAGTTTTAAAGTACCCTTAATCAATGTGATTAAACTGCAACTGGTACTTTTTACAGAAAATAAGGTGATTACACCTGTAATATCTGGCCTATTGCAACTAAATTCAACACAGTCAGTAGAGCAAAGTAGAGAGGTTATTGGATAAGAATTAGTCTCAATGCTTAGCTTAGTTAAATTATCGAGTGATAAAAACCATCCAAAGACCACTAACTGCTGTCCTGAATCACCCTCAACCTAGTCATGTTTAGTGTAAAGCAGTACAACATAAAAAATGAAAAGATTTCAAATGTAATAAACTTTCATCAAGCTTTAATGACAGTTGATGGAATTGACCATAACGTCAACCCCGCATGCTGCCTGAGGTTTAATGAGTTATCCACTAAATCTGTGGATAAGCTTGTGGGTTACTCTTGTTTATAGGCTGCAAACACTGATTAAGCCTCAGTTCAGCTTAAAATGGTAGATTTATTTAGCATGAGCTTAAGCTCTTGTTTTTAAATGATTTAAAAAAAGCAAGATGTTTTTTTTAACCAATGGTGATCAGGTTGCAAAATTGTAATTAGTTACAAACGACTATTGTGTATTAAATTGCAGTTAACGCTGAGGTTTAAGGTTGCAAAAGCGACTTTTACTGTGGTAAAGCATTTTGTTTAATAGTTTCATCTCTATATCAGTAATTTGACATTTATCCATGATTGACGTTTTTCAAAGCAATTAATTTCTAGGGGAAATAGGCTTTTTTTATTATGATATTTGCATTATACAAAAAAAGAGATTCCGCGTGCCAGATCAGCTCTTTCGTTTAAACTCTCAATATACTCCAGCAGGCGATCAACCCACAGCAATTAACCAATTAGTGGAGGGATTACAAAATGGAGTCGCTAGCCAAACATTGTTAGGCGTAACTGGTTCGGGAAAAACATACACCATAGCCAATGTAATCCAAACTATGGGCCGCCCCACGATCATCATGGCACCCAACAAAACCCTTGCTGCACAACTCTATGGTGAGATGAAAGAATTTTTTCCTGATAACGCCGTTGAATATTTTGTTTCCTATTATGATTACTACCAACCAGAAGCCTATGTTCCCGCTTCAAATACCTTCATTGAAAAAGACGCCTCGGTTAACGCGCATATTGAACAAATGCGCCTGTCAGCGACTAAAGCGCTTTTAGAACGTAAAGATGTGGTCTTAATCGCGTCTGTGTCGGCTATCTATGGTCTGGGTGATCCAGATTCATATTTAAAAATGTTGCTGCATCTTCGTCAAGGGGATTTTATGGGGCAACGGGACATATTAATTCGCCTCAGTGAGTTGCAATATAAGCGCAATGATATTGAATTACAGCGCGGTACATATCGGGTTAGAGGAGAGGTCATCGATATATTTCCCGCCGATTCTGAACGTGATGCTATTCGTGTTGAATTATTTGACGATGAAATTGAAAGGTTAAGTGAGTTTGATCCACTCACAGGACAGATTATTAAACGCATTGCCCGTACCACTATTTATCCTAAAACGCACTACGTCACTCCAAGGGAAAAAATTTTGGCTGCAACTGAATTCATCAAAGAAGAACTCAGACAACGTCGGAATTTTTTACTTGAGAATCATAAGCTAATAGAAGCGCAACGGATTACGGAGCGAGTTCAATATGATGTAGAGATGATGGTAGAACTAGGTTATTGTTCTGGCATTGAAAATTATTCACGCTATTTATCGGGGAGATCACCGGGAGAGGGGCCACCGACACTATTAGATTATTTACCTGCCGATGGCCTGTTAATCATCGACGAATCTCATGTTACAGTTCCGCAAATTGGCGCCATGTATAAAGGTGATAGAAGCCGCAAAACAACTTTAGTGGAATACGGCTTTCGATTGCCATCAGCACTTGATAATCGGCCCCTTAAGTTTGAAGAGTTTGAAAACTTAATGCCACAAACAATATTTGTCTCGGCTACCCCGAGCCAATATGAATTAGATAAAAGTGAAGGTGAGATAGTCGAGCAAGTCGTTAGACCCACTGGCTTACTTGATCCTGAAATTGAAGTCCGACCCGTTGGCATTCAAGTTGACGATTTATTATCGGAAATTCATAAAAGAGTTGCGGTTAATGAACGAGTACTTGTGACCACATTAACCAAAAAGATGAGTGAGGACTTAACCGATTATCTTGACGAACATGGAGTGAAAGTACGCTATCTTCACTCGGATATTGATACTGTTGAACGCATGGAAATTATCCGCGATTTGCGTTTAGGGCATTTTGATGTGATCGTTGGAATTAACCTATTGCGCGAAGGTTTAGATATGCCTGAAGTCTCGCTAGTGTGTATTTTAGACGCGGATAAAGAAGGTTTTTTACGTTCTGAACGTTCACTTATCCAGACTATTGGACGTGCGGCTCGTAACATTAATGGCAAAGTGATCCTCTATGCAGATAGGATCACCAACTCGATGGCTAAGGCAATGGGAGAAACCGAACGCCGCCGTGAAAAACAACGTTTACATAACCAAACTCACGGCATCACGCCAAGAGGCGTAGTAAAAAGCATTACTGATGTCATGGATGTGGGAGAAAGTAAACAAGGTAAACGCACTAAAAGCATAGGTAAGCTGGATAAAGTGGCAGAAACCAGCCCACAATACCTGAGCATTGCTGACATTAGTCATCAAATTGATTTGCTTGAAAAGCAGATGCTTGAGCATGCAAAAAACCTAGAATTTGAACAAGCTGCAGCGTTAAGAGATGAAGTTAAACAACTTAGAGAGCAACTTATCATCGCCTCTTAGTTGAGATTGATATACGGAAATTGTTTAATGTCATTTGTTTTGAGCATAAAAAAACGCGCTAATTAAGCGCGTTTTTTATATCAGTAAGCAAACCTATTAGAAGTTAGCTGAACGAGGTGCGCGAGGGAATGGGATCACATCACGAATGTTGTTTACGCCAGTAACATAAGAGACTAAACGCTCAAAGCCTAAACCAAATCCTGCATGTGGCACTGTGCCATAGCGACGTAAATCGCGATACCACCAGTAATCTTCTTGGCTTAGTTCCATCTCAGCTAAACGCGCATCAAGTACATCTAAACGTTCTTCACGTTGTGCGCCACCGATAATCTCACCAATGCCAGGAGCTAACACGTCCATTGCCGCAACAGTTTTACCATCATCGTTAAGACGCATATAGAAAGCTTTAATGTCTTTAGGATAGTTTTTAACTACCACAGGCGCTTTAAAGTGTTCTTCTGCTAGGTAACGTTCATGCTCAGATTGTAAATCGATACCCCACTCAACAGCGAACTCGAATGATTTGCCACAATTCTTTAAAATTTCTACTGCGTCAGTGTAATCTACCTGCGCGAAATCACTGCTCACGAATGACTGTAAACGTTCGATAACTGTGTTATCTACACGCTGATTAAAGAAGGTTAAATCATCCATACGCTCTTCAAGCACGGCATTGAAAGCGAACTTAAGCATTTTTTCTGCTAGTTCTGCAGCATCATCTAATGTTGCAAATGCAACTTCAGGCTCTACCATCCAAAACTCTGCCAAGTGACGAGTTGTATTAGAGTTTTCAGCACGGAAAGTTGGTCCGAAAGTGTACACTTTAGATAAAGCGCACGCATAAGTTTCAGCATTTAACTGACCCGATACGGTTAAGAATGCTTCTTTACCGAAAAAGTCTTTGTCGTAATCCACTTTGCCAGCATCAGTTAGCGGCAGGTTTTCCATGTCTAAGGTTGATACACGGAACATTTCGCCCGCGCCTTCACAGTCAGAAGCGGTGATCAGTGGCGTAGAGACCCAAATAAAACCTTCTTGATGGTAAAAACGGTGAATAGCTTGTGATAAACAGTTACGTACGCGGGCAACAGCACCAATAATATTGGTGCGTGGACGTAGATGAGCTAATTCACGAAGGTGTTCAATTGAGTGACGCTTAGCTGCCATAGGATAGGTGTCTGGATCATCAACAAAACCAGTAACATTAATTGAGGTCACTTGTAGCTCAAATGCCTGTCCTGCACCTGGAGATTCGACAACTGAACCGGTCATTTCAACGGCACAACCTGCGGTTAGCTTTAAAACGTCTTGCTCATAATTATCTAAGCTATTTGGCACAACGCCTTGGATTGGGTCAAAACATGAACCATCATAAACGGCTAAGAATGAGATACCCGCTTTTGAATCACGACGAGTTCTAACCCATCCTTGTACGGTTACTGATGAACCAACAGCGTGTTCACCTTTAAAAACTGAAGCGACAGATGCAATGCTCATTGTTGCTTTATTCTCCAAGATCAAAATAGTAAGTAATTTTGTGTTTATCTTACCTTTATGGTGGCTTTTCTCAAGCTGAAAACGTTATTCTAAGTGTATTAATCCGATAGTTTTAATTAGCAGACGTAAATAACATGTAAAATTGATCTTTTTGGTGTTGTTTTTTGTGATTTTGGATTGGTCCATGACTAACGCTGCAAAAATCAGTGCACAAAGAGGATAGGGTAGAAAGATGACTCGATTAGATATATTTCAAATCATATTAACAATATTGTCATTATTAGGCTGGAGCTTGGCGATATATGCATTACTGATTTATGGTGAGGCAAGACCCGATCGCGCGGTTGGATATTTTTTATCAAAAGGGGTTGAAGTGCGATTTGACTGGGATCCGGCGTTAACCGTGAAATTAGAATATATCATTTGGTGGTGCGCAGGCATAAGCTTGCTCAATTTGTTGGTCAATTTTTACGCCAAAACGACGGCTCGAATTGGATTTTGGTTCAATATTCCGTTGTTATTTCTTGTTTCATTATCCGCGGGGTTATATATACGTTACGTGGTGTAGTTCTCAGTTATCAATTATCAATATGGCGGCACAATAAATCAATAATGGCCGCTGTTACGCCCCAAATAAATTTATCTTCAAATGGCATATAATGCACTTGATACAGCTTGCCTTTTCGCCAATGTTGACCCAAATGACGATTTTCGCCTTGTTTAAAGTAATTTAATGGGACTTTAAAGCAACTGTCTACTTCACCGGGATCAATGATTAAATCAAATGGTTGGTTAATAATCCCTATAATCGGGGTGATGGTAAATCCGGTAAAGGTTTTGTGGGGAGGGAAAGCGCCTATAACTGTAACGTTGCCCCTTTGTAGTCCAATTTCCTCTTCAGCCTCACGCAATGCGGTATCTGTTGCATTCTTATCATTGTCTTCTAATTTCCCTCCTGGAAAACTAATTTGCCCAGGGTGATGCCTCAGGTGTAAAGGACGTTTAGTTAACAGGAGGTAGAGCTGACCATCAATTTGCTCTATTGGGATCAAGACTGCCGCTTCACGTCCGGGGAAATGAGCTGGCGCAGAGCTGATGTTACTGACCGAAAGAGGCTGTAGTTGAAAGCGGATCAAAAAATCATTTAATTGCATATAAAGTATGTAAACCTTAATTTTTTTGCAAAATAGCTGTCATTGGTAACTACACGATTGCTATATGGATGCCGCTTAATGCGCTGAAATTAAGTTAACTCAGACCTAGACTATTCTAAAGGATTTTCTCATTTTTTATCTTGGAAGATTAATTTTCAAGGGTGCTTGTAGTCAATCAGCAACTTAAGTAGTCTTGTTTTCTTTTATCGATGGAATGCGCTGTGATTGCCAATTTATTACTCCTATTAACTGCCGCTGTTTGGGGCTTTGGATTTGTTGCCCAATCAATGGGGATGGATCATTTATCTCCTTTTATGTTCAACGGGTTACGCTTTTTAATTGGTGCAGTAAGTTTACTGCCATTACTATGGTTTTTTGCTCATAAAAAATCGTTATTAATTGGCGATAAAAAGTCATTAGTGTTGGCCGCTATGAGTGCCGGTTCAGTGTTGTTTTTTGCGGCATCATTACAACAGGTAGGCTTACAGTTTACCTCAGCAGCCAATGCGGGTTTTATCACAGGTTTGTATATTGTCATCGTACCTGTATTAGGATTGATCCTGAAACACCAAACAGGGGTAAATACTTGGGTAGGCTGTGCTATTGCGGTTTTCGGACTTTACTTTCTAAGTATTAAGGATGACATGAGCATTGGTTATGGTGATTTATTGCAACTTATCGGCGCGGTATTTTGGGCTATTCATATCCTTATAATCGATCATTTTGCTAAAAAGCACTCTCCGATTTTACTTTCGCATTTACAATTTATTTTTTGTGGCTTGTTGAGTATCGCGGTATCACTGATAATTGAGACGACTGAAATAGGTAACATAACTTTAGCCTGGGCAGCCTTGGCTTATTCTGGCATTGTCTCTGTGGGTGTCGGTTATACCTTGCAGGTCGTCGCCCAAAAAAATGCCCATCCAGCACATGTCGCGATTATTTTAAGTTTAGAAACTGTGTTCGCTGCAATAGGTGGCATTTTAATATTAGATGAAACACTAGAACCACGAGCCTTGCTAGGGTGCAGTTTGATGTTGGCAGGTATTTTAGTGTCACAAATTCCACTGCGTTATTTTGTTAAATCGTGGCGACAGACTAAACAAACACAAATTCAATCTGATGAATCCTAGATTTCTTTTGAGCCTTGTAGTTTTTTGGTAAGCACTTTATACATGGTTAAGTGCTTACCCAATTAAATACACTCGTATGATTTTCGATATATTGTGCTTACTGCGATGATTTTTCTGTGTCGAGTAAGCGCGTGAATGAAAATATTTAAAAACAATAACCTAAGTATCAAAGCTCTCTGTTGAGCTCTAAAATGCCGGCGGTTTTACTGCCAAATAATTGTTGATGTAATCTAGCCGCGAATTCATCTGTCATACCAGAAATATAATCCGCAATCACCCGCATTGGATTATTATTTTCCTGCTGAGCCTTTAGCCAACGTTCACCAGTATTCAGGGGTAATAATCGCTTGGGATCAGATGCAAACGCTTCAAATAACTCCATCACAATTTGCTGACCTTTATACTCAAGCATTTGAATTTCTGGCTTTCTAATCACGTATTTAAATACAAACTGCTTGAGCACACTTAACGTGGTGGCAAAATCTAATTCAAGCTCTGCATGATATTTGAGTAAATGTTCATCAAATTCAGGCTTGATTTGTATATTTATCGCCGTGACAAAGGCATTAACCAGTGTGCCGATGGCGTCTTTGCGTAAATGATGTTGATTCGAGAATAATTTGGCACCTATGGTGTGGATTTCATGTTTAAGCCAGCTATCTTCTATGTGCTGTAACGGAACAACAACGTCTTGCTGCCATTGGTGTGGATTTACGATACCCATCACTATGGCATCTTCAAGATCGTGAACCGCATAGGCAATATCGTCAGCTAATTCCATTATGGAACAATCAAGTGATTTAAACTTTGTCTTTAAATGCGGGTAGTCAGGGTGAACGAGACTTTGCTCACTGGCTAAAAACAATTGGCGATCGTTTTCGGTTAAACACGATAATACCCAATCTAAAATGGGTTTATCATCATCAAATATTCCTTTAACAGGCGGCCAATCCGAAGGTTTTAATTGTCGATGATTTAATACGGGGGCAGGATGAGTGTTGATCCATAATTGCGAGTAGGGAGCCGGGTATTTTAATATGCCCAAAAGTGTTCTGCGGGTTAAATTCATCCCGGTGGACGGGGTGTACGGTTCTAGCCGAGCCAATATTCGAAACGTTTGGCCATTCCCCTCAAAACCTCCATGATCGCGCATCATATAATGTAAAGCGACTTCACCACCGTGTCCAAATGGCGGGTGGCCAATATCGTGGGCTAAACATAATGATTCAATTAAACTCATTGAATTCAGTAAATACTTAAGATTAGGGTATTTTCGTCTTAGTTGCGCCGCAATACCTGTACCTATTTGAGAGACTTCTAGTGAGTGAGTTAAACGTGTGCGATAAAAGTCGTTCATGCCTATGCCTAAAACCTGTGTTTTTGCTTGTAGGCGTCTAAAGGCAGCACTGTGCAATATTCTTGCTCTATCACGTTGAAAAGGACTGCGGTGATCGTTTCTTCGTTGTTTATCTTCACCCGATATGCGTTGGTGCCAGATATTTTCATGGGCCTTGATATTATCGGGACTTGAAATAGCAGATGTAGGTAGCAAAAGTGAATTAGAGGCAGATGACATAGCCGAAAATCCTTATAATTTTAGATGAGCGATACCATTCAGTTGTTTTCTCATAGCTTGCTCAAACATTGGCTAAAATAATAACCTGATTTTACTGTACTTTACGCACTAATATCCTGATAAGCTAGTTTTTATCTTTTAAACAAATGCATTGGTTCAACACATATCGATACAAAGCAGAGGTAAGTTAATATGAATAAAAATGTCGTGATTACAGGGGCTAACCGAGGTATTGGTTTGGCTTTAGTGAAGGGGTATTTGGCACAAGGCTGTCATGTTTTTGCCGTCTGTCGGCATTCTTCTACTGAGTTAAATGCGTTACCTGCTGTCACCATAACTGATGTTGATGTCGCTACTGATGCTGGGATTAATAAACTGTTAATCGAGCTACAACAGGTCACCATAGATGTACTTATTTGCAATGCTGGTATATTACGTGATGAGAGCTTATCCAATCTAAATATTAATAGCATACGAGCACAGTTTGAAGTCAATGCCCTTGCACCACTTAGAATTGTCTCCGCACTTCAAGCGCAAATAAACGATAGCGGTAAAGTTGCCATGATAACGTCACGGATGGGTTCGATTGCTGATAATGGATCTGGTGGCCGCTATGGCTATCGGATGTCTAAAGCCGCGTTAAATGCCGCTTCTATGTCGCTTAGCATTGATCTTAAACAGCGTAATATTGCCGTGGGCATTTATCACCCAGGATATGTGCAAACCGACATGGTAAATCACGGCGGAGATATTTCTGCAACAGAGTCTGCATCACGCTTAATTGGATTAATTGAACAACTGAATATAAGTGAAACCGGAGTGTTTAAACACTCAAATGGACAGGTTTTACCCTGGTAGCAATGTCAATGCGTGATTTATTAGTACTGCATGCCAGAGGTAATAAAAAGCGGTAAACTATTTTTAACTTCAACAAAGTTAACATGCATGACTGGTATGATTTTATTTGATGGCATTGGCCGTGCAAACGTTAGTTTTGCTGTGCTGTTGCCGTTTCAATGTTGAAACTTAATTCAAGTGCTTCTTTTGGTTGTGTCGATGGTTTTTTGTTAATGGACTTAGAGCGAACGGCTAGTTCGACATTATCCATTGATAAAGCAAGATTAAGATCCGTTTGTGGAATACAGCAGCATGGCAAGCATTCGTTTGCTTTAAGTTCAGCTAGCGGCTCTTTGATATAAGACACTTCGCCTGAAATAATTTGAGTTTTACAAGCGCCGCAAAAACCATTGCGGCACTCTGAAAACACTTTTACTTTTTTATACTCAAGCGCCTCAAGCAAGGTTTCTCGCTTGCCATCGAATAGGATCGCTGGTTGGCCTTTAAGGCTAACAATCGGCGCTTTTATAAAAAAATGCTTATAAGTCAAAATCTAAAAACTCGTCGCTGTCTACCGCTGAATCGATTTGACCAACAAGATATGAAGATACTTCAACTTCCTGCGGCGCAACCTGAACAGCATCACTTTCTAACCAGTTTTTCATCCAAGGCAGTGGATTTGATTGCTCTTCGTAAGGAAGAGGTAAACCTACAGCTTTCATGCGCTGGTTAGTAATGTACTCAACATATTGGCAAAGAATTTGTTCATTTAAGCCTATCATTGAGCCATCTTTGAATAAATATTTGGCCCACTCTTTTTCTTGTTCAGCAGCTTTAAGGAATAGGTCGTAAGACTCTGAATAGCATTCAATGGCAATCTCAGCCATTTCAGGGTCGTCTTTACCACCTTGCATTAAACTCAGAATATGCTGAGTGCTGTTTAAATGCAGCGCTTCATCACGAGCGATTAAACGAATGATCTTGGCATTACCTTCCATTAATCGACGCTCAGCAAAGGCAAATGAACATGCAAAGCTGACATAGAAACGAATAGCTTCTAATGCGTTGACCGACATCATGCACAGATATAAGGTTTTCTTTAAAAGGCGAAGGGTAACGGTAACTTCTTTTTCACCAATGAGGTGAGTACCTTCACCATGTAAATTATGAATTTGAGTCAAAAAAATCAAATCATCATAATACTTAGCAATATCACCAGCACGCTTCAAAATCTGCTCATTTTCTACGATGTCATCAAACACAACCGAAGGGTTATTAACAATATTACGAATAATATGAGTGTAAGAGCGAGAATGAATGGTTTCAGAGAATGACCAAGTTTCAATCCATGTTTCTAGTTCTGGTATCGAAACTAAGGGTAAAAAAGCCACATTGGGTGAACGCCCTTGAATAGAATCAAGTAAAGTTTGGTATTTTAAGTTAGACAGGAAAATGTGTTTTTCATGTTCAGGAAGACTGGCAAAGTCAATCTTGTCACGGCTTACATCAACTTCTTCTGGGCGCCAAAAAAAAGACAATTGCTTTTCAATTAACTTTTCGAATATCTCATACTTTTGTTGATCGTAGCGTGCCACGTTAACGTTTTGACCAAAGAACATAGGTTCTTGGGTTGCGTCATTCGGTGTTTGACAAAATGTTGAGTAAGCCATGTTTGTTTTCCTAAAAAGCGGGGAAGCACCCCGCATTTAATTCCTTAATAAATTAACCGTTCCATAAACTTGCGTTTTATATCTTACAAGCACCGCCGGCACAATCATCATCTTCTTTCTCGATGGCGGTAATGTCATCGTGCTGATCAGATGCGCCGTCACGGGTGTTATGATAGTAAAGTGTTTTAACACCCAGTTTATAAGCGCTGAGCAAATCTTTTAGCAAGGTCTGCATTGGCACTTTACGGCTTGGAAACTTAGTTGGGTCATAATTGGTGTTAGCAGAAATCGCTTGGTCAATAAACTTCTGCATGATACCCACAAGTTGTAAATAGCCTTCATTGTTTGGCATGTTCCAAAGTAATTCATAATGATCTTTTAATAGATCAAAATCAGGTACAACTTGCTTTAGCTGGCCATCTTTACTGGCTTTAACACTGATTAAACCGCGTGGCGGCTCGATACCATTGGTTGCATTAGAGATCTGTGAAGATGTCTCTGATGGCATTAATGCAGACAAAGTTGAGTTACGTAAACCATACTGCTGAATGTCTTTACGTAAACTTTCCCAGTCTAAATGTAATGGTTCGTCACAAATTTTATCCAAATCACGTTTGTAAGTATCAATTGGCAAGATACCTTTTGAATAGGTGGTCTCATTAAACAATGGACACGCACCTTGCTCTTGAGCCAACTTCATCGATGCTTTTAATAAATAAAACTGGATGGCTTCAAATGTTTTGTGTGTAAGGTTGTTAGCTGAACCATCAGAATAACGCTTTCCATTTTTAGCCAGATAGTTTGCAAAGTTAATCACGCCTATCCCAAGGGTGCGGCGGTTCATTGAACCCAACTTAGCCGAAATAATCGGGTAATCTTGATAATCTAATAAATTATCTAATGCGCGCACCGCCAATTCAGCAAGAGGTTCTAACTCTTCCAAATGCTTAATCGCACCCAGGTTCAAAGCCGACAGTGTACAGAGGGCTATTTCACCATTCGGATCATCAATATTCTTTAATGGTTTAGTCGGCAAAGCTATTTCTAAACATAAGTTAGATTGCTTGATTGGCGCTACTTTTGAATCAAAAGGGCTATGAGTATTACAGTGATCCACGTTTTGAATATAAATCCGGCCCGTAGAAGCACGCTCTTGCATCATTAATGAGAATAACTCGACGGCTTTGATTTGTTTTTTACGAATCGCAGGGTCTTGTTCGTACTGCAGATACAAACGTTCGAATTCAACTTGATCTTCGAAGAATGCATCATACAAGCCTGGAACGTCCGATGGGCTAAATAGACTGATGTTTTCAGCTTTAATCAAACGCTGGTACATTAATTTGTTTAACTGCACACCATAATCTAAATGGCGAACACGGTTATCATCAACACCACGGTTATTTTTCAGAACCAGTAATGACTCAACTTCTAAATGCCATAGCGGATAGAAAAGGGTGGCAGCACCACCACGCACGCCGCCTTGAGAACAAGACTTCACCGCAGTTTGGAAATACTTGTAAAATGGTAAGCAACCGGTATGGAAGGCTTCTCCGCCACGAATAGGGCTACCTAACGCACGAATTCGGCCCGCATTGATACCAATACCCGCTCGTTGACTCACATATTTAACAATAGATGATGCGGTAGCATTAATTGAATCTAAGCTATCGTCACACTCAATTAGTACACAAGAGCTGAACTGGCGAGTTGGTGTACGTACACCGGCCATAATCGGCGTCGGTAAAGATATTTTGAAGCTTGAGGTCGCATCATAGAAATCTTTTACATACTTCAATCGAGTTTCTTTTGGATATTTAGAAAATAAACAAGCCGCGACCAGTATGTATAAAAATTGAGCGCTTTCATACACTTCGTGTGTAACACGGTTTTGTACTAAATATTTACCTTCCAATTGCTTTACTGCAGCATATGAAAAGTTCATATCTCGCCAATGATCAATATAGCTGTCAAGGGTATCGAGTTCTTCTCGACTATAATCAGCCAGAATATGCATGTCGTATTTACCCATTTCAACTAAACGGGTGACATGGTCGTAAAGCTTTGGCGGTTCAAACTGACCAAAGGCTTTTTTACGTAAATGGAAAATGGCTAAACGAGCTGCAACAAATTGATAATCAGGTGCTTCCGGTGAAATAAGGTCAGCAGCGGCCTTAATAATCGTCTCATGAATAGCTTCAGTCGGAATACCGTCAAAGAATTGCAGGTGAGATCTGAGTTCAACTTCAGAAACTGAAACGTTTTTTAATCCCTTGGCAGCCCAAGTGATCACGCGATGAATTTTATCTAGATCGATAGTTTCACGTTCGCCACAGCGTTTTGTGACAGTCATATTGCTATTCATTGAAGAGAGGCCTTGATTATATCTGTTATTGTGATTGAGCGCTTATTACTGCAGGCGATCGTGTCTAACCACACGGTTACGTTCCCTTGTAAAAACAATCATCCTTAAGCATTAAAGACGACGGTTTGTGACATTACAGCAAAATAAGTCACCCGTTCAGCTTAAAATAATGAGTCATTTATGTTGGCTCACTAGTGTCTGAGATTGTATTTGACACACAAGATATGGTGTTATTTAAAATCTAAGATACAAGATAGTGAGGTTGGAGAGATTTTGCAAGCCACAATTTATAGAACATCTTGTGGATAAGTTGAGGATAAATGTATGGGTTAGTAAAAGCTAACCCTACACCCCAAATTTCTATAGCTTTTCTATCTACTGTTGATTAATTGTTCTAAATATGAAAATAGTTTGATCGCTAAAATTATCGTCGATCGCTTTGCTTGAAGCATTTTTTTATTGATCTTTAAAACAATGTTTGGATCTCTGTTTAACGCCAAAATTTATCCGCTGACTTAAGCCAGAAAATGATTAAATTATCCTAGATGAACTGGCGATTAAATCACATTGAAGTTTAAATAAAGAAGTCATATAAGCATTGTGTTGTTTTGAAATGTAATTGCCCAGGCCAACGTTCTGGGGTGTCATCAACGGATAAATAACCCCAATATGCAATACCACCAATCATATTGGCATTCTTAGCCGCAACAAGATCCCTTTCGGCGTCACCTAAATACAGAATGCTTTGTGAAGGTATACCTATCTGTTGTGCGGCAAGTAACATCGGAGCAGGGTGCGGTTTTGAGTAAATAGTGCTATCACCGCTGACGATTGATTTAACCCGTGAAGTTAAACCTAATTTCTTCACTAAAGGACGCGCGAAACATGCATGTTTATTAGTCACTATGCCATAGGGGATATTTTGTCTATCAAGCAGGGTCAGCAATTCATTGAGCTGGCTGAATAAACAACTTTTATCACCATTGATTATCTTATAATGCTCCAATAATCCATGTTGTATTTGACGTTGTACTACTTCATCAATATTGGGCAGAGCCGCTTTCACCAAGGCTAGACTGCCGTGAGTAACAGCATGTTTAACCTGCTCAAGTTTGCACTTTTCAAAGCCAGCATCTACAAGCCCTAAATTTAACGCGTAGATCAGATCGGGCGCAGTATCGGCAAGCGTACCATCCAAATCGAATAGCACGCCTTTAATGGCGGATTTATCGAGTCTACAGTTGGATAATGCCAATATCAGTCAACCTTCTGTGTGGCAATCATGTAATTTACATCAACACTTTTACTGTATTTAAAAACGCCAGATAACGGGTTGTAAGTGATACCTAATGCATCTTTACAAAGTAGGTCTGTTTTATCGACAAGGCCGATCAATTCAGAGGGACGAATAAATTTATTGTGATCATGGGTGCCAACAGGAAGCATTTTTAACAGATATTCAGCGCCAACGATGGTTTGTAAATAAGACATCCAATTACGATTAATAGTTGAGAAAAACACATAACCATTAGGTTTAACCATGTCGCAGCAGGCTTGGATAACGGACAATGGATCAGGAACGTGCTCGAGCATTTCCATACAAGTTACAACATCGTAATACTCTTTGTGATTGTCTCTATGCTGCTCTGCAGTACTTTTTATATAGTTCACCGAGACACCACTTTCAAGCGCATGGAGTCTAGCGATTTCTAAAGGTTCATCACCCATGTCTAATCCATCTACATTGGCACCAATTTTAGCCATGCTTTCGGATAAAATCCCACCGCCACATCCAACATCAAGCACTTTCTTAGCAAAAAGGCCTTGTGAGGTTTGATCAATATAGTTAAGTCGTAACGGATTTAACTGATGTAATGGTTTGAATTCACCATTTGGATCCCACCATGTTTGAGCCATTGCTTCAAATTTAGCAATCTCTTGTGGATCGACATTTATATTAGAAGAGGTTTCAATAGACATGCTGTACCTAAATTTATCAATTATTGATTATGACGCCATTATATCGTCTGAATCGGTTTTTAATAGCGCTAAAATATTGGATTGCACCTAATAAGGAGTGATATTCATCTTGAAGCGCATGTTATTTGAACAATTAAACATGCTGATCACCATTGATATGAAATTTTGCTCAAAAGTTAACGTCATTTTACTCAATACAAACTTTGCTAACTCATTGTCAAATTTATTAATTCATATTTTTTTTACCCCTAAAATCAAATTGGTTTAGGTTTGCTCTAGCGACAATATATATCTGTGTTAGAATGCCAAATCACGTTTTAAAGCTCGACGATAATATGGAATAAAAGTCGTCAGCTCAATTTCAGGGGAACGCGCAGTTTATGACTGATCTGGCTTCATCTATTTCGCCAATTAATATTGAAGACGAACTAAAAAATTCGTATCTAGATTACGCTATGAGCGTAATTGTGGGTCGTGCATTGCCTGACGTGCGTGACGGCTTAAAGCCGGTACATCGCCGCGTATTATTTGCGATGAGCGAACTTAAAAACGACTGGAACAAACCTTATAAAAAATCCGCTCGTGTGGTTGGTGACGTTATTGGTAAATATCACCCACATGGTGATACTGCTGTTTATGACACTATTGTTCGTATGGCACAGCCATTCTCGTTACGCTACACCTTAGTAGACGGCCAAGGTAACTTTGGTTCTGTTGATGGTGACTCTGCAGCGGCAATGCGTTATACCGAAATTCGTATGGAAAAGTTAGCCCACTCTTTATTGGCTGACTTAGAAAAAGAAACCGTCGATTTTGTCCCTAACTACGATGGTACTGAATTCATTCCAGCGGTATTACCAACACGAGTACCGAACTTATTAATTAACGGTTCTTCTGGTATTGCTGTAGGTATGGCTACCAATATTCCACCGCACAACTTAAGTGAAGTTGTGAAAGGCTGTTTAGCATTAATTGATGAGCCTAGCTTATCGATTGAACAGTTAATGGAATACATTCCTGGCCCGGATTTCCCAACCGCTGCATCAATCAACGGACGTAAAGGCATTATTGATGCCTATAACACTGGCCGTGGTCGTGCAATTATGCGTTCTAAAGCCGAAGTCGAAACCGATGAAAACGGCCGAGAACGTATTATTGTCCACGAAATTCCTTATCAAGTTAACAAAGCACGCTTAATTGAAAAAATTGCTGAGCTGGTTAAAGATAAGAAAATTGAAGGTATCAGTGGTTTACGCGACGAGTCTGATAAAGACGGTATGCGTATTGTAATTGAGATCAAACGCGGTGAAGTCGGCGAAGTTGTACTTAATAACCTGTATGCTCAAACTCAAATGCAGTGTTCTTTTGGTATAAACATGGTGGCCCTAACCAATGGCCAACCTAAGTTATTCAATCTAAAAGAAATGCTAGAGTGTTTCATTCTTCACCGTCGTGAAGTGGTTACACGTCGTACTGTATTTGAATTACGCAAAGCGCGCGATAGAGCCCACATTCTTGAAGCATTAGCCATTGCACTCGCTAACATTGACCCAATTATTGCGTTAATTAAGGCATCTCCAACGCCTGCAGAAGCTAAAGCCAAGTTAATTTCGCAAGGTTGGGAATTAGGCCACGTTCAAGGCATGTTAGAGAAAGCCGGCGATGATGCTGCTCGTCCAGAATGGTTAGAACCAGAATACGGTATTCGTGACGGTCAGTACTATTTAACTGAACAACAAGCGCAAGCGATTCTTGAATTACGTTTACACCGTTTAACCGGTCTTGAACACGAAAAAATTCTCAGTGAATACGAAGAATTATTAGTGCTTATTGCTGGATTACTACTTATTTTGCGTAGTCCAGAGCGTTTGATGGAAGTCATCAAAGAAGAATTACAAGAAATTCTTGAGCAGTATGGTGATGAGCGTAGAACCATTATTAACGCCAATGAAATTGATATGAGTCTTGAAGATTTAATCAATGAAGAAGACGTTGTGGTAACACTATCTCACTTAGGTTATGCCAAATATCAGCCATTAACTGATTATCAAGCGCAGCGTCGTGGTGGTAAAGGTAAAGCGGCGACCAAAGTTAAAGATGAAGATTTTGTTGAAAAGCTATTAGTTGCTAATACACACGATACTATTCTTTGTTTCTCGGACTTTGGTAAAATGTACTGGTTAAAAGTTTATCAATTACCACTTGCAAGTCGCACTGCTCGTGGTCGCCCAATTGTTAACTTATTGCCATTATCTGATGGCGAACGAATTACCGCGATTCTTCCTGTTCGTGAATATGCAGATGACAAATTTATCATCATGGCAACCGCGCACGGTACAGTGAAGAAAACAGCATTGACCGCTTATAGCAACCCACGTGCAAATGGCATTATTGCCGTTAACCTTAAAGAGGGCGATCAACTTATTGGTGTTGATATCACTGAAGGAAGTGATGACATCATGTTGTTCTCTAACGAAGGTAAAGTGGTTCGCTTTAACGAGAAAGCTCGCGATTCTGAAACCGGAGCAGTAAAAATTGATGCTGAAACCGGTGAAGAAATCATTGCACTGCGTCCTATGGGCCGTACTGCAACGGGTGTTCGTGGAATTAAGTTAGAAGAAGGCCAACGCGTTGTATCCTTGATTGTTCCTAAAGGTGATGGTGCCATTTTAACGGTAACTGAAAACGGTTACGGTAAACGGACTGAGCTTGAAGAGTATCCAGCTAAGAGCCGTGGCACTAAAGGTGTGGTTTCAATCAAAGTTAGCGATAGAAATGGTGCCGTTGTTGGTGCTGTTCAGGTGGGTAGCAACGATGAAATCATGTTAATCAGTGACAAGGGAACATTAGTCCGTACTCCGGCTGAAGGTGTGTCAGTTATAGGTCGTAACACCCAAGGTGTAACCATCATTCGAACCGCTGATGACGAAAAAGTGGTTGGTTTACAACGTATCGAAGAAATTCAATCTGATGAAGAATTAGATGAGCAAGGCAACCTTATTGTCGTAGATCCAACTATCAATGAAGATGTTGCAGCTGATACTGTTGAAAACAGTGAAGTGAGTGATGAGTCAGACGAACAAGAGTAATCTTGTTGGGAGATTAAATTAAAGCGAGCGCCTATGGCGCTCGTTTTGTTTTACGGAAAAATATTCATCAAAAACGCTTCATTAAGCACTATTCATCTGTTAATAAAGTCCTTAGTATTAGAAGTCTAAAATCATCTAATTGATATCAATAACATTGAGTGAAGGAGTTGTCTGTGAGCACAATTTATAATTTCTGTGCAGGTCCTGCGATGTTACCTCAAGCGGTAATGCAAAAAGCACAACAGGAATTAATTGATTGGAATGGGCTAGGGGTTTCCGTCATGGAGATCAGTCACCGTAGTAAAGAGTTTATTGCATTAACACAGCAAGCAGAAAAGACACTTCGCGAGCTCATGAATATTCCTAAAAACTATCATGTATTATTTATGCATGGTGGTGGCAGAGGACAATTTACCAATGTTGTCACTAATTTCTTGGGTGATAATGGCCGAGCCTTGTATTTAACCTCAGGTCAATGGTCTAGTTCTGCCGTGAAAGAAGCTAAGCGTATTGCAGGTGAAGCACAAATTGATGAAATCAATATTGTCGAAACCATCAATGGTTTACACCAAGTTTGTATGCCTGATCTGAACCAAATCAACAATGATTATCGATATGTGCATTACTGTGCCAATGAAACCGTCGACGGTATTGAGATATTTGAATCGCTAAATAGCCCTTGGCCCGTAGTTGCTGATTTATCGTCGACAATTATGTCGCATGAAATTGACGTCAGTAAATTTGGGCTTATTTATGCCGGTGCCCAAAAAAATATCGGTCCGTCAGGTTTATCGATTGTTATTGTTCGTGATGACATGTTGTCATTGCCCAGTTTAGTGCAATCTTCTGTTATGGATTACAACATCACTAAAGATAATGACTCGATGTTTAATACACCACCGACATTCGCATGGTATTTAGCTGCCGAAGTATTTGAATGGCTAAAAACGGTAGGCGGCGTGAGTGTGATGGAGAAAATCAATCAACAAAAAGCCCAATTACTTTATGATTGTATTGATCAACTTTCATTTTATAAAAATGGTGTAGCCATCGAAAATCGCTCTAGAATGAATGTGACTTTCCAGCTTGCTGATAGTACGTTAGACACTGAGTTTTTAGCGAAAGCGGAACAGGCAGGTTTAGTTGCCTTAAAAGGTCATCGAATTGTCGGTGGTATGCGTGCCAGTATATACAATGCGATGCCAATTGAGGGCGTGCAGAAATTAGTTGATTTTATGCAAGAATTTGCTCAAAAACACAGTTAATGCCACTTGTTGTTAACTTGCATAAAAGGGCTGATTAATCAGCCCTTTTTAATCTTTACAAAATTGATGCAATTGACTTTGCCAAATAGTCCACATTTGATTCACTGATCCCAGCAATACTGATACGGCTAGAACCCACCATATAAATACTGTGCTGCGATTTAAGTAATTCAACCTGAGTTTGATTAACCCCTAAGAATGAAAACATTCCTTTTTGCTGTGCAATAAAACTAAAATCCTGTTGCACACCGTTTTCAATCAACTTATTGACTAACATACTGCGATTACCATTAATACGATTACGCATCACAGCTAACTCATCTAACCATTGCTGTTTTAAATCTGCATCCGCAAGGATAGTTTCAACGATTGCGGCACCATGCGCAGGCGGCATAGAGTAAATACAACGCACTACATATAATAATACTGAAAATGCAACATCTGTTTGAGCGGCATCTTTACCTATAATAGAACAGGCACCAATTCGTTCACGATATAAGCCAAAGTTTTTCGAACATGAGCTGCATAAAATCATGTTTTCAACGGCAGCTGCCATTTGGCGAACACCATAAGCATCTTCATCAACGCCATCCCCAAATCCTTGATACGCCATATCAATGAGTGGAGTGTAACCTTGCTTAGCCGTCACACTGACAACTTCATCCCATTGCTCCGTTGTTAAATCCATTCCGCTTGGGTTATGACAACATGCATGTAAAAGTACGACATCATCTTTTGCAACCTGATTTAAGGTTGCTAGCATTTGCTCAAATTTTAATGATTTTGTATCGTAATCATAATAAGGATAAGTTTTAACTGTTATTCCCGCAGCTTCAAATAAGCCAGTGTGGTTGGCCCACGTTGGATCACTCACCCATAACACCGCGTTCGGACGACAACGTTTGATAAAATCAGCGGCAACACGAAGCGCCCCAGTGCCGCCAGGTGTTGAAACCGTTCTAATTCGATTTGCAAGCAAAGCGCTATGGTTTTTACCAAAAGCCAGTTCGGTCATTAATTGATTGAATTGAGGAGATCCAGTTGGACCAATATAAACTTTAGTGTCTTCAGAATCGGTACGGCGTTGTTCAGCCACTTTAACGCAAGCAAGAATGGGAGTATGACCCTGAGGGTCTTTATATACTCCAACGCCTAAATCCACTTTATTTGGATGTGAGTCAGCGCGATATTGAGTTAATAAACCTAAGATAGGATCAGCAGGCATGGCTTTTAATAGTTCAAACATGAGAAAACCTTATAATGAATGATATTTCTTTTTATCTAGGATAACGCGCTTTGATCACAGAGTTAAAGTCCTTATTTGTGACAAATCAGTTTAATTATTAAGTTGAGAATAATTCAGTTGGAAACTATTAATGACATGCAAAAAATACTGTTATCTTTCACCACAATCTGCTGTAATGGCTCCCCATTACAATAGACCGCTTTTATGATGCAAACCTCATGTTCTCGCAGTTAAGTGCGAAAACGACGTGAAACCAATGGCGCAATTATTTATGCGACACCAGCATGAATAATGTAATTAAATTGTTCCACTTAGCTTATGTGTTTATGATAAGAGTAAGTACAGTTTCAATCCTGAATTTGATTAATTGATAGAAGAAGACATACATGAAGCAACTGCGTTTAGATCCTATCGCGAAGATGAATGGCGAAATTAATATTCCAGGTTCAAAAAGTATCTCTAACCGAGCATTGTTGCTAGCAACTTTAGCAAAAGGCACCACGACACTTACAAACTTGCTCGACTCTGACGACATTCGTTATATGTTAGCCTCGCTTAGACAATTAGGCGTAAAATTTGAGCTCAGTGAAAACAACACGGTTTGCCAAGTGCAAGGCCTTGCTGGCGTATTGAACTCAGTCGCGCCGCAAACGCTTTTTTTAGGTAATGCTGGTACAGCAATGCGCCCCTTGTGTGCTGCTTTAACCTTAGGTCAAGGACAGTTTACTTTAACCGGTGAGCCGCGAATGGAAGAGCGGCCAATTGGTGATTTAGTTGATGCGCTGCAACAACTAGGTGCTGCCATTACTTATCTCAAAAATCCAGGTTTTCCACCACTCACTGTCAATGCTACTGGTTTAAATGGTGGCGATGTCGAAATTGCAGGTGATTTATCAAGCCAATTTTTAACGGCTTTGTTGATGGTTGCACCTTTAGCAAAAGACAGCGTTAATATTTTCATCAAGGGGGAACTCGTATCCAAACCTTATATTGATATCACTATTGCCTTAATGAAGCAGTTTGGTGTTGAAGTGATTAACCATAATTATGCCCGTTTTGAAATTGTGGCTGGTCAACAGTATATTTCCCCTGGCAAAGTGTTAGTTGAAGGGGATGCTTCTTCAGCATCTTACTTTTTAGCTGCTGGCGCTATCTGTGGCGGAGCAGTCAAAGTGACTGGTGTTGGTAAACTGAGTATTCAAGGGGATGTTAAATTTGCGGACGCACTTACTGCCATGGGCGCTGAAATTGAGTGGGGCGATGATTTTATCATTGCCAAAAACTCATCTTTAACTGCTATAGATATGGACATGAATCATATTCCAGATGCAGCTATGACTATTGCGACAGCAGCCTTGTTTGCCAAAGGCACCACATCTTTACGTAATATCTATAATTGGCGCATTAAAGAAACTGACAGATTAGCTGCCATGGCGACAGAATTACGTAAAGTTGGCGCAACCGTCGAGGAAGGACACGATTTTATTACCATCACACCACCTGAAAAAATTAATTCTGCAGCAATAGATACCTATAATGATCATCGGATGGCAATGTGTTTCTCTTTGTTGGCTTTTGCTGATTGCGGTATAACTATTAATGATCCAGATTGTACTTCCAAGACATTTCCAACTTATTTTGATGAGTTCCATCGCTTATCAACCAACTAAATTAACCAATTAAAACAAGCTTAAAGCGTGTATTTTAAAATGAGGTTGGCAGACTAACTTGCCAACCTCATTCATTTTTAAGTTATTTTTTACCTAAGCAAAGGCTTTTTATTTGGAATTGTTATACAATACCGCCGCTTATTTTTGGGTAAAACTTTTTTATATTCATGGATGATGTTTTTCGGAGGAATTTATGACTGAACGGGCTCCAATCGTGACTGTGGATGGTCCTAGCGGTGCAGGGAAAGGGACGATATGTCAGTTATTATCCAAACATTTAGGCTGGCATCTTTTAGATAGCGGGGCGATTTATCGTGTACTTGCCCTTGCTGCTATTCATCATGATATAGAATTGAGTAATGAAGAAGCCTTGACCTTAATGGCGGCTCATTTAGATGTGCAGTTTTTAACTAATGCTGACAATAACGGTATTAAAGTCGTGCTTGAAGGCGAGGACGTGACGACGACTATTCGCAGTCAAGAGTGCTCTGACGCTGCGTCCAAGGTGGCCGCATTGCCACGCGTACGTGAAGCATTATTACGCCGTCAACGTGCTTTTTCGGCAATGCCTGGATTAGTTGCTGATGGTCGCGATATGGGCACGGTTGTGTTTCCTCAAGCACCCGCAAAAATCTTCTTAACCGCTTCGGCTCAAGAGCGAGCACAAAGACGCTTTAATCAGTTGCAGGACAAGGGCTTCGATGTTAAAATCGACCGCCTTTTAGCTGAGATTATAGAGCGGGATGAGCGCGATATTAATCGTTCTGCTTCGCCTTTAGTGCCAGCTGAAGATGCACTAGTTGTCGATACTAGTGGTATCTCTATTGAAGGCGTATTAGCGCTCGTATTAGAGCACGTAAACAAAAAAATTACGGACTAGTTAAGATTTATAGTAACTTTATTAGTTATTTAAGCTAAACTAGCTGTAGGTATTCACGTTAAGGATGACGTGGATAATATTACTAGACTCCACATCTAGGATGGATGGTGGTTTATTACATAAAGTAACTTAAAACATGACTGAATCTTTTGCTGATCTATTTGAACAATCCCTTCAAACTCTTGAGTTCCGTCCAGGTTCTATCGTTCGTGGTACTGTTGTTGCCATCGAAAACGGTATGGTACTTGTTGACGCAGGCCTTAAGTCTGAAAGCCCAATTTCTGCTGACGAATTCAAAAACGCACAAGGCGTTTTAGAAATTCAAGTTGGTGATGAAGTTGATGTAGCGCTTGACTCTGTTGAAGATGGCTTTGGTGAGACTCAATTATCTCGCGAAAAAGCTAAGCGTCATGAAGCTTGGATCGTTCTAGAAAAAGCGTACGAAGATGCTGAAACTGTAATCGGTATCATCAATGGTAAAGTTAAAGGTGGTTTCACTGTTGAATTAAACGGTATCCGTGCCTTCTTACCAGGTTCTCTAGTTGATGTGCGCCCAGTTCGCGACACCGCTCACTTAGAGTACAAAGAATTAGAATTCAAAGTTATCAAGCTAGACCAGAAGCGCAACAACGTTGTTGTTTCTCGTCGTGCTGTTATCGAATCAGAAAGCAGTGCTGAGCGTGATGCACTTCTTGAAAATCTACAAGAAGGCCAAGCAGTTAAAGGTATCGTTAAGAACCTTACTGACTACGGTGCATTCGTAGATTTAGGTGGTGTTGACGGTCTATTACATATCACTGATATGGCATGGAAGCGTGTTAAGCACCCATCTGAAATCGTTAATGTTGGTGACGAAATCAACGTTAAAGTTCTTAAATATGACCGTGAGCGTACTCGCGTATCACTAGGTCTTAAGCAACTTGGCGAAGATCCATGGTTAGAAATCAGCAAGCGTTACCCAGAAAACACACGTTTAACTGGTCGCGTAACTAACTTAACTGACTACGGCTGTTTCGTGGAAATCGAAGAAGGCGTTGAAGGTTTAGTACACGTTTCTGAAATGGATTGGACTAACAAGAACATTCACCCATCTAAAGTTGTTAACTTAGGTGATGAAGTTGAAGTGTTAGTTCTAGACATCGACGAAGAGCGTCGTCGTATTTCTTTAGGCTTAAAACAGTGTAAAGTTAACCCATGGGATGACTTCGCTACTAAGTTTAACAAAGGCGACAAAGTATCAGGTAAGATCAAGTCAATCACTGACTTCGGTATCTTCATTGGTCTTGACGGCGGAATCGATGGTCTTGTTCACTTATCTGACATTTCTTGGAACGGTACTGGCGAAGACGCAGTTTCTGAATACAAGAAAGGCGATGAAATCCACGCTGTAGTTCTTTCAGTAGACCCAGAGCGTGAACGTATCAGCCTAGGTGTTAAGCAAACTGAAGATGATCCATTCAACGCATATTTAGCTGACAAGAAGAAAGGCACCGTAGTACACGGTACCGTTGCTGCTGTTGATGCTAAAGGTGTTACAGTTGAACTAGCTGAAACTGTTGAAGGTTATATCCGTGTTGCTGACATTTCTGCAGAGCGCATCGAAGATGCATCTACAGTATACTCAGTAGGTGATGCAATCGAAGCTAAGTTCATGGGTGTAGATCGTAAGAACCGTTCTATCAGCTTATCTATCAAAGCGAAAGATGAAGCTGAACAGAAAGAAGCGATCGCAACTTTGAACAAGCAAGACGATGCTGTAATCAGCAACGCAATGGCTGAAGCTTTCAAAGCAGCTCGTAAGTAATCGAAAATCGTCTGTTGTATGGGGAGTTTCCCTCCCCATTAGGCGACTGTGTTTGGCTTGGAAATAGGGGATAGCTAGGATGACTAAATCTGAACTTATCGAAAAACTCGCCACCAGGCAGTCGCAACTGTCGGCGAAAGAAGTTGAAAGCGTTATCAAAGAAATGTTAGAGCAAATGGCAACAACATTAGAAAGCGGTGATCGTATTGAGATCCGTGGATTTGGTAGCTTTTCTCTTCACTATCGTGCGCCGCGTGTTGGCCGTAATCCTAAAACTGGAACCTCAGTTGAATTGGATGGCAAATATGTACCGCACTTTAAGCCGGGTAAAGAACTGCGCGAACGTGTCGATGCTGTTAATCAATGATTAACGCTTGAGTAAAAAGCCTCCATTTGGAGGCTTTTTTGTATCTATTCAAAGTCAAAGCTGGTCAGCGCAGTAAATATCTTAGATAATCATTTTATTGCTGTGTTCAAATGGAGAATCGCGTGAAGTCTTTTTTCGCAATTATTATTGTAGGAATGTTGTTTATCTTGGCTTTGTTATTCGGCGCTAAAAATGAACAGGTGGTTACATTAAGCTATTTTGTTGCCGAAGGTCAGTATCGTTTACCCGTTGTGTTAGCCGTGGTGTTTTTAACCGGTTTTGTGTTGAGTTGGTTACTTGCCAGTTTTTATATTATGCGAATGAAACTTGCTTTGCGTAAGGCCAATAAAAACCTGGCTAAATTAGCTCAAAGTGGTGGTGACAATAATAAAACGTTAGCAGTACAACCCCATGTGGATATCGCACCTTAAATATGCTTGAAATTCTGTTCTTATTATTGCCTATCGCAGCTGGCTATGGCTGGTATATGGGGCGTAGAAGTATTCTGCATCGCGATAGTCAAAAAAGTAAAAAATTAAGCCGTGATTATTTTACAGGCTTAAACTTTTTGCTTTCAAATGAATCAGATAAAGCTGTCGATCTTTTTATCAGCATGTTGGATGTAGATGATGAAACCATCGATACGCATCTCTCGTTAGGTTCTCTATTTCGTAAGCGTGGTGAAGTTGACCGCTCCATTCGCATCCACCAAAATTTGATTGCCAGACCACACTTAACGACTGAGCAACGTGACATTGCTATGATGGAGTTAGGCAAGGATTATATGGCGGCCGGTTTTTACGACCGCGCTGAGGAAATATTTCTAAACTTAGTTAATCAAGAAGACCACAGCGAAGAAGCTGAGTCTCAACTCATTTCTATTTATCAAGTCACAAAGGAATGGCAAAATGCCATCGACGTGACCAAAAAACTCCCCAAGAAACGCCAACTGGTATTTAAATGCACCACGGCACATTTCTATTGTCAGTTAGCTGATGAAGCATCCGACATTCAGGTTAAAATAAAGAAATTACGATCTGCGATTAAACAAGATGAAAAGTGTGGCCGTGCTTGGTTAGCTTTAGCGAATATTTACCTCGATAATCTGCAATTTAATGAGTGTAAAGAGGCGATAGTGCAATTGTTAGCTGCCGATCTCGCACTTTTTCCTGATGCTATTAATATTGCTAAACAGGTTTACCGTCAAACATCGGATTGTCACGGTTATGAGCAATTACTCAGCGAAGCCTTATCTAAAGGTGCTGGTGCAACGGTTGCTATTGCATTAGCTGAGCATCAAATCAGCAAAAATAACAGTGAAAAAGCTGAAGCCATGATGCTGGATAATTTATATCGACACCCTACAATGAAAGGGTTTCAACATTTAATGAAATTGCATATTCAACAAGCAGAAAACGGCAAAGCAAAGCAAAGTTTAGCCATGCTAGAAAAACTGGTAGAACAACAAATTAAATTTCGACCCAGTTATCGTTGCCACGAGTGTGGTTTTCCTGCACATGCTTTGTACTGGCATTGTCCTTCCTGTAAGCAGTGGGGCAGTATAAAACGTATAAAAGGGTTAGATGGCGAATAGCTTACTGACCTTGAATTATAAATTAATCACATTATTTCAAAGCACTAGATGTAAAGTTGGAGACAGTATGACTGATAAACCGATTGTTGTGGCATTAGATTACGACAACAAAGCTGATGCCTTAACTCTTATCGATAAACTTGACCCTGCAATGTGTCGCTTAAAGATTGGCAAAGAGATGTTTACTTTATTCGGGCCAACATTAGTTAAGGATATCCATAATCGTAACTTCGATTTATTTTTAGACTTAAAATTTCATGATATCCCTAATACAGTTGCCAAAGCGGTCAGTGCCGCAGCAGATTTAGGCGTTTGGATGACAAACGTCCATGCCAGTGGTGGTTTAGCTATGATGCAAGCGGCAAAAAATGCACTCGCGTCATATGGTAAAGATGCACCTTTATTGATAGCGGTAACCGTTTTAACCTCAATGTCAGATGAAGATTTGGCATTACTAGGCATTAATGTACCTGCGTTCGAACATGTATTACGTTTGGCTAAACTGACACACCAGGCTGGGTTAGATGGGGTAGTGTGTTCAGCGCAAGAAGCAAAATTATTGAAATCTACCTTTGGTGAAACCTTTAAGTTGGTGACGCCAGGTATACGACCAGCGGGGAGTGATGCAGGCGATCAGCACCGCATAATGACCCCTCCTCAAGCCATTGCCGTTGGTTCTGATTATTTAGTAATTGGCAGGCCTATAACCAAAGCGGTTGACCCATTAGCCGCTTTGACGGCAATTCATCAATCTTTACAAACAGAAGTTTAGGTTTTTCAGCCTCACTGCGCTTCAAAAAGGAATAAATATGTTTGATTTTACTAACCAAAACGTTGTTGTTGTCGGTGGTACCTCAGGTATTAATTTACAAGTTGCAGTGAGCTTTGCTAACGCTGGTGCCAATGTTGCCGTTGCTAGCAGAAATATCGAAAAAGTGAATGCTGCGGTTGCGTTATTAAATCATGCAAATCCAGATGGCAAACATCTTGGGGTTAATTTTGATGTACGTGATGAAGATGCTTTAACACAAGGTTTTGATGTCATAGAAAAATCATTTGGGCATATTGATGTTCTTGTCAGTGGTGCCGCTGGTAACTTCCCTGCTAGCGCCGCTAAACTTTCGAATAATGGCTTTAAATCAGTTATCGATATTGATCTCATCGGCAGTTTTCAAGTATTAAAACAAGCTTATTCTTTGTTAAAACGTCCAAATGCATCAATTATTCAAATTTCTGCCCCGCAAGCTTTTATTGCAATGCCTCTACAAGTGCATGTTTGTGCAGCTAAAGCAGGGGTTGATATGTTAACCAGAACATTAGCCATTGAATGGGGGTTAGAAGGCATTAGGGTCAACTCTATTGTGCCTGGCCCTATAGCTGAAACGGAAGGTTTTAATCGTTTAGCTCCCAGTGAAGGATTGCAAAATAAAGTTGCATCCAGCGTACCATTACAACGTAACGGTCAAAAGCAAGACATCGCTAATGCCGCATTGTTTTTAGCTTCCGATATGGCTTCATATATAACAGGTGTTGTATTACCTGTTGATGGTGGTTGGTCTTTGGGTGGTGCCAGTATAGCGATGACAGAATTAGGCAGTATGGCTGTAAAACAGGGTTTATAATAAGGATTTACAATGGCAAATGCATTACAAGAGCAGTTACTTAAAGCCGGTTTAGCCAGCAAACAAAAAGTAAAAAATGCTAGAACACAACAGCGTAGAGATAAAAAAGCCAAAGTTGATGATGGCAGTGCAGCATTGAAACAACAAATTGCTGAACAAAAATTACAGCAAGCGAATAAAGACAAACAGTTAAATGAACAGCGTTTTAAAGAAGCGAGCGAAAAAGGCCAAGTAAAAGGATTAATTACTGAATTTACACGCTTTGCAATTACGCTACCTAAAGATGCTGAAACTAAGTTTAACTATACGTTAGATAATAAAATCTATTCTGTTTACATAAACGATAAAATCCAAGCACAACTGCTTAATGGTTCTTTAGGTATTATTCGTTATGAAGACAAAAGCTATTTAGTCCCCCATAAACTGGCTGTCAGAGTCCAGCTTTTAGTCCCTCAGTGGTGTGGCTATCTTTGGGATGTAACAGCTAATGATGCGGTAGAGCAGGTCAGTGATGCTGATGACCCATATGCGGATTATGCGATTCCAGATGATTTGATGTGGTAAGCAAATATTTATGAGTAAAGCCTCACACGGTGAGGCTTTTTTTATCCTTTGATATTCTGCAATGCCAATACTTGCTGACAATATGCTAATTGATGGCGAATGGGGTCTAAATATTGCGAAGCTTTAAAGTCGACCAAAAACCAGTTTGACTGATTATCTTCAGGAGTTTGGTTGTAAAACAATTTTTCACATTGAAGCAGTTTTTCCTGGGTAGCAGATACCAACCAAAATTGAATATCAACTAACGCCAATTTTTTAAGAATGATTAACTGTTTGTCATAGTCAACCGGGAACTGAGCTTGAGTTTTTAAATACGAGTCCGGTGTTAAATCGAATGTTGCAAATTCACTATCTGGTCCTAATAGTATTGTAAAAGGATCAATAATGACTTTTTCAATATTAGCATTTGAGAGATGCGGTTTGACATATAACTCTGGCCAATACAAATGTGAATGAGTCAGGGCAATACCCATTGCAATTCTTCGCTCTCCAAGCCAATTGTGTACCATGCAAGGTAAGGTCTCTGAAACATGCATACACTCATTACGTGCCAATGACGGCAATAGTGACATTCGCATTAAAGAAACTTGTTTCGAGATCATTGCCAACATCACTGCGGTTGTTAAACCTGAAGATGGCCAGCAGTCAACCTGATTAACTAGACTTTGTGCCACTGTCGTGAGTATATCGACGAAGGCAGCATCATTTACACTTCTTTCAACCCTAAAAGCTTCACTCACTCCGGCATAGGGGCCATTACAAATATTAATCGCTTCGTTGTGTGCAGTGGCGTTAAAGGTAATCGTTGCCCCTTCGTTAGAAGGGTGCCACTGCCCATCAGCATTACCAATTATGGTGGCATATTGAAGAGATTGGTATAGCGGTGCTAATGACATTATTTATTCTACAAATTCGATAACTGGCCATATTCTAACTCAAAAAACTGAACTAGATTAAATCTAAGCGGGTATCTTATCACTCATAGATAAAAAAGTGTGCTCGCTCTAGGTTATTGCTTAGTTTGATCTTGTATTCATAGCGTAAATTATATAAATTTAAACAACTGTTTTAATTATTCGTTTGAGAGACTGATATGAACCCATACCAAGCGCCGCTAAAGGACATGCAATTTTTGTTAGAAGACGTATTTGAGGCAACTAATACGTGGCAACAATTGCCAGAATTATCCGAAATGGTCGATATAGATACCGCGCTTGCTATTCTAGACGAAGCTAGCAAAATCAGCCGTGATCTTATTCATCCTTTGAACAGAAGCGGTGATGAGCAGGGCGTAGTGCATGATGGTGATAACATCATTACACCCGATGGCTTTAAAGAGGTTTATAACCAATTCTCGGAAGGTGGTTGGGTCGGTTTATGCGGTGACGCTGAGTTTGGTGGTATGGGAATGCCTAAGATGTTGGGGATTCTAGTCGATGAGATGGGCTACAGTGCCTGTAACTCGTTTGTGCTTTATAGCTCATTAACTGCCGGTGCAGCACTGTGTATTAATGCTCATGCGAGTGAAGAATTAAAAAATACATATCTCCCTAATCTTTACTCCGGCCAATGGGCTGGAGCAATGGACATGACAGAGCCTCATGCGGGTTCGGATCTTCGTGGTATTCGCACTAAAGCAGTACCTCAAGACGATGGAAGCTATGCCATTACCGGTAATAAAATCTTTATTACTGGTGGTGATCAAGATCTAACAGAAAACGTCATTCATCTCGTATTAGCTAAATTGCCTGATTCAAAAGGCATTTCCCTGTTTCTTGTTCCTAAAATAAAGGTAAACAAGGATGGTAGTTTAGGTGAGTCAAATGGTGTGACTGTCGGTTCAATTGAACATAAGATGGGTTTAAAAGCGTCTGCTACTTGTGTGATGAATTACGATAACGCGATGGGTTACTTAGTTGGCGAGCCAGAGCGTGGCTTAGTCTGCATGTTCACCATGATGAATTACGAGCGTTTAGCTATTGGTATTCAAGGCTTAGGTAATGCTCAAGCGGCTTATCAAATGGCAAGCGAATACGCAAAAGAGCGTTTACAAGGTGTCGCAGCTGGAGTTAAACCAACAGGCGTGTCAGATCCGATCATTGTTCATGGTGACGTAAGACGTATGTTGTTAACCATTAGGGCAATGACTGAAGCTGGTCGTGCGTTATCAGTATTAACAGGCAAGCAACTCGATTTAGCAAAATATGCTGATGGTGATGTAAAAGCTAAAGCGGCACAATATGTCGGATTATTAACGCCTGTGGCTAAGGCATTCTTAACTGATAGAGGTTTAGATGCTACGATAATGGCGCAGCAAGTGTTTGGCGGTCATGGCTATATTCGTGAAACAGGTATCGAGCAATTTGTGCGTGATACTCGTATTGCACAAATTTATGAAGGTACGAATGGTATTCAAGCTATAGACTTTTTAGGTCGTAAAGTCACTGGTGATAACCTTGATACGCTGACGTTATTTGTAAATGAATCTATCGACACTTTGAATCAATTAACGCATGTTAAAGATGAACATGTTCAAGCTGTTACAGCAAGATTTGATGCGCTTTTAACAACGGCGGCCTACATTAATGACAATAAAGCCATACAACCCGCTTTGATTAATGCTTGTGCTGTAGACTTTTTAGATGCTTTTGGGTACACCTTATATGGTTATTTCTGGTTAGTTATGGCTGATAAATCGACCAATAATTTAGATGCTGATTTCGCGACTCAAAAACGTTATCTATCTGAATTCTATATCGACAAATTATTAGTTAAAGCCGATTACCATTTAGCTCAAGTCAATAATGGTGATGCTTCAATTATGCAAATGCCAGCTGAGATGTTCTAATTATATTATTTTTACTCGATTGAAATGAGTAATAAAAAAGCACCGTTAAGGTGCTTTTTTATTGATAAAGTTTTCAATTGCAAAAATCTTGGACGCGTAGTTAATTTAACAGCTTAACTAATAATATTAGTCACTTATAGCTAAAATATACTCCGCCCAGAAAGGCTAAAGACTACTCAGATAAAGGCTGAGTTATTATTTGTGGTTGTCTAACCAATGGAATATCCATTAATCCTTGTAGTAAGACAGCCGAAAAAGGCGCTTTTTGCTTACGCTTAATTTGTGGACTTAAACCATTTTCAATCAATACAAATAAATACGTTTTACCATTTGAAGCAACAAACTGTCCCGCCAAGTTTGCCACGCCCAGCATACTGCCTGTTTTCGCCATAACTTTATGCTTTAATGGTGGTTTGTTAAAATAACGTTTGTATTTTAATGTGCCGCTTTTACCTGCAACAGGAAAACTGTTGATTAAAAATTGATAACTAGGATCGGATGCTATTACCTTTAATACCGACATTACGTGCTCAGCAGATAATAAATTATAGCGGGACAAACCTGAGCCATCCGCTATATTAGCGATCGTTAAATCAACACCCAGTTCTTGTAACATTGCAACAAACGCTTTGGTGGTTTGGTTAAAATTTAATGGATGATTAACGTATTTTTCTGCACTGGTTCGCAGTAAAGCTTCAGCCATTAAATTATCTGATTTGAGTAGCATTTCATCAATTAAATCAGTCAGCGGCGCTGATAAATGGCGTGCAATTATGGCTAATTCGCTTGAGTTACGAGGTTGTGATTCAACAATGATTTGACCGTTAAAGCTAATGTTAAGCTTTTTAAAAATGCCTTTAACCACATTAATTGCATATCCTTGTGGCTCACTGACCGCAATCGCCAAAGGAAGCGATTTTGCGCCCGAATAACAGCCTTTGAGGGTGAAGTGGTTACTGTCTTTACGTGACAACTGCAGATCACATGGGACATCTCTTTTATGGGGTTGTGCGTACACAGCTTCACTTTCAACATAGATAGGTCTTTTTCCCATCACTTTTAATGTTGCTATGTTATTAACACCATTAGCACTGAGACGAGCAAAAACACAATTTTTATCAATAATAAAACTCGACAAAGGCGCAGCATAACAAATGCCTAAATCATCCCACACCCAACCAGGTGCTTGCAGCTGTTCTTGATGATGGCCGATTAAATGAATGTCGCCATTAATATGCTTTACTCCAGCCTTTGCTAAGCTTTTTATTAAATTAATCAAGTTTGCTTGTTTTAAGGTGGGATCACCAGAAAATTCGACAAAAACATTATCATCCAAAACGCCATTTACAAGAGTTAAAGGCTGTTGGCTATACAAATTGGTTTGGTATTTGAAAGATTGACCAAGTTGTTTAGCACTAACCAATGCGGTGAGTAATTTTTGAATACTCGCAGGGTTCATTAGGGCATTGGCGTTTTGTTGAAACACGCTCCTATTATCTTTCAAATCCCAAATGCTAAGGGCAACTAAAGACTGGTTAGGGGTGATAAAGTCCATTAAAGCCGTAACATGCTGCTGATCGTCTGAAGGGAATATTGCTGATATTTGTTCAGAATGAGCAGTGGTTACCGAATAAGTAATGGTTGGTAATAACAAATAAAGTAATATTAAACGGTTAATTTTAGCTGAACACATATTGATACTAAGTTTGAACTGTATAATTGATAAATTACGCCATATTGTTACTTTTTGAAATGCTTAGCATCAAATAAACATTAAATGCGATTTTACTCAATCAACGACACCAATGCCTATAAATTAAGCTATAGGCGAGCTTGATTAGGGTGTTTGATGAGAAATTTCTTGCTCATTAGATGTTAAATCGGTACTTTCTATGCCAATTTATTCATCATTAGAGTTAGCAACATGCCTCATATAACAATACGCGGAATTACGCCGTGCATTGCCGAGAACATCAGCGACTCACTATTTGAACAGTTATCAATTATCTGCGGTAACACAAAAAATAGTTATACGTTAGAGTTACTAGAATCAAAACAATTCACAGGTACTAAGCCTTTTTTGAAATTCGTTTTGATTGAGATATTTTGGTTTCCCCGTGAGAAGCCAATTCAAGATGCTGTCGAATGCGCTATTCGCGATATCCTTGTAACAGCGGACGATTCATTAAATGATATCGCTGTTATGTTTCACGCCTTGAAACGTGAAAGTTACTATCGCAATGGTAAACATTTTTAAGGAGGATGCCTTGCTGGATAAGCTAGGTGGAATTTCACTATCACCCGATGCACTAAGTTGGTTGTTAACACCTGAAAATTTCAAAAAAACGTTAATGACCCAGATTGCTTCAGCCAAAAAATCTATTTATATCGCGGCGTTGTATCTTGAAGATGACGAAGCGGGTAGAGAAGTGCTGCAAGCATTGCTTGATGCTAAAGCGTGCAATCCTGAATTAGATGTCAAAGTCCTTGTTGACTATCATCGTGCTCGCCGTGGTTTAATTGGTCAAAAGGGCGACAGTGGTAATTATATATTGTATCGCAAAGCCATCGCTGAGGCTAAATATCCTATTGATATTTTAGGGGTACCAGTCAAGTCACGTGAGTTTATGGGAGTCCTTCATTTAAAAGGGTTTATCATAGATGATACTTTGATTTACAGCGGAGCGAGTATTAATAATATCTATATGCAACAGGGCAATAAATATCGTTTTGATCGCTATCATTTGATCAAAAGTGCGGAACTTGCTAGAAGTATGCGCACCATGATCCAAGAGTTTATCATCAATGACCCGGCTGTTGCGGCGTTAACCCAACCTGCAGAAACTGAAGTTGTTGGCGAAAAAAATGATATTCGCAGCTTTAAAAGTCGTTTAGCTCAAGCCAAATATGAGTTTGCCTCAACGCGAACTGGCAATCGAGTTACACCGTTAATCGGCTTAGGAAAAAAAGATAATCTATTAAACCAGACTGTTATTGAGTTAGTTGATAGTGCAACAAAACATCTTTTTATTTGCACTCCTTACTTCAATCCCCCTGCGGCTTTATCAAAAGTCATCACTAAGAAGCTTAAAGAGGGGGTTAAAGTCGATATTGTGGTCGGCGATAAAACGGCCAATGATTTCTATATTCCACCCGAGAAAGATTTCTCTACTATTGGTGCATTACCATATATGTACGAGCAATCATTACGCAAATTTTCCAAACGTCAGCAATGGGCAATAGAGTCGGGGTTACTCAATATTCATTTATGGAAACATGAGCATAATTCCTACCACTTGAAAGGAATTAGCTGTGATAACAAAAAACATTTGATAACTGGTTCAAATTTAAACCCAAGAGCTTGGGCACTTGACCTTGAAAATGGCTTATTGTTACATGATGAGTCGGGCAGTTGGAAACAGTCGTTTATTGAAGAACAAGAGCATATTTTGCAACACACTGAACGGCTATTTCATTACAGCCAATTAGATTCATTGCGAACATATCCACAACCGGTTCAAAAAATCATGAATCGTATACGGCGATTAAAAGCAGACTTTTTACTTAAACGTATTTTATAATGACTTAATAATTTTTCTTAAATCATCACTGTTAAAGGTGATGATTTTTCATTACATGAGCCAAGGTTATGACTGACAAGTCAATAGCACCACTGCACGCCGTCCACCAGTTATATCAATATCGAAAATCACTCTCAACGAAACCTTTCGGCGCCAGAGGTAAAAAACTGATTCGCTGTGATTTTTGCTTACTTGGCATTCAATTTTGCACCTGTCATCTACGTCAATCACTGAACTCATCACTCAGTTTTATGCTGATAATGTATGATAACGAAGTATTAAAACCCACCAACTCGGGTCGATTAATTGCAGATTTAATTCCTGACACACATGCATTTTTGTGGAATAGAACCGAGCCTGCAGTGGAAATGCTAGCCTTGCTAGAAAGTGATATTTACCAACCATATTTGATTTTTCCAGAACAATATATCGAAAATGGGCAAACGATTATGAATCAAGTTTCCCAGAGTCAATTAAACAATAAACGTCCTTTGTTGGTGATGTTAGACGGCAGCTGGCGTGAAGCTATCAAAATGTACCGTAAAAGCCCTTATTTACAGATGATGCCTGTATTGTCTTTCGCCCCTGAAATGTTAGCCACGTATGCGTTACGTAAAGGCAGTCATGAATTTCAATTAGGTACTGCTGAAGTTGCCGCATTAGCCATTGAGGCAGCCGGTGAGCCTCTCAATGGTATCGCATTACAAAAATGGTTTGATTTGTTTGTGGAATCTTCATTGTTGGGCCGAAATCGACGGGCCAAAGAAACACTCACACCCATTGAACAATTTAAAAGTCAGTTTATAAATGCACTTCAGGCAGCTAAATAAATACTATATTTGGCTAATTAATTCGCGATTAATCTTCAGAAGCATTAAGATAAAGTTTGCTCATAAATTCAATGATTCAAGGATATGTACCCATGAGTAATGATTATACCAATGGAGATCTAAATCGTGTTAGTAACAAGCTGGTGATCCTATATCGATTAGAACCAGGATGTTTAGGACCTGATGGTATCGATCATATTGAAGTATTTTGTCATATAGCCCAAAAAGCTTTGCAATCACTTAATGCCGAGATTTGTCAATGGCAGCTAACACCAAGGTTCGATAAAAATCTAGATGAAACCCAATATAGCCTTGCGGGAAAAATGTTAACCAAAGACAAAGCCATCAAATACGTACAAGCCTGTGATGCTGAACTCAGTCAACTTGAAGAGTTTTTTCAAGACAAATTAACTGAACTTATTAACAAATATATTGCGAGGAAACTTCCTTCATCTCAGTAGTATAAAAGACTAGGAAAAATCGATGAGCGACCGCCAAGAGCATTCAAGATTATCACTCCAATTACTGCATCACTTCGGTTTTGAATCATTTAGGGAAGGGCAGTTAGCCACTATTCAACAGGTCATTGACGGTCATTCATCGTTAGCGATATTTCCAACCGGTTCTGGTAAGTCGCTGTGTTATCAACTTAGCGCAATCAACTTACCTCATGTCACCTTGGTAATTTCTCCATTATTAGCACTGATCCAAGATCAACTAATATTTTTAAAGTCCAAAGGTATTCAAGCCGAAAGCATAGACTCCAGCATGACCCCACAGCAAATTCAAACTGTGATGCAATTGGTCAAACAGGGCCAATGTAAAATTCTGATGGTGTCTGTTGAACGTTTTAAAAATGAGCGTTTCAGACAATTTCTTTCGCAAATTACGGTTTCTCAGCTTGTGGTTGACGAAGCGCATTGTATTTCTGAGTGGGGGCATAATTTTAGGCCTGACTATTTAAAAATACCTCAGATTTGTCGTACTTTTTCCATTCCGCAAGTATTATTGCTTACCGCTACAGCAACCAAAAAGGTGAAATTGGACATGTGTGCTCGATTTAATATTGAGCCGCAGCATGTGGTGCAAACGGGTTTTTATCGTAGCAATCTGAATTTGCAAATCGAGCCAGTGGAACAAGCCAATAAAAATGATGTTTTAGTTAACAATATTAGCCATTTAACTGGCTGTGGCATTGTGTATGTAACGCTTCAACAAACAGCAGTGCATGTTGCTGATCACCTTAAAGCTGCGGGCATAAATGCCAGTGCTTACCATGCCGGAATGGACACAGAATCAAGACAAATGATTCAACAGCAATTTATGTCCAATCAAGTGCAAGTAATTGTTGCGACCATTGCATTTGGGATGGGTATTGATAAATCTGACATTCGCTTTGTTATTCATTATGACATACCTAAGTCAATTGAGAACTATAGCCAAGAGATTGGGCGAGCAGGCAGGGACGGCCAGCCATCAACCTGTATTACGTTAGCGAATTTAGACGGTTTAAACACCATTGAAAACTTCGTTTATGCCGATACACCTGATTTGCAGGATATTCAAACCTTACTTAACATTATTAGGCATGAAACGGATCAAACTGGAAAATGGGAGATGCAAGAACTCGCACTTTCAAAAGCTTGTAATATCAAATCTTTGCCGTTAAAAACCTTATTAGTACAACTGGAACTGCACAACATCCTTGAACCTAGCTTTGCCTATTTTGCCGATTTTAAGTATCAACTTTTAGTCGAAAAATCAGAGTTACTTAGCCGTTTTAATCGTTCTAGAGCTGCCTTTTTACAACAAATTTTCCAACATACTCAGTTTAAAAAAGTCTGGGGACAGTTAGATTTTGATGGCTTACATCAAGCGACTCAAGAACCTCGCGCTAAGATTGTTGCCGCGTTGGAATATTTAGCAGAGCAAGATCTGATTATTTTAGAAACAAAAAAAATGACTCAGGTATTTCATGTTAATATGGTCAATCTTGTTGAGCATGCAATTGCTGAACAAATGCAGCGGTACTTTAAAGACAAAGAAGTTAAAGAAATACAACGTATTGCCCAATTAGTTCGTTTTTTTGAGCTAGAGTCTTGTTTATCAAATAACCTAGCCCGTTATTTTGATGATAAAAATGCTCCTATTCATTGCCATCATTGTAGTGTTTGCGATGGTCGAACAGCAAAATTACCCATAACTCAGATTAAACAAGTTATTGATGATGCTAAACTTAGACAATACATAGATGAATTAAAACAACACGTTGCCAGTAAAAATATTACTTTAACCCATACTACAATTATTAAGTTTTTAGCGGGTATGAGTGTGCCGATATTTGCTCGGTTGAAAGTTAATAATTTAGCTGGGCACGGGGCGTTAAATGAATGGCGTTATCAAGATATCGCAAATGCAATAAACACTTTGGAGGATAAATGATAACTGACAGTGATGAATTATTAAAAAAACATTCCAATCTAATCCACAGTGATGGGGTTACAGTTGAATCGCACACCCAGCGAGAGCAAGGTGAATGGTTTTTACAAACATTAATGGTTAAAGGTTATGATGTACCTTTTAAGTATCGCCGTAATAAAAAATATAAAAATCTAACCGGACAAAAAGTCAATTTAACCTATTATCCAAAAGAAGAGGTTATTGCAGGCTTTAAAGTTGAAACCATGCAAGTGGTGCGGATCAGAAGATATTAGTTTAGCGATAAACTTAAGCTCGGCGTGCAACCGAGCGTAAGAAAAAACACATATTATTTGCTAAAATTGAATGGGGATTCCGCGCGCCAAACTCTATATCGCAATTCAGTATTTTCCGGTAAATAATATATTTTGGGTAAACGACTGTCGTACTTAACCTTGATACTTTCCCCTAACATAACAAATTGAGTTGTTTTAGGTTCGGTGCACATCATCATAGTGCTTGGTCCAGACATGATCTTATCGACTTTATAATAATCATATCCCCATCCTTCAAGAGTGATTTTTTGCAAATCACCCATCAATTTATGTCGATTACAATCAACCAGTTTATTTTGGCCGATTTGAATCTCGATTAGAAAATCGTCTTCATTCGCTAATTTCTTAAGCGTAATCACGTGTTGTTGCATACCAGTTTCAGCAACAGGGAACATTTTTATTTGTTGCGAAGTACTTGGTTGACTAGCAGTAAATACCCCTGTTTGAATTGATGGAGTATTCAGTTCATTCTGTTTGATAGGACTTGTTGCCATTGCACTTCCTGAGACTGCAAAACCAAAACCGATAAAAGCAGCCATTAAACGGGATGTTTTAATCATAAAAACCTCTGTTGAAAGCCTTAATTTTTAAAGACTTTTAAATGATGTAATTCTGTAACGATAAGTGTAAACGTAATTTTTATTGAATAGGGTTAAAAATTCTAAAAAAACTTCTCAACTTGATTTTGTTTATTATTTTGCGATAAATACGCAAATTAGCACTAACATATAACAGGTAAACATTTGTTTTCCTGTAACAAGTATGACATAACATAGTGACAAGATTTAACATGACAATAGATATTCTTAGGTAGTCCTTGATGATGCAACATAACCAAAACATAGAACAAACTGCTGACATATTAAGATTGGCCGTGCCTAAAATGACAGATCTTGATATTCCTATTACCCCAGAAAACTATGCCATCTGGTATGATTACTTTGCTGAAACAAACTTAAATTTAAAACGCGCCATCGATGGACTGATTGCCAATCAAGTTGTGTTTACCCCTAGTGTAAATGCCGGACTTTATAATCGTTTTATTGAAGAGCGTAGCCCTGAAATCATTGAAAATGTTCAAATTGAAACTCAAATTCTAATAAAAAGCTTATTTAACAAAATTGAAGAGGTAACCGAAGGGACAAGTTCCTTTGGTGAAAACCTACACCAGTTTGGCAGCCAATTGCAGCAAAACCCCACAGCAGAAGAACTGAGTGGGTTGGTATTTAATTTAGTCGCAGAAGTCGACCAAGTCATAGCCACCAATGCAAAAATGAAAACCGATTTATCAGCACTTAGTGAGGAACTATTTAATCTTAAAGATGAAATGGATAATTTAAGTAAAGTCGCTATGACCGATGAGTTAACATCTTTAAATAACCGCAGAGCCTATGAAGCTTTTGCCTTAGAGCAACTTACACGTTTTCAAGATGCACAGGTTGATTGCTGTTTATTATTAATTGATATTGATCATTTTAAAATTTTTAATGATACCTACGGCCATCTAATTGGCGATAAAGTGTTAGCTTATGTGGCTTTAGCGCTAAAGAACGCCGTTAAAGGTGATGACTTTGTCGCCCGTTACGGCGGTGAAGAATTTATTATTATGCTTCCAGACACTAAAATAGCTGACGCATTGACAGTGGCAGAAAAGCTACGTGAACGGGTATGTGCCAAGCAGCTCACTATTGGCAAAGAAACCAAGCAAAATTTAGGTCATATTACCGTATCTATTGGAGTGGCTAAGTTTAAAACGGGAGATGATCTCGATACATTACTAGCAAGGGCGGATAAACAATTATATTTGGCTAAATCTGATGGCAGAAACTGCGTCAAATATTATCAAGAATAACGTTTTAGTGACTAAAATTACGCAGCAGAAATCGATCGATTTCTGCCTAATTTTTTGGCTTCATAAAGCGCTTTATCGGCATCATTAATTAGCTGATCAACTGACAGTCCCATATGATACTCTTTAACCCCAATACTGATTGTGACCTTAATGTCTTCATCATCTAGACTCACAGATTGTTCAAATACAGCACTCCTCAATCGCTCAGCCACTTCAAAAGCCTCTATCTGATCAGTCTGCGGCAAAATAAATAAAAACTCTTCACCGCCCCAACGTGAAACATAATCAGTTTGATTTTTTGTTCTTTGAAATACTTCAGATATTTTAACCAGCACTAAATCACCCGCACCATGGCCATATTTATCGTTTACAAGCTTAAAGTAATCGATATCACATAATAAAATCGAAAATCGCTGTTCAGGGTTAAACACGGCGATATTTTGATTCAATTTAAGTTGCGCATCTCGACGATTATGTAATCCAGTTAATTCGTCAAAATGCGCTAATTTATGTAACTTTTGATTCAATTCTAGGGCATTGTTGTACAATTCATTGCGAGAAAACTCATATAAAGCGGATAAAAAACTGATGGTTAAAAATGAGTAAAGTAAACGTAATTTAAATTCAAAAGGGTAAATGTCTTGGGCGTAAACTGAGTGTGGAAAAAACATAATTAAACAAGTCAATGACACAAAAATGGCAATATTAAGCAGCCCCTTTTTTAAACCATGAACATACAAAGATACAGGTGGAACAATAAAAATCCATAAGGGGCCAGTGGAAGCCACTCCACCGGTGTAAACAAGGTACAACATTAAAATATAAAGTGAATAAATGATGATATAAGAACTGAGTTTGACCTTGCCTTTATTTTTAACCCAATAAAATGCTAACCCATAAATCGCGCTTGCGCTAAGTAAGCACAAGGCAAGGGGCGTGTCATTGTTTAACAGCGCAAAACACATCATCAAAAAGGTTATTGACAGACCTACTAGTGAGAACAAGGCGATCACACGGGCTTGTTGCAATTCTCCAAAACGCTGTAGTTTGTTCTGGTTCTTTATTCTCAAAAGGTGTTCCTTACCAAGGTGACCGTTTTCTCAATAGTATCATCGAGAGTTATAATGGCAAATTGTTGTTTACTATATGAAATAGTCATAAAAACTATATAAGCTGCTTAATTATAAGCCGTTTACAGCATTTATGAATGCTTTAAACCCTGATGAATAGATATCAAATATTCAATCAGTTAATATTCATTGCATCAAATAGAAATTATTGCATCAAGGGCCGAGTATTTATGACACAAGACGTTTATTTTCCAATAGGAACTCCTGGACAACCATGGAATGAACAACACAAGGCGCAGTGGTTAGCGCAAGTGACAATCAAACGTAGTTATCAAGATGAAGTGGTTAGTCAGTTATCTGATTTAAATGATGTATTTGAGCAGGTCAATTACGGCTCGCTTGATTTTGATCCTGTGAAATATCCACTATTTGCATTCAAATCTAAACAGTGGGATAGCAATAAAAAAACAATTTTGGTTACCGGCGGAGTACATGGTTACGAAACCAGTGGTGTGCATGGTGCAATCCAATTTTTAAAGACTAAAGCAGCCTCTTATCAGACTTTCTTTAATATTGTTGTCGCGCCCTGTGTTAGCCCTTGGGGATATGAAACGATTAATCGTTGGAACCCTTATGCAGTAGATCCAAATCGTTCATTTTATGCCAATAGCCCAGCCAATGAATCCGCAGCATTAATGTCCTTTGTCGCCACTCTGGGTGATATTTATGCTCATATTGACTTGCACGAGACTACAGACACTGATGAGCTAGAGTTTCGTCCAGCACTATCTGCACGAGATGGTAAACACTATGAAAAGGGGATTATTCCAGATGGTTTTTACCTAGTCGGTGATTCTGATAACCCAAGCCCTGAATTTCAAAAAGCTATCATTGAATCTGTTGAAAAAGTTACCCATATAGCACCTGACGATGACGGTGAATTAATTGGTGTTGCCATAGAACAGTTTGGGGTAATCAATTATCCAACTAAGAAATTGGGATTATGTGCTGGAATGACTAATAACCAATTCAATACCACCACAGAGGTATACCCAGACAGTCCCTTAGTGACAATTAAGCAATGTAATGATGCTCAGGTTGCTGCGATCACTGGGGCGTTTGACTATATCATTGATTATTTAAAGTAAGCGTTTTTGGGCCTGTTGAGCTTTAAAAGGTTATTTTACAGGGAAGGGTTCAGCAAGAAACTCTTACTATTTGTTGAATGCATCTTTGTGAATACAGAGTTGCTTAGATGGCAGGGTTCAACCCACGGCCTCAATAAAACGTTTTAACTCGAACAAAATTCAACCAGCAAAGAACACAGACCTATTGCAACACTAAAGCAAAATGTACTTGCTTTAGTGTTGTATCCAATGTGTCACCAGTATTTCGTTATACATTCATTTCTCTGAATAATAATTGCATTGTTTATTGCTAATACAGGGCTTTTGGTTGATACACCCTGTAAAAATCTCTATAATACAGCGCTTATTTTTGCTCTGTTTTAATACTTTTTTGTCTATGCCTTGCATGGTGCAGGTCATTATTTTGTCAACTATGCTTGCTAAAGTACGGCATTCGCAGACAACCCGATTTGGAATTTCATTTTGATTACTACAGCTAATATCACAATGCAGTTTGGCGCAAAGCCACTGTTTGAAAACATCTCTGTTAAATTTGGTGGCGGTAATCGCTACGGTTTAATTGGCGCAAATGGTTGTGGTAAATCCACCTTTATGAAAATTCTTGCTGGTGATCTAGAGCCATCAAGCGGCAACGTATCATTAGATGTTAATGAGCGTATGGGTAAATTGAACCAGGATCAATTTGCTTATGAGTCTTTCTCGGTAGTTGATACGGTTATTATGGGTCACCGTGAGCTATGGAAAGTTAAACTTGAGCGCGATCGTATTTACTCACTTCCAGAAATGAGTGAGGAAGATGGCATTAAAGTGGCTGAGCTCGAAATGGAGTTTGCCGAAATGGATGGCTACACAGCTGAATCACGTGCGGGAGATTTACTCTTAGGCGTGGGTATCGGTACTGATCAGCATTTTGGTTTAATGAGTGAAATCGCACCAGGTTTCAAATTACGTGTATTGTTGGCTCAAGCGCTATTTTCTGATCCAGATCTACTGCTTCTTGATGAACCAACCAACAACTTGGATATCGATACCATTCGTTGGTTACAAGACATGTTGAACCAACGTAATAGCACCATGATCATCATTTCGCATGACCGTTATTTCCTCAACTCAGTTTGTACCCACATGGCTGATCTAGATTACGGCGCTTTACGCGTTTATCCTGGTAACTATGATGAATACATGATGGCGGCGCAGCAAGCGCGTGAACGTTTGCAATCTGATAATGCTAAGAAAAAAGCTCAGATAGCTGAATTACAAACCTTCGTAGCGCGCTTCTCTGCTAACGCTTCGAAAGCAAAGCAGGCAACTTCTCGTGCTAAGCAAATTGACAAAATCAAACTTGATGAGATTAAAGCTTCAAGCCGTGTCAATCCGTTTATTCGCTTCGAGCAAGAAAAGAAATTATTCCGTAATGCTTTAGTCGTTGAAAACCTTGCTAAAGGTTATGATGCGCCATTATTCAGTAACTTAAACCTTATGGTTGAAGTCGGTGAGCGCATTGCCATTTTGGGTGAAAACGGTATAGGTAAAACAACATTACTACGGACCTTAGTACACGATATCCCACAGGATGAAGGGACAATCCAATGGTCTGAAAACTCAAATATTGGCTACTACGCGCAGGATCATGAGTCTGATTTTGCCAATGACATGACCTTGTTTGAATGGATGAGTCAGTGGCGTAAAGAAAATGATGACGATCAATCAGTGCGTGGCATTTTAGGTCGTATGTTATTTGGGTCTGATGATATTAAAAAGTCAGTTAAAGTATTATCTGGTGGTGAAAAAGGCCGTATGTATTTCGGCAAGCTCATCATGCAAAAACCTAATATTTTATTGCTTGATGAACCGACCAACCACATGGACATGGAATCGATTGAGTCACTGAATAATGCATTAGAGCTTTACGAAGGTACATTAATATTCGTATCTCACGACCGCGCATTTGTGTCTTCTTTGGCTACGCGTATTATTGAAATTACTGCAAACGGAATTAATGACTTTAAAGGAACTTATGATGAGTTCCTTGCAAGCAAAGGCATCGAAGGTTAATTACAATATTTAAAAATAACTAAGCCCTGAACGAAAGTTCGGGGCTTTTTGTTTTCAGGGATGTAGACTCAATTCATTACTAATCATCAGAGATCATTATGAGCTTAACTCACGAGCAAGTTGTTCAAACTATGACAAAAATGCTTTGTCGAAGTAATTTTAATATTAAGAATGTCACCGAATTTATGCTACCTGAGTTAAAAGAAGCGGTTTATTTACATCAAGAAGCTAAAACGCCTTTATTGATAATTAGACCCGCTTTTGAGGTTTTTTCTGGCGAATTAGCTACCCTTAATGGTGTGCATGCAAAATATGATTATCATCATAATGCACAAATGACACGTTTCCCAACACGCCGTAATAAAGGGGTTTCAGAAGTCCATTACGGTTTAGCTTTTAAGTTTGATGACCAAGATGCCGTTGAAGCGTTTATTTCTCGCCTCATCGAAATAATAACAGGCTGACAATGATCGGCTAATTTTAAGTAAAGGAGGCCTTCATGCCACAGTCGTTTGATATTAATAAATTTAATTATCGATCCACTGGATTCGGTTCGCCTCTTGTTTGGTCTCATGGTTTATTAGCTTGTATGCAAAGCGAGGACGCTTTAGGGATATATGCCTGGCATCGTTTTCCCAAAAAGCTGACTTTACTCAGATATGATGCTTGTGGTCATGGTCTTTCTGCATCATCAAATAACAAAACTGATTATCTATGGACTAATCTTGCGACTAACATAGAACAATTAATATCTGCGGTACTGGGAGATCAAACCGTAATATTAGGTGGCCAGTCAATGGGGTGCGCCAGCAGTTTATTTACGGCATTGAACCACCCCGACAAAGTCAAAGGACTCATTTTAATGAATCCTCCCACGGCCTGGAAATTAAGAGCTTCACAACACGATTACTATATTAAAGTCGCTAAAGCTGCAAAAATTCTTGGTGGAAAAGGGCTGGCAAAGATCAACGCCAATCATATTGATAGAATGCTACCGCCTTGGCTCATTGAGGCACATAAACACAGTGTTCTTGGCATGTTAGACGGTTTAAAAAGTATGAAGCGTTCAAGTCTTGAGTCTATATTCTTAGCTGCAGCAGAAAATGATTTGCCCTCCCATGAGCAGCTTTCGCAATTACACATTCCTTGCTTAATCCTTGCTTGGGATAATGATGTAAATCATCCGTTATCCTCAGCTAAAACCTTAGCGTCATTGCTACCTTCCTCTGAATTGCATCAAGCAAAGAATATGGCTGATGTTGATGAATGGCCGCAGTTAATCATCGACTTCTGTTTAAAATTAGCCTAAATACATGACAGAACTCACAAATATTTGATTATTTTGGGCTGTCACACTTTAGTTTTTTCGCGCTTAGTCCGATATAGTTTATTATTAAAAAGAATAAACACGTGTTAAAAATAGGGATATATATGAATTGGCAATGGATTGGTAACCTTACAATTTTTCAAAAGCTTGCATTACTAGCGCTTCCCCCTTTATTCATATCCATTATTTATGGCGGCATGTTTGTTCATAATAAATATCAAACTCGCCAACAGTTAACGCTTATCATGTCGTTAACAGAGCTCGCAGTCACCAACAGCGCTTTTGTACATGAACTGCAAAAAGAACGTGGCATGAGTGCGGGTTTTATCGGTTCACAAGGTAATGCGTTTAAAGATAATTTGCCCCAACAACGCCAATTAACCAATCAACAAATGCAGCAATTTAACAATTTCATTGCCAATGTTGAGTTGCCACAGGTTTTCAATGCAAAACTCAATCAAGTTTCACAAGCGTTAACTCAGCTTAATTCGATGAGAGACTCAGTTGATTCACTCAGTATTTCAGTGGCTGAAGAAGTGAAATATTACACCTTAATGAATACATTACTTTTATCTATGGTGGATGATGCAGCAACCGAAACCCAAATCAGTGAGCTCGCGTTAAGGTTAAAATCATTCGCTTCTTTTTTACAAGCTAAAGAGCGCGCAGGCATAGAAAGGGCAGTATTAAGCTCCACTTTTGGCCAGCCAGGGTTTAAACCGGGCATGTATCGCAAATTTATTACCTTAGTGGCTGAACAAAACACTTATGCTGAGCGCTTTCTAGCATCTGCTATGCCAGATGAAGCGCAATTATATCAACGCGCGTTAAATACAAGTGCATTTACCGATGTTGACGACATGCGCGAAATTGCTTTTTCACAAGAACCAAGCAAAATTTCACAACAGTCACCTGAAGCTTGGTTCAAAACCTCTTCGGCACGAATTAATGGCTTAAAGGATATTGAAAATCAGCTAACGGAAATGCTGCATCAATCTTCGCAATCGAAGCTTGATAATGCTTCTCAGCATATGTTGACCTCGCTAGTCGCGTTAATTATTGCACTGTCCTTTGTTATCTCGATCACTATGAGTATTTCAAAATATTTGCATGTTAGCTTACGCAAAGTGCAAAAAACTATTACCCATGTGGGCGCTAATTTTGATTTAACCTCTCGGATTGAGCATCAAACTTCCGATGAGTTCGGTCAATTAGCATCTTCTTTTAACAGCATGATGAATGAGTTTGAAACCATCATTTATCAAGTCAGAAAAAATGCCATTACGCTTGTCAATGCTGTAGAAACCATGAATGGCTTTACTCACTCTATGCAAAATGATGTATCTCAAGGTTCAGCAGAAGCGGAACAAGTCGCATCGGCAATGACAGAAATGAGCGCGACAGTTACCCAAATTGCCGCCAATGCGGTGCAAGCCTCCGAAGCTTCAGCTCAAGCTAATTCCGAAGCTAAAACGGGTAACAGTGACGTCAGCAAAACCAGTAATGCGATTAAAACCTTAGCGGTTGAAATTGGTGATGCAGCTGAAGCGATTCAAACCTTAGATAAGGATGTTCAGGATATCGTCGCCCTATTAGATGTGATCAGTTCAATTGCAGAGCAAACCAACTTACTTGCCCTTAATGCAGCAATTGAAGCCGCAAGAGCTGGTGAACAAGGCAGGGGTTTTGCCGTGGTTGCTGATGAAGTAAGAACATTAGCTCAACGTTCGCAAAAGTCGACAGAAGACATTAAATGCATGACAGACAAACTGAAATCTGGCGCAGCACTCGCGGTTCAAGCAATGGAACGCGGTCGAACTCAGGCGCAGCAAAGTGTTGAGGAAGCTGTGCATGCTGGCAAAGAACTTAATTTGATTGTTACACATGTTGGTGTGATCGATAGCATGAACGAGCAAATTGCCACTTCGACCCATGAGCAGTCAGCGGTTGCTGAAGAGGTAAATCGTAATGCACTTAAAATCAGTGAAATATACCAACATACTCGAGAAACAGCGCAACAAATATCAGAGCTGAATGATCAATTACTCAATGACGCTAGTGCTATGTCAAATATTGTCAGTAAGTTTACACTTAACCGTTAATATGATTAAACTTGAGTACTCGCATCATGTTATCTTCAATATATTGAAATTACGGTTAAATAATACGTTTTTGCATTAAGCATTAATTTCACCGATACCGATGACGAGAAAGCATGTATTTTTACATTATTAAACCGAGCAACAGCTCGGTTTTTTTATAGGAAAAAGTCGAATGGATTTATGTAAAGACTACCTCACAGTCAATAAGCAGTCTTGGAATGCGCGAACTGACATTCATGTTGCATCCAAGTTTTACGATATTGACAATTTCTTACTGGGCACATCATCGTTAACTGAAATCGAAACCGCAGAGTTGGGTGACGTGAATGGTAAAAGGTTGTTGCATTTACAGTGTCACTTTGGTCTTGATAGCCTTTCGTTTGCAAGAAAAGGAGCGATAGTTACCGGTGTCGATTTATCCGATAAGGCAATTGATAAAGCCAATGCATTAGCCACTGAAACTCAGTTAAATGCTAAATTTGTTTGTCAGGACGTTTGTGAATTTGGTCAGACGGCTAAAGCCGATTTTGATATTGTGTTTACGTCTTTTGGCGTAATTTGCTGGCTGCCAAACCTATCACTATGGGCTCAAACGATTGCTAACAGTTTAAGATCTGGTGGTACGTTTTACATGGCTGAATTTCATCCATTTCACGATGTTTTTGAAGGCTACCCTTATTTTCATCGTCAGCAGCCAGATGTAGAGCAAGAGAGTACTTATACTGAAAACTGTACTGGCGAAAAACACACCATTATCACCTGGACTCATCCAATTAGTGACGTGATTAATGCGTTACTGTCTGCGGGATTACAACTAAAACATTTCAATGAGTTCGATTATAGCCCTTACAACTGCTTTGCTGAACTGACTCAAGATAACAGTCATTCCACGCCGCGTTATCAGCTGATAAAAAATGACATCCCGATGCCATTAGTTTATTCATTAAGCGCCTTAAAACCTTAATGCGAGTCAGCGATAATTTAAGTTGCCATTTTTATGCGGTGATCAAAGCTTCGCTCACACACTAAATACTTTATGCCAATATACAACGAAAAACTTTGCAAAAAAACTAAAACACCCTAAAATTACTGTATATAAAAACAGTGGTTGTGGTTATGCGTATTATTCCTATCCATGCCAGTGCGGGGATTACCGGTTTTGAATCGCCCGCAGCTGAGTATTTGCAATTATCTTTAAGCTTAGATGAGCTGCTTGTTGAACATCCTAATGCAACATTTATCGGTATTGCTAAGGGAGATTCAATGCAGGGATGCGGTATTTTTTATGGCGATCTATTAATTGTAGATCGACATGAAACCGCACGTCATGGTGATGTGATCGTGGCTAATTTTAATGGTGAGTTTGTCTGTAAAATTCTAGATAAGCACCGCCGAATGTTGCTTTCATCTAATGAAATGCATCAACCGCAGGTGATTAATGCCTATGACTCATTCAATATAGAGGGGGTGGTGATCCGTTCTATTCGTTGTCATCGTCAAAGCCCTTTGCTAACAACACAAATTTAAGTAGCAAGCTATGTTTGCCTTAGTTGATGCCAACTCATTTTACTGCAGTGCTGAGCAGGTTTTTCGCCCCGATTGGCGTGGAAAACCTCTCATTGTATTAAGCAATAACGACGGTTGTATCGTTGCAGCAAACCGTCAAGCTAAAGAACTTGGCGTGCCTAAGTTTGCACCTTATTTTCAAGTAAAAGACTTATGCACCAAACAGGGCGTGATTGTTTGCTCTAGTAATTATGAACTCTATGCCGATTTATCCATGAAAATGATGAATATTATTGGCCGTTTTGCTCCAGATCAGCACGTATATTCAATTGATGAAAGTTTCTTATCCTTTAAGCACTCTTATCCAGCTATTCCATGTTTACACACTCAGGGACATCTCATCCGCCAAGCCGTTTGGAAAGAAGCAAGGTTGCCTGTTTGTGTCGGTATAGGGGCAACATTAACCCTAGCTAAAGTTGCCAATCATGCGGCTAAAAAACTCGCAGGTTACCAAGGTGTTTGCGTTATAGATAACGAACAAAAGCGAGTATCCATATTAGAGTCGATGGAAGTCGGTGATGTATGGGGCATTGGTCGACGTATGAGTAAAAAATTAGCCCTAATGAATATCAATACCGCTTTTGAGCTAGCGAACATGCCAAGTGGATTAGCCCGTAAGCAATTCAGCATTGAAATTGAACGCACTGTGCGTGAGTTAAATGGCCAAGCATGTAAAGTATGGGATGAGGCGAGGGCAGATAAGCAGCAAATCTTTTCAACCCGCAGTGTCGGTGAACGTATTGTTGATTATGACTCATTACTGCAAGCCTTAAGTAAACATGTTGCTATTGCTGCGGCAAAAGCACGTCAGCAGGGTTCACATTGTAAAACCATGATGCTATTTGCTAATAATTCTCCCTATGATGAGCATCCCGTTAGCGTTAAAGTGTTGGTTTATTTTGCTTGCCCGACTCATTGTACTGCAGAGTTAACCAAGGCGATGGCAGAAGCGGCGCCTAAACTATTTAGGCTAGGTGTACGTTATTACAAAATAGGCGTAGGGTTAATTAATTTAACCAGCCAAAAACACGTACAACTGGATTTATTTCATCCACCTAAGGCTAATCCAGCCTTAATGCATGCGCTAGATGGTATCAATCAACGTTATGGTACAGACACCTTGTTTTTAGCGGCTCAAGGTATTGAACAGAAATGGGCCATGCGCCGAGAACTGCTCACCCCGCAATACACAACCCAATGGCAGTCAATTCCTGCCATTAAATGCTAAAGGCACAAGCTTTGATACATAGTGATGATGGATGTACAATTTATCACTTTACCAATACAGCTGGCATAAACACAATCTAGCCCTATACGACTAATTTGTATTCAATAACGCAAAGCTTAGATGCTAAAAAAGAGCTTACTATTTGCTAACAAGTAACTGTTCACGAATGATTTGGCGTATTTGGTTATGGAGTTGAAAGACGCGACTGAGGTCGTTAAGATTCAAAGATATGTTTTCTAACATAACCAGATCTAAATTAAACTCAGGATAGTGAAGTGACATTGACATGTAGCCTGGTAAGTAGCCCGTATGGCTATACTCTGTAATGCCATCTTGTCGATTAATTCTCAGTCCATAACCGTAGCTCATATCAGGCCATAAAAATTTAATACTTGTATGAGAGTGAGTCATAAGTTGATAGCTTTCTGGGCTGATAAAATCTCCATTGTGTAATCTGTGCTGAAATGATGCAAAAGCCTTTGCTGATGCAATCAAGCCGCCAGCAGGAAGTAATGACTCATCAATGACGATATTAGACGGAATTAATGTATCTGATTCATTTAACCCTATAGCAAGTGTAGGTAATCGCACACGAATTGCATCAATACTGCCAACTTCAGCATAAAGTGCACTGAGGTGATTAACCTGAGCAAATTGTGCAATCTGACTAGAAAATGATTGTTGATTAACCTTTTCGAGCAACTCACCTAACAAAGCATAACCAAAGTTTGAATATTCAAATTGGCTTCCAGGTTCAAATCGATTCGGTTTGCCTAACTCAGCTACGCCTGAAGTGTGACTCAATAGATGATGTATGGAAATGTTGTCATCATACCGATTGGGAATAGGGGAAATAGGGCCTGCTTTAGTCTCCAGATCAAGATGACTTGTATTCGAAATTACATCAGCAAAAAGATAATTATTCAGTGAGCGGTTTAAATTTAGTTTGCCCGCATCAACCGCTTGTAAAATCAACGTAGCAGTGATCTGTTTGGAGAGTGATGCTATTACAAAACTCGGTTCAGCAATAATCTCATCGCCTTTTTGCAATGCCAATACAGGATCACCATTATCTAACAAGATCACACTACCACTAAATGGCAATAATGATTGATCGATAGCCTTTGTGGTAGCCATCTTTATTAGGTTAATCCGTGAATTTATGGCATTGGATGCTTCTGTAGTATTTAAAGGGAAAGCATTACTTTGTAATAGTGATTTTTTAGCGTCGCAATGCAGACTTAATGGTAATAGAGAAATTAACCCTAAGGTAATGATGAAGCGAAGCTGCATAAGTTGTCCTTAACTCGGTGGCGCAAAAGTAATGTTAATTGAAGCCACTTAGTAGATAGTTAAGTCATTATCCCATAAATGCAGAGACTTAACATACTAGATACAAATGGCAACAGACATAAGGTCATATTTTTTGCCATTTAAATTGGGAATTTCACGCTGGCATGGGAATCTTGAATGCCTTGAGCCGCTAACAACAAGGTGTCAGTACCATAACGTTATTGATAACACATCGCGGATGCATTAAGGCTGAAATTGAGTGACAAAGGTCACATGTGGTTTTTCATATGAAATGACTTTTGCGTACATCTTGAAAGTTCGCTTAGTGAATTCTATTAATCTTTCTAGGGATAACCTAGAAACCGCGCACGTAGCGTCGCGTTATTAGCATATGCAAATAATGTCAGTTTTCAGCCATCAAATGGCAGAATTGTTCAAACCAAATCCCAACAAAGGGATCCAGCGTTAAAGTGCTAATTACATGTGGCTTCTCATATGAAATGACTTTAGCGTATACGGTAAATCAAAGACTTAGAAAAATTTGTCTCATTCAGAATCGTTAAATTCTCAAACTTTTAGACTTTAAACGCATAACAGTTATAAATGTAATACTCTGATATAAAGGGAAAATTTGTCTTTTTTATTTTTTAGAAGTATATGTATTTATAAACATAAAGTAAATGAGTCCGAGCTCTTAATTTCTAGTGTTAACATAGCTTTAGTGCGATGCAAAAGTAACTAAGGAATTGACTTAATTTGCCTCTTTTCAGATATGCCTAATGAATAAGGCAATTATTTGATATTTTTACCTAATAATATTGTGAATGGATTCCTTGATGTTAGACCGCAAACAGAATTACTTTGAAAAGCTTTTTTCGCAATTCAAAGCCTCTCAAAATGAAGAATTTGCATACCAGCAAGTCCTAGAAGTTTATCTGTATAGAAAGCCTGCTAAAAAACAACAAGGCGTACCGACTGTCAGTCGAGAAGACTGCTTTTGGCATTCAACATTTATTGATGATTTTCCACCTCACCTGTTTGAATCCGATGATTTTATCTTAGCTTTAGCTCGTTATTTTGCACAGGATACCGCTTCTAATCCCAAGTTTATCTCAATGGTCATAAATTCAGGTGCTCTCTCAGTGTTGTTAGTGCCTGAACCTTTTTATTAGATTTAAGTCTTTGTATCTGCATGTAATCATTGGTGTTTGAGCTATTTTGTGGCAAACTAATCTCAATTGCAATTTGTTGTTATGCTAGAAGGACCTAGATTTCATATGAGCATCAATAAAGCCAAGCTTTCCGAAACCGATATCATTAGCAAATTCATCATGCCAGCCATTAAACAAGCGGGCTGGAATGATATGTCGCAAATTCGCCAGGAAGTGAAGTTACGCGACGGTAAAGTGATAGTGCGCGGCCAAATGGGCGTGCGGAAAACGGTTAAGTCTGCTGATATTGTGCTGTATCACAAACCCAGCATGCCACTTGCTGTGATTGAGGCGAAAGCCAATAAGCATGAAGTGGGTAAGGGCATGCAACAGGCGCTTGATTATGCTCGTCTGCTCGATGTACCTTTTATCTTTGCCTCTAACGGTGATGGTTTTATCTTTCATGATAAAACCCATGCTGTGACAAACAATCCAGAGACTGCTGATACTCATCACCTTGAAACTGAAATCCGGCTAGAAGACTTCCCGTCACCACAAGAGCTTTGGACTAAATATTGTATTTGGAAAGGCTACACCGAGGCTCAGCTACCGATTATCAATCAAGAATATCATGATGATGGCACGGGTAAGCATCCGCGCTATTATCAACTTCAAGCCATCAATAAAACCATCGAAGCCATTTCATCTGGCAAAGACCGAGTCTTACTTGTTATGGCGACCGGTACCGGTAAAACCTACACCGCATTTCAAATCATATGGCGTTTATGGAAGTCCCGCGCTAAAAAACGCATCTTGTTTTTAGCCGACCGTAATATCCTGGTTGATCAAACTCGCATTAATGATTTTCAGCCCTTTGGCCCCTCAATGACCAAAATTACTGGGCGTACGGTTGATCCTGCATATGAAATTCATTTAGCGCTTTATCAAGCATTAACCGGTCCAGAAGCAAGCCAAAAAGCCTTTAAACAAGTCGACCCAGACTTTTTCGACCTAATCATTATCGACGAGTGTCATCGTGGCAGTGCCTCAGAAGACAGTGCCTGGCGAGAAATTCTTGAGTATTTTAAAAGCGCTGCCCAGGTTGGCCTTACGGCAACGCCTAAAGAAACTGATGAAGTCTCTAACACGGATTATTTTGGTGAGCCGGTTTATACCTATTCCCTTAAAGAAGGCATTGAAGATGGCTTTTTAGCCCCCTATAAAGTGGTGCGTGTCGATATCGATGTTGATTTACAAGGCTGGCGACCCACAAAAGGCCAAATAGATAACAATGGCGAAGTGATTGAAGACCGGATCTACAACCAGAAAGATTTCGACCGCACTATGGTGATAGATGAACGCACTCAGCTTGTTGCCGAAACCATCACTAACTATCTTAAACGTACCGATCCTATGGCCAAAACCATTGTGTTTTGTAACGATATTGACCACGCAGACCGTATGCGCCGTGCACTAGCTAATCTCAATCCTGAGCAGATGGCTAAAAACGAAAAGTACGTCATGAAAATCACCGGTGATGATGAACTGGGTAAAGCCCAGCTTGATAATTTCATCAATCCTAAGAAAGCTTATCCGGTAATCGCCACCACATCCGAGTTAATGTCCACAGGCGTAGACGCCAAAACCTGTAAGCTAGTGGTACTGGATCAAAACATTCAGTCGATGACCAAGTTTAAACAAATTATTGGCCGTGGAACCCGCATCGATGACAGATACGGCAAACTCTGGTTTACCATTTTAGATTTTAAAAAAGCCACTGAACTGTTTGCCGATGAACGCTTTGACGGTACACCAGAAAAAATCATCAAAGTTACCCCCGAAGATATCGAAGATGAGAACATCGATATTGATGCGTCTGATGATGAATTTGCTGGGGCTGATGGGGCCGATATTCAAGGCGAACATCCAGATGATGATGAAGATAGCAATCAAACTGACACTATCAATGAACCTCAAGGTGATGGCAGCTTTGATAATGAATGGGATGATGGCGAGACCCGTAAAATAAACAAGTATCGCGTGTCTGGCGTCACCGTCAGCAAAGTGGCTGAGCGAGTGCAGTATTACGACAGTGACGGCAAGTTAGTCACCGAATCATTTAAAGATTACACCCGCAAAACCATGGCCAAACAATTCAGCTCACTCGACGAGTTCGTAAAGCGTTGGAACGAGTCCGATCGTAAACAAGCCATTATCGATGAGCTCGCGCTAGAGGGCATTATTTGGTCGGCTTTAGAAGATGAAGTCGGCAAAGACATGGATCCCTTCGACATGATTTGCCATGTGGTTTACGACCAGCCGCCACTCACTCGTGCAGAACGGGTAAATAACGTGCAAAAGCGCAATTACTTCACTAAATATTCCGATACTGCACAAGCAGTACTGAAAAATTTACTGGTAAAATATGCCGATGTTGGCGTGCAAGAAATCGAAAACATGCAAGTGCTTAAAGTCGCGCCCTTTACCGAGTACGGTAATTTGAGTGAAATTGTTAAAAAAGGCTTTGGCGGCAAGCAAGAATACGAACAAGCCATTAGTGACCTGGAAGCGCAGATTTACCAAATACATCAGCAATCAGCTTAATGTACGTTTCATTATTCGCGCCATTGGTTGCTTGTTTGAAATATTGTTTTTAAAGCTTTTTTGAAAGTGTAGAAACCGTGCGCACCATGAGCACGGTTTATATACAATTAGATACACCACACCATTTTATACAGCGGCCAATAACAGCCGCAGTAACTGTTTAAGAGAAACCTATGTCTATCAGTTCAGCCATTAAATCCATCCAAGATATTATGCGTAAAGATGCCGGCGTTGACGGCGACGCTCAGCGATTAGGGCAAATGTCTTGGTTACTTTTCTTAAAAGTATTCGACGCCCAAGAGGAAGAGTTAGAGCTTGAATTAGACGACTACCGCGAGCCCATCCCCGAGCAATTTTTATGGCGCAACTGGGCAGCCGACAACGAAGGCATTACCGGTGACGAACTGCTGGAGTTTGTTAATGATGAGCTATTTCCAGAGCTTAAAAACTTAACCGCACCAATCGATAAAAACCCCCGTGGCTTTGTGGTAAAGGCGGCATTTTCAGATGCCTTTAACTACATGAAAAACGGCACGCTACTGCGACAGGTGATCAACAAGCTTAACGAAATTGATTTTACCGACTCAAACGAGCGTCATTTGTTTGGTGACCTGTACGAGCAAATCTTAAAAGACTTACAAAGCGCCGGTAATGCAGGCGAATTTTATACTCCGAGAGCGATTACTAAATTTATTGTGGCGGTAGCTAACCCACAACTTGGCGAGTCGATTATGGATCCTGCCTGCGGTACGGGCGGCTTTTTAGCGTGCGCATTTGACCATGTTAAAGCCAACTACGTTAAAACCAGTGACGACCACCAAACCCTGCAACAGCAAATATTTGGCGTTGAAAAAAAGCAGCTGCCGCATTTACTCTGTACCACCAACATGATGCTGCATGGCATCGAAGTACCGGTACAAATCAAACACGGCAATACGCTGAATAAGCCGCTTTCAAGTTGGGATGAAGCAATTGATGTCATCATCACCAATCCGCCCTTTGGCGGCACAGAAGAAGACGGTATTGAAAAGAACTTCCCCAGCGAATTTCAAACCCGTGAAACCGCCGACTTGTTCCTGCAATTAATTATTGAGGTGCTGGCAGCGCCTTCAGCCGGTAAAGAGGGCGGGCGCGCCGCCGTGGTATTGCCCGACGGCACCTTGTTTGGTGAAGGCGTTAAAACCAAAATCAAAAAGATGTTAATGGATGAATGTAATCTGCACACCATAGTGCGTTTACCCAATGGGGTGTTTAACCCATACACTGGTATTAAAACCAACATCCTATTTTTCACCAAAGGCACACCGACAAAAGAGGTGTGGTTTTACGAACACCCATACCCAGAAGGGGTTAAAAACTACAACAAAACCAAGCCAATGAAGTTTGAAGAGTTCGAGACCGAACTGGCATGGTGGGGCAATGAGGCCGACGGCTTTGCAGCGCGAGTAGAAAACGAGCAAGCATGGAAAGTCTCCATCGACGATATTATTGCCCGTAACTATAACCTCGACATTAAAAACCCCCATGTGGGCGAGGTTATTAGCCATGATCCGCAAGAATTGTTAACGGATTACGCCAAGCAACAAGCCGATATTAAGGCGATACGCGATCAACTAAAAGGCATATTAAGTAACGCATTACAAGGGTCGGCTAATGAGTGACACCATGAGTGATAGCTCAATAACCACACAAGATAACAACCTGATTAATGAGTTAAAAACCCTCATTGCATCCGCCAAGCAACACGCGCAGTTACAGGTCAATGCACAGATGACCTTACTGTATTGGCAGCTTGGCCACAGGTTACAACATCATTTGCTCAGTAACCAAAGAGCCGACTACGCCAAGCAGGTTGTAAAACAGGTCGCGCAACAACTTACCTATGAATATGGCAAAGGGTTTAATGAAAAAAGCCTACGGAAAATGATGCAGTTTTATCAAGTATTTCCGCAGCAGCAGATTGTCTCGACACTGTCGCGACAATTAAGCTGGTCACATTTTGTTGAGTTATTGCCCATCAAAGTGCCCGTAGCGCGTGAGTTTTATTTGCAAATGGCCATTAACGATCGCTGGAGTGTGCGCACCTTACGTAACCGCATCGACGCCATGCTATTTGAACGCACGGCCGTGTCGAAAAAGCCTGACGAGCTCATCAAGCTTGAATTAGCGCAACTCGAAAACAAGCAACTGAGCCCCAACTTGCTATTAAAAGACCCGTATTTATTAGACTTTTTAGGGGTGCAAGATCACTACTTTGAAAAAGACTTAGAAGACGCCATTTTACGCGACTTAGAGCAGTTTTTATTAGAGCTAGGCTCAGGCTTTAGCTTTATTGGCCGTCAGCATAGAGTGCAAATCGGTCAAGAAGATTTTTACATCGATCTGTTGTTTTACAACCGAAAACTCAAACGCTTAGTCGCTATCGACTTAAAACTCGGTAATTTCAAAGCCGCCTACAAAGGCCAAATGGAATTGTATTTACGCTACCTAGCCAAATACGAACAAGAAGCCGATGAGCGGCCACCGCTGGGCATTATATTATGTGCCAGCAAAGACCAAGAACAAGTCGAGCTGCTTGAGCTTGATAAATCGGGCATTCATGTTGCCGAATACCTCACGGCTTTGCCACCCAAAGAGTTATTACAACAAAAACTGCATCAAGCAATCAGCCAAAATCAGCAACGCTTTCTGACTGAACATGCGCTCAACAACCAAACTGGCCCCTCTTCAAACGAAGAGACAAACGAAGAGGCAAACCATGACTGATTTAACACCCCCCACCCATCAAGCGCCAACAGCAGCCAGTTTGATCACCGACCACATTGATATTTGGACCTCGGCCATTGAGCAAAAGTCGTCAGCAGGGCGTGGCACATCGAACAAGTTTTCGTTATACGGTATTAAAAAATTGCGTGAACTGATTTTAGAACTCGCCGTACGCGGCAAGTTAGTGCCGCAAGATCCCAATGACGAGCCAGCATCAGTATTACTTGAGCGTATTGCTGTAGAGAAAGCCCAGTTGGTGAAAGAGGGCAAGCTTAAAAAACAAAAGCCGTTGCCTGAGATTGGCGAAGATGAAAAGCCGTTTGAATTGCCACAAGGGTGGGAGTGGAGCCGTCTAAATGACGTCTATGATGTTAGAGATGGAACACACAGTACACCTAAGTATCAAGATTCTGGTTACCCATTAGTAACCAGTAAAAATCTATCAAGTGGCCGTCTAGATTTGAGAGATGTTAAATTTATATCGGAAGAAGATCACATTGAAATAGCGCAGAGATCAAATGTTGATAAAAACGACATTTTATTTGCGATGATAGGGAGTATTGGAAATGCGGTAATTGTAGATACGGATATCGATTTCAGTATCAAAAATGTTGCTTTATTTAAATATTATTCTAAAAATTTAGCTTCCCCTGAATATCTTTTACGTTTCCTATCTTTTGCCGAAATTAAGTTTAAATTAGAAGCGTCAGGTGCCGTACAATCTTTTGTATCTCTTGGTAAAGTACGTAGCTTTATTATTGCTTTACCCCCACTCGAAGAGCAGCACCGTATCGTCGCGAAAGTCGATGAGTTAATGCTATTGTGTGATGCTCTTGAAGCGCAAACCGAATCCAGTATTTCAGCGCACCAAACCTTAGTCGAAACCTTGCTCAATGCACTGCTACTGCCTAATACAACCCAGCAAGTGCCGATGAATGCGAGCAACACTTTAGCTGACAGCCTAGCACCCGCTTTTGACAATAGTGATGCAAACAGCCCTGAGCCATCTTTGGCAAACAACTTTGACAAGGCTTGGCTACGTATCGCCGAACATTTCGACACGCTATTCACCACCGCAGCCAGCATCGACACCCTAAAACAAACGATCCTCCAACTCGCCGTAATGGGCAAGCTTGTACCACAAAATGTGAACGACGAACCAGCCGCCAAGCTACTCGAACGTATTGCCAAAGAAAAAGCCCAGCTAATCAAAGACGGTAAAATCAAAAAGCAGAAACCACTGCCCCCCATCACAGATGAAGAAAAGCCGTTTGAACTTCCAAAAGGGTGGGCTTATGAAAGAATTGGAACATTTGGAATAGTCGGTACAGGAGCAACGCCATCAAGAAGTAACCCTTTGTATTGGGATCCAGCAGAAGTTAACTGGGTTTCGAGTGGGGAAACTTCAGATTTCTTCGTCGCTCAAACAAAAGAGAAAGTGTCAAAGCTAGCCATCAAAGAGACAAATGTTTCGATTTACCCGGTAGGAACATTAATTGTAGCAATGTATGGGCAAGGTAAAACTAGAGGCCAGATTACGGAGTTATTAGAGCCTGCTGGTACTAACCAAGCTTGTGCAGCCATCAGGTTAGTCGATAAATCTATAAATCATAAAGATTATGTGAAGTTATTCTTTAGAAAGGCTTACTTAGAATTAAGAGAACACGCCGCAGGTGGAGCACAACCAAATTTAAATGTAGGTAAAATTGCTGCCACAATAGTGCCTATTCCTCCACTCGAAGAACAACACCGCATCGTCGCCAAAGTCGATGAGCTAATGGCACTGTGCGACCAACTCAAGGCCCGTTTAAGTAATGCCCAAACCACTCAACTGCACCTCACTGACGCCATCGTCGAACAAGTAACTGGCAATGTTATTAATAATAATAAAAATGAGATACAGGAAGAAGTACCCATGAAAATTATAACACCTTTAACGACTACTTCTGAGTTTCATGGCCAATCTGAAGCTTTGTTGGCAGGAATTATCAGAACTTTAGATGATGCTGATGCTAAAAGTGTTTGGTCAAAGTCAGGGTTAACGTTACCAGACTTTTATAAACAATTAAAAAAAGAAATTGATGCCGGTTTTGTTAACTTGCCCTCGAAAGCAGATTTTTTATAAAGGTATATTATGAAGTTAAAGGAACTAACATTAGATAATTACAAAGGCTTTGTTGATTTTAAAACGACCTTTGATGCTGATTCGCCTATAACGACAATCATTGGGCAAAATGGAGTCGGTAAGTCAAACTTAATTGAAGCTATTATCTCAATTTTTAGGATGCTAGATCTAGGCGGGGCAGATAATACCGACTTCTCTTACGCCTTGATATATGAGTGTCGAGGCCATGAACTTGAGGTTAGATATGATGTAAACAACTCTGCGAAGAGCTTAGTCAATGTTGACGGGACAAAGAAAAGTTTTACTTTTCTTAAGAATAATGCAAATGAATATTTACCCTTAAATGTTTTTGCGTATTACTCTGGTACCAATTGGCGAGTAGAAGAGTTATTTGTAAAACATCAAACTCACTTTTATAAGCGTCTTACAGAGGGTGATGACTCATTGTTGAGGCGTTTTTTTTATTGTAGAGATGTCCATAGCTTTTTTGTGTTATTAGCATTTTTGGTCGACGATGATCCTGCTTGTAAAAATCTATTAAAGAAACTTGATATTAAAAAATTAGATTCAGTTATATTCTGTCTGAAGAAGCCTTACTGGTTTAAAAGTAAACCGAGCGAAATTATGCTTAAAGAAGGTGATCCTCGTTTTTGGTATTCAAGAGGGGTAGTACAAGATTTCTTGGGAAATCTGTGGAATCACTCAATAGCTCCCATAGATAATAAAGAACGGAAAAATATTGATTTTAGAGGTCGTTCTGAGCAACAAGAGCGCCTTTATATGTTTATTCCCAATGAGACAGCATTAAGGTCACTATCCTCCGAGTACGCTAGTACGACATCATTCTTTAAGAATATTGAGAGTACCTATATAGCAGACTTGCTTGAAAGTGTTACTGTTGCTGTGACACTTGAAAATGGACAAGAATTAACATTTGATAAATTGTCTGAGGGTGAGCGTCAACTGATGACGGTCCTTGGATTGATGAAGTTTACTAGAGATGATGAGTCCTTATTTCTTTTAGATGAACCAGATACACATTTAAACCCTCGCTGGAAGTTAGACTATTTTGACCAAATCGAAAGTATTCTGGATCATAAGATTGAGGGTACAGATAAGTCGGCTTGGGATTCAAGCCAAATAATTTTAACTACGCATGACCCATTAATGCTTACATCTCTGCGAGCTGCCCAAATTCGTGTCTTAACTGAGAATGATGAAGGGAAACGCTCTAATATACCTGATGAAGATCCAATTAATTTAGGTGTTGAAGCAATAATACAATCTGATTTGTATGGTATTCGAACAAGTCTTGATAAAGAGATCCAACATAAGATAGATCTTAGAAATAGACTGCTATCTTCACTAAGGGCTGGGGAAGACGTTTCTGAATCATTATTGAGAATTAATAGCGAGTTGGATGCTATCGGCTTTTCTCAAGCACATCCTAACCCTTACTTTTCAAACTTCGCAAAAGCTATTAGCCGTAATCCGAAGTTTAGAAGGCCTGAACTATCAGCTGATGACTATAAAATGGTACAAGCATTATCTGATGAACTTCTTCAAAAAGTGATAGATGAGGAGGCGGGCGATGATAAAAGTCAACGTACCTGATGTGTTACCAGAGAATATTCAAGCATGGGTCACTAGAGCTGGTGAAATAAGAGATGAAATCTTAGCTGCGCCTTCTTTAGAGGAGAAGCACCAACTTATTGACAGGCATAAGGCACACTGGCGTGACGAGGCGCTTGTAGAGTGGTTGTCTTCATTAAACCATGATAAGTGCTGGTATACAGAAACTAAGTTTGGTGGTGACTATCAAGAAGTAGAGCACTTTAGACCCAAAAAGGCGACCAAGTGCGATGATGGTAAGATACATCCGACACATCCTGGATATTATTGGCTCGCTTTTGAGCTTTCTAACTACCGCCTTTGTAAAAGCCGACCAAATAGAAGGAAAAGCACATTTTTTCCAATCATAGATGAGCGCTTCAGAGCAGCGGTTCAAGCCCAAGCGTGGCAAGACGAAACACCTTTGTTTCTTGATCCTCTTAAGGATTCAGATGTATTGCTGTTGAGTTTTAATGATGATGGTGTCCCAATAGCTCAAGATGGCATTGGAGAAGTAGATTTAAACCGAGTTAACTTTACCATTGACAAGTATTTTCTTAATGAGAGGGTTCTAAACTCGAGAAGAAGCGTTACTTGGCAAACCAGTCGGTCATTATTTTATAGTTATCAAAGAGAGCTTAATACAGCTAATAAGAATGGCAGTGTGGCTGCGAGAACCAAAGCAGAAGAAGAGCTTAAACAATTAAAGGAGTTATTATCACCTGGTTCAGAATTTTCATCAGTAGCCAAAGAGTCCTTATGCAAGTTGGGAGACATTATGGCAATCAAGATTGCCTGCGCATAAAGCGTGTTTTTTACGGCTATATATGGAGTTAAAGGAAATAATATGATCATTAAACAAGGATTGTGGACGATTGACGCTAAGCCACGATCGTTAATACAAATTCAACTTGATGGTGAACAACAGTTTGAAACAGTTATTGGCGCTTTATAATCATGGCAATTGTCTTCCATCAGCCTCAAACCATTGTGCAGTTATTGGAAAAGTCACTCACAATTCCTGAGTATCAACGCCCCTATAAATGGCAAGCCAAGCACGTTAATCAGTTAATTGATGACATTTTTAACCACCGCACTAAGCCGTGTTATCGCCTTGGTACTGTGGTGCTACATCAAGACAAAGAATCAGAAAGAGAGGCTGAAAAGGGCATACTTAACATTGTTGATGGTCAACAGCGCCTGCTTACTTTAACGCTGCTTTGTACCATTCTCGATGGAGAAGATAAAACCATTTCATCTAGCCTGCTTGAGCACAAATTTGAATCATCCGTCAGTATTGAAAACCTCAAAAATAATGCACAAATTGTCTCTGAGCGAGTAGCAAGTCTGCAAGCCACCGAAAAGCAGGCGTTACTCAACTTTGTCCTTCACAAGTGTGAGCTTGTTCAAGTTACGTTAGATGACTTGAGTGAAGCGTTTCAGTTTTTCGATTCGCAAAATGCCCGAGGCAAGGCGCTTGCCCCTCATGACTTGCTAAAAGCGTATCACCTACGTGAAATGATGGACTCTACAGAGCAAACAGAGCGTTTGCACCACGTAAGCTTGTGGGAGCAAGGCGTTAACCCTGATGATGATTCTGCCGACTTGCACACCATAATGGGAGAGTTTTTGTTCCGTATGCGTCGCTGGATTGACGGTGATTACGGCATTCAGTTTAGCCGTCATAACATTGAAGTATTCAAGGGTATTAACTTGGGAAACACACAATACGCTTATGTCGATGCCATGCTGGCGCTGGATTACGCGGTTGAAACCTTTAACGCTGATCCCGCACGAAAATGGGACAAGCAAACCAAGGGTTATCCATTTCAAGTGGGTCAGGTGATGATCAACGGCAAACGCTTTTTTGAGTACATTCAACACTACATGGGTATTCACACAAGCTTGTTTGTTGGCAATGAAGCAAGGCTCTCTGCATTCGTATATGAGCATGCTGTTAAGTACAATGGCAGTAACCGTAAAGGTGACAGCTATGTGCGAAATCTATTTTTGTGTGCAGTGATGTATTACTACGACAAGTTCGGTGATGTGGAGTTAGACAAAGCGGCGCAGATTTGTTATCGCTGGGCATATCATCTTAGGCTTGAACTGCAACGCATTGGCATGGAGTCAGTTGATAACCATGCCAAAGATAGAACTGGTTTATTTAGAGCGATTAGCAAAGCAGTTCACCCTCAGCAGGTGCTGAACTTTCAGCCCCCTTACATAGTGAAGCCGAACTTTACTAATGCATCAGAGGTGCAAACATCCATCGAAAAAATGAAGTCAGGAAAGCTACATGAGCCAAGCTAACCCAGTAGAGTCTTTGTCTGTCAAAGCGATTTTCGACAAGAATACTCAATATATTATCCCTATCTATCAGCGAAACTATGCTTGGGGTGCGCCTGAAATTGAGCAGCTTATTCAAGATATCAGTGACGCCGCAGGGCTAATTACTCAATCAGAACAATCAAATGGAAGCGTTAACGTTAAGCAAACAACGTATTATCTGGGTAGCCTTGTGGTTTATCAGCGTACAGCGCAGTTTCAGCAATCAAAAGTGGTGTACGAAACCATTGATGGACAACAAAGGCATACCACACTCTCTATTTTATTAGCGTATCTAAAACATCGGGAGGTACTGGATACAGATAAACTAGAAGGGTTAGTCATCAATTTAACCTTTGATAGTAGGCCAAAATCTTCCAGAGCGTTAGATGATATTTATACAGGTAATACCAACGGCGAGTCAGAAGAGCCTAACATTCATGCTGCGTTTAACATTATTCAGCGCTTCTTCAAAACCAAAGGGCTTGATACAGGGGCTAATACTCAGCAGTTTTTAAAGTACCTGTTAGATAACGTCGTCATATTGAGAGTTGTCGTTCCACCACAAACCGATCTTAATCACTACTTTGAGATAATGAATAACCGTGGTGAACAGCTAGAAAAGCATGAAGTATTGAAAGCTAAATTCATGGCTTCACTTGACAGTGAAGAGGAAAGAAACTGTTTTTCAACCATCTGGGAGGCTTGCTCAAATATGACACGCTATACCCAGATGGGCTTTCAATCTGACCTTCGTAAAGCCGTATTTGGTGACGATTGGCAAACGATGCCAGCAAGCTTTGACGCGATCCAAGCAAAGCATACGAGTAAGCTGCAAAAACAAGATGCAATGACGCTGCGCGATATCATTGCCAACAAGGCATCCAGTGCCAACAGCTATGATGAAGCGCGCGAGAAGCAAGAACGCTTTGGTACGGTTATCGACTTTTCAAACTTTTTACTTCATGTGTTAAAGCTGATGAAGACGCAAGAGAGCGTGTCGTTAGATGATAAGAAGCTTATTGATGCGTTTATCTCTAATGATTTTGGCTTGAGGGTTGATGCCAAAGCCTTTGTGTATGAACTGCTTAAGCAGCGAATTTTATTTGATAGCTACATAATTAAGCCTGATCAACACGATGAAAAGCGTAAGTGGAGTTTGCTCACACTGGATCATTCCTCAAGCAGTAGCAGTTTTAGCTATATAAATTCGTTCGGTAAAGAACAAGATACAACGCTTAATGAAAAGCTTATGATGATCTTAGCGATGTTTCATGTGTCTAACCCAGCAATGGTATATAAGCGTTGGCTCAATGACGCGCTAAGCATTTTGAACCAGAGTACCGTACAGAAAGAGAATTTGATTGTTGATGGCGAGGTGTACTTAACTGAGCTTGAACGCTTAAGTGAACGCTATTTTACAGACATCACAGAAGGTAAAAGTTTAGCGTTTAGTGAGGACAACTCTGGTGTATTGCATCAAGGTACAGGTGTTCATAACTTCGTGTTTAACCGATTGGATTACCTATTGTGGAAGCGACTATCAGACAATGAGACATTTGATGGTATAGGTAAAATAAACCTTGGAAAGCACTTTGATGATTTCCAGTTTTCATTTCGCACCTCTGTTGAGCATTACTTTCCCCAAACCGATCCATCGGGTGCAAGCAAAATGAAGGATGTAGATCGTTTTGGCAACCTATGTCTTATTTCGCCAAGTAGTAATTCAAAACTTAGCAATTATTATCCAGAAGGGAAAAAGTCATTCTATCGTGAAAACAATCGCGCTGAGAGCTTAAAGCAAGCAATCATGATGAGTTACGATAAATGGGGCCCTGATGTCATTGGTCTAGAAAATATCGTAAAACATGAAACGCTTATGTTAGAGGTTTTATCTGGAACAAAAATATGAGTTAGCCTTAAGGTATGAATTAGTTTTATTGGAATAATATCGATTTGGCAATAAAACAGGCAAAAACATGGATTTAAAACTGACGATACAAACTACTCACCTGGGTTTTGACTATGATATAGAGCTGCATAGTTGGCATCAAAAACTATGTGCTTATAGAGTATTTAATAACACTGAGCGCAAAGAGTTATTAGAAGGTGGGCTAGGGTTAGGACTTAACTTTATCACTCAGTTTGCATTAGGTGATGAATGGTTGGCGCAAATTCCCGAGCAGTATATTTCAATCACGAATGCTTTTCCTGAGCATCAGTATCAGCTTTTGTGGCTTGCCGCTAATAGTGAACAAGCCGCGCAATTGCTATTAATGCGCCCATTATTATTAGTGCTTATTTGTGAGCAGTATCCAATTGATAACGAAAAGGCATTAGCATTGAGTCTGCTAGGACAACGCGACATTCTGAGAGGACTCGGATACGACAACGCGAAAGCCATACTCAAATTTATCGACAAGCTAACACTCAAGTTTGATAGAGATATAGAGTTAAAGTTTTTGAAAAAACTGTTAGACAAGAGAATGTGTCGTTACAAAGTCTTTAAACATCATCAGGTAATAAACTATTTGACCATAAGCCTGGATAACCGATACCCATTTTTAACCTGCACAAAATTGGGCCATGCTATAGCAAATGATAAAAGTATCAAAAGAGGGCCGTTACGTGCGTGTTTAGCTGACACCATAGCACTTGGTTTAGCGCTCGGAATAAATGAGCCTGCTAACAGAATTGGCCAACTTTCGTCATTTGATGAGCTTGAAAGATTGCATCAACAATGGATTGATCTTCGTAATGATATTGACCGATTGGAACACAGACCAGTCGATGCTGATGCACCATATCCACAATTGATCGCGAGTGAGCCTAACTTTGTCGCAATAGATAATTATGATGCGCTGATTAATGAAGGTATGACTCAAAAACATTGTATTGCTGTTTATCACAATCGTATTGTCGCAGGACATTATTGCGCATTTAAAATGGAACACCCACAAAGAGTAACCATTGGAGTGAAAGTCAATAAACGCATTGGCATGCTTGAATTGGACCAAATCAAGGGAATACGCAATGCAATCGCAACTAATGAAACCCAAGAGTTAGTCTATGCATGGTTTGAGAGAGTGAAGAAAATCTATAAGCAAGGTTATGATCATCAGGTGGAGTTAAAAGCTTAGTTGTCTAATTCACAAACTCTGGCTTTGGTGATTGCAAAAATGCGTTTCAACAATTTCAACATCACATCACCAGGTAAGCTCGAATTTCGATCGACCAATGTTAGGTAACAGTCGTAAAGCATGCACAAACAGCTCAAAAAAATATACCACGCATTTTAAAAAAGTCAGGTGGTGAAAACTGACATAAAAAGCGCTCTGATGTGTTTTTTGCACCAAAGTTGTGCGGTTAAATCGTTGGTGTCAATATAACTATCTGATTATAAATACTAAAAGTCAGATCCACGAAGTGAGACAAAAACCATTTGAAATGAGAAAGCACAACAGTAAGGACGTTATGGTAATACACAAATACTCTATTTAACATAATATACATTGTGCGCAGTTATGTATGGGTGTGGTGATGGGGGCTATTTGTGTCTAAATGGCGCTTCTTCTGTGATTAAACTTAAATGGCCGTTGCAGTGCTGGCATACAATGAACAGCGACTCGTATTGGTCAAACCATGACGGCTTATGGCAATCATCACACTGCAGTTCTGGTTTATCTTTTTACTTAGTCTGTATCGCGTCGCTGCTTGTTTACTTGGCTAATTTGCTGAGTGTTTGCCCGAAACGTTTAAGCTCAAGACTGCCAAAGTTGTTAACTATATAAGTTGTTATCGATAGAATTAGCAATCAAGTGTGTATTCACCTGTTGCGTCAGCTTCACATAAAAGTTTAGTTTCAGGGTAATTAAATAAGAAATCTATTTTATAAATAGCATAAGTGGCTTGCTTGTAGAATTACAGCAAGGTTTTACTATCTTTGGGCGCAATAACGCGTAACGATGATTGTATATCTCTTTGATACGCTGAGAATTTTACCACTTAACATGGTTTTTTCGTTGGAAAATTTAACCAGCGTCAGCTGCTATGCAGTCAATAGTGACTCAATCTTGTGTCTCCAGTTTTATATTCACAGAAAATAATGAATACGGTTCAAAATCACATGGAATTGAACACATTGTCGCGATGAATACAGACTTAATTCAACTCGAGGATGTTTTAGATATTTGGCTAATATACTGGCAATAAAGGGTTCTGACTTTGTTCGTGCTCGTCCCGATGACAAGCAACTTGTTTGCAATGAATTCTGTTTTGACAACACCATAAACACAACTGCCAAATAATTTGTTTACTCGATTTATCAAGACATTGAATGTCTGCCGCACACAGGTGCCCCTCATTAATCAACTGGGCAATTTTCGTTTCACTCAAACCAATATTCACATTATTCATGTCATTTCCCCATAAAAGAACACAACAATGATTATACTTAAATGATAATGATTATCAAATGCATTTGTGTGATTTAAAATATTTTTGTGATCTCCGCACATTTAGTTCTACGTACATATATGTGGTCTACACTTAAACCAGAATGTGTTCATACATCGTCTTGTAGAGAGGTGAAAATGCTTTTTGATATAGCAAAGAAAAAGCCTTTATTTTCAGCAAACAAAAGCAATGATCAAACGCCAGATTTACCCCCCTGGAAAATTTTGATTGTTGATGACGAACCTGACATACACTCAGTCACCAAATTAGCTTTATCCCGGTTTAAATTGGATGGGCGTTCGTTATCATTCTTAAATGCATATAGTGGACTGCAGGCTAAAGAACTTTTAGAAAAGGAAAAAGACATCGCCATTGCTTTTATCGATGTGGTGATGGAAAGCGATCATGCTGGCTTAGAATTAATCAAATGGATCCGTGATGATTTTGGCAATCGAACCATGCGAATTATTTTACGCACTGGACAACCAGGTCAGGCTCCTGAAGAAGATGTGATTGTTAATTATGATATTAATGATTACAAAGCAAAAGCTGAGCTCGACTCTCGCAAGCTAATGACTAGCGTCTACTCTGCCCTTCGCTCCTACCGCGACATAATGGAAATTGAACAAGCTAGGATTGCACAGGCTCAACATCGACAAGGTCTAGAGCGAGTATTAGAAGCAACTTCGGGGCTATTCGAACTTCGGACTCTGCATCGATTTGCTGATGGACTATTAAATCAAGTTGCTTCGCTATTAAATCTAAGTAATGAAACCCTGCTGTTGACCTGTAATGCTATCGATGCCATGAGCGGCCATGTTGATAATAAAGATATTGAAATTTTGGCTGGTACCGGACGATTTCAAGATTGTAATAGTAAAGCATTACCTGAAGATATCATGTCTTTGTTGAACCGTGCGTTAGATGAAAAACGTTGTTTATATGAAAATAATTGTTTTATAGGATATTTCCCCACTAAATCAAGTAAATGGATAAACATTCTGTACATGGATGGTTTAGACAAAATAAGCGATCTTGATAAGAAGCTTGTCGATATATTCGCGATTAATGTTGGTGTAGCCTTTGAGAATCTATTATTAAATCAGGAAGTAGAAGATACTCAATCGGAATTAATTTTACGTTTAGGGGACGTAGTTGAAAGTCGTTCAAAAGAAGCCGCACACCACGTAAAACGTATGGCTGAATATTGTTATGAGCTGGCTTTACTTGCTGGGTTATCTGAACGAGATGCTGATTTAATAAAACGTGCTTCACCGATGCATGATGTTGGCAAAATAGCCACGCCAGATTCTGTGCTACTAAAACCCAGTAAATTAGATGATGATGAATGGGACATAATGAAGCAGCATCCAGTTATAGGCCATCAAATATTGGCAAATTCAGATAGACCTATTTTAAAAGCAGCATCAATAATTTCACTTCAACATCATGAAAAATATGACGGAAGTGGTTATCCACATGGCATAACAGGCAAAGAAATTCACATATTTGCTCGAATTGTGGCTATAGCTGATGTGTTCGATGCCTTGGTACATAAGCGTTGCTATAAAGATGCATGGCCATTAAAGGACGTATTAGCAGAAATGACTCGATGCTCAGGAAGTCACTTTGATCCTGATTTATTAAAGCTTTTTATTGATAATATAGATATTTTTGAACAAATAAAAATCCATTGGGTAGATGTTTAGACCATTATTGAGGTTGAGCATCAGCTAAGAAATCAAACCACACTTGACGCGTGGTGCCTTGGTAATTAAAGGTAACAGTTGCGCGCCAAACCATATAGTCACTGCTACATGAACCATAAATTAACTGTGCTTGGTATGATTGCTGATCTTCAGTGTTTAATAATACCGGTATCATCCCCATAAACATGTCACGCCCTTCTACCGACATTTTTACGTCGCTGACAATATTTGAAAATGAAAGTGCAAGATCAATAGGTTGCTCACTGGGTGCCTTTGATTGCGCAAAAGAAAGTTGCACTTCTATTTCATTAACATTCTTACTACAAGCGCCGGAAAAAAAATCACACAGACTTGTGTCTATTGCGAATGAAGCATGATTTTTAACGACTTTAGGCTCGCATGCCATTAAAAAACATAGCGAAAATAGCAAAAGTCCATAAAACGATAGTTTTTGCACAAATTTTAACCTAATGATTCAAGTTGATAACATTATCTTTCAGACATTGATCTAGATCAACGTTCGACGCCCGAGTTAAGTTTCTTTTTTGATCTAGCTCAAGTATCATTACATCGCCTAGTGATAGATAACAAATTCACATGGTAACACCTTGACTATAAGTGATAAAAAAGACAGTAAGTCTGCTTTAGCACTTTATGTCAACTAAACAGGTAAAGTTATACTTTACCAATAATATAAGTAAAAGTAATAAGCCGTGGAAGCATTATGATGAACCATTCCCAGTCTACAGGCGCTGATTACAACTACACTATTGTCCGCCAATTTGCCTTAACCACAGTGTTATGGGGTATTGTTGGTATGTCAGTGGGTGTATTGATTGCTGCTCAGTTAATCTGGCCGCAACTGAACTTTGATACAGCTTGGTTAACGTATAGTCGTTTACGACCATTACACACCAATGCGGTAATCTTCGCGTTCGGTACTTCAGCCCTTTTCGCTACATCCTACTATGTTGTGCAACGCACTTGTCAAACCCGTTTATTTGCACCTAAATTAGCTGCATTTACTTTCTGGGGCTGGCAAGCAATTATTCTTTCAGCTGCTATTACATTACCTTTAGGTTTTACCTCAGGTAAAGAATATGCAGAACTAGAATGGCCTATTGATATCGCGATTACCGTTGTTTGGGTATGTTATGCGATTGTATTCTTTGGCACTATCGTAAAAAGAACGACATCACATATTTATGTGGCTAACTGGTTCTTTGGTGCTTTCATTATTACGGTTGCTGTATTGCACATTGTTAACTCGATGGCAGTTCCAGTGAGTTTGACTAAGTCATACTCAATGTACTCAGGCGCTGTAGATGCAATGGTACAATGGTGGTATGGCCATAATGCGGTAGGTTTCTTACTTACAGCAGGTTTCTTAGGGATGATGTATTACTTCGTGCCTAAGCAAGCGGGTCGTCCAGTATACTCATACCGCTTATCAATTGTTCACTTCTGGGCATTGATTGCATTATACATTTGGGCTGGTCCTCACCACTTACATTACACTGCCCTACCTGACTGGACTCAGTCTTTAGGTATGGTTATGTCGTTAATTCTATTTGCACCTTCTTGGGGTGGCATGATTAACGGTATTATGACGCTTTCAGGTGCTTGGCATAAGCTTCGTACTGACCCAGTGCTTCGTTTCTTAGTTGTTTCATTATCTTTCTATGGTATGTCTACCTTTGAAGGTCCAATGATGGCAATTAAAACCGTTAACGCCTTATCACACTACACTGACTGGACCGTAGGTCACGTTCACTCTGGTGCGTTAGGTTGGGTTGCTATGGTATCAATTGGTTCTTTATACCATTTAATTCCTGTGTTATTTAACCAAGGACGTATGTACAGCACTAACTTAGTGAATGTGCATTTCTGGTTAGCAACTATCGGTACTGTGTTATATATCGTATCTATGTGGATTTCTGGTGTGATGCAAGGTCTGATGTGGCGTGCAGTTAACTCTGACGGTACATTAACCTATAGCTTTGTAGAAAGCTTAGAAGCATCTTATCCTTTCTACTTTGTACGCTTTATTGGTGGTGTATTCTTCTTAACTGGTATGTTTATCATGGCATACAACGTTATTCGTACAGTTAAAGCCCCTAAAGATTCATTGCCAGCATTAGCTGAAGCAAAAGCATAAGGAGCAGATTCGATGAAATTTAGTCATGAGTTAATTGAAAAGAACATCGGTTTGCTTGGTATTTTTACTGTTATCGCCATTAGTTTTGGTGGTTTAGTGCAAATTACCCCGCTTTTATTCCAAAAAGACACAACTAAGCCAGTTGAAGGATTAATTCCTTATACAGCATTGCAGATTGAAGGTCGCGATATCTATGTTCGTGAGGGTTGTTATAACTGTCACAGCCAAATGATCCGTCCTTTACGTGCTGAAACTGAACGTTATGGTCATTACTCTGTTGCGGGTGAATCTGTTTGGGATCATCCTTTCCAATGGGGTTCGAAACGTACAGGTCCTGATCTTGCTCGTGTGGGTGGTCGTTATAGTGATAAATGGCATGAAGTGCATTTAATCGACCCTCGTGCTGTGGTACCTCAATCAAACATGCCGGGTTTCCCTTGGCTTATGGACAACACCTTAGACGGTAAGTTGACCCGTAAGAAAATGGAAATACTTAGCAACTTCCACCCAGACGACAATATGTATTCTGAAGAAGAGTTTGCAGGAGCACAAAAAGCGGTTGAAGGTAAAACTGAAATGGAAGCACTAATCGCATACTTACAGTCTTTGGGTCACGCACTCAAGTAGGAGGTAATGATGGATTATGGCACTTTTCAAGGCATTTTAACCATTGTTGTAATGGTGACATTTGTTGGTATTTTCTTCTGGGCATACAGTAAGCATAGCAAGTCTAAATTTGACGAAGCGGCTAACTTAGTATTCGCAGACGATGATAAACCAGCAACGTCGCAAGACTCAGGAGCACAGAAGTAATGATTATGAGTAACTTCTGGAGTATTTGGATTACCGTACTCACATTAATCGTAATAGCAGGCTGTTTTTTCATCCTTCGTAAAATGTCGCAAAATAATACCGGCATAAAAGAAGGTGAATCTATGGGTCACAGCTTTGACGGTATTGAAGAACTGAATAACCCACTACCAAAGTGGTGGTCTTATATGTTCTATATCACTATCGTATTTGGCTTGATTTATTTAGCTATGTACCCAGGTCTTGGAAACTACAAAGGCTTATTTGGTTGGACAAGTTCAAACCAAAGCGTTCGGTCGATGGAAGAATCTAAAGCCGCAGTGGAATCAGCAAAAGCTGAAAACCGTTTATCTCAATACGATCGTGAAGTAGCGAACGCTGATGAGAAATACGGTCCAATCTTCGCTGCTTACTTAGCCACTCCTTTGGAAGAGCTAGTAAAAAATGAAGAAGCGTTAAAAGTAGGTGGTCGCCTATTTTTACAAAACTGCGCGCAATGTCATGGTTCTGATGCTCGTGGCTCTAAAGGCTTCCCTAACCTAACCGACAAAGCCTGGTTATATGGCGGCGAATTAGCTGATATCAAAACCACATTAATGAATGGCCGTAACGGCATGATGCCTCCAAAAGGCGGTTTACCAATTGATGACAGTGAGCTTGAAGGCTTAGCTGAATACGTTGTTAAACTTTCTGGTGGCGAGCATGACGCTACTCTTGCTGCGCAAGGTCAAGGTTCATTCATGAAAGGCTGTTTTGCTTGTCATGGTATGGACGGAACGGGTAACAAATTCATGGGCGCACCTAACTTAACTGACAGTGATTGGTTATATGGTGGCAGTCGTGGCGCTATTGTTGAATCTATTCAGTATGGTCGTGCTGGTGTTATGCCTGCATGGAAAGACATATTAGGTGAAGAGAAAGTTCACGTAATTACTGCTTACGTTTATAGCTTATCAAACAAATAGTTACATAAGTGAAAAATATAAGGCCTCGTCTCAATCGAGGCCTTTTTTTTAAGTGATTATTCAGGTTCAACCCTGTAAAATGGTCATACTATTTTGATTTTAACTTTAAGGTTCACCATGTCAGATATTCAACCCTGGTATAAGCAGTTTTGGCCGTGGTTTTTAATTGTATTGCCTCTTTGTGCCGTTGTTGCCAGTATCAATCTGTTATTCATTGCATTAGATAACTCTGACTCGTTAGTGGCAGAAGATTATTACAAGGAAGGTAAAGCCATCAACATGGACTTGCGTAAAATTAATTATGCAAAACAAATTGGCATGCAATTCCAAGCTAAAATAGATGACAATATGGTCGAAATTACCCAACACGGCGGGCCTTCTTATACCGCGGCTCTGAATATCGAGTTTTACCACAGAACCATTAAAGAATCTGACCTCAGCTTCAAAGTAACCGCTGATGGTGCAGGCATATATCGTATTCCTTTAGATGAGTCGATAAAAGGCCCGTGGGAAATTCGTATTGAAGGATTTGATGGTCAGTGGCGTATTCAACAACGCATTGATATTACAGACGACGTAGAGTATTGGTTAAATTAACCCCCCTGATCTGAGCTGTATATCATGACCACCTGTTTTCACTGTAATGAGCCTGTATTAACGGGTGATAAATTCTCAACTAATATTAATGGGCAAGCACAAGTAATGTGTTGCCCAGGTTGCCAAGCTGTCTCGCAAGCGATTATCGATTCTGGACTATCAAATTATTATCGTTACAGAAGTGAACCAGGTAATAAACAAAGCGCATTAATTCCAGACGCGCTCAATCAATTCAGTGCCTATGACTTGCCTGAAGTACAGCAAGATTTAGTTCATCGTCAAGGTGAGCTTGACAGTATTTCATTAACCATTGATGGCATTACCTGTGCTGCATGTGCATGGTTAATTGAGCATAAAGTAAAAACCTTAAAAGGTGTTACCCAAATCGGGGTGAACTCTACCACGCAGCGTGCCATGGTAACCTGGCAAACCGACACCATCGCACTAAGCACCATTTTAAAGCAGATCAGTGACATTGGTTATCAAGCTGCCCCATATCAGGTTGATGACCAAGAAAAACTCAGTAAAGCAGAAGGTCGAAAATTTTTACTGCGCCTTGGATTAGCAGGCTTTGCCACAATGCAAGTGATGATGTTTGCATTTGCATTGTATTCAGGTTATTTCACTGATTTAGACGTTGAATTACGTGATTACTTTAGATGGGTCAGTATGATTTTTGCTGCGCCTGTGGTGTTTTATTCAGCACAACCCTTTTACTTTAGTGCCATACGAAGCTTACTCTCAGGCAAATTGAATATGGACTTATCTGTGTCTATTGCCATTGCGGGTGCTTATATCGCCAGCTGTATAGCCACAATTAATGGCACCGGAGAAGTGTATTTCGAATCGGTATCCATGTTCACCTTCTTTTTATTATTAGGCCGCTATTTTGAGCAACAAGCAAAGCAAAAAGCTTCTGTCAGTTCAAGTAATTTGCATAAACTGATCCCTGTTACTGCCCATATAATGCAAGATGGTAAAGCAGTAGAAATCGCCGCTAAAAAGTTAAAAGTCGATGATATTATTTTAGTTCGCCCTGGTGATATTGTTGCTGCGGACGGCGAAATTATCTCAGGTTTATCCAGTGTCAATGAGTCGATGCTGACTGGTGAACAAATGCCTGTTACCAAACATATTGGTCAAAAGGTATTTGCAGGTACAATTAATATTGACCAGCCAATAGAAGTTTTGGTAAGTGCGCTTGGTCAAGATCAGCTAGTTGCTGAAATTATTCGTCTTCAAGAATTTGCATCAAACAATAAGCCTAACATTGCTTTACTGGCCGATAGGTTAGCCAGATATTTTTCAGCCACCATTTTAACCATTGCTACCCTCACCTATGTTATCTGGCTACAAATATCACCTGAGGATGCATTTTGGATTACGCTATCTGTGTTAGTTGCTACTTGTCCCTGTGCTTTAGCACTTGCAACACCCACTGCGGTAACTTGTGCTACGGCAATATTTACCAAACTGGGTATTATCACCCGTAAATCCGGAGTGTTTGAAAAGCTGCCACAAATTAATCATGTGGTGTTTGATAAAACCGGCACTTTAACCTGCGGTCAATTATCTTTAGGATCAGTGCAACTGTTTGCTGATATCGATCAAGACACTGCATTATCTTTAGTGGCTAACTTAGAACAAGGTTCGTTACACCCTATTGCGCAAGTGTTTACGCCATTTTGTAATAATAATTTGTTAATAACGGATATAAACCATCTAGTGGGTAAAGGTGTTGAGGGTATTTACCAACAGCAGGTTATAAAACTGGGTTCTTTAGCTTATTGTTTACCAAGTACAGAACATTTGCACATTGATGCACATAGCCAACACCAACATGTCTACTTAAGTATTGCAGATAAACTGATTGCATCATTCGAGCTTAATGATCTTATTCGTCCCGATAGTGAGGACGTGATAAAAACATTAAATGCACAATCTATTGCTGTCAGTATGGCTACTGGTGATAGCTCTGGTCATGTAAAGTTTTTAGCTGATAGGTTAAACATTATCGATGTTCATTCGGGCATGAGTCCTGAGTCAAAACTTGATTTTATTAATCAATTACAGCAAACAAAGCAAGTCGCTATGTTTGGTGATGGCATCAATGATGCTCCAGTACTTGCTGGAGCAAATATATCGATAGCGATGGGAAGTGGTAGTGCGATTGCAAAAAACAGTGCAGATTTAATTTTGCTTGGTGATCATCTTTCGCGCTTCAACGATGCGATTACAGTTGCAAAATGTACTAATAAAATTATTAAGCAAAATTTGGCATGGGCTTTTGGTTATAATGTTATTATTTTACCGCTTGCCGTAACAGGTCATGTGGTTCCTTACATTGCCGCTATTGGAATGTCATTAAGTTCGATTATTGTCGTCAGTAACAGTTTAAGACTGCTTAGGTTAAAATTATGAGTATCATATATGTACTAATTCCCATTGCCATGCTGTTTGTGTTAATTGCTGTGGCGATCTTTTTTTGGGCGGTAAAAACTGAGCAATTTGACGATCTCGATAGACAAAGTGTCTCGATACTGTTTGATGATGAACAACCACTTAATTCACCCACACCCTCCAAAACTGAAGTTTTAACCAAAGAAAAATCTGAGTTACCTTCGTGATCGAATTTAACTATTTAGGTGCCTTCCTTGTCGGCTTAATGGGCGCTGCGCATTGCTTTGGTATGTGCGGTGGCCTTATTGGGGCATTTTCAACTAACCTGCCACAGCGCCCTGGTAATCAACTTGCCCATCAACTGAGTTTCTTATTAAGTTATAATCTAGGTCGAGTACTAAGTTACACCCTTGCAGGGGCACTTGTTGGTGCTAGCGCGGCGACGTTAGGGCAGATGTTTGCTGTTGATAACTACTTATTATATTTACGATTTTTCGCCGGCATTATGATGATCTTAACCGGTTTGTATATTGCTCAAATTTGGTTTGGTATCGTATATATAGAAGCTCTTGGAAAAGGCCTTTGGAAAATATTACAGCCACTGACTAAACTGGTAATACCGATAAAACACCCAGGCCAAGCCGTCTTAGCGGGTATGGTTTGGGGCTGGCTTCCCTGTGGCCTAGTTTATAGTACCCTGACATGGTCTGTGGCTTCAGGTAGTGCACTTAAGGGAGGAATAATAATGTTTTTCTTCGGTTTAGGAACACTTCCGGCGTTACTTACGGCTGGTTTCGCGGCAAAGTCATTAGCCTCTTGGGTGCAAAAAAAAGCAGTAAAGTTAGTCAGTGGACTGCTACTAGTTAGCTTTGGTTTACAGACAATCTATGTCGCAATTCAGCAACTTTAGTGGCTGCAAAAATTGATTTAGTTTACCATGTGAATGTCATCAAGATTTAGGAATAGATATGCCAAGCGATACACTCAAAGTTAAGCGCCCAAACACTGGTGGTTGTGCCATTCATTGTCATGATTGCAGCATGGGAACACTTTGTATTCCTTTCACTCTGAACAATTCAGAGCTTGATAAACTTGATAACATAATTGAAAGAAAGAAACCTGTTCAAAAAGGTGATCAAATTTTTAAGTCTGGTGATAGCCTTCGCGCGTTATACGCTATCCGTTCAGGTACGATTAAAAGCTACACTATTACTGAGCAAGGCGACGAGCAAATAACCGGCTTCCATTTAGCTGGAGATGTTATTGGCTTCGACGGCATTCATTCCCAGATGCATCAAAGTTTTGCTCAAGCTCTAGAAACATCTATGGTATGTGAAATCCCCTTCGACACTTTAGATGAACTTTCTGGCACTATGCCCAAATTAAGACAACAAATAATGCGTTTAATGAGTAATGAAATCATGGTTGATCAAGAAATGATTTTATTATTGTCTAAAAAGAATGCAGAAGAGCGCTTAGCCGCTTTTATTTATAATCTTGCAAAACGTTTTGGTGAACGAGGCTTTTCCCCTAAAGAATTTCGCTTAACCATGACCCGAGGTGATATCGGTAATTATTTAGGCTTAACCGTTGAAACAATCAGTCGCTTGTTAGGCCGTTTTCAAAAGTCAGATTTCATTGAAGTAAACGGAAAATATATCTCGATTAAAGATCATAGCGCGTTAGGTTTATTAGCGGGTCATTCACGCCTATAAATATAATGGTGAATGTTTGATCTAGCTCAAGTTATATTTATTAGTAAAAGGTGATACTGCTTATATCACTAACTGCTTAAATTTAAATAGCTTTGGAGGTTTTATGAAGGAATATAAGAAAATACTGGTTATTATTAACCCCACTACCGACCATCAAGCCGCCTTAGATAGAGCAATTGAATTAGCTTCTAAAAGCCAAGCAAAGATTACCGCGTTTTTATCTATTTTTGACTTTTCCTACGAGATGACCTCTATCCTGTCTGCACATGAACGTGAAGCCATGAGACAGGGCGTTATCGATCAACGTACAGCTTGGCTAAATGAACTTATCAGTAAATCCAATTTAAACCATATCGACATTAATTCTCAGGTTGTGTGGCATAACCGCCCTTTTGAGTCAGTCATCAATTACGCAATCGAAGGTGATTACGATTTAATTGTTAAAAGTACTCATGCACATGACAAACTTAAAGCGGTTATTTTTACCCCAACGGATTGGCATTTAATGCGTAAAGCACCTCAGCCGGTTCTTATGGTAAAAGAGCATGATTGGCCAGTCGCAGGAAAAATTCTTTGTGCTGTTAATGTCGCTTCAGAGGATGAAGATCAACAAAATCTCAATGGAAAAATCATTAAGTACGCACAGGATTTGGCATCAAAGTTTTCTGCCAGTGTGCATTTAGTTAATGGTTATCCTGGCACGCCTGTTAATTTAGCTATTGAGTTACCTGATTTTGATGCCAATGCTTACAATGATAGTGTACGCATGCAACATGAACAGCGTGTTCAGTATCTGGCAAATTCATATAACATTCCTGTTGATAATTGTCATGTTGAAGAAGGCTTACCAGAAGATGTGATCCCTGAGCTGGCTGAAAAACTTGATGCTGAACTGGTTATCTTAGGCACAGTAGGTCGCACCGGTTTTTCAGCGGCCCTTATTGGCAACACCGCTGAGCATGTTATTGATAGCTTGAATTGTGATTTATTAGCATTGAAACCCGATGGTTATAAATCACCTTTAGCTGAATAACTCAACTATAACGTTGAGTTGTACTTTACCCAGTAACCGATTACTGGAATAATACGCGCCCTGAAACACATAGTTACTGGGCGCATTTTTATGTCTGAAGTAGATCTACAAGAACAAGTTAAAAAAAATACCACCCGCATGAACAAACTTCAAAAACGTTTACGTCGTGAAGTGGGCTCTGCTATCGCTGATTACAATATGATTGAAGACGGCGATCTTGTCATGTGTTGTCTATCTGGTGGTAAAGATAGCTATGCCATGCTTGATATCTTAATCAATCTTCAGCAACGAGCGCCAATCTCTTTCAAAATTGTTGCGGTCAATCTTGATCAAAAACAACCTGGTTTTCCTGAGCATATCTTACCTGCATACTTAGATACCTTAGGTATTGCGTACCATATTCTTGAAAAAGACACTTATTCAATTGTTAAAGATAAAATTCCAGAAGGTAAAACCACTTGCTCTTTGTGCTCTCGATTGCGTCGTGGCACCTTATACGGATTTGCGCAGCGTATTGGCGCAACTAAAATTGCCCTCGGCCATCACCGTGACGACATAATAGAAACCCTGTTTTTAAATATGTTTTATGGCGGAAAGATGAAAGCTATGCCACCTAAATTATTATCTGATGACGGTGCGAATATGGTGATTAGACCATTAGCATATAGCAGAGAAAAAGACATTGCAGAATATGCCGCGTTAAAGCAATTTCCGATCATACCTTGTAACTTATGCGGTTCTCAGGAAAATTTAAAGCGCGGCGCAATTAAAGACATGCTTAACTTATGGGATAAACAACATCCTGGCAGAATTGAAACCATATTCACTGCGATGCAAAATACCGCACCATCACAAGGCGTTGACCGCGAGAACTTTAATTTTTTAAGTCTTAAACGTGATGAGAATGCCCCTATGAAAGGAGATGTGGCTGAGTCAAATTTACCTGCATTCGATTTTTTAGATATTAGCAATAATGGCCATATTGATCTTGATGCTGCAAAACGTATTGATGTGGTGACAACTTTCAAACCTTAAAATATCATCAACAATACCAGCTGGTGATAAGCTTTTGGTATCTTAAAGCGGTAACCTTATCAAAAATAAAAAGCCCTGATTATTCAGGGCTTTTTATTAATCAATTACAACTAGTTAACCCAAGGACTCAATACGCTAGGTTTATGGGAAAATGACAACTCTGTAAGCATGCCAATCTCTTCAGCACTGATGGTAAAACGGGACTGAATGGCTCTTGATTCACCATTCATCGTTAAAGTTAAAGGCATATCACCAGAAAATTCGAACGTTAACCCTGTTAATGGCTTTCTGAAGTATTTCATCGGGAACCCTTGTAAAGTATCAAGCAACCCGTTCATATCGTCCAAGACTAACTGTAATTCTTTACTAGTGTAACGAGTTAAAGTTTCACGTGCCCTAACCTGCATTGCAATACCACATTGATTAGCATCACCCTGAACTTCTATATTCACTAAACCGCGATTTGATTTTAAATCATCATCAAAAGGCATGAAAATACGTTGTTCATGGGTATAGGTAAGCGGAAATGATTGTGATTCAGTAGTAATATTACCCGATAAAATAGTACAGTTTTCCGATTTAGGTACACTAAACACTAATTCAACATAGGGATAGCTTGCCTTATTAACTCGTTTTAACGGGTTATAAAATCCGCTGTATTCTAAAGAAACAGTATCTGAAGTGGCGTTAAAACTTGTAAACACTAATAACGTTAACCCTAGTACAACACTCTTATGTAATAACATACAACAATCCTGTTCAAACAATAAACAACAATCAAATATGCCTAGAATATTGCATTTTTTTTGCGTTTATTACTGTAATCTATAATACAATCGAAGCGATATTCTATCACATTAATCTACTTAAATTCTCAAGGAAAGAGTCTGTAATGATATGTTAAATCAACGATTAGCCAGCTTTAATAAAGTAGTAGCGATTGGCGGTGGCCACGGCCTTGGTCGTGTATTAGCCTCTTTGTCTTTTTTGGGCGATAGATTAACTGGTATTGTGGCAACTACCGACAATGGTGGTTCTACTGGGCGGCTTAGGCAAGACCAACACACAATAGCATGGGGTGACTTAAGAAATTGTCTTTCGCACTTAGCACCTAGGCCATCGTTAAGTTCACAGTTATTTGACCATAGATTTATGGGTAATAATGAGCTATCTGGACACAATTTAGGGAATGTCATTCTGCATGCACTAGATCAACTTTGTGTTAGGCCACTTGATGCCGTCAACCTTGTACGTTCTTTACTTAAAATCAACACCTCAATTATACCTATGTCTGAAGCATCAACTCATTTAACAGCATTGACTTATTGTGGCAATAAAATTATTGGTGAATTAAGCGTTGATGAAATGAAAGAGGCCCCCGTTGCACTTAGCCTAGAACCAGAAGTGGATGCCACAATTGAAGCATGCGATGCTATTGCAAGTGCAGATCTGATAATACTAGGACCAGGTAGCTTTTTAACTAGCATAATCCCGCCACTGCTATTACCAAGAATTGCTAACAGTATTCAACGGTCGCAAGCGAAAGTAATATTAATTGATAATTTAACCGATGAGTATTCTGTCGCTAATCAATTTAGTATTGGCGAGAAAATAAATTGGATCCACCAAGTTATCGGCGCAGAGATCATCAGTGATGTTATTCAACAATGCCATCAGTCTTCGACTATCAATAGCGAACATTCAGCAATTAATTTTCATCAATTTGATTTAGTCAGCTCTCATCATAAAGGCTTACATGACAAAACCGCATTAGGTGATGCTATCTGTCAGATCACTCGCATATAAAAAAGGACTGCCTAGGCAGTCCTTTTTTATTAAACGTAAAAATTAGAGTACTTTTGCAATCGCCTTGCATACTGCAGGCATATTGTCTTTAGTCAAACCTGCAACACTAATCCGACCTGAACCAACAATATAAATTGCAAACTCATCACGTAGACGGTTCACTTGATCTTTGTTTAAGCCAGAGAAACTGAACATGCCGTTTTGGCGCGAAATAAAGCTAAAATCTTGAGTGACGCCTTCTGCTTTTAAACTTTCAACGAATAAGGTCCGCATTTGTGCAATACGTTGACGCATTTCAGTTAATTCAGCTTCCCATTCAGCTCTAAGAGCATCATCAGCCAAAATAGTACTGACAATCAAACCGCCGTGTGCTGGTGGATTTGAATAATTTGAACGAATGGTCTTTTTAATCTGACTGAAACTTCTATCAGCCGTTGCCTTATCTTCAGCAACAAGGGTAACAGCACCAATGCGTTCGTTATATAAACCAAAGTTTTTAGAAAAAGAATTAGCGATTAAAAGTTCAGGCACAACCTTAGCTACAGCGCGCAACCCTTGAGCATCTTCTTCAATACCTGCCCCAAAACCTTGGTAAGCAAAGTCAAACAAAGGTAATAATGACTTTTCTAAACAAAGCTGAGCAACCAGTTTCCATTGTTCAATGTTTAAATCAATACCGGTCGGATTATGACAACAGCCATGAAGTAACACGATATCACCAGCAGAGGCTTGTTCTAAGTCTGCGAGCATTGCATCAAAATCCATATCATGGGTAGCTGCAGCATAATATTGATATTGCTTAACCGTTAAGCCAGCTGTTTCGAAAATATTTTGGTGGTTAGCCCAGGTTGGATTACTCACCCAAATCGTCTTTGAACTTGTATTAGTGGCTAAAAATTCAGCTGCAACACGTAACGCTCCGGTACCACCAGGCGCTTGTGCCGTAACGGCACGGTGTTGGCTAACTAATTCACTTTTATCACCGAATAATAAGTTTTGTACAACTTGGTTGTAAGCTTGAACACCTTCAATTCCAAGGTAGTTTTTAGTTTTCTCAATTTCAAGTAACTTAGCTTCAGCTTTTTTAACTGATTTTAGCACCGGAGTTTGGCCTGCTTCGTCTTTGTAGATCCCTACCCCTAAATTGACTTTATGTGCACGAGTATCCGCTTTAAATGTATCAGTTAGACCTAGGATTGGATCAGCAGGAGCTTGAGAAACTTGAGAGAAAATCATTACAACATTCCTAAAAATAGTGAAGTACAGATTGGTGTAGCTCTTTATACCACCCTAGTGGGTTTGTGAGTAGTGAGAAGTTTGATTGATGGTTCGATAAATACAGTAAACTTAAGATATATCAAAAAATTGACAAATTAATGCAGATTATAAAATAAAGACGCGCAATTATTGTCATCGATGATAAGTTGTCTTATCTGTATGAGTGTATCTAGGGTTATTTATGTCCTTAACAATTAGTGTCTATGGTAATACGGCCTTTAAACTCTATTTTCTAGTTAAATTGCACAAACCTAAATAAATATCGCATTATCGATATGATAATTACGATTTAACAAGCATAAAAAAAGCCTCATCTAATGATGAGGCTTTCTCTAATTTGGCGGAGCGGACGGGACTCGAACCCGCGACCCCCGGCGTGACAGGCCGGTATTCTAACCAACTGAACTACCGCTCCAAATTTGTTTAAGTTAATTTCACATTAACTTACTGAAAACTAGACTTAATAACCACGATTTATTGGCTGCCGTTTTCAATTGCGTTGAATAATAATCTTGAGAATAAACCTCGTCAACCCTTTTCTATTAAAATATTTCTGATTTGCGAAAAAATAATCAACTAGTCTACATTTTAGCCTTTATCATCAGGTATCATTAAATCAATGTCATCCAGGTCTAAATTATCCTCAGACGATGCGCCTCCGCTTTTAAGCTCCTGTTCTTTTAATCTGGTTTCAGCAGCAGCAAGTGCTTTTGATAACGCTTGCTTTTTACGCCAGATAATAAATCCAATAATACCTATAAATAGTAAAACACCATTTACCGTTGCTATCCAAAAGATGGCGTCATCTTTGGCTTTTTGCTCTTCTACCAACGCGATTTTAGCGGCTTTCTCAGCCAATTCTTCTTCGCTAGGAGGTGGTGCTGGAGGTTCTATAAGATTAAAAAACATTTCAGGGATATTAAGTAAAATTTCACGCCCACGTATCGCGGTACTGGCGACAGTACCTTTAACCCGATAACTGCCAAACTCGGAAACCGTTGGAAGGGGTAACATATATTCAGGAGTGGGAATATCCATCAGTACCACAGGAATTTGTAAACCCGCAGGCCCGACTAACTCGAATTGTAAATGAGTTTGTGACAACAACACTTCGGCTTCGTTGACCGATATAGCTAAATGCCAAGTCCCCGTTAATGGATCATCGGGAGCAATCATTTTGACGTTAATAGGTTGCCTAGATAAAAGAAAGGGCATGTTATATTCACGTTCAAAAATATTATTACGTGCAGTAACACTTAATTTATAATGACCCGCTGGTTGTTCTAGATTAGTGCTACCAGTGAATATTCCGTCATCTGGTCGCTCATCTAAATCTTCACCATTATCTTTATAAGCCCCAACAATAATCGTACCGGTAGCAAAATTATCATCACCAGGTTGGTGCTCACTGGTAAATTTAGACGTCCACTCAATCATGAAATCTAAACCAGGCATGCGCATGGTTAAATCATCGGCGGTTAATCTTGCAACAATTTTAAGACGTTCACCTTGATATAAAGGTTGTGGAAGAGGCTCTACATCAATATTGATTTTAGATACTTTTTCAATTTTAGAACCGGGTAAAACATCACCAAGCAATTGCCATGGGCCTGGGGTTGGGTTTGCTATGGCAATAATGTCGCCCGTTATTCCGTCTACCCACTTGACCGAACCGGGATGACGTGATGAATACCACTTACTACCGTCAGGTTGGACGACTACAACGGGAGATGAGCCGTAATTGCGTTGCACAATTAAGGTAACTTGTTCAACTTCATGATCGATTCTAAATCGATTTTTTAATTCCATAGCATATGGTGCTGGAACATAATCACTAAAGGAATCAGTGTTAGTTGCAGTGTATCCGCCATATGGCAACATAGAACAAATGCCAAATAGAATGGCGTAAAATTTAGCACCGGTTAATTTCATTAAATAATTTATCCTCTCCAGAGGCATTTTCCTGATTTAGCAACCAAATCAAGTCTTTGTTCATGTAGTACTATTTCATCGGCCGATGCGTTGATCACTTTAAGATTAAACGCATTTTGTTCAATTCTTTTAATGCCGCCAGCTTCTTGCCCTGCTTTCTCACTGGATAAATTAAATTTGATTTGACCACCAGTCATAATCAAATAAACATCCGCTAAAATTTCGGCATCAAGCAGTGCGCCGTGATAGGTACGGCGGGAGTTATCTATGCCATAACGGCGACACAAGGCATCAAGGTTGTTTTTCTGCCCTGGGTGTAAACGCTTGGCAATCGCTAAAGTATCAAGAATGTCGCAGATATCTTTGGTCTTAGGACCAATAGGATTGAGTTTTGCAAACTCATGATCCATAAAACTTACATCGAAGTTTGCGTTATGTGCGACAATTTCAGCGCCATCAATGAAATCGATAAACTCTTGAGCAATTTGATGAAATCTTGGCTCACCCGCTACGCGCTGATCAGTAATACCGTGAACTTGTATAGCCTCGGGGTCAATCAATTGGCCAGGATTAATGTATTGATGATAAGTTCGCCCAGTTAATCGACGATTGATAACCTCTACACAACCAATTTCGATGATCCTATGGCCAATATATACCGGACCACCTGCTTGGTTCATACCGGTTGTTTCAGTATCTAAAATAATTTGTCGTGATGCGGATGAAATGATATTCATTTATTTAGTCATCTTCATGTTGTGAGTATACTAACGCCAAAGTTTTCTTAATAAGTAAGTGTAGCAAGTCAATGACTGAACTAAAACCACTTCATATTTATACTGATGGCTCATGCCTTGGAAACCCTGGCCCTGGGGGTTATGGTGTCGTGATGAAATATAAACAACAGCAAAAGGAATTGTCAGCGGGTTTTAAGTTGACCACGAATAATCGCATGGAATTACTTGCCCCCATCATAGCTTTAGAATCCTTATTTGATAGCTGTAACATTATTTTAATCAGTGATAGTCAATACATGCGTAAAGGGATCACCGAATGGATCCATGGATGGAAAAGAAAAAACTGGATAACTTCAGCCAATGAACCTGTCAAAAATGTCGATTTATGGAAACGATTAGATACAGTTAGTCAAAAACACAAAATTGATTGGCGCTGGGTAAAGGGTCATTCCGGTCAAATTGAAAACGAGCGATGTGATGAACTAGCACGTATAGCGGCAATGGGAACGGATCTTCAAGAGGATGTCCACTATCAGCCCAAATAATTTTTATTTATGGTTTCAATCCCGCTCGCCCTACACTGGCTGCTGTGGACCAATTAGTAGGCTTAACTTTTTGCTTATCTCTTATTGGTGTTAACGGCGTATCCACTTTTTTAGCAACGATAATGTATAAGCCACCGGTACTGGGTAACCATTTTTCCAGTTGTTTGTGCCAAGCAATTTTACTGGGATATTCAGTCAATAAGTGGTGATAGACTAATCTTTCATCGGATAATATCTGATAACCTAACAAACCAAGCCAATCTTTTACCCTGGACGGCATAAAGAAATGTCCACTCCATGGTGCAATATTCTGAAAGTCGGGTAATAACTTACCAAAAAAAATCGGACTTATTGGATTAAACCCGCTCAGAATGATATGCCCACCCGAGACAAGCACCCTATCAACCTCGCGCAAAACACGATAGGGATCTTGCTCAAACTCAAGTAATGAGGTCATCAACACAGTGTCGATAGTATTATTCTGCAATGGTAGGTCTTTTGTAGAAGCTTGGATGGCACCGCCTTCAGTTTCAAAAAGGCTAAAGTGATAATTGATTTGACACTGCAAACTGTTTATTTCGGCACTTAAAGAACCTAATTTTAAAAGATGATAGCCAAAGATCCTCGGCCACCACATATTTAAACGGGCTTCCAGCTCGGTTTTCAGTTGCTCACCTGAAGCAAACTCAAGCCAACTCAGTGGTGAATGTGCTTCGGTAGGAATATGTGCCAATGAAAGCTCCTTCAAATTACCTATAGATTGCAGTCAATCTCAGTAATGTTTACTCTAGCAAATCTGTTAGCGAAACTCGAGAATCATAATGTATAAAACCCACCAAATTTCAGCATTTAACGATAATTACATTTGGGTAATCGAAGACAATTATGGTGCGGCTTATGTGGTTGATCCAGGATGTGGACAAAGTGTGATTGACTATGTGAACTCAAACAAAATTCAATTAGTGGGTATTTTAATTACCCATCATCATAAAGATCACACCGGGGGAATTGCATTATTGCAGCAAGCTAATGATCAGCAATTGTGTGTTTATGGCCCAGTAAATGAAGCCATTGACGGATTAACGGCACCCATTTCTATCGCTGAACATACATCAGCTGAACTCAACTTGCAGAATTGGTATCAACCGATACAAGTAATCAGTGTTCCAGGACACACGCTTGGGCATATCGCTTATGTAATCGATGACAACTTATTTTGCGGCGATACTTTGTTTAGTGGTGGATGCGGACGCGTATTTGAAGGCACAGCGGCTCAAATGAGTAAGTCACTTTCGTTATTATCCAAGTTACCCGATTCAACAAAAGTTTTTTGCGCCCATGAATATACACAATCTAATCTTAAATTCGCTATTACCGCAATGCCAAACAACAAAGCGTTAAAAAACTATATTGAACAAGTAGATAGTCTGCGTAAGCAAGGTTTATCAACCATCCCATCCAACATTTTACAAGAGAAAAAAGTCAATCCATTTTTACGTTGTGAAGATGAAGAAATCAAATTAAGCCTGAGTTCAAAATTTAATCAAAAAATTACAGATAATATTCAAGCATTTAAAAATTTAAGGCTGTGGAAAGACCATTTTTGACCCTACATAAAGAGAGTTTAATAAGACAGGCAAATAAATTTAATCTACAATGCTGGATTCGATATTTCTAGGCTGAGAAAAACGTCTCGATAAAGTTAGAAAACATCATATCAGATTTAGGTTCTGAATCTTAGGTTTAGGGATTTTTATTCAATGAAAACAAAGTTATCACTACTTTCTGCTAGTGTAATATTAATGTTGGGCTGTCAATCAATTACCCCCAATATTAATGACGACGCGATTAACGATACTTCGTCGGTAAAAGTCCCAACGAAAACCAGTAAACAGCAGCCAACGACCATTGAAGATATCGAGCAAGATGTTGCCGAGGTCAATGATATTTGGCAACGTGTCCGTGATGGGATGCAATTAAAAATAGCCGAGAAAGAGTTAGTTGATAAATATCGACAGTGGTACATCGACAACCCTAAACACTTAGATATAGTTGCCCAGCGTGCTGAACCGTTTCTTTACTTCATCCTCGAAGAAATTGAAAAACGTAACCTACCGACTGAATTGGCTCTATTGCCTGTCATTGAGAGTGCTTTTAACCCTACAGCCTATTCGCCAAGTGATGCATCAGGCCTGTGGCAATTAACACTTCCAACAGCAAATGCATTTAAAGTAAAAACAAACTGGTGGTATGACGGCAGACGAGATGTGAGAGCATCAACCATAGCCGCATTAGACTTACTTGAATATCTTTATGTAAAAATGGGCAAAAACTGGAATTATGCTATTGCAGCCTATAATTCAGGTGAAGGCCGAGTACTAAATGCTATCAAACGCAATAAAAATAATGGCAAAGAAACTAACTTTTGGATGTTAAAACTACCAAAAGAAACTGCACATTATGTACCGCAATTGATGGCGCTTGCCGATATTATTAAAAATTCCCATGAATTAGGTATTAATTTACCCGCTATAGAGAATAAGCCTCAAATAGAAGTGGTGAATATAGAAAGTCAGTTAGATTTAAATTTAGCGGCAGAAATGGCGAAAATTTCGGTTGATGAATTAAAATCACTGAATCCGGGTTTATTGCGCTGGGCTACCGCACCATTGGGACCGCATTTATTAACTGTGCCTGCAGACAGTGCTAAAACATTTAAACAATCTTTAGCATCACTTGAACCAGAGGCTCGGATTAACTGGGTCAGATATAAGATCAAATCAGGTGACAGTATTGGTGAAATTGCTCAACAATTCGAAACTTCACCAACTATGATCCGCAGTAGTAATGGCATCAAGGGGAATAATATTGTTGCAGGTAAATTTTTAATCATTCCTGTTGCCAGTAAAGATCCAGATTTAGCCAGCATGAGTGCCGATCAATTGCTTGCGCGCAAACCGATTATTCAATCTAGTAATCAACGTAATACCTATACTGTAAAGTCTGGTGACAGTTTATGGGCTATCGCTAGCAAAAACAGCGTGTCGATAGACCAAATTACCAAATGGAACAAGCTTAAGAAAGATCAGTCACTTAAAATTGGTCAAACGCTAGTATTTTATCCAAACCAAATTGCCAAAGTTGACTCAAGTAATGAGAAAGTGGTCAGTTACAAGGTAAAATCGGGTGATTCGCTCGTACGAATTGCGGCCCGTTATAAAGTCACAGTTGCTGATTTAATTGAATGGAACAGCTTGAAAAAGAATAACTATTTACAACCAGGACAGATGTTGAAACTGTTAATAAGTAATAGCTAATAAGTGATAGTTAATCAATAAAACAATAAAAAGCGGTTTAACCTCAGTTAAACCGCTTTTTTATTAGTCAAGACACTCACTATGTTCATAATAACAAGTATTGATGCCTATATTAATGTCTGATAGTACGAATACCTTAATCGACTATCAGCAATTCTACACTGATCTCATTCATTGTCGGTAAACGGCTTTCTAACGCCTTTCCAACAAACTTAGCCTGTAATCTATAACCTTTGGTATCAATTTTAGTCAGAACATCCGCAGGCACATTAAAACTTGTGTTTAATGATTTACCAGCACCAATTCTAACTTGCCTAAGTGCTTGGGTGAACATCATAGTGTCAGACCATGCCCACACTTTGCCACCTTTAGGATCAAGTAACCACAAATCCGCTGACATACCGGAAAAAAATTGAATATCTACCCCGTATGCAGCTTGATTTGTCACAGTTAAAGAAACCGCCATTGATTTTGCATCTTGATAAAATGGCTCTACATCTAGATGACCATGTAATACCGACTCGTTCATGGTTTGCATTTCTTCTCCGGCAGACAACTTCATTATCTTGTGGGTGTCAGTAACCGGCTTTACATGATTGGCTTGAACGTCAGAGTTCATCCCGCCGGCACAACCAATTAAAGTCATTAACGACATCGCCGCAATTATGTTGCGCATTACAATCCTCCGAGCTTCTTAAATAAACTGTCTTTTAATTTATCTGTTTCTTTGTTTAACTTGCCTTTCATTAATGCTTGTGTGTCCAAAGCAAATTTCGGCTCATCAAAACTGCCATTTATTTTAAGCGGAATATCAATACCCGATAATGGATCGGTTTCAGCCCCCTGTCCCGCCAAAGAACCAACCACTTTGGTAACCAGATTGTAATCGATTTGCTGAGTGATAATATTGGCAGTCCCTTTACCATCTAAGCGAATTAACGGTGAAGCCATAGCAAGATCCGGATTTGTTAATACACCTTCAAGCAGAGAGAATCCGCCGGTTAAACTGGTAAAATCCGTCTTCAATTCTTGTTTACCTTCAGCAGATAAGTCACCCGCTAATTTCTTTTGACCGCTACGGATCATCTGAGGAATATTAACCCCATATAAAGAACCATCGGCAATTTCGAATTGTCCATTAGCAACGAGTTGCTGTTTAAGTTTTGCAGGGATAAGGCTGCGGCCTTTACCTTTAACTGAAAAATTCGCGGTGCCTGATAATAAATCGAGTTCTGCTAAATCGGATAACAATGGTCTTATTTGGACATTTTCGAGCTGTTGATTGTATTGATAGCTTGCAACCTTATTTCGACCATCAATGGTTGCTTGAACGTTTAATTTGCCTTGATAAAGTTCAGCGCTTAACTGCTTTATATCTATGATCCCTTGTTTGACATGGGTGTTTAACTGCCAGTTTTGAGTCGTAAGATTATTCACTTTAATGGATTTGGCCTTAAGTTTGACGCTCAAATCGAGTTCTTTTAATCCGCTTAAGTCAGGCTCAGACTCGACAGCGGCATTCTGCTGAGATGGTTCACTATTGCTTTCACTATTTTCTGTAGATTTAGGCAATAAGGCATTTAAATCAATCTCGCCAAATTCAGCAGTTAAATCAATGATCGGAACTTTTTTTCCATAGTTAACAGTGAGTTTGGCTGAAGCTTGAATGCTATCAATTGAAAGCTGGCTGATTATCAGGTCAATATTTTTAGTGTCTAGAGCCAAGGAAAAATCAGCTAGAATAGCCGCTTTTACGGTTTTGTTGGGTAAATCATTGCCGGTAAACACGTTCTGTATTGAGAAATCGCTGATTTGAATCTTATCAATATTAGAAGAAACGTTAATTTTTCCAGAACCTGAAGAAGATAATTTCATATCAGGTAAATCAGCTTCAAATTCGTAAGCCATATCTGCAAACTTACCCAATGAAAACTCACCTAAGGTAAATGACTTAAGGGTAAAATGTTGTTCTGAATTTGCTTGCATATCAATCATATTAATCTGCATATTGGTGATCGCCACACCACCTATCTCAAAGCTGGCTAAAGGTATACGGAGATTATTATTGCTGGTTTCTACAGCGTGAGGTTTATCTGTTGAGCCTGGTGACAAGTCGTCAAAACTGCTATTACCTTTTTTATCTGTGATTAAATTGAGCGTCAGACCGTCTAAAGTTAAATTATCAATTTTAACTTGTTGGCTAAATAAAGGCAGTAAAGCAACGTTAGCAACAGCCTGTTTTACTTGCAACATCTGCTGTGGTTGAAAATTATCAGGGTTACTAAACGCAATTGAACCTACGTTAATTCCGAGTGTAGGAAAAAAGCTCCAGCTTAAATCCTGAACAATGGTTAAAGTACGTCCAGTATGTTGCTTAACGGCATCAACAATTTGAGGCTTAAAATCATTAACATTGAAAAATACTGTCAAATAAAGCACTGCACAAATACCGATCGCAAGTATTGATATCACCAGCCATTTTATTACTTTCATAACCAATCCTTAGCTTAATATTGTTTAAGATACAGGTAATAAATCATAGTCATTATAGCGTTAATTGGGTGTCACTAATGGCTACACCATTTAAGTCAGCATAAATCATCATGCCATCCATAATTTCAATTGAATTTATTTCAAGGTTAACACCAATTTCGCCTAAATCTTTTTTGTCCGTTTTAATCGGATTAACGCCTAAAGCTTTAACGCCAATATTCATAGCATTAATGGTGGCAACATCTCGAATACAACCGTTAATAATGATACCTTGCCATCCATTATCCACTGCGCTTTGGGCTATCATATCCCCTAGTAAAGCTCGTCGATTGGAGCCTCCGCCATCAACAACTAACACTTTACCTTGCCCAGATGTTGCCAAAACAGATTTCACCTTTGAATTATCTTCAAAGCACTTAACTGTGACTATTTGGCCTGAAAACACAGCATTCTGACCAAATGTTTGCCAAGGTAAATTAATCAGTTGTAATTCTTGAGGGTATTGATCAAAAAGATCAGGAAGTAAATCAAGCATAATGCCTCCGTGCGATATAAAGCTAATATTGATTGAAAATTAAGATTAAAGAAAAAACCATGATTGAACAAGTGGTTATAGAACAGATTATTCAACTCTATCATTGTTATCACAGGTTAAAGTCGATCGGTTGGTTCTATTATATAAGTCTTATCTATAAATTAAGTAACTAATATAAGTGACTATTTTTTGATTGTTATTTATACTTTGTTTTTTTATTGATACACAAATCACCCATGAAAAATGATCTAGATCTTGCTCGCGTTATCAATGCATTTGAAGAACTTGAATTTGAACAACGCACCACGACAAACCTTGAAAATGCTCGTAACCAAGCGCAAATGCGTACTTACCTTCAGTCATTGGACTTTAGCTTACGTCGTTTAAAAATCCTCCAAGAAACGATTAATGATCTTGTTGAAGACAAACAAGCAGAGTTAATTCGTCAAGAGAAAATACAGACATATAAATCTAAAATTATCAATTTATCGCGCCAATACAATATCAGTTACCAAGACGTGCTCAATATCATGTTAAAATTAAAATAATACAGCCTGAGTTTTGTCAAAAATCTCCCACTTTTTAAAGGTGTATTTAGCGATAACCATTGAAAATATTGGCTAATAAATTCGCTTCACTTTTGTCGTTTTTAACTACCTTAACAAAAGTGAATAACGCTAATTCTGCTAGTTTAAATTTCATATTTTGCGTGCGCATGATTTGTCAGTTTTAGCGAAAGTGTCTGAAAATAGGCAATCGTCACCTAAAAATCCTATTGCTATATTCTCATTGGTTTTTTATTAATTTCCTAGCGCAAATCGCCAGCCCATTAATGGTTTTGGATAGAACTCATCTTTAATATTGTCATTGAAATTTTATCACCACGCACACTAAATTAAAGACTTAAGGTTTCTAACTTTACGCCGAGATTGACTCAAAAGTGCATGAGTTACCCCCTATTCCTTACATCGCCAATTAAATTAATCAATCAAAAAATCTTACTCAGCAAAATTTTAAGGGCACGGTATCCCCTTGGCATGCTCGCCCATTGCAGAATGTAAATGACTTCTCAATATTAAGTACTTATTGAATCAAATAAGCTAATTAACAAAATAATTTCTTTATCTTATTTGGGTCAAAATGTCCCACATTAAATGCAATAACGGATCAAGATCAAAAAATTAACAACTGCTACATTTGAAATTTACATTTGTCCTTTGAGGATTGATTTAAATCAAGTTCAAGGCTTAAAGACCAACATATAGTGGAATAGATCTTATGCAAACCCGACAACAATAAGAAGGTTACGTTATGGATACTCATGCAGCCCTATATGCGCAAGGCCAGCAGCGTTTAGCTTATTTACGCGCTATTGCGCCAAGGCAATCAGTCAGTCTTGAACAGAAAATGGCTGATAACGGCATTACTCGCCGAGACTTTATAAAATGGAGTGCGGCCATGACAGCCATGCTCGCATTACCCCTTCCCTTTAGTAATTTGGTCGCAGAAGCTGCTGAACTTGCAGATCGTGTGCCGTTAATTTGGCTACACATGGCTGAATGTACCGGCTGTTCTGAATCCTTGATTCGAACTGACTCTCCGAATTTAGACACCCTGATTTTTGACCATATTTCATTGGAATACCATGAAACCCTAATGGCAGCCTCAGGTTGGCAAGCAGAAGAAAATCTTGAACATGCACTGGCACAATACAAAGGTCGCTATTTATTAGCCGTAGAAGGTGCAATTCCAACAGCCAATAATGGCGCTTTCTTAACCGTAGGTTGTAAAGGTCATACCGGACTTCAGATTGTAAAAGAAGCCGCAGAAGGCGCAGCCGCAATCATATCAGTCGGCACCTGTGCGGCTTTTGGCGGTGTTCAAGCTGCATACCCAAATCCTACAGGAGCTAAGGGTGTGCATGAAGTTGTCGATAAAACCGTGATTAACTTAGGCGGATGTCCGCCGAGCGAGAAAAATATTGTTGGCACGCTCATGTACTTCATCATGTTCGGTAAGTTACCTGCTCTAGACATGTTTAACCGCCCTAAATGGGCTTATGGCGCTCGGGTGCACGATAATTGTGAGCGTCGTGGTCGTTTTGATGCCGGTGAATTCGTTGAAACCTTCGGCGACCAAGGCGCAAAAGATGGCTACTGTTTATATAAAGTGGGTTGCAAAGGCCCATACACATATAACAACTGCCCAACAGAAAGGTTTAATCACCACACTAGTTGGCCTGTATTGGCAGGTCATGGCTGTATGGGCTGCTCTGAGCCTAACTTCTGGGATGATATGGCAGATTTTGAAAAACCACTCGGACGTCAACTTCTACATGGTATTGATGCCACAGCAGACACAATTGGCGCCGTCATACTCGGTGCAACTGTTGTTGGGATCGGCGCACATGCCGTTGCAAGTGTATTTGCTAAGCCATTGGAGGATTAATCATGAACAAACGCGTAGTTATCGACCCTATCACTCGTATCGAGGGTCACTTACGTATCGAAGTTGAAGTTGATGAGAATAATGTCATCACTAAGGCTTGGTCATCATCAACATTATGGCGTGGCATAGAAGTTATTCTTAAAGGCCGCACTCCTATGGATGTTGGTTTAATAGTTCAAAGAATTTGCGGAGTCTGTACTTATTCACATTACCGATGTGGTACTGAAGCTGTAGAAAATGCATTAGGTATGACAATTCCTGTTAATGCCAAGTATTTACGCAGTCTTATGCAGTCGTCATTATACATGCATGACCATATCGTACATTTCTATCATTTACATGGATTAGATTGGGTTGATGTCGTCTCAGCACTGGGTGCAGATCCCGCTAAAGCAGCTCAAGATTCACTAAAGTATACTGACAAACCGATTGCAACCGGCGAAGGCGAACTTCGAGCAGTACAAGAAAGGGTCAAAGGCTTAGTTGAAACAGGTAAGTTAGGTCCATTTGCCAATGCTTATTGGGGTAATGGTACTTATCGTTTTACCCCTGAACAAAATTTAATTGCCCTATCACATTATCTTAAAGCACTTGAAGTACAACGTGTAGCGGCTGAGATGTTAGCCATATTTGGTGGTAAATCACCTCACCCACAATCATTAGTTGTAGGGGGTGTTACATCAGTACGCGATATGTTGAGCCCTGCTCGTCTTCAAGAATGGAAGCAAAAACATGCCATAGTGCAAGACTTCATTGAAAGAGCTTATCAAGCTGATATCGTTATGGCAGCAGATGCATTTGGTACTGAAGCGAGTGTATTAGGTGGCGTCAATGTGAAGAGCTTTTTATGTACTAATGACTTCTTAATGGGCGATGGTCAATACCTGTTTGAACAGGGCGTCATCATGCACGGCGATCTCGCTAACGTGACTGACATTAATCCAGACTTTATCAAAGAAGATGTCACTCATGCATGGTACAAAGCCGATGGCGCTCAACACCCCTATGATGGCACAACCGTGCCCGACTATACCGGTTTTGTCGAACGCGACACTGTTTATGGCAAATTACCGACTCTAGATGGTGATGGCAAATACTCCTGGGTTAAATCACCCAGATATCAAGATGAACCTGTTGAAGTGGGTCCCTTATCTTGTTTGCTAGTTAACTACGCCAAAGGCAACCCAATTGTTGTTGATGCGGTTAACGGATTACTTGCCAGAACAGGTTTACCTATTGAAGCCTTATTCACTACATTAGGGCGAACCGCAGCACGTATGCTTCAAACCGTCCTTGTAGGCCAAGCCAGTTTAAAAACATTCGATGCTTTGATCACCAATCTCAAGAGTGATGAATCAACCTACATCACCCCAGAAATTGATTCAAACAAAGAATATGTTGGCCATGCGATGAATGAAGCGCCAAGAGGCATGTTAAGCCATTGGATACGGATTAAAAATGGCAAAGTAGAAAACTATCAAGCGGTTGTACCTACCACATGGAATGCTGGCCCAGTAGATGCTAATGGCAAAATGGGCCCTTACGAAGCTTCATTAATAGGTTTAACACTCGAAGACCCAACCAAACCATTAGAAGTGATCCGAATTATTCACTCATTCGACCCATGTATGGCGTGTTCGGTGCATGTGATGGATTATAAAAAGCAGACCTTAGGCCAATTTAAAATTGATCCCAACGGTTTTTAATGTGAGTGAACATATTCAGGAGGGATGACTTATGCAACATCAAGCAACCCATACCAGGCATTATATTTTTACCCCAGCAATCAGAATATTTCACTGGTTAAGGGCGTTATCAATCTTTGTCTTGATTATCACAGGGTTTTACTTAGCTTGGCCGTTTTTAGTCGCACCAAGCTCAACTGACGTGCTCGTTCAAGGCTGGCTGCGTTTTGCCCATATTATATTTGGTTTTGGATTAACTGCGGTCACTATTGCTCGATTCTATTTGTTCTTTTTCAGTAGACACGACATTGAAAGACGCTCTTTCAAAGACGTGATGAGTGTCTCTAGCTGGATAAGCCAATTAAAATCGTATCTTTGGGTAGGCCACCTTAATAAAGCTGGCGTTTATGGGCCATTGCAATTTGTTACTTACGTTGCGATTTCCATAGTGGCTTTGTTTATCTGTATCACAGGGCTCGTGTTATATGCCAATGTATATCACCAAGGTTTAGGCGGAGCATTGTGGGAAATATCGGCTTGGATCACAGCACAGATGGGTGGTTTAGCGTACGTTCGTGTTATACACCACTATTTAATGTGGGCATTTATCATCTTTGTCGTGATCCATGTTTATATGGCGGTGTGGTCAGGAATTCGCTTTAAGCATAATTCGGTTGACTCAATAGTATCCGGTTATGATTATCATAAGGATCATTAAACGCCGTGAAAAAAATACTCATATTGGGTATTGGCAATGTGTTGTACGCCGATGAAGGTATCGGCGTACATTTTGTCAATTACATCCAAGATAAATACCAGTTTAGCCATCCTAGCTATCAGTTAGACTTAATTGATGGTGGCACCTTAGCCCAAAGCTTAATTCCCTTAATTAGCCAATATGATCAGCTGATTGTTGTCGATACCGTTAACAGTAACCTTGCTTGTGCTGGTGATGTGTTCTTTTTTGATTTTGACCATGCTCCTGCGGAAATAGACTGGCAAGGAAGCGCGCATGAAGTTGAAATGCTGCAAACACTTACCATGATGGATATGGTTGGCGACCGCCCTGCCACTCAGGTTCTTGGGGTAATTCCCACGGTAATTGTACCTATGACTTTGGGGCTCACACCTGCGCTAATTAAAGCCATCCCAACGATGGAAAAAGCGTTAATCTCCTATTTATCAGCACTCGGTTTGATTGTAGAACAAAAAGCTTCAATTCAGATTGAGGATGTGATCCCAGATGCCTATAAGCGTGGAGTTAACCATGAAGCACTTTATTCAGTTTGAATTTATTTGCTTAAAGTCGGTACCGCTGTATGAACACCTGTGTCAGCAATATGCCCTCGACACCGCGTTATCCATTAACTTCGGTATCATTACCGATGAACAGCAGCATATTCATTATATTATTGAAGCGTGTGCCGAGCAGGCTGAATTAGAACAGCTTGCGGATAAAATTGCGGCCGATTTTTTACTCTCTGTGTGGTTAGTTGATACTAATATTCAGCGCATGTCTGAGCCACAATTCCCAATATCAGCGACACAGAGGAAAACTGATGCTGCGCCTTTGTTATTTTGCCAACATTGCCAACCCCTATTTGGCGATAATCAAAGTCCACAGTTCGGTAAAATCAACCTTGTTTGCCATCATTGTCATGGTGAAACAAAACTCACAGCGGCACAACAAGGTTTAACCCAGCATGATATTCATGCCTTGGTTGATACCTTATTACCCAAAGGAACATTAGCGCTTAACAGTGAAGCACTGATGCTTTCTATTAAAGAACCGCTACAACCAGTAATTAACCAGAATCAAGCAAGCTATGTTCGACCCCATATTCTGATTTGTAATCCAAACACCTTAAACGCACAATTAACCGTGAATGATTATCAAATTCTGGCATTATCAAGCATAGAGAAACCGATTCTGACTCTTGCAAGCTGCGATAAGCAGCATAGCCTAGAAAATTGTACCCATGCCGTGCGCTATGATGTGCAATTTGCCTATAACCGTTTGCTACAAGTAATATGCGAACGTTTACGTCAAAAAGGAATTAACTGGGTTTACTTAAGTCCATTAACAGACTTCTCAAATTCAAACCCAGAGTTACGTTTGGCCAGAGTCAATCAACAATGGATTGAAATCGGTAAAACCTCAACGACTGAAGTAGATATTGCCACTCCTTGTTTGCATCAACAATCAAGATTTTCCAATTCGACTAGACAGTATATTGCCGAAGATAAATCAACCTCAAATAGGCTGCCTCATCAAGTACACTTAAGCTGTGCACCCCAGCAACATACCGATTTTGAGTCATTGTCCAGTGAGCCAATTACGCATAAAAACATGGAACAGCATTTAGGTTATCGCGCCCTGCTTGGCAGTTTGTCTAATTATTCAGATAAACCTAAACATGCTGCCGTGTTATATTTTAGCCAGCAGCAAATCAGTGAAATTGCAACCATTGACGGCCAAAGCCAGTTTGAATGTTTTTTCAAATTTGCTGAAATACCGCAAAACGGTTATGAAATATGTCACCAGTTATTATCCAGTAAACAAGCGCCTTTACTGGTTAAATATAAACAACAATTTCCGAAAAGTTATCTGCGTTTACTTGATCTAAAACTGCATAATGAAACCGCTAATTTAAGCAGTTTATTAACGGTTGCCGCGATCATTATTGGCTGCCCGGTAAACGAAAACGCTCAACATGCTGTCCATCAACAATTATTAGATGGCATCATCAGCTCTGCTGAATGCTACCGAGGCAATAATGCGCCAAGAATTGATTTCCCTTTGATTAAAGGAGAAGCGGTAAGAAGTCTCAATTGGTGTAAAACACTGGGTACCTTGATGAGTTTTAAAATTGCTGGCGAAGAAGATAAAGCCAAACTCGCTTATGGTTTTTTTGACTCTTTCGCTGATTTTTTAAGTAATTGGTTAGAACATTTAGATCAGAATATTGGCATCAAACAAATCGTATTAGCGGGAACTGAATTTAGCTATCCCCCTTTAGCGAAACAAATACAGCTGAGAATAGGTAAAAACTTTCCATTAACCGTTAATCCTCAGTTAGATTTAGAGGGCGCCAATATTGCAATTGGCGGTTTATTACTGCCAATTCGTCGACGCGGAAACCACGCTTAATGAAGCAAAAATCAGCCTTGTTACTACAAAAACAAATCACCGCGAAAGGGATAGTTCAAGGCGTAGGATTTAGACCTTATGTTTACCGTTTAGCTGATGCGCTAAAACTTAAAGGCACAGTGTTGAATGACAGCAGAGGTGTTGAAGTTGTATTACAAGGCGCTAAGGAGCAAATTGATGCGTTCATCTTTGAGCTACAAACCACCCCACCACCGCTGGCTCGCATTGATGAACTAATCTGTATACAACAAGATATCATTGAAGTATTTGAACAATTCAATATTTTAAAAAGTGAAGCGAATGATATCCAGGCCATTGTTGCGGTTTCAGCCGATAAAAGTACCTGCCAAGATTGTCTGGATGAAATAAACAACCCGGCTAATAGACATTATCACTACCCTTTTACTAACTGCACTAATTGCGGACCCCGTTATACTATTATTAACCAATTGCCATACGACCGTCATTTAACTTCAATGGCAGCGTTTTCCATGTGTGATGACTGCGCTAAGGCCTATCATGATCCGCTAGATAGGCGTTATCATGCTCAACCCGTTAGCTGCCCTGTCTGTGGCCCACAATTACGCGTATATATCGATAACGAATTTGTAGATTGTCCATCACAGCATGTCATTGCCATTACGGTAAAATTATTAACCCAAGGCAAAATCATTGCCCTTAAAGGTTTAGGTGGATTTCATTTAATTTGTGATGCCACAAATGAACATGCAGTCTCTACATTAAGGCAACGTAAACACCGTCCAGCTAAACCCTTAGCCGTTATGGTGCCTAATATAAAGCAGGCTAAACAATTCGCGAAAGGCACTGATTTTGAATGGCAAGTGTTAACCAGTGCCGAGAAGCCGATTATATTATTAAACAAATTAACTCAAGATAAGGGTGAAACGCCTTTTCTGGCAGCGTCAGTTGCACCAGGCATAGATCGTATTGGATTGTTTTTGCCCTATACACCGTTACATCATTTATTACTTGAGGCATTTAACAAACCCATTGTGGCGACAAGTGCCAATCGCAGCGGTGAACCTATCATAGGAGATATAGCTGGAATTTTTGCATGTTTAGGTGACGTCGTTGATGCGGTTGTTGACCATAATCGCCCAATAGCCAATGCCTGTGACGACAGTGTGGTGCAAGTGATCAATGGCCAGCTGCAAGTGATCCGTCTTGCCAGAGGTTATGCTCCGTTGACACTTAGCCATGGTTTAACCACATCAAGTATTAAGCCAATACTTGCTGTTGGTGCGCAACAAAAAAATACCATCGCATTGGCATTTAACCGCAATATGATTTTATCACCGCATATTGGCGATTTATTTAGCATTGAAGCTGATCAATATTTTAAAGACAATTTAGCGACCTTTAAGCGGCTTTATCAATTTAGTCCTAGTGCCATTGTCAGTGATCATCATCCAGATTATTCCCCCAGTAAATGGGCTCAACAATTTGTTCAACATCATCACGGCGTCGATTTAGTGTCAATTCAGCATCATTATGCACATATTCTGGCAGTAATGGCCGCTAATCAGTATCAACACCAGGTGATTGGGTTTAGTTTTGACGGCACAGGTCTCGGAGAAGATGATGAGCTGTGGGGCAGCGAGGTAATGCTTGCCGATACCAGCCAATTTACAACTCTAGGCCATTTTAGTTCGTTTAAATTAATTGGTGGAGAGCAAGCCATTAAGCATCCTGTGCGGATATTGCTGTCATTGTTATTCGAAACATTTTCCCTAGAAGACATCAAAAAGTTACCCATTAAGGCTATCCAGCAATTAAGCGATACAAGTCTTAACAATCTACACAAGTTATGGCTCAGTCATCATCACTGTATGCCTTGCCGCTCTGTTGGTCGTCTGTTTGATGCATTAGCCGTAGCGTTAGGGCTGATTGACAGTAACCAATTTGAAGGACAGGCCGGCATGATGATTGAATCACAAGCGGCCAAGATGGATTTGAATGGCAATAATCCCTCGATTAATTTGCCTGAATTATCGATAACGTCAATATTGGTGGATAATAAAACCGTCTGGCAAAGCCATGACTTGTTTAAGCAAATAATTAACCTTATCTCCCAAGTTGAAACGCCAAACAAAACATTAGTTTCATACCTTTGCCATCAGTTTATCGAAACAATTGCTAATGCAGTTAATGATGTAGCTCAGCAACACCCTCAATATCCATTGGTATTTACTGGTGGCGTATTTCAAAACAAACGCTTATTACATCGCTGTTTAACCAATGCTGAATCCAACCAACATCAGGTTCTGCCATCTAAATATGTACCAGTGAATGATGGTGGCATTGCTTTAGGTCAACTTTGGTATGGGTTAAATAATCAGCAAAATGAGAACTGGGTCACAAACTCGAATTAACCTTTCATTAACAGTAAAACAATTCAATAAAACTGATTTTCATCAAGGTTTTAAACGCCAAATTATCGCAGACTGTGTTTATTGACATCTAGTTAGGAAAGATTATGTGCCAGGACTGCGGCTGTTCAATTACTCATGACCATCACGATCATTCATTGAAAACTAACCCCCAATTGAATGATAAAAAAACCTTGTCTGTTATTCATAAAATACTCAGTAAAAATGATCTCGAAGCACAACATAATCGCAATCATTTTAATCAGCACCAGGTGACAGCATTCAATATTATGAGTAGCCCAGGAAGTGGCAAAACCACACTTTTAGAGCATCTTTGCCAATACTCAAACTTACGTTATGCAGTGATTGAAGGTGATTTAGAAACATCACGAGATGCGGACCGATTAATTGCTAAAGGCATTCTTGCTTACCAAATACAAACAGGTTCAGCCTGCCATTTGGATGCGTTTATGGTGCACGGCGCCTTACATCACATCAAGTTAGATGAATTAGATATTTGTTTTGTTGAAAATGTCGGTAATCTTGTTTGCCCAGCCAGTTACGATGTGGGTACACATAAAAACATTGTCTTGCTATCAGTACCTGAAGGTGATGATAAAATTGAAAAATACCCTGTTATGTTCCGTAAAGCCGATGTGGTTGTGATCACTAAAACCGACTTACTGCCCTATTTTGATTTTAATCTTGAACACGCTAAAGCCGAGCTATATAAACTCAATCCCCATGTCGACTTAATTGAATTATCGGTTAAAGATGCAGCAACATTTAATCCATTGGTAAACTGGCTTGCCACTGCACACGACAATAACCTCACTGCAAATATTCAGGAGGCATAACTATGTGTTTATCTGTGCCTTCACAAGTTGTCAGTATTCATGATGACGCCAGTGTAACGGTTGACACCATGGGTGTGAAACGCCGTGTCAGTAGCCATTTAATGTCAGAACCATTAGCCATTGGTGATTACGTTCTCATCCATATTGGCTTTGTGATGAACAAAATTGATCATGACGATGCACAACAAAGCTTGGCGTTATACCAAGAAATTGTTGCATCAATGAATGAGCATGGTGAATAGCATGCAATTATCCTATCTTTACCAAGGTTTCAGAGATCCAGCAACGATTCATTCGTTGGCTACCGAAATTAAAAAACTGGCATCCGGATTAGACACTGATGTGAATATCATGGAAGTCTGCGGCGGTCATACTCATACCATAATGAAATATGGCTTACTGCAGTTATTACCAGAAAATATTAAATTTATTCATGGGCCTGGATGCCCAGTATGCGTAATGCCCAAAGAGCGTATCGATCACGCCATTGCGTTAGCTAATCAGCCTAATGTTATCTTAGTGAGTTTAGGTGACATGATCAGAGTGCCTGGTTCAACGGGGAGTTTGGCAAATCACCGTGCAAAAGGCTGTGATATCCGGCCAATTTATGATCCACTCGATACCCTCAAGATTGCTGAGGATAACCCAGATAAAACGGTGATATTTTTTGCGATCGGCTTTGAAACTTCCACCCCCATGACCGCGGCACTCATTGAGCAAGCTGAACAGCAAGGGGTTAATAATCTATTGTTTCACATTAACCATGTGCTAGTACCGCCGGCGATCGATGCCGTTATGGCAGAGAAACATGCCAAAGTGAATGCTTTTATTGGTCCTGCACATGTCAGTGTTATTTCTGGTGCAAAAATTTATCAGGCAGCGGTTGACCAATACTCAACCCCAGTCGTGGTATCAGGTTTTGAACCCGTCGATGTGATGCAATCAATTTTATCTATTGTTAAGCAAAAATCGGCCAATGAAGCCAAACTTGAAGTCCAATATACCCGTTCAGTCACTTTTGATGGCAATGTTCACGCCCAACAATTAGTTAATCGCTACTTTGAGCTAAGAGACGAATTTAGATGGCGCGGACTAGGGCCAATTGCTAAATCCGCGCTCAAGCTTAAAGATGAATTTATTCAAAGAGATGCAGAACATCATTTTAAATCAGTGTTACCTACAGAGCCAATTGATGATCACAAAGCATGTCAGTGCGGTGATATTTTACGCGGTCTTGCCAGCCCGAAAGAATGCAAAGTATTTGGCCGTGGTTGCAGTCCGCAAACACCACTAGGAAGTTGTATGGTGAGTTCTGAAGGCGCATGTAACGCTTATTATCGTTACGGAGAAATACCCCATGCTTGATGCTAATAAAACAATCCAACTCAGTCACGGTGGTGGTGGCAAAGAAATGGACCAATTAATTAAGTCGCTTTTTTTTAAAGCATTTGATAACCCCATTCTTCGTGCCGAAGAAGATGCTGCCAAATTACAGCTTTCTGGCCCTGTTGCGTTTACAACCGACTCTTTCACTGTATCACCCCTTTTCTTTGCCGGTGGCAATATTGGCAAATTGGCTATTGCTGGCACAGTTAACGATCTCGCCATGATGGGAGCACAGCCTGAGTACCTCAGTTGTAGTTTTATCATTGAAGAAGGATTTTCAATAGCCGAACTCAAAATCATAGTCGAAAGTATGGCTGAGGAATTACAACAATCGGGCGCACGTATTGTCTGTGGGGATACCAAAGTGGTTCCGCGGGGTTGTGCAGATGGCTTATTTATAAATACTACAGGCATTGGCAGAATCATCATGCCAAATATCTCCACCCAAAACCTATCAACAGATGATGTCATCATTGTTTCTCGGGATATTGGTCGACATGGCGCAGCAATACTCATGGCACGAGAAGGACTTGAACTTGAGTCTGATCTCACTAGTGATTGTGCCAGTCTATGGCCTATGGTTGAGCAATTAATTGCAGCAAACATCCCCATTCATGCTATGCGTGATGCAACCCGCGGTGGACTTGCCGCCGTGTTGAATGAGTGGGCTAAAGCTTCCAATGTGGGTATTAATTTAATTGAAAAAGCGATTCCCATTGCAGATGAAGTTAAGGGCTTATGTGAGCTATTTGGATTTGAAGCACATGATCTTGCCAATGAAGGTACTTTTGTCATTGCGCTCCCCCGTGAAGCCGCCGATGGTGCGGTAGAAATTTTACAGCGCTACGGCCACTGTGAAAAAGCCTGCATCATTGGCAATGTCGTCGAAACACATTTAGGCAAAGTGGTATTAACCACCCCGTGGGGAAGTCATCGCTATTTAGACTTACCCCAAGGTGAATTACTGCCAAGGATCTGTTAATGCACGAATACTCTATCGTTATGGCGCTCATCGAACAATGTGAAGCTTTAGCAAAGCAGCATCAAGCGATTGCGGTTGAACGCGTGGACATTAAAGTGGGCATATTAAGTGGTGTTGAACCAAGTCTATTAGCGCAAGCGTTCAATACGTTCAAATTGGACGGGATTTGCGCCAAGGCCAGTTTGGACATGCATATTCAACCATTAGTGTTGCAATGTAATCACTGTAATACACGCTCTGAGCAGATGCATCGTGTGGTGTTGTGTCCAGATTGCAATTCAGCAGATACCCGTGTTGTTGACGGTGAAGACATGATGTTAATGCAATTAGAAATGGATACTTAGATTTCAAGCAACAACGTCATCTTAGCGGTGATGTAATTATAAAAACAATGTTTTACTAATACATATAAATTAAGGAAATAGTAATGAATAAATTCATCTGGTCTCTCTCTTTAATGGCTATTTCTGGAGCAGCTTTAGCCCATGAAGGTCATGGTGCGCAGGGTTTGTTTCATCATTTTGAACAAATGGCACCAGCAATCATATTAGTGGCTGTTGTTGCAGGCATTATTTGGAAAATGAAAAAATAGCCAGCCAAAACAGTATGGCGGGATAAGCTATAAAGCGATATTGACTAACTCATTACATTCAAGATGTGATGCTGTACATATTTGCGAGTTAATTAACACTCGCTGCAAACAAAACGCACTCAACAGAGTGCGTTTTTGTATATAACATTAATGCTTTAGTGAACCTAAAACCAGGATATACGATGAGTCACAAAAGTATAAAACTATGCAATTCATTGGTCTGACAGTCAAACTTTAACCTTGTGCCGATAACTTTGTAAATTTACTCGCCAGTTGCGGGTCTATTGCAAGTCAACACCGCCAGCGGTGCAAACAGCGGTTTGATTTGCATTTGCCATAGCGCTAAAATTAGTTAGCCTTTCAGTGCTGCATCAATCATTTGCTGTGCTTGGGTAATAATGTCGTCTAAATGTTGTTGGCTGATAAAGCTTTCGGCATAAATTTTAAACAAAGCTTCTGTACCCGACGGGCGTGCAGCAAACCAGCCATTTTCAGTAGTCACCTTAATACCACCAATGGCCGCATTGTTCCCCGGCGCGTGTGTCAAAATAGCGCTAATAGATTCACCTGCAAGTGTTGTATCGGTAAAGCTTTGGCTATTTAATTGCTCAAATTTAGCTTTTTTCTTTAAGCTGATTGGGCTATCAATTCTGCTATAGAAGCTTTCGCCAAACTCAGCCGTTAACTCTTGATATCTTTGCGCGGGTGTTTTGCCTGTTACAGCCGTCATTTCAAGGGCGAGTAGCGCTAATATAAACCCATCTTTGTCAGTGCACCAAGTACTCCCATCACGTTTCAAAAATGCCGCACCGGCACTTTCTTCACCACCAAATGCAATTGTACTGTTCGCCAAACCATCCACAAACCATTTAAAGCCAACAGGCACTTCCAAACAAGCTCGATTCAAGCTCGCGCACACTCTATCTATCATGGCGCTCGATACCAGAGTTTTACCTATTGATAAAGTCTCGGCCCATTGTGGACGATGACGAATTAAATAATCTATCGCTACCGATAAATAGTGATTAGGATTCATTAAACCAAATCCAGGACAAACTATACCGTGGCGGTCATAGTCGGGATCGTTACCAACACATAAATCAAAACTTTCGCTGTGTTGCAATAAGCCGGCCATAGCATAAGGTGATGAGCAATCCATGCGAATTTTGCCATCTTTATCTAATGTCATAAATCCAAAAGTAGCATCGACCTTATTATTTACTAAAGTGATATCTAAACCATAGCGCTGGGCAATAGGTTGCCAGTAATAAATACCTGAGCCCCCTAAAGGATCGACACCCAAACGCAGATTCGCTTTTTTAATGGCGTCAAAATCAATCACCTCAGCCAAAGACTCAACATAAGGCGCAATAAAGTCGGTTTCTTGTACCCAACCAGAAGCCAGCGCAACGCCGTAGTTAACTTTTTTAACACCACTTAATTGCTGTGCTAAATACTCATTGGCTTTATCTTCAATTTGCTTGGTAATTTCGCCCTCGGCAGGTCCACCATGTGGTGGATTGTATTTAATCCCGCCATCTTGGGGAGGATTATGCGAAGGGGTAATAATGAGACCATCGGTTAAGGCAATAGGCTTGCTTTGGTTGGCACTAATAATGGTTTGTGACACAACGGGTGTCGGTGTATAGCCATCATTGGCTTGGATAAGCACTTTGACTTGATTCGCTGTCATGACTTCAACAACCGACATGAATGCCGCATAAGATAAAGCGTGCGTATCGTAGCCGACAACCATAGGACCTGTAATGTTAGCGGCTTTGCGATAATCAACCACCGCCTGAGCAATTGCCCAAATATGATTCTGATTAAAGCTAGACTTTAAAGCGCAACCACGATGACCCGAAGTGCCAAAAGTCACTTTTTGTTGAACATCTTCAACATTAGGGATCATTCGGTAGTAGTAACTCATTAACTTAGGAATATTCACTAAATCTTCTGCTAATGCTAACGTCCCTGCTCGCTCATGAATTGCCACGCCGCGTCTCCTTGTTATCGATTAAATGTATTTTGCAATAGTAGAAGCTTGTTGGGCATCACACCCAAGATGGATAAGTACTTCAGATAAAATGGTTTGTTTTTTTGCGGTGTTATTATTAGTAGTGACCCAATAACCGCTTTGGCCGATTTCTTTCGGATTTGCAGATTGGCTTGCATCTAATAGTGCTTGTTTAGAGCGGGCAAAATAAAGACGCCCTTTTCCTTGAATTTGTAATACCTGATCAAAATGACTACCAGCTTGGTTGGCCAATGCATCAAGCAAAAACATGAAACGACCTACCGCACCCTTTTGCTGACTGATTAAGTGCTCATTAATCACCGCTTTAAAGTCCATGGTTGCTGACACGGCATTAGCATCTTTAGCTTCTGCAGCTACAGGCGCAACAGGAGATGTCGGCATAGGTTCTGGGGTAACGGCTGCATTTACCTGAGTTGACGATTCAGCTTTCACTTGGGCGCGATGATTAACTAATTGCTCAACAATGGTCTTTGCTTTATTAAATAATGCATCTCTTGCATTCGCGTCAAGGGCATCAAGACCCGGTTGGCTAATAGATTCAGGTGTGTGATCGGCAACATATTCAACGGGAAGACCTAACAAACGACGTAAAATTTCTGAAGCACTCTCACCAATTCTTTCAGTCTTGCTTGCAATAAAACGGTAAAGTTCTTCATCAATTTCAATGTATTTCATTTCAATCATCCTTTTGTGTGTCGAAGATATAATCACAATAGTGGTAAAGACCAGCCCATAAGACCATACCTTGCGAATTCAATTTATTCTTTTAGATCGATTGCGATCGTTTATCGTGCCAGTTTAAGCTAAGCCTCGGGCAAGAATAAAGCCCCAAATTGATTAATTGATAGATAATCAACATTAACTGACAAGTTTATTTAAAAATCGCTGTCGTGTTGCAGATTAAATCAGCAACAAAACTTGATTTGCTCCCCGTCATAACGCAAAATTCGCCGCCATCAGAGTTAGATAGTTAGGCAAGTACATGCATTACGTCACCTCAGGCAATGGCGAACCCGTTATTTTAATCCACGGTTTGTTTGGTAACTTAGATAATTTAAAGTCATTAGGCATATCCCTTGAAGCTGATTTTCAAGTCATTCGTGTCGATGTACCTAATCATGGATTAAGTGAACATTGGCATACCATGGATTATCCTACCTTAGCCAAAGCCGTTTTAGACTTAATCGACCAACTTGGATTTGATTGCGTTAAACTTGTGGGTCACTCAATGGGCGGTAAAATCGCCATGGCTGCGGCTCTACTATATCCTGAGCGGATTAGCAGTTTAGTTGTTGCCGACATTGCCCCTGTTAGTTATCAACCTCGACACCAACTAGTATTTGCAGGGCTAACTTCTTTGCCTCTCAATCAACAAACAAGCCGTAAATCGGCGTTGACCCATCTTATTGATGCTGGAATTGATGAAGGTACGGCGCAATTTCTGTTGAAAAACCTACAACGCACTGAGTCAGGTTTCGAATGGAAAATGAATTTAGCAGGACTGATAGATTGTTATGATCGTATTATCGATTGGCAATTAACTGAAGATAATCGCTCGCTGCAATACAATAAACCTTGCCTGTTTATTCGTGGTGGAGAGTCGAACTATGTTACCGCTGATCATCGTGAAGCCATTATGCAACAATTTCCCAACGTCACGGCGAAAACACTTAACGGTACAGGTCATTGGTTACATGCACAAAAGCCTGAAATATTTAATCGAATTGTCGGTGATTTTTTACGCTAAACTGGCGACTATTTTTCAAGCATTTACACTACGACAGATAGCCGTTGCGAGTATGATGTGATATATTCGCGCCTCTTTTTTGCCGTAGAAGAAGTCTTTAAAAGGTAAAGTATGCTGAATCAATATATGGAACAAATAGAAAGCCTCAGTTTGGATTTCTTTTTTGCAGCAATTTTCTTTTTTATTGGTATGGCCATCAGGGATGTGCTCAAACAAGGTAATGTACCAAAATTCGGCCGAGTAATCGTCTGGGGTGTATTATTTTTAGGGTGTGCAGGTTTTGTGGCAAAAGGCATTATTCAAATGACCTGGGAAGGTTCAGGTATTGGTTAATAAGAGATATGGCAAAAGAAACAGCAGATAGAACGACCATTGACCTTTTTGACAGTGAAAAACGACGTGGAAGACCTAGAAGTAATCCACTCACTCGTGAACAACAATTAAAGATCAATAAACGTAACCAAATTCAGCGTGATCGCGCTAACGGTTTAAAGCGAATAGAGTTAAAGGTGTCACAAGATTTATACGACGCCTTGAATCAACAGGCTTTGGCCAGTAACATCAGTCGTAGCCAGTTAATCGAGCATATTCTGCAACAGCAAGTCGACAACTGATTCATTTTTCGAACATCGCACAAAGCGAAATTGATATTGAAAGGATACCCCATGGCAACTGTAGGTCTATTTTTCGGTAGCGACACTGGTAACACCGAAGCTGTCGCCAAGATGATCCAGAAGAAACTGGGCAAGCAAATGGTTGATGTAAAAGACATCGCCAAAAGCACTAAAGAACAAATCGCAGAATATGATTTATTATTATTCGGCATTCCAACTTGGTATTACGGTGAAGCTCAATGTGATTGGGATGACTTCTTCCCAGAACTTGAACAAATCGACTTTAACGACAAGTTAGTGGCCATTTTTGGCTGTGGTGATCAAGAAGATTACGCTGAATACTTCCTTGATGCTATGGGAATGGTGCGTGACATAGTTGAAGCTCGTGGCGGTATCATTATTGGTCACTGGCCTACCGAAAGCTACGATTTTGAAGCTTCTAAAGGCCTTGCTGATGCTGACCACTTTGTTGGTTTAGGCATTGATGAAGATCGTCAGCCTGAACTCACCGAAGAACGTGTTGACGCTTGGGTTAAACAAATTTACGAAGAAATGTGTTTAGCGGAACTAGAAGGTTAATTTCCTGACACGTTATCCAATTTAAAAGCGGCTGTTTGATAGCCGCTTTTTCGTTTTATTAATTTGAATAAACCCATTTACAAATAAACACCGACAAGGTTTAACTAAACTCGATTCATATCGAGCATGTATCTTGTATGGCTATAGGAGATAATTTTGGATTTAGACTCAACTCCTATCAATGCTAATCACTGGGACATTTTTTGCGTTGTTGTTGATAACTATGGTGACATTGGTGTTACCTGGCGTTTAGCTAAACAATTAGCAGCAGAATACGCAATTACGGTTAATTTATGGGTAGACGATCTCAACAGCTTCTCTCACATTTTACCTAAGCTCGACCCTTGCAGAACTTATCAAACATTCTATGACGTTAATATTATTCACTGGAATGAATCATCAACTGAAAAATATGTTTCAGGCTCTTGTTTAATTGAAGCTTTTGCCTGTGAAATCCCTTCATCGATAATTCAAAAACTGACTAAATTAAAACAAGACTCCCCCGCAAAGCTCCCCATTTGGTTAAATTTAGAATACTTATCTGCTGAAGATTGGGTTGAGGGTTGCCACGGTTTACCGTCATGTCAAACCAGTGGATTGCAGAAGTACTTTTATCTCCCAGGCTTTACAGACAAAACAGGTGGACTAATTTGCGAGCAAAACCTGTTTAGTTTACGTGATAGTTGGCAAAGTGATAAAGCCAACAAGTTGGCATTGTTTGCCGAGTTAGGCTTAAGCGGCATAGAGGCAGAACATCGGGTTATTTCAGTGTTTAGTTATGAAACACCATCATTGTTGGCATTAATTCAATCATGGCAAACACAGAATGACCCAATTCATGTTCTTATTCCAAAAGGAAGAAGTTTAAATAGCCTAACAAGCATTTTGCCATGCTCAGTAAATGAGGTTGTCGCGGGCCAACAAATAACCCTAGGCAATGTCACACTGCACATACTGCCCATGACAGATCAGCAAGGTTATGATCGATTATTATGGAGTTGCGATTTTAACATTGTTCGCGGTGAAGATTCCTTTTTGCGCGCCCAATGGGCAGCAAAACCTTTTATTTGGCACATTTATCCGCAAGAAGATGATTATCACCTAATAAAATTAGAAGCTTTTATGCAAATTTACTGCGATAATCTAGCGCCTGATTTAGCTAAGCCATGGTGTGAATTGAACCTGTCGTTCAACCAAGGTGATCAAATTGACACAGTCAATCATTGGCAAAAACTCGAATTTAATCATTTGCCATTGCTGCAACACGCAAAAAAATGGCCGATGACTGCATTAAATAGTGCAGATCTTGCTTCGCGACTAGTTCAATTTATGAAAAGTCGCTAAGATACTGCTCGAAATAGAAATCGACATCGATAAATTATAGGAAATAGTGTAATGAAAACTGCTCATGAAATCCGTCCTGGTAACGTGATCATGTTAGATGGCAGCCCATGGGTTGTGCAAAAAACTGAAACAACTCGTTCTGGCCGTAACGCTGCAATCGTTAAGTTAAAACTAAAAAACTTATTGCTTGATTCTGGTACTGAACAAACGTTCAAAGGTGAAGACAAGTTAGACGATATCATTCTAGAACGTCTTGACTGTACTTATTCTTACTTCGCAGATCCTATGTATGTATTTATGGATGAAGAATACAACCAATACGACGTTGAAGCTGATAACTTAGGTGATGCTGCTGCGTATATTGTTGATGGTATGGAAGATCAGTGTCAAGTGACTTTCTACAACAGCAAAGCAATTTCTGTTGAGTTACCTGTTCATATCGTTCGTGAAGTTATCTACACTGAGCCATCAGCTCGTGGCGATACTTCAGGTAAAGTTATGAAACCAGCTACCATTACAGGTGGTGGTACTGTGACTGTTGCTGATTTCGTTAAAGTTGGCGACAAGATTGAAATTGATACTCGTACCGGTGAATTTAAAAAGCGTGTTTAATCACATTTTGTAAATTAGCCAAAAGCCAGCTTAATCGCTGGCTTTTTTGTTATCGGGCAGCATAAAACACTAAATTGATTGCGTTTGCCCCCATTAAATAAGATTTAAACGCTATTTGTTCTTAACAAAACAGCGCAATCAACTAAAAACTAACCAAAATTTCATTATCAAACACTTCCACAAAGCCAATTAATTCGTTATGGTTCGCCCACTTAGTTGTATTTTAACGAGAGCGGTATGCGTCCAATCATCAAATCCAATAAATTAGATACTGTGTGTTACGACATTCGTGGACCAGTTCATAAAGAAGCACGTCGCTTAGAAGACGAAGGCCATCGAATTTTAAAGCTGAATATCGGTAACCCTGCACCGTTTGGATTTGAAGCCCCTGAAGAGATCGTTCGTGATGTGATTTTAAACTTACCGAGTGCACAAGGTTATTGTGAATCAAAGGGATTATTTTCAGCTCGCAAAGCCATTGTGCAACATTACCAATCACAGGGGATCTTCGGAGTCGATATTGAAGATATCTATATTGGCAATGGTGCTTCTGAGCTGATAGTGATGGCCATGCAGGGCTTACTAAACCCTGACGATGAGATGCTAATCCCCTCACCTGATTATCCACTTTGGACCGCGGCGGCAAATTTAGCGGGCGGTAAAGCTGTGCATTATCGCTGCGATGAAGAAGCCGATTGGTTTCCAGACATTGAAGATATCAAAAGTAAAATCAGTCCTCGTACCCGTGGCATTGTATTAATTAACCCTAATAACCCAACAGGCGCGGTATATTCAAAAGAATTAATCTTGCAGGTGATTGAGCTTTGCCGTCAGCATGATTTGATTTTATTTTCAGATGAAATTTACGATAAAATTTTATATGACGAAGCGCAACATGTGCCAGCAGCCCTGCTTTCTGATGACATTTTAACTGTTACATTTAATGGACTTTCTAAAGCCTACAGAGCGGCTGGATTTAGAGTGGGTTGGATGATGCTAACCGGCAACTTAAAAGCGGCAAAAAGCTATATTGAAGGCTTAGAAATGCTCGCTTCTATGCGTTTGTGCTCTAATGTACCCAATCAACATGCGATCCAAACCGCACTGGGTGGTTATCAATCGATTAATGAGCTGATCTTACCCAATGGCAGACTGACAGTACAACGTGATGCCTGTTATGAAATATTGAACTCTATCCCTGGCGTGAGTTGCAAAAAACCCAAAGGCGCTTTATACGCGTTCCCGAAACTCGACATGAAAAAGTTCAATTTACGTGACGACGAGCGTCTGGTGTTCGAACTGCTTAAACAAAAGAAGATTTTGTTAGTGCAAGGCAGCGCGTTTAATTGGCCTGAACCCGATCATTTAAGAGTGGTTTTCTTGCCGCATAAGGAAGATTTGACTAAAGCATTGCATGAATTTGGCAATTTCCTAGAAGATTACCGCCAGTAAACAGCGGCGATAATGTAAATCTGAAAAATGGGCTGATTGATTCAGCCCATTTTGCTTTCTAAGGTATGATAAATTATTAATTAGCAATAATAGATAAGGAAAACAATGAAACAAAGTACATTTATGGCCTGGATAACCCGATTGCCATTGCTAAAACGATGGGCATTAATGCACTGCTTTCAAGAGGAAAATGTTTCTGAGCATTGTCATCAAGTTGCCGTAATTGCCCATTTATTGGTAGTGATTAAAAACACCCGCTTTGGTGGCACCTTAAATCCTGAAAAAGCCGCAACTTTAGCTCTTTATCATGAAGTATCAGAAACCAAACTACAGGACATCAACTCAAATACTAAATACCATAATCCAGAGTTCACTAAAGCGTTTAAGCGATTAGAAGACTTAGCTGAAAAAGAGTGTCTAGCGACCCTACCAGAAGACTTACGCGCAGCAATGGAGCCATTAATAGTACAAGCTGAAGTCGATCCTGAATACAAAGCCATTGTGAAAGCGGCTGATATATTACAAGCCTATGTGAAAACTAAAAATGAACTCAGATTTCACAACAATGAATTTGAACATGTGAAGCAGAATTTAGACCGTAAACTGGCAGAGCTTGAAGCCAGCATGCCGGAGGTAAAATGCTTTATCGAAATTTTTCTCGATAGCTGTACCACTACCTTAGATAAATTAAGCGAAGTGCAGTATTAATCAGCAATCAATACTCTGCCTGTTTCATCGATAGCGCCAACACGGATAGCAATTGCCGTTTATAGCGAGTAATCAGGGTTTAATTTAGTGAACACGTATTCAAAGCATTTAAAAAACTTGTTATTTACACTATGATTAGCCAGCAAATTTATTATTCAGATCGGAAGTAATATGGACAAGCAAGTAAGCTCTCGCAGTACCAAAGAAAAAGCCCTTAGACTTAATTTGGATGACAAAAAATACGGCACAATTGTAGAGATTGGTGCAGGCCAAGAAGTGGCGCGTAATTTTTTCGTAGCTGGAGCTGCCGCTGGAACGATTGCTAAAACCATGTCCGCATACGACATGAAGTTTTCCGATGCGATTTATGGTGTGCAGCAAAACGGCCGTTATGTCAGTAAAGGTCGGGTACTTGCCATGATGGAGCAAGAATACGACTTAGTGGTTGAACGGGTTGCCGATGTGCGCTCTCGCTCGTCGCGCTACTTTAGTTATGCTGCCACAGTTGCGGCTAAAAGTTTCAATCGTGACAATGAGTGTCACGCCTGGTGTGGTGTGAGAGTACAAATGTATCCAGGTGCAGAGCCATCAAATATTGTGGTTCATGTACGCATGTTTGATGACAACGCTGAGGCTCAGCAGCATGCACTAGGCATTCTTGGTGTGAATTTAATTTATGGCAGTTACTATTATTTCGAAGATCCTAAAAAATTAATCGATTCGCTTACCGATAACATGAAAGCCAATCGTATTGAGATTGACTCGATTGAGTTTCAGGGTCCCTATTTTGAAGATATAGATAATAAAGCCAAGAACATCCATTTAATCCGCAGTTGGAAAACCCGCGCTGTAATGTTTAAACCCGATGGCAGCATTGGTGTGCCAGCAGAAATGCTATACAAGAAAAACGTGCTGACTATTCGTGGATCATTTAAGCCCGTCACCAAGTTAAATGTAGACATGATTGAACAAGGTCAAAAGGCGTTTTCGGAATTAGAAGGTGTTGATATTGATAACACCATTTTAATCGCCGAAATATCCTTAAATGACTTGCAAGGCCATGATGCCAATATGTCTGAAAAAGACATTCTTGAACGTGTACGCTTACTGAACTTGCTAGGCTATAACGTATTAGTGTCGGATTACACCCGTTACTTCTCATTACGCGCCTACTTCCGTCAGTTTACCAATCATCAAATCGGTATTGTTGTGGGAATGATCAACATTAAACAAATTTTTGATGTTGAGTTTTATCGCGGTCTTGAAGGCGGAATTCTAGAAGGTTTTGGTAAGTTATTCCCCGATAATACCCGCTTATTTGTCTACCCTGAACTGGATGATAAAGGCGTATTAAACGACTTATCTAATGTGACTGTGCCTTCAAATCTGCGGTACTTGTACCGTCATCTGGTTGAAAACGATTTCATTAAAGGCATTGAAACCAGTAATATTGATCTATTCAGTATCTATTCACGCGAAATTCTTAAGCAGCTTGCCCGCGGCTCGGACGAATGGCAGCAAGCATTACCCGACACTGTGGTTGCAGAAATTATTAAGCACAAGTTATTTGGATACCGTGGTTAGCAATGAGTATTGGGTTGTGTATTAGCCCATCGCATTGAGGCTCTACACCATGTAAATTTAACAAGGCCATTTACTTAAGGTAAATGGCCTTGTTGTTTGTGGTTCAAATGGCCCCCACTTTGCTTCCAATTGAACTTGTATTGTGTTGATAACAAAGTGAATTACGCGGCATTATCTGGCCTATATTCGATAAAGCTGCTCATCATAACATTGCGCTACCCTAGCCCATTCAAAGCGAGCCTCGGATGCCGCAAGCTTAATACTTGCTAAGGTCTCAGAATCGTATGCAAGACAAAGGTTAAACTGCTCAACAAAGTGTTTAGCTTGCTGCGCTGCATCAGTTCCAGCAAATAACCAACCATTTTGTTGATGCTTCACAGTATCCTTTAATCCACCTACCGCATGCACCAAACATGGCTGTCCGTGTTTCATGGCCAACATTTGGCTGATCCCACAGGGCTCAAAACTGCTTGGCATCAAAAACAAATCACCTTGCTGATACAAATCTTCAGACAGGGCTTCATCATAACCGTTTAAGAAAAGGCAATTAGGATGTTGCGCAGCAATGATTTTAATTTGGTTCGATAAATGCTCATCGCCACTGCCAAGAATGACCATTATGGCATGAGGTTCATGGGCATATAAATCCAAGAGTATTTGCGTCAATGCTGCCTTGCCGTTGGCCAGTTTTTGTAAAAACAACATCACTTTTTGCGAGGTTAAACGGCCAACGGATGTAATCAGTAAGCTCGCATTGGCTGTTTTACGCGCGGATGATAACTGGGTAATGTATTGTTGTAATCTTTGGCTGGCAACAAAATCAGCAGCACTGACAGATGTTTTATGCGCCTGCCATTTAATCAAAGCATGCTGCGCGTTATTAAGCAGAGACAACCTTTGTTTAATTTGAATAGATTTACCATTAAAAGCCTTTACCTCAGGGTAATTACAACCATTGATAATTCCGACAAGTTGATTCAGCTCAGCTTTAGCTTGTAAATCCAGCTCTAAGCCCTCACCACCAATAAAACCTGTTTGTGGATCTGATGTGCGTAATACCTCTTTTGCATAGCTAGGTGATACCACATGCACCATATCACTCAACACTATGCCCATCCGCATCGGATTAACGCAGCTGGTGTAACGCGGATCCAAAATCGCTTTGGATAACGATTGATTTTGAAGTAATGAATCATTCGAGAACCATTGTGCAAACCAATGGCAAAAAGAGGATTGATCACCGCAGAAAGGTCTTATGCCCTGTAAGGCAAGATTGTGGATCGTAAATACACATTTTATGGCTTTTAACGGGGAGAACTGGGCTACAGACTCCCTTAACATGGCAATCATCGCACTATGCCAATCATGTAAGTGGATGACCTGATAATCATCCAACTTGCCCTCTAACAATGCCTGAGCGACGGCTAAACTAAACAAGGCAAACTTATTAGCATCATCAGCAAACGGTCTGTCTGCGCTTCCCTGTGTGTAAATACTGCCATCGTCTTGGTTAAACAATGGATGAGCAAACAAGTACACCCAATTTTGCTGCTGAAACGAGTTATCCTGATTTTCTGTAATCGATTGATTAGCCTCAATCACAGTGTATTTTGTTGCTGGCCGCAACATTTTATAAATCTTCACACTCTCAGTTCTATTACCATAAGGTATTAAGACTTCAGCCGTTTTTTTTGCAGCGTAATAATCTTTTAAAAAGCCGTATTCTGGCATCGCCACATCCGCAAGGATAGAACAGCTATTCAACGCCAAGGGCAGATCGCGAATGACATCGCCCATTCCGCCCACTTTGGCATTAATAAGCGCATCATTTTCGGCGGCAACTAATAACACTTTTTTCATTCACAATCCTTATTCATAGCCAACAGCCAGCCCGAGCATTTTGCGCGTTACCAAAGTGATGCCTTTTTCTGACACCCTAAAACCTCTAGCGATATCATGTTCATGGTTATAACCAATCTCCATGCCCTCTGGAATAATACAGCCGCGATCGAGTATCGCATTTTTGATTTTGCAGTTTTTCAGTACCACAACATCAGGCAATAACACCGAGTCTTTAACCAATGAATATGAGCAAATACGCACTTCATCAAATAACACACTGCGTTTGACTTTAGCGCCGGAAATAATGCAGCCTCCCGAAACGATGGAATCAACAGCCATACCGCGACGGTCTTCATCATCAAATACAAACTTCGCCGGAGGTAATTGTTCCTGATAGGTCCATATTGGCCATTTAGCATCATAAAGATTTAATGCGGGCGTAGGTGACAATAGCTCCATGTTGGCCTGAAAAAATGAATCTAACGTCCCTACATCTCGCCAATATGCAGGCTCATCCTCAATGGCACTAACAAATGGAAATGCATACACATTATGTTCTTTAATGATCTTGGGAATAATATCTTTACCAAAATCACGCTCAGAACCTTCACTCACGGCATCTTTTTTCAATTGGTCAAATAAAAACTTAGTGTTAAAGACATAGTTGCCCATCGAGGCTAAACATTTATCAGGCTTGCCTGGAATAGGCTTAGGATGCAGCGGTTTTTCTTCAAATCCGATAATACGATTGTTCTCATCAACTTCCATAACCCCAAAAGCGCCTGCGGCTTCTTCTAAAGGGACTTCTAGGCAACACACTGTCATATCAGCTTTAGATTCTGAATGTTCAGCCAATAAGCCGGCGTAATCCATTCGATAAACATGATCGCCTGATAAAATCATTACATACTTCGGAATTTCATGGCGAATAATGTCAATGTTTTGAAAAACAGCATCGGCAGTGCCTTCATACCAGTTTCCTGAGGTTTGTTGTGATGCAGGTAATATCTCAACCGACTCGCCTAATTCCTTTTTAAAATGTCCCCAACCTCGAGTCACATGGCGGATCAATGAGTGTGATTTGTATTGGGTTACCACACCCACTCGCCTGATCCCTGAGTTAATGCAATTCGATAAGGGAAAATCGATAATTCTAAATTTACCCCCGAAATACAATGCCGGTTTTGCACGCCAATCGGTTAATTCATGTAAACGTGATCCTCGGCCACCAGCTAAAATGATTGCATAAGTATCACGCGTTAAATTACTAATATAACGAACACTTTTATTCATATACTCTCTCCGTGAAAATCATTGTTAAATTGGGTGTTTACGTCCCTGTGTTATGCAATGTCCAGTCTACTCTTGGCCATAATTCGCTTGAGTTGTCGATACTGGGTTGAATGAATCCTTAAACCAGATATGTTGTTGATATCCTTCGATAGTTTTATCACTTGAAAACCTGCCACTGGCCGCGGTGTTGCGTATACTGGTTTTTTGCCATTGGCTTGGTTTGGCATAAAGCGCGCAAACCTCAGCTTGGGCTCGACAATAATCATCAAAATCTGCGGCTAGCATCCATTGATCGTGGGGATCACAAATCGCATTAATGATGTTGTCGAAAATACCTGGCTCAACTAAGTTAAAATGCCCTCCGCGCAGCATATTTAATACACTTTGTAATGCCGGTGATTTATCGATATAGGTTTGAGGGTTGTACGTGGCTTTTAGCTGCTGAACTTCGGTGGTGGTCAATCCAAATAAGAAGAAATGCTCTTTACCGACTTCTTCTATCATTTCCACGTTAGCGCCATCTAAAGTGCCTATGGTGAGTGCGCCGTTCATCATAAATTTCATATTGCCAGTGCCTGAGGCTTCTTTACCCGCTGTTGAAATTTGTTCCGATAAATCGGTACCCGGACAGATTTTTTCCATCGCACTGACGTTATAATTGGGCAAAAATGCCAATCTAAGATAAGGCGTGACTAAGGGATCGTTATTGACCATATGTGCAACGTTGTTGATTAATTTGATGATTTGTTTCGCCATGGCATAACCCGGCGCGGCTTTCCCGCCAATTAATACACAGCGCGGCGTCATGTTGGCGGTATCACCATTAAGGATCCTTTGATACAAATGGATCACGTGCATCACATTGAGCAGTTGGCGCTTGTATTCATGAATGCGCTTAACTTGGACATCGAACATCATGCTCGGGTCAAAACTTACGCCGCTTTGCTCTAATACAAAATCAGCTAACACTTGCTTATTCGCTTGTTTAACTTGGGCCCATTTTTTAACAAAGGCTTTATCTGCGGTAAACGCATTCAGTGCCGTTAGGTGCGATAAGTCATGGATCCAATCGGTGCCTAAATGTCGGGTAATGAGTTCGGTTAATTGCGGATTACAATTCACTAACCAGCGTCTTGGGGTAACGCCATTGGTACGGTTATTAAACTTATGTGGCCATAACTGGTAGAAATCACTAAACAGCCCAGCTTTCAGTAACTGAGTATGTAGCCCTGCAACACCATTGACCGAAAAACTGGCAACAATAGCCAGATAAGCCATTCTCACCTGTTGCTGCTGGCCCTCTTCAATAATCGACATTGCCGCTAACTTGTTGATATCTCCTGGCCATTTATAGGCGACTTGCTCCAAAAATCGCGCGTTGATCTCATAAATGATCTGCATAATGCGTGGCAACATGTGCTGTATTAACGACACAGGCCAACGCTCAAGCGCCTCGGGCAGCAAGGTATGATTTGTGTAAGCCAAACATTGCGAGGTAATTTGCCACGCGTTATCCCAACCTAAACCATAAACATCCATCAACAAGCGCATCAATTCAGGTACCGCAATGCTGGGATGAGTATCGTTAAGCTGAATAGCGTTTTTAGCGCTAAATTGACTAAAGTCATCACCATTTACAGCCACATATCGAGCAAGTAAATCTTGTAAGCTTGCAGAGCTTAAAAAGTATTGTTGGCGTAATCGCAATTCTTTGCCATTTTCACTGGCATCATTGGGATACAGCACCATGGTAATTTGTTCAGCAAGGTTTTTATCTGCAACCGCTTCGGCATAATCACCATCATTAAATTCAGCGAGGTCAAAGTCATCATTGGCCTCAGCTTTCCATAGCCGTAAGGTATTAATGCGCCCATTTCGGTATCCGGGAACGGGCATATCATAGGGTACGGCTAATACATACTGACAATCCTGCCAAACATGCTGAGTGTGACCCGCTTTATCTTGGTAACTGGTGCATTGACCAAAAAAAGGTACAGATACAATGCGATGCGGCATTCTCACTTCCCAAGGGTTACCTTGACGAAGCCAGCGATCGGGCTTTTCCACCTGATACCCATTAACAATTTTCTGGGCAAACATGCCGTATTGATATCGAATACCATATCCGGTCACCGCGAGATCTAAACTGGCGCAACTATCAAGAAAACACGCGGCTAAACGTCCTAAGCCTCCATTACCTAAACCTGCATCATGCTCAAACTCTTCAATCGTTTCTAAATCAACCGCATAGTCAGTTAATAGTTTTTTGGTGTCTTGGGTTAAATCTAAATTCAACAGAGCGTTGCCTAAAGTTCGGCCCATTAAAAACTCTAACGACAAATAGGCAACTTGCTTTTGTCCATATTGATTGTCTTTAAGACGCGTATCCCGCCATTGATCTAGCATTTGCTCTTTAACCCCAAATGCTACGGCATCAAATATTGCCGAGTTGGCCTGTTCGTTATGACACAATCCATAGCGAATTTGTCGGGCAACGCTGGCGGATAATGTGTCACACGGCTCGCAGGGTTGTGTTCGAGTATCAACAGGGTCACTTTTTTTAGGTGTTGGTTTAACGGGCTTGTTTGCACTAGCACTTTTAGTGGCTGTCATGTTCAACTCCTTGAAAATTGCTATGAAATATCATTAAACTGCGAGACGGTAAGCGATATTGGTCATCTGGGTTATCCGCCATCGATTGTTCATCAATATGGGTTTGGGTGTGCAACAGGCACACCCAAGTTTGAAAGTGAGTTAACTCAGGCAAATTAAAGGTGTGCTGAGTGTCATCGGCATTAAAGAGCAGTAATAAGGCCTGGGTATTTTCTGGCACCGCGCCGATGTCACTCTCAAGTAAATTGCCCGTCACAATCACACTTAAGGTTTTGCAGTGAAACTCGCCCCATAACACCTTGGTCATCGGCTCACCCAATTTATTGAACCAAGCAATGCCGTTATCAAATAACGCCTCAGGTTGATGAATAAATTGCTTATGACACAGCAGCGGAAATTGCTTTCTTAGCTTGATTAATTGACGCGTAAAGCTCACCAGCTGCCAATCTATTTTTTGCCAGTTAAACCAGTTATTAGGCGTATCCTGACAATAAGCATTGTTGTTGCCCTGCTGGCTGTGACCCGCTTCATCTCCCGCCAATAACATAGGCACGCCTTGAGACAGTAATAATGTCGCCAGAAAATTGCGCTTTTGCCTTGAACGCAGGGTGTTGATAGCCGCATTATGGGTTTCACCTTCAACCCCATAATGGCAACTAAAATTCTCTTGATGACCATCGCGATTATCTTCGCCATTGACCTCGTTATGTTTTGCTTGATATGTCACCAAATCATGTAAGGAGTAACCATCATGGCTGGTGATAAAATTGATACTTGCTGAAGGCCCGCGGCCGTTATGTTCAAATACGTCACTGGAACCATGAAATCGTTTGGCAAACTCAGATAGCATGGCATCGTCTCCGCGCCAGAACTTCCGCATTGTGTCGCGGTAACGGTCATTCCACTCACTAAACACCACTGGGTAGTTACCTAATTGATATCCTCCAGGGCCAATATCCCAAGGTTCTGCGATTAATTTCACTTGGCATAACACTGGATCTTGCATCAGGGCATCAAAAAAACCACTACAGGGATCAAAACCATAGTTTTCTCGACCTAAGCAACTGGCTAGATCAAATCGAAAACCGTCAACCCCCATCACTTCAACCCAGTAGCGTAACGAGTCCATTACCAACATCAGCACTTGAGGGTGATTTATATTAAGTGTGTTACCGCAACCCGTATCATTAATGTAATAACGCGCCTCATTAGGCATTAGACGGTAATAGCTTGCATTATCTATGCTTCTGAAGTGATAACTTGGGCCAAGATGATTGCCCTCGGCGGTATGGTTATAAACCACATCTAAAATCACTTCGATACCAGCCTGGTGCAGACTTGATACCATGTGCCGAAACTCGCGAATATCATTTGAGGTGAGATAACTAGGATGAGGAGCAAAAAAGCCAACCGTATTATAGCCCCAGTAATTGGTGAGCTTTTTTTCTATCAAGAAAGGTTCATCAACAAAAGCATGCACAGGTAATAGCTCTATGGCGGTTACGCCTAGTTGGCTAAGATAATCAATCACCTCAGGACTGGCTAGCCCAGCAAATTTACCGCGGTTTTGCTCACACACCTGGGGATGCAATTGTGTAAAACCTTTGACGTGCGTTTCATAAACAATGCTGTGGTTAAGCTCGCGCTTTATCGGTGCAATCTTTATCGCGGCAATGGATTTAGTGTCAACCACTACAGATTTAGGGACAAAAGGTGCGTTATCTTTGATACAAAGGCTCAAATCAGCATTCGCATCATCAATATTGTAGGCATAAATGGCTTTATCGTATTTAAGCTCCCCCACTAGCTGTTTGGCATAGGGATCCATAGCCAGCTTATGGTGGTTAAATCTGTGGCCTAATTCTGGCTGATAAGGGCCAAACACCCGATATCCGTAAATTAACCCCGCCTTTGCGCCGACCAACTTAGCATGCCAAATATGATGGGTTTTGTGAGTCAATATGTACTGGGCAACTTCAACATGGTTATATTGATCGAACACACATAACACCACCTTAGTGGCATTTGCCGAAAATAATGAGAAATTGACCCCATCAGCGGTAATTGTGGCGCCAAGGGGATAAGGCTCACCCGCCGTCAGCCGTAGATCGCTAATTACCGCAGGTTGTGATCCAGTTGTTTGTATACTCATCGCCATCACTCCCTTTGCCTAAAACCGATTAATGATTTCACTATTTTGCTAAATCATCAGTCAAGACAATGTCCACAGGCAAAACAGTGTTAACATCCATTGGTGTCAAAAACAGACAAGCCAATGGCGGCACAGTGATAAGCGCGCTACAAGGCTGGCCTTGCCAAGGAAGAGCTTGAGGCTTGATAGGGTTGTCATTAACCACATTAGAGCCGTTATAGCAGGCTTTATCGCTGTTTAATGACTCTTCATAGATAACATCTTCAGGTAAGCCAATACGAAAGCCGTGATGAACTTCAGGAGTCATATTCACCACAACCACGACATGTTGATCAGCAGCTTGAGCGAATCGAGCCAACACCAACACGCTGTTGGCATCGTTATGGCAATCTAACCAACTAAAACCTGTGTGTTGATGGTCTAAAGCAAATAAAGCGGGAGTCGCTTGATAGAAATGATTCAAATCACGCACCCAATCTTGAATGCCTTGATGTGGACTATATTCAAGTAAGTGCCAATCTAAACTTTGATTATGATCCCACTCGTTACGCTGAGCGAACTCACTGCCCATAAAGAGCAGCTTTTTACCCGGATGCGCCCACATGAATCCAAAATATGCACGTAAAGTGGCAAATTTCTGCCAATCATCACCAGGGATCTTAGCAATTAACGCCCCTTTGCCATGCACCACTTCATCATGGCTAAGTGACAAGATAAATTGCTCGGTAAAAGCATAAACCAGTCCAAAGGTCAGCTCGTTATGATGGTATCGACGATATAAAGGATCGCGGCGCAGATAAGTTAATGTGTCGTTCATCCAGCCCATATTCCATTTATAGCCAAAACCTAAGCCATGATGCTCAGTACTTTGGGTGACACCGCTCCAGGCTGTAGATTCTTCAGCGATCATATCGATACCCGGAAATGCTGCGTACATGGCGCGGTTTAAACGTTTCAGAAAGGCAATGGCGGCTAAGTTTTCACGCCCACCCTGTTCATTAGGCAGCCATTGATCATGGGCGCGGGAATAATCTAAATACAGCATCGAAGACACCGCATCTAGCCTTAAACCATCAAAGTGAAACTCACTTAACCAATAATGGGCATTACTGAGCAGAAAGCTTTGCACTTCTGCTCGGCCATAATTAAAAATTAACGTATCCCAATCTGGATGCTCACCCAATCGGGGATCGGCATGTTCATATAAACAGGTACCATCAAAATGGGCTAAACCATGAGGATCTTTGGGGAAATGTGCTGGCACCCAATCTAAAAGCACCGCCAGCCCCTGTTGATGACACTGATCAATAAAGGCTTTAAGTCCACTAGGTTGGCCAAAACGATACGTCGGTGCATATAAACCTACTGGCTGATATCCCCACGAGCCATCAAACGGGTATTCGCTTATCGGCATTAACTGCAGATGAGTAAAGCCCATTTCTAATACATAGGGAATGAGCTCATTAATGAGTTGTTGATAATCATAGTAATCTTGACCTAACTCCCCACACCGACGCCATGACGCTAACTGCACCTCATAGATGGACATAGGTTGTTGATGGCTTTGACTGGTGAGGTGATTATTTTTAGTCTTTCGCTGGGTTAACCACAAGTCGTCTTGCCACTGATAAACCTCTTTTTCAGCAATCACCGATGCGTTACCCGGCGCGGCTTGCATCATAGTGGCATAGGGATCTGATTTTTCAATTCGATGTCCGTTAGCTAATTCAATACTGAATTTATAGTGCATCAGCGGTTTGGCATCAGGGATGAAAATATCCCATAAGCCACTGGCGGGATGACGACGAAGCCGGTGCCGACGCGCGTCCCAATGGTTCATGTCGCCTACTAACGAAACCTGTTTTGCATTGGGCGCCCATAGACAAAAATGGACTCCTTCAATTCCCTGATGGCTTGCCCAGTTAGCGCCTTGAAATTGATAGCCACTCAGTTGATTACCTTCATTAAATAAATACACATCCTTGTCGTTTAACAATGAAGCAAACTGATAAGGGTCAATAATTTCTTCAACGCTCAACGGATAAGTCACCCGAAGTAGGTAAATAAACGGCTTTTTACGTCTGGGAATAGCTGCTGAGTAAAACCCATTTGAGTTAAGTTGTTCTAAACTGGCAAGCTTACGATTAGTTTTTAAATCAATAACATCAACACTTATAGCTTGAGGTAAAAAACAACTTACCACTAAGGTTGTTGAATCTGCTTGACGATGCATTCCTAGTACAGAAAAAATATCAATATATTGTCCATGACTTATCGCATCTGCTATTGCAGCGTTAATTTTAGGGGCATTCGTGGTCATCATATTGGCTTCCATAAAATGAACTTTTGATGTTGAACGGGTTAAACAACTTTGTTGAAACATGCCGTTTTATGCCGCACAGCAGTAATTAACTGGCATCGTTGAGTAACTTGTTTATCTTGCTTTAAATGATCAATTGTTTTGGCTAAGCGTCGCTGCCAATTGGGAAATGACTTCCAGGTGCCAGGAATGTTGATACAGTGTTTATCAGCCATCAAATCGCTAAGTTGTACGCAAAACAGGCTCGCTTCACTTGTTGCCGCCACCATTAACCAAGCATCTAACAGTTGATCAAAGGGTAAGTCTTCCAACATCTTCATTGCTAAGGCATTATCTGGGCTTAACGCAACTAGGCTGGCTATTTGGGCAGATAACGCATTAAGTTCTGAGGGGATGGCAAAATCCGCGGCCATGAATGTTTTAAACCCCATATCAATCCATTGCAGTAATTGATAGCGCTCTTTTTCACGCAGGCGCAGCTCATCTTGGTATTGCTGCGGATGGGGGTATAACGTAAGGCGATCTCTGATATGTAAATCTTCGCCCTGCCACCAGCCTTTTAAAGGGGCGACATCGTGGTTGGCCAGCATCATCAAACTGTGTGACTTATGCTGCTGCGGAGCAATAAAGCCATCATGGTTTTGACTGAAGTAAAACAACTGGTTGGATAACAAGCGACTTTGTTGCATTGCTGCACTGATTTCAGGCGGGACAATCCCCAAATCTTCACCAATGACAATGCATTTAGCACGTTGACTCTCTAAACAGACAATTGCCAATAAGATGTCTAATGGATAATAAACATAAGCACCATTGCCTAAGGTTTTATCGAGCGGCCACCACCACAAACGCAGTAAGCCCATAACATGATCGATGCGTAAAGCCCCATACAACTGCATATTGCAACGCATCAGATCAATAAAATGACTAAAGTTATGTTGTTTAAGCTTGATTGGGTCAAGTGGTGTTAAGCCCCAGTTTTGGCCGGATGGAGAAAACCTATCTGCAGGCGCGCCGATACTGGCATGCGTACAAAACTGATCAGCGTGACTTTGTACCTCATTACCCTGCAAGATGGCACCAATAGCCAAATCACCAATCAGGCCAATCTTCATTCCTAACGACAAACAATATTGTTGGCAGTCTCTCAGTTGCGCTTCCGCAATAAATTGCAAATAGGCATAAAAATCAGCAGGCATAGCTAGCCATTCAGGCGCCTGTTTAATTTGGTCTTGACAAAAAGCACTTAACGAATGGCCCTGTTGGGCTTTAAAGGCAATAAATGAGGCATATCGTGCAGTCGAGTTAGCCTGCTCTTTTGAGCAAAATAATTCATACAACTTTACAAAAATCTTATATTTACACTCAAAAACTCTCTTATAATTGATTAATTTTGCATGATTTAAATTCATATCAAAACCAGCCAACTTATTATCTCTATCATCAACATCGTGTAGCTCATCTATATTGATATACAAGGGATTAAGGCGACGTCTGTCACTAGGACTATAAGGACTACAGTTATCAGGATTAGCGATATCAAGGGCGTGCAATGGGTTGAGCATGATAAAATCTGCTCCCTGCTGTGCACTATATTCAATCAGTTGCTTTAACGCTTTGAAGTCACCCATTCCATCATGGGTATCAACCGCACTTTTTAAACTGTAAAGTTGAATGCTTATTCCCCACGGCTTGTTATTGGCAGACTGGGTATTGGCAGGCTCTGCATTATCATTAGCTGGTTTTATTAGGCTTTGTCTGTTATCCATAATCTCGCCTTGATAACAGCTCTTAGGCGCAACCATTAATATACCCGCAGCGGGTTCAGGCTCATTGACGGCCAAATTGTGATTGAATTTTTTCGCAGAAACCTGATGGTAGCCTATTGGCAATGTCTCACTAATATAATCAGTTAAGGTAACTTGATAACGGCAATAGCGGATATTGTTATGGTGATAATCGCCAATAATTTGCAAGTTTTGAGTATGACATATCCACTGAAATGCTGTTTGCCCCGATGAAGTGACCGCGCCCTCTTCTAAAGTTAGCGTAAAGGCAATTTCTACAGACTGTTCGGGTAAATAAATTAAGATGACCGGGTGAGTTAAATGACAAAATTGAAATGAGGGTAATAAGGATAACCAGGGAGCCACATCAAGAGAAAATGTTTTGTCATTAAGGCTCGACTCAGTGATATCCAAAGCGGCTGATGGAGCAAGAGGGTTTAACGGCTCGGCATTTAAATTGGGCTTGGCCAACATAGAGGCTAAAATACCCAACCTGTCACTTGAGGCTATTTGAGCATGATGACCATGACAGTCAATATACTCTGCCCCTACACCTTGTAGATATAGTAACTTCTCCAGCCCCATATTTGTCTCCATGCCAATCACTCTCCAGTATGAGAGCAGTTACCATGCCAGCATTAAATAACAGTAAGAAGACAGATTAATGACAGTTATAAGACAATATTTATGACCTATTACAATAGGTTATAGCTTTACCATCATTTATGGCGACAACTGTTAAGTTGTAAGCTATGGCTGATTTGCACAATTTCAATGCAATAAATGCGCGATAAACGAGCATGAGAGTTGAACCTTGAATCTTGAATCTTGAATCTTGAATCTGTAGATAAGATCTGTAGATCAAAAAATAAAAAACCGCCTAACATATCAATGCTAGGCGGTTTTTATGAGACAGAGTTAACACCAACGCTCAATTTTATCTAAATGATTTAGGTTTACTCAGCGTCACTGGTGTCAAACAACAAAGGTTAAATTGACATAGCCAGTTCTGCACCTTGTCTGATAGCCCTTTTGGCATCTAACTCAGCAGCAACATCAACGCCACCAATTAAGTGAACGGGTAAACCCGTGGCTTTCATCTCATCCACTAAGCTACGATTTGACTCTTGTCCGGCACATAACACCACATTATCAACAGCAAGCACTTGAGATTCCTCGCCCACTTTGATGTGCAGCCCTTCATTGTCAAATTTTTCATAACTGACACCGGTCATCATATTCACTTCATGCTGCTTTAATACTGAACGGTGGATCCAGCCTGTGGTTTTACCTAAGCCTTTGCCCATTTTTGACGTTTTGCGTTGGAGCAGATAAATTTCACGGCTTGGGTGATGCTCGGCTTCGTCAGTCAGTCCACCCGCTTGTTGATATTCTTTATCTATGCCCCATTGCTTTAACCACTTATCAGGTTGCAAGGTTGAAGATTCTTTCTCACATAAAAAATGCGCCATATCAAAACCAATACCGCCTGCGCCAATTAACGCAACCTTTTGACCGATTTCAACTTCACGATTTAACACCTGTTGGTAATTCACAACTCGTGGATCATCAAAACCAGCTAACTTAAGATCACGGGGAACCACACCCGAAGAGATGACCACTTCATCAAATTTTTCTTGCTTTAACACTGCGGCATCTAACTTAGTGTTTAAACGTAAATCAACCTTGTGAAGCTTAATCTGATTGGTAAAGTAACGGATAGTTTCATTAAACTCTTCTTTACCTGGGATCTTACGTGCAAGGTTAAACTGGCCACCTACTTCGCTTTTGGCTTCAAATAACACCACTTCATGCCCGCGTGAAGCTGCATAAACTGAAAACGCCATGCCCGCAGGGCCAGCGCCCATTACAGCAATGCGTTTTTTATTGGTGGTAGGAACAAAATTAATCTCTGTTTCATAACAAGCACGAGGATTGACCAAACAGGTAGCGCGCTTCATTGAAAAAGTATGATCAAGACATGCCTGATTACAGCCAATACAGGTATTAATTAATTCACTTTGGTTAGCCGCAGCTTTATTAACAAATTCAGCGTCTGCTAAGAATGGACGCGCCATTGACACCATATCGGCTTGACCTGAGGCAATGATATGTTCAGCAATTTCTGGCGTGTTAATACGGTTAGTTGCCACTAAAGGCACCTTAACTTCTGTTTTCAGTCTTTGTGTTACCCAGGCAAACGCGCCTCTTGGTACGCTGGTCGCAATCGTTGGTACACGCGCTTCATGCCAACCAATACCCGTATTGATAATACTCACACCAGCCGCTTCTAACGATTTAGCTAATTCAACCACTTCATCCCATGTTGAGCCATTATCGACCAAATCCAACATAGATAAGCGGAAAACAATAATGAAGTCTTTACCCACTTTGTCACGAATGGCTTTTACAATCGCTAACGGAAACTTAACTCTATTTTGATAACTTCCGCCCCATTCATCGGTACGCTTATTGGTACGCGAGCTGATAAATTGATTAATCAGGTAGCCTTCAGAACCCATCACTTCTACACCGTCATAGCCGGCTTTACGGGCCAAGTTTGCACTGCTGGCGTAATCTTTAATGGTGTTATTGACTTGCCTTGCAGACATGGCTGAAGGAGTAAAAGGCGTGATAGGCGATTTAACTTTACTGGGTGCTAAGCTAAAAGGATGGTAACTGTAACGACCTGCATGCAAAATTTGCATACAGATTTTACCGCCAGCCTCGTGCACGGCATCGGTAACGATTTTATGTTTACTGACTTGCCACGGAAAACTCAATTGGCATGCATGTGGCGCAAGACGCCCGCGCATATTAGGTGCGATACCACCGGTAACAATTAAACCGACTCCGCCTGCAGCTCGCTCTTTATAAAACGCTGCCAGTTTCTCAAATCCGCCTTTTTCTTCTTCTAAGCCAGTGTGCATTGAGCCCATTAACACACGGTTTTTCAACTGTGTGAAGCCTAGATCTAAAGGTTCTAGTAGGTGTGGAAACGACATTCAAACATCCTTTTTAAACAAGTGATTGAAACCAGCATAACCTTAACGTTGTAAAAGCTCAATCTCTGAACGAGTAGATTGTCAAAATCGTTTACAATTCAATTTACCATTTGTTTGCATTTTCAGTTAGGATGACATCATTAGAATGTTAAAGGAGTGGCTGATGTCCGCTAAACCCCCGTTTTTACAAAGATTATTCACCTTACTTTGGAATATAATTAATACCACACGTAAGTTGATCATTAATTTCATTTTTTTCACTGTATTAGCAGTAATTATTATTGCCTTAGCCACATCAGAGGATGAAATTGTCGTCGAAAATGAAACAGCATTAGTGCTCGACCTCGCGGGTAATATTGTTGATCAAAAACGCTTTGTCGATCCTTTCGAAGCGATTTTGTCTCAAAGCAATAATGACAATCCCGATGCAGAAATACTGCTAGCTGACATTCTTTATGTTATTCAAAATGCCACTCAAGATACCCGCATCAGCACCATAGTACTGAATTTAAGTAACTTACGTTCAGCCGGTGTGAGCAAAATGACCGCTATCGGCAATGCCTTAAATGAATTTAAAGCCGCAGGTAAACAGGTTATTGCCATGGAAAATGGTTATAGCCAAAATCAGTATTTTTTAGCCAGCTATGCCGACACGGTTTTTTTAAACACCAAAGGCATGGTCAGTTTAGACGGATTAAGTCGCTACCGCCTATTTTATAAATCAGCATTAGAAAAACTGAAAATTAATACCCACGTTTTTCGTGTCGGCACCTTTAAATCGGCTGTTGAGCCATTTATCCGTGATGACATGTCGGACGCCGATAAAGAAGCCAGCAACCAGCTATTGGCCGATATCTGGGAAAGTTATTCAAGTATTGTTGCCAAAAACCGTGGCATCAGCCCTGATCAACTGGTGCTTGATACCGATGCTTATTTAGCACAGTTAGATAAAGCCGAAGGCGACAGCGCCCAAATGGCCATGAACATGCACTGGGTAGACAAATTAGTGTCGGCTGAACAATTCCGTCTAGCCATGATAGAACAAGTTGGCGCGAATAAAGACGGTGACTCATTCCGTCAAATTGGCTTTAATGATTATTTGTCGCTAACCGCGCCATTACCGCAATTTGTTGAAAAAGACTCTGTGGGTATTGTTGTCGCAAAAGGCAACATTCTTAATGGCGCCCAACCTGCGGGTCAAATTGGTGGTGAAACCACTTCAGAGTTTTTACGTAAAGCGCGTTTGAATGACAAGGTTAAAGCTGTTGTTTTACGTGTAGACAGCCCTGGTGGCAGCGCATTCGCATCTGAACAAATTCGTCAGGAAGTATTAGCCCTTAAAAATGCAGGTAAGCCAGTCGTTGTTAGTATGGGCAGTTTAGCGGCATCAGGTGGATATTGGATATCAGCAAGTGCCGATTATATTTATGCCACCCCGACCACATTGACAGGTTCTATCGGTATTTTTGGCATGTTCGCCACATTTGAAGATGCCCTAACCCATTTTGGGGTGAACTCTGATGGCGTAGCAACGTCAGATTGGGCCGGATTATCGCCAGTCCGCAGTTTGAACCCTAATGTTAAAGCCGTTATTCAGCGCCATATTGAGCGTGGTTATCATGAGTTTATCTCTCTGGTTGCCACCGAGCGTAATATGTCACTTGAGCAGGTAGACAGTATTGCTCAGGGACGTGTTTGGACGGGTACGCGGGCGCTTGAGTTGGGTCTTGTTGATGAAATTGGTGATATGAAGCAAGCAATAGCAAAAGCGGCTGAGTTAGCTGAAATGGACCAATTTGATACTAAGCTCATTGAACAGGAATTAACCACTGAGCAGCAATTTATTCAACAGCTTGTGGGGGCTTCTGCAGCCTATATTCCACAATCGGTACATAAATCTTCCATCCTTGAAACCATGTTAATGCAGTGGAGTGAAGTCATAGCAGACTTTGCTAAGTTTGATGATCCACAGGGAATGTACTTATATTGTGAGCAGTGTGATTTCTAAACCATAAATTAAACATTTGATAAAAAAAGCCTGCATTGCAGGCTTTTTTATATCGATTAATCAATATAACTCGTATAATTTACACAATTCGTAAAACTTCATGAGTAACACAATGACTAAGCGCGCAATTTACGTCGCCTATACAGGCGGTACCATAGGCATGCAAAAAACCGCTAATGGTTTTGCCCCTGTTTCAGGTTTCTTAACGGATTGCGTTCAATCAATGCCAGAGTTTTATCATGAAGAGATGCCCAGTTTCGTTATTCACGAATATAGCCCGTTAATCGACTCATCAAATATGGCCCCAACCGATTGGCAATTAATAGCTGACGACATTAAAGCCAATTACGAAAAATACGACGGCTTTGTGATCTTGCATGGTACAGACACCATGGCCTACACAGCATCGGCACTATCTTTTATGCTACAAGGGTTATCAAAACCTGTTATCGTCACCGGTTCACAAATCCCGCTGGCGCAGCTTCGTTCTGATGGCCAAACCAATTTATTAAACTCTTTGTATATTGCAGCCAACTACCCTGTTGCTGAAGTGTGTTTATTCTTTAACAATAAATTGTTCAGGGGCAATCGCTCAACCAAGGCCCATGCCGATGGTTTTGATGCGTTCGCATCGCCTAACTTCCCTTTGCTACTTGAAGCAGGGATTAAAATTAATATAAAAGCTGGCAAGATATCTGAGCCAACCAATTACCCATTAGACGTAGTAAGAATTAAACCCCAGCCAATTGGGGTGGTGACTTTATACCCAGGTATTTCCACTCAAATTTTTGAAAACATGCTCCAGCAACCGGTAAAAGCACTCATTTTACTCACCTTTGGTGTCGGCAATGCACCGCAAGATCCACAACTATTACAAGCCTTAAAAAAAGCAGATGAACGCGGTATCGTGCTAGTTAACCTCACCCAATGTTTTCAAGGTAAGGTGAATATGGGCGGATATGCAACGGGTAACTCACTGGCAAAAGCCGGAGTCATCAGCGGTATGGATATGACCATAGAAGCCGCCTTAGCAAAATTACACTATTTATTATCAAAAAATTTAACACCAGAAGAAATTAAAAAATCGATGCAATTAAACCTAATAGGCGAGCTATCCATCGATTAATAAATCACTTAATACTTTATATCAATTCATTGCTAAAATAATCAGCTCATCACTTGATGGGCTTTATTTTTGCTATCAATTTAATTGCTGTCAAAAACATCAGCTAAACTAACCTCCAACCTACCCACCTCAAAATTAACCTTTGCTCATATCTTGGAATGGATTCTGCCAAACGCATTCCAACCGAGACGGTTTTTCAAAATTGGATTGTAAGTCAATCACAAACCGAGCATTGATCTAGATTGCCTGCACTTGTTTTTTACAATGGCGCCTATTAGCGCGTATGCATTAATCACATTAACACAGTCGTTTACACCTTAAAATGCCTGCATCTCACTGTGCAAAAGCGCCTCTGACTTGAATAGTGCCATCTTAGTGTTAACCGATAAATGTTTTGCCGTGGGCATCCGCCTCACCTGCATTTGATGGCGCCTAAACACATTGAGTCGAAGTGCCCTGACATTTCAAAACAATGAAAATGTCAGGCAGCATTGTGATTTTTAGAAAGTTAGAACTCAGTTAGTACTAAGTAAGCCGCAACATATCTTCGTATGCTTTGAGATAACAACACTCTGGTTTTACTGCTAAATGACAGACGCAGCCGATGAAATTGTTGCTTGATTTAAATTTGACTACAAAAGCAGTCAACTTCCTAATACTTAACAAAATGACCCGCCTATTGATAGGTTCGAATTGAACCTAGATATATAATGTAAGACATTGAATTCAAGATATTTAAAACAATGAATTGTGAGTGAATCAATCGAGTATTGATTCATTAGACGTAAAAAAAGCGAGCCATTGGCTCGCTTTTATCAAATTGACACTATCATCAACAAGTCAGTAAATGACTAAATGTCAGCTTCTTTAAACTCAGCGATAGCTTCGCCTTTAAACTGCTTTTTTAATTCAGTTTTTGATAGTTCATTTATACCGCCACCCGCTGCAATGGTGAAATGGTCGGTCTGTTGCAGTTTGCGGGCTTGGTAAAGCATGATCACTTGCAATGTATGCTCGCGTTGGGCTTCAGACAACACAGTACCATCTTCCCATTTACCTAGCTCTGTGGCTGACACGAGTCTGAGATAAACTTCCTCTGGCATTTCATCAATGACTTTGTTGATATCATTCATACCGATTTCCGCTTATGTAGTACGAGTCTGACTCGTGTGATTAAATAACCTACAAAACCAATCACAAAACATGACACAGCTGCAATGGCTTGTATGCCTTGTGCTTGCTCTCCGCCCCAAAACCAGGCAACGGCTCCACCTATAAACAGTGTTAAACAAAACAAGCTATGGTTCATCAGCTTATTCGAATGTTGAATATGGCTGATTTTAGATAATGTTTCGGTATTTCCCGCCAAACTCACTTTGCAATGACTGCATTCTTTTGCTTGACTGGAAATCCGTTTTTGACACTTAGGACATTCAATTAACGCCATTAATGAAAACCCTTCTTAACTCATTATAAATCGTCAACTACGGCTAACATTGCCAGTAAAGACGCTTCACCTAGATAGATACTGCGCTCAGGTGACCAACCCACAAATGGATCTGATAAATTAGCGTTATCTTTAAATGGCATCTCTAGGGTGTTAGATAAACATTTAAAGGTATTGGCAACCCAATTAGAACCTACAGTTAAATTGGCTTTGCCTGGCTCATCTTTGTCGTAGCCATACTGAGTTTGAAAATCAGCACTGGCTAATTGTAATGAAGCAACAAATTTAGTTTGCAACTGCGCCATTTTATCTGTGTAGTTTGGTACACCTTCACAGCCAGCTAAGAATACGTAAGGTAAGCCTTCATCACCATGCACGTCATAAAATAAATCTACGCCGGTTTCTTTCATCTTATTAACGACGTAATACACTTCAGGGCTTTTTTCTAAACTTGGCGTTTGCCACTCGCGGTTTAAGTTAGTGCCTACAGCATTAGTACGAAGATGACCACGAACACTACCATCCGGGTTCATGTTGGGTACAACATAAAAGTTGGCTTTATCCAGTAAAGATTTTGACGTTGGGTTATCACCATCTAGCAGTTGGCTTAATAAACCTTCGACTAACCATTCTGCCATGGTTTCCCCCGGGTGCTGTCTTGCTGTGATCCAGATGTTTTTCTTGTCTTCGTCACCATCACCGATTTTCAATAATGTCATGTCACGGCCATCTAAGGTTAAACCAAGATGTTCTAGGCTAACCGATGGGTGTAATTGCACTTCGCTGATTAAATCTAAATGACGTTCATAGCTGTACGGTGCAAAATAGGCTATTTGAATTGCTTCGCAGTCTAGTTCAACTTCAATGGTTAACTTGCCATCTTGATAAGATGTAGGCACGCGAAACCACTGTTGGCGGTCGTAACTTGCTACCGCTTGGTAATCTTGCCAACCTTTAGGATAAGATGCGCTGCCAGCGTTATTAATATGCATGGTGTAGGTTTGGCCTACTGCACCTTCTAAACGAAAATTAAACCACTGATAAAACTCACCACCAAAATCAGGTTTGATCGCAAGTTGAATATCATCGTGTTTGTCGATATTAATGACTTCAATATTGCCGCCATCAAAATTTGCACTGATCCGCATAGATAATCCTTTAGTAAGTTGTACCGCTTATGCCGACACCTGATTGCAATTATTGCTGTTGTGTTGGCTATTTTTATCGGCATAGCTTACCAAATACGGTTATTTGTGTGAACTGTTAAAAGTTAAAGCTGTAACCTTGCCCTCTTACGGTGTTGATCAAATCACGCGATAAATTACGATCCGCTAATTTTTTACGTGTATTACTAATGTGCATATCCAGATTACGGTCAAATTTACCGAGTTTTTTATGTAATACCCGTTGTTGCAATTCTTCTTTGGTTACCACTTCGCCCTGACGTTCATAAAGGTATTTAAACAGTCGGTACTCGGTATTAGTTAAAGTAATTTTATGGCCGCTGCACGTTAATGAATACTCGGTATCATCAAATTCGATAATGGTTTGCCTAATCGCATTTTCGGTTAACTTACCGCGGCGTTTAATGACATTCATCCGCAGTTGTAGCTCTCGTATATTAAAGGGCTTAGATAAATAGTCGTCGGCGCCCATTTCAAAGGCATTTAACTTTTCTAGCACATCATTGGTATTGGCTAATGTGATAACCGGAGTGTGGCACTTACGGGCAACAAGCAGCCAAAAAGAATCCATTTTGGGAATGGCCAAATCGACTAATACTAAGTCAAATAATTGCGACTCTAAATGAACTAATGCTTGAAATGCATCATTAACAATGCAAATCTCATAACCTAAATCATTCAGTTTTTTACCAAAATCAAAGCCTGATTCAATTTTTTGTTCGATTAATAGTATTCTTCTCACAACACACCACAAATGATAACGATTTGCATTTAGATTACCATGTGATTGATGGGTTTTCTAGTTTTTGAATCAAAAAATCCCCCCTCTTGGTAGAGGCTTTTGATGATATTGCTAATTTTGTGATCAATATGCCCATTCCAGAAGGGTTAGCAAGCCTGACTTTATGCTTTGTTTACTGCACTTATTGGCTGTGATCATAATAAAAATTATCAGCTTATTTTAACTATGGATATTTATCGTTTTGGTTTTGGTTTTGGTTTTGGTATGAGAAAAATAAACCCTAGTAGAATTAAAAAAGCCTGAATATTCAGGCTTTTTTGAGGATAGATTAACTAACTAAATCTTACTTCATTAATTGACGGATATATTTAACCGGTGCACTGCCATAACTTAAAAAGGTTTCATGGAACTGTTTTAGGTCAAAAGCTTCACCCTGCTCAGTTTTCAGCTCTTCTCTGAAATCATAAATTTCACGGTAACCTGAATAGTAACTGGTTAATTGTACTTGGCTTAATGTAGCACGACGCCATTTGCCTTCCGCTTCAGCGCGTTGTTGAAACGCTTCATTTTCCATCAAGGCAATGGCTTCTTCTTCGCCCATTCCCTTAACTTGAATGCTGTAATCTAGAATAGTGTTGGCAATAACGCGTAAATTCCACTTGTAATACATTAGCCACATTTCAGGTTCAAAGTTACCGTAACCTTCTTCTAGCATCATACGCTCTGTGTATACTGCCCAACCTTCAACCATAGCACCGTTACCGAATAAGCTTTTAACTAGGCTTGGTGATTCATTCGAATACACTAACTGAGTGTAATGGCCAGGGATCGCTTCATGGATATTCAGTACTTGTAAAATCCAGTGATTGTATTCACGCAGGTAACTTTCGGCAGACTCATCACTCATGCCATCTAACGGAGTCACGTTATAGTATGTGTTACTGCTCTTTTCATATGGGCCAGGGGCACTAATGGATGCGCCAGCAAAACCACGCATATATTCAGGGGTTTCGCGAACCACTAACGGCTTATTTGGGTCAAGGGTAATGAGTTTCTTATCATTGACGAATTTCACCAATTCAGGAATTTGCTGACGCACATCATCAACAAAGTTTTCACGCTTAACATGGTTAGCCGATAACACATCAATCAACTGACGAATAGCCAACTTATCATCTTCAGGCTTAGGCGTTGCAATATGCTTAGACCAAATATCAGCGGTAATTTTAGCCATTTCTGCTTGCACACGATTTTTATCAGCTACCGCTTTTTCAAAAAGCTGTTTAGCCGTCATGCCAGCTTGAATATCTAAGGCAAACTTTTGCTCGTACAGTGCTTCACCAATTCTAAAGTCGCGTGCGCCCTCGGTTTGCAGTGTTGCTTCTAATGCAGTTAACCACTCAATGTGCTGGGTAATGGCCGCTTTAGCTGCCGAAAAACGCATGTCGAATAATTGCTTTTGCTCTGCCGTTAATCCAGAGGCCGACACTTTAGCGGCAAGTTCATCACTTAATACTGAAAATGCACCTTGGTTTTGCTGAATCGCTAGTTGGGTATGCGGTAAAGTCGGATTAGCAATGTTATCGCGTGCTGCTTGATAATATGCAGGCACATGTTCTAATCGGGCAACAACTGAGGTTAAACGTTCATCAAGAGGTGCAAAATCCTCATTGATGATTTGAGCAAATCCACCGGCCACATTGTAACTGGATGGATCCCATTGCCATGATTTAAAAGTATTGATATCCCACTCAAAGTTATTGACTAAGTTTTCAAGTAACTTGTAATCAATTAGCTCATTTGGCGTTAATGTCTTTTGATCAAATGTGGCTAGTTGCGCTTTATGTTTTGCCACAAAAGCTAATGTTTTATCTCTGCTAGCTTGGTTTGGCACTTCAAGGTAGCCATCATTAACATGTTTGCCGTTATACATTGCCCATGTTGGCGATAACTGCCATAAATCATCAATAAATGCCTGTGAAAAATCTGCAAATGACAATGTCATAGCTTGTTGAGTATTGGCAGCAGTTGTAGTGGTTGTTGTAGAAACGGCATTTGCCGAGTCATTACAACCGGCTAAGCCAGTTAGAGCAAATGCTACAGAAAGTGAGATTAACGCCTTTTTCATAACCAACCTTTATTGTTTTAGTTAATGTAACCAAACAGCCATAGTGTATAAAACTCAGTTGGCTATTTAGATAAAAATGTTTGCCAATAGTTAACCATCTTTTTTAACTTTTTGCATAAGTATTTGAACATTTGAAATGTCTTGTCACACAATTAAATCTCAATCAATACTCGATGAAATTGTGTCAATTTAACAATAATGTGGCTAAATGTATTTTGATAACCGCTTTGCATTTATACCCAAACAACTTGAAGATACGTGTTTCAGAGCTTCACCGTGTTTTCAATACTAGGCGCGTTAATGCGGCAATGTAGCTACCTTATAAATTAGCGCAACAACGCTCTTGATTTAAAAATCAGGGGAACACGGTGAAACTCCCTGAGGGCAAGTTTTACACGCGTTTATGCTGCGTTATTGATTTTGAAAAGGGAATAACCATTACCCGCAATCAATGCCTTGCCTAAACGCGTGTAAATTCTTGCTGAAATCGAGCATCTTCAAGTTGTTTGGGTATTTAACGAGGATTCGTCTTTAATTTATGATTAGCAAGTCAATACCAATGCCTGTTGACTTTAATAGATGATTTTTGCTGGTCGAAAATTTCAGCATAGATCAACAACCGTTTAGTTATGATCAAATCAGTTTGCTGGCAATTTTAAATCATCAAATTTAGCTTGAGGTTAGTGAGCTGATGACAAATGTCACTGGCAATCCAGTACTGAAAAATACATAGTATCAACACCATTACTGAATTTATTGATAGAAGGAATGAATATGAACGCGGCGACTTTGGCACTGCTTATCCCTATTTTAGCCATCATAGGGAGTTTTGTGATCAGCATAATGAAGTTAAGAGAAAAGCAATTATATGCTGCAAATGAATACCGTAATCAGTCAAAATCCGTTAATGAAGAATTACAAGCATTACGCGATAGAGTCGAAGTGCTTGAACGTTTGGTCACAGACGATGGATATGACTTATCACACAAAATTAACAATGCTTGATATTGATAATAGTATGTTCATTTGAAGCCATTATTCCCCTTACGCAGTGAACACAATAAGGGGAATGACATTTCTAATTACTTTTTAGGTGCGCCCCACGGATTTGGCGGTAAAGGTTTATCGCTATCATTTTTATCACGAGTGACTGACTTTTGTGCATCTTGCCGAGTGCCAGCGTGATTAATGTTTCCCCTCACCGCAGTTTTGCCCTTGTTTAAGGATAACGTGGCCTGGCTATTTTTACTGTCATTGGGTTTATGTCTGGCCTTAGGCACAAAATTTAACACCGAGATCGGGATCGGTTTTTTCGGTTCAAAACCTTCTATCACTCTGCGCTCAATCAGTTCACCTAAGCGACTTTCAATCATACACAGGTTTTTAAAATCATCTTTCGACACAAGCGATATCGCTAAGCCACTTGCACCCGCACGGCCTGTTCGGCCAATTCGATGAATATAATCATCGGCAGGAAACGGTAAGTCATAGTTAACCACCACAGGTAAATCATCGATATCAATACCCCTTGCGGCTACGCCTGTGGCAATAAGGTATTGAATATTACCTTGCTTAAAATCGGCTAATAGCTGCTCACGGATCACCTGACTTCTGCCACCATGAATACATTCGGCAATGATGTCGCGTTTAGCTAACTGAGTCACTAACTTCGCCGCGCCCGCTTTGGTTTCAATAAATATCAATGCCTGCTGCCATTGATGTTGTTGTATAAGATGACTGAGTAACGCAGACTTTTTATCTTTATCAACCGTGGTTAGCCATTGTTCGATTTTAGGTTTAGTCGCCACTTCTTTATTAAGCGTAATTTCAACAGCATTGCGTACGGCTGTTTTGGCAAGTACCCTAACCTGATTAGATAAGGTGGCTGAAAACAATAAGTTTTGTCTGTCTTCAGGTAACTTTTCTAATATTTTATTGATATCTTCAATAAAGCCCATGTCTAGCATGCGATCGGCTTCATCTAACACCAACACTTCAAGCTCATCAAAATGCAAAGCGCGTTGTGTGTATAAATCTAACAGCCTGCCCGGCGTTGCTACAACAATATCGACACCATCAATTAATGCCGCCTTTTGCTCTTTGAGATCAACACCGCCATACATCGCCATCGATCGCAAAGGCAAGCCCTTCGCGTAGCGTTCAATATTTTGATGTACTTGAGAAACTAGCTCTCGTGTCGGCGCTAAAATCAACGCACGCATTCTTTTCTTGCGTACCGTTTCCGCTTTTGCCAACTGATCTAAAATAGGTAACACAAAACTGGCGGTTTTACCTGTACCCGTTTGTGCTGCTGCAATTACATTTTTACCTTTAAGGATTTCAGGGATCGCTTTTTGTTGAATAGCGGTCGGAGTCTCGTAACCTAAAGCTATTAGGTTATCGACAATTGTGGGGTTTAACCCGAGAGATAAAAATGTCATAGAGGCGCTCAAACAAGGTGAATGGCAATAATAGGCAGTCATTATAAACAAAAAAGACGTCCGAAGACGTCTTTCTTTTAGAATATGGCGGTGACGGAGAGATTCGAACTCTCGAAAGGTTGCCCTTTACACACTTTCCAGGCGTGCTCCTTCAGCCACTCGGACACGTCACCTTTAGATTGTTTTAAAGAGCCAATCAGCTCTGCGGGCGCTACTTTACGCAAATGGTGCTGGTGGGTCAAGCGAAAATACCCAACGCCTTAGTGTTTGCACAAATGCTGTGCAACATTAAGTATTTAGCCCATCAACTGAGGAAATAGCCCTTTCACACCCGCTGCAATGACTTCAATACCCAGTGACAGCATTAATAAACCCATTAAACGAGTAATAACGTTAATACCTGTTTTACCTAATAGTTTAAATATGGCTGGTGCCATGTTAAATAATGACCAACTCAGTAATCCAAAAACAAGCACGGTACTAAACATACCAATGAAGTCGATAAATGAATTATGCTCTGCGGCAAAAACAATCACCGAGCTAATTGCACCTGGGCCAGCCATTAATGGCAAGGCTAATGGGACAACGGCTACCGATTCCATCCCTGATGATTCTCGATCTTCTTCTTGGTTACGTTTTACTTCACTGATCTTACCTTGCAACATTGACATCGCAATGATGCAAATCAAGCTACCACCAGCAATACGAAAGGCCGACAATGAAATGCTGAACATATTCAAAATATGTTGGCCGGCGATAATGGTGACAAATAGAATCACCACCACGGCAAAGTTAGCCACTTTGTTGGTGTGCTTTCTTTCTAAATCGGTTTGATGACTGGTTAAACTCACAAAAACCGGCAACAGTCCGACGGGATTGATAATGGCCAAAAGTCCTAAAAAGAACTTAATGTAGAGCATGTAATCCAATGAGGGATCCTCTAAATAGATTGTATTTATAGCGAACAAAAAGGAGCGCTACTTTAATGTAACTTTTTACTTTATAGAAGTGATATTTTCTATAAAAACGGCCTATTTCACATTAGAAATTTTGATATAACATTACTGGCTTAAGTCACCGTTCGCAAAGTAATAATGTAATTAAGCTACGACTGATGTTAAGTAGATATCAAAGCTCCGATAAATAACAGCTATTATTGCTGATACTTTAACCACAACGGCCTCTGCAATGTAATTTGACCAAAACAAATGACCAATTTATGTAATTGACCACTTTATTACTGTACAATGACAGGTAACAAAAAATTTCTGCTTAATAAAAATGTTAACAAGGATTTTTATGGCGCTGCGTAATAAAGTTTGCCTAAAGAATAATAGCCGTAAATTCAGTAGTTCGCGCAGAAGAATGACCTATTATTTGTGGATAACTAAGCCTAATCAAGCCCGAGTTATTGAACCCGTTGACATGAATCTACCGCATAATTTACCCCATAAAGAATCTGCATAAAGCAAAAAAAATGTGATGCCATTTCTGACATCACATTTTAGTGTAAATCACGATTTGACGTTATTTAGCCGTCCAGCGATCCATCCAACCAAAGACATTTTTATACCACTGTTGCAAGTTATCTTGATTTAAAATCCAATGATTTTCGTCTGGGAACATTAGCAATTCCGATGGGATCCCTTTACGTTGCATAAAGCTGAATGCTGCTAAACCTTGGCCATAAGGTACACGGAAGTCTTTCTCGCCATGAATCACTAGCATTGGGGTTTTCCAGTTTTCAACATAGTTAACTGGGTTAAATTTTTCATACAGATCTTTGTTATCTTGATATGTGCCACCAAATTCATATTCAGGGAACCACAACTCTTCTGTCACATAGTACATAGAGCGCATATCAAATAAACCAGCATGATTGATCAAACACTTAAAACCATCGTTCCAATGTCCCTGGATCCAGTTCATCATGTAACCGCCATAGGAACCACCCAGCGCACAGGCATTGTTGGCATCTAACCAAGGTTGCTGCTCAGTGACTGCCGCCATGCCTTTTTTCAAGTCTTCTAATGGCTTACCGCCCCAATCTTGACTGATTGAGTCAGTGAATGCTTGTCCATAACCGGTTGAACCGTGGAAATCGACCATAACCACACCATAGCCCGCTCCCGCCCATAATTGGGCATTCCAGCGACCACTGAATGAATTACCAAATGAACCTTGCGGCCCACCATGGACTAAATACGCGATAGGATATTTTTCACCTTCTTTATAATTTGCAGGTTTAATCCAATATCCGTGAACCGTTTCATCATTCCAACCTTTAAACTTGAATTGTTCAAATTCACCGAATTGGATTTTAGCGACTTTGGCTTTGTTCACTTCAGTTAAGCGACGTAGGTTTTCACCTTCTAAGCTTATAGTGTACAAATCACCCGGTTCAACCAATGAGGCATTTTTGAAAATGATTTTATTGTTAGTCACCGCAACTATGCTGTTGCTACCATCATTGTAGATTGGACGAACATCACCAAACTGCGGATTAACTTCAAATATGGATACTTGGCCAACATCTTGAGCGGTAACATAAAGAGTACGACCGTCTTTGCTGAAGTTGATTGAACTTGGGCTTCTATCCCATAAAGGCGCAACTTCTTTTTCTTGACCGGTTACGGTATCAAGTAACATTAGACGGTAACGATCTGCTTCAAAGCCGGGTTTACTCATCGCAAGATATGCCATGTAACGACCATCTGCTGAATAGGTAGGTTGTGCATCCCACGCTTTATTGGCTTCTGTTAGATTAACCGTTTCACCGCCATTAACCGGTACTTGCCATAAATCATAGTTGGTGGTCCATGATTGATCGCGACTCGGTGCTTTAGCGCTATAAACGATATACTTACCATCAGGGGAGAAAGTCACTTCTTCCATACCAGAAAATGGCTTTGGCGGAGTTTCAGTGTCACGGCCTTGAGTGACGTTAACCGCATCGGTAATTTTTTTGCCATTAATGTTGGCAACAAATAAATGATTACGGGCGTGGTCTTCCCATGTATCCCAATGACGAACCATTAACTGCTTATATTCACGGCCCGTGGTTTTACGATCTTTTTCTGCTGCAAATTTTTCTTTTGAGCAGGCTAAATCTTTACACTCTGGAAACACGCGCATTGTCATCACAACCTGCGTGCCATCTTGAGATAATTTATAGCCATTAACATCAAGCGCTAAGTCAGTTACTTGTAGAGCTTCACCGCCATTAAGTGGTAATTGAAAAAGCTGACTACTGCCACTGCGATCGGCTAAAAAGTAAATACTTTTATTGTCGGGGGCAAAACTTACATCATGCTCTGTGCCTGCAGCGGATGTTAACTGTTTTGGTGTGGCTGATTTATTGGTTAAATCTAATGCGTAAAGATCAGAACTTGCCTCACCTTTATCATCAATCACTTTAACACCATAAACTAGGGTGTTACCGTCGTTGGAAACCGCATATGAATGGATTTTATTCATATTAACCAAATGCTGAACTGTGAAAGGTTCAGCTGAATACACTGACGTTGCCATTCCTGCAGCAACCAATGCCAAAAGCACTGAAGAAGTTTTCATGTTATTGATTATCTCTTGTGATGGTTTGTTATGTTTATTTGTTGGCAGATTAACGAAAGCAAAACGCTCAAGCAACCCTTAACGAATAAAGATCCTTGAGCGTTTAAGTCACATTACTTTACAGTGACAAGCTTAAATTAAGCTTTACTGTTGGCAATATTCACTTTCCAAATTGCCGGCCCGGTTTCATGGGCATTAACCCCATTAGAATCAACCGCCACGGTTACTGGCATATCTTGTACTTCAAACTCGTAAATCGCTTCCATACCTAAGTCTTCAAATGCAACCACACGAGATTTCTTAATTGCTTTAGAAACCAGGTATGCTGCACCGCCAACCGCCATAAGGTAAACAGCTTTGTGTTTCTTAATCGACTCAACAGTTTGCGCACCACGTTCAGATTTACCAATCATGCCCATTAAGCCTGTTTTATCCAGCATCATGTCAGTAAATTTGTCCATTCGGGTTGCCGTTGTAGGGCCTGCTGGGCCGACCACTTCATCACCGACTGGATCAACCGGACCCACGTAGTAAATAAACTTACCGGTAAAATCAACACCCGCTGGTAAACCTTCACCAGAATCTAGCAGTGTTTGAATACGCTTATGCGCCGCATCACGCCCAGTTAGCATTTTGCCGTTAAGCAGTAAGGTGTCACCGCTTTTCCAGGTTTCGATTTCAGCTTGCGTCACTGTGTCTAGATTAACACGGTGGGTATTCTCACCCGCTTCACGGGTAATTTCTGGCCAATCTTCAAGTGATGGCGGCACTAAATCTGCTGGGCCTGTTCCGTCTAAGTGGAAATGTACATGGCGAGTTGCAGCACAATTAGGGATCATCACCACGGGCTTAGACGCTGCGTGGGTAGGGGCTGATTTAATTTTAATATCTAAAACCGTGGTTAAACCGCCTAAACCTTGTGCACCTATACCAAGGTTGTTAGCACGTTCAAATATATCTAAACGCAGCTTTTCTTCGGTAGTTTCAGCACCTTTAGCGATTAATTCATGAATATCAACAGGGTCCATTAAAGACTCTTTTGCCATGACAGCCGCTTTTTCAGCCGTGCCACCAATACCTATTCCTAACATACCTGGAGGACACCAACCCGCACCCATAGTCGGCAAGGTTTTTTCTACCCATGCTGCAATATCATCAGATGGATTTAACATTGCCATTTTTGATTTGTTTTCTGATCCGCCGCCTTTGGCTGCAATCATCACTTCTACTTGATTGCCAGCAACCATATCAATATGAACGACAGATGGCGTGTTATCGCGAGTGTTTTTACGGGCACCGGCTGGATCGGCAACAATTGATGCACGCAATGGATTATCTGGGTTTGTGTAAGCACGGCGTACACCTTCATCCACCATTTCTTGCACTGTCATGTCGGTTTTGTCCCAACTGACATTCATACCAATTTTTACAAACGTGGTAACAATACCAGTGTCTTGGCAAAGAGGACGTTTCCCTTCTGCAGACATACGAGAGTTAATTAAAATTTGTGCTATAGCATCTTTTGCCGCAACGCTTTGTTCGCGTTGGTATGCTGCGTACATAGCATCGACAAAATCTTTAGGATGGTAATATGAGATGTATTGTAAAGAATCTGCAATACTTTCAATGAAATCAGCCTGTTTAATCATAACAGGTGTAGCAGACGATCCAGTGTTTATAGACATATAGGGGCGCTCCAGCAGCCATGCGGCCTAACTTGTTTATCGTTTTTATGTTCAGTTGATTTAATCAACATTATTTAGGTATTAATCCTTTTATGGCCAATATGATACTCTTTCCATCCTTTTTGGGCTACAGCACTTTTTAGATAAGGTAAATTGATGAAACAGCGTGGGGATAAAACATTAACGATTACACCATTAATGTGGGCAGGTTCCACCCAAAGCTTATTTGAATACGTCAGTCATTTACCTTGGGCTATGCTTTTAGATTCCGCTAATGCTCAACACCAAGATGCGCGTTTTGACATCATTACTTTTAACCCCATTGCGACATTAGTAAGCCGTAATGGCAAAGTCATATTTGAAGCAAAAGACCGTGCTAATAAAACTTTACAGCCTATTTTCGAGACCATCGCCGATCATCTTCAAACCACATCACTTGACCCATTAGCAGCATTAAAATACTGCCAACAGCAATTATATCCTGTTAAACAAGCTTGCCAATATCCATTCAGTGGCGGCGCTATGGGTGCATTTAGCTATGATTTAGGCCGTTCAATTGAACAACTGCCAAATACTGCAGCTAAAGATATCGACTTTAATGAACTGAATATTGGCTTTTATGATCAATGCTTAGTTTATGATTATCAGCAACAAAATTGGTCTTTGATCAGTTATGACAATATTGACCATAACAACCCGTTGGTTAATGTTATAAACAAGCGTTCCCCTCTTCTCAACCTGAGCGACAAGCCTGCATTTTGTTTAACTTCTGAATGGCGTAATCAAACGCCGAAACAGACTTATCTAAATCATTTTGAACGCGTTCAAGACTATTTGCTCAGTGGCGACTGTTATCAAATTAACTTAACCCAAAGATTTGAGGCCGATTATCAAGGCGATGAATGGCAAGCTTACAAGCAATTAACTCAAGCGAATAAAGCGCCCTTTTCTGCTTTTATTCGATTGCCAAACCATAGCGTTTTGTCGATTTCCCCAGAACGCTTTATACAACTGGCTGGCGACAATATTGAAACCAAACCGATAAAAGGCACCTTACCTAGGTTAAACGATGCAGCACTCGATGTATTGCAAGCAGACAAATTGCGCTGTTCAGAAAAAGATCGTGCCGAAAATGTGATGATTGTTGATTTACTTCGAAATGATATCGGCAAAGTTGCTACATCAGGCAGCGTTAAGGTGCCAAAACTTTTTAACATTGAAAGCTTCCCAGCTGTGCATCACTTAGTCAGTACCGTTACCGCCAAATTAGCAGCACAATATGATGCAAGTGATCTTCTTAAAGCGTGTTTTCCCGGAGGTTCAATTACCGGCGCCCCTAAAATACGTGCAATGCAGATTATCGAAGAATTAGAGCCTTCGAGACGCAGTATGTATTGCGGTAGTATCGGCTATCTCAGTCAAGATGGCACCATGGACACAAGCATTACTATTCGCACCTTGGTGACTGAAAATAGCCGCATTTATTGTTGGGCGGGTGGCGGAGTCGTTGCAGACTCAAACGCTGAAGCGGAATATCAGGAATGTTTCGATAAAGTTAGCAAAATCTTACCGTTACTGCAAAGCACTAAGCGATAATAATGTTTTAGAATAGGATGTTTATTGATATATCTCGGGTTAATAACACCCTGATAATCGACTTAACTATCGCAATAAAAAAGCCAGCAAATTTGCTGGCTTTTATTTTTTCAAACGAGTTAAAGACCGTTTAAAGCTTCTTTACACAGCTGGGTAATGCGCGCCCAATCTTCAGAGTCCACTGCATCACTCGGTGCAATCCAGCTACCACCAATACAATCAACATTGTCTAGGGCAAGATAGTCTTTGTACGTAGCAGGGCTGATCCCGCCTGTAGGACAAAAACGAATGTTGGCTAATGGGCCTGAAAATGATTTAAGTGCATTAACACCACCAGAGGCTTCAGCTGGGAAGAATTTAAAATGGGTGTAACCCAATTCCATGCCCACCATGACTTCTGAAATGCTCGCTACGCCTGGAATTAACGGTACATTGCCTTTTTTAGCTGCTTTAAGTAAATCAACGGTCGCACCTGGAGTAATAATAAACTGAGAGCCAGCATCTACAGCTTGCTGAAGTTGCGCTTCATTTAAAATCGTGCCAGCACCGATTAATGCTTCAGGGACTTCTTTGGCAATTTTAGCAATGGCTTCAAGAGCACATGGAGTACGTAAAGTCACCTCTAAAACACTAATGCCACCGGCAACTAAGGCTTTTGCTAACGGTACAGCATGTTCAATCTTGTTGATCACCATGACAGGGACAATCGGACTACGCTTAAATACATCTTGTGGTTGAAGTGACCAGTTATTGTCAGACATTCGTTACTCTTCCTTTAATTAGTAAATTTCGTCAAGTGCACTGGTGCTTCTTGCACCGGTTTCAGGGCTACTTAAGTTGCTGCGTAACGCACCAAATAATTCACGCCCCATGCCGTAACTTGAATGATGTAAATCAACTAGACTGGCTTCACGTGCATTTAATACTGATTCATCAACCAATAAGGTTAATTCACCGGTTGCTGCATTGACGCGAATTAAGTCACCATTTTGAACTTTGGCAATCATTCCACCGTCAAGCGCTTCAGGGGTTAAATGAATTGCTGCAGGTACTTTTCCTGATGCGCCAGACATACGGCCATCGGTGACCAATGCCACACTGAAACCTTTATCTTGTAAGCTGCCCAAGAAAGGCGTTAATTTGTGCAGTTCAGGCATACCATTGGCTTTAGGCCCCTGACCTTTGACGACAACCACGCAGTCGCGGTCAAGTGCACCGTCTTTAAATAGCGCATCAATTTCATTTTGATCGTTAATAACAATCGCAGGCGCTTCCACAATGCGGTTTTTCTCTGGCACGGCAGACACTTTGATCACCGCACGGCCTAAGTTACCTTTTAACAGTTTCAAACCACCATTTTTTTGGAACGGTGTTGCCAAATGGGTCAATACTTCTTTATCTAGAGATTCAGTCACACCGTCGACCCAACGTAATTCGCCATCAATTAATTTAGGCTCTTGGGTATATTTACGTAAACCAAATCCAGCAACGGTATTAACATCTTCGTGTAATAAGCCGCCATCAAGCAATTCTTTGATTAACAAAGCCATACCGCCTGCTGCATGGAAGTGGTTAATATCAGCATGACCGTTCGGATAAACGCGCGCTAATAATGGTGTCGCATCAGATAAATCAGAAAAATCATCCCAGTTCACTATAATGCCAGCTGCGCGAGCGGCTGCCACAATGTGCATCGTCAGGTTAGTTGAGCCGCCTGTTGCTAATAGAGCAACAATGCCGTTAACTACAGACTTTTCACATACTACTTCACCAATTGGCGTGTACTGTGTACCTAATTGAGTTAAACGACACACCTGCTTGGCGGCCATTTTATTCAGTGCATCACGCAATGGATCATCAGGATTAACAAAAGATGAACCGGGTAACTGTAAGCCCATTACTTCAAGCATTAACTGGTTAGAGTTTGCTGTGCCGTAGAAAGTACAAGTACCAGCACTGTGATAAGACGCAGACTCTGCGGCTAATAACTCCTCACGGCCAATTAAGCCTTGAGCAAACTTTTGACGAACTCGGGCTTTTTCTTTGTTTGGAATACCAGACTTCATTGGGCCTGCTGGCACGAATAACATAGGTAAATGGCCAAAGCTTAATGCACCGATTAATAAACCTGGTACGATTTTGTCACATATACCCAGTAGTAAAGCACCATCAAACATATTATGTGATAGGCCAACGGCTGTTGCCATCGCAATCACTTCACGACTAAGGAGACTTAGCTCCATACCTGGTTGGCCTTGAGTTACACCGTCACACATTGCTGGTACACCAGCGGCAACTTGAGCAACACTGCCGACATCTTCACAGGCTTGTTTTAATAGTTTTGGATAATCTTCATAAGGCTGGTGAGCAGAAAGCATGTCGTTAAATGAGGTGACAATACCAATGTTTGCTTTAGTAAACTGACGCAGTGAATCTTTCTCTGCGGGTTTACATGCAGCAAAACCATGGGCTAAGTTGCCACAACTTAACGCGCTGCGATGAACGCCTTTAGCTTTAGCATCATTCAATGCAGCCAAATACCCTTTACGAGAATTTTTACTGCGTTCGATAATACGATCTGTTACTGCCTGAACTACTGAGTGCATGTTTAGACTCCTTTATGCGCTATAGAACACATCAACGGGCGTTTTACGCTGCGCTAATACGGCTCTGATAGGCATTTTTGTTACGTCATCATTTTCTAATGCATGATGATAAACTGTTAATTTAGCTTCACCGACAAGGTGTAAATAAATTTGACGGCTATTTAAAATGGCATCTTTTGATAATGTGATTCTGGCATGAGGTGCGGTTGTTGGATTGACAGCTGCACACATATCTTGAGTGGTTAACGCATGATCTAATTCTTTGCTACAAGGAAACCATGAACAGGTATGTCCATCGGTTCCCATGCCCAATACCACCACATCAAAAGGACGAGGAAAATTGGCAAGTGATTCACCTGCCATTGCAGCGCCCGCTTCGGGGCTTGCAAACATATTTTTTAAACCACGAAACTTAGCGTTAGCTGCGCGATTTTGTAGAAGATGCTCTCTAACTAATCTTTCATTTGAATCTTTTTCATCAGCTTCAACCCAACGTTCATCAGCTAGTGTGATATAAACCTCACTCCACTCTAATGTTTTTTGGCTAAGCAATTGAAAAAGTTTCAACGGTGTAGAGCCGCCTGAAACCACCAGGCTAGCTTTGCCGCGACTATCAATAGCATGTTGCAATTGATTGGCGATTTTATCGGCCAATGTTGATTCAAGACTGGCTGGTGAATCAAAAGATTTAAATACGGATTCTTTAATCATGTTAGTTTCCTTATTCATCCCAAGAGCGGCCGTCTTTAGTAATTAACGCAACTGACGCTACTGGGCCCCAGGTTCCTGCTGGGTAAGATTTAGGACGCTCACCACTTTGTTCCCAAGCTTGAATGATCCCGTCAACCCATTTCCATGCTTGCTCAACTTCGTCGCGACGCACAAACAAGGCTTGATTACCAAGCATAGCTTCAAGTAACAAACGTTCATATGCATCTGCAATACGTTCATTTTTGAATGTGTCAGAGAAACTTAAATCGAGTTTAGTGGTTTGCAGGCGTTGTTTTTGCTCAAGTCCTGGTACCTTATTCATCATCTGAATTTCAACACCTTCATGGGGTTGCAGACGAATGGTCAACTTGTTTGGTGGCAAATTGCGGTAGCTTGAACGATATAAGTTGTGCGGTGGGTTTTTAAAGTAAACCACAATTTCACTGCTCTTAAATGGCATACGCTTGCCACTACGCAAATAAAACGGCACACCAGCCCAACGCCAGTTATCAATATCAACACGCAGTGCTACAAACGTTTCAGTATTAGATTTGAGATTAGCGCCCTCTTCTTCGAGGTAACCTGGAACAGGTGAGCCTTTTAAGAAACCTGCACTATATTGACCGCGAACGGTATTTTCATAAACGTTATCTTGATTGATTGGGCGAAGTGATTTCAGCACTTTCACTTTTTCATCACGAATATTATCGGCATCAAGCGTCACGGGAGGATCCATAGCAACTAAGCTAAGTACTTGTAATAAGTGATTCTGGATCATGTCACGCATTTGACCTGCGCCATCAAAGTAGCCCCAACGCCCTTCAATACCCACTTCTTCTGCAACCGTGATCTGTACATGATCAATCGTGCGGTTATCCCACTTAGAGGCGAATAGTGAGTTAGCAAAACGCAGTGCAATAAGGTTTTGAACCGTTTCTTTACCTAAATAATGGTCAATACGATAAACCTGGTTCTCATTGAAGAACTCTGCAACTTGATCGTTGATCACATGGGAAGATTCTAAATCGGTACCAATCGGTTTTTCGAGTACAACGCGCGTATCAGGATGGATCAGTTTTTGTGCATTAAGACAACGACAGATGGCGCCGAAAATAGAAGGAGGCGTGGCGAAATAATTTACCATGACACGCTTTTTCGGTTCTAATAAATCATGGAAAGCTTGGTAACCTTCAGGCTGAGTAAAATCAGTGCCGATATAATGACAACGGGCGAGGAAACGCTCAAGTGTTGTTGGACAAATTTCATCCTTCACAAATGTGTTTAATGCCTTGCTTACAAGTTCAATGAACTCTTCTTGAGTAAAGGCATCTTTTGCAACACCAATAACTTTGGTGTCCTTATCCAATAACTCAGCTTTATCTAATTGGTAGAGTGAAGGTAAAAGTTTACGTCTTGCTAGGTCCCCTTTGGTACCGAACAACACAAAATCACACGCCTTTGCACCTGATGATTTGCCCATTGCTGAAAGCTCTCCTTTATTATCTTGTGTTCACATCGTCTTAAACGATGAATAAAAACACACTTTTGTTGTAATATAACAACAGAATTTAAAATATGCATCAATATTTTGAAATTAATCTCTTGTTTAGCATATAGTCATTTTGGTACGTTATCTGCTATGATTTTCAACACTCATAGACAGTAACAGAAGTTTCGCAGTTGAAAGAACAATTGAAAATTTACTACAGTTGACTTTCAGAAGGTATAAAAACAACTTAATTCCCTCGATTGCACTGACTTCTGATATAAAATTACATTACCCAATATTTGCGGATGCATGATTATGAATACACTTGAAAAGGTTCAAAACAACCTGGCAAAATTTAGTAAGTCTGAACGTAAAGTAGCCGAAGTTATTTTAGCCTCGCCGCAAACAGCCATTCACTCTAGTATTGCCACATTAGCAAAAATGGCCGATGTGAGTGAACCGACAGTAAACCGCTTTTGTCGTCGTTTAGACACAAAGGGCTTCCCTGATTTTAAGTTACATTTGGCACAAAGTCTTGCTAATGGCACACCTTATGTTAGTCGCCATGTAGAAGAAGATGATAGCCCAGAGTCTTACACCACAAAAATCTTCGAATCTTCAATGGCATCGCTTGATACAGCCCGTCAAAGCCTCGATATTGCAGCGGTAAATAAAGCGGTAGATATCCTAACCCAGGCTAAAACAATTTCATTTTTTGGTTTAGGTGCTTCATCTTCTGTTGCCCATGATGCGCAAAACAAATTCTTTCGCTTTAACGTTCCTGTTATCTGTTTTGATGACGTACTCATGCAGCGCATGAGTTGCATTAACTCAAATGAAGGTGACGTAGTCGTATTGATTTCGCACACAGGCCGAACAAAATCGTTAATTGAAATCGCGAGAATCGCCCGCGAAAATGGTGCAGCCGTTATTGGTATCACAGCACGTAATTCTCCCTTATCACTTGAGTGCACTTTGCCAGTGACAATGGAAGTACCAGAAGATACCGACCTCTACTTACCAATGGCATCACGCTTAGCACAGCTAGTGACTATAGACGTACTGGCCACAGGCTTTACACTGCGCCGCGGCCCACGCTTTAGAGACAATCTAAAACGCGTTAAAGAAGTACTAAAAGAATCACGCGTGAACAAAGATATGACGATTTAATCAACAATTACGCCCTTTTTGACTGTGAGTTACAACAAAATTATCTTTCAGGCTGTTGTACACTGGCGAGCAAAAAATTTAAATCAAAGGCTGATCACTTAGGTGTTTTAGCCTTTTTTTATGAAAAACCTTTTCTCTGTCACAAAATATACACATTAAATACTGACTTTTTGTTTGTAACTTTACTACATTTGACATAAATCTCTGCTACTATATATCCATCATTTTTAGTACCAGAATCGAAGCGTACTTTTAATAGCCAATTTTATTCAACTTTAATCTTTCCTTTAAATTTAACGGAGTATGTCATGTTCCGCAGAACAAAAATCGTTACCACTCTAGGCCCAGCAACTGACCGCGATGATAATTTACGTAAAATTATTAAAGCCGGTGCCAACGTTGTTCGTATGAACTTCTCTCATGGTTCTCCTGAAGACCATTTGAAACGCGCTAACGAAGTACGTGCTATTGCTAAAGAGTTAGGCAAACATGTCGCTATCTTAGGTGACTTACAAGGTCCAAAAATTCGTGTGTCGACATTTAAAGACAACATGAAAATTAAACTGACACTGGGTGATAAATTCATTCTTGATGCAGATTTAGGTAAAGGGCTGGGCGATCAACAGCAAGTAGGTATCGACTACAAAGAATTGCCAAGAGACGTCGTCATTGGTGATATTTTGATGTTAGACGATGGACGTGTGCAATTGCGCGTAGACAGCGTTGAAGGTAACAAGGTATTTACTAGCGTGACTGTTGCAGGTCCTTTATCAAACAACAAAGGTATCAACAAGCAAGGTGGTGGTTTAACTGCGCCGGCATTAACTGAAAAAGATATGGCTGACATTAAAACAGCTGCATTAATTGATGTTGATTACCTAGCAGTTTCATTCCCTCGTACAGGTGCTGATTTAGACCTAGCACGTAAATTAGCGGTAGAAGCTGGTAGCAATGCTCTTATCGTTGCAAAAGTTGAACGTGCTGAAGCGGTTGCCACTGATGAAGCAATGGATGATGTTATTCGAGCATCTGATGTTGTTATGGTTGCCCGTGGTGACTTAGGTGTTGAAATTGGTGATGCCGCATTGGTTGCGGTTCAGAAACGTTTAATTCAGCGTTCACGTCAATTGAACAAAGCTGTTATTACAGCGACTCAAATGATGGAATCAATGATTTCAAGCCCAATGCCAACGCGCGCTGAAGTGATGGACGTTGCTAACGCAGTATTAGACGGTACTGATGCAGTTATGTTATCTGCCGAAACGGCTGCGGGTGACTTCCCTGAAGAAACCGTAAAAGCAATGGCAAACGTCTGCGTTGGAGCTGAATCACACCCTAGCGTGAAAGTTTCTAAGCATCGTTTAGAGCAAAGCTTCACCTCTATTGAAGAAACCATTGCTCTATCAACTATGTATGCGGCAAATCACCTTGAAGGTGTTAAAGCCATTATTTCGTTAACCGAATCAGGTGCTACGGCGAAACTAATGTCTCGTATCAGCTCTTCATTACCGATTTTTGCGCTATCACGTCATCAGAAAACACTTGCGAAAATGGCATTATACCGTGGTGTACAACCTATGTATTTTGATTCAACAGCCTATGGTGCTGATGAGTTAGCGCGTGAAGCATTAAACACTATGGTTGCAGCAGGCTACTTAAGCAGCGGTGACATGGTATTAATGACCAAGGGCGATGCTATGGAAACCGTAGGTGGCACCAATACCTGTAAAGTACTGGTTGTGGCTTAAGCTATTCGTGGCTAAATCTCGTCACTAGGCCCAAGTGCTATAGTTAATTAAAAACGCCAATCATATGATTGGCGTTTTTGTTTTTTGCAATTCTCATATTCAGCTGATTAATACATTTCAAACGGCACTTTGCTTCTCAAGCTGTCATAACTGAATTTTAAAGCGACAAAGGGTTTTCTGTGACGTATACCCCCGCCTTAAATGCCCTGCTCAATTTAAGTTTGTCATGAGTAAGATAAATACTTTTCTTTAGACTCGTTTTTCTTTTACAGGTTTTTATGCGTTTTATAATATGATTTACGGCTCGACTCGACTCAACTTAATTTACCCTATCATCATATTTCGGTTATTAAACTAAACTTCAATGCCAACTGGATTAGCTAAGTTTTGATTCAGTTTTGCAGATATCATTCACTTATTTCATGCCATAAAAAAACGCTGAACAATGTCAGCGTTTTTGCATGTAATCCCTAACCTTATTATTTGGCCAGTAGGTTATAGCTTTTCAAAATCATTAACGTTGATAGCAGCTAAACGCTTCTTATCCGCTTCAAGTAATTGTTGATATTCAGCATCAGTAATGATGTCTTTTTCTAAGGCCACCTCAAACAACTCCAGCATAGGTAGTTTTGATTTAATATGACCACTGCGCTGTGCTTTTTTCAGTTTCTTATACAATTCTCTTGCGGCATATTTAGCAAGGAATGCATCTTCTACTTCCGCAATGCCACCAGTGTCACCGTCAAACTCGCCACACAAGAAGGTAATACGATCACGTGCTGGACTAGGTTTAAGCATAGCTTTTACTAATTCAACTGCCGCTTTATCACTTGGCGCGGTAAAGTGGTTACCTAATGGGAAGATTAATACTTTCAGTAATACTCCCGCAATTTTGCTTGGGAAATTACGGATGGCATCTTCAAGTGCTTTAGCTGCTAAGTGAAGACGTTCAGTCATCACATAATGCACACTCGGTAAATCATCATGCTGACGACCATTGTCTTCATAAAATTTCAATGTTGCAGATGCAAGATACAATTGACTTAACACATCACCCATTCTGGCTGAAATCATTTCTTTACGTTTAAGATCACCGCCCATAATTAACATAGATAAGTCAGTCATAATTGCCAATGAAGACGAAATACGATTCATATCACGATAGTACTTTTGGGTTGGGCCACTTACAGGTGATGATGACAAACGGCTTCCTGTTAGAGCATTTGCAAAAGAACTCAACGCATTACGAGTGGCATAACCAATATGACCCAATAATAACTGGTCGAAACGATCTACTGCCGCAGTTTCATCTTCCATTCCTGCCGCTTCCATTTCTGCAAGCACATAAGGATGGCAACGAGTGGCACCTTGACCGAAAATCATCAATGAACGGGTTAAAATGTTCGCACCTTCAACGGTAATTGAAATTGGGTTCGCCATAAATGCGTGACCTAAATAGTTTTTAGGTCCTAACTGAATCCCTTTACCTGATTGAATATCCATTGCATCTTCTAACACATCACGACCTAACTCAGTCATGTGGTATTTAGCGATGGCAGTGACCACAGATGGCTTAACGTTAGCATCGATACCTGTTGTTGTTAGACGACGCGCGGCTTCTAACTGATAGGTATTAGCTATAATTCGTGCCAGCGCTTCTTGTACACCTTCAAAGTTTCCAATTGGCATACCAAACTGCTGACGGACGTAACTATAGGCCGTTGTAGTTTTGGTAGTAACGTGGCCAGATGCTGTCGCTAATGCAGGTAGCGAAATGCCACGACCTGCTGATAGACACTCGACCAACATTCTCCAACCTTTACCCGCATATTGTGGACCACCAATGATCCAATCCAATGGAATGAATACATCTTTACCGCTGGTGGTGCCGTTCATAAATGCCATCATTAATGGATTATGGCGACGACCAATTTCAACACCCGCATGATCGGTTGGGATCAACGCACAGGTAATACCCAGGTTTTTCTTGTCACCCAACAACTTATCAGGATCGCGCATTTGGAACGCTAAACCCAGTACAGTAGCAACTGGTGCTAAGGTAATGTAACGTTTGTTCCAAGTTAAACTGATCCCTAAGGTTTCTTCGCCTTCAAATTCTTGACGACAAACAATACCGATATCAGGAATGGCCCCCGCATCAGAACCCGCTTCAGGACCTGTTAACGCAAAGCACGGTAATTCTTTACCCACAGCTAAAGAGGGTAACCAGCGATCTTTTTGCTCTTGAGTACCATAGTGAGTCAATAGCTCACCAGGGCCTAACGAGTTAGGCACCATAACCGTCACAGCCGCACTGACACTGCGTGTTGCGATTTTAGCTACGATAGTAGAGTTGGCATAAGCAGAAAACTCGCGGCCACCGTATTTCTTAGGAATAATGAGGGCAAAGAAGCCTTCTTTTTTGAAGTATTCCCACAATTCAGGAGGCAAATCTTTACGGTTATGAACAATGTCAAAATCATCGATCATAGTTAACGCGGTTTGAACTTGATTGTCTAAGAAGCTCTGCTCGTCAGGGGTTAAAGTTGGTTTTGCATAACCATGGAGCTTATTCCAATCAGGCTTACCACGGAATAACTCCCCTTCCCACCATACATCGCCTGCTTCCATGGCTTCTTTTTCTGTGCTCGATAATGGCGGCAGAACTTTTTTGAAAAATGTAAATGCAGGACGTGTGATAACTTGCATTCTGACACTGCGCACGCCAAAGAGCACAGCAACAGCAATAATCAGTAATATAAGAATACTCATTTTTAACCTTCTTAAGTTTTACTCGTTAGATATAACTGGCACAGCAACACCCGCTGCCATGTAGGGAATAACTTTGCGGATAATGGCTTCGGTATTGTTGTGTTCACCATAATCTGAAGCGGCAATTTCATTTAATGCATCGGCTGACGCCATAGTGAATACAATGGTGCCAAGGGTGAAATGCAAACGCCAAAACATTTCAGCCGGTGGTATATGAGGCGCACTTGCCGATACGGCTTGCACAAATGTACTCAAGTGTTGGCCGTAATGGGTTGTGATAAACCAACGTAGATGCCCTTGGCTTTCAATATAGCCACGACCTAGCAGTTGTAAAAATATAATCGTACCGCCATTACGTACTTTGTTAAGTTCTAATAATGGTTTAATTAATGCCGAAAATATTTCATTTAATGACGCATGCTCTGGTGCTAAGTGTAGTCTTTTTATTTCACTAGCAGCCGTTGGCATAAATACATCAAGATATCTTGCTAACACTGCTCGAATTAATTCTTTTTTCGAACCGAAATGATAATTAACCGATGCTAAGTTCACTTCAGCTTTACTGGTGATTAAACGCAAAGACGTTTCTGAAAATCCTCGTTCCGCAAACAGTTTTTCTGCTGCGTCTAGAATTCTTGTTTTGGTATCAGTACGACCTGCCATCCTCTAACTCACTCTCAATTTAAACACCCGTTTAAATTAATCATTGAGCGAACAGATGTCAATTTAAATTTAGCTTATTTAGCTATCAAATTCGCTACAAACCCTAGCTGTACGTTAACAACTTTAACTTGTATGCAATATACAAAAATTTTAGGTACACTGTGGCACAAATAACAACAAGGAAAAATAAAATGAATTTGCCTTTAAAACGACCGTCTAAAACTGCGTTACTCATTGCTATGGCGCTGGGCACTGCTGCCTGTGGTGAAAGTGACCAGCTTAACCACAATAATCCAGCGCAAAACACAGCGGTAACGCAACAAGCTAAGGTAATTGATACTCGCTCAGCAATTGCATTTATTGAGCAAGCTGAGGCCGATTTAGCTCAACTATCAATAGAAGCCAATCGTGCGGAATGGATATATTCTAATTTCATTACTGAAGATACCGCCGCGCTTTCTGCTGCAATGGGTGAAAAGGTAATCTCAACATCGGTTCGCTACGCTACTGAAACGGCGAAATTTGCCAATGTCGACTTGGATCCTATTAACGCGCGTAAGCTCAACAGTTTACGTAGCAGTTTAGTGTTACCTGCCCCCCTTGATCCGGCTAAGAATGCTGAACTTGCTAAAATAAGCTCTGAATTAAATGGACTATATGGTAAAGGCAAATATTGTTTTGCCGATGGTAAATGTTTAACTCAACCAGAATTATCAAATCTGATGGCAGAATCAAGTGATCCAGCGCTGCTATTAGAAGCATGGCAAGGCTGGCGTGAAATAGCGAAGCCGATGCGCCCTTTATTTCAACGTGAGGTAGAACTCGCGAATGAAGGTGCTCGCGATTTAGGCTATCGAGATTTATCTGAATTATGGCGAAGTCAATATGACATGGAACCCGCAGCATTTTCTGCCGAATTAGACCGACTTTGGGGACAAATTAAGCCGCTATATGATTCTCTTCACTGTTATGTCCGTGGCGAGTTAAATGAAAAATACGGTGATGATGTCGCCCCTAAAACGGGCCCCATTCCAGCACATTTGTTGGGCAACATGTGGGCACAACAATGGGGGACAATCTATCATTCAGTTGCCCCTGACAATGCCGATCCTGGATATAATGTTACCGCCCTCCTAGCTGAAAATGGTTATGATGAAGTGAAAATGGTAAAACAAGCTGAAGGGTTCTTTACTTCACTCGGCTTTGACAAACTACCGGATTCATTTTGGAGCCGTTCTATGTTTGTTCAACCACAGGATCGTGATGTTGTCTGTCATGCTTCTGCTTGGGATTTAGATAACCTTGATGATATTCGTATTAAGATGTGTATCCAAAAGACTGCTGAAGATTTTACAGTGATTCACCATGAACTTGGGCATAACTTTTATCAACGCGCCTATAAAGAACAACCATTTATCTTTAAAAATTCTGCTAATGATGGCTTCCATGAAGCCATTGGTGACACGATAGCCTTATCTATCACGCCAAAGTATCTCCAGCAAATAGGCTTACTGGACACAGTACCTGATGCCGACAAAGATATTGGTTTATTGCTTAAACAAGCATTAGATAAAATTGCCTTTATGCCATTTGGATTAATGATCGATCAGTGGCGTTGGCAGGTATTTAACGGCACGATAAAACCAGAGCAATACAACCAAGCATGGTGGGATTTACGTGAAAAATACCAAGGTGTCAAAGCACCAATAGCCCGTTCTGAAATGGATTTTGATCCAGGCGCTAAATACCATGTACCAGGCAATGTCCCTTACACCCGCTACTTCCTTGCTCACGTGTTACAGTTCCAGTTCCATAAGGCCTTATGTGATATCGCCGGCGATACAGGACCCGTTCACCGCTGCAGTATTTATGGTAATAAAGATGCTGGTGCAAAATTAAATGAAATGCTTGAAATGGGTGCGAGTCAGCCATGGCCGGAAGCATTGAATGTTGTTACCGGCACTAAGCAAATGGATGCAAAAGCGGTACTCGATTATTTTGCTCCATTACAAGTGTGGTTAGATGAACAAAACACTCAGGCTAGCCGCCAATGTGGTTGGTAATAAATTAATATTTATCAAAAAATATATGCTTTGATTAAATTTCAATAAAAACGCCAATCTCATTTGGCGTTTTTTATTTACCTAAAACCACCTCCCTTTCTATTTAGCTCGCTGTTCTCAACTCTTTGCTGTGATGATTTTTTAAGCACAACAAATAAAGCCCCCGTACCACCTTGCTCACGCGTTGCACTATGAAAAGCCGCGACCTGTTCAATAACCGACAACCAGTGACAAACAGCACTTTTCATCAATCCAGGATAAGGTTTACTGTGATAACCTTTACCATGAATGAGTAAAATATTACGCTCACCACGCTCTATTGCTGCAAAAATACAACTGACTAGGCTTAACCGGGCCTGTTGTAAGCTGTATTCGTGTAAATCTAATATCGTCTTGATGTCATATTTGCCCAGTCTCAGCCTTTTATAAACCGCTTCTTGCATACCATCATGTTTAACAGCAACTATTTCATCTGGCGATACAACTGCAAACTCAAAAGGAATTATGGGTAACATGGCTAATAGCTCATGTTCATTTAATGCGGCTTGTTTAGTTAATTGCCCTACTGTCGGAATAAGTTGCACACCTACTCGATTGAATTGTGTTTTGTGGCTTTCTTTTAAGGGCTTAACATCTGCCATCTCTTGAAAAAATGAAGCCTTGTCATCGAGTCGTTCCACAATTACCTCCTACACAATTTGTAATAATTATGTGCTATTGCGATGCTGCATAATAATTTATAGTACACGCAAAGCTGTGAAACAGATCAACCAAACGAGAAAAACGCTTTAATGAATTTTTTAAAACTGTCACTTATCCCTGTGTTATTCAGCTTCCTTATTTTGGCAAGCGCCTCTTTTTGTTTTGCAAGTACCCAAGTGGATAACGATAAACTCAATCAAAATTACCAGCTGATTGCGCAAGGGTTTGAGCAGTTAAACATGGATGCTGTCAATAATATTTATGTTGATCAAGCTGTATATATTTCTGAAACGCAAGACAAAGACATTGTTTTTGGTCGAAAAAATATTATTGATTTATACCAAAAATTCTTTAATAAAATCCGTCACAAAAAAGCAAAAATTGAAATTGATTTTCGAGTTGTGATGCGACAACTTTCTGAAAATCAGTCAACTGATGTGGGTTATTATCTGGTTAAATTCCATCCAGGAGAAGACTCTGGTGAGCCAATAAGTGAATTTGCGGGTAAATTTGTTACCGTGTCCACCCGTACGTCAGATGATGAATGGAAAATAAGTGTCGACTCTAACACTCGCTCTAAACCAGAGTTTTACTATAGCGCCAAACCCATGCCAAATTGGTATTATGGACGTCAATTTATACAACAAATTACAACACAATCAGAATGATAGCATTTACAGCATCCAACCTCTGCCCTTGTAACAGTAAGCTAACTTACCAAGATTGTTGCCACGGATTTCACACCAATACCAAACTAGCGGAAAGTGCTGAGCAATTAATGCGTTCACGCTATTGTGCATTTGTGGTTAATGCCTTTGATTATCTCATTCACACTCACCATCAAACATATCTCAATGGCTTAACGGCAACACAACTAGCACAAGGTGACACACAGTGGTTAGGATTAACTGTGTTAGAACATGGGTTGATTGAAAATCATCATTCAGATTTTGTTGAAAATTTAGTCGGAAGTCTACAAGCATTTGTCACCTTTAAAGCATGGTATAAACACGGTAAAAGTGTTGATGCAATTTTTGAACGTTCTCATTTTGTGCAACAAAATGGTCAATGGTTTTACACCCAGGGGGTTCAAATGGAAGCGGCTTTGCCCAAGCGTAATGACGCTTGTGTTTGTCATAGCGGAAAAAAATTTAAGCAGTGTTGTGGCAAGTAAAAGGTTGATTATTAACCTATATGATTATTTTAGACTACATACATTATTGCAGTTTAGCTAGAATTAAGTTGTTGAAATCATTAACACGTATCGCAGGGCTGTATAAGAAGCCCTGAGCATGTTCACAAGCCATTTTCTCAAGAAACTCTTCTTGTTCTTTTGTTTCAACACCTTCAGCTGTAATCGATATATTAAGTGCTTTTGCCATAGCAATAATTGCACTGACAATTTCACGGCTTTGCTTGCTAGATGAAATGTCCATGATAAATGAGCGATCAATTTTCAGCTTGGTTATAGGAAACTGTTTTAAATATTTCATCGAACTGTAACCGGTACCGAAATCATCGATGGCTATACCGACCCCTAAATCAGCTAATTCTTGGCATAAATTGGTCGCATAACGAATATCACCCATTAACTCAGTCTCGGTAATTTCGAGAATTAAACTCTTAGGTTTAATGCGATAGCGATTTAATAAATCCCATACTTGTTCGAAAAGATCACCACTGAAAAACTGCCTTGCCGCGACGTTAACATGCATAGTGATATTAACATTTTTATGCTGCCAAAGGTTAAGTTGCTTGCAAGCATTTTCTAACACCCAAGTACCTAAGGCATTGATCATCCCAGATTGTTCTGCAATGTCGATAAATGCACCAGGATACAACACACCTTTTTTAGGATGGTTCCAACGTATTAACGCTTCAGCACCAATGTAACAATGATTTTGAAGGTCCATTAATGGTTGATAATACAACTCAAATTGACGACCTTTGATGGCATACTGCAGGTCTTTTTCAATGTCAGCGTTATTTTTAAATTGTTGCAATAAATCTTGATTGAAAAACTGATAGTGTTCTAAAGACTTTTTCTTGGCATATTGTAAAGCAATATCTGCACACGATAAGGGAGAAAAATAATTAACTACTGATGCAATATCAACAACGGCAATAGCGGGTTTAGGCTCTACTTTTTCACGGTTTATTACGGCAAAAGCCGATAAGTTGGCCATCAATTTACTAACAAGTTCATCTAGCCCAATTCCATCTGGCACTTTAGGAAGTAAAATACAAAACTCGTCGCTTCCTATACGGGCGACTTCGACAGCATCATGATTTTTACTAAAATGTTTAATACGTCTAGCAACTTCTATCAGTAATGAGTCGCCTTGCTCATGTCCATGGGAATCATTAAAACGTTTAAACCCCAATAAATCGACCAGCAGTAATATGCCATCTGTTGCCCTGTCTAACACAGGGGTGAAAAATGAGCGATTATGTAATCCAGTTAAACTGCAATGCCATGCTAAGTGCTCTAAGTCAGCTTTATGTTGAAACTCAGAAGAAATATCATAACTTGATACCAATGCGTAACTATTACCCAATTGGGTGGTAAAACCTGTTACATGGTAATGTAGCCAATATGCTTTATTATCAATGCGTTTAAGCTTGATATCGCCAATAACACTTTCATTGTTGGCAAGTTTATCAAGCACATATTGTAGTACGTCAGGTTTGTTTCTAAAAATATCCAGATTCATCACACTGTGATGTTCGATATCACTGCGTAATAGCCCAGTCATTTTTTGATGTGCAAAATTGACATAATCGACCATCAAAGTATCAAGGTTCACAATCATTACCACATGATCTGAATGTTCTGCGGCATTACGAAGTAAATTTATCTGTTCCGACTTATCGTAAGAATATCGAGTTGCTAATGTCAGAGCCAACTGATCGGCGCACTGGATCACTATTTGAATTTGATCATGTAGCCATTCAAATGCTTGTTTAAATTCAATGGTTAACACACCCTCAATATGGCCATTGATCCGTATTGCCACATTCAACGTACTGAGAATTGAGTGCTGTTGATAATACTCGAATGAATGGATTAGCTGTGTTTCTGCGCTGATATTATCAGCAGCAATAAAACGGTGACGCCTTAACTCATCAAAAAAACTAAATTGAATTTCTGATTGTTGAGTATCAAAAGCAGGCTTTGATTGATTTAAATCGATTTGGCAATAATGGGCGATAAGTCTTTTAGAACAGGAATTAAATGACGTTTGTTGATTTTCAGCGACCGCTTGTTCACTTTCAAATTTTTCGTCGAACAGCCAAATAGAGACAGATGAAGCAACAAAATGCTCCTGCAAAAGTCTACTAACCAGTTCAGAGGTTTTAGTAAAATTCCCCTGCTGTTTTGCACTAGAGTTTACAATTAACTCTAACAGGTGCCTGTTCTGTTCTTGTGTCATTATTTTCCCGAAAAGACATCGTGCATTGCTGGTCTGCTGAATTATTGGTCTAGTTACTCATTGGTAACTTGCAGATAATCAATTACACCCCATTGGGAGCTTAACAATAAGCTTGTCATTAACTCTTTAAATTAAAAGGTTTATTAAAAATGTTTTCGCTAGATTATACCGAAAACAGTTTACTGTAACGAAAATTTAAAATTTATTTTCCATTTGAAATAACATCTTTTCAACCGTTACCGCAAAAGTGAGCGTCAACTGGATGTTATTATCCATCATGGCCATATCAACAACGACATGGTCAAAGCGTTGTATAGCTTTATTGGCAATCGCTTGTGCGTCATTTTTTGCAGATTCGCCAGTAAACATTAACATTAACTCTGTATCGTGCTCATCAATTACTGCACCGATATCAACAAAACTACCACAATCTGTGCAGGTATCATTTACATTTTGCTGTTGCTCACGAATTTTCTTAACCATCTGGTTCACCGCACTTTATTACTGCAAAATTTACAGTTCATCGAATCAATTGAATGCATCATAAGCTAACCGATATCAAATTGCTTTTGCTTGGCTCACATAATTTCAGAGTAACTTTCCTGCAAACATAAATACAACTGCTGGTGTTTAAGCGCATATTTGCATGGTTTGGCTTATTTGACGCTGCCGTTCTAATTGTTCAACAAAATGCATATCTTCTAATAGTTCTGGAGAAACCTGATTATTTTCGTATTTTGATTTAATGAGTACACTGGTGTTACTCAGCACTTGAGCTATTCCATCTTGATGTTTGCCACGAATAACCATGGCTTCTGGAGATAAATTTTGTTGCAAGTGAAATTGACGTAAACCATGTGAGTGAAATACTAAAGAATTATCCTTGTGTTGGCTGCTTGTAGAGAGATCGTCTACTAGTGCTTGCGGCTGTGGTAACTCAAATTTTTTATACAGTTTTTGATTAATTGTCAGATCTTTATCAAATTGAAATTGTGCCATGTCACTGCTATCGGCAGAAAGTAGCGCTAACAACAAGGCAAATTCACCCCGACGTTGGTGCTCAACCGCAGCATTCAAACGACTGCCTAGCTGTAATTCATTTATCAGCAGTGACTCAATTTGCATATAAAAACAACACTATTACGACTCAATGCTATTTTATCGACCAATCGCACTATAACTTTAATAAAATTTTCATTTTTTGGCTTTACATATAATAGGATTCTGTCTACTATGGCGGCCGCAATTGAGGAGGGGTTCCCGAGTGGCCAAAGGGATCAGACTGTAAATCTGACGGCTCAGCCTTCGAAGGTTCGAATCCTTCTCCCTCCACCATTTGCGATGTAAATTTAGATAGACGAAAAAGAAATTCGTGGAGGGGTTCCCGAGTGGCCAAAGGGATCAGACTGTAAATCTGACGGCTCAGCCTTCGAAGGTTCGAATCCTTCTCCCTCCACCATCTTTCTTGCTTATTTATCTATCTCAGTGGAGGGGTTCCCGAGTGGCCAAAGGGATCAGACTGTAAATCTGACGGCTCAGCCTTCGAAGGTTCGAATCCTTCTCCCTCCACCACTTTACATCTTAATTTGTACTTCATTTCTCCCTATCTGTTATTTTCATTTTTATTCAGTTTTGTTTATCACCCTTTTGAGTTAAAACTCACTCATCTTATGTTGCTGTTTATTTGTCGCTAGGTTTCATTGGCTTTTTTCTTTAATATTAAGTTATTAATAATCAAAATGAGAAAATACCATGCCGTCGAATTGGGTTAACCTGGCCATTGCCAAAATTGATGCCGATTATCAGCGTTCTGCTGACACTCACCTTATTAAGCTCGATTTACCAAACCTTCGCGGCATTGATATTTATCTTAAAGATGAAAGCACTCATCCAACGGGCAGTTTGAAACATAGATTAGCCCGTTCACTTTTCCTTTATGCTTTATGTAACGGCTGGATTAATGAAACCACCACCATTATTGAATCATCCTCTGGCAGTACTGCGGTTTCTGAAGCCTACTTTGCACGGTTAATTGGCCTGCCCTTTATTGCGGTTATGCCAAAATCAACCGCAAAAAAGAAGATTCAACAAATCGAGTTTTACGGGGGAAAATGTCATTTTGTCGACAGTAGCAATCAAATATATGCAGAGTCAGAACGCCTTGCAAAAGAGCTAAATGGCCATTATATGGATCAATTTACTTTTGCAGAAAGAGCCACTGACTGGCGCGGTAACAACAATATTGCCGATTCGATTTTCATCCAAATGCAGCGCGAGCCACACCCTATTCCACATTGGATTGTAATGAGTCCTGGTACAGGCGGCACATCTGCCACTATTGGACGCTATATTCGCTATCAACAACTTTCAACTCAACTATGTGTTGTCGACCCAGAAAACTCGGTTTTTTATGATTATTTTCATAGTGGCGATAAGTCGTTAACGGGCACATCAGGCAGTAAAATAGAAGGTATTGGCCGGCCAAGAGTAGAACCTTCATTTATTGCAGGGGTTGTTGATGAAATGCAAAAAGTTCCGGATGCGGCATCTATAGCAACGATTCAATGGCTAGAATGCTTAATTGGCCGCAAAACGGGTGCCTCTACAGGAACCAATCTTTATGGCGCATTGCAATTAGCCACACGAATGCAAGATGAGGGTCAAGAAGGATCTATTGTTACTTTGATTTGCGATGCTGGGGAGAGGTATTTAGACACCTATTACAATTCGCAGTGGATTGACGATAACATTGGCTGCTTCAAGCAGTTTGAAGCCCAATTAGGTGAATTCAATCAAACCGGTCGACTGAGCAAATTTGATTGTTAGTCTTAGGTAAGCAGTTATTTTTATAAGAAAAGACCATATTTGTTTCAATAAGGTCCAAATAACATTATAAATCGGCATTAGCCTAACAAATAGGCTAATGCATTATGTATGTTATTGACTATTTTGAAGTTAAAAAGCGGTGTGATATTTGTTCAGATGCTGATTGCGAATAAAGGATGTTAATCAATATTCAAATATTTGTGGGTTTGAATCGATAAACGCCAATTTCTGGCTATACAGACTTTCATTGCCAGTTCAGTTGCCCTAGGTTTTTGACTAATAGGCTGCAAACAGATGGTTTTAGCGGTTAAGTCTACGCCACTAAGCAGCAAATCCAATTCTTCAATGTGTTTATCTGTTGCAATAGGATGCTTAATTTCATTCGCACGTTCAAGTGCTTGAGGCAATACTTTGTAACCGCCCTTCATGTTGATTTTTGGCGATACCGTGACCCAAGCATCGACATGACATTTGACTTCAAATGTACCCGAGGTTTCAATCTGCACACTGTAATGAGCCTCAATTAATTGCTCAGTTAATTCGGTTAAATCATATAGGCAAGGCTCGCCACCAGTAATAACCACATGTTTCGCTGTAAAACCTTTACTATTAAATGCCGCAATTAAGCTTTTTCCATCATGATCAGCCCAGCGACCAATAGTGCCATCAACGGTAATCACTTGTTCTGGTGACACTTTGTTTTCAATTAATACATCCCATGTTTGTTTTGTATCACACCAAGAGCAGCCAACCGGGCAGCTTTGTAAACGAACAAAAAGTGCCGGTACGCCAGTAAAAATGCCTTCACCTTGGATCGTTTCAAATACTTCATTTACGGGATAATTCATTGTTCACCAGCTTTCATTTATTGGGGCGGCATTTATAGTGTATTTCAAGTTCAGTATCAAGGAAACTGCTCGATAAAGGCGCATTAATTTTGCTATTACTGGAAACACTGCGATAAAATAGTCATTCATGGCACCAATCATTCTCGTTAGTTTCTCATTAGGTTAATACTCATGTCACAAGCATCTTCATCGCCTACCAAAGCATTAGTCGTTTTTAGCGGCGGACAAGACTCAACTACCTGCCTTATTCAGGCCCTTGCTGAATATGATGAAGTGCATGGGATCACCTTTGACTACGGTCAGCGACACAGGCAAGAAATTGATGTGGCAAAAAAATTAGCCGCGCAGCTTAAACTTGCAAGCCACAAGGTCTTAGACACCACCTTGTTAAATGAATTAGCAATATCGGCACTGACACGAGATTCAATACCGGTATCCCATGAGTTAATGAACAATGGGTTACCCAATACTTTTGTCCCAGGTAGAAATATTTTATTTCTCACTTTAGCTGGTGTTTACGCCTATCAGTTAGGATGTGATGCGATTATTACTGGTGTGTGTGAAACCGACTTTTCTGGTTATCCTGATTGTCGCAATGAGTTTGTACAATCAATGCAGCATAGTTTAGCCTTGGGTATGGATAAGCCGGTAAAAATCATTACGCCATTAATGTGGCTAAATAAAGCCGAAACCTGGGCTTTAGCCGATAAATATCAACATTTAGACTTAATAAAACAACAAACATTGACCTGTTATAACGGAATAGTTGGCGATGGGTGTAAAGATTGTCCGTCATGTTTGTTACGTCAACGCGGTTTAGATGATTATTTACAAAACGCTGACCAGGTTATGCAATCTTTAAACGCAAAAGTGCATTCAGTAAAATAGAGGTTTTTGATGGCTAAAGCACCAGTATCGACCATAAAGCCAAGTCATTTTTCGCTGATTATTAGTTTAATTAGTATGGTGCTGTTCGCATTAGCTATGACCTCCCCAATGATTATCGATACCTACTCGATATTCAAATTCGAGCATGACGCCATCACTAACGGACAAGTTTGGCGTATTTTTACTGGTAATTTTTTACATACCAATGCTTGGCATTTAACTATGAATTTGGCGGGTTTATGGGTCATAGTGTTATTACATGAATTGCATTACAAAAGGCACACTCCAAAACTGGCTTTGCTGTTTATTAGCCTTTGTATATTCGAAGGCGTTGGCCTTTATATATTTTATCCTGAGTTAAAGTCTTATGTAGGTTTAAGTGGTGTACTACATGGGTTATTTACTTTTGGGGCAATTATGGATATTCGCAAAGGCTTGTTCTCAGGGTACCTATTGCTTCTGGGCGTGATCGCTAAAGTCGCTTATGAGCAATATTTTGGCGCAAGTAATGGGATGACTGAACTGATCAATGCCAGAGTAGCAACTGAATCGCATCTTGTTGGTGTTATTGCTGGGTTAATTTGTGCTTTGTTTTGGAGTTTTGTTGCTTATCGCTTCAGATATAGAAAATAATTTATTTCAGTCTAGCTAAGCGAGCACTGATTGCTTGCTGCAGCGCTATTTTTTGTTCATCAGTTCCACAATACTCAGCAAAACCTAGTCCTTCACCATAGGGATTCACTTGAGTGGCCAAATTAACTACACGGTAACAGTAATCACCTTGCTTAACGATTCTATTAGGATCTAATCTGTGATTGTAACTATGGGGTTGGCTCAAATCTTGGTTTTGCTGTATTTCAATAAAGTCGATATCGTGATCCATCTCGCTCATAGAACCTACCTTATTTATTGAAGCTGTTTGCTGCCCCACCAGAGCAGCAAATTCCTGTTCATTCATCTGCTGTAAAAATTGCCTTGATGCACTTCTAATATCTTCTGATGTTAGGTTTGATGGCGCCCCAGAGCTTTTATCAACCTGGGGCAATGTATTAGATTGCTCCTCCTTGAGTTCAGTTTGCGGTGCTTTATTCTGCGGTATAGCTTTATCGGTTACCTCAGCCTCATTGGGCATAATATTCTTTTTTACTGGCTCTGTTGTCGTTGGAAAACTTGGTGTCGGCTCAATTAAGTCAGGTTGAGTATTCAATTGCTGCACAGCAATATCACTTAACGGCTTATCTGGGATCTCGTTAGCCTTTTCTTTAATCGGCTTGGCAGCATTCACCATGGCTTCATATTGTTCAGTGGTAATGATGTAACTGTTAATTTTTACACCATCTGTTTTTATTGTTAATCCCTGTTTTCGTTGTTGATGGCTTTGTTGCCAAAACAGCCCCAAAATTCCGAACAATATAATGTGGATAATAATGGCCACTGTAATAGGTTTAACTAACCCGCCATGGCCTCTGGTGATGACGACATAGGTTCCATCGTTATTTTTAAGCTTTTTATCTTTATCCATAATCGCGGTTATCTAAAAATATCCTTATAGGTCAGTCATCTCATATCTAAATATATGACAAGACTATCCAATTCTGCAAAAACAATAATGCCAATAAATTTGAATATTAAACGGGTATAAAGTTCAGCTCGATTAAAAAATTTTGATGCTGATGGCAATTCAACACAGATTCAGCTTACACCTGTACGCTAACTGTGGTTTTTTATTTCATCCCCTGTTAGACTGGCAACGTATTTTACGCGATTAATAAGTAATAACACTATGGCAATAGTTTCAGACACAATAATCAACGACTCAAGTTCCAAAAACATTTCCGATTACAGCCTGAAAGAGGAACTGGCTAATGCAGTTTCCCATGGAGTTGGGGTGTTAGCTGGAATTATGGGATTAGTATTCATGCTAACTCATGCAAGGGATGATCTAAATTTCGCTCAGTTAAGCGGTATAATTATTTATGGCGCCAGTATTATTGTGTTGTTTTTAGCCTCTACTTTATATCACTCGAGCCGTACACTTGTATGGCGAAAACGTTTTAAAATGGCTGATCACTGCGCAATTTATACATTAATTGCAGGTACCTATACGCCATTAATGTTGATTACGCTACAAGATGACAATGCATTAACCATTTTAACCGCAATATGGTGTTTAGCCCTAGGTGGCATTGTCTTCAAAACCCTGTTTATCGGCCGTTTTAAAGTATTCAGTTTAGTTTTGTATTTACTTATGGGCTGGCTTTGCGTCACGGTAATGCAAGATCTTATTGCCAATATGAGTAAAACCAGTTTTAACTTACTGATAAGTGGTGGCTTGTCATATAGTTTAGGGGTATTTTTTTACGCAAATAAAAAAATTCCTTACAATCATGCTATCTGGCATTTATTTGTACTTGGTGGTGCTTTCGCACACTTTTTTTGCATCTACCTAATTGTGACTCATTAAGTCTTTTGAACTAGGCAGGTTGAATTTTGAGCTAGTTAAAAACGTTTAAATTGAGGCGAATGAATTGATGGCTTATTCATCTTAATAAAAGCTATTCTACAAAGATTAAATCGATTTAGCTGCTTTATTAATGTACATCAACCCCTTACGAATAAGAACTGCACCACAATGCCTCTTATGGTGAGCTGGCAACAGAGTATTTACTGCAAAACAAGCTGGCTATTTCAATTTATCTAGCTTTAATCTTGTCAAACTCATCCGCTGTTTAGCTATTAAGCTCGCTTATCTGCTAGGCAAGTTTCTTTTTTTAATGCAAAATCAATCATCCGTTTCCAAACATACAATAATATGTATTCTGATCATAAATGGACCGCTGTAGAAAAAATCTCATTCGTGGTGAATATCATTCCTGTAGGAAAGGTTTTACCTTACGGTAAAGTAGCTGATTTAGCAGGATTGCCTGGTCGTGCTAGATTTGTGTCGAGGGCACTTAAGCTTGCCCCTTCTGAGGCCAATTTACCCTGGCATAGAGTGATCAATTCAGCGGGTAAAATATCATTTCCCAAAAATAGTGATTTGTTCCAACAACAAACCGAATTATTACGATTAGAAGATATTGAAGTGAACCAGGGCAATATTTCATTGTCGAAATATTTATGGCGACCTGACATCGCAACATTAGTCATGACACTTCCTTTTTAGGAATTGTATTTTTTAGGATGAAACACATTGCAAAATATTTATTTAAAAACAATGCATAATGCCTTTTTATTACCATCATTCATAGCGGGCATTATTGCACTGTCTCCTGCGGTATCGGCAAATAGTGCCCCTTTGGATGCGATTCAAACCAAAGAGCCCCTAATCCCACAAGCTGACGTCACAAACATCATTGACAACAAGGTATTGTTGGCACCATTAATTCCGCAGACTGCACATTATAAGGCTTATTACGGCAGCTTTGAATTAGGTGATGCTAAATTTACTCTGCCAGCTACCGACAGCAGCTATTACAATTATTTTTTTGAAAGTGAAGTCGGATTATTGATGTTGTCGGATGAACGAAAATTAAAAAGTGATTTCACCCTAGAAAATGGCAAATTAGTACCGTTTCGCTATGTCCATGAACGCACAGGAACTGGCAGTGAATACTCAGAGCAAACTGCATTTGCACGTTCACAAAATTTCATTCATACCATTTATAAACTCGATGCCCTAAAACTGGATTATCAAGAGACGATCTTCGATCCTCTGATGGTACAGTTACAATTCAGAATGGATGTCATTAGTAACAAAAGACCATTGAATTATAAAATGGTCAAAGAAAAAGAAGTCGATGAATATGATTTTAAAATTATCGGTAATGAGACTATTAAAGTTGCAGGCGGCACCTTCGACACAGTGAAATTTGAGGTAGTAAGAAATAGCACTAAAAGACAAACTTTTTTCTGGATGGCACCTAAACTTGCTTATTTACCGGTGCGATTAAGCCATTTCTCAAAAGGCAGTAAACAATTAGATATTCAATTAGCGGATTATAGCTTTGAGCATCCCATACCTGAAATTCCAAGCTTAGATCTGGCACATGAGCAAGCTTTATTCGCAGCTTATATGGCTGAAAAGGCTTTGTTGATAGAAACTGAAACCCAAGATGATCCAGATACTGATGTTAACCACCACGTCAGTCCAGATAAGTTTAGCGAAGAAGAGGTAGCAGACTTAAAAGATATGGTCATCAACTAATACATCTGAGACAGTAATAACAAAGCCAGCAACTGCTGGCTTTTTTGTTATCAAACATTGGCTGATTTTATATCGCCTTTGTGAAATAAACGCCAATCGCCTGGAGAGAGCACTTGCCATTGCTCATTGTTGGTTAAAGGTCTTGTTGCTATCACTGTTACCACATCGTTTGGCGTTGTTTCTTTTTGAAAATCAATCACGACATCGGTATCAATCAACTTGGCCTGACCAAAAGGTGCTCTACGAGTGATATGGCATAAATTGTTGGTACAATATGCCATTAAATCAATGCCATCACTTAAGATCATATTAAATACACCTAGTGTACGAATTTCATCAGCAAGTGATGCGATATACTCAAAAACAGGTTTCATATCAGCGGGAGCGGTTTCACCAAATTGCTGCACTACTTTTTCAAGTATCCAGCAAAAAGCCATTTCGCTATCCGTGTCACCTACCGCTTGAAAACGACTGAGATGAAATTTGCTTTCGTAATCAGTTAACTGACCATTATGGGCATAGGTCCAATAGCGGCCCCATAACTCGCGCGTGAAAGGATGTGTGTTTTCTAGAGATACACAACCGCGATTAGCTTGGCGAATATGACTGACAACTATCTCGCTTTTAATCGGATAGGATTTTATTAATTGCGCGATATGAGATTGGCTGCTTGGGCAAGCATCTTTGAATGTGCGGCTGCCCTTACCTTCATAAAATGTGATTCCCCAACCATCGACATGGGGACCAGTAACACCGCCTCTCTCAGCCAACCCTGTGAAACTAAATACAATATCTGTGGGGATATTGGCACTCATGGCAAGTAATTCGCACATTTATTAAGCCTTTTACGTTACTAAATGATCAAAACTTTATAGATATGCATATTGTATCTTTACTGGCAAATCAGTGGAACTAGATTGACACAATAAAATTTAAACAATTGTTTGAAAAATACTTGTATTCATTGCGGCATAAGGTTAAATTTTATGTGGCACAGGTCTGACCACGGTCTATACTTGTGATTAAGATCAATAAAAATTAGCCTTTCACACAATGGAACTGGCTTTAAGGAGAGAGTAAAGTGACCACCCTACTACTGATCATCGCGATGATCTTTGTGCTCGGCACAATGTCTTACCTCAGGGTATCGCTTGTCACCACCACAATAGCTGCGGCTGTTGTTCTGGGTGTTGGTAGCGCAATGGACATCGTAGGCTCTGCGGCTTGGATAGTATTCCTAGTATTAGCATTGCCTTTTAACATCAAATCATTCAGACAGAATTTTATCAGCCGTCCGCTGCTTAAAGTGTATCGCGGTATCATGCCTGAAATGTCTTCTACTGAAAAAGAAGCCATTGAAGCGGGTACAACCTGGTGGGAAGCGGATCTATTCGCTGGTAACCCTAACTGGAGCAAGTTACACAACTATCCTCAATCTCGCCTTACCGCAGAAGAACAGGCTTTCATAGATGGTCCAGTTGAAGAAGTCTGTAAAATGGTTAATCAACATCAAGTCTCCCATGAGCTTGGTGACTTGCCACAAGAAGTATGGCAATACCTAAAAGACCATGGTTTCTTTGCGATGATTATCAAAAAGAAATATGGCGGTTTAGAATATTCTGCTTATGCCCAATCTCGTGTATTACAAAAATTGGCAGGCTTGAGCAGTGAACTTGCCTCTACTGTTGGCGTGCCTAACTCATTAGGACCTGGTGAGTTATTACAACACTATGGTACAACCGAACAACAAGATCATTACCTGCCACGCTTAGCCAAAGGTTTAGAAGTTCCTTGTTTTGCATTAACTAGCCCTGAAGCGGGAAGTGATGCGGGTTCTATTCCTGATTTTGGTATTGTCTGTAAAGGTGAATTCCAAGGCGAAGAAGTACTTGGAATGAAGTTAACCTGGAACAAGCGTTATATTACCCTAGCGCCAGTGGCAACCGTACTCGGTTTAGCTTTTAAACTGCGCGACCCTGACCGTCTTTTAGGTGGCGACGAAGAACTAGGTATTACCTGTGCCCTTATTCCAACCGATATTCCAGGTGTTGAAACAGGCCGCCGTCACTTCCCACTTAACTGTATGTTCCAAAATGGACCTACACGCGGTAATGAAGTATTCGTGCCATTAAGCTTTATTATTGGTGGCCCAGAAATGGCTGGCCAAGGCTGGCGTATGCTGGTTGAGTGTTTATCTGTTGGCCGTGGTATCACTCTTCCGTCAAACTCAGCTGGTGGAGTCAAAACTGCAGCTATCGCAACCGGCGCTTATGCTCGTATTCGTCGTCAGTTTAAATTACCTATCGGTAAGTTAGAAGGTATCGAAGAACCGATGGCACGTATTGGTGGTAACGCATACCTTATGGATGCGGTTACAAGCTTAACCACGACGGCAATTGATTTAGGTGAAAAACCTTCAGTAATTTCTGCCATTGTAAAATTCCACCTCACTGACAGAATGCAAAAATGTGTTATTGATGCGATGGATATCCATGGTGGTAAAGGGGTATGTTTAGGCCCTAATAACTACCTAGGCCGTGGTTATCAGGCGGCACCTATTGCTATTACAGTTGAAGGGGCAAATATTTTAACCCGCTCGATGATCATTTATGGTCAAGGTGCAATTCGTTGTCATCCATATGTATTGGCTGAAATGGAATCGGCATTCGACACCGATGCTAGCCGTGGTTTAATGAACTTTGACGATGCTATTTTTGGTCATATTGGTTTCGCAATCTCTAACTTCACGCGTAGCTTCTGGATGGGATTAACCGGTGCACGTTTCTCAAATTCGCCCTACTCTGATAAGACTAAGCGCTACTACCAACAAATGAACCGTTTCAGTGCTAACTTAGCGTTATTATCTGACTTAGCAATGGGTACATTAGGTGGCAACCTGAAACGTAAAGAACGTATTTCTGCTCGTTTAGGAGACTTACTTAGCCAGTTATACCTTGTATCTGCAACGTTAAAGCGTTATCAGGATGAAGGTCGATTAACTGAAGATTTACCTTTAGTTCAATGGGCTGTTGAAGATTCATTGTATAAATTACAAGATTCTTTAGATGATTTACTTAACAACTTCCCTATGGGATTAGGTCACGCATTGCGTTGGGTTATCTTCCCATTTGGTCGCCCTGTTAAGCGCCCTACTGATACGCTTGATCATAAAGTGGCTCAAATCATGCAAACCCCTTGTGCCAGCCGTGATCGTTTAGGTAAAGGACAATTCTTTACTAATAGCGAGCACAACGCAGTGGGTATTCAAGAGCAAACATTTATTGATATTCTTGCCTGCGAGCCTTTATACGACAAAGTCTGTAAAGCAGCAGGAAAGCGTTTACCGTTTATGTGGTTAGATAAAATAGCTGCAGAAGGTAAAGCGTTAGGTATTCTAAGTGAAGCTGAAATTGCCTTACTTGAACGTGCTGAAATTGGCCGTATGAAGTCTATTAATGTTGATGATTTTGATACTGAAGAACTTCGCGCCAATATTAAAGGCCCTGTTAAGCAAGAAAAAGCGGCTTAATAAGCGTATTTAATGATAAAAGGGTAAAGCATTGCTTTACCCTTTTTTATTTAAGGACAAAAAATGAATCTACGCGAAATGACCGGATTACAGATTATGCAGGCCATGCTTGATGGCCACATCCCAGCGCCCTCAATTACCCAAACAATGCCAATGAAAGCCATTAAAGTGTCTGAGGGTGAGATAACATTTGAAGCCCAAGCGGATGAAAGACATCTTAATCCAATGGGGGGTGTGCATGGTGGTTTTGCCGCTACGGTATTAGATTCTGCAACGGCGTGTGCGGTTCATTCTGCCCTACCTGCTGGTGCCAGTTATGCCACTATAGATTTAAACGTTAAAATGGTGCGACCCGTACCTAAAAACCAAGCGGTTTTTGCCACTGGAAAACTTATCAATCTATCAACCAGTTTAGCCATTGCAGATGCCACATTAACCGACAAACAAGGTCGATTACTCGCAACCGCGTGTGCAAGCTGTATGGTGAGTAGGTAAAGCCTTTATACCAATCAAACAACTGATTAGATTTATCTACAATACAGCTAATCAACAAGCGTTTATTAACGCCAATTCAGCTATTCTGACTTAAGTAATTAATAAAAATTTTATTATGAAAGTATAAAAAAAGCCCGTCATTGACGGGCTTTTTTGTATCCACAACACTGAACCACAACTCAAGGTGATAAATACATGTTAAACAGATCTTTACAGCGCTAACTGTGCTGAATTTACTTTAATCGCCTAACTATTGACGCGTAAATTTATTTTGTTATTGGCACAAAGTTCCTCTTTGACTGTAAGTAGCTAATCTTAGTTGTTTTAATCAGGTTTATTTATCTCTTATCAAAGTTGCAGTTATTGATTGAGTTCTATAGCTAACTGTTTCGCTACGGCATCGGGTGAATGGCTATTTTTGGCAAATAAGCTGTAAGCAACCGGTACAACAACCAAGGTAAAGAAGGTCGCCAGCGTGATACCTGATAGCACAACAACACCGATCACATAGCGCGTTTCTGAACCCGCACCTTCTGCCATCACTAAAGGTAATGCCCCTGCTGCAGTAGTAATACCTGTCATAAGAATTGGACGTAATCGTTGCACAGAAGCCTGTAAAATTGCCTCATTAAACTCCGTGCCTCTATCACGTAATTGGTTGGCGAATTCGACGATCAAAATACCGTTTTTCGCCGCTAAACCAACCAGCATAATTATGCCAATCTGACTGTAAATATTGATACTTTGTCCTGTGAACCATAGACCAAGCAATGCACCCAAAGTCGCCAAGGGTACCGTCAGCATGATGATCATCGGATGGACATAACTTTCAAATTGCGCCGCAAGTACCAAGAATACAATCCCAAGTGCGAGCACAAACACAAAGTTCATTGAATTACCTGATTCTTGATAATCTAATGACGGCCCTTTATAACTGATTACAGCTTCTGCAGGTAAGTACGTCAAAGTTAAATCATTCAAGTAATCAAGCGCTTCGCCTAAACTATATCCATCAGCAAGGTTAGCCTCAAGGGTAATTGAACGCATTCGGTTATAGCGGTTCAGTGAACTGGCATCGGCAAACTCTTCAATGGTGACCAAGTTTGATAGCGGGATCAGTTCATTGGTTCGTGCCGACCGCACATAGAGGTTTTCCATGTCACTGGCGGTACTTTGATTTTCACGGTTACCTTCAATGATCACGTCATATTCTTCGCCATCGCGCATGAAAGTGGTCGCTAATTTTGACCCTAACATAGTCTCCAATGTACGGCCTATATGCGAAATCGACACACCTAGATCGGCCGCGCGTACTCTGTCAATCACGACTCGTAATTGAGGCTTGGTTTCTTGATAATCATGGTCTAAACCGACAAGATTTGGATTTTCCTTTGCCTTTTCAATGATGATGTCTCGCCATTGAGCAAGCTCCTCATAACTTGGTCCGCCTAAAACAAATTGCACAGGTTTACCAACCCCTCGTCCAAATGCTTGACGCATAATAGGAAACGCACGAATACCCGCTAAATCAGATAAACGGTTGCGTATATCTACGATGATCTCATTTGCACTCCGACGCTGCCCCCAATCTTCAAGCACAATAATTGCCATGCCATTAGAAAAGTCAGTTGCGGTACCAAATCCGCGCGGAGCACGAATAAGCAAACGTTTAATGTCACCACTGTCGACTAATGGCATTAAACGACCTTCAACTTCGTCCATGTATTTTTCTATATATTCAAAACTGGCACCCTGTGGACCATTGACCATCAAGAACATTGAACCACGGTCTTCCTGAGGCGCAAACTCTTGTGGCACCTTTTGTAATAAATAGCCACTCAATGCGAAGGCAATCAATACCAGTAAACTGACTAATAACGGCTGTTTAAAGGCCTTTTTCAACGAACCTTGATAATGATTTGATAACTTAAGCATCAACTTATCAATTTGCTTAACTAACCATGAGTCTTGCTCGGCAGGTTTGAGTAACTTTGAGCACATCATGGGGCTTAATGTTAGCGCAACAATACTTGAGAAAATCACAGCCGCACTCATGGTGACCGCAAATTCTTTAAACAATTTACCCAAGTCGCCTTCTAAAAAGGTGATGGGCATAAACACCGCGACCAAAACCAAAGTGGTGGCAACAACCGCAAATGCCACTTCTCGACTGCCTAAAAATGCAGCTTTAAGTGGTGAGTCACCGTCTTCTATTCGTCGATGAATATTCTCGAGCATCACAATAGCATCATCAACCACCATACCAATTGCTAGGATCATCGCTAACAGGGTTAACAAGTTAATGGTATACCCAAGTGCATATAACACGGTGAATGTTGCCAACAATGATACAGGAACCGTAATAGCTGGGATCAACATTGCTCTTACGCTACCTAAGAACAAATAAATCACAATGGTCACAAGTATCATGGCAATAAAGAGTGTTTGATACACCTCTTCAATGGAGCGCTCAATAAATACTGAACTGTCGTAGGAGCGTTTAATTTCCATACCCGCGGGTAAAGTTGGATTGATTTTATCCACCAAGGCATTGGCGGCACGGGCCACTTCAAGTGTATTCGCCGTTGATTGTTTACTGACCCCAAGACCGATCATGGCTTCTTTATTGCCACGGAACACAATACGTTCTTCTTCGCTGCCAATTTCAACTTTGGCGACATCACCTAATTTAACTAAATAACCATCTTCACCTTGGGTAATGACCAGATTTGAAAAGTCTTCCGCTGTGCGGTAGACCCGCTCTAAACGCACGGTAAAATGACGATCTTTTGATTCAATTGAACCTGCAGGTAGCTCGACGTTTTCAGAACGTAATGCCGTCTCAATATCTGTCACCGTTAGGTTTCTGGCAGCAAGCGCTTGTCTGTCAATCCAAATCCGCATCGCATACACTTTACCTCCACCTAAGCGCAGTGTAGACACACCATCAATCACAGAAAATCGGTCGACTAAGTAGCGATTTGCGTAATCAGTAAGCTGCAAAATATCCATTTGATCAGAGACTAAGTTAAGCCACATGATCACTTCATCACTGCCATTTGCTTTATAAATGGATGGCGAATCCGCTTCTTCAGGAAGCTGCTCTAACAGACCTGAAATACGGTCACGCACATCGTTAGTTGCGGCTTCAATATCTCGGCCGATATCAAATTCAATGGTAACACTTGAACGTCCATCGGAACTTGATGAACTGATATGGCGAATGCCTTCAACTCCACTAATTTGATCTTCAATTAGCTGTGTGATCCGACTTTCGACTACCGAGCTACTTGCACCACGGTAACTGGTTTCAATTGAAACAATAGGCGGATCTATGTTGGGGTATTCACGTAGGGGTAATTTTCCGAATGAAACCAAGCCAAGCACAATAAGCAAAATACTGATGACCGAGGCTAATACCGGACGCTTTACTGATAAATCCGTTAAGATCATGCTGCTGTCTCCGCCTGACCCGTTTGTGCAAAATGGAAGTTCTCGGCTTCTTGTAGCTTCACTTTATCGCCAGGGCGTACTTTTAAAATCCCACGAATGATAACCTGTTGATTAACTTCTAAACCTTCAACAATCTCCACCCAACCACGGCTACGGACACCTAGCTTAACTGGAATTTGTATAATTTCATCGTCAGCATTTGTGCTATAAACATAATGCTTATCTTGAATTGGAATAATTGCAGATTCTGGTAATAACAAGCCTTCTCTACTTTGCTTGATTAATTTCACCTTCATTAACATTCCTGGTAACAAGGCGAAATCTTCATTTGCCAAAACAGCGCGGACCACTACGGCTCTGGTATCTGGGTTTACGCGGCTATCAATCGACGTCACTGTGCCGTTAAATACTCGGTCTGGGAATGCAACAGCACGTGCCTCAACCTGTTTACCCTCTTGTAACTCTTGAATAAAACGCTCAGGGATGGAGAAGTCTAATTTGATTTTACTGACATCATCCAGAGTGGTAATTTGTTCCCCCGTAGTCACTAAGCTACCCAAACTAACCTGACGTAAACCTAAACGTCCCGAAAAAGGTGCGCTGATCCGTCGTTCAGTTAATGCCGATGTCGCTTGTTCTATTTCTGCCCGAGCCAAATCAATTAAGCTTTGCAATCTGTCACGCTCTAACTCAGCAACGGTTTTACTGGTAACCAAAGAGCTAATTCGCTCATATTCTCTTAAATGCTCTGTTAGTTTGACCTTTGCAACTTTCACTTTAGCTTGCTGTTCAGCATCTTGAAGTTGAATGAGTAAGTCATCCTTTTTAACTAAATCACCATCTTTAAAATTCACTTTAGTGATGACTTCAGTAATTTTTGAGGTCACTGTAATAGACTCATATGCCTTACCGGTACCGATGGCTTCAACTTCATCACGGATTGACATCAGTTTTGTATTTGCAAATACCACATTGGTAATGGGTTTAGCACGTTGCACTTGAGCCTGTTTAGGCTGCATTTGAACATAACTAAATGCAGCTATGCCGCAAACTGCGATTATTAGTATAATTTTTTTCATCGGTGTCCATTCCCTTTAGGGATATTATAATCATGCTTTTATTGACTAAATAAATATGCGATTTTATTTAGTCGTAATAGGGTTTAGGTTAGTTATAGTGAAAAGAAATATGTTTAGATCACTATTTTTTCGAACGTATTAAAAAAGTTGGAAAGAAAACCTCATTGCACTGCATGTGCAATTGATTACCATTGATTTTACTCAGCACCAACCTGTCTGCAAGGCGTTTTACCTTTGCTTACAAATTATTAAACCAGTAGTGATGTGTTTTTAATCTGCAGGCAAAAAAAAAGAGATGCTCTGCATCTCTTTTTTCACTCATTGGAGTTATCGTACTTTACGATCTTCTCTCATTTGTGTTGCTATACGATTATAAACTTCAGCAATCGCTTCATTCTTAAGCGGCTGGTCTGTTACATCATGCAATAAAATTTTGGTTTCTTCTTTATTATCAGTATTTTTCAACAATAATCGATAGTTACCTTTTTGCAGTGATAATTTCTCTTCACCCCATAAAGAACTCCAGAAACCACCACTTTCTTCTAAGTTGATGTAGAACAACCCTTTGCTAGTGTCCATGTCGACAACATCAAAACCGAGTTCAGGAAGCACTAAACGTAAACGATCCCAGGTTTTCTTGAAGTCCGCTTTTGCTAACCAGTAAGACTCGGTACCTTCACCAGGTGCCACTAAATCGATGTCAATACCAAGACTTTGTTCAATACGTGCTGCACGGATCGTGCGCTCACGCTCAATACTCATATATGCTACGGTATTGTTCAGCATATCGATGGTGTAACGACGCTTATCTTCACCCGTTAAGAATATTTCCTGTTGATCTTCATCATAATACTCTTCATGTTCAATCAAGTTGATGGTGACATCACCTGTACGGCCATGGGGCTTAACGTTAATATCAAAACGGTAGCGTTGACGCAGTAAATACACTTTATCGTCACCAAACCAGCTAGTATCCAATACTTCTTGGCTATCAATCCAATCAGTTTCAACCACGCCAGATGCGAAATCCTCTGAGCGTTTTACAATACTATTTTTGGTTAAATAACCATTAATAACATTGAAAATCTCTTGTTTAAGATCGGTATTATTATCAATAGACTCAATGATAACTTTAATACTATCACTGCTTTCTTCAACATGAGTGCCTTCAGCCATGGCAATAACTTGCAATGGCGGACGAATGTCTAACCGTTTACCAATCACATTTAAATCAACCTGACTTCCTACAGGGGGAATATCGTATTCCTTACTGTAACTAGGTTGTTTTAACGACGCAGGAATTTTTAATAAAGCAACTGTCTCGGCCTGAGTATATTCATCATTACCGTTGGCTTGTCGACGATCAATCGGTGTACTGCAAGCCGTTAACGCAGTAATAATTAATATAGGGGTGACTTTTTTAAACATGTATTATTGCACCTCAATTTGCGCATTTTTCATTGTATCTATTAACAGACCATGAAATTGTTCAGAAAGTTCAGTCAATGGCAAACGAATATGTCCATCGCTTATTAAACCCATACGATGAACAGCCCATTTAACAGGGATCGGATTCGCTTCACAAAATAATGAACTGTATAAACCACGCAAAGGCTCATCAATTTCTGCAGCACGTTGTGCTTCACCCGCTAACGCAGCATCACACATGGCTTTAAAAGCATGCGGCACAATATTGTTAGCTACAGAGATAACACCGTTACCGCCAGCAAGAAGGAACTCACGAGCAGTAGCATCATCACCACTGTAAAGTAAAAAATCATTACCACATAGCTCACGTAATCTGGCGACACGACTAACATCACCGGTTGCTTCTTTCACGCCAATAATGTTACTCACATGACAAAGCTCTGCAACGGTTTCGGGTTTCATATCAACCGCGGTGCGACCTGGCACATTATATAAAATCTGTGGAATGTCAGTGCTTGCTGCCACAGCTTTGTAGTGGGCAATTAATCCTTTAGGCGTTGGCTTGTTGTAATATGGGGTGACGCCTAACATGGCACTGATACCTGAATCTTGCATGCCTTTGGTTAACTCAATGGCCTCAGCTGTTGCATTTGCGCCATTTCCACCAATAATGGGTACTCTACCGGCGGCAAAACTTACGGTTTGTTTAACGACTGCGATATGTTCTTTAATCGGTAAAGTGGCCGACTCACCTGTCGTCCCAACTGCAACAATGGCATCGGTACCTTGATTAATATGAAAATCTACCAGTCTTTCAAGACTTGCATAGTCTATTGTGCCATCACTATTCATTGGTGTGATTAAGGCTACGATGCTTCCGTTTATCATCTATTTTCCCCAAGTTTTCAGGACTCGCTATGTTACTGATGCTATCAAGTAATGACAAGCTTTAGCAGTGCTCAAATCAAAATTACCCAAAAAAGCCAGATCATGCTAACTGGCTGCAACCCCATAGCATTTTATGCTTTCTCATGGTGAGATTACATCTAAAAGGCCATTTTATTGATTAACTTTTGTTGTAGTGTTGTAAATTTAACCAATTACCCTCTGCATTGATTTAATTCTGCAGAATTAGGGTGGTTTATAGCCATCATATGATAATATTATCCTCTTTACAGATGCATCATTTTGCCGTTGTAAATTGATATACGCCATTCACTCGAACAATGAGGAAAATCCATGACCAACTATCTGGTCGTTACCGCAATGGGTGCAGATCGCCCTGGCTTAGTAAGTCGTTTAGCTAGACTAGCCAGTGATTGTGATTGCGACATCGTTGATAGCCGTATGGCTTTATTTGGTAATGAATTTACCCTGATTATGATGATTTCTGGTTCGTGGTCAGCTATCACAAAAATCGAAACGTTATTACCGAGTCTCAGTGTTGAATTGGAACTGATGACAGTAATGAAACGTACCTCAAAACATGTTCCAAAAAACTTCGTTTCACGTATTGAAGTTATCTTTACTGGCGAAGATCAGCGTGGAACTATGAAGTCGATTACCCAATTTTTAGCCGATCGCTCACTTGATCTTGCTGCAGTGCGTTCCCACGCCGAAGATAATGAAGGTCTGCAAACTCAATCGATATTTTTAGCCATTAATATTCCTGAAAAAGTCGATTTGGCCAAACTGGAATCGACCATATATCAATTGGCAGAAGACATGAATCTTGAATGCAGCATTAAATTGATGCAAGGTACAACCTCGCCTCAATAACGATTTTTTTAGTTCGTACTAATCTAGTTTCGATTAGTTTTCGTATATTATTCAAGGGCCCTTGTGCCCTTTTTTTATTTTTAATAAGGAATGAATATGAACACCTTAACTGCCGGTGATATTGCCCCTACTTTCACTTTACAGAATCAATTTGATGAAGCGATTTCATTACAAGACTGTTTAAAAAAAGGACCTGTGTTGGTTTACTTTTATCCTAAAGCTTCGACTCCTGGCTGCACTGTGCAAGCACAAGGTTTACGTGATATTAAAGATGCCTTAGATGGACTAAATGTCACTGTATTAGGCATTAGTCCAGATCCTGTAGCCAAACTTCAGCGCTTTTCTGATAAGCAGGAATTAAACTTCCATTTACTCAGTGATGAAGACCATGCCATTGCCGATGCTTTTGGTGTTTGGGGCGAAAAGAAATTTATGGGTAAAATCTATGATGGTATTCATCGTTTAAGTTTTATCGTAGGCACAGATGGTAAAATCAGCCATTTCATCAATAAGTTCAAAACTAAAGATCATCACGAAGTGGTGCTTAATTTGCTGAAATAATTGTCCTGCAATAAAAAATGGCTTAGTTTTCACTAAGCCATTTTTGTTTAAGCAAGTTTGTAAATCAAACTAAGATTATTGCTTATCGGATTTTACAGTGGCATCGCCTGTATCAGGTTCTTCAGGCTCAAGATCTGCAACCACTTGTTCACTTTGTTGCGCTAATTTGGCTTTTATTGCTTCAGCTTCTTTTTCAACTCTCGCTTCCTCAATCAAAGCAGCCTGCTCTTCTTCAAGCAATCTAAGTTTTTCATCCGCTTCAAATTTTGCCAACTCTTCTTCTTTACGGCGTGCTTTTTCAATAGCTCTTTGCTCAGCCTCTTCCGCTTCACGTATCGCTCTGGCTTCTGCTGCTGCTTTAGCTTCTTCTTCAGCTTTAATTTTAGCTAAACGAGCTGCTTCTTCATCTAGCTCACGCTGAATAATGGCTTGTTCCTGAGCTTCTTGAGGTAATAAACTGATTAACTCAATACCCACAGGCAACTTTTCGGTTTCGCCTGTGATGATTTTTAGCTTAGCTTCTTTAGTGATATACACTAATGGCATTGCCGTTTCACCATAACGTTGGCGGAACTTTTCATAGCTGAAGTTTTCTGTAATGTTAGTCACTTTCAACACAGCGCCTTTTGCCATCAAGCTAGCAATTTTGGCATAACTGATACTTTCACCAAACAAGCATAAGCGCTTTAAATAAGACTCTGACAACTGATGTCTTCCGCTACCCACGTTGGCTTCATTATTGTTTAAGCCGAATACCTTTTCAGTGCCATATAAGTCTTGGAAATGGAAACTCACTAAAGGGTTTAACTGGCGGTATGGAGACATGACTAACACACGGCCAATGCCACTTAAATCCATATAGTTTGCAGCATGTTCTGATGCAGGATTACCGAAATATACAGGTATGTTTTCCATACGTGCTTGACGAATACTATCCCAGTTACTGTCTGCCAAAATAACCTTAATGTTTTTAGCCAGTAATTGTGAAGCCAATTCCCGCGAAAACTTCGACGCGCCAAAGATAAGTAAACCTTGATTTGAACCTTCTTTAACACCTAAAAATTTAGCCCATGGTCCTGCGGTTAAACTTTGAATAACCACTGTGCCAATAATAATAAAGAACACTAACGGCACGATGGAGCTAGCACCATGGACACCTAACTCTTCAAGTTTAATCGCAAATAATGAAGAAATTGCCGCGGCGACAATCCCTCGAGGAGCGACCCAACTAAGGAACCACTTGTCCTTTGAGGTCAAACTTGTTCCTAGTGCCGACGTCCAAATACTGAGTGGACGAGCGATGAACATGACCACAAATAGTACACCAAAAGCACCTATGCCTAGCCCAAGCATAGCGTTAGAATCTAGACGTGCAGCAAGTAAAATAAATAGTGCTGAAATGAGAAGAACGGTAAGGGTTTCTTTAAATTCGAGGATATCGGCGATGTCTACACCACGCATGTTAGCAAGCCAAATACCCATTACGGTAACAGTTAATAATCCTGATTCATGTTGTAATAGGTTAGAGCCAACAAATACCCCCAACATTATCGTTAACACCGCAGTGTTACGCAGATAATGCGGGAAGACGTTATTTCTTAGTGCTACACCAATAAAATAACCTGCTGCGGCACCAATGCCAAAACCAATCACTAACGTGAGGCCTAATGCATAAAGTACGTGTGTGGTTGGGTCTGCTGTAACAGCAACATATTCGTAAACTAAAACCGCAAACAATGCACCAATGGGATCAATAACAATACCTTCCCAACGTAAAATACTCGCCAGTTTAGCTTTAGGCTGAACCGTACGAAGCATAGGTACAATTACCGTCGGTCCAGTGACGACGACTAATGCGCCAAATAGAAATGCCACAGGCCAATCAAATCCCATTAGATAATGTGCAGCAGGTGTTATACATCCCCAAGTAATGACAGCACCTATAGTCACCAGATTTGTCACCATGCGGCTATGATCTTTAATCTCTTTGAAATTGAGTGTCAACGCCCCCTCAAAAAGAATGACTGCTACACCCAATGAAATGATAGGAAACAATAAATCACCAAAAATTTCATCTGGGTTAAGAATATTCAATCCAGGTCCGAGTAACAATCCACATAGCAGCAACGGTAAAATGGCAGGTAATCTAAATTTCCACCCTGCCCATTGACACAAAAGCGATAGCACACCAATTAACGCCAGCATGCCTGTGATGTGTTCAACCATATTCATTTCCTTTTTGTATTTTCAACGTTAATTATCAACGCCAAATCATCTTTGCTCTTAATACAGCTTAAATCTGTTTCTGCCAAATCATCATGACAATGAAACCCACATAAATCTATCAAGCTGCTAGTCTAATCGATAAACACTTAATGTCGTAACATGAAAAAGGCTTAGTTTATCGTTAAACATCCAATATCTAAAAATACTTAAAGCATTGATATTAAACAACTAAACGTCAAATTTAGTCAATTAAAATGTCCGCTGAAATTTGTGCATATAGAATACTAATTTCACAGCCGGATCAAGCTGTATTTTTTAACTAATCGCTGATTATATTTCATTGAAATTAAAGCAGCAAATTACTGATAGATAACATTTAAAATAAAAAAGCCTAAGAGGCATCTTAGGCTTAATAATAATGTTCAAATTATAAACACGATATGGTTATCAATCTTGCGGAACGCGGACCTTACCTTCCATTAAGACTCTAGCACTGCGGCTCATTACAGCTTTAGTGACTCGCCAACTACCTTGTAACATTTTAGCTTCAGCGCCGACACGTAAAGTACCTGATGGGTGACCAAACACAACAGATTGACGTTCTACGCCACCAGCGGCAAGATTAACCAAAGTACCTGGAATTGCTGCCGCTGTGCCGATTGCTACCGCCGCGGTTCCCATCATTGCATGGTGAAGTTTACCCATTGATAGTGCCCTAACTGATAAATCAATTTCTGAAGCAATAATTGCTTTACCACTAGCACTAACATAATCTGCGGCCGGCGCTACAAAGGCGATTTTTGGGGTATGCTGACGGACTTTGGCTTGTTCTAAATCTGTAATTAAGCCCATTTTTAGCGCACCATAAGCGCGGATCGTTTCAAAGCGAGCCAAAGCAGTATCATCATTGTTAATCGCGTCTTGTAACTCTACGCCGGAGTAACCGATATCAGCAGCATTTAAAAATATCGTTGGGATACCCGCATTAATCATAGTTACAGTAAATTTACCTATGTTAGGTACGTCTAATTCATCAACTACATTTCCACTTGGAAACATCGCCCCCTCACCGTCAGCGGGATCCATAAATTCAACTTGCACTTCTGCGGCAGGAAAAGTCACGCCATCTAATTCAAAATCGCCAGTTTCCTGTACCTCGCCATCAGTCATTGGTACATGGGCAATAATGGTTTTTTTAATATTGGCTTGCCAAATTCGTACCACGGTAACACCGTTAGCCACGACTCGACTTGGATCTATTAACCCATTGCTGATTGCAAATGAGCCCACAGCTGCAGTTAAATTGCCACAATTACCACTCCAATCGATAAAAGGTTTATCAATAGCGACCTGACCAAACAAATAGTCTACGTCATGATCGGCTTGACTGCTTTTAGATAACAACACTGTCTTACTGGTGCTGGATGTTGCTCCGCCCATTCCATCGGTGTGTTTGCCATACGGATCTGGGCTACCAATTACGCGTACTAATAATTTATCGCGTGCAGGCCCGGGGGTTTGTGCTGCTAAGGGTAAATCAGTGACATTAAAAAACACCCCTTTGCTGGTACCACCGCGCATATAAGTCGCAGGAATTTTTAACTGTGGTTTAAAGGTCATGGTCTGTCCTTAAAGCTATTACTTAAAAAAGGCGACGTTGGATAATCCATACATCGCCTATTTGCTAAATAATTGTATCGGGATAAATTACTTAGTCGCACTAGACTCTAAAAAGTCCTGCGCAAAACGCTGTAATACACCACCCGCTTCATAAATAGAGACTTCTTCGGCGGTATCTAAGCGGCATTTGACTGCAACATTCACTTGTTCACCATTTGCTCTGTGGATAATAAGTGTCAGTTGAGCACCTGGAATGCGATCACCAATCACATCAAAGGTTTCTGTACCGTCAATGGCATAAGTATGACGATTTTCTCCTTTGATAAATTCAAGCGGCAATACGCCCATACCCACTAAGTTAGTACGATGAATACGTTCAAAGCCTTCAGCAACAATCACTTCAACCCCGGCAAGACGCACACCTTTTGCAGCCCAATCACGTGAGGAACCTTGACCGTAGTCGGCTCCAGCAATAATGATTAACGGCTGTTTACGCTCCATGTAAGTTTCAATCGCTTCCCACATGCGACTAACTTTACCCTCAGGTTGAATTCGCGCTAATGAGCCTTGCTTAACCTTGCCATCTTCTTTCACCATTTCGTTAAACAATTTTGGGTTAGCAAATGTCGCGCGCTGTGCAGTCAAATGGTCGCCACGATGGGTTGCGTAAGAATTAAAATCTTCCTCAGGCAAGCCCATTTTGTCTAAATAAGCCCCTGCAGCACTGTCTAACATGATTGCATTCGATGGCGACAAATGATCTGTGGTAATGTTGTCTCCGAGTACCGCTAATGGACGCATACCTTTCATAGTACGTTCCCCAGCTAATGCGCCTTCCCAATAGGGTGGGCGACGAATATAAGTGCTTTGTGGTCGCCAATCGTATTGCGGGTTGATGTGTGAACCGTATTCAACTTTAATATCAAACATGGGGTTATACACTTGTCTAAACTGCTCAGGCTTTACACTACTGGCAACAATGGCGTTAATTTCTTCATCCGTTGGCCAAATATCTTTAAGGCGAACTTCATTGCCTTGTTGATCTAAGCCTAAAACATCTTTTTCGATATCAAAACGAATCGTTCCCGCTATAGCATAAGCCACAACTAAAGGTGGTGATGCTAAAAACGCTTGATTGGCATGGGGATGAATACGGCCGTCAAAGTTGCGGTTACCGGATAATACCGCGGTGGTGTAGAGTTTTCGCTCGAGCACTTCTTGCTGAATAACAGGATCAAGTGCGCCACTCATTCCATTACAAGTGGTACAAGCAAACGCAACGATACCAAAGCCAAGCTGTTCAAGTTCAGGCAGCAAATTTGCCTGCTCTAAATACATTTGTACGGCTTTAGACCCTGGGGCTAAAGATGATTTTACCCAAGATTTTCGTAATAAGCCTTTAGCATTAGCATTACGCGCAATTAAACCTGCAGCTATCATATTGCGGGGGTTACTGGTGTTAGTACAGCTAGTAATCGCAGCAATAATCACCGCGCCATCAGGAATTTTACCGGGTTCATTTTCGACAACACCACTGATCCCTCTAGCGGCTAATTCAGAGGTTGGTACTCTGCTATGGGGATTCGACGGGCCTGCAATATTACGGGTCACACTCGATAAATCAAAGCGTAATACGCGATCATATTGCGCATCTTTAAGGCTATCCGACCACAAACCTGTGGTTTTAGCGTAATTTTCAACTAGGGCGACTTGTTCATCTTCACGACCCGTTAAGCGTAAATAATCAATCGTTTGCTCATCTATCGAGAACATGGCCGCTGTGGCGCCATATTCTGGCGTCATGTTCGATATTGTTGCACGATCGCCTAAAGTCAGGTGCTTAGTGCCTTCACCATAAAACTCTAGGTAGGATGAAACGACTTTTTCTGCACGTAAATATTCCGTTAATGCCAATACGATATCGGTCGCGGTAATACCTGGGTGCGGTTTACCGACCACCTCAACACCAAATATGTCGGGTAGACGCATATATGAAGCACGGCCTAACATTACGCTTTCTGCTTCTAAACCGCCGACGCCAATCGCAATAACACCAAGGGCATCCACCATTGGAGTATGGCTATCGGTCCCCACTAAGGTGTCTGGAAACGCTACACCATCTCGCGCTTGGATGACTGGCGACATACGCTCTAAGTTAATCTGATGCATGATGCCGTTACCAGGCGGGATCACATCCACGTTTTTAAAGGCCGTTTTCGTCCAGTTAATAAAGTGAAAACGATCATCATTACGGCGATCTTCAATAGCACGGTTTTTTGCAAATGCATCTTTTTCAAAGCCAGCATGTTCAACGGCTAAAGAGTGATCAACAATTAACTGTGTCGGCACAACTGGGTTTACTTTTGATGGGTCGCCACCTTTATCAGCGATGGCATCACGTAATCCAGCCAAGTCAACCAGCGCCGTTTGCCCAAGAATATCATGGCAAACCACCCGAGCTGGGAACCATGGAAAGTCGAGATCGCGTTTACGCTCGATAATCTGTTTTAATGAATCGGTTAATTGATCTGCAGGACAACGACGCACTAAGTTTTCTGCTAGCACTCTGGACGTATACGGTAATTTGGCATAGCTGCCAGGAGCAATTGCTTCGACAGCTTCACGGGTATCAAAGTAATCTAAAGAGGTTCCAGCAAGGGATTTACGATATTGCTTATTCATAACTTCATCCAAACCTTGTTTAACCAACAGCAAAGTGTGCTTGCTGTCGGTTTTGTAATTGGCTTTGTGTTAATTAACGCTGATTAATTGGCATCACTTTACGTGGTTCGCTGCCAATGTAATCCGCACTTGGACGGATAATACGGTTATTTGAACGTTGCTCCATGACATGAGCGGCCCATCCAGTTAAGCGTGAACACACAAATATAGGCGTGAACAATTTAGTTGGAATGCCCATAAAATGATAAGCCGAAGCATGGAAAAAATCCGCATTACAAAAGAGTTTTTTGCTGTCCCACATGTATTCTTCACAAGCAACTGAAATATCATAAAGTGACGTATCACCATGTTCTTTGGCTAATTTTTCTGACCAAGCTTTAATGATCACATTGCGAGGATCAGATTCACGGTAGATTGCATGGCCAAAGCCCATGATTTTTTCTTTACGTTCTAACATGCCAGCCATTTGTACCTTGGCATCCTCAGGCGATTTGAACTTTTGGATCATATCCATTGCCGCTTCATTCGCACCACCGTGAAGTGGACCACGTAATGAACCAATCGCGCCAGTAATACATGAATACATATCAGACAGTGTTGAAGCACATACACGAGCGGTAAACGTTGAGGCGTTAAATTCATGTTCAGCATAAAGGATCAGTGAAACATCAATGACTCGACGGTGCTGTTCTGAAGGCGTTTCACCATTAAGCAGTTTAAGAAAATGGCCTCCGAGAGAATCTTCATCTGTCACGCAATCAATTTCAACACCATCATGGCTGTAGCGATACCAAAAACACATAATGGCAGGAAAAGCAGCTAATAATCGGTTAGCGGCTTGTTGTTGCTTTGAGAAATCGGTTTCAGGCTCAAGGTTACCTAAAAATGAGCAACCCGTTCGCATTACATCCATTGGATGCGCATCGGCAGGAATTAACTTAAGCACTTCTTTCAATGCTTGGGGTAAATCGCGCAGTGTTAATAACGTTGCCTTATAAGCCTGCAACTGTGCAGTATTGGGTAATTCACCGTTAAACAGTAAATAAGCGACTTCTTCGAAGGTCGCATTGTCAGCTAAATCTTTTACATCGTATCCGCAATAAGTTAAACCTGAACCTGTTTTACCTACTGTACATAACGCTGTTTCGCCTGCACTTTGGCCACGTAATCCTGCACCTGCTAATTTTTTATCTACCATGATCGTCTTCCTATTTTTTAAGGCCGCATCTTTTTTATTGTCGGCTGTAGGGTTTGTCATCTCTCTGGCACATCAAGCTTGTAAACACATTGTTGTAGTCAGAGTTAATTGAAAACTGTTACTTTTTTTAGCCTTAACTCGGAATAACTGAGATGAACCAAACCATCAATTGGATTATTTATCTCAGTGATTAAACCGAATTATGTCGAATTTATTTGTTTTTACCTTCGGCAAATAAACTATCTAATTTTTGCTCGTAATCGTGATAGCCAAGGTAATCGTACAAATCCATCCGCGTTTGCATCATATCCACCACAGCTTTTTGATCGCCTTGTTCTAAAATCGAGGTATAAACCGTTTCAGCCGCTTTGTTCATCGCACGGAATGCACTCAGTGGATACAACACCATCGCAGCGCCCCACTCACCTAATTGTTGTTTATTCCACAATTCTGTTTGGCCAAATTCAGTAATATTAGCCAAAATTGGCACATTGAGTGCTGCAGCGAAAGCACGATAATGCGCTTCGGTTTTCACCGCCTCAGCAAAAATGCCATCAGCACCAGCAGCAACATAGGCTTTAGCACGTTCAATTGCGGCTTCTAAGCCTTCTTGTGCAAATGAATCTGTACGCGCCATAATAAAAAAATCAGGATCGGTACGGGCATCAACAGCCGCTTTGATACGATCAACCATTTCTTCTACAGACACGATCTCTTTATTAGGGCGATGACCGCAACGTTTTTGTGCCACTTGATCTTCCATGTGCACAGCTGCAGCACCGGCTTTTTCCATATCGCGAATCGTTTTGGCAATATTAAATGCTCCGCCCCAACCTGTGTCGATATCCACTAACAAAGGTAAATCACAAGCTGAGGTAATACGCTGAACATCCACTAACACATCATTTAACGAAGTCATGCCAAGATCTGGCAAACCATATGAGGCGTTTGCGACACCACCACCTGACAAATAAATGGCTTGATGGCCAATTTGTTTTGCCATCATTGCTGAGTAAGCATTGATAGTACCGACGATTTGCAATGGTTTATTAGCCATTAGTGCTTGGCGAAATTTTTTACCTGCGCTCATATTCTTTCCTTGTGTTAACAATGTTCAATTGATTATCGGTCATCAAATTTCTCGATGACTAACTTAACTTGGCTTCAATACTATTTTTTGAATACATAATATGGCGACGCATTAGCATTTCGGCTAATTCTGCATCACGATTAGCAATGGCTTTTACGATATGTTTATGCTCATCATAGGCGGTGGTGACTCTAGGTCCTGCCATACCAAGCTGCACTCTGTACATGCGCACTAAGTGATAAATGCCGTCGAATAACATACTGATTAAATGCTTATTTTTACTACCGAGTATGATTCGATAATGAAAATCGACATCACCCGCTTCTTGGTAATAAGACTGACCATCTTTGACTTCATCAAAATGGCGTTGGAGTAATCCCATCAAATCATCAATTTCTTCATGGGTCATATTCACAGCCGCTAGCCTTGCAGCCATACCTTCTAATGACTCACGCACTTGATAAAGTTCTATCAAGCCTTGAGGACTCAGTGCCACCACTCTAGCCCCAACATTTGCCTTACGTTCGACTATGTGACAAGCCTCTAGACGATTGATCGCTTCACGGATAATGGCGCGACTGACAGCATATTTTGTCGACAATTCGGTTTCACTGAGTTTTGAACCCGCAACAATTCTGCCTTCAACAATATCGTCTCTTAGCAAAATAAAGGTTTTATCTGCCGCGGTTACGGGCTTTTCATTGCCGAGGAGCATGCTTATCAACTCAATTAACAATTAGTATGTCGACAATATAGCAGCATATGAGTAATAGACAACCCAAAAAACCACACATTGTCGACAAAAGTGTTTTTTAATTGCTAATTACGACTAATTGATAAGGATATAGCGCCATATTGATTAAGTTTAGTCGACAATCTCATGGATAAGTTTCAAAAATGAAAATATCCGCAGAGTTCATTACGCTTTTGTCTGTATCACTCAAGGGTATTGACGAGTAAATTAACAATATCCGTGGTTATTGAAGTTAATGAATATGAAAATTGCACTGTTTATTCCTTGTTTGGTTAATCAAATGATGCCTGATGTGGCGATTGCAACTTTGTCGTTGCTGGAAAAATTAGGTCACCAAGTGATATTTCCACAAGGTCAAACCTGCTGTGGTCAACCTATGACAAACTCTGGCTGTTTTAATGAAGCCCGCAATACTACGCTCAAATTATTAAATGCGTTTAAAGGCGTAGAATGTGATGCCATCGTTTGCCCTGCAGCGTCTTGTTTAGTGGCCGCCAAAGAAAATTTTCATGAATTTGATCAAAGCCAAGAAGCGCTAGATGTGATTAATAAATTGTATGAACTTACGGAATTCTTACACGACATAGCGCCAATCTCAGGGTTTAAAAATAAATTTGAACACACTATCAGCCTACAAATGAGTTGTCATGGCTTGCGTATGCTGAGTTTAGCCACCCCGAGTGAGTCTATGGGACCACAGTTCAATAAAGTTGAAGCTGTGCTACAAAGTATTCCAGGTATCAAGATAGTATATCCCGCGCCGCGCGATGAATGTTGTGGATTCGGCGGTACCTTTGCCGTTGATGAAGGCGCCGTATCTGCCAAAATGGGCAAAGATAAAGCCCACGCTCATGCCGCCACGCATGCTCAATATGTGGTCGGTTTTGACCCTTCATGTTTACTGCATCTTGATGGCATGATCCGCAGACAGCTGCTGCCGATTCAAACCCGCCATATTGCTCAAATCATTGATGCGGCTTTATAAGGAGACTTTACATGTATCAATCTAAAAGTCATGCCGACAATGCCACTATTTTCTGCCGTGATGAGAATCGTGTCGATTGGCACTCTAAAGCCTTGTGGAATTTACGTGAAAAACGTGACAGAGCCGCGGCAAGCGTGCCTGAATGGGAACAGCTTCGCCAACTCGGCTCAGAAATTAAATTACATACATTGAGCCACCTTGGCGACTATCTTTGCCAGTTTGAGCAAAAATGTATTGAAAATGGCATTCAAGTTCACTGGGCTACAGATGCCAGTGAACACAATCAAATTGCATTAGATATTTTATCTACACATTCGGTTAAGAAGTTAGTGAAATCTAAGTCGATGTTGACTGAAGAATGTCATTTGAATCCTTTTCTCGAAAAGCATGGCATTGAAGTAATCGATACTGATTTAGGTGAGCGAATTATTCAACTAAACCATCAACCCCCTTCGCATATTGTGGTGCCTGCCATCCATATGAAAAAAGAAGAAGTGGGTGAATTGTTTCATCAAAAGCTTAATACTCCAAAAGGCGAATCTGATCCTACTCGCCTGACCCGAGCTGCGCGTAAACACTTACGCGATCAGTTTTTAAGTGCCGATGCTGCCATGACCGGCGTGAACATGGCCATCGCCGATTTAGGTGCAGTTGTGGTATGTACCAATGAAGGAAATGCCGATATGGGAGTGAATCTCCCCAAACTGCAAATTCACTCCATGGGCATAGACAAAATAGTACCAGATGTTGACAGTGCCATGGTGCTACTGCGTATGTTAGCCAGAAATGCCATTGGCCAACCCATTACCACTTACTCGTCTTTCTATCGCGGCAGTAAAGTCAACGGCGAAATGCACATTATCATTGTCGATAATGGTCGTACTGACATCATGCAAGATAAAATCCTTGCCGAGTCGTTAAAATGTATTCGTTGTGGTGGTTGTTTGAACACATGTCCGGTTTATCGTCGCTCCGGTGGCTTCAGCTATAACTACACCATTCCAGGTCCGATAGGTATTGCCGTTGGAGCACAGCATGATGACAGCAACACGATCCCCTGGGCCTGCACACTTTGTGGCAGCTGCAGTTATGTTTGCCCGACAAAAGTCCCACTGGATAAAATCATTGCTCACCACCGTCGTTTAAAAGCGCAACAGGGAAAACTGCCATTTGGTAAGAAATACTATATGCCTGCGGTGGGAAAATTAATGAGCTCACCAACTTTATTAAACTGTGCAATGGCAAGTGCGCGATTGGCATTAAACGTCATTCCTCACCGTCTTATCAAACCTTTATCAGGCGCTTGGGGGCAGTATCGAGAGTTGCCCGTTTCGCCAACATCCAGCTTTGATACTTGGTATAAACAACACAGAGCATCAAACAAGGGGCAAAATAATGTCTCATAATACGGCAAGCAAACATGCTATTTTGGCTGCTTTAGGTCAGTCTTCTATTAACCAGTTAAATCAAAAACCTGATTTATCAAGTTTAAAAAGTACCAGCATTTTACCATCCGAATTGATTAATCGATTTGAAAAAGGCCTGACATCAGTCACAGGTGAATTAATTTACCCTGACAATGGTAATAGCATCGACTTGCTAAAAGACAATGTAGCAAAGCTGATACACCAAGGGATGCAAGTGATATCATTAGTGGACGGCATCAAAGGCAATCAACTGATGACAACGCACCCCCATGAACTTAAACACATTGACTACGCAATTATGCCAGCAAGGTTTGCGGTGGCGGAAAATGGCGCGATTTGGGTAGACAGTGAACAATTAAATGGCTTAAACGCCAAGACTCACAGAGTACTGCCTTTTATTTGCGAGAATCTTGTTCTGGTTCTGAATAAAGACAATATTGTTGCCACCATGCATGATGCGCCAGCAAAAATGCGATTACATGTCGGTGACTTTGGGACATTTATTGCGGGTCCGAGTAAAACTGCCGATATTGAACAAGCCTTAGTCGTCGGTGCCCATGGAGCGTTTAGTTTGAAGGTATATTTGATTTAAGCCTAAAGTCATACAGCAGCAGTTCGCAATGGATGACCCCAAACTCGTTTGGTCATTAATCCATTGCGAAAATAGCTTCTCCACGACTGAGCATAAATTCGATAAATAGTTGAACTTTTCGAGGCTGCTGTTTGCGTTGATGATACAACAAACAAATTCGTCGGCTTTCTCCCTGCCATTGTGGTAACACCCTAATCAAATCACCTTGGTGTAATTGCTGTTTCACAAATAATGATGGCCCATACATTATCCCGCCATCATCAACACAGGCCTTAATTGCCCCGTGTAAATCCGCTAAGGTTATTTTGGCCTCACCTTGGTAATAATATTCTTGGCCGCCATGTTTTAATGTCCAATTAAATAATGGCCACACCTTAATTAAGCGGTGCTGATGCAGTTGGCTGGGATGAATGATTGCATCAGATTGTTGAAGATACTTGGTTGAAGCATATAAGCCATAATTTAATACCCCCAAAGATTGAGACACCCAAGACGAATCAGGCTGGGCACCGCCAACAATCGCCACATCAACCCCTTCATCAATTAAATCTACCGTTTGATTATTTTGGCTAATATGCAGATTAATATCAGGATATAACTTTGAAAAGTCATTCAAGGTCTGCATCAATATCATCGAGGTAATTGAAATCGGCGTAGCAATTCTTAAGGTACCACTGGGTGTAGAAACCCTGTGCTGGTTCAAATCATCAAACTGGTTAATCAGCTGATAATATCGTTCAAATAACTCGGCCCCCTCTTCAGTTAAACGCAGCTTACGGGTACTGCGCATGATCAACTGAGTATTTAAACTGGCTTCGAGTTTGGCAATTTTGCGACTGACCGTTGCCACAGGCATATTTTGTAACTGACTAACCTGTGAAAAGCCGCCGGCACTGACCAAATGGACAAATAAATAGATCAGTTGTAAATCACTAGGGCAATCTGGGTTCATTAGCTTTCATCGAAAAATATTTAATGAGTGACTATATCATTTTGCATTATAGCCAGTACACCGTTGGCGTAAAGACACAATAATTAAGGCCTTATATTCATCATAGAAGGCCTTAATTAACAGAATTACAATGAATTGACTATCTTTGTGTCGCTTATAGCCACTGCAGCTTATTCGTAAAATATGGTATGAATTAGACTTTAAAATGTGCCACCAATTTAGCAAGCTTTTCAGATCCTTGCTCAATTTGGTTGCTACTTTGATTAATGTCCTGATTGTATTCTCTGTTTTCAACTGACATGTCATTAATTCGAGTAATATTCATATTTAACTCGGCAATAACCGAACTTTGCTCTTCTGTTGCCGCAGCAATTTGAATATTCATTTGTGAAATCTGTTCAATTGAATTTTTAATCACATCCAGCGCGCCAACAACTTGGCCAGTTTCTGAAACCGTTTCATTAGATTTAATTTTAGCTCTTTCAACTGAAGCATTAACACTGTCAATAGCGTGACGAATGGCATCGATAATGCCGTTAATTTCTCGGGTTGAATCTTGCGTTCTGCTTGCCAGGGTTCGGACTTCATCTGCAACAACAGCAAACCCACGCCCGGCTTCACCCGCTCTAGCAGCCTCAATCGCAGCATTGAGCGCCAACAAATTAGTTTGCTCTGCTATACTGACAATCACATCTAAAATTTGACCAATTTTACTGGAACTAATTTGCAGCCCTTTAGCCACTTCCTCTGTTTGTATAAGCTCACTTGAAAGCTCATTAATTTTCCCCATGGCGTTATCAACCACTTTAGCGGTTTTGTCCGCTTCAGCATCTGCAGCATGCGCACTTTGTGCTGCAAGTTGTGCATTAGAAGCCACTTCTGAGGCCGTCATTGACATTTCATTGATAGCGGTTGCTACGTTCTCGGTTTCCATTTGTACATTGGTTGAAACCTGATTGGCTTTTTCAGCAATTTCAGACATTCCACCCGCTAACTCGGTACTGTGTTGAATTGACTGTCCAACTGATGCAATCACATTCTGAATTTTGGAAGTAAACATATTAAAGTGAGTAGCAATCTCTTTTAACTCATCTCCGCCTTCTTCTGATAATCGCAGAGTGAGATCACCTTCACCTTTCGCCACATTTTCAAACGCAACTATGGTAGCGCGCATTGGCACAGACACACTCTGAATAATAATATAAAGAAAAATAAGTACTGGTAACCAAACTAAAGCCAGCAACAAGATGTAACTGTATATAAATTCTCGTTCTTGGGCGTGAATGTCATCAACATAAATACCGGTTCCGACAATCCAATTCCATGGGGTAAATTTTTTCACCACCGACATTTTCGGACTTGGATTTTCCTGATTAGGCTTATTCCACATGTAATCAACTCTGGCTGAATCCTGAGTTTGTGTTCTATCAATCATCAATTGGAACAACTTAATTCCGTCAGGATCTTTCATTCCTAGCACACTGGTATTAACCAGTTTTTTAGCAAATGCATGTTGAATCATCATGCCTTGGGTATTAATCGTAAAATAGTATTCTTGCCCAGCGTAGCGTAAATGATCTAGCGCGGCGAGAGCCGACATTTGTGCCTGTTCTTCTGTTAACTCACCTTGCTCACTGCGCTGGTAATATTGGTCTACAACAGCGACGGCAGAATCAACTAAAGCATGTAATTTGGCCTCTTTTTCGGCAATTAATACATTATCAATACGGTTAAGTGCAAATAAGAACATCAAAATGGTGGCTAGGATACTGAGTACCAGCATTCCAAGTAATCGTTTCGAAATGCTCATTTTTCGCAGTTGAAGGTTTATTGCGTTCATATAACCACCTGACAGTATTTAAAATAAACTATTTTTACATCTTAAAAAGTTGTGACACTCTAGATACTATAATGCCAAAATTAAACTCACCTTTAGTCGGATGTGATGTTTTTTATACTTATCATTAGCTATCTAAATTTGGGCCAATAATTGCGTTTTGTCAAATTTAAGCGACCATAAATCAGTAAGTTAGTTAACCCTAAAGTAGTAACACTAGCTCATATGAAAACGTCTTCATCTGTCGTTATCATCACATGTAAACTAAAATCAATTAAGGATTTTTCATGCACAGAACCAACATCCTCATTACAGGGGCAAGCTCCGGACTTGGGCTTGGAATGGCGAAACAATTTGCCCTTAAAAATCATAATCTGGCTTTATGTGCACGTCGAATAGAATTACTAACTTTACTAAAAGATGAACTTGTATCAATCAATCCAAATATTAAAGTGCATATTTATCAGCTGGATGTAAATGACCATGCGGCAGTGTTTGCTGTCTTCAAGCAATGCCAAAAAGATATGGGAACCATTGATAGAATTATTGTCAACGCAGGCATGGGCAAAGGCGCTTCTATTGGAACAGGGTTTTTCAAAGCGAACTTAGCCACAGCTCAAACCAATTTTATTGCTGCAATTGCTCAGTGCGAAGCGGCGATGGAAATATTTAGACAACAAAATATTGGCCATTTAGTAACGATATCGTCAATCAGTGCCGTTAGAGGATTTAGGCGAGCAATGACTGTTTATGCCGCAACCAAAGCGGGCCTAACCTCGCTTGCAGAAGGGATCAGAATTGATGTGATGCACACGCCAATCAAAGTGACCTGCGTTCACCCAGGTTTTATTCGAACTGAGATAAACGAAAAAGTGAAAACTGTACCCTTTAGAGTAGATTTAGAAACAGGCTGTAAAGCTATTGTTAAGGCTATCGACAAAGAAAAAGCTAACGTATATGTGCCTGGCTATCCTTGGGCTTTTTTGCATTGGATAATTCGTATTGCCCCTTCAAGCCTGATCAGAAAAATGAGTTAACGACTATCTTTGATGATGCAATAATCGCAAAAAGCCAAACATTTCTGTTTGGCTTTTGTGGGATTAATTCGCTTATTTAAGACATTATCAATTTGAAGGAAACATAAGCTAAATCTAAGCGGCTACAACCTGCTTGGCCTTGCGTAATGGATGCAAGCGATTATGCATCACTTTAATGGTATCAAATTGATTAAGTGTCTTGGTGTCTGATAAAGCACAAGACTTAGATAGAAGCATCACAGTAGCAGCTTGAAGGCTGTCTTCAACCACTAAAACTAACACTCCTACACCATTACAATTAAGTTGAAACAATTTACCCGTACTGCAAAACACACATTCATCACTGGCACTGAAAAACCAAGACTTTGGCATTTGTGGCTTAAGGAGGAAATGAGCAGCTGTGGCATTGAGTGCAGTTTGAACGACACCTGCATCAGAAATATGTAAGACCTTAGGTAAAATTTCAAGCATGCGAATATAATATTTAGCGTGTTCAACACTAAATTCTGTCATTCCTAGCGCATCCGGAATAAGTAGCTTTGTCTTATATGGGGTTAAGAACTCCATCTCGGAACCTAACGATATACTTAGCTGCTGATATCTTGTGTTAAATTCCCAATGCCAGTCCTTATTTGGCATTAATAACATGATGCAATTTCACCTAAAAATTGAATACTTTTTGATAATAGATGATATTTCGTTCAATATCAAAATTATTTTAAAAATTTTTATCGATATTTCATCATGTTAGAATCAACTGCGATCGCACTGATGCGATCGCGGCATGATTTTTTATCACTTAGCTGACAAATCAGTCGTTATTTTGAACGATATGCAGAAACGATCTCTGAGACTAATTTTGGTCCTTGATAGATAAAGCCGCTGTATATCTGTACTAGCGTTGATCCTGCTGCAAATTTGTCATTTGCATCTTGTGCAGAATTGATCCCACCAACACCAATGATCGGGATCTGACCATTCAAATATCCAGCTAAGGTCTTGATCACTTGAGTAGAAAGATCAGTTAAAGGCTTACCACTCAACCCACCCATTTCATCAGCATGTTCAAGTCCAGCTACCGCATCACGGCTTAAAGTGGTATTGGTCGCAATCACACCATCAAATTGATTTTTAATCAGTGAATCGGCAATCGATTTAATTTCTTCATCAGTTAAATCAGGGGCAATTTTCAATGCAACAGGCACATAGTTACCATGCTTTGCGGCTAATTCTGTTTGCTTGGCTTTAATCGAGCCCAACAAATCATCCAGTAATTCACCATACTGTAAGGTACGTAAACCAGGTGTGTTAGGTGATGAAATGTTGACGGTAATATATGCACTGTATTGATAAACCTTATCCATACAAATCAAGTAATCATCTTTACCCTGCTCTACGGGAGTATCTTTATTCTTGCCAATATTGACACCCACTAAAATATCAGATTTTTTTGCCATCAAATTACGTACTAAATTATCAACACCCTTATTGTTGAACCCCATACGATTGATTATGCCTTGTGCAGGCTTTAAACGAAATAATCTTGGTTGGTCATTGCCAGGCTGTGGACGAGGTGTCACTGTACCGACTTCAACATGACCAAACCCCATTGCATGAAAAGCATCAATAGACTCGCCGTCTTTATCTAATCCTGCCGCTAAACCTACGGGGTTTGGAAAGGTAATCCCCATACATTCTACCGGTACTTGAGCAACATTTTGACGATAAAAACAATTAAGCGGCGTATTGCCGGTCATTTTCAAACTGCCAATAGCGACGTTATGAGCCAGCTCAGGGTCAATCTGAAACATGACTTTTTGTGCGAGTTTATAAAACATGTTTTCTCCTTGGCCTAAAAAAAGCCCCGGCAATCGCCAGGGCTAGTTCATATTATAAAGAATTACTTCTGACCTTCGCAATGCAAAATCAGCAAGTTAAGTTCACGTAAGGCGACTGAGAACTTAGCAAATTCATGAGTTTGAGACACTTTAAAGTCAGCTAACATGTGATACCAGCGCTGGAGTAAGGTTTTGTTACTCTTAATCCATTCATTGATCACAGTGTCTGCATCACAGGTATCACTACATGTACGCAGTACCGCAGAACTTAAAGCACGTTGTTGCCAATCCAATTCTTCACGGAAAGCTGCACGGGCTAGTGCTTGCCAATGGTTAGCGACAGGTTGAGCACTAATTTGCTCTAAGAACCAATGTAGCTCAACTTTAGCACCTAATTTAAAGTAAGTTTCAGAGACTAAATCTACTGATTTATTCTCAATTTCAGCAATTTGAGCAATGTCTAACGCCGAGAATAATGTACTCATTTTAGCAACAATTTTAGCCACTGCCATAGGTACATTTTCTTTGGTTAAAGAACTAATCTCTGCAGAAATAGCTTTAACTTCAGCATCAATCATATATTGATCAACGTTATCTTTTAGCTTTTCAAAAACAGGCTTAAAGAATTCAACCGTCTGTTCAATGTTATGAGTACGGTTGCGATGACGAATAAACCAACGACAAGCACGACGCATATTACGGCGTAATTGATGTAGCATTTCGCCTTGAACAATAGCAGGAATAACACCGTTCAAATCAGTTATTGATTTAGTTAACTCATCTAAACCAAATACTTCGCGAGCCATAGTGTAACAAATGGCGGCTTCAGCAACTGAGGCACCTGTCTCATCTTGCATACGTTGAACAAAATTAAAGCCCATGTCATTAACTAATTCATTAGCCAGTGAGGTTGCAATAATTTCACCACGCAGCGGATGGTTGACCATCTTATCAGCATATTTTGCTTGTAACTTTTTAGGGAAGTAAGCTACCAATAATTTACTTAAGAAACTGTCTTCAGTAATTTCTGGTGTCACTAACTGTTCTTTCAATACCATTTTAGCGTAAGCCACTAACACCGATAACTCAGGACGTGTTAATGCGCGGCCATTTACAAGACGTTCCGCTAAATCATCATCAGTTGGCAAGAATTCTAAAGCACGATCTAACTTGCCGTCTTTTTCGAGGTAATGAATAAAACGAATTTGTTCTTTTAACTGAGAAACACCATGCACTTGAGTGACCGAAATAGTGCGCGTTTGGTCTTTACAGTCTTGAAGTACAATTTCACTCACTTCATCAGTCATTTCTTCAAGAACACGGTTACGTTGTTTAACGGTTAACTCACCGGCAGCAACTAAAGTGTTTAAGAAAATCTTAATGTTTACTTCATTATCTGAACAGTCAACACCACCAACGTTATCAACGAAATCCGTATTCATACGACCGCCATTAGCAGCATATTCTATACGACCAAGTTGGGTACAACCTAAGTTACCACCCTCGCCAATAATTTTTGCACGAACTTCGCTACCGTTCACACGTAGTGCATCGTTGGCACGATCACCTACTTCAACATGCGATTCTTTACTTGATTTAACGTAAGTACCAATACCACCGTTCCATAATAGATCGACAGGCATTTTTAAGAGTTCTTTTAACAACTCAATCGGGTTCATGGTGTCTTTATCTGTCGACAACATGGCTTTGATTTCAGGTGTTAATTTTAACGACTTAGCTGAACGTAAGAAAATCCCACCGCCTTTAGATATTAACTTGGCGTTATAATCTTCCCAGCTTGAACGTGGTAATTCGAATAAACGCTTACGTTCAATGTAGCTTTCTGCAACATTTGGGTTTGGATCGATAAAGATATGCATGTGGTTGAATGCAGCAACTAGCTTAGTGTGTTCAGATAACAGCATGCCGTTTCCGAATACGTCACCCGCCATATCACCTATACCTAAACAGGTAAAATCTGTGGTTTGACAATCAACACCAATTTCGCGGAAATGACGTTTAACCGATTCCCAGCCACCTTTAGCAGTAATACCCATTTTCTTGTGGTCATAACCGTTACTACCACCAGAAGCGAACGCATCCCCTAACCAGAAATCATATTCAATGGCGATTGAGTTAGCGATATCAGAGAAGGTCGCAGTTCCTTTGTCCGCAGCAACCACTAGGTATGGATCATCTTCATCGTGACGAACAACATCAACAGGTGGCACAACTTCGCCATTTTTAATGTTGTCAGAAATGTCTAACAAACCACGAATGAATAAACGGTAACATTCTTGACCTTCGGTAAAGAATGCTTCACGTCCGCCCTCGGTCGGCAGCTGCTTACACACAAAGCCACCTTTTGCCCCTACTGGGACAATAACGGTGTTTTTAACTTGCTGTGCTTTCACTAAACCCAATACTTCGGTACGGAAATCTTCACGTCTATCAGACCAACGTAATCCACCACGAGCAACTTTACCGCCACGTAAATGAACACCTTCCACTCTTGGAGAGTAAACAAAGATCTCAAACTTAGGCAGTGGCTTTGGCATTTCCGGAATTAAATTCGGTGCGAATTTAAATGAGGTATAAGCCTTATGCTCACCTTTGGCGTCAGTTTGATAGAAGTTTGTCCGCAAAGTTGCGTTAATTAAGTCTAAATAACGGCGAATAATACGGTCATCATCAAGACTTGAAACATCATCAAGTAGCTTATTTACTTGCTCTAAAAACTTGCTTAAGGTGCGAGTTTTTAGTTTTGGATTAAACTTGCGAATAAACATTTTCACAAGTAAATCGGCAATTTTTGGATAACGACTGAAGGTTTCTTCAATGTAAGACTGGCTAAATGTTGCATCAATTTGACGCATATATTTAGCATAGGCACGTAAAATAGATACTTCACGACCATTTAATCCAGTTGAAAGTACCATACGGTTAAAGCCATCGTCTTCCAACTTTTTCTGCCATACAAGTGATAATGCAGTTTGGAAACGTTCTTGGCTATCAGCTAAGTTTTCAATTGCAGCGCCTTGGACTGTCATTAAGAAGTCAAGGATCCAGAAAGTACTACCGTCATTGGTTTTAACTTCGTAAGGACGTTCATTGATCACACGTAAACCAAAGTTTTCAAGCATTGGTAATACATCTGATAAATGAATTGGCTCATCTTTATGGAACAGTTTCAAACGTACTTTATTGTCATTCAACGCAGTTTCTTGCGGTTGATAGAACAACATTCCCAATTTATGTTCGTCGTCTAATGCCTCAAGGTGCTGAAGATCAACTACTGCAGAACTGGGTAATACATCATCTTTATAACTTTGAGGGAAGGCATTCGAGTAACGTTTAGTTAAACCTGTACCAGCTTGCTCACCTAGGGCATTGTTTAATGCCGAATGTAATTTATCATCCCATGAGCGAGCAGCTTCGATAAGATTGTGTTCAATAGCGGCCACATCTACATCCATATTATTGTTGTCGACTTTAATAATGTAATGCGTGCGAGCCAAAGTAGACTCAGAGAAATATGTTGTAAATTCAACATCTTCATTACTATTAAAGTGCTGGGCAAGAATTCTTTGCGTATCTTGACGGAACTTAGTGTTGTAGCGGTCTTTCGACACATACACTAAACACGATAAGAAACGGCCAAAACCATCTTTACGTACAAACAACTTCAACTTATCTCGGTCTTGCATCTGCAAAACGCCGTGAGCCATATGCGAAAGCTCTTCAACTTTTGCTTGAATTAGTTCATCACGAGGTAAATTTTCAAGGATGTTGAGTAACGCTTTATAATCGTGCGAACGTGGTGCTAGCGCAGAGCGGTCAAGTACTCGTTGTACCTTCTCGGCAAGCAATGGTATTTCACGTGGGCTACGGTTATACAGATTTGATGCATATAAACCGATGAAACGATCTTCACCAATCACATTGCCTTTCTTATCGAAACGCTTGATGCCGATATAATCAACATAAGCTGGGCGGTGAACGCGGCTTTTAGCAGAGCTTTTGGTCAGTACCAGTAAACTTGAATCTAATGCTTCTTTACGTGCACTGTCTGATAATGACGATAGCAATAACCCACGATCGCTTGATGCGTTTTTAGAGCGGCTCATTAGGCCTAGGCTAGTGTCTAAGTCTGGTACTAATTCGACGTCACCTTCAACACGTTTTAAGTCATAGTATCTATAACCTAACAGAGTGAAGTGATGGTTGTTCAAGTAAGTCAAATAGTTAACCGCTTCAGTTAACTCAGCTTTATCACCTGGAAAAGGTCGCTTAGGTAATTGCTGGATAGTGTCTGTTAATTTAGCAGACATTTTTTCCCAATCGACAACGGAAGCAACAACATCAGCAAGGACTGACTGAATTTCTTTTTCAATTGCTTTTATGTCAGCATCACTACTTTGCTTATCAATTTCAATCAAGAATACAGCGATATTGTCGCTATTTTTCGGTGCGTTATTAACAAAACTCACTTCTGTAACTGATTTATTATCACGCACAACCGCTAATGGTGTATGCAGCATCACGTGTGCTGTAATGCCCATTCTGTTTAATGCCATAGCCAAAGAGTCGACTAAGAACGGCATATCAGGTTGGATCACTTCAATCACACTGTGGCTTGATTGCCAACCGTGCTTTGATTGTGTCGGATTAAAAACTCGAATATGAGTGTCGCTAGGTGCTGTTTTGTTTAAAGCATTCCAAAGACTGACTACCGCTCCATATAAATCACTGTCATTTCGGACATTGAGGTCGTCACGTGACATATGGGTGTACAGGCATTGGGCAAACTGCTCAACTTGTTTTGCTTGTGAATTAGGGATTTTTGAATGAATCAAATTGACTACATTTTCTAGTAGTACAGAAGGCATTGCATCTTTAAAGGCCATGTTGCAGATTCCTTAAGCGTCTATGGCAGCGCTTTTATCATTTTATGGATGCTTCGGCTTGTTTGACTCAGTAATTTTGTTACTGAGATCTGCGGCAAAGTTTATTACTAAATTGCTGCTATATCGAGGAAAATTTTAGTGGTAGATCCTCTATATATCCAGTTTCAAGGGTGATATTTTGTTTAATATGCAATTTAACGCGCCGATTTAGATTAACTATGCAAAAAAAAATGGAGAGCTACGCTCTCCATTTAAACTAAACCATTGTTTTTAGCTAGCTTTACGCCAAAACAGTGCTGAAAGTGCTGGCAGAATAATAATCGCACCTAACATATTCACTAAAAACATAAATGTTAACAAAATTCCCATATCCATTTGGAATTTAAGTGCAGAAAAGAACCAAGTACTCACACCAATGGCTAAAGTTAACCCAGTAAATATTACTGCACTGCCACGCTCAACTAAAGCTTCAAAATAAGCTTGTTGAACAGCCATACCATTACTGAGCTTGTTAGACATTGTGGATAAAATATAAATACCATAGTCAACACCAATACCCACGCCCAAAGCAATAACCGGTAAAGTACTTACGGCAAGGCCAATATCAAGCATGGTCATTAAGGCTTGGGCTAATGTAGATACCACATACAAAGGGATAATTACCGCAATTGTGGCTTTCAGTGATTTAAAGCTAATTAAACACAGAATGAATACTGCACCATAGACATAAATCATCATAGGTAATTGCGCTTCACTGACCGCTTCGTTTGTCGCCGCCATTACCCCAACTGGACCAGATGCCAACTTAAACTGTAATTTATCGCTATTAAGTTCTGCTGCCACTTGCTTCACTTTATTAACAACAACCTCAATGGTTTCTGCTTTGTGATCTTTTAAGAAAAGATACACTGGCATCACTGAACAGTTACCATTTAATAAACCTGAGGTGGTGGGTACTTGACCCACGGCTTGCACCAAACTGGCCGTAGTACGAGGCAAGATTTGCCATTTAGGATTGCCTTCGTTAAAGCCAGCATTCACCGCTTTTGCAATTGAAGCTAAGCTAGCAGTTGATTCTACACCGGGTGTATTGCCCACCATCCATTCAAATTGGTCAATTTGACTGAGCATTGAATGGTAAGTACAGGCTTCGGGCTCAGCTTCAACAATGACTGTCATCACGTCGGTCGTAATAGAAAAATGATCAGTGATGAAAAAAGTATCAAGGTTATAGCGTGAATCTTGATGCAGCGCAGGCGCGCCACCTTTCAAATCACCAATCTTCATTTCTGTGGCTTTCATAAAGCCAACGACATATAAGACGGCTGTACAGGTTAGTACAATCACTGCATATTTAGGTGTGGCAAACTTAGATAAGCTACGCCAAATATTTTCTATTTTTTGCTTTTGAACAGGGTTTTGTTCAGCATTAGATAAATTAGTATAAGAAATCACTAAAGGAAGCAAAATAAGATTAGTCAGAATAATTACCCCGACCCCTAAAGATGCTGAAATGGCTAATTCACGAATAATCCCAATATCAATTGCAAGTAAGGTTAAAAAGCCAACGGTATCAGAAAGTAGCGCAACCCCACCAGGCACTAATAAACTGCGAAACGCTGAAGCGGCTGCCGCTTTTGTTGCTTGACCATCAATGACTCGACGACGTACCGCATTAATCATTTGCACGCCATGGCTTACGCCAATAGCAAACACCAAAAACGGCACTAAAATGGACATGGGATCAAGACCAAAGCCGACTACAGTTAATAAACCTAATTGCCAAATAACCGCCATTAGACTGCACATCAGTGGCAATACCGTCAGCATTATTGACTTGGAAAATAGGTAAACCATCACGGCAGTGATCACGATTGCAATCAGAAAGAACAGCAATACCCCTTTAGCACCATCAGCAACATCGCCAGCCATTTTAGCAAAGCCAATGATGTGGATTTTGATATTGTCGTTTTCAAACTGGCCACGAAGTTTTTGCTCAAGTTCATTAGCAAATTCGATAGTGTTTAATGCTTCACCGGTATCAGGATCAAAATCCATCAACTGTGCAGATAACATAGCCGCAGAGTAATCATTAGCAATTAAGCGCCCCACAATACCCGCTTTCTCAATATTATCGCGTACTACAGCTAAGCCATATTCATCTGTTCTAAAATCAGCTGGAATTACAGGGCCGCCAGCAAACCCATCTTCAACAACTTCGGTAAACCGAGTTGAAGGTGAATAAAGTGATTTAACCTGTGAACGCTCAACACCATCAATAAAAAACAGCTCATCGTGTACTTTTTTCAACGTATCAAAAAATACCGGATTGAAAATATTACCACTGGTATCTTCAACCGCGACCATAATGCCATTCGCGCCACCAAAATCTTTTTGATGCTTAGTGTAGGTTTGCATGTAAGTGTGATTTAGGGGGATATTTTTACTAAAAGCGGCATCCATTTTAAGCTGGCTGGCTTGGTATCCTAAAAATACCGTAATAAAAATAAATGAAATGATCACCCACATGCGATTGCGGAATAAGTGAGTTTCGAAACTATTGACCAGTTTTTCTAACATCTTGTCGGCCCTATTATTGTTGTTTTAATCTTAATAGTGTCTACTAAAAAAACAGTAGCTTTAACGATGAATGAATCATCTTTTGTGTTATCAAAGTAACTTTAATAACAGCTTTGTATTGTCTTGATAAGGTAGCGTAAAGTGATTTGGACTTGTCATGTATTAGCAACAACAACCAACACTTACCCCTGTACACGGTTACTTTGGCAACTGAAAAAGGCCTTTGGTACCCGCAAACCAAATCTCACCTTTATTATTTTTGGCTACAGAAACAATATTCTCACCTTGACGTCGAGCAACTAGCTCTGCTTTGTCTCCATCAATTTTCAAAATAATTCCAGCATTACCAACCAGATATAAATCATCGCCATCAACTAATGCCCCATTAATTGACGATTCAACCGGTAATTCAATTTGTTGCCAGTCATTTAATGCATTCGATGCCTTAAATACATGGCCACGCAATCCCATAACATATACATCCTCACCATGGGTAATCGCATTAAACATTGAACCATCGTAATCAAAATCTACGCGCTCAAATGTACGTCCCATATCATTAGAGACGGCAACTAATCCAAGTTCACCAACCAGAAGTAAACGATCAGCATCTAGATTAATAATTCGATTAAAATGAGGGAGTAATGCTGCACGTTCAGACAAATACAACTCTTCGTCTTCTTGCTTTAATTCATTGAGATACGCTACATCTTCTTCAAATAGTAATTCTTGATGAAACTCATCATGCCAGGTTTTACCGCCATCTTCCGTTCGATAAAATAAGCCGTAAGCGCCAATAGCAACACCCTGTTGTTCGGAGAAAAAACGGACATCCAAAAAGGGCTTTTCTAATACGGTTGACTCCATCTGTAAAGACCAAGTTAATCCGCCATCATTGGTGTGGATAATCGTTGCATCATGTCCGACGGCCCAACCTAATTTTTCATTCAAAAAAAACACATTAGTCAATTGAGTTACCACAGGGCTAGCAACTTGTTGCCATTGTTGGTCTAAGACTAATACATGGCCGCGTTGGCCAACTGCCACTAATTTATCACCCGCTTTAGCAATATCGACTAATAAAGACGATTGCGCTTGGGGTTGAATTTGTACAGTTAAAGGATCAAGTTGTGCGTTAACCGAAGCAGTATATAAACATGCACTTAATCCTATCGCGACAGCACTGCGAAGCATGCTAACCTTCATACAAACTTCCTTAGATTTAAGGGCGCTAAGCGCCCTTTATTTAACAGATTTGACTTAAACAAATGAATTAACGAATACCAGCACGACGCAATGCATCTGGGGTAAAGTTAGATTCAGATAAGTTTGCATCAAAGTTATACATACGACCTTCGTTGTCTAATCCCATGGCCAAATAACGGCGAGATTGAAGGTCGTGGAATACTTCTAACGTACTCCATAATGTTGGCACTTCATAATAGTTAATACTATGTGCTGTGCCCACACGATATAACTCATCACGGTTATCGTACATATCTGTTAAAGACACCTGCCAAGAATCTTCATCAATGTAGAATACACGAGTCTTATAAATATGACGCATGCCATCTTTTAATGTCGCTTTGACTTCCCAAACACGGTGTTTTTCCCAACGAGCAAATTCAGGATTGATGTGACCAGGTTTTAGGATTTGATCATATTTAAGTTCATTAGAGTGCAACTTGTAATCATTGTAAGGAATAAAGATTTCTTTCTTACCTACAAGTTCCCAGTTATATCGTACTGGAGAACCGTTGAACATGTCGAAATCATCGGTTGTTCTTAAACCATCAGACACTGTACCTGGTGTATCAAAAGCCACGTTTGGTGCTTTACGAACACGACGCTGACCTGTGTTATAAGTCCATGCTTGACGAGGTAAAGCCTCTTGATCCATGGTTTCTTTCACCAGTAGCGCAGTACCCGCTAAACGAGCAGGCTGTGTTACAACTTGCTTAAAGTAGAATAACGTGTTGGTTTCTTTTAACTTGTCCAAGGTAATTTCAGGACGAGTATACTCAAAACGAATTTCTTCAGCGTTTTCGACTAATGTGTATGAACCACTTGCTGTTGGCGCTGCTTGGCTGCGATAAGTTTCAACATCAACACCACGATAACGTAAAATGTGGTTCCAAATAACTTCTAAACCGTCTTTCGGTATCGGGAATGGCACACCAATTGTCGCGCCAGAAATACCATTACCTTGAGCAACAAGTTCAGCAGAAGTTGCATTAGCTTTAACAGCGTCGTAAACGTATTGAGGTACAGATGCGGTGCGGCGTGTTTCATAAACATTCATTTGATATGTATCAGGATACAATTCAAAGAGTTTATTTTGGCCAGGCGTTAAATACTCAGCGTATTGTGCTTTATTGGCATTAGTAATGCTGAATAAAATTTTGTCGTTTGGAAAAGGATTTAAGTGATGCATGCCTTTTTCATAACCGGCAACAGGCTTGGTAATACCACCGTCCCATGCAGGAATTGAACCATCGGCATTTGCCGCTTTTTCAGCACCCATGGGTGTTAAGCTTGTGCCTAATTTAGCAGCATCAGCTTCTGATACTTTCGCCATCGCAACAGGTGCGCCTAGCGCCATAACCACTGCTGCCGATAATATCGTCAGTTTTTTCATTATTATTATCCTTTTAAATCGAATACTTGACGTTAAACGAGACATAATCTCGATCTTCCATCGCGTTCGTTGTTCCCACGCCACCAAAGAAGCTGTTATAAGAGAAATCAACACCCCAACGGTTTTGGTAATCAAAATTCACACCTAATGCAACTGATTTCTTACCTTCAGTGAATAAGAACATCGGGTCTGGTGTAATACCGTCTACATCGTGAGAGAAAATAATTCGTGGTGCCATGTTCACACCCGCAAATACGTTATTGAAATCCGCTTTAGCAACTAAACGATATCCCCAGGCAAAATCGGTTGGGAATGGATTAGTTTCTGGACCATTATGTAGCGCCTGAATAATACCTGTCATTTCAGGGTTACCACCAGAGCGACCAGTACCAGGACCATTTAAGCGTAGTTCATCAAAACCAGGCATATCATGGATCCACACACCACCGACTTCCGCTAACATCGTTAGGTTATCAGTACCCAATGTTGGACCGAACAAATGGGTAAACGTCATTTGCGCTTGAGTGGTGTCTAATTGAATAAAGCCGTCAACCGTAGCGCCAGGTGCAGGATTATCCATTTGTGAAATGCCATCTAAATCTGGACGTAATCCAGCATTAGCTAATTGTTGTGGCATTGCGGCAAACAGTAATTCAACATCATCAATTTGAAGTGGCTCATCGACACGGTGTGCGATTTCACCCGCTACTGACGTATCACCCACTAAAGTGTTAAAACTAAAACCATATAATTGGATATCTTCAGGGTAAACAATTTGTGCTTTAGTAAAGGTTTCCATGCTTAGCAGTAATTCACGGTCAATTTGACCTTGGCTTGCTGCCAACTTAGCATAATCACCACCGATAGCTGCGGCAGTAAAGTTAGACGCTGTACCACTGATCAATGGACGACGACTATGGTAATTCATGTAGTACAAACCAAATTCAGTTTCATTTAGCTCAGGAGAATAAAAACCTAATTTGACACCATACTGACCGTCATCACTTGGTTTGGCTTCATCTTGAATTAAAGCAGCTTTGGTTGAATAAGCTGTCATTGCCGAAGCCATTGCCGGATTGAACCCCGTGGCAGCAGCATTTTTATAAAGTGCTTCATATTCAGAAATTAAGAAGTCTAAATTGATATCAGGATTTGAGTTGAAGCCTAACTGAGCATTTTGGTTGTAACCACCAAAGCCTGCAAAATCATTGCTCGCAAAGTTAGAACCTGGTGTAGGTACCCAAATTGGTTCCCATTGATACTGATAAAATGCTTCAACATTAAGGTTTTCAGTTAACCCTAAAGATGCCCAAACCATACCTTGCGGACGGAAAGCTTCTTTAAGCTCAGCACCTGGTGCATTAAGAATGTTTAAATCTACAGGGTTAATAATACCAATACCATGGGGAATTAAGGTACTTTCGCCCCATGAAACCACCTGATTACCCACGCGAACTGACAATGGGTTTTGGCCATCGTTTAAATCCCAGTTAGCGTAAACAAATGCATCTAATAAGCGGACATCTTTACACTGAACTTCAGACGCACGGTTATCTGCACACGGATCAAATTCTTGTCCGGTTAGTGGATCATTAAAATCATAGTTGCCATCGTTTAATTTACGGTCGTAAAAGTACATTCCACGAACGAATAAACCATAGTTTTCATATTTTAATGATAACTCATGAAGCCCTTTTACGATTTCAGAGGTGGTGTCACCTTGAGAGTAAAGTAAGTTACTTAAATCGTTGTTGCTTGAATAGGAACCAGGCTGCTCCCAAATTTCGGCTGAGGTGTATTTAGTGTTCGAAAACGCCGAATAACCAGACCAGTCAAACTGTGGTTGGTTAACCTTACCAATTTGGCCTTCCCAATCACGTTCACCGACGCGCCAGCTAGCACCAACGGTCCAGGTAGAGTCAAATGCGCCATCTACATCGCCCCAATTAAATGAGAAAGCGGATACATTTGGACTCATTCCTAAACACAAAGCCGACATCACCCCCAAAGTGATCGCCGACTTGTTAAATTTTTTCTTAACAATATTCATTTTAGCTCATCTCCGTAACCTGCTGGAATCGTTGTTATAGGAATTTAAACCAACATCTTGTTAGCCCACAGGCAACACCATTGTTACAGCATTTAACCTTGTTGAGCAAGGCCAAAACAGAGAAAATATACAATAAAATTAACGTGGTTAACGATATAGTTACAACTAAAATAGACGTGATATTTGAATTAACTAACAAGGAGAGGAAACAGACGCAAAGCAACTCATTAAAAACATTTTATTTCAGTGGTTTATTTGAAAACACGCCTCTAGACGTAGAACAAATATAATAAATCAAACGTTTGAAGTAATTACTCTAACCTGATTAATGATTTATATGCCCCCTTACTGTCTAACTCCAATTTGAACTGACCTTGAATCCCGTTTAAAGTTAAAAATGGTCTAAAGTACTTTGCATTTATTTGCAAATGGCGTCCGTTTACATCAGTTAACGCAACTGAATCACTATAACCCTGATAATATGAAGAAAACTTTCTATAGCTAATATAAATATTAAAATAAAACTCCATAATACCCTCTTCAAGCAAATCAATAAAATCCTATCCAAAGGGAGAGTTGCCAGTCCCTTTGGATGGGGTATTTACTCATTAATTAAGCGCTTTATTAACCTTCTCAAATAGATCTTTTGATAGATCTGGCAGGCTTTGCAAGCTAACAAGGGCCTGTTTCATCAAGTCTTGTCGAGTTTGGTCAAATTTTGCAAATTGGATTAATGGCGTAATCATCCGAGATGCCACTTGCGGATTAGATTTATTAAGCTTAACCAAAATCTGAGTTAAATACGCATACCCCGCGCCATCTTTACGGTGAAATTGGTATGTATTGCCTGCTGCAAATGCACCTATTAACGAGCGTACACGGTTGGGATTACTAAAGCTAAAGCTACTATGGTGAGTAAGATGTTTTATCGAATCTATAACATCATCAGTATTTGATAAAGCCTGTAATGTAAACCACTTATCCATTACCAAAGGCGTGGTATGCCAAGTCGCCTCAAAGTCAGCTAACAGAGTACTAAGACAATCAAACTGCCCTGTCATAGCGGCTTTTAGCGCTGCCAAGCTGTCGGTCATATTGGATGAGTGATTAAATTGCTCAACAACCAATGCTTCATATTCATCTGAAACACTCGAAAGCAACAATAAAGCGACGTTTTTAAATGCCCTAGCCGATGCGACATCAACAACAGATAATTCACGGTATCTTGCTAATAACTCGTCTTGTGTTGCCACTGCAATTTCTTCAATGACAAATTCGCGGGCAATTTGCAAGCCATCTAGATCAACCGATGAAACTTGTTCAATGAGCGCCGAGGCTGATGGAAAACTCAAAATTTCTGACACTAAAGCGGGATCTAAGTCTGCATCCAGAATGACGCCTCTAAATGCCTCAATGACTCGCGAGTCAACCGACATACCTTCTTTGGCAGAAAGCTGTGCAACGTTATCCCAAACAGACTGACTGAATAATTGCACCGATGCTTCCCAGCAAGCCACTTCACTGCTGGCAAATCGCATAATATGGACAAGCTGTTCAAAGGTAAAATCGTATTCAAGTTTCACTGGCGCAGAGAAATCCTGCAGCAATGATGCCACAGGTTTGGCTTCGAAACCGTCAAAAGTAAATTCTTGTGTCGCTTTATTTACATCTAAAACTTGATTAATTACCGAAACACCATTGGCATTTAATAACTCAATGCTAAATGGAATATGCAGAGTTTGTCCTTTAACACCTTGACTCTCCACTGATTGCTTCACCGTTAACGTATATTGACCTGACTCAGCGTTAAATTCATCTGCAACTGTGACGACAGGCGTTCCAGCTTGTGAATACCATCGACGAAATTGCTGTAAATCTTTACCACTAGCTTGTTCCATTGCATTTACAAAATCGTCACAGGTTACGGCTTGTCCATCGTGGCGTTCAAAGTAACACTTCATTCCCGCCTGGAAACCCGATTCACCCAATATGGTGTGCATCATTCTAATCACTTCGGCGCCCTTGTTATAAACGGTCACGGTATAGAAGTTATTCATCTCGATGACTGATTCAGGACGAATTGGATGAGACATCGGGCCAGAATCTTCAGCAAATTGTTGGTTTTTCATTACCTTAATCGCATGAATACGATTAACGGCACGAGAACCTAGATCAGAGCTAAATTCTTGATCACGGAAAACAGTGAGGCCTTCTTTTAAACTAAGCTGAAACCAATCTCGACAGGTAACACGATTTCCAGTCCAGTTATGGAAGTATTCATGGCCAACGACAGATTCGATGCCGTGATAGTCTTCATCAGTTGCACTGGCTTTATCGGCCAAAACATATTTGGTGTTGAATACATTTAAGCCTTTATTTTCCATTGCTCCCATATTGAAAAAATCAACGGCAACAATCATATAAATATCAAGATCGTATTCAAGCCCGAATCGTTCTTCATCCCATTTCATCGATTTTTTAAGCGAAGTCATAGCATGTTCTGCTTTATGTAAATTACCTTTATCGACAAATACCTGCAGTTTTACATTGCGACCTGACATGGTAATAAAATGATCTTCAAGCAAATCAAAATCACCCGCGACAATGGCGAATAGATAACTTGGTTTTGGAAAAGGGTCTTGCCAGCGAACAAAGTGACGTCCAGAACGCGGCATTTCGCCTTGTTCTATTAAATTTCCGTTACTTAATAAAAAAGGAAACTCAGCTTTATCTGCTTCAATTCTTACCGTGTAGGTTGCTAATACATCAGGTCGGTCTAAAAAGTATGTGATTCTTCTAAAACCTTCAGCTTCACATTGAGTACAATATGCACCATCAGACATATACAAGCCTTCTAAGCTAGTATTCGCCTCTGGGTTCAATGCGGTGATAATTTCTAATTCAAAATCAGATTCAGTAGTTGAAATGATTAGCTGGCTATCTGTCTGGCGGTAATCACACCCTTTACCATTTAACTTTACGGAAACTAAATTAAGCTGTTCTCCATCGAGGATCAGATCTAATTGATGTGAATGACAACGAGTTACCTTACTTAAAGCAACCACTTTAGTATTTTCACCATCTAAAATGACATTTAAATCAATGTGATTGATAGTAAATATTGGAGCTGTGTAATCTTTCAAATGTTTGGCTTGAGCTTCAGACATTATCATCCCTTACAAATTTTATTTTTTATAACAAAAAACGCGCTAATGCGCGTTTTTAATTGATTGTTTTTAACTATTGAGTAGGCGCTTTAGCTAACTTTTCTGCATCAACCATATCCAACATGATAAGTGCCGTCTCATCTAAGAATGGATCCGGGATTTTTGCATCCTTATCATCTTCAATATCATCTAATGTTTTAACCACCTCAAGACCATCGGCCACTCGGCGTTCATTCGTTCTATCCAGTGCACGTTTATCATCATCTTCACGAGACTTAATCCGTTCACTTTCCACTAGCGAAATGGTTTTATCATCATGGTGCTTTTTAAATTCAGCGATATCAGCATTAATATAACCAAACTCAACATCAGCACTAATACGTTGTTGATGTTTAGTTGTTAGCTGGTTGACTAACTCAGGAGCGATATTGCCTAAGGTGCTGTATTGCGCAACAGGAACCTTATCCCAAGGTAAGGCATTTTTCTCTTCAGATTCGCCATACTCTCCAGGCTCTAACGCACTTGGATACAGAATATCAGGTGTCACGCCTTTAAGTTGTGTGCTGCCACCATTGATTCGATAGAACTTAGCTATGGTATATTGAACATGTCCAATGGGTTTGTCGTACATATCATAGATACGACCTAAGCTCTTATGCTGCTGCACCGTTCCCTTACCAAAGGTAGGTTCGCCAACAATCAAAGCACGTTCGTAATCTTGTAGTGCCGCAGCAAAAATCTCAGAAGCTGAAGCACTGTAGCGGTCAACCATCACAGATAACGGACCATCATAAGCACTCTTACCGTCGTTATCTCTATTTTGGTTCACTCTACCATTGGCATCACGAATTTGAACAACAGGTCCCATGTCGATAAACAATCCGGTAAGTAATGTCGCTTCGGTCAACGCACCGCCACCATTACCACGCAAATCGATGATTACGCCTTCAACTTGTTGCTCTTTTAATTTGGTCAGTTCTTTGGCGACATCTTCAGATAGGTTCATGTAAAACCCAGGGATCTGAATAACGCCCACTTTTCGATTGGCAAATTCGCCTTCTTTAGGCTCAACCACTTTAGAGGTTGCGGCGCGGTCTTCTAGACGAATTTTATCTCGCACTATTGTGACATTAAATGGTTGAGCGTTAGCGCCACCTTTCTTAGGCAATATTTGTAGGACAACTTCACTGCCCTTAGGCCCTTTGATCAGTTCAACTACATCATCTAATCGCCAGCCAATCACATCGACAATTTCTTTATCTTTTTGGCCTACACCGACAATTTTATCTTCTGGAGATAGTTTTTCGCTTAACGCAGCCGGACCACCGGCAACCAAACTTTTTATGACTGTGTAGTCATCATCCATTTGTAATACCGCACCGATACCTTCAAGGCTGAGGTTCATCTCCATTTGGAAACGTTCTGCATTACGAGGCGATAAATAGCTAGTGTGGGGCTCAACCGTTCTGGCAAACGAGTTCATCACTGTCTGGAAAACATCTTCGCTATGGGTTTGACTTAAACGTTTGATTGCATTGTTATAACGTTTATTCAGGATATCGACAATCTCATCCCACTTCTTGCCCGTAAGCTTTAAATTTAGTGCATCATACTTTACACGTTGACGCCACAATTCATTCAGCTCAGCCTCATCTTTTGGCCATGCTGCGTCTTTACGATCAAATTCGTAGGCATCACCCTGCTGAGTAAAGTCAAACTCTTTATCTAGTAAGGTTAGTGCGTAGGCAAAGCGTTCGTAACGACGAGCCTGCAAGACATCAAACATTTTATAAGCAGGAGAAATATCTCCCGCTTTGACCATATCATCAAACTGATCTTTATATTGGTCAAAACCATTGATATCGGCTTGAGTTAGCACGTTACGACGATAATCAAGCTGCTCTAAAAAGCGAGCATAGATCTGCTCAGAAAAAGCATCATCTAAATCAAAGCGATGGTAATGCGCACGAGTAAATAAATTAGTTACACGCTTACTGGCGACTTGATGTTGTGGCTCTTGGGCTAGTTTGGGTAACTCGCTGATTTGAATCGTTGGTGAAATTGCCCATGCAGAGAATCCTGCTAATGCACAAGCAATTGAAGCGGCCAATGTGAGTTTTCGCATCAACAAGTTACTCCTTTAAAATTTATAATAGTATGTGATCTACACGTACTTTGATGCTCAAACCAGAATCTAACTGGACATGTACATCTTCTTTTTTGATGTCGGTAATCGTGCCAGCTACAGGCGATGCGCCTAATTTAACGTTCACACGTTGATTAGTGGTTAACTCTGCCAATTTTGCAGGAACGAGATTAACTACAGGTGCAGCTACCACAGCAGGCTTGTCTTTCTTGACCGCCGGACGAGGCTTAGCAGCCACTTTTTTAGCTGGTTTCTTAGCCGCTGCTTTTGGCGCTTGCGCTTGGCGCTTAGCTTTTGCTTTATCTTGGCTTTCTTTCAACGTGGATTGAGCATGATCAATATGCTCTTGTTCTAACTCACCACAATCGTTGCCATCTAAATCGACACGTTGTACACCAGCTTTGACGCCTTTAAGGTATCTCCAGCTGCTAGTGTAACGACGTAGAGCTACACGAAGTTGTGTTTTACTGACCTTAGAATCATCAGCTAACCGTTCAGCCAAGTCTTGAAATAAACCAATTTTTAATGGCTTTGTGTCGCCTTCCGCAATAAAGCATAAAGGAAAAGTTTCATATAAATACGCTAAAATTGCGTTGGTGTCGGTCAACTTGTCTGTTGATTCCATTTTTACTTCCACGTTAAATAAGGGGACTAAGTTGGCAAATAATTATTTCGCCGATAGTCGTTCATCTTTTGCTAAGTATTTCAGTATTACTGACACTTAACCTATAAATTAGCACTAACAACTGCATTGCTAAAGCCTTGGAAACAAAGCTTAACAAATTTGCAGCGGTTTAGACTAGTCTCTCTTTGGGACTATTGTAAAAATAGCACGCCATTGTGTCGGCTATTATAAAGCTCGTTGCGGCGATTGCGACAATCATTTGCCTCATATTGCTGGCATTTTAACCAAATAAGCAATTTTCAAACTGTTTTACTAGCAATTCAATCCCAACTTGATCATCTTCATCGAAACGATTTAGCAGTGGACTATCAATATCGAGCACGGCAATCACTTGCCCATTCTGTCTTACTGGAACAACAATTTCAGAGTTACTCGCAGCATCACAGGCAATATGACCGTCAAATTGATGCACGTCGGCTACTCTTTGAGTGATATTTAATACTGCTGCAGTGCCACAAACACCTTTGCCAAATTCAATTCGGGTACAAGCGACTTTACCTTGAAATGGCCCAAGAACGAGTTGGCCATTTTTGACAATATAAAATCCAGCCCAATTCAAATCCTGCAAATTATCATTAATCAATGCAGAGAAATTGGCCATAGCTGCAATTAAATCATCTTCATCGGCCAAAAGGGCTTCCGCTTGACGAATGAGTGTTTCGTAAAATGCTGCTTTCATTTTTAATCCTCGAACCTAAAACGATGTCATACTCTAATGTGCACAGACTACCAGTAGTTGCTGTTAATGAAAATTAATCTTGTTTAACAGTCTTCTTTTTAGGTTTTGGCTCAGCTGCTTTTGTTTTTACAACACCTTTAAGTAAATTCCCAAGCTCATCTTTGTTATTGGCAAGGTAAAATGCCAATTGTTCGCAAGTGTTCTCATCTAAATTGACATCAGAAGCTGACAGGAAAGGGACTAAACTGTCTACAACATCAAGCATTTTATCGTAGGCATCAGCTTCTTTCTTCGATGTAAATGTCATCTTCTCAACCCCTTCTCTTACCACGACAAACTGGGTAATCACTGCCATGAACGTATCTCCACTGTTTTTATATACAGTGCAAAGATTGACATAGATAAAGGGTTGAGCGCAATAGAAAATTGATTTGTTTCAACAATTGCTTCGATATTATTAATATAAGTTGGCATTATCGTATAATATAAACGACTTATTGATGACGGATAGCCTTAATAACAACCATAATGTCTGAACCCAAATCATTTAAAGCGGTAATACTTTGTCGCTCCTGTGACTTCGTCATTAGAAAGCGCGCTTTGCCTTCTAATGTAAGAGCCTTGTGTCCAAGGTGCGATACAGCCTTGTATGACACCCCCTATTGTTCCTTAAATGGTCTGCTTGCATTATGCATTACCGCTCTTATCGTGTTTTTTCCTGCTAACTTATTACCCGTACTCGAAATCAATTTCCTTGGAAGCGTTCGCACAACAACGGTTTACCAAACTGCTGTCGAAGTTTGGGGACAAGGATATTGGGTCGTGGGTTTGGCAGTGCTCGCTTCTGCGGTTATTGCTCCTGCATTACTGATTTTGTCAATTTTGATGCAAGTGTTAATCATCAAATTGAATTTACGCTCTCTATTTTGGCAAAGTGTCTATCGACGTTTACTTAAAAATCATGGGCTGTTATCACAAATGACCATGTTAGAAATCTATGTGATAAGTTTTCTTGTGTCAGCGTTTCAATTATCAGATTTTTCTGATGTCTATTTTGGCATGGGCACCTTAAGTTTTACCTTGCTTTTTCTCGCTATTCTTTTTTTACAACGCGAGTACAACCTTGAACATATGTGGAGCTATGTCCATGTCGAAAAATGATAATGGCTTGCCAGAGCTTATTCCTCAGTATGCGATTGCTGCTGATGAACAAGCTAATGAAACTCCTCAGGGGCTCAAAATGGGGCTTTGTCTTTGTGCAACCTGTAAAAAAGTTAATGCACTCACAGAGCAATACTGTAGCCGTTGCCACTCTCCATTAAGCGCACGAAATTATGCTAGTATCCAGCAAAGCTGGGCCTTACTGATTACTGCGACAATTTTATTAATATTGGCAAATATTTATCCCATCACCTTATTAACTAATCGTGGTGTGGTGACTAATGACACTATTTTTAGTGGTATTGCTCATTTGGTTAAATCAGGCATGTTTCCTATTGCCATTATTGTCTTCACCGCCAGTATCCTTGTCCCCTGGCTAAAGATATTGGGTTTGGGACTGTATTTAAGTGCGATTAGTTTTAATATCCCAATATCAAAACGCAAAATGATGGTGGGTTTTCACATTATTGAGTGGATTGGACGCTGGTCAATGTTAGATTTATTTGTCATCTCATTGACAGTGGCGTTGGTCAATATGGGGCAATTATTAGATGCAAAACCCGCACCGGCAGCAACGGCTTTCGCCTTAGTCATTTTACTTACACAACTCGCAGCAAAAGTGTTAGACACTCGCTTACTATGGGACCGTTTGGAAACGCATGATGACACAAATTGAATCACCAAAAGTTGTAAAGAAAAAACTTTTCTCGCCTATATGGTTATTACCGATTGTAGCTTTGATGCTAGGTGCTTGGCTGGGGATAAAAAGCATTAAGGAATCCGGTGTAGAAATCAATATCCATTTTCCAAGTGCTGCCGGCATTGATGTAGGTAAAACCTTAATTAAATACCAAGGGTTAACGGTCGGTAAAGTGACTGATGTCAGCCTCGATAAAGATTTAAGTGGGGTCAATGTTAAAGTCATTATGGACTATCGCGCAGATCCTTTCTTAAATGACAACACCCAATTTTGGCTGGTGAAACCCAAAGCCAGTATTACTGGTGTAGAAGGCTTGGAAACGCTTTTTTCTGGTAATTATATTGCCTTACAACCTGGTGACGGCAAGTCACGTTCTAATTTTGAAGCCCAAAGAGAAGCTCCCGCTATTACCCCTGGTAGTGAAGGCATGGTGATTGAATTACATGCCGAAAAATTAGGTTCAATAGATGTCGGCTCATCGATTTTCTACCGTCAAATTCCGGTAGGCAGTGTTGTAGGTTATCGATTATCAGGCAGTAATAACGTTATCATAAGTGCCTTTATACAAGAGCAATACGCCCATCTAGTGCATACAGATTCACATTTTTGGAATGCTTCAGGTTTAAAAATTGATGCATCGCTATCGGGTGTAAAAGTTAACACCGAAAGTTTGGCATCCATTCTTGCTGGCGGGATCAGTTTTAATACCGGCACAGAAGTTGAAGCCGCGGAAAACGGTGATATATTCACCCTGTATGCCGATGAAGAACAAGCAAATGGTGGGTTAATTTTTAATTTGCATCTCGATCAAGCTGAAGATATTAGTGTAAACGCGAGTTTAATTTACCGAGGAATAAACGTAGGCAAAGTTGAAAAAGTATCATTAACTGATTCAGGCGTATCATTACAGGCTTCACTCGAACACCAATATCATTCACTCCTGGCATCGGATAGTCGCTTTTGGATTTCTGGCGCAGAAGTCTCACTGTCTGAGATGAAGCACTTATCACGTTTAGTTACCGGTAATGTCATCAATATTCTACCTGGAACGGCTACCGAAAAATTACCAAGCAGTTTCTTATTAGAACAATCCCCGCCCGATTTATTAACTCAACAAAAACTGTTATTAACCGTATTATCTGACTCACACACAGGTATGTCTATCGGGGCTCAAGTAAGATATAAGCAGTTACCTATTGGTTCAGTAGTATCAAGCCGCTTAACAGATGACTTTTCTGCGGTGCAATATCAAGTCGAAATATTTCCAGAATTTAAATCACTTGTCACTCAAGGCAGTTATTTCATCAGCGAACAGGCCATTAAATTAGATGCATCACTAGACAGTATCAAGTTTGAAACCCGTGATGTAACAACGCTATTAGAAGGCGCGATATCATTGGTGCCGAGCAAGTCTAAAACTTTAGCCAAAACGGGTAGTCAGTTTAAAATTTATGACAGTATTGAAACAGCACAAAAACTCTTTGGCGAACAACAAAAAATTAAATTAACACTAACCAGTCAAGATGGTGCAGGCCTAAGTGAAGGTGCGCCGATTTACTACAAGAAAATGCAAATCGGTCTTATCGAGAAAATTGAGTGGCAAGCAAAGACAGATCTATTTTCACTCAATCTAGCCATCGATAAACCATTCAAACAATTGCTGCAAGCCAAAACCGTTTTTTGGCGCAATGATGCCATGTCAGTTAACGCCAGTTTATCAGGCGTAAAAATTGATGTTGCGCCACTTGCTGGTGCAATTAAAGGCAGCATATCGCTTGGTTTTATCGATGATGAAATTTTCAAATCCGTTAATATTACCAGCTTAACATCACAAGCGGGTATCACGATTAATGATCAGCTTTATGATAACCAGCATTTAGCATTAACTCAGGCAAAACCGATTACAATCACCTTGCCAGCTGCCGCTAAAATTGAAGCTAACTCAGCTATTCGCTTCCGTGGTCATAAAATAGGCGAAGTAAAACAGGTAAAACTTGCTAAGGATTTATCAAAGCAAATCGCAAGTGCCTATTTATACGGTGAATATGTTTTGCATTTTAGTAAGCAGAATGCGGAATACTTTGTGGTTGAAGCTCAAGTTTCATTAGCCGGAATTCGAGATGTAGATACCCTCATTACCGGCGCATATATTGGTGTCTTACCAGGTGACGCCGAATCTACGACTAACCAGTTTGAAGCAAAACTAGCTGCTCGCTGGGATGCTAATATCCCTAAAGATGCACTCACTTTCACCCTAATTGATAAACAATTAGGATCGATAAAAGTGGGTACTCCAATCTTTTTTAGAGGCATAGCCATTGGCCAAATTGATGGATACAACCTCTCAAAAACAGGCCAACAAGTATTAATGTTTGCTCATATTCGCACTGAATATACACATTTGGTCAATACCAGCAGCCAATTCTGGGACGCATCAGGAATTAAACTTGAAGTGGGTATTTTCTCTGGAGCACAGATTGAAACGGGCTCATTAGAAACCTTGTTATCTGGTGGTATATCTGTGATCACAAAAGACATCACTAGCAATATCAACACCATCACTCCATCAAGTGAATTTATGTTACAAAACCGTATGAAGCCTGAATGGGAAGAGTGGCAACCCGCTCAACAGTAATCGATAAATTGGTTTGTTATCAGATAAAAGCGAAGTAATTATTTTACTTCGCTTTTTAATTGAAATTTATTTACTATCAGTAGCGTAAAACTCGACATTGGATAGACCAGATCAGCCAACTTTGCTGATATACTCGTTAGAAAATTACAATAGGCACTTGATCTAATAGTGCTAATGCTGTGTGAGTGACTATGAAACTGCTTAAACCGCTTTTCGAAAATAATCGTCGTTGGGCGCAACGCATCAATCAAGAAGACCCAACATTCTTTGAAAAGCTCGCCAAACAGCAAAATCCCGAATATCTTTGGATTGGATGCTCAGATAGCCGTGTACCGTCAAATCAAATTATTGATTTAATGCCTGGTGAGGTTTTCGTTCACCGTAATATTGCCAATATGGTTATCCATACCGATTTAAACTGTTTATCTGTTTTGCAATATGCCATCGATGTTTTAAAAGTAAAACATATTATGGTTGTTGGACATTATGGTTGCGGTGGTGTCAAAGCGGCTATGCAAAATCAGCGCCTTGGGTTGATTGATAACTGGTTAGGCCATCTGCGCGACATTTACCGTATCCATCAAGCAGAATTAGTTAGCCTAGATGAGAAAAAAAGATTTGATCGTTTATGTGAATTAAACGTCATTGAGCAAGTTGCCAATGTTACCTCGTCAACTATAGTGCAAGAGGCGTGGGAAAGAGGCCAGAATGTCTCGGTACACGGCTGGATCTATGGCATTAATAATGGATTACTGACCGATTTAGATGTCACCGTTGATCGTGAAACCGCATTCATTATTCCTAAATAACAAACTAAAGTAATGAAAAAGCAATTAACCCTACTCTCTAATTAGGGGTTAAATGCTTTTGCCGTAAATTGCAAAATAGCATTATAAATCGACAATTGACCACTTACCTGTATAATCCGCGCCCTAAATACTCTTTCATATCAGTCTTATTCTCACAACGCTAAACCTAGTCGCTTGTCGATAAATATGCTGTACCACCTATTTGGAAACTTGCTTTGATTTCTACCGCAAATATTACTATGCAATTTGGTCCTGAACCATTGTTTGAAAACATTTCCGCTCAGTTTGGGCATGGCAACCGTTATGGTTTAATCGGTGCTAATGGATGTGGTAAATCTACCTTCATGAAAATCCTCAGTGGTGACCTTGCCCCAACCTCTGGCAATGTTTCAATTTCACCGGGTTTAAAAGTCGGTACACTCAGTCAAGACCAGTTTGCGTTTGAACAATATAGTGTTGTTGATGCTGTGATCATGGGCGATGTTAAACTTTGGAAAGTAAAGCAAGAACGCGACTTCATCTACAGCAAAGCTGAAATGACAGATGAAGACGGCATGCGTGTGGGCGATCTTGAAAGTGAGTTTGCCGAAATGGATGGATACACAGCAGAAAGCCGTGCAGGTGAGATTTTATTAGAAGCAGGCATTGAAGAGTCATTTCACTTTGGTTTAATGCAACAGGTTGCACCTGGTTGGAAATTACGTGTGCTACTCGCGCAAGCTTTATTTGCTAACCCAGATATATTATTACTGGATGAGCCGACCAACAACTTGGACATCCATACGATTAGCTGGCTAGCAACTGAGCTTAATAAACGTAAATGCACCATGATCATTATTTCGCATGACCGCCACTTCTTAAACTCGGTCTGTACTCATATGGCTGATATCGATTATGGTGAGCTGCGGATTTATCCAGGAAACTATGAATACTTTTTGGCGCAATCAAGTTTATTACGTGAACAACTTCTAGCGGGTAACGCTAAAAAAAGTGCCGAGATAGATGAACTACAAGACTTCGTTAATCGTTTTGGCGCAAATGCATCAAAAGCTAAGCAAGCCAGTTCACGCGCTAAGAAAATGGATAAAATTAAGCTAGATGAAGTGAAATCATCAAGCCGTATCACACCATCTATTCGTTTTACTGAAAGCAAAAAATTACATCGCCAAGCGCTTGTTTTAGAAGAATTGGGCCATGGCTTTGATGAAGTATTATTTGAACACGGTAACCTTATTTTAGAAGCGGGATCAAAGCTTGCTATTATCGGTGAAAACGGCGTAGGCAAAACTACCCTACTTCGTTGTTTAGTTAATGAAATCCCCCATAATCATGGTCGTATTAAGTGGTCAGAGAATGCCGCCATTGGTTATTGCCCGCAAGACAGTAGCGCGGATTTCGATAATGACATGAGCCTATTTGATTGGATGTCTTTATGGCGCACACCAAAGCATAACGATCTAATGGTACGCGGTATGCTTGGACGTTTGTTGTTTACTGAAGATGATGCTAACAAAAAAGTCCGTAACTGTTCTGGTGGTGAAAAAAACCGTCTATTATTTGGCAAGTTAATGATGATGGACATTAACGTGTTAGTTATGGATGAGCCGACAAACCATATGGATATGGAAGCAATTGAAGCCCTTAATCAAGCGTTAAAACTGTTTGAAGGCACGCTAATATTTGTAAGCCACGATAGAGAGTTTGTGTCGTCACTTGCCACCCGTATTATTGATGTCAAAGATAATAAATTGATCAACTTCCAAGGTACGTTTGACGAATACTTAGCCAGCCAAGCACAGCTTACAAATTAAGTCGTCATCTTTCACTGTTAGTAGCCAATTTTGACTTATGAGTCTAATCAATAGGCCTGATGAATGTATTGCATCAGGCCTTTTTATTAATATGCCTAGTAGCCCCATCAAACAGCAATCATTGTCCATTTCAAAGCTTATGAAACCATAAAATTAAAACTTTTACATGGCATTCGCTGTAACAGAAAAATCAAACTGCGCCGTTAATACCCTTGCAGCCTAAAACGCCACACTCAGCTTTTTTTTAAAGCTGCTGGGGGCTATATAGAAGCTTCAACATGTTACTTGAGATACGATCAAATGCCGATTACTATCACTTCGAATCACTTAATAATGAAATATGAGATAGTAAGATAATAACGAGGTTCTAGTAGGGTGATAATGAATGGCTAGCAGTGACTCATTCAAATTTTAGGCATAAAAAAGCCCCAACATTGTTGAGGCTTTTTTATCCATCACTCATTAACTTAACGTCAAATGAGTTTAATAATGGTACCCGAGGCCAGACTTGAACTGGCACGCTTATTCAGCGAGGGATTTTAAATCCCTTGTGTCTACCGATTCCACCACTCGGGCAAACTGTTGTTCAAACTGTAAATGACAATTCAAACTCAATTTGGAGCGACATATCGGGTTCGAACCGATGACCTATACCTTGGCAAGGTATCGCTCTACCAACTGAGCTAATGTCGCTGAATCTTTATCGCATTCTGAGCGCTTTACATAACTGCAAAGTTCCCCTGAGTGCGGGTTCGCATTCTACCTTTTCTAAATTAAGAGTCAATCAATAAAATTACAATTTTCTCAAATATCGGTTTAACTGCTGCATAAATGCTCATGAGGGTTTAAATCATGATTGATATACCTTTAAAACAATAAAAGCACCCTCAGGTGCTTTTATTGACTGGTCAAGTTAATGACTTATTTGGGTAATGATAGTGTCGTTAGACCAAGCATCTTTTGCATAACACCAACAACCTGGCAGCTATAACCAAACTCGTTGTCATACCAAACGTACAAAATAGCGCGTTTACCATCAGCAATAGTGGCTTGAGAATCAATAACACCGGCATAACGCGACCCTACTAAATCACTCGATACAATTTCAGTCGACTCTGTAAAGTCGATTTGATTTTGCAACTCAGATAATAAAGCGACGTCTTTCAAATACTCATTAAGCTCATCACGGTTTGTTTCAGCATTTAAATTTACGCTGATAATTGCCATTGACACATTTGGCGTTGGCACGCGTATAGCGTTACCCGTTAGCTTACCCGCAAGAACTGGTAGTGCTTTAGCAACAGCCTTAGCGGCACCTGTTTCAGTGATAACCATATTCAATGGCGCACTTCTACCACGACGGTCTGCACTATGGTAGTTATCGATTAAGTTTTGATCATTGGTATAAGAATGGATAGTTTCAACATGACCATTCTCGATACCATACTTATCATTAACCGCTTTCAGTACAGGGGTAATCGCATTAGTGGTACAACTGGCTGCTGAAACAATCATATCTTCAGCAAGAATGTCGTTTTCGTTAACGCCATATACCACATTCTTGATAGCGCCTTTAGCGGGTGCGGTTAGCAACACTTTCGATGCACCAGGGCTTTTTAAGTGCAAACCTAAACCGTCTTCATCTTTCCAAATCCCTGTATTATCGACGATTAAAGCATCTTTAATACCGTATTTGGTGTAATCCACTTGATCAGGTGAATTAGCATAAATCACTTGAATATAAGTCCCGTTGGCAATGATTGCGTTGTTTTCTTCATCAACTTCAACTGAACCATTAAATGGACCATGAACAGAGTCGCGACGTAATAAACTAGCACGTTTCTCTAAATCACCTTTCTTACCGCCGCGTAACACGATAGCACGCAAACATAATTTATTACTTTTGCCTGTTCTTTCTATTAACAAACGTGCAAGTAAACGTCCAATACGGCCAAAGCCATATAAAACCACATCACGGGCAGGCATATCATCGCCATGGTTGATACCTTGCGCTAATTGATTCGCCATGTATGCTTCAATTTGGCTTGCATCGGTATGTTCACGCCAGTAATTTACGGCTAATTTACCTATATCGACTTTACAATGCTTTACAGCAAGCTTGCTAAGTGCCTGAATAAATGGGAAGCTTTCACGTAATCGTAATTTATCACCCACATGACGACGAACCAAACGGTGCGACTTAATAATTTCAATAGTCGAAGCGTTTAATAATGGCTTACCGTATACCACAACTTCAACACCTTGGTTACGATATAACTTACCAAGTAAAGGTTGCATTGCCTCTGCCATTTCAAAACGTTCTTGCCAACTTTGTAGATGTTTATCTGCGCTCATGTAGGGTTCCTTTATCTCACTTTTCTTTAATATATTTTTAGAAAGGTTTGAGTAACAAAAAGAAAAGACCAATAATTAGTGTATTGTGGGGTATATCCCCACTAGGTCGGCGACATTGTAATGAAATTGGCAACATTTCGCCAGTAACAAATTTTCGCTAAATATGTAATTTTATTAGACAATTATCCAAAAGGAGCTAGTTTTGAAGCGAAATCTAGTAATAATTACATCATTTAGTTTTATAAGTGGTTTTTTAGGGCTTTTAGGCTGCGAAAATGACCGAAATAGTGATGTGATTTGTAAAAATAATCCTGAACTTTGTGCTGATTTACATCGAGATAGTTGGTGTAGATTTGAAAAAGGTGATCTTGTCCGCCATAGATTAGTCCTCAAAGAAGCTGATACACCGTCAGGCAAACAACTTTTCCAACAACTTATCTATCTTGAAAAATACAGTAACTGCATTGAACTCGCAGCAGGCGTACAACACATACTCAATCCAGAACGGACACAAGATAGGCAACGCGCTTATGCCGTAAGCACGCAAACATTAAGTGAACTTCAAGAATACACCAAAGACAATCCTGATATATATTTGGCATATTACCGATGGCTCCGCTTTAACGACAAACCCTCGCAAAATCTCGTGATAGAAGCTTATCAGCAAGGAAATGTCAGTGATCCGCAAATTTTAAATCAGCTGGTAAGCTATTATGTGAGAGTGTCCCCTGACGAAGCTAAACGTATTTATCTGGGATTATTTAGCACAACCAGTTTTGACAACTTCAACTCTGACTGGTTACTCGGTGTTGCAAGTGTCTTTCAGCAACAACAACATTTTGAAAACGTTTACTTATTTACTAAAGCTAATACCCTGTTAACGGAAAATCAGGTGAATGAAGAGCAACTTCTCAGTTTAATTGGTGGCAATCACGCTTTAGCCAAACAATTAGATCAACAAGCGCACACTTTTATAAACGATTTAAAAAGTGGTAATTTTGCCAATTCAGCCGGCGCAGCATTGCTTTTAACACCAGAGAATATCAAAGATTAACTTTCATTTTTTGACTATAAAAACGACAAAACAGACAAAATGGAAAAAAATTACGAACTTTTTGTGTCTAAAAGCGCTTTTGCTGTCGATTTAGCTTGACGAACCCCACCAATTTGGTAATTTTACTACCAGGCGATTTATGTGCCACCAAATTTATTTTTAACTGAGGGATATGAGATGACTATCCGTGTTGCTATTAACGGCTATGGCCGTATCGGTCGTAATGTATTACGTGCTTTATATGAAAGCGAGAAAAACTACCCAATCGAAATCGTTGCTTTAAACGATTTGGGTGATGCATCAATTAATGCACATTTAACTAAGTATGACTCTGTTCATGGTCGATTTAACGCAAAAGTAGATCACGATAATGAAGCCATCTATGTTAACGGTGATAAAATTTTAACTTTCCAAGAGCGTGATCCATCTAAGTTACCTTGGGCTGAGTTAAACGTTGATGTCGTTTTTGAATGTACTGGTATTTTCACATCAAAAGAATCTGTACAGCCGCATCTTAATGCTGGCGCTAAAAAAGTCATTATCTCTGCACCTGGTAAGAATGTTGATGCGACTGTGGTTTATGGCGTTAACAACGACGTATTAACGGCAGACATGACAGTGATTTCAAATGCATCATGTACAACTAATTGTTTAGCACCATTTGCTAAACCTTTAAACGATGAAATTGGTATTGAATCAGGTCTAATGACAACCATTCACGCTTATACCAACGACCAACGTTTATCTGACGTGTATCATACTGACTTACGCCGCGCTCGTGCTGCGGCAATGTCAATGATCCCAACTAAAACAGGTGCTGCTGCAGCCGTTGGTTTAGTGGTTCCTGAGTTACAAGGTAAATTCGACGGCTTAGCTGTTCGTGTACCAACGGTAAACGTTTCTTTAGTTGATTTAACTTTCTTAGCATCTCGTGACACCACTGTTGAAGAGATCAATGAAATTGTTACCCGCGCCTCTAAACAAGCGCCTATGTCAGAAGTACTGGCCATTAATGAAGAACCATTAGTGTCTATCGACTTTAACCACAATGCATTCTCTTCAAACTTCGATGCAACACAAACACGTGTTAATGGTCGTCTTGTAAAAGTAATGTCATGGTATGACAACGAATGGGGTTTCAGTAACCGCATGCTAGATAACGCTGTCGCGTTAATGAACGCTAAGTAATCATCTAGCCGATTACATCATCCTCTAAAGGCCTCGCATTACGCGGGGCTTTTTGTTTTCTCAATGTTGCAGTATAAAATTCAAATGAGTAAAACCATTGGTTCATCAAAATGCGGATATGATTAAGCTGATATTGGTATTAATATCTATCAAGGATTTTACAATCTATCCACTTGCTGGCCTCGCTAGGAGCGGCTGTTTTTGAAGCAAATTATTATTGATCATTTGTACAAAGCAGAGAGTTTGTGGTGTGTTTTTCTGCATAAAAAGTCGATGATGCAAAAATCGTAGCCCAAAGGGCTCGGCTAATATCGTTGTTAGCTTTGTTATTTGCATCTTTGTAAATAAATAGTCCTTAGATACTAGGCATACAACGATTAGCTTCGTCATATTTTACTGATTTAAAAATGAGGCCCTCTCATGATTTCAAAGTTACCTCGCTGGGTAGAATTTGGCTCATTCATTCTTGCATTAGTTGCTGGGTTAGTTAATGCCGTCGGCTTATTAGGATTTCAGCATCAATCAATTTCACACTTATCCGGTATTGCTACCATGCTAGGCACTAGCATATTCGATATCAATGTTGTTGATTTTATTCATTTAGGCCTTGTGCTAATTAGCTTTGTGCTAGGCTCTGCTATCTCTGGATACTGCTTGCGTGGTGGCTCGTTAATTTTAGGGCGAAACTATAGTGGATTATTACTACTTGAATCAATTTTTCTATTCGGTGCCATCTATTTCCTATCAGCTGATTCAGTGCAAGGCCACTATTTAGCCTCTGCGGCTTGTGGGCTACAAAATGCACTTGTAACCACATACAGCGGAGCTGTTGTTAGAACAACACATGTTACTGGGATATTCACTGATTTAGGCATAATGTTAGGCGCTAAATTGAGAGGCGAACCTTTCGATAAAAGAAAAGCACTGCTATTTATATTAATTATTACGGGGTTTATCTCTGGTGGCGTGTTAGGAGCCTGGTTATTTAATATCTTTGAGTTTAATGCCCTTTTTGTGCCAGCAAGCATCTGTATGTTGTTAGCTTTGAGCTATTCACTATTTCTAGCGAAAATGACAAGCTAACCACTTAAACGACATTAGACTTTGCATAAAAAAACCGACATGAAGTCGGTTTTTTGTTTGGTATATATTAACGTCTAAGCACTAGGCATTGCCCTTCACTTTCATGTTCAATTCTTTTGCAAAATCCAGCATGCGAGTTAGCGGAATTAACGCTTTTAAACGTAGCTCATCATCAACGAAAATTTCGTGATCAGCTTTATCTGTATCCGATAAAGAAGCTTCAATGGCTTGTAAACCGTTCATCGCCATCCAAGGGCAATGGGCACAACTTTTACAGGTTGCGCCATTTCCGCCGGTTGGGGCTTCGATTAAGGTTTTACCTGGTGCCGCTTGCTGCATTTTGTAGAAAATACCGCGATCGGTGGCAACGATGAAAGTTTGGTTATCCATCGTTTGCGCCGCTTTAATTAATTGGCTGGTTGAGCCAACCGCATCCGCCATCTCAACGACGCTTGCAGGTGATTCTGGATGTACTAAAACCGCCGCATCTGGGTATAACTTTTTCAACTCCAGTAATGCCTTAGATTTAAACTCATCATGCACAATACAATCGCCCTGCCACATCAGCATTTCGGCTCCTGTTTGCTTAGCGATGTACGAGCCTAAGTGACGATCCGGACCCCAAATGATTTTTTTACCCTCAGCATCCAGATGCTCAACAATTTCAAGGGCAATACTTGATGTCACAACCCAATCAGCACGAGCTTTAACCGCAGCAGAGGTATTGGCATACACCACAACTGTGTGATCGGGGTGGGCATCACAAAACTCACTGAACTGCTCAATAGGACAACCTATGTCTAGTGAACAAGTAGCTTCTAACGTCGGCATCAAAATGGTTTTCTCAGGGCTGAGAATTTTTGCCGTTTCGCCCATAAACTTTACCCCTGCCACAATTAAAGTTTTCGCAGGGTGATCACGACCAAAACGCGCCATTTCTAATGAGTCTGAAACACAGCCTCCCGTTTCTTCAGCTAAGACTTGAATTTCAGGATCAGTATAATAATGCGCGACTAGCACAGCATTGTGATCAATCAATAATTGTTTAATACGGGCCTTATAATCCTGCTTTTGCGCATCAGACAAAACAGCCGGTTTAGGCGGAAAAGGATAATCAATCGTTTTAATTTGGGGGGCCGACAAGCTCATAACGGTTCCAATGATGTGGATCTTGGGCGAATTATACGAAAACTCACTCAAAAACAAAAGGACGCATTCAGCGTCCTTTATAATTAAACATATTTACTGTGTTAACTAGCTTAACGCATCGCCATCATCATTTCTTGTGGTTGCTCTAAATAGTGTTTCCACAGATTACAGAAACGTGCAATGGTACCGCCGTCAATCACCCGATGGTCACCAGACCAACTCACTTGCATGATCTTACGCGCTTCAACTTCACCTTTGTGGTTAAATCGAGGTAAGGTTTGTAACTTACCTAACGCCACAATAGCCACTTCGGGTTTATTAATAATTGGCGTTGCGACAGTGCCACCTAATGCACCTATGTTTGAAATTGAAATTGTGCCTTCTTTCAAATCTGCTGGTGATACGCGGCCGCTTCTTGCATCTGAAGTCAAACGAGTGATTTCAGCTGCAACATCTAAAATCGATTTTAAATGCACATCTTTCACATTAGGAACTAATAAACCCACTTTTGAATCTACGGCCATGCCTATATTATGGCGTGACTTGTAGGTGATCTCAGTGCAGTCAGCATTCACTTGGCTATTGAGTATTGGAAACTCATTCAATGCCAGTGACATGGCCTTCATAAAGAAAGGCATCATGGTGAGTTTAACTTCATCTGTTGAATAACGCTGTTTCATGCTTTCACGTAAAGCAACCAGTTCTGTTAAATCAAACTCTTCGCAATAGGTAAAATGAGGAATAGTCGAAACAGACTCAACCATCATTCTTGCCATAACCGCTTTAACACCTTTTATCGGTTCAACGCGATCTACACCTATTGCAACAGGCGATGCCACATTTGTTGAAGTCACAGCAGTGCTTACGGCAGGTGCTGTTGCGGCAACCTTGACCGCTGCGCCTTTCAGGTGACGTTCTACATCTTCCTTGTAGACACGACCGTGTTTACCAGAACCTTGCACATCGGCAATGTTGATGTCTAACGTTCTAGCTAAACGGCGCACAGCTGGGCTTGCTAACGCTTTACCTTGAACGACAGGCTCAGTAGTAACGGCTGAGCTAGCCACCTGATTAACAACTTGTTGTGTAGATTGAGAAACAGGATTAGTTGCAATGACATCACTTTCTACTTCAATTGCAAACAATGGCGAATGAACTTTAGCCAGCTGGCCTTTGCGATAATAATGTTTGACGATTTTACCGGCTTTCATTGCAGGTATTTGAACTAACGCTTTATCTGTCATCACGTCGGCGATGGGTTGGTCTTCAACAACCATTTCGCCTTCGGCAACGAGCCAATCTACAAGCTCACATTCAACGATGCCTTCACCAATATCCGGTAAAAGAAAATCTTCAACCAGCATACCTGAAACAACCGCTGTCGGTGTCACTTCAGCAGCCACAGCATTCACGGCGGTATCACTGGTATCTGAAGCGGTATCATCAGCCACTTTAACCGCGTACAAAGGCGCATGAACGATTGCGATTTCGCCTTTGGCGTAATAAAGCTTAGTGATCACACCAGCATAAGGCGCAGGAATTTGCACTAATGCTTTATCTGTCATCACATCTGCAATAGGCTGATCTTCGACTACTGTGTCGCCTTCAGCAACTAACCAGTCTACCAACTCGCATTCAACAACGCCTTCGCCGATATCGGGTAAAATAAAATCTTTAATCATGACCACTCCTAAAATGCCATTGTTGCTTTGATGGCTTCAAATGTTTTCAGCTCATCTGGCATATATTCTTTTTCATGAATGAGTGGGTATGGTGTATCTAAACCACAAACTCGATTGATGGGTGACTCTAGATGCAAGAAACACTCTTGTTGAATCGTGGCTGCAATCTCCCCCGCAAAGCCACCTGTTAATGGCGCTTCATGGTTGATGACCAGACGACCCGTTTTCTTAACTGACTTAGCAACGGTATCTATATCCCAAGGAGATAGAGTACGTAAGTCAATTATTTCACAAGAAATGCCTTCTTTCTCAGCCATCACACAGGCTTTTTCAACAATTTCCATCTGTGCGCCCCAAGCAAGCACTGTAATATCAGTCCCATGCTTGACAACATCTGCTTTACCTAACTCAATTTGATAATCGCCTTCAGGCACTTCGCCCACAGACGCACGATATAATCGTTTAGGCTCAAAGAAAATAACCGGATTAGGATCACGGATTGCCGCCAATAATAATCCTTTTGCTTGTTCAGGATTACGTGGCACTACCACCTTTAAACCCGGTGTTTGGGTAAAATAAGCTTCTGGAGATTGCGAATGATAATGTCCACCAGCAATACCGCCGCCATAAGGGGTGCGGAACGTTAATCCGCCGACATTAAATTCATTACCACTACGGTAGCGAAATTTGGCAGCTTCATTGACGATTTGATCAAACGCAGGAAAGATATAATCTGCAAATTGAATTTCAGCAACGGGCGTCATCCCATGTGATGCTAAACCATTGGCAAATCCGGCAATACCTTGTTCAGTAAGCGGCGTATTAAAACAGCGGTCGCGACCAAACTGCTCTTGTAAGCCTGAAGTTGCACGGAAAACACCGCCAAAATGGCCAACATCTTCCCCAAAAACTACCATGCGTTCGTCCGCTTTCATGGCAATTGATAACGCCTCATTGATGGCGTGTAACATATTCATTTGAGCCACGGCTTATAATCTCCCTGCACTTTTCGGATAGGCTTTAGGATATTTGTTGATGTGTTCTTTTAAGTCTTTCAGCTGTTTTTTAAGTACGGCTGTTGGCTTGTCTAAAACATCTTCAATGATTTCATCCAATCGAGGTACAGGTAACTTTTCAGCTACTTTAACCGCGGCAAGTACTTCTTCACGATATTGTTCATGGGTTTTAACGTCATCAGCTTCGTTTAACCAACCTTTGTTGATTAACCATAATTTGAAACGTTTAACCGGATCATGTTGCTGCCATTTAGCTTCTTCATCTTTAGAGCGGTAACCGGAAGGATCATCAGACGATGAATGTGCACCTAAACGGTATGTCATTGCTTCAATCAACACAGGAGCATTATTCTCTAAAGCATAAGCTCTGGCTTGTTGCGTAGCGGCTAACACGGCCAGCATATCATTACCGTCAACACGAATAGTATGCATGCCATAACCCACTCCACGACTAGCAATACCGTTACCCGCATATTGCTCTTCAGTAGGGGTTGAAATGGCATAGCCATTATTACGACAAAAGAAAATAACCGGTGCTTTAAGTACAGAGGCCATATTTAGACCAGCATGAAAATCACCTTCAGAAGCTGCGCCCTCACCAAAATAACAAATGGTCACATTGCGCTCACCCTTGAGCTTTTGTCCATAAGCAACACCAGTAGCTTGAGGAATTTGCGTCGCTAAAGGAGATGAAATTGTATGGTAATTTAGTGCTTTGCTACCGTAATGAATAGGCATTTGGCGGCCTTTACCAAGATCTTTTTCATTACTGAACATCTGGTTCATAAACTGTTCAGTGGTAAAGCCTCGGTAACGTAAAGCTGCATGTTCACGATATTGCGCTAAAATCACATCACCTTTATCTAATGCTGCTGTACTACCAATAATCGCGGCTTCTTCACCGGTACAGGTCATATAAAAACTAATACGGCCCTGACGCTGTGCCCCTAACATCCGCTCATCTAATACTCGGGTAAATACGCAAGTGTCATAAATTTTTGCGGCTAGGTCTTGGTCAATAACCGGTAACACAGCATTTTCATATGTTGTGCCGTCTGCCTGTAAAACGCGCAGAATAGGAATGTGCAATGACGCCTTGTCAAGAAAGCTGACACGATGCACTGTTTCGTTGCTCAGTGTTGCGTTGCTCATAATGTGCTCTTGTTCTTGTGAAGTGCTACCTCAAGGGTAGCAGTCTAATTATAATTCGCCGACAAACATTACGTTAACGTAAACTTCCATACAATAGTTTACTGGACCGCGTTATCAAATCTTAGTCGACAAGCTTGTATATTTTGCTTTACGCCTATCAAAACTGTCTACTGTACATCTTCATTAGGTGCAGGAACCAAGCATAATACAGTGCGCTGTCCTACTGGAACTTTAGCATTAGGGAACACAATCGCTTCGACTTGATGCTCAACCTTAATCTCTTGACCAGCCTCAGTCGCTAATGATTCGCCTTGCTTGAATTGACTGAAATTAGGTGCATCATTGGCAAAGGTAAATGCAAAGTCTTCGGCATTTTTATTAATAGAGCGTGATACTTTATATAAATTCAATTGCGCAGGCTGATATTCCGCTACCGCCATTGCATCTTGGGTGATTAAACTCATGAGCATACGTTTTGTATCTTCAAAACGACTCATATCATTTTCACCAAATGGCATCACTTTGCCTAACTCAACCGTAAAGGCATCGGCTTTGAATTGTTCAGAAGAATAATAACTGAATGTAGTTGTCGGTTCATGGTGGAATAAAATGGTATCTACGCCACATGCGGCCAAAAACATCATTTGTTCGCCACTATAACTTCTACCGGGACGATAAGGATAAATTGCAAACTTTTCATGTTTGGATGCGCGGATAGCGGTATGCAAATCATAATGAATTCGCTGGGCACCTGCCTGACCTTGATTGAAAAAATCTGCCACATACAGTTCTAACGCTTTTGCTCTTACTCGTTCAGTATTGACTAAACCTTGTCCTTTAGAGTGAGCACCACTGAATAAACGGTTCATGTTTTCTTCAAGAAAGCGGGTTTTATTCAATATGGCAGGCGGATTACCAATCAGAAACAACACGCGGTGTTGGGTAATCATGGTTTCACTGAGCAACGATTTAATTAATTGGTTACAAATTTCGATTGGAGCTGTTTCATTGCCGTGAATAGCGCAGGAAAGAACTATGTCTTTTGGTGATAGCGCGGTTGAATTTAGTGGCGTGAAAACAATCACTCCAGTATCAAGTATGTCAACTTGAGTATGATTACCTAAATGAAAATGGTATTGCTGCGGCAGAGAAAGCGGGCTTTCTAGGGTGAAAGCTAAAAAATCTCGGGTTTCCATAAGCGGTGAAGTCAATTTAAGCTCCTTGCTGTTGTTATTATTTTGGTATTTGCTTGTTTTTCCTAGAGCGAATTCTACCACATGCGTGAGCAAATTAAATTGTTAGCCTAAAAACTCCTGTTTATCAAAAACAGTACTTGCATATAGTGACAAACCTTATCACAATTACAGCCATCTAGACTTCTAAAACCTAAAGGGGTGTGTCATGGCGTTAGCAACATTTGGTGCCGGTTGTTTCTGGGGTGTTGAATATTTTTTCCGCGAAATAAAAGGCGTAAGTAACGCGACATGCGGTTATATGGGTGGTAAAGATAGTGCGACAACCTATAAAGAAGTCAAAACGGGTACCACTGGTCATGCCGAAGTCGTACAGGTTGAGTATGATGAAAACGTTGTCAGCTATGATCAACTGTTAGATGTTTTTTGGAAAAATCATAATCCAACTCAACTTAATATGCAGGGGGGAGATATAGGCACACAATACCGTAGTACTATTTTCTTCCATGATAAGCAGCAAAAAGCACAAGCTGAGGCTTCTAAGCTTGCATTTGCTAGAAGCGGCCGCTGGGGTATGCGCCATATTGTCACTGAAATAGTGCCTTTACAGACTTTTCATATCGCTGAAGATTATCATCAAAATTATCTTGAAAAAAATAATCTACCCTCTTGCCATATTGCATATTAAATTTGTTGGTGTCAGATGAGTTTTCGCACTGACACCATTTATTGACACACTAGATTAGCCCAATCGACTATCAATCTAGCTTGTGCCCTTTACCCGCTTTGGTAAATTCCCTACAATCTTAGCCAATTGCATCATGCATCAAATCGGAGAATTAAAATGAGTGAAGCTCGTCATAGTAACCTATTAATTTTAGGTTCTGGCCCAGCTGGCTATACTGCAGCGGTATATGCTGCGCGTGCAAACCTAAAACCTGTGATGATTACGGGTATGCAGCAAGGTGGTCAATTAACTACCACAACTGAAGTTGAAAACTGGCCAGGCGATGCTGAAGACTTAACCGGTCCAGCTTTAATGGAACGTATGCAAAAGCATGCAGAGAAATTTGATACTGAAATTCTTTTTGATCACATCAATGAAGTCACTTTAACAGAGCGCCCTTTTCGTTTAAAAGGTGATAATGGTGAATACACATGTGATGCATTAATTATTGCAACGGGGGCATCAGCTAAGTATTTAGGTTTACCCTCAGAAGAAGCTTTTATGGGTCGTGGTGTTTCAGCCTGTGCTACTTGTGACGGTTTTTTCTATCGTAACCAAAAAGTTGCCGTGATCGGTGGTGGTAACACAGCCGTTGAAGAAGCGCTTTATTTAAGCAATATTGCTTCAGAAGTTCACCTAATTCACCGTCGTGACTCGTTCCGCTCTGAGAAAATCCTGATCAACCGTTTGATGGACAAAGTGGCCAATGGCAACATTATTCTTCATTTAGACCAAACGCTTGAAGAAGTCGTTGGTAACCAAATGGGCGTAACTGGTCTGAAAAAGAAAAGCACCAAAGATGGCTCAATTACTGATTTAGAAGTCGCTGGCGTGTTCGTTGCTATTGGTCATAGCCCAAATACAGGTATTTTTGAAGGCCAACTAGAAATGAACCACGGTTACTTAAAAGTAAATAGCGGATTACAAGGCAATGCGACTCAAACCAGTATTGAAGGTATTTATGCTTGTGGCGATGTAATGGATCAACATTATCGTCAAGCGATTACCTCTGCGGGTACCGGCTGTATGGCTGCGCTGGATGCTGAACGTTATCTTGATGCAAAAAAGTAAGTTAGACTAAATTTATATTAAAAAATGCCAATCAATTGATTGGCATTTTTTTACACTAGGTTGAAAACATCACTCATTTTCTATCCGCTTATTGATGTTAATAAACCCAGATGACAAAATTTGCATAATCAAAAAACTTTAGACTGTCTGAATATCAAACTTTAAGTTGGTAAAACACCACCTGCTGGTTGTCTGGTACATCAGGATGTGGTGCTTTTTTGATAAATTCCATGCCTAACTTGGTCATAATGTTAATTGAACCAATATTGTCTTCATCTGCAATGGCACTTATTGCACTCACTTCTGGGTGGGTAACAACAAAATCTGCAATCGCTTTCGCAGCCTCAGAGCCAATACCCAGCCCCCACGCAATCTGCTTAAAACGCCAACCTAATTCAATATCATCAAAATGAGGGGTATCGGTAAAAAAAAACATAGGTCTGACTAAGATCCAGCCAAGATATTGTCCCCATAAACACTCAGGTAACTCTTGTGCCGTTTTAGCATATACCTTCCATAAACCATATCCCTTCAGCGGATTATGGTAACGCTTTAATCGCGGCATGAAGTATTGCTCAATTTGTTCCATGGTGGTTTTATGACCGCCATTGATGTAACGCATCACAGCTTCATCCTGATCAAGCTCAAACAGTAAACCTTGTTCATCAAGGTTCATTTGTGTCAGCTCTAGCCGACTTGTTTCAATGATACGACGCTCGGTCATGGCAGTTAATCCTGGTAAATGATGAACTTTTACTTTTTTAAAACAGTATCAATAATGATGATGAGTGGCTTTGTAAATTTCTGACACACAAGTTTACACATTCAAATAACACCAAAACAACATATAGATTAATATAACCTTAAATTTTGCCATCGATGAAAAATTACATGGCAACAAAACATGGCTTACACAAAAGTAAACAAGAGGACGTGTCGTGGCGACGAGAAAACAAATCATATTACCCATCGTAGTGTTAGGGCTTGGTGTGGGGGCATTAGTCGGTATTTCTGCATTAAAGAAACCGCCTGAAGAAAAACCTGCTTTGGATACCACGCCATTAGTGTCGGTTGAAGCGATTCAATACCAACCTATGATGTTCAGTGTATCCTCTTATGGTGTTGTTCAGCCTAAATATAATACCGATCTTGTATCGCAAGTGAATGGTGAAATTACCTACTTATCTGATAGCTTTGTCAAAGGCGGTTTTGTTAAAGCTGGTGAAGTATTGGCAAAAATTGATGCAAGTGATTATGAATCAGATTTACTCGATGCCCAAGCCAGTATAGCTTCTGCCCAAGCATCACTGGTGCAAGAGCGTGCCAATGCCAAGGTCGCTGAAAAAGAATGGGCTCAAATCAGTAACGGAACCCCTACTGATTTAAGCTTACGTAAACCACAGCTAGCACAAGAGATTGCTAGACTCAAAAGTGCCGAGGCAGGACTGCACCGTGCAGAAAGAAACTTAGAAAGAACCATCATCCGTGCACCTTATGACTCATTAGTGTCAAGTAGAGAAGTCGGTTTAGGCTCTTATGTCAGCAAAGGCTCACCTATTGGCGGATTACTCAGTACTGATGTAGCAGAAGTGCGTTTACCTCTAGCCGATAAAGAAATTCAATATCTAGACGCCAAAGGCTTAAATGCAACAGTTGCATTAGTCGGAAGTTTTGCCGGCAACAAACAAGCATGGCAAGGTAAAATTGTTCGCAGCGAAGGCGTTGTTGATAGTAAAAGTCGCATGACCTATCTTGTCGCCGAAGTAATAGATCCCTACGGTTTGACATCAGATAAACGTGAATTGCGCTTTGGTACTTATGTCACCGCAAACATTAACGGAGCCAATGCTGGTGAAGTTGCCATAATACCCCGTCATCTTATTGTTAATGGCCAAGTGGCTATCATGGATGATGAGCAAAAATTGCGTTACAAAGACGTGACCATGTTACGCCAAGAAGGCGCTAAAGTAGTGATATCTGAAGGCCTTGAAAACGGTATGAATCTCATCACCTCAGCACTAGATTATCCGGTAGAAGGCATGAAACTTGCGCTTCCTGCGGATAAATTACTGCAAAAAGAGCCGCAAACTGACAGCGAACCGCAGACGGAACTGGCAATGGGATCTGAGGAATAATCATGGCAGATACAAACAAGGGATTGATCGCCTGGTTTGCACGTAATTCGGTTGCTGCAAACTTGTTGATGATCATCATTTTACTTGGCGGGCTGTTAACCGCTAACTCAATACGAAAGCAGTTTTTTCCAGCCGTCGAGATAAACTGGATAGAATTCAGTGCTGTATATTCAGGCACAGCACCGCAAGAAGTAGAAGAAGGCATTACGGTTAAAATTGAACAAGCACTTGAGCGTGTACAAGGGCTAAAACGGATTATTACCTACTCTAACCGCAATATGGCCAATGGTTATTTTCAGATTGAAGATGAATATGATCCGCAAGTGGTGTTAGAGGAAGTGAAATCTGAAATTGATTCTATTTCAACTTTCCCTGCGGGTATGGAACCACCCAAGGTAGAGCGCATTAAAATTCGACAAGAAGTCATGTATTTAAGTTTATATGGTGACTTGTCTCAGCGTCAGTTAAAAGACTTAGGTGAACGTATTCATGATGAAATGATGCAGCTCCCGGGTGTTAACATCACTGAATATTATGGTGGTTTAGCTTATGAAATTAGCGTCGAAGTCAGTAAAGATCGATTACGCGAATTTGGCTTAACCTTCAACGATGTCGCTGAAGCGGTTCGCGGGTATTCTCGCAACATGTCAGCTGGTCAGATCAAAGCTGAGAATGGTTACATTAACCTAAGGGTCGAAAACCAAGCCTATGTCGGTTATGAGTTTGAAGATTTGCCTTTATTAACCCTTGAAGACGGTACGACTGTGCTAGTAGGTGATATTGCCACCGTCAGCGACGGCTTTGAAGACGGTATTCAATACTCAAAATTTAATGGCAAAAATTCAGTAACCTTCTTTATCGGCGCTGCACGTAATCAAAGTATCACAGACGTGGCTAAGACAATTCGTGACTATGTAGATAAAAAGCAAAAAGTATTACCTCAAGGCGTGCAACTTGAACCTTGGGTTGATATGACCTATTACCTTGAAGGTCGTTTAGATTTAATGCTTGATAGCATGAAGTCGGGTGCCGTATTGGTATTTTTAATGCTTGCGCTGTTTCTTCGCGTTCGCTTAGCGTTTTGGGTAATGATGGGCTTACCAGTGTGTTTTCTCGGAACCTTACTGTTCATGCCCCTCTCCTTTATCGATGTCACCATCAACGTGATCAGTTTATTCGCCTTTATTTTGGTGTTAGGTATTGTGGTCGATGACGCCATTGTTATGGGGGAAAGCGCGCATACAGAATGCCAAGAGCACGGTCAAAATGTTGAAAGTGTTATCCGAGGTGTTCAACGAGTGGCCATGCCAGCCACATTTGGGGTATTAACCACCATTGCCGCTTTCTTACCCATCACCTTAGACGACGGCCCATCGAGTGCATTCGGCCAAGCAATCGGCTTTGTGGTTATTTTATGCCTACTGTTTTCACTGATCGAATCTAAACTGATCCTGCCATCACATTTAGCCCATATGAAACGTCCTAAAGTGGTACAGCCAGGTTCTAAAAACCCACTCGATTGGCTACGTAATGGCGTTAACTTTATTCAAGCTCGCGTTGAAAAAGGCTTAAGTTGGTTTATCGAAAATGTATACCGCCCAAGTTTAAAACTTGCGGTTAAATATCGCTATACCGTGATTATGATGTTTATTAGTTTTATTTTAATTTGCGCTGGATTATATGCCGGTGGCTTGGTGAGATTTATTGGCCAACCCAAAATTCCGCATGATTTTCCGCGGGTCAAAATTGAAATGAACGTTGATGCATCTGAAAAAGCCACTCTTGAGGCCGCATTGGCCATCGAGTCAACCTTATATAGTGTTGACAAAGAACTGATTGAAAAATACGGCCAAGGCATGATTGCCGAAATGCAAGTTGACCTTAGAGGCCGCACCAGCGCTGAGGTCATGACTAAACTAGTTGACCCAGAGTTACGTCCAATGAATACCTTTGAGGTGGCGGAATTATGGCGTCAAAAGATGCCGCAAATTCCAGGAGTTAAATCCTTCACTATTCAAGACAGTTTATTTGGTGGTGGCCTAGAAGATGGTGACATCAGTTTCCGTTTAGAAGGAAAAGATGAAACACAACTTGTCGCAGCGTCCTTAGCGTTAAAAGAAAAACTTAATTCACTCAAGGGCGTGAGTGATGTCAACGACAGCCGCCAATCGAGTGCTAAAGAGGTACAGTTCCAACTGAAGCCATTAGCACACAGTTTAGGCCTCACCTTAGCTAACATTGCTGGACAAGTTGGCAATAGTTTTTACGGTTTGGAAGCACAGCGGATTATCCGTAACGGCGAAGAAATTAAGGTCATGTTACGTTACCCAGAAGAGCAACGTAATTCGATAGCCTTAGTGCAAGAGGTGTTGATTAAAACCAGCCAAGGTGCTGAGCTACCTTTGTCTGAAGTGGCTGAGATATCTGTGGTGCAAGGCGTCAACAGTATTCGCCGCGAAAATGGTAATCGCACTATCAATGTTTGGGCAAACGTGGATGCTGATCAAGCTGAGCCATTTAAGCTTGCTAAAGATATCCGTGATAACTTTATCCCTGAACTTTTGGCTAAATACCCAAGGGTACATAGTGAAGTATCTGGTAGTATCCAAGAGCAGCTAGACAGTGCTGACACACAATTACGAGATTTTATCATCTCGTTATTAGTGATATACAGCTTGTTGGCTATTCCTTTGAGATCTTACTTACAGCCAATCATGATCATGTCGGTGATCCCTTTCGGTGTCATTGGTTCGGTTTTAGGTCATATTCTGTTGGGGATTGATTTAAGTGCATTATCTATGTTCGGTATCATTGCCGCCGCTGGTGTGGTGGTAAACGATAGCCTAGTGATGGTGGACTATGTCAATAAATCTCGCTTACAAGGTGTGGCAATAAAAGAGGCGGTGTTAAATGCTGGTTGCCGTCGTTTTAGAGCGATTATGTTGACATCGTTAACCACCTTTATTGGCTTGGTACCCATTATGGCGGAAACCAGCATGCAGGCTCAAATGGTTATTCCAATGGCCGTTTCTCTTGCTTTTGGTGTGTTGTTTGCAACCGTTGTGACCTTATGTTTGATCCCTTGTTTGTATATTGCCATTGAGGACAGCAAAGCCATGATGCGTAAAATGATAGCGATATACATGCCAGAAAAAGCACATCCTGCTACCTAATAGGTGAAGTAATCCAAGCATAAATTGGTGATAAAAATGCCAGCATTAGCTGGCATTTTTTATGTTTGAACTCAATGGTCGCCAGTTTTATAGTGCACTAAAGTAAGCTTTAATCGCTTTTAATCGCACCGTTGCCCCACCAATAATGTCCATGAAGCCTAAAATTGGATGCGGTTTTTCTGCTGATATCCAAGCAGAACCTGTCGCCCCGATTGGTACGTTGTAACCTTCAGGTTCAATAAACTCAATCACCACAGTACGACCATGCGAGCCCATGTTATTGCCCACATGTTGTCTAACATGCTGAGTACCGCTCATAGGGTTAATTAACGCTTCACCAGTACCTGATGTAATACTGTGAACCCTGCCCCTGAAAATTTCACCAGGATAAGCATCAACATAAAACTCAGCAAATTGTCCTTTTTTAATATAACGGTAAGCTTGATCTGCAATCCGCATTTCCAAGAATTTTTTACTGGTATCGTATAAATGCATGTTACCTAGACGCGTGCCTTCTGTAACATTAGTAATCGATAACTGGCCATCATATTGAGCACGAATTTCACGACGATTATCTTGCCACTTCGCAGAGTCAATTTGAGCATCATAGGACTGCATTTGTGCGTCATGGGATTGCATTTGTGCATCAAGTGCCAACAACTCAGCTTGCATAGCCGATATTTGCGCTGTGTTAGCATCAATATGCGACATAAGATTATCTTTATCTTGCTGACTTGAAAAATCATTCAACTTAGTCAAACGCTCTAAATTTCGCTTGTCGTTATCAACACTAAAGACTAAAGCATTTATCTTTTCATTACCGGCATTGCGTTGAGCAATAACCGCATTTTTTTGGCCGATTACTGCATCTTTCTGAGCTTGAAGCGCTTTAATTTGCTCGGTGCTGTCCACTGACACTAAGGTGTAAATGAGATCGCCCTTTTTGACCATCTGATTGTGTGTAACATAAATATTTTCAACTTCTTGGCCAATTAATGGGCTTAACACCGCATGGGGAGCTTTTACGGTAGAGCTATCGGTTAAATCCGCAGGTGACCAGAATCTATGTCCCGTGAATAATGCAAATGCGATAAACATTCCGACACCAATTGAGCGCACCGCATTTTTTAAATTCCATTCAATCACGCCTAGCTTGACTAATAACCAGATAACTAATACATAAGGCAGCATAATTTCTTTCATGACTGATTACCTTTTATTCCATCATTGATGATTTTTGAAATACGGTTTGATACCAGATCCCAGCGAGCAAACGCGATAATGATCGCCAAAACCCACCAGGTTTTATCGATGAACAAACCGCATAACGACAAGGCAAAAACAATTTGTGTATGTGCGCTAGACATAGCTTCTGCTTTATGGACAGCAACCTCATGTAATTGCCAAAACAGATATAAAACGTAAACCACTAATGCAAGGGTAATAACAAAAATAATACCCATAAAGAACTCAGAATCGAGAAGAGCAAGAATAGAGGGATATCCTCCTGAAAAATAAGACTCTGGGATCTCTTTTCCATGAACAGCCGCTAATAATGAAAATCCTTTGCTGATCAAAATTACTCCGCCCAAGGTGATTAATCCCTTTATGAATTTCATAAAGAGTTGGCCCTTGGTCGGTTTTACAACCGTGACTTGCTGCATAATATTCTCCACTATGCCTATTGATTACCAGTGGAATACTAAATGAAAATTGAAGTACAAATGGAATATGGGTTATTCCTGTTATAAGATGTGTCTTTAGATTAAGTGAATCATGCGTATTGAGTATCAACACGCTACGAGTGATTGAATAGCATCATAATTTTAATAACCTCTAGACTCACTTTTTACTACAGCTAAATGAGTTTCTAGCCTAAATAACTAAAATGGATGTGTATGGATCTCAATGCATTAAATGTATTTGTCACTTTATTTAAAACGGGTTCAACATTGCGAGCGGCTGCAAAGCTTAATCGTTCACAATCTTTTGTATCTAAAATACTGGCACAATTAAGAGAAGACTTAGGCGATCCATTATTTATCCGCACAGCCAATGGCTTACAACCTACTTCCTATGCCATCCAAATTGCCCCCAAATTACAAAATGCCATAGAACAAATTTCGGTAGCATTAGAGCCGGAATCTTTTAGTCCAGCTAAATTAGAATTTATCTCTATCCATATCTCTGAGCCCTTATTAGTTATGATAGCCAAGCCGCTAATCAATAAAATTCGGGCGGAAACCAATGCGATAGTGGAGCTTAGACAATGGCGCAAAGAAAGTAACAACCAGCTTATAGACGGTAACGTTGATATTGGCATACAAGCCTTAAAAGAACGCCCACAAGAGCTCTATCAGAAAAAAATTGCCTGTGGCGCGGCAAAGTTGATTGGCAATCAATCTGGTGAGTACGTCAAGTTGATGATCGACGATTACAACGAAAACCTGAATTTATTTCGAACTGTGATTGATGAAAAATTAAATGCCACAATTTTAGTGGATAATTATGCGGTACTCAGTCAACTCATGGATCAACATTTTACCTATAGTTTTCAATTACCCAATAAACAGCATACTGACAATAAAATTGGAGTCGACATTGCCATGATATGTCACTCAGCAAAACGCTATAACCCCAAAACCGTTTGGCTATCAGATATTTGTGAGTCGGTAATCAAGGATGCGATTAACCAATAACGCATAGTTTAATCATTGCATTATAAATTTTAGAGGTGAAGTCAATGAGTCAGCGTAGTATTGTTTCATTATTTAAACCCACCTCAGTAGCGGTGATCGGCGCTTCAGATAATCCAACGCGAGCTGGCCGAGCCATCATGCGAAACCTACTTTCAGGTGGTTTTTCTGGGCCAATTATGCCCGTCACCCCTAAATATACTGCGGTGATGGGCGTATTAGCTTATCCCAATATTGAAGCATTACCCGTCAAACCAGATTTAGCCATAATCTGTACCGCTGACCATCGAGTCCCCTCTATCATTGAGCGCTTAGCACAATTTGGCTGCAAAGCCGCAATCATCATGGCCAGTGGCATGGCCGATACCTTTGATGATAACGGAGTCAGTTTACTTGCCCTAACCCAACAACATGCAAAACGCTACGGCATGCGGATTTTAGGCCCAAACAGTTTAGGCATGATATTGCCGACAATCGGTTTAAATGCCAGTCTGGCTCATGCCAGCGCAAAAGCAGGTAAAGTGGCATTTGTCTCTCAATCTGCGGCCATTTGCACCACAGTTCTCGACTGGGCCAATAATAAAGATATTGGTTTCTCTTCGTTTATTTCACTTGGCGATGCATCAGATATCGATTTTGATGAACTACTAGACTACTTAGGTCGAGACAGTAAAACCTCAGCCATCATGTTGTATATTGATTCCATTAACGACAAGCGCCGATTTCTGTCAGCAGCAAGGGCGGCATCACGCAATAAGCCGATATTTGTGATCAAATCAGGCCGAAGTCATGAAGGTGCTAGAGCCGCCATGATCCACACAGGTGGAGTGCGAGGTAACGATGCCGTATTTGAAGCAGCATTTCGTCGTGCTGGTATGCTGCGGGTAAATGACCTGATTGAATTATTTGCCGCAGTAGAAAGCCTTGCCCATGCGAGTGCCTTGAAAGGTGAACGCTTGGCCATTATGAGTAATGGCGGCGGGCCTGCGGTATTAGCCGCCGATGAGTTAATTATCAAAGGCGGTAAACTGGCGCAATTGTCACCCGCTTTGTTGAATGATTTAAATCAGCATTTACCCAATACTTGGTCAAAACAAAACCCGATAGATATGGTGGGTGATGCCAATGCGCAGCGCTATGGTGACACGTTAAAACGCCTGATGGATGAAGATAATATTGATGCTATTTTAATCCTACACTCACCATCAATATTGCAACAAAGCGAGCAAATTGCCCAAAGTATTATTGATACATACTCCCAGCACCCTCGTAAAAACAGGCTCAATATTCTAACCAATTGGAGCGGTGAAGATTCCGCTTACATGGCGCGTAAAAAATTCAACCAGGCCAGTATTCCCACTTATCGAACTCCAGAAGGAGCCGTGCGTGCATTTATGCACATGGTTGAATATCGCCGTAATCAAAAGCTACTGCAAGAAGTGCCACAATCTATTCCGGATAACATTCCAACAGACAGTGCTACAGCAAGGCAATTACTGCAAGCCTACCAGAACGAAAATCAATTGGTTTTAGGCACTTATCAAGTTAGCAACATCTTAAAGGCTTATGGCTTAAACACCATTAATACCTGGTTTGTCACTGACGTTGCCGATGCCGTCACTGTAGCAGATAAAGCCGGTTATCCAGTGGCGTTAAAAGTACAATCTCCTGACTTACAATATAAATCCGATGTCCACGGCGTAATGCTTAACCTAACCAGCTCTGATGAGGTAAACCAAGCCGCACACTCAATTATTGATAGAGTGCATCAGGCTAATCCCAATGCACGCATTGAAGGCTTAGTGATCCAAAAAATGGCATTAACTGCTGGCACCCAAGAAATTCGTGTATCGGTGATCAACGATCCGGTATTTGGCCCCGCAATTTGTTTAGGTGAAAGTGGCACCCAATGGGACCCAACACAAGATGCATCGGTTGCTCTGCCCCCACTGAATATGACCTTGGCACGTTACATGGTTATTCAAGCACTAAAAACCAACAAACTGCGTGACCGTCATCTGCCGCTTGGGCTAAATATGAACGCCCTATGTGTGATGCTCACGCAAATTTCGCACCTGATTATTGATTGCCCTGAAATTGCCGAAATCGACTTCAATCCCGTGCTGGCTGCCGGTGAGAATATTACCCTACTTGATGTTGACGTACGCTTACATCCTTTGGGACATGACAGCAGTAATCGCCTAGCGATTTTGCCCTACCCTAAAGAATTGGAAGAAACCTTAATTCTTAAAAATGGCTTAGCAGTAATGTTAAGACCGATCCTGCCAGAAGATGAGCCCAAACACATGGACTTTGATAATGCATTATCCGAAGAAGACAGATACAAACGCTACTTTGGTGTGCGCTCAAAAATGACCCATGAAGAAATGGCAGTATTAACCCAGATTGATTACTCACGTGAAATGGCATTTATTGCCACCACAAAACTGGCGGATGGACAAGAGCTAACCTTAGGAGCCGTAAGGGCATCGACTGACCCTGATAATACCGAAGCCGAATTTGCCATGGCTGTGCGAACCGATTATCAAGGCATAGGTTTAGGTAAACGATTGCTAGAAAAACTTATCCATTATTATCGTGGCAACAACACCCCTGTTCTTACTGGCTTTACCATGTTTGAAAACCGTAACATGGCTAATCTAGCCAAGTCATTAGGATTTGAAGTCACATTTGATATGGAAGAACACTTGATAAAAATGCACATGGCGTTTGACCATAAAAATACCCCGACAGAGTAAACTGACAATTGAATATGCTTCAAAATAACGCACAATATTACGATCAATTATTTACTGAGTTATCCTTAAGTGAAACAAGGCTAGAATCAATTGAGTTTGAACAGTGCGATTTTAATGGGTGTGACTTCTTCGCAGCAACATTCAGTCACTGTAAGTTTATTAACTGTCGCTTCACCCAATGTAATTTAAGCTTACTGAAAAGTAACTATTCAGCGTTTGTCGAAGTGCACTTCGTTGATTGTAAAATGCTCGGTATTGATTGGACTCTGGCACATTGGCCCAAATATACCGTTAATCCTGAGCTGTCGTTCACCCGCTGTATATTGAACGATAGCTCATTTTTTGGTTTAACCTTACATGAACTGGCGTTAGCTGAGTGTAAAGTACAAGAAGTCGATTTTAGAAGTGGTGATTTTAGTCACTCATCAATGACCGAGTGTGATTTTCATAACAGTCTGTTTATGCGAACAAATCTGCAAAAAACTGATTTTAGTGGATCCATCAATTTCAACATCAATATCAATGAAAACAATCTCCATAAAGCCAAGTTTTCCCGCTACGAAGCACTCAGCTTATTAGAAAGTTTATCGATAGAACTTGTGGACTAACTTAAAAAGTGGGTCATATTTAATCTCAGTTCGATAATAAATTTATATCAAACAACACCCTACACCGCTAACTGGTTAAATTTACTTGCAATTGAAGCATGATACCAATAGGTAGAACCCAACTATAAATAAAATTCGGCTCCAATTTTTTCGCAAGAGCCCCCCCCCTAGTTAAAGCTAACCAACCACCAATTAATAAAGATAATGAAAAGCCTTGGAATAATGACGGGACAAATAATAACATCCCATAAACAAAATTCCCCAGACCAAATACTTTAACTCCAGTTGGCACTCGAACGCTCCTTGCTCACTAACGCTAAGCTAACGGGCAGTGACGTAGCAGCATAATCGCGAAGCGCCGCTGGGTTAATGTCCCAGTGACCGAAGGGAACGAGTTAAGCGCCTTGTATGTGACCTGCCGATACTACAAGTAATCTTCTTTTTGATATTTCCCATAACCGGCTTGTGTTAATTCCTTGAGTTCTTGAAAGAGTTTTGCATCTGTTGCTTTAAAGTTGAAGCATGATTTGCCTTGCATTCGCTTTTGAAGTTCTGGCGATATGCCTTCCAATAGTTCTGGGAACACATAGACAGGCATAAGATGAAAACTAACATAACTCTTATTGATTTTGACCGAACCAAAATACATTGGCTTTTTATTTTTCATGACATAGAGGGTATTTAAGTAAAAGTTATCGGCTTTGTCAGTGACCACGACCATGCCACTTGCATAGGGAAGCAGAATGTCTTTGAGGTAATGAAATATTTCTTCTGAGTTATCCACTTTTTAACACCTTCCAGACTAAAACATTACGAGGTCACATAACGCCCTGTTAAGCTGTAAAAAAGGTTGGCTATAATCGCGAAGCGATGGACAACTGTTAATTTTCCATTTAAATGACTTGTTATACATTTTCTATTTCCACGTTACTTTTCTTAATTCTTCAGCCATTAATTTCAGATCATTGTAATCACTAAGAGTTAAGTAATCTCTAAGATCTTTATATCTGTAACCTTGAATTCCTCCGTGAGATGCTTTTTTAAAATCAGTTTCATAAGTACTGTTTTCTGGAAGGAGATAGTATTTTAATCCAGAATGATCTTCGCCTAATTCAGACAATCCCTTTTGAAGACGTTCTTTTTGCTCATTTGTATGCCCTTTACTATGAGTATACAATGAGCCTGTATTAGAATCATAATCTGCAATTATTATCGTCTCGATTTCAGATATTGTTCTTACAGACTTGCTGTTATATAAGCCGAAGTATTTAAACTTCTGACTGTGCCAATTAGTTGGACAATAGTATATTTTGTGTTTTTTGTTCCAAGCATATGAAAAACCAGTAGGTGCGAATAATAATTTATATTCTTCATTAGAAATCAAATCACTTCCAATACAGTAACCACTAAAATCATCAAGAAGTAAGCGCAGTTCCATATCATGTGTATTTTCTTCGTAAATACCTGCTAAATTCTCAATCAAATCATTAAACAATAAATTAATAAATTGAATGTTTAAGTTCGGATATGATTTTTTTAGCTCTCTATTTATTTTAATAACTTCATCTTCATCGAATTTTAATGAACTTAAATGCCATAGTTGATTGTGGCTATTTTCATTAAATACTTCTCCATATTTAATTAACTTTCCGATCAATTCCTTGCTATTCAATTTAGTTTCAATGACTATCTTTGATGGTTTTACTTCAATATGACCATCAATTATTCCTTTTCCCATACCAACCTGTTGTGTGAAAATAGGTTGAGGATAATAATCCTGCCGAATGTTTCCTTCGTTTGAACGCTCAATTATTGATTTGTAATAACTAACATTTAGGTCATTCAACCTAGAGAGCATCAATAACACATTGTTCGTAACAGTATTTTCTTTTTGTGAGTATTTTTGAAATTGGCTTATTCTCATTTTCTTCTCATATTTACAATGAAACTCATAAATTACAACTTTATGTATAACGCCCACTTAAGCGGACAAAAATAGTTGGCTATAATGTGTAGCGAAGCGGAACGTAGCCAACTGTTTTTGTTCCGTTTGAAGTGCTTGTTATACGTTTTTTATGAGCGAAAATAGTTTATTAGTGCTTTCCAGTCAATTTCAATTCCTGCTTTTTTCATAACACCAAGTTTAACACCACCACCTAAAAAGCTATCTATGTCTTGTTTGTTCTCATCAACATATATATATGACAAACCATCAATAGGTTCTTTCTGATGAGTATTAGTTAAAGGCTTAGGTGTTGTAATTATTTGATCACTGATTAAAGTATCTTGATATCTAAGTAAAGCTTCATTAATGCGTAAACTTGATTTCAGCCGGTCAATTTCTGACTTTAGTTTTTCCAACTTAAGCTCTGCAATCGGATCATAATTATTTTCAGGTATATCATTAAAGTTTGAACGAGGTAATTTCATATAAAATGAAAGTGCCTCTGATATTTGTAATAAAGCTGTATTTTTATCTTTTGGAATAATTGAAAATATAACGTCGCCGTTATCCTTTTTAAAACTACTTTCTGCATCAATTCCTAGATCTCTCAAAAACTCAATAAAATACATTAAGTAAGTAGAACATGCTTGTTCAGTATTTTTGTCGAAAGAAAATTTTGCGACGACTTTATCAGCAAAACCTCCGATAAGAACTTTTTCTTCTGCTAGCTTTACGGACTCATCTAGGAAAGCAGCGAACCCTTCCTTATTGTTCCATAATTCACCGACTACATTAGAGTTTATTTCAAAATAAAGAGTGGCACATCCAAAATCATTTGAAATTGAAGAAGGGGAAATATCAATAGAGTATTTAGTATCATTTTTTAAGATTTGATACATTTCACTTCTTAATAGATAAGGATTTAAATGTCCTTTCCATTTTTCTGGATCAATCTCCCATGTATAGCCCAAATATGGCTTGTCAGTTGAGTTATTTAGAAGAACGGATAATATAAAAACGCCCAATTTGTCATATTCATTTCTTATATCTAGTTGTAATTCATTGGGAAAGCTACTAAAAGCTATGTTTTCAATATCACAGATACTAAGTTTTACTTCATCATTAACAGGAAAGCTATATTTACCATCTCCCCATACAGAACCAGTTTCACCTAATAAATATTGGTGTTCATTTACTTCTACAATCCATTTTTTCCAATCCGAATTATCTTTATTTAAATTTATCATGTATCCCTACTTGCTAAGCTAAATGCAAAACCTAGAAACGTATAACGCCCCATTAAGAGGCTTTTAATTGTTGGTTAAAATGTGAAGCGAAGCGGAACCTAACCAACTGTTAAAAGTCCTGCTTGAATGGCTTGTTATAAATACTATTCCCCAACTTGCTCGGAAACGCCCTTAAATACAATCGTTACACCTTTAAAATATGAATTAATCCATAAGCCTAAGATGCCAATTAACCACATAAAACAAGTAAAAATTAAACCCATAAACAAGCCAAGCGGCAATGAAACCAATAGCCCTTTAATACCTGTGTAATATTGATCATTAAAAGCGACTGTTTCAAAGCCAAATAGAGAAAATATGCCCATAAGAAAACAGAAAGCGATCAAACCGTAGCCGACACTTTGAAATAAAAGTTTAAACAGGGAGTTTTTAGAGATGTTTTTTGCCGAGATTTCCATTTACGCAAGTCCTTGAAGTATTTATAACAGCTTATTGAACGGCGCATCATTCAATGTCGGCCGTTTAAGTTATTGATTAATAACATCCTACATTTGCTATCTAATTGATGTAAAGCACTTTTAATTTCAATAATCGCAAAACAAAGCGTGCAAAATGTTTTTCAATATGATTTTTCTACTTGCTTTCTGATAAAACTCTAACAAAATAAACACCTTATAAACCCCTCACTTCAATAACACCTACTACTTATGGATGATTTTTGACCCGATAAATCGTCAATCAGCCGAAAACCATTATAACTGTATAAATATACAGTTATAAACAAAAGCAGGCAAACTTATGAAAAACACCGGTTATTTAGGCTCGATTAGAGAACGAAAAGAGTGCGTCATTACAACCGATACATGTCGCGGCTTTGGCTTCCTGCGCCGCTCTACCCTAAATTTATTGAGACATAGTGCACTGACATTTCAAGAAATGAAGCGCGTCAGGCAGCATTCTTATTGTTGTTAAAGATTTCGCACTAACATCCGCTATTTGTGTTTGTATGCTGCTATTTCTAAAACACGACGATTTGACAGCTAAATGACAGACGAAGTAGATGAATTTGTTGATTGATTTTTATTTGACTGCAAAGCAGTCTAATTAGTGAGGCTCGCCTATTGACTGGCGGAAGGCTCATATATGTTATACGTCAATTACGCTGAAAATAAAAAGTTGCACTATTAACAACTTTTACGTTATTCCCATCAATAGTTGCAGGTGTAAACAGCCACAGTTGAATAGCCTTTAGCGTTTCTTCTTGTAACTCTTTGGGGTAGGCATCAACTATTGTTGCACCCTCCACTTTACCTGATTTGTTTACGGTAAACTCTACCGTAGCAAAGCCATCAAGGTTATTTTTGTTTTTAGGCCATATTTTTAACTCTAAAACTTCATTGAACTTGGGAACGAAAACAATATTACCTTCATTTGGTATTGAATCAGTCGCATTTGCTAAAGAGGAAAAAGCAAAAATAAATGCAAATACAAACTTCATTGAATCCTCCATAACCTATAACGTTTTAGTCGATATGCACTGCGCTGTTTATAAGGCATAAATCGCTTGTTGGACTAGGCCGATGCCACATCCATATTAATCGGTAGATTTTATGCTATCGGAATTTGCTTTTTGGCGGTAGTGGTATTTTGTACAGTTTTACAGCTAGTTGCTTGTGCTGATTACAGATTTTAAGGTTTTTACTGTCATTCGACATCTATTTTCATGAGCGTATTTTCTGATGTGTTCGCTTGGGAATATGTGGCTAAGAAGAGGTATTGGCAATGAATCGAACACTTGACTGTGATGCCAAATCCGTTTCATTTAGGTTAATAACGCTAACCAAATGCTGAAACTCAATACCGATAAAATAGTAGATAACACCACGGTTGTGCCAAGCGTTGACTCATGCTGTTTAAGTTCAGTGGCAATTAAATAGGCATTCACGCCAAGGGGAGAGGCACTCAGTAATACCAGCATAGTTAAGGTTTGTGCAGGCAGTACCAATAGCCATTTCCCCGTAATAAACACACATGCAGGCAAGAGTATTATTTTCAAAAAACTGGCGCATAATGCTAATGGCCAATCTTGGCTAATTTTATAAAAACTTAAATTTGCACCCAAAACAAATAAGGCACAGGCAAGTGCTGGTTTGGCAAGTAATATTAATCCGCCTTCTAAGGCAGCAAATAAACTAAGGCCAACGGCATTGGCAATCATTCCCAAGCTGATACTTAGCACCACAGGGTTAAGCACCATATTGCGTGTAAAAGTACCCCATGAAAAACCCTGTTCCCCTGCCCGCGCGGCCAAAATAAACGTGATGGCAAATAATAAGGCACTGTGAAATGTGATGATCATAAACACTTGCCCTATCATTGCCTCACCAATTGCTGCCATGATAATAGGTAAGCCCACCAAAACGGTATTTGAATAACTTGAGCCTAAGGCAAATACCGCACTGGCATCTCGGCTTTTAAGGTGCGTTTGGGCAAATTGACGATTAAAACGATACCCCAGTGTATATACCGCTAACACGGGTAGATAAAACACCAGTAATGATTTTACATCAAAGCTTTGAGATAGCGGCGCGGCTAACATATTGATAAACAAAAATGCAGGAATACTGACATAAAAAGTGAATTTACTGATGCCGCTTATCTGCTCTTTATTAAAAAAGGTCAGTCGTGTGAGTAGATAACCCAAGGACACCATAAAAATGAGCGGGAAAATAATACTAAAAATGGCCATAATCACTCAACAATCAAACTAAATATCAATATCTTGCCAATAAAAAAGGCGCCTAAGCGCCTTTTCATCAGGAGGGTAAAATTACCAACCAGTACGAGTACGTAATGCTTTACCGATGTCAGCTAAAGAGCGAACAGTCGTTACGCCAGCCGCTTCTAAAGCAGCAAATTTATCAGCAGCAGTACCTTTACCACCTGCGATAATTGCGCCAGCATGGCCCATACGCTTACCTTCTGGTGCAGTCACACCAGCAATGTAAGATACAACAGGCTTAGTGACGTGTGCTTTGATATATTCAGCCGCTTCTTCTTCAGCATTACCACCAATTTCACCGATCATAACAATCGCTTCGGTTTGTGGATCGTTTTGGAACATTTCCAATACGTCGATGAAGTTAGTACCAGGAATTGGGTCACCACCAATACCTACACAAGTAGATTGGCCGAAACCTTCGTCAGTCGTTTGCTTAACCGCTTCGTACGTTAATGTACCGCTGCGAGAAACAATACCGACTTTACCAGGCTTGTGGATGTGACCAGGCATGATACCAATCTTACATTCGCCAGGAGTGATCACACCTGGACAGTTAGGACCGATCATACGTGTGCCAGTTTCTTCTAGCTTCACTTTCACTTGAAGCATATCAAGTGTTGGAATACCTTCAGTGATACAAACGATTAGCTCTAGACCAGCATCGATTGCTTCAAGAATAGCATCTTTACAAAATGGTGCAGGTACGTAGATAACAGTTGCCGTTGCACCTGTTGCCGCTACTGCATCTTTAACAGTGTTAAATACTGGCAAACCTAGGTGAGTTTGACCACCTTTTCCAGGAGAAACACCGCCAACCATTTGCGTGCCATAAGCAATCGCCTGCTCAGAGTGGAAAGTACCCTGACCACCAGTGAAACCTTGACAGATTACCTTGGTATCTTTGTTAATTAAAACAGACATTATTTGCCCTCCGCAGCTTTAACAACTTGCTCAGCCGCGTCAGTTAGACTTGTTGCCGCGATGATATCAAGACCAGACTTAGCCAATACTTCACGACCTAATTCGGCGTTAGTACCTTCAAGACGCACAACTACTGGCACTTTAACGCCAACTTCTTTCACTGCACCGATAATACCTTCAGCGATCATATCGCAACGTACGATACCACCGAAGATGTTAACCAATACTGCTTTAACATTGCTGTCAGAAAGAATGATCTTAAATGCTTCAGCAACACGTTCTTTAGTTGCTCCGCCGCCAACGTCTAAGAAGTTAGCTGGCTTGCCGCCGTGTAGGTTTACGATGTCCATAGTACCCATTGCTAGGCCTGCACCGTTAACCATACAACCTACGTTGCCATCTAATGCAACATAGTTTAATTCAAACTTTGCAGCGTGCGCTTCACGAGCGTCATCTTGAGATGGATCGTGCATCGCTTTGATTTTAGGCTGACGGAATAATGCGTTGCCATCAATACCAATTTTGCCATCTAAACAGTGAAGGTTGCCTTCAGTGGTGATAACAAGTGGGTTGATTTCTAATAACGCAAAATCATGGTCGTTGAACATGTTAGCTAGACCCATAAAGATCTTAGTGAACTGCTTCATTTGAGTTGGGTTTAAACCTAACTTGAAGCCAAGATCACGTGCTTGGTATGCTTGAGGACCTGTTAACGGGTCGATGATCGCTGTGTGAATAAGCTCTGGAGATTCTTCAGCCACTTTTTCAATTTCAACGCCACCTTCAGTCGATGCCATAAAGACAACGCGACGAGTGCTACGGTCAACAACTGCACCTAAGTACAATTCATTGGCGATATCAGTACAGCTTTCAACTAGGATTTTAGCAACTGGCTGACCTTTAGCATCAGTCTGATATGTCACTAAGTTTTTACCTAACCAGTTTTCAGCAAATGCTCTGATTTCGTCTTTATTGCCGGTAACTTTAACGCCACCTGCTTTACCACGGCCGCCTGCGTGTACTTGACACTTAACAACCCACATATTTCCGCCAATGTGGCCAGCCGCTTCAACTGCTTCTTGAGCAGTATCACATGCAAAGCCTTCAGAGACTGGTAAACCATATTCGGCAAATAAAGATTTTGCCTGATACTCATGCAAATTCATGATGATCTATCCATATACTTCTAATCAAATCCTACTGGCTCAATTTGAGCCAGCGACGAGGGTGTGTCTAGTTGACTCTTATAGGTCAAGCAATAGACGAGTTGGATCTTCTAAGAAGTCTTTAATAGCGACTAAGAAGCCAACTGACTCACGGCCATCAACAATACGATGGTCATAAGAGAGTGCTAGGTACATCATAGGCAGGATTTCAACCTGACCATTGACTGCCATTGGGCGATCTTTAATAGCATGCATGCCTAAGATTGCACTTTGTGGCAGGTTCAAAATTGGCGTTGACATAAGCGAACCGAAAACACCACCGTTAGTTACGGTGAAGTTGCCGCCTGTCATGTCTGCAACAGATAATTTTCCGTCACGGCCTTTGATGGCTAATTCACGCACTGCTTTTTCAATTTCAGCCAAGTTCATGGTATCAGTATCACGTAAAACTGGTGTAACCAGACCACGCGGTGTAGATACAGCGATGCTGATATCAAAATAGTTGTGGTAAACAATATCGTCGCCATCGATTGAAGCGTTAACTTCAGGGAAACGCTTAAGCGCTTCAGTGACCGCTTTGATGTAGAAAGACATAAAGCCTAAACGAATACCGTGGCGCTTTTCAAAGATATCTTGATATTGCTTACGGATATCCATGATTGGCTTCATGTTAACTTCGTTAAACGTAGTTAACATTGCAGTAGAGTTTTTCGCTTCTAATAAACGCGTCGCGATTGTTTTACGTAAACGGGTCATAGGTACGCGTTTTTCACTGCGGCCTTCTAAAGGCGCTACAGGTGCGACAGCAGGTTTAGCTGCTGGTGCTGATTTTGCAAATGCTTCAACGTCTTCTTTAGTGATACGTCCACCCACACCTGTGCCTTTAATTTTTGCAGCATCTAGATTATGCTCAGCAATTAAACGACGTACAGATGGGCTTAGTGCATCATTAGACTCGTCTGAAGCCGGTGCAGCGTCTGCCGCAGGAGCTTGAGCTTCCGCTTTAGTCACTTCTTGACCAGCAACAACACCTGCGATGAACTTAGCAATAACTTGCTCACCTAAAACGGTGTCGCCTTCTTGGAACAATAATTCAGAAATTGAACCATCTTCAGGCGCAACCACTTCTAGAACAACTTTGTCGGTCTCAATATCAACTAAGTTTTGATCACGAGATACCTGTTCGCCAGGTTGAACATGCCAAGTTGCAATAGTTGCATCAGCAACTGATTCTGGTAATACCGGTACCTTAATTTCGATACTCATGGAAAGCTTCCCTTTATATAAATTATCTTTACGACAGTTTTAATGCGCTATTCAATAATGATTCTTGCTGTTGTACATGCAACCCTGGATAACCACAAGCAGGTGCAGCTGACGCTTCACGACCCGCATAAGTTAATTGAGCGCCTGCTGGAATATTAGCCCAGAAGTGATGCTGACTACAGTACCACGCACCTTGGTTTTGAGGCTCTTCCTGACACCAAACAAAATCAGTAACATGTTGATATGTTTCTAATGCTGCACGCATTTCCACATCAGGGAACGGATACAACTGCTCAACACGAATGATTGCAATGTTAGTGATGTTTTCTTTACGGCGTCTTTCGAGTAACTCGAAGTATACCTTACCGCTACAGAACACCACGCGATCTACTTTGCTTGCATCTAAGGTATCAATCTCACCAATGATATTTTGGAAAGTCCCTTCGGCAAGCTCTTGCATGCTAGACACAGCTAATGGGTGACGTAACAATGATTTTGGTGACATCACTACCAATGGACGACGCATTGGGCGCACCACTTGGCGACGCAGCATATGATAAACCTGTGCAGGTGTTGATGGAACACACACTTGCATATTGTGGTTTGCACATAACTGTAAGAAACGCTCTAAACGGGCACTTGAATGCTCAGGACCTTGACCTTCATAGCCATGTGGTAACAACATAGTTAGACCACATAAACGGCCCCACTTTTGCTCACCAGATGATAAGAATTGGTCAATCACAACTTGGGCACAGTTAACGAAATCACCAAATTGGGCTTCCCAAATGGTTAATCCGCCTGGCTCAGCAGTCGCATAGCCGTATTCAAATGCTAATACTGAAGCTTCTGATAATACTGAGTCAGTAATATCTATCGGTGCTTGCTCTTCAGCAATATTACGCAACGGCATGTAGGTAGAGGCATCTTTTTGGTTATGCAATACCGCATGACGGTGGAAGAAAGTACCACGGCCAGAATCTTGACCTGTAATTCGCACGCGTTTTTTGTCTTCAAGAATTGAAGCATAGGCTAAGGTTTCAGCAAAACCCCAGTCGAGTAACTTCTCGCCTTTAGCCATTAATACACGGTCACCGTAAATCTTTTCAACACGTGATTGTAATTTATGGCTTTCTGGCACATCAACTAACTTATTGGCTAAGTTTTGTAGACGCTCCATTGACATTGCTGCGGCGTAATCTTCATCCCATTCGCGATTCAAATACGGTGTCCAGTCAACAGTATGTAGCGTCATCGGGCGCCACTCTTTCACCACACAATCACCCGCATCGAGTGCATCACGGTAATGGTTGATTAAGCCTGTTACTTCATCTGCTGGAATGCTGTTTTCAGCAATCAGCTTGTCAGCATATATTTTACGTGGCGTTGGGTGCTTTTTGATTTTGGCATACATGAGAGGCTGTGTTGCACTAGGCTCATCCGCTTCGTTATGGCCATGACGGCGATAACAAACTAAATCAATTACAACATCACGTTTAAACTCGTTACGGTAATCAACCGCTAATTGCGAAATAAACGCAACCGCTTCTGGATCATCTGAGTTTACATGGAATATAGGTGCCTGAACCATTTTAGCAATGTCAGTACAGTATTCAGTTGAACGCACATCAGCATGGTTTGAAGTAGTAAAACCAACTTGGTTATTCACTACGATGCGGATGCTGCCACCCACTTTGAAACCACGGGTTTGAGACATGTTAAATGTCTCTTGTACGATACCCTGACCTGTAATTGCCGAGTCACCATGAATAGTGATAGGCATGACTTGTAAGCCATCTTTACAGCCGCGACGGTCTTGACGCGCACGAACTGAACCAATCACCACTGGGTTAACAATTTCTAAGTGAGATGGGTTAAAGGCTAACGCTAAGTGAACATTGCCACCTGGCGTTTCAAAATCTGATGAGAAACCTTGATGATATTTAACATCACCTGAACCATGAGTATCAGCGTGTTTGCCAGCAAACTCATCGAATAACTCACTAGGACGTTTACCTAGTACGTTAATCAGCAAGTTTAAACGACCACGGTGAGCCATGCCCACAACGATTTCTTTAGTGCCGGCTTCTCCTGCGCGATAAATAATTTCACGCATCATAGGAACCAGTGCATCACCACCTTCTAACGAGAAACGTTTTGCACCTGGGAATTTAGCACCAAGATATTTTTCAATACCTTCTGCGGCATTCAGGCCTTCGAGAATACGTCTCTTAACTGCTGGGCTGTAGTTAGCTTTGCCTAAGGTTGGCTCTAGACGTTGTTGGATCCAACGTTTTTCGTCTGTGTCAGTGATGTGCATATATTCCGCACCGATAGAGCCACAGTAGCTGCTCTTAAGGGCTGAAATAATATCCGCAAGCTTCATGGTTTCACCGCCTAAGGCGAATGAACCGGTATTAAACTCACGCTGCATATCTTCTGCCGTTAAGCCATGATAAGCAGGATCTAATTCCTGAACTTCATCACGCTTCCACAATCCTAATGGATCGAGTTTAGCATTTTGGTGACCACGGAAACGGTGAGCATTAATTAATTGAAGAACTTTAACCTGTTTTGCATCTAACTCAGGGTCGCTTACGCGAGCAGCGCCTTTAGCACGACTTTCTAATGCTAAACTACGGAAATAGTCACGAACTTTAGAGTGGGCAGCCTCCGGTGCATCTTTAGAGACACCGTTAACAGGAGGGAGGTTATCAAAAACAAGCTGCCAATCAGCAGAAACTGATTGCGGATCTTCTTGATAGGCTTCATACATCTCTTCTACATAGGTCGCGTTCGATCCACTTAAGTGAGACGACTCGAGCCAGGCTTTCATGATGCCTTGGTGCATTGTTATTCCTTTCAAACTTGATACACGTGCTAGCCATAATGCATAACAGTGAATGTCATTGCTATGCTTAACTTTCTATCTCTGCCAAAGACTTGTACTAAATAACGAATCTCACAAACTCATGACAAAGGTAATCCATAAACACACAAAAGAGCCATCTCCTACTAAGCAGATGGCTCTCAAAAAGAGCTAATTAACCAGGTTAAAAGGCTCTTCTATGTTCATTAAACAGCTCGCTTCAGTAGCATTGACTTGATATGGCCAATGGCTTTAGTTGGGTTTAATCCTTTAGGACAAACATCAACACAGTTCATGATACCGTGACAACGGAACACACTGTAAGCATCGTCAAGCTCAGATAAACGCTCTTCAGTAGCGGTATCACGGCTGTCGATTAGGAAGCGATAAGCATGTAATAAACCACTTGGTCCGATAAACTTATCTGGGTTCCACCAGAAAGACGGACAAGCAGTAGAACAACATGCACACATGATACATTCATATAAACCATCTAAGTGCTCGCGCTCTTCAGGTGATTGTAAATGTTCACGTGCTGGTGTTTTTTCATCATTGATCAAGAAAGGTTTGATTTTCTCATACTGTTTATAGAATTGAGTTAAATCAACCACAAGATCACGTACTACTGGCATGCCAGGTAACGGACGAATTTCAAGCTTTTTACCCTTGAAGGTAGAAACAGGCGTAATACACGCTAAACCATTTTTACCGTTCATGTTGATACCGTCACTACCACACACACCTTCACGGCATGAACGACGGAACGCTAACGTTGGGTCTTGTTCTTTAAGCTTAATTAATGCATCTAACACCATCATATCCGTGCCATCTTGCACTTCAAGGGTGTAATCCTTCATGTATGGCTTAGTATCTACATCAGGATTATAACGATACACTGCAAATGTTAATTTCATCTTTGCAACTCCTGCTTAGTAAGTACGTTTCTTCGGAGGGAAGGCTTCACGTAACTTAGGCGCCATATTCACATCACGTTTGGTCATTGATGTATCAGCTGGGTCAAACAAACTGTGACATAACCAGTTGTCATCATCACGCTCTAAGAAGTCTTCACGAGAATGCGCACCACGACTTTCTGTACGGAAGTTAGCAGCATAAGCTGTTGCTAACGCAGTAGCCATAAGGTTATCTAGCTCTAAACATTCAATACGTTGAGTGTTGAACTCTCTTGAGTTATCAGAAAGTTTGGCATTATCTAAACGTTTTTGAATTGCTTGAAGCTGCTCTAAACCTTCAGCCATTGCATCACCAGTACGGAATACAGAGAAGTTTAGTTGCATACAAAGTTGTAAATCTTTACGAATTACCGCTGGATCTTCACCGTCTTTGTTACTTTCCCAGCGATTTAAACGCGCTAGTGAAGCATCAATGTTTGCGGTTGAAGCATCTTTAGGATCAGCAGTTGCATCAAGTGCTTTACCTAAATGTTGACCTGCTGCACGTCCAAATACGACTAAGTCTAATAGTGAGTTACCACCTAGACGGTTAGCACCGTGAACAGATACACAAGCGATTTCACCAACAGCGAATAAACCAACGACTTCAGACTCAGTGCCGTCTTTATCCATACGAATAACTTGGCCGCTCACTTTAGTCGGTAAGCCACCCATCATGTAGTGACAAGTCGGTAATACTGGAATTGGGCCATCAGCCGGATCAATGTGCGCAAACGTGCGTGATAATTCACAAACACCTGGTAAACGCGCTTCTAGAGTTTCTTTGCCTAGGTGATCCAGTTTTAGTAAACAGTGTGGACCTAGAGGACCATCAAGACCGCGGCCTTCACGAATTTCAGTCATCATTGAACGTGCTACCACGTCACGAGATGCTAAATCTTTCGCGTTAGGCGCATAACGTTCCATGAAACGCTCGCCATCTTTATTTAATAAGTATCCGCCTTCACCACGACAACCTTCAGTAACAAGAACACCTGCGCCAGCAATACCCGTTGGGTGGAACTGCCACATTTCCATGTCTTGTAATTGAACGCCAGCACGTGCTGCCATACCCACGCCATCACCCGTGTTGATATGTGCGTTAGTGGTTGAAGCGTAAATACGCCCTGCACCACCGGTAGCCAAAATCGTTGCTTTAGCTTTGAAATAAACGATTTCACCGGTTTCGATTTCGATTGCAGTACAACCAACAATCACGCCGTCATCGTTTTTAACTAGGTCTAATGCATACCACTCAGAAAACACTTGAGTTTTATGCTTAACGTTTTGTTGATATAAACAGTGTAGCAATGCGTGACCGGTACGGTCAGCTGCTGCTGCTGTACGTGCCGCTTGCTCGCCACCAAAGTTTCTTGATTGGCCACCAAATGGACGTTGATAAATTGTGCCGTTTTCAAAACGAGAAAATGGTAAACCCATGTGCTCGAGTTCGATAATGGCTTCAGGACCGGTTTGACACATAAATTCGATAGCGTCTTGGTCACCGATAAAATCAGAACCTTTAACCGTATCGTACATGTGCTGTTCCCAGTGATCTTCATGCGCGTTACCTAACGCAACAGTGATACCACCTTGCGCAGATACAGTATGAGAACGTGTTGGGAAAACCTTTGATAAAAGCGCACAGCTTTTACCTTCTTTAGAAATCTGTAATGCTGCTCGCATACCAGCGCCACCGGCACCAATAACGATTGCATCAAATTCGCGTACTGGAATACTCACTTATACACCCCACACTATTACGATGCCGGCCGCTAAATAACTGAATGCGGTCACAACAAAGGTAAACTGTAATACACCACGTAACGACGTGCATTTAACATAGTCAGTTAATACTTGCCACACACCAATCCATGCATGGACTAGCAAAGCAACTAAAGCTAACAAGGTAAATACTTTCATTGGCAATGTGCTAAATAAGCCGTGCCAAATTTCGAAAGTTAGTGGAGAACTACACGCGATAAATCCAACCAAGAAGATTGTATAACAAGCTAGGATCACCGCACTGGCGCGTAGTAAAATAAAGTCATGGACACCGCTGCGTCCAAAACTTGCTGCGTTAGTTACCATACCCAAATCCCCGCTATGATTGAAAAGGCTGCTGCTAAAGCAAATGTCACTTTAGCTGAAGCGATACCTGAAGCTAATTCTTCCCAACGACCTGTATCCATAATCAAGTGACGGATGCCACCTAATAAATGATAACCAAGTGCGGTTAGAATGCCCCAAAGGATGAACTTCATTACGAAACCATCAAACAAGGATTGTACGCTAGCGAAGCCTTCAGCAGAGGTTAAAGTAGAATTTAACAACCACAAAAGAATACCAATAGCGAATAGCATGATGACACCGGAAATGCGGTGTAGGATTGACGCGATAGCTGTCGCAGGGAAGCGTATCGTCTGCAGGTCTAGATGGACAGGTCTTTGCTTTTTCACGTTCTGCTCACTCAGCTCCATTGAGCATTATTTTTGTTATGTATTTCTTTTTTGCTTAAGACATCAACGCCAAAAAAGTGTTAACAACATGTTTAAGCAAAAAACAAACTACTATCAAACACCTAACTAATTGAGAAATCACTAATTTAGATTGTAAAATAATCATTTCGAAAGTGTGATGTCTGTCGCCCTTAAGGACGCAGGCAAGTATACTCGCGAGAATTGTCAAATACAAACATCACATTATGCAAATTATGTTTTTTTATGATTTTTTTATTCTAAAGCGCGCTGCACAAGGCTTTTAACAGGGTATATACCATGGTCTAACAAATTTAAACGCTTATTTAAATTGATCTACTATCCCGATCCACTGTAAAGTAATGTCCGCTTAACATGCCGCACTCATATAAAGAATGACGTAAGGAGAACGGGGTATGGCTGATAATATAGCCAAATTAGAGTTACCAGGTAACGATTCAATCGACTTACCAATTAAGAAAGGTACTGAAGGGTTTGATGTAATCGACATCAGTACATTGGGAAAAAAAGGCTATTTCACTTTTGATCCAGGCTTTCTAGCAACAGCATCTTGTGAGTCTGCAATCACATATATCGATGGTGACCAAGGTATTTTATTACACCGTGGCTATCCAATTGATCAACTTGCAACTGAATCAAGTTATTTAGACTTATGCTACTTGCTACTTTACGGAGAATTGCCGTCTAAAGCTGATTTCGACAAATTCGAAACCACAGTGAAAGAACACACTATGGTTCACGAGCAAATCGCATTCTTCTTCCGAGGTTTCCGTCGTGACGCTCACCCAATGGCTATGCTATGTGGTGTGACAGGTGCACTTTCTGCTTTCTATCAAGATTCTCTTGATGTGAACAATCCAAAGCATCGTGAAATTGCTGCTTACCGTTTGGTTTCTAAAATGCCAACAATTGCAGCCATGTGTTACAAGTACTCAATGGGTCAACCCTTTGTGTATCCACGTAACGAATTAAGCTATGCGGGTAACTTCTTATCTATGATGTTCGCAACACCATGCGAAGAGTATAAAGTTAACCCAGTAGTTGAACGTGCAATGGATCGTATCTTCGTTCTTCACGCAGATCATGAACAAAATGCTTCAACGTCAACAGTACGTTTAGCAGGTTCTTCTGGTGCTAACCCATTTGCGTGTATCGCAGCGGGTATCGCATCATTATGGGGCCCGGCTCACGGCGGCGCTAACGAAGCTTGTCTTGCCATGCTTGAAGAGATTGGTTCTGTGGATCGTATCCCTGAATTTATCGAGAAAGCGAAAGACAAGAATGACCCATTCCGTTTAATGGGCTTCGGACATCGCGTTTACAAAAACTTCGACCCTCGCGCGAAAGTTATGCGTGAAACGTGTCATGAAGTATTAAAAGAACTTAAAGTGGTTGATCCATTACTAGATGTAGCAATGGAACTTGAGCGTATTGCGCTTGAAGATGAATACTTTATCTCTAAGAAGCTTTACCCGAACGTTGACTTCTACTCTGGCCTAATCATGAAAGCCATTGGTATCCCTAATGATATGTTCACAGTGCTATTCGCATTGTCACGTACCGTTGGTTGGATTTCACACTGGAAAGAAATGTTAGATCAACCAGGCCACAAAATTAGCCGTCCTCGTCAGTTATATACTGGTGAATCAGCGCGTAATTTTGTTAGCTTAGATAAGCGTTAATCATTTATCGTTTATTGTGAGAAAGCGCCCTAGGGCGCTTTTTTTATGTCATCTCATATTGCTGCAACAAAATTTATCTATGCATTTTCAATGCACTAACAGAACAACATCAGTCTATTTCAAATAATTTGGCCATTCTTTGGATCTGTTTTAGCGGTACATGATGTTTATTTCGTTGTGAACATAACACTTGATGTGCACTCGATTTAGGATCGCCTACCAAGACAACTTTTACCCGATAGCCAAGCGCGACAGCAGCCGTTTTATAAGCCAGATATTCCCAATGGCAGACATTGGTATTATCGCAAATCACCACAGGCTCTGAGAGTGCTAACGCCTCAATAAATAAACTGAGATTAAGTTGATGGTTTTGTGACAACTTATTTACGTCAAATCGATATTCACCATCGATATAAAAAAGATTATCAGTTGAATAATAGCCATATTGCTTAATCTGCGTTGCCATGGGTAACGGCTGCGATTGTATGAACTGATCTACCCAGTAGGATTTTCCGCTACCGGGTAAACCACGCATAATAATGGCTAATTTATGATCATGTTGATATTGATTTACGCCACTCATGATGCAATTGGTTCGCTACCCAGAGTTTTACCATTAAGAATATCGTCAACCAGTTGCGGTACAATATCCCCCGCCCGACCAGTAAAGTGATATTGAAATTGGCTATGTCTGTCTGGCGCAACTAAATTGACCTCTACCGTTTGTGCTCCGTGGTGATTGGCGCTATCAACAAATCCCGCGGCAGGATAAACCGTGCCTGATGTGCCAATGGCAATAAATAAATCACAATGGTCAAGTGCGTCGTGAATACGGTCCATACCAAAAGGCATCTCGCCAAACCACACAATATGAGGTCTTAAGCGCATTGCAGGAATACAACAAGTACAGCAATTATCTGGCCCAAAGGGCTCACGAAGAACAAAGGTTTGCAACGACTTAGGGCAGCGTCCTTTAGATAATTCGCCATGCATATGCAGTAAACGTCTTGAGCCTGCTCTTTCATGCAGATCATCCACGTTTTGAGTGATAACTAATAGATTACCGTCAAATTCAGCTTCTAATTTTGCTAAGGCAATATGTGCCAGATTTTCACTGACTTCATCAGAATACAGCTGTTGCCAGCGATTATTATAAAAGCGTTCAACCAATTCGATATCTTTAGCATAACCCTCTGGTGTGGCAACATCTTCAATATGATGTTGCTCCCATAATCCATTTTGATCACGAAAAGTACGAATACCTGATTCTGCAGAAATGCCTGCGCCGGTTAACACGACAATATTCCGGTACATGGTGCTTCCTTTTTATTATTGGCTGGTACTGATTAGTCAAAAATCATAGCCGGATTCAAGTAATAAGCTACACTAGCAAAATCTAGGATTAAACCGCAATGGATAGCTGAGCTAATCCTATCATTTCACTCATTCTCACGCCTAAGGTGCTCTCTTAGTGGAAACCTTGGGCGTACCGCAAGCATTTTTGTTGCTAATAACTCAGTGTCGCAAGCGCCTGAATATATCGCAATAATCCCTTAGTATAAGTAAGTTTATTGTCACAATAATGCTGTATTTTATTGCCGCGAGGACAATTTTTATATTAATGACCAGATTAAACCACTTAGAGGTTTAAGTTTTCATATTCAACACATATAATGATTTCATTATCCACGGACGAACCGATTGGTTCTGCAATCAAGAGATTAGCAATGACAGATGGAAATCAAGCCCTTAAGAAAGCCGGTTTAAAAATTACCCTGCCGCGAGTAAAAATTCTTGAGCTAATGCAAAATCCTGAAAACCAGCACATTAGCGCTGAAGACTTATACAAGAAATTGTTAGAAGTGGGTGAAGAAATTGGCTTAGCCACTGTATACCGTGTTCTTAACCAATTTGATGATGCAGGTATTCTTAATCGTCATCATTTTGAATCGGGTAAAGCTGTTTTTGAAATGTCGACGCAAAAACATCATGATCATTTAGTTTGTTTAACTTGTGATAAAGTTATCGAGTTTTCTGATGAAGTGATTGAACGTCGTCAAGATGAAATCGCCATGCGTCATAATATCAAATTGACTCATCACAGCTTGTATCTATACGGTCATTGCACCAACGATACCTGTGATCACGCAGACGAATAAATCGTTTAAAAAACCAGCTGAGATGCTGGTTTTTTTATTGTGTGAACAAACTCAATTCAATTAAAACTCGCGCTGATAGACATGCACTTTATGGCCTAAATATTCACTTTGGTCAAACAGAGACATACCCACTTTTTTAGCCACGCCTTCAGACCCTTGATTACCATGTAAAATCAGCGCAATAAATAAATCAATATTAAACTTTGGTTGAAAAGTATCGACTGCAGCTTGTGCCGCTTCATAGCCAATGCCCTTACCCCAATATTCCGGGAAATATCGATATCCTAGCTCGACCTTATTAAACTCTGGTAAATATTTAGGGCCACAAAATCCAATGACTTTATTATCAGCTTTATGATGCACAGCCCAGCGACCAAAACCATGCTTTGCATAATCTGCGAGGATCACATTATGATAAATATCCGCAGCTTGAGACTCTTCAGTAAAAGGCTCCATAGGAATATAAGTCAGCATTTCGGGCAAACTGTTCATCAAAAACAGTGCAGGAATGTCTTCTTCGGTAAAAGGCCTAAGAATAAGCCTATTGGTTTCAGTAATTTTTTCAGTTGCAAATTGACTGTTATCAACCATGATTGTGTTTCCAATTAATCCATTATCGACAAAATCATGTTAACACAAAGTCAATATGTTCAAAGTTGAAATTAAGCTATTTTGTTGATTTTATTAAGAAGTCGCATCAATTCAGCCTGCTCGTCTGAGGTTAATAACGCTAAGTATTGATCATTAACCCACTCTGCTTCATGCACTAAATCGTGCTCTAATGCTTTACCATCATCGGTGAGAAAGATTTGAAATGCGCGACGATTATCAGCCTCTTGATGGCGGGTAATCAGCCCCTGAACTTGTAATTGGTCAAGCAAGCGGGTCATGGTGTAGTTGGCTACATCACAGCGTTTAGATAATTCTGTCTGACTTAAGCCCTCTTCCTGCCAGAGGGTAAACAGCACAGGCCAAAGTTTGATATCTAATTCGTAGCGTTTCAAGCGTGTGTCCAACGCTTGCTGCAAGGTCAGATTAAGGTGTGATACCAAATAATTTAAACTCTCAAAACGTTTCATTGATACCTCCTCATTACATCAATTAATATGTTACTGACTTGAGTCTAGATTACTAGGTTCAACATCATATTCAAGTCAGACAATATTAATAGCATACGCTAGAAACCGCTTATTTAGTCAAAAGATAAATACTCATTAATATAGCGATAATAACAAGCGCGGTTTAAGCTACCCACTAATCCTTTGTTAAAATTAACAAAAATACCTGTATCTTCCACTATAACAGCTGTTTTTGTGACCTGAATTTTTGTATCCAAGCTCGTCTTAAAACAAAACCCAGCATCATTTTCTTCAACATCAACCAATAACAAGGGCCATGAATCAACTGCGACTCTTACCTTTTCAACCGGTGTAATCAAAAAATATTCATCGTTGATTTTATGCAGAATGTGACTGAACATGCGGGCAAACTTTGTTGGTAATGGACTGTTTAGGTAAAGCCAGCTGCCGTCAGATAAAATACGAAACAACACCTGTTCACTGCACAATTTTACCCCTGATTGCTGGGTAAATTGTGCAATTGAATTTGTGGCGTTGATATCCTTATCTGTCATGTATTGTTTTAGCCTAATGATTATTCAACAACATCAACAGTGCTTCAATTGGATGTTTAGGACTAAATTTAGCAAAGCGCTTAACTTGGCTACGACATGAGTACCCCGATACTAAAATCTGTTCCTTTTCGGCTATTTTCTCGATACTTGATTGCCATGACATTTCAAATAAGGCTTTGGAACGGTCTAGATTTTCAAGTTCATGACCATATGTTCCAGCCATGCCACAGCAACCTAAATTCAAACTGGTCACTTTAGCCCCGAAATGGTTAAAAATGCTTTGCCATTCTTTGGCGGTATTGGGTTTGGCGGTGGATTCAGTGCAATGACTAAACCAAGTAAACTCAGCAGGCACATCCTTGATGATTTTTGGATAATGCTCAATGGCATCAACTAACCATTCATTTGCCAATTTCACTTCAAAATTACCGCGTTTTTGTCCTAAGGCTTCTTTATATTCATCCCGATAGCAAAGCACTAATGCTGGGTCTAACCCCACCATTGGCATGCCTAGCGAGTGCAGTTTATTTAAAAAATCGGCACTGTTTTGGGCTGTTTTAGCAAATTTAGTTAAGAAGCCTTTAATGTGGCTTGGCTTACCATTTGGCTTGAAAGGTAATAATACCGGTTTAAAGCCAAGCTTCTCAATTAATTGAATAAAGCGATACACAATATCGGCATCATAGAATGAATTGAAGGGATCTTGAACGACCAACACATATTGATTTCTATCCGCTTCGGCTATGGCATATAAATCATCTAATTCATAACCACGACTTGGATGACCATCTAAGCGTTGTTTCAATGTTGGCACTGAAAGCTTAGGCGAATCAACATAGCCAATTGTCTTTTTGATAATCCACTGACTCACAGGGTTTTGCGATGCAAAGTTAGTCACTTTTGGCATTGATGCCATCAATGGCAGTGAATCTTCAATTCCAGCCACTAAGTAATCTTTTGCAGGACGTAAGTAGCGTTTGTAATAAATATCAAAAAATTGCGCTCGAAACTTTGGTACGTCAACTTTTACAGGGCATTGACTTGAACAGGCTTTACAAGCCAAACAGCCTTTTAATGACGCCATGACCTCATGGGAATAATCATAGTCCCGTTTGGCATTAAGGGTATTTTGTGCCCTTTGTAACAAGCTGGAAGATTTAGATGCAGCTAATTCATTAATATCTACGCCCTCTGCTTCAAGTAACCTTAACCATTCACGCATTAAACCGGCGCGCCCTTTAGGTGACTGAATCCGATCGCCAGTCACTTTAAATGAGGGACACATTGGTGAATATGCACTGTAGTTAAAGCATAAACCGTTACCATTACAGTTCATGACATCAGGAAAAGCATCACGCACTTGAATTGGAATTTGACGATCAAAACTACCACGCTTGGCACTGTCGACGTTAAACATTAACGGTGCCGATTTTGGCGGCGCGACTAATTTCCCTGGATTTAAGCGATTATCGGGGTCAAACAAACCTTTAATTTGTTCAAGCACACCATAAAGTTCATCACCAAAAACCGCGGGGCCGTATTCACCTCGCACACCTTTACCGTGCTCGCCCCACATTAAACCACCATATTTTAGTGTTAATGCGGCAACCTCATCAGAAATGACTTTAAGCAATTTTTCATCTGCTTCGTCACACATATCTAGTGCTGGACGTACATGTAGCACACCAGCATCAACATGACCAAACATGCCATATTGTAATTGATGACCATCTAACAGCGCTCGAAACTCCATAATAAAGTCGGCTAAGTTTTCAGGTGGTACCGCGGTATCTTCTGCAAAAGCGATAGGTTTACGTCGACCTTTAGTCGCGCCCAATAGCCCAACCGCTTTTTTACGCATCGCATAAATTTGCTCAATACTGGGTTTATCGCTAGTAATTTGAAAACCGACTAAACCATATAGTTGATCATTTAATTGCTGGGTTAATACCGTTTCTAAGTTGGCTACTTTTGCTTTAACTTCAGTATCATCTCCGGCAAATTCCACCATGTTTAAGCCTTCTATGACCTTATTAGGTACATCTTGAATTAAATCAGCCACTGAATGCCAGATAATGTCTTGTTTGGCTAAATTAAGCACTTTTGAGTCGACGGTTTCTACAACGGTGGCTTTGGCTTCAACTAACGATGGTGCATGGCGTAAAGCTGACTCAAACGAATCATACTTAATGTTCACCATCATTCGGGTTTTAGGCAGTGGCGTAATGTTCAGTTTCGCCTCAGTGATCACGGCCAAAGTACCTTCAGACCCTGTCAGAATTCGTGATACATCGAACTGAGTTAAGTCGTCATTCCAAACATGCTTTAAATCGTATCCGGTTAAGAAACGATTTAATTTGGGGAAGCGGCTTTCAATTAATCCGCGCTTGTCTAGGCACACATCGGAAATAGCGGCAATAATAGTATCAGCTAGCGAGTTTTCGGTTGGAGAGGCATGTACGGCATCTTTATTTATTGGCCTTGAAGTTAATACACTGCCATCAATCAATACACTAGTAAGCCCTAAAACATGATCTGAGGTTTTGCCATAGACTAATGAGCCCGCCCCAGATGCATCAGTATTGATCATCCCGCCGACAGTCGCTCTATTTGATGTTGATAAATCTGGACTAAAGAAAAACCCGTGGGGCCGCAAAGCATCATTAAGTGCATCCTTAACCACACCCGCTTGTACTTTTACCCAGCCTTCTGTGGCGTTCACTTCGATAACTTTATTCATGTGACGTGACACATCGAGTATCAGACCGTGTGTTAAAGATTGGCCGTTAGTCCCCGTTCCACCACCGCGGGCGCTGAAGGTCACAGCTTTAAACTCAGGCTTTGAAGCTAAACGTAATACCAGTTCAACATCTTTTTGACTTGCTGGATAAATTACCGCCTGAGGTAAGAATTGATACACTGAGTTATCAGTGGCTTGGATAAGTCTGGCACTATAACGCTTGTCAATTTCACCATTAAAATCACTTTGTGCTAACGCCTCTAAATACGTTAAATAAATCGGTTCTAATGTTTGTTTGTGTGAGAGTAAAGGTAGCATGGCAGACTTATTATTAATTTTGAGTTACCGCCATTATAAACAAAAAAAAGCCGCTAAAAAGCGGCTTTTTTAACAAGTTGATAAAAAATACGAGTTATAAAATTAAGCTAAATGCTTAATCGCATTCAAATCCCGTATTTTAACAAGTTTAATTGATTAAGCATGTTCTTTGGCTAGGTATAACCAAGTATCAATTACCGTATCTGGATTCAGTGATACGGTATCAATACCTTGTTCAACTAACCATTGTGCAAAATCAGCATGGTCAGATGGGCCTTGGCCACAAATACCAACATACGCGCCCTTCGCTTTAGCAGCTTTAATAGCCATAGCTAATAGCGCTTTAACCGCTTCATTACGCTCGTCGAACAAGTGACTGATAATGCCTGAGTCACGATCTAAGCCCAAGGTTAGCTGAGTTAAATCGTTTGACCCAATTGAGAAACCGTCAAAGTACTCAAGGAACTGCTCTGCAAGAATGGCATTTGAAGGTAATTCACACATCATAATGACGCGTAAACCATCTTTACCACGCTCTAAACCTTGTTCTTTAAGCAACTCGATAACCTGTGATGCTTCGCCTAATGTACGTACGAATGGGATCATCACTTCCACGTTGGTTAAGCCCATTTGGTTACGAACTCGTTTAATCGCTTCACACTCTAACGCGAAACAATCGCGGAATGATTCAGAGATATAACGACTTGCACCACGGAAGCCCAACATTGGGTTTTCTTCTTCTGGCTCATAATGTTCACCGCCGACTAAGTTTGCGTACTCGTTAGACTTAAAGTCTGACATACGTACAATCACTTTTTTCGGGTAGAAAGCAGAAGCAATCGTTGCAATACCTTCAACTAAACGAGCAATATAAAATTCAACAGGTGATTCATATCCTGCAATCATCTCGTTAATTTCAGTTTGTAATGCAGCATCTTGTTGATTGAATTCAAGTAGCGCTTTAGGGTGAATACCAATCATACGGTTGATAATAAACTCTAAACGGGCAAGACCTACACCTTCATTTGGCAAACGAGCAAAATCAAATGCACGATCAGGGTTACCTACGTTCATCATGATTTTCATCGGTAAATCAGGTAATGAGTCAACACGGTTGGTGACAACCTCAAACTCTTGTTTACCCGAATAAATGATACCTGTATCGCCTTCGGCACATGATACGGTAACCACTTCGCCATTTTGAATTAAATCAGTTACATTGCCACAACCTACTACAGCAGGAACCCCAAGCTCACGGGCAATAATTGCCGCATGACAAGTACGTCCACCACGGTTAGTTACAATCGCGCTTGCACGTTTCATGATAGGTTCCCAATCAGGATCCGTCATGTCGGTCACGAGTACGTCGCCAGGTTGGATTTGATCCATGTCTTCAATTGACGCTAATACTTTGGCTACGCCGCTACCTATCTTGTGACCAATAGCACGACCTTCACATAACACTTCGCCTTTGGTTTTTAAGTGGTAACGTTCAATTAATTGAACATCTTCACGGCTGCGCACGGTTTCTGGACGCGCTTGCACAATATAAAGCTTACCGTCGTTGCCATCTTTTGCCCATTCGATGTCCATTGGACGACCATAGTGCTTTTCAATCACAACGGCTTGTTTAGCCAGTTCCATCACTTCAGCATCATCGATTGAGAATAAACGTCTTTGCTCAGCAGACACGTCTTCAATCTTAACTTGTTTACCGTGTGACGCATCGTCAGAGTAAACCATTTGAATTAACTTACTGCCGATGTTACGGCGCACAACGGCTTGGTGCCCTTGCGCTAAAATTGGCTTATGAACATAAAACTCGTCAGGGTTAACTGCACCCTGCACAACCATTTCACCTAAACCGAATGAAGACGTGATAAACACAACGTCGTTGTTACCTGATTCAGTGTCCATGGTGAACATGACGCCTGATGCAGCTTTATCTGAACGAACCATGCGCTGAACGCCGGCCGATAAAGCAACACCTTGGTGTTCATAACCTTGGTGAACACGATAAGAAATAGCACGGTCATTAAATAGCGAAGCAAATACATGCTTAATCGCTAGAATAACGGCGTCGTAGCCCTTAACGTTTAGGAAAGTTTCTTGCTGACCAGCAAATGAAGCGTCTGGCATATCTTCAGCAGTGGCAGATGAACGCACTGCAAATGAAGCATCTGAGGTTTCGCTGGCTAATTTTTCATAGGCATCACGAACTGCCGCTTCAAATTCTGGATGGAATGGGGTTTCAATAACCCACTGTCTGATCTGTGCACCGGCTTTCGCTAGCGCGGTTACATCGTCTACATCTAAGGTTTCTAGAAGGTCGTAAATTTTTTGATTTACGCCACTTTGCTCGAGGAATTCATTAAACGCATGAGAGGTAGTTGCAAAACCACCAGGTACTTGAACGCCTGCATTGGCAAGATTACTTATCATCTCTCCAAGGGATGCGTTTTTACCGCCAACCTTGTTTACATCACCCATGCCTAATTCTTGATACCAGAGTACGTATTGCTGCACAGTTTTATCTCCGCAAGTTTTTTATTTCAGTGGCCACTTCACATGAGGGCAAGGGCATTCTACACTCCCCAATAACACGCGTAAATCTATAATTTTATTTGTAATTTTATTACTACAAGAGGTCATAATGGCACCAAAAGTATTTTATATCTCAGATGGGACGGCGATCACAGCAGAGGTTTTTGGGCATGCTGTGCTTTCTCAATTTCCTATTCAATTTGAAGCACTTACCATTCCGTTTGTTGAAACGTTACAGCGTGCAGAAAAAGTAAAACAACAAATAAATGATTGTTTTATTACAACAGGTGAAAGACCACTGGTATTTCATTCCATCGTAAACCCAGATATTCGAAATGTGATTTATTCATCTGAAGGTATGGATTATGACTTTTTAAATACCTTTGTTGCGCCTTTAGAACAACATTTAGGCGTTGAAGCGAAACCGGTATTGCATCGAACCCATGGTAAAGCCAACCACAGTTATGAAGCACGAATAGATGCAATTAACTTCTCAATGGAGAACGATGATGGCCAAACCATGAAACATATGGACAAGGCGGATATCATTTTATTAGGGGTATCGCGTTGCGGAAAAACACCATCAAGTCTTTATTTATCAATGCAATTTGGTATTAAAGCGGCAAATTACCCCTTCACTGAAGATGATATGGATAACCTCAAATTGCCTGATGCGTTAAAGCGAAACAAATCGAAATTATTCGGTTTGACTATTGATCCAATGCGTTTACATGAAATTCGTCAAAGCCGTATGGAGAATAGCCGTTACTCTTCGCTGAGACAGTGCCGAATAGAAGTTAAAGAGGTTGAAATGCTTTATAAAAAAGAGCGGATCCCCTTCGTAAATACCACAAATCACTCGGTTGAAGAAATCGCCACCAAAATATTAGATGTTACAGGACTAGAACGTCACATGTTCTAAGGTCTGTTCTGATATTTAAACAATCCTATGTCCTGTTTTTGGCGTTTATTTTGTGCTTTATGAGTTATAAAAATAAACGCCGCCCTCAGCTTATTTATACCTAAATGATTTAATCAATTGGGTTCATCGATAATTTTCAAGTACAAGTTAGCCTTTGAAACTCGCAAAGACTGCATATTTGAGGTTATAATCGCGGGCATTATGATGCGACTAAGCACCTCACGATTTAGCGGTAAAATGAATGACCATTAAAACAGACGAACTACGTACATCCCTTTTATGTAAAGTAATTTCACCCGCACAACTTGCGTCTGAATATCCGCTTACTCAAGATGCTGCCGATTATCTCGTTCAGCAACGTAGAGAAGTAGAAGCCATTATATCTGGTGAAGATCAGCGTTTATTAGTCATTATTGGGCCTTGTTCAATACATGATACAAAAGCGGCATTAGATTACGCGCAGCGCTTATCCGTGTTACACCATGAACTAAAAGATGATTTATGCATTTTAATGCGCGTTTACTTTGAAAAGCCTCGTACAATCGTCGGCTGGAAAGGCTTGATATCCGATCCCGACTTAGACGGCAGCTTTAGCCCTAACAAAGGCTTACGCATGGCGCGTCAACTGTTACAGCAAATTACTGAATTGAAGTTACCGATTGCGACTGAGTTTTTAGACATGGTAAACGGTCAATATATCGCTGATTTGATCACCTGGGGCGCTATTGGTGCTCGTACCACCGAAAGCCAAATTCACCGTGAAATGGCTTCCGCGTTATCTTGTCCTGTTGGTTTTAAAAATGGCACCGATGGCAATATCAATATTGCTGTTGATGCTGTCCGTGCTGCACAGGTACCGCATATTTTTTATTCTCCAGATAAAGATGGTGCAATGGCAGTATACCGAACTCACGGTAATCCATACGGCCACATCATTTTACGTGGTGGTAAACAGCCTAATTATGAAGCCAGTGATATTGAAATTGTTCGCCAGCAGTTAGAAGCCGTTGGCGTTAGTCAGCGTATTGTGGTCGATTTTAGTCATGGCAACAGCCAGAAAAAGCATAAGAATCAGCTGAATGTGGCCGATAGCATTATGGCTCAACTTCGTGATGGTTCAACTGCGGTTGCCGGGATCATGGCAGAAAGCTTTATGATAGAGGGTAATCAACAAGTGGTTGAAGGTCAGCCTTTAACCTACGGTCAAAGTATTACCGATGCCTGTTTACATTGGGAAGATTCAGAAAAATTATTGCGAGAACTGGCTGAGGCGTCTCGTGATCGTAAAGCAAAACTTGCCAATAAATAAGTTGTAATGGTTTTAGCAGAAAAACCAGCATCTAATGCTGGTTTTTTATTTTTAATCGCTAAATAATCTATCAGACAATAAAAACACAAACTTAAACAAACATGCTTCAGCTTGCGATAAGATAATTGCTAGGCCAATCTCTAATAATTTTAGAGATTGAAATTAACTTAACCACCAATCATGCCGTGCTTTTGGGGTTCAATTTAGCAAAGTCTTTCTCTACTAATAAGAATGCCCTCACAAGGTTTGCATCAAATAAACGTCCTGATTGTTGGGTAATATACTCAACCGCCTTAATATGACCATTCATTTCTTTGTATTGCCGTGGGCTTGTCATGCCATCATAAACATCTACTAGGCGCATAATTCGCGCACTTAAAGGGATAAGAGCGCCAACCACATTTTGTGGATAACCAGAACCATCCCAATTTTCATGATGATACAAGGCAATATCCTTCGCCATAGACAACATTTTACAATCACTGTCACATCTAAGCATGTCTTTAATAATATTTGTCCCAACTACACAGTGGCGTTTAATAAGTTCAACGTCATCTAACGATAATTTTTTTTCACTAGACAATAATGCTTCTGGGACATCGCGCATTCCAACATCATGCAACATACTAGCAAGCATTAGATTATCAATATTAGTTATCACATCTTTTTCATGGGTTGCAGATTCAGAGACTTGTTCTGCTAATACCTTCACATACATTGCGACACGATGTATATGTTGCTGCACATCAGGGTTACTTCCTTCTAATGCAGTCGCTAATCCAACAATCAATGCATATCTTGAATTGAGGGTCCGAGTTAAGTTTTTAGCGGTTATCGATAATAAATAACCAAAAATCAACATAGCACCAATATTTGTCGCCATAAAAATTATGGCAATAACACACCAGATAAAAAATGAATATCCCTGAATATTTGGCCAGGACAGCCAATGGTAATAATAAAAAAGTCCAATGATGGCAAGAGTCAAAAAATTAATGATTTGGGCAATATACCCTGATTTAGTCCCCAGCAGCGCACAACTTAATAGAGGGTAAATGAATAACCAAAAATAGCCCGCACCAGCTGGGCCAAGCACAAATAAATAGGCCACACCAATAACATAAGTCATAGTGCTGCCGAGTATAAATCTGACTTTTAATGGTATAACGCTGGCAAAAGTGATTAACAAAAATAGGCTGTAAACAAGGGTGTCGAATACCACAAGATCCCAGTGGCCAATGTTAATACATAAGTAAACACTGCTGATATAAACCGGAAAACATAAGAGGGCTAAAACAGTGAACACCCGTTCAAAAATTGTTTTACGCCATTGAGTTAACTTAGATATAAAAACAAATTTAATTTGGTCTTGATCGTTAGATTTAATTATCACTGACATTTTCAATCCTTTGAAACCTGTACAGGACAAGCTTAGCTAGATATATTGAAATCGCAATTGAAAATTTTTTGATAAGCTAATAAACCTTCTGCCAATGGTTAATTTAAGGAGCATTAATGCAAAAATCCACTGCAACAATTCTAGGGCTAATGCTTGTAATCAGTTTTACCATTTTTGGATTACTCATTAAGCAAGCATTGTTAGAGGTAAAGACTTATGACCGCAATGTCACGGTTAAAGGGCTTGCTGAGGCTGAATTTCCTGCTGACATTGTTATTTGGCCAATTCAATTTACAGCAGCCGATAACGATCTTGAAAATTTATATAATCAAATCGATGAACAGGCACAACAAATTATTGCTTTTTTAGCATCACAAAATATTGCCGCTAATGAAGTCAGTTATGCTTCGCCAAAAATCAACGACAAATTAGCTCAACAATATGGTGGACAACAAGACTTTGAGTTTCGCTATACCGCGCTACAAACCATCACAGTTTATTCAAGTAGTATTGCATTGGTTCGTGATGCTATGCCTAAAATTACCGAACTTGGGAAAAAAGGCATAGTGTTTAGTCAAAATGATTACAACGCTCAGGTTGAATATATTTTCAGTCGGTTAAATGATGTAAAGCCACAGATGATAGAACAATCCACCACTAATGCTCGGATGGTTGCTGAGAAGTTTGCTGCGGACTCTAACAGCCGATTAGGTAAAATCAAGAATGCTTCTCAAGGTCAATTTTCTATTGGCGATAGAGATAAAAACAACCCACATATCAAACGTGTACGAGTCGTATCAACCATTGCTTATTATTTAGCAGATTAAGATTAATTAATATAAAAAAGGCTCTGCATATCAGAGCCTTTTAGTTAACCGTTTGAATATGTTAAGCCGTACGATACTGAGTTAAAATTTGGCTTAGCCCTTTAGAAGACACATTTAAATCTTTAGCAATCACCAATGCCTGATTCGCGTTGGCTAAAATGGTATTCGATTGACTTCTCACTTCATTCACTTGTGACACAATATCAGCTGATGCCACACTTTGTTCTTCAGCTGACGCGGCTATCTGACTGCTCATATCAAATACTGCATTGATTGAATCAGCCATATGAGTGATCTCTTCACCCACAGCCATAATACTGGTACTACCCTCATCGGCTTGTTTGACAATGTCATTGGTGATTTGCGTTAACTTAGTAGACCCTTTTTGTAAGCCTTCAATCATGGTTTGAATTTCAACGGTCGCGTTTTGTGTCCTACCCGCAAGCGTACGCACTTCATCCGCTACGACAGCAAAACCACGACCTTGCTCACCTGCGCGCGCGGCTTCAATTGCCGCATTTAACGCTAATAAGTTAGTTTGTTCGGAAATACCATTAATGGTAGTCACCACGGCATTAATTTGAGTCGCATCTTTTGATAACTGTTCAACGGATGCAAATGCTTCGGAGATCCTAGCCGTTAAATAGCTGATACGTTGCTCAGCATCTTTAATTTTCTTACGGCTTTCATTCACCTGATTAGCATTTTCTTTTGTATGACCGGAGGTCGTTGAAGCATGGTGAGACACATCCGAAATGGCTGCCGTCATTTGCTCCATTGAATGCGACACAGAATCCAAAAAATGATGTTGCTGTTTGATTAAGTCATCATTTGTACTGGCTTGTTGACTAAAAGTGGTTGCTGCCATGGCCAAGGTTTTGGCATTTTCGCCAATCGCGGTCACCATCTCGCTCATGTTATCAGCACAGCGGTCAATCTCTTTAGCAATCAAACTAAAATCATCAGTACCAAAAAAGTTGAGACGTTGAGTTAAGTTCCCGTCCGCTAAGCGTTTAATCGCCACATACATATCCCATAGTCCGCCTCCCAATGAGGTCGAGATCCAATAGCACAATTGGAACAATGGCAATAAACCTAACAAGGCATACCAAAATAGACTGCTATCCGATTGCGATTCCTCCCATTGTGTTACATTCTTGGTCAATGACAAATATTCATCACCCACTGGCGCAGTTACGGTAATCGCATCCCCCTGTCGAGAAGATGTTGAACGTGACACCAAAGATAATTGATTATCTCGAACAAACTGATCTAATTGATCGGATGATAATTGCTGGTTAGTTGCCGCATCGGCAAATGCCTGAACACTGGCGGTAACTTGAGCCATAGAGGCTGCTTGAATGATTTTTTGATTATGCTGTTGATTTAAAACAGCTATGGCGAGTGTAATTAGTGTAACTAATGAACAAACAACCCAAAACTTGCCGTTCAAACTGAGTTTGATCAGCATGGCATCGACTTTACGAAACTGAATTTGTTTCATAAGATTTCCCTAGTAATTATTATGCAAACAGATAAAGCTGAACCAAAGTATAGTGTAATATTATTTTTTACTTTAAGTAGCGCAGCAACTTATTTTAACACACCCTTATTACGCACATATAAACAGATAAAGCCTAGGTGCTGACCCATACCACCTAGGCTTTTATTATCGGCCAGATTGACATAAACGTGAGTCGGTTAGCTCACAGTTTTACACTAAAACTGACAGGGAAATCTGATTGGATCTCCCCTACACGGATAACACCTTATTTAACGGTAAATCACGATAACGATTTCCTGTAGCGGCAAAAATCGCATTGGTTAAACTTGGCGCAACAGGTGGAACTCCTGGCTCACCGACACCAGCTGGCTTGGCATTTGACTCAACTAATATCACTTCAATATCTGGGCATTGTGGCAATCTAAGCAAAGGATAATCATGGAAGTTTGACTGGGTAACCTTACCGTCTTTAAAGCTAATTTCACCCATCATGGCTAAACTTAACCCAAAAATTATCGCGCCTTCGGTTTGTGATTTCACCCTATCAGGGTTAACCACTAAACCAGCATCAATAGCGGCTATCGATTTCAGCACCTGTAATTTGTTATCAACCACTTCCACTAAAGTTGCCACAGCAACATAGCTTACAAAACTGCGATGAATAGCAAATCCCCAACCTTGATTTTTAGCCACTTGTGGCTGTTTGGCTAATGCGGCTTCCATGACATTAAGCAAGTGGTGATATCGAGCAACATCAACAGGATGGTCGGCTAATTCTTCACCATAATTGCCATAGCTAAAACCTTGGTTTGCAAATGTTTCTTTACGGGCTGTGCCGAGCATTTCACGCCACATTTGAATGCACGGTTTATTGGCTTTTACGGCTAACTCATCAACAAAACTGCCAATACCAAAAGCATGCTGAATATTACACACTGAGCGCATCCAACCGATGCGAGTACGGGCAACCGCTTTCACCGCTTCTAATCGAATTTGAGGTAATGCTAACGGTACATCTGTAAAGCCAAGATCCAACTCGCCTGCAGAGGGCATATCAACCCCTTCTGCAAAGGTTGAACTAATAGATGGGAACCCCGTTCGTGCGAGTAAAGCATCAACCTTGTTGTTGCCATCAAACTTAGCTTGGTAAAACTGTGCACTGATTGCGTGATAATAACCATGCTGAATTTCATCTTCACGAGTCCAGGATACTTTTACTGGTTTATTAAGGCGTTGTGACAAAATGGCCGCTTCAACGCTAAAGTCGGGTTTCGATTTACGCCCAAAACCGCCGCCTAATAGGGTGACATTCACTTTGACATTTTCTTCTTTAAGCCCTAAAGCCCCAGCAACATTTTGTTGAGTGCTTTGCGGCGTTTGAGTTGATGACCATAGCTCGCATCCTTCTGTAGTCACATGTGCAGTAGCAACAGGTGGCTCCATCATGGCATGGGTAAGATAAGGTACTGTGTAGACTGCATTTAAAGTGGATTCCTTAGGCCAATTTTTAACGCTATCACCTCGTTGGCGCATCACTTTACCCGGCTGTTTCACTTTATCCACTAATTCAGCCATATATTTGTCGGTGTCATGGCGATCATTCACTGAAGCCGTCCAGCTCACTTTTAGTGCTTTTCTCCCCTGCATTGCGCTCCAAGTATTGGTTGCAATAACGGCGACGCCACCCAGGGCTTGAAAAACGGGAGCGCCTTTGGGAACAGGCAATTGAATGACATCAATAACGCCAACAACTTTACGCGCGTCACTATCATCCAGGCTTGCCACATCACTGCCTAATACTGGAGGTCGGCTAATACTGGCGTACACCATGCCATCTAACTTGATGTCATACCCATAAATAGCTTTACCGTTTAGCATGTCTTGCATATCAACAATGGTTTTGGACTGACCAATATGGGTAAAATCACTATCAGACTTTAACCTGACCGACTCTATTGCTGGTACCGTTTGTTTACCCGCATCTAGGGCCAACTCGCCAAAGGTCAGATTTTTATTTGAGCTTTTGTGAAATACCTTACCTGATTTGGCATAGACCTCAGACACCGGCACTTGCCACTTATCTGCAGCAGTCTGTTCAAGCATGGTCCGAGCCACCGCACCCATTTGACGCATACGGGTGTAATGCTTTCGAATACTGCGACTACCATCGGTATTTTGGCTACCATAACGCTTGTCCGCTAGGCCTTGAATAACGACCACATTATTCCAATCGGCTTCTAATTCATCAGCCAAAATCTGTGGGATCCCAGTGCGGATCCCCTGACCCATTTCAGACCTATGGCAGGTTAAATACACCTTATTATCTTCACCTATCGCGATAAATAGATTCATCATGGCTTGCTTATCTTGCGCCAGTGCCATCGGACTCCACGCGAGCCCCGTTGCTCCTAAAGCTAACCCACCACCGGCTGCACCAAATAATTTTAAAACATCACGGCGACTAATATTTTCAACTGCTGTAAATGTTGTCATGTTAAGCCTCCGCATTTTCGGTAGCGGCAGCTTTAATCGCAGCCTTGATCCGTGGATAAGTGCCGCAGCGACAAATATTGCCAGCCATCGCCTCGTCAATTTGTCCATCTGTCGGTTTAGGTGTTTTTGCTAACAAGGCTGCTGCTGACATAATTTGCCCAGCTTGGCAGTAACCGCATTGCGGTACGTTATGCTCAGCCCATTTGGTTTTTAACTGCTCAGCTTCTACACCCTCAATGGTGGTAACCTGTTTACCGACAACTTGTTTTAAGCTGGTTAAACAGCCACGCATTGGTTCACCATCAACATGAATAGTACAAGCACCACAAAGACCGGAACCACAACCGAATTTCGTGCCACTTAATCCAATAATGTCACGTAATGCCCATAAAACGGGCATGTTGGGGTCAGCGTTAATGGTAAAGTTTTTACCATTAACTACTAATGTTTGGGCTGGAATTGTCATCTGTTACTCCTTGTTTGCCAACCACACGGTTAGATCGGCTTGGGTATCAATATCAATACTTGCTTGCGCTAAGTCGACACACACTAAGCTATTTGATTGAAGTCTTGTTTTTAATATTTTTTTAGCACCGACATCACCGGTTAACGCCAATAACGGCTTAAAGTCGTCCTTTAAAAATATAGCGGGCACACCAACATCTTGCTGATAAAATGCACCGGTTGTTTGCCCGCCATCGATAAATGCTTGCCATATTGCAAGATAATCATTTGATTTCAACGCCACTTGATCCGCTAACACTAACATTAGCGCATCTGCTTGCTGGTTTTGGGCAAAATGTACTGCACTATGTATTGAACTCGATAATCCCTGTTGCCATTGATGATTATGAATTACTTCAACTTGTTGAAATGAAGACATCAAAAGTGGATTTGACATAATTTGCTGATGATGTCCGCCTAACACTAGGGCTATGTGAGCTAAATTGACTGGTAAAGCATCATCTGTTTTACACTGCTGAACGATCATATTCTGCATTTGCTTTAACGCATCTAATGTTTGTCCAAGCATCAGTCGATTTTTATCGAGCATTGCCAACTGCTTTATTCCGTCAAAACGACGACTTTCACCGGCAGCTAAAATAACTACCACCGCCTTTTGGGGTTTATCTTCGATGGATGATATTGGGGAGAACTGTTGCATTATTTCAGCATCACTTTATCTAAGCTAATGTTCTGACTAGCATGCAAAATACCATGACATTGAGCCAAAATACTTAATCCCACGGAACTGGGTAATTCGCCGCCCAAGGCTAAACCTGCAGGAGCTGAGAAATAGCCTGTAAAATCTGTCAAGCACAATTGCGCAGCATGTAATACTCTATCTCGCCGATGAACTGGCCCAAGTAATGCAATATAACCAAGGTTAAATTTCACCAATTGATTAAGGGCTTTAGCATCTAGACTGACATTATGATTCATGACAAATGCGGCATCTAAGCTTTGATAAATGTCTCCATTAACGGCATCACAGGGCATTTTCATAATATTGGCACGTGGGAAATCATATTGGCGCGCATAAGCGGTGCGCTCATCAAAAATGGTTACTTTCCATCCTAAGGTTTGCGCAATTTGTGCTATAGGCTCTGCATCAAGGCCACCACCAAAAATACCTAAATGAATTGGAGGCGACATGGGAATGATTAAATGCCCTTCACATTGCGCAGAATCACTTTGCACTGCTGCTATTGTCTTTGTAAGAGACACTTTAACATCCTTTGATGGAGCCTGATTGAGGTTAAGACTTATAGCTTCGCGCTTTGATAACTCGATAGACGAAGGATTATAAACATCTGAGTGAGTATCTAAATCAGGGGGATCAATTTCACAGATGGCTAATGATATGGGGGCATTGTGTTTTGCTGCGACAAAAGTGGTTTTGCTGATTTGTTCCGCTTTATCCTTAACCAGCCATCGAGCTTTCACCTTTGCTGCTGAGGTGCCGTTATTGACAATATCAATTTCAAACTCACCCGACTTGCCACTATTGAGATCGTGATAAAGTTTCTGTAATCCAAGATAGTGATTGGCTGAAGTCAGCGGCAACATCATGATGTTGACTATGCCACCACAACCTAACTGGTAACTGGTATCTGACTCATCGGTAGCATCATACGTGAGTTGAATGACTTGCTGAGTTTGAATGGCTCGCTGGGCATGGCGACGTAAATCGGCTTCTAAACAACCACCGCTTAACATGCCCAAGGTTTTACCCAAAGGGTGGAAAAACATTATTGCACCAGGTTTTCGATAAGAAGACCCTTGTACATGAGTAAGTATCGCAACAACCCAATCATCTTGATAATCAGCTTGCCAGACATCTAATAAATCGACCAAATGTTGACGCATGAATAACCCAAGGCATTCTATTGTGTTTAAGTTAACCTAACAGAGTGCAACAAGGATGAGAAGTCTACAACATGGTTAATATTCAATAAGCCTAATCCTAAGGTTCTGATAAGCCGCGACTAACCTAATAGTTGATCAGCGACAAACGGGTTATGCTCACGCTCTTCAGCAAATGTCGACATTGGGCCATGTCCAGGAATAAAACTGACATGGTTGCCAAGAGGCCAAAGTTTCTGTGTAATTGAATTCACTAAATCTTGATGATTTGATTGTGGAAAATCGGTTCTGCCAATCGAACTTCTAAAAAGCACATCACCAACCCAAGCAATACCTGACACCTTAGAATAAAACACGATATGTCCTGGTGTATGTCCTGGGCAATGGATCACAGATAAAGATTGCTCCCCCACGTTAACCTCTTCACCGTCAGTTAAGTATTGATTGGGAGCAAATACTTCAACTGCAGGAAACCCAAAATTTTGGCTTTGCTTAGGTAAGCTGTCCAACCAAAATTTATCCGCAATATGAGGGCCAATTATGGGCACATTTAAATGCAATGCGAGTTTGTTTGCGCCACCAACATGATCAATATGGCCATGGGTTAATAATACTTTTTCAACTGTTAACCCGAGTTTATTCACCTCAGTTAACACACGCTCAATGTCGCCACCAGGATCGACAACAGCAGCCTTAAGAGTAGTTTCACACCAAATCACACTACAATTTTGCTGAAACGGGGTTACAGGTATGATTTGATACTTCATAAAGCACACTCCTAAATGCAAAAATACACATTTTATTATTCGCTAATTTTACCTTTGCTAACTTGATCTTGATACCAATTTACTTAAATTTAATCCCCCAGATTGATTGAGTTCTCCTAAACTGCCACTTACAATTAATCTAAAACCAATAACGAACAGCTCACATGAATATATCACAGACCTTAAGTGACATTATTGTTCACAAACACACCTTTTCTGTCCCGCTAGATTATCAACAAAGTCCCAGTGAGCAAATTTCCATATTTGCCCGTGAAATAGTCAGTGTAGAAAATCAGCATAAAGCATTACCTTATTTAGTATTTTTTCAAGGCGGTCCAGGCTTTGGTGCCGCCAGACCTATCAATAACAGCGGTTGGATAAAGCGAGCCCTACAAGAGTATCGGGTATTATTACTTGATCAACGTGGCACAGGTCTTTCAACGCCAATAAATGCTGTAGCACTAAGTTATATGAATGCTAGTCAGCAAGCTGAATATTTGAGCCATTTTCGGGCTGACAATATCATTCGTGATGCTGAACTTATCCGAACTAAATTATCAGCAAACGAGCCCTGGACAATTTTAGGCCAAAGCTTTGGTGGATTTTGTGTATTACATTATTTATCAGCCGCGCCGGAAGGTGTTAAAGAAGCCTATATTACTGGCGGCATTCCCTCTTTAACTCGCAGCGCAGATGAGGTGTATCAGGCAACATACCAAAGGGTATTGGCCAAAAACACTGACTTCTTTAAACGTTTTGCCGATGCAAGAACACTGGTTGACAACATAGCGCAGCATTTGTATGAGCATAAAGTGTATTTAGCCACTGGAGAGCAACTCACTGTTGAAATGTTCCAATTACTCGGCATCAATTTAGGCATGGAACAAGGTCCAGAAGCAGTTTACTATTTATTAGAGCAAGCCCTTATCGACACTCGTCATGGCATTGAAGTCAATCCATTATTCTTACATCAATTTAGCCAATTTTTAGATTACAACACTAACCCTATTTTTGCTCTACTGCATGAATCAATTTACTGCCAACAAAGTGCCTCTAAGTGGGCGGCCCATCGAGTGCGAGACAGCTACCCTGAATTTCACTATCAACCGAATAAACCCTTGTTATTTACCGGTGAGATGATTTATCCATGGATGTTTAATCAATTTGCAGGATTGCAACCATTAAACGCCGCTGCAGATCTTTTAGCTGCAAAAAAAGATTGGCCCGCACTGTATAATTTAGAACAATTGGCCAATAACAAAGTGCCACTTGCGGCAGCAATATACAGCGAAGATATGTTTGTTGAAATGCAATATAGCTTAGAAACGGCAAAACAAGTTGGTAACTTAAAGTACTGGTTAACTTCAGAATATGAACACAATGGTATTCGTATGGATGGCGAACATATTTTAGATAAATTAATCAAATTGAATCGAGGTCAATGCTTGCGTTGATGCTTAGCTAACACAAGAACCTAGATTCAAAATAAGAAACAGATGAAAAAGCAACAAAGTGAAGCGTTTAATTTCTAATTAATGGTCAGTTAAGTATCAGCTTGTAGCATGTACATGTTCTACACACTCTTTATACATTTTATGTGTTTACTTAATGATATTTGACCCATCATTTTAGCTTTAAACCTTTCCCGTATGCAGGTAAACCACTTTGGTTTACCTTTTTTTTTTGCTTTTGTAGTTATCACAAAACAACCTCCGAACCTGATTACAAGCGTAAGTTTTAAGCCAAACCGTTCTGTCGTTTTGGCAAAGGTTAAATGTGCGTTAGTAGAAAACTATCAATTTACTCACCACATCACCCAGTCATCTGACTTCAGTGTTTAGCAACCCTTGATTAACCAAATTGGAATGCAAAATTCTAGCTTTGCAATTTAGACAATCATATCTCTGCATACTTGGCTAGAAATGGGTACAAAGAATAAATCTAATTGTTGGGATGATGGTATCTGGATTTGAATTTTTAACACTGTGGATGATGATATTTTCAAACAACAATAGAAGTTGCTGTTAACAATAACATTAAGTACATGCTTGTTTTAATTCAAGACAGAATTAATATAAAAGATTAAAACCTATTGATAAAGCGAGGATTTAAAGCAAGGCGTTAAAACAAGAAATGGTACACCCGAGTGGACTCGAACCACCGACCCCTACCATGTCAAGGTAGTGCTCTAACCAGCTGAGCTACGGGTGTATTTTGGGATGCTTAAGGAAATAAAATTGGTACACCCGAGTGGACTCGAACCACCGACCCCTACCATGTCAAGGTAGTGCTCTAACCAACTGAGCTACGGGTGTACAGATAATGCTTTCCTAACAAAGCGGTCGCTATAGTAAGTGTGATAACCACGGCTTGCAAGTAAAAGTTAACTTGAAATGCTTAAATGGCGATTTGCTGTGCAACTTGTCAAATTAAAACTAAAAAGTCCAAGTCGTTGAAGCATAACGGCTTGGACTTTTTAAGATGATGCTTCTTGTTATACTTAAAAAAGGTTAAGTCTTACTTTTAAGTCGAAGAGTTTTTTAATACTGTTCAAGTAATTTTGCTAAATCATTTTTGAATATTTCACCTAACTTGGGATCATGTAATCCATATTCAACAAATGCTTTCATATAACCTAATTTATCACCACAATCGTGTGACTTACCTGTCATATTGAATGCTTCAACAGAATCAGAAGCTATCAACATATCAATGGCATCAGTTAACTGAATCTCATCACCTGCCCCTGGGGGAGTTTTAGCAAGTAAAGCCCATATTTTTTCTGATAATACGTAACGACCAATAACAGCCAGATTTGATGGAGCCTCTGATTGACTCGGTTTCTCAACCATGCGAGTTATCTTAGCTGATTGACCAGGAAGAATTTTCTCTCCATTACAATCTGCGATACCGTATTTATGGACATCCTTTTCAGGAACTGGCGCGACCATGATCTGACTTGCTTTAGTTTGTTTAAATCTTGCGATCATAGATGCTAAATTTTCAGTACGTTGATCCGCTGAATAGCTGTCTAAAATAACATCAGGTAACACCACTGCAAATGGTTCATCACCAATACAAGGTTTTGCGCACAATACAGCATGACCTAAGCCTTTTGCTTCACCTTGGCGCACATGCATGATAGTAACGTTTTTGGGGCAAATAGACTGTACTTCATGTAATAGCTGACGCTTAACACGTTTTTCAAGAGTCGATTCCAGTTCATAGGATTTATCGAAATGGTTTTCAATTGCGTTTTTACTGGCATGGGTAACCAACACGATTTCGGTTACGCCTGCACTAACACATTCATCAACAATATATTGAATTAATGGCTTATCAACTAAAGGTAACATCTCTTTAGGAATAGCCTTAGTTGCTGGCAACATCCGAGTGCCTAGTCCTGCTACGGGGATAACAACTTTCATTTACTCTCCTTAAGAGTTCTATAATATTTCTGGAAATACTAAAACAGAAACTAAGTTGATTTATTGTTGATGTCCAAGGTGAAAAATTTTGTATCACCTTGATATAAATATATTTCGAATATAGCACAATTTCAGATTTACGGCTTTTTGATGTTTGCTTTATCTTGAATATACTTATTCAACATAATGATTCACCATTATGGATTGAAACTTCAGGTTTCAGGTACTTTTTATATCTTATTGCATAATACTTGGTAAAAAAATTACAAAATTGCTTTATTCGCTATTGCAAACAAACTCATTAGCGGTTAAGTTTTAAAGCACAACAAGTTCACCAGCATTTAGCACAGAACTTAATATGAATTTTAAAAAACAGCTTTGAAGCTGTTTTAACCAAGAGAAACACAACATGAACATCCAACTAACTGCAATTCATCATCACCACCATATGCGGTAGCCTTCGGATGCTTACTGCCGAGGGTTTATTTCCCTTCCGGCGGTGAAACTATCACAAACCCCTGGAAGAAATTTCAGGGGTTTTTTGTTTTTCTTATTTTAACTTTTTATTTTAACTAATTGTTTTTATATTTTAATTTTACTTATAGGTGTTTACTAATGACTGAATCAAACCGTTTAAGAATTGCCATTCAAAAGTCTGGTCGTTTATCAAAAGAGTCGCAGCAACTGTTAAAAAGCTGTGGTGTTAAATTCACTGTTAACGAGCAACGCCTTATTGCCCACGCCGATAATATGCCAATCGATTTATTAAGAGTGCGTGATGATGATATCCCAGGTTTAGTGATGGATGGCGTTGTTGACTTAGGGATCATTGGTGAGAATGTTCTAGAAGAAGAACAGCTAGAGCGCCAGCTAGTGAATAAACCTGCTGATTGTATCAAATTACGTGAGCTTGATTTTGGTGCATGCCGGTTATCGTTAGCCGTCCCGAATGAGTTTAGCTACAACGATGCGCAATCGTTAGAAGGACTTCGCATTGCCACTTCTTACCCGAACATTTTGCGCCGATTCATGCAAGAAAAAGGCATAAACTACCGTGATTGTATGCTTAAAGGTTCGGTTGAGGTTGCCCCTCGCGCAGGCCTTGCTGACGGCATCTGTGATTTAGTGTCAACAGGTGCAACACTTGAAGCCAATGGCTTATATGAAACAGAAGTCATTTACCGCTCGATGGCTTGTATTATTCAATCAAACCAGCCACAAACTCCATCAAAACAAGCCCTAATTGATAAAATTTTGTCTCGTGTAAATGGCGTGATCCGTGCACGTGAAAGTAAATATATTTTATTACACGCGCCAACTGAAACACTTGATCAAATCGTTGCATTACTACCAGGCGCAGAAAATCCAACCGTGTTACCGCTTAATGATGATACTAACCGAGTGGCAATTCACGCGGTCAGCACAGAGGATTTATTTTGGGACACCATGGAGCAATTGACCGCTTTAGGTGCGACGTCAATATTGGTGATGCCAATTGAAAAAATGATGGGGTAATGTCGATGCCAATGACACAAACATCACAACCAGCCGCACCGATGCAAATACTTGACTGGGAAGGTTTAACGACTTCTCAGCAGGTTGCTGCATTGCAACGCTCACCTTTGATTGGCGACAACAGCGTTGAACAAAAAGTAAGAAGTATTATAGAACAAGTCGTATTAGACGGTGATGCCGCCATTACTAAGTTTAATCAACAGTTTGATGGCATATTAGTTGATGATTTAGCTTTGTCGGCGCAAGAAATTGACTTAGCTTGCGCTAGAGTCTCAAGCAAGGTGAAACAAGCTATTGCACAAGCAACGGCCAATATTGAGACCTTTCATAACGCGCAAGCTTTTAAGCCTGTCGATATTGAAACCCAGCCGGGCGTGAGATGCGAGTTACGTTCTGAAGCAATCGAAAAAGTCGGCTTATATATTCCTGGCGGCACTGCACCTTTAATATCCACCGTGATGATGCTGGCTTTACCGGCCAGAATTGCGGGCTGTGAAAAGCGTGTATTAGTCAGCCCACCACCAATCAACGATGCCATTATTTACGCCGCAAAAGTGTGTGGTATCACTGACATTTATCAGGTTGGCGGCGCACAAGCCATTGCGGCTTTGGCATTTGGCACCGAGTCGATTCCGAAAGTGGATAAAATATTTGGCCCTGGTAATCGTTACGTTACCGAAGCCAAGCGTTTGGTATCTCAAGATAGCCGCGTCAGTGTCACTATCGATATGCCTGCAGGGCCTTCTGAAGTATTGGTGATTGCCGATGCTAAAGCTAACCCCGCATTTATCGCAGCGGATTTACTGTCACAAGCCGAGCATGGTGTTGATTCACAAGTCATGTTAGTCACTGATTGCGCAAAGCAGGCGCAAGCGGTAAATCAGCAACTGTCTATTCAACTTGCTCAGTTACCAAGACAGGACATTGCTGCAGAGGCATTAAAGTGTAGCCGCACTCTGGTGGTAACAGATTTAGCTCAAGCTGTGCGGGTGTCAAACCAATATGGGCCTGAGCATTTAATTGTGCAAACTGACTCCCCCCGAGAGCTACTCAATACCATTCGTGCCGCTGGCTCGGTCTTTTTAGGCGCATATACGCCTGAATCTGTGGGTGACTATGCTAGCGGAACCAATCATGTATTACCTACCTACGGGTATAGCCGTGCGGTTTCCAGTTTGTCTTTAGCTGATTTTAGCCGCCGCTTTACGGTACAAGAACTTAGCGCCCAAGGGTTACAAAATCTTGGTCAGGCGGTAATGACCTTGGCAGAAAACGAACTATTGGATGCACATAAAAATGCGGTGGCTATTCGTTTAGCTAGCCTGGCATAGTAACGGTAATCACTATGAATACATTTGACGTAAAACAACTCGCAAGACCTGAGTTACTGCAATTAACCCCTTATCAAAGTGCAAGGCGTATTGGTGGCCGCGGTGACATTTGGATTAATGCTAATGAATCGCCGTTTAACAATAGTGATTTAGACAAGCTTAATCGTTACCCTGAATGTCAGCCTCCGGCATTAATCAATGCTTATGCCGCTTATGCTGGCGTGACAAGCAGTCAATTGATTGCTAGTCGTGGCGCAGACGAAGCTATCGAATTACTTATTCGCACGTTTTGTATCCCAGGTAAAGACAGCATCGCTATTTTTGGCCCGACCTACGGCATGTATGCTATCAGCGCTGCAACCTTTAACGTGGGAGTGACAGCGTTAAGTTTAACAGGCGATTATCAATTACCTGAAAGTTGGCCAACGCAAATAGGTAATGCCAAGTTGGTGTTTATTTGTAATCCTAATAACCCAACTGGAACCATAATCAGCAAAGCCGATATTGAACAAGCTATTATCAGTGCGCCGCAAGCAATCGTTGTCATTGATGAAGCTTATATTGAGTTTTGCCCAGAGTATTCTGTGGCAGACTTACTTGAAAAGTACCCTAACCTTGTGGTGTTACGCACCTTATCTAAGGCGTTTGCACTAGCGGGAGCTAGATGCGGCTTTATGCTAGCTAATGAAGCCATTATTGATTTAGTGATGCTGGTGATTGCGCCTTACCCTGTGCCCTTACCTGTTTCAGAATTAGCGACACAAGCACTGAGTTCAAATGGCATAACGTTAATGCAGCAACAAGTGGCCAGCCTTAATCAACAAGGTGAACGACTAACGCAAGTATTAACTCAAATTGGGGCAAATGTACTCAATGCGAACGGCAATTTCGTGTTAGCTCAGTTTAAAGATGTCAGTAAAATCGCCACATTATTAACTGACAATGGCATTGTTGCCAGAGCGTATAAAGACCCAAGATTAGCCAATGCGATACGGTTTAGCTTTGCTTCTATCACCCAAACAGACAAATTAGTTGAAGTGCTATTAAGCAGCAACTAAGTCACCTCTGCTCGGGATGTTAAATACTTATTAAACAGCGCTTTGTACCGTTAACTGGAAACAATTACATATTTAGAATCACGTTGATTCCTCTTAACCCGAGTTGAGATTAACTAATAATATTCCTACACATTTTAAGGTTGGCAGCATGAAACAGAAAATCCTCTTTATCGACCGAGATGGCACATTAGTCGAAGAGCCTGCAATTGATAAACAACTCGACAGCCTAGCCAAGCTAGTGTTTGAACCACAGGTAATCCCCGCGTTATTAAAACTGCAAAAAGCTGGTTTTAGACTGGTAATGGTGAGTAATCAAGATGGTTTAGGCACACCGTCATTCCCGAAAGATGACTTTGATGCTCCGCATAATATGATGATGCAAATTTTTGAAAGCCAAGGGGTAACCTTTGATGATGTTGTCATTTGCCCGCATTTTAATGATGAAAACTGTAGTTGTCGCAAACCGAAACTTGGCCTAGTTAAACGCTATTTAACTGAAGGTAGAGTGGATTTTACCGAGTCAGCAGTCATTGGCGACCGCATCACAGATGTAGAGCTTGCAAATGCTATGGGCATAAAAAGCTTTCAATATGATCGTCAAAATCTAGATTGGGACAGCATTTGTGAGGCGTTATTAAGTAAAGGCCGCCAAGCGACAGTTGTTCGCACCACTAAAGAAACTGACATTAAAGTCACCATTGATTTAGACAATCAATCTAAAGGGAAAATTGAAACAGGCATTGGATTTTTTGATCACATGCTTGACCAAATTCAAACCCACGGCAACTTTAAAATGGACGTACATGTTGATGGTGATCTTGAAATTGATGACCATCACAGCGTAGAAGACACCGCGTTAGCTATTGGCGATGCGATTCGCCAAGCTTTAGGCGACAAACGAGGCATTGCGCGTTTTGGTTTTAGTTTGCCAATGGATGAGGCTAATGGCGAATGCTTGATGGATATTTCTGGGCGTCCATTTATCAAATTCAATGCCGATTTTGAGCGTGAGATGGTTGGCGAAATGGCCACTGAAATGGTGCCGCACTTTTTCCGCTCATTTGCTGATGGACTACGCTGCACCTTGCACATTAGCTCGCAAGGTGACAACGACCATCATAAAGTTGAAGCCTTGTTTAAAGTATTAGGCCGTACACTGCGTCAAGCAGTGAAAGTAGAAGGCGACATTTTACCTTCCAGTAAAGGCGTGTTGTAAGGAGTTAACGTGACAGATTTAGCGGTTTCTTCAATGAACAACAATGATGATCTTACCGTGATTATCGATACAGGTTGTGCCAATTTAAACTCGGTGCGCTTTGCCTTTGAACGGTTGAATGCCAACATCAAGGTAACTGATGATTTTGATGTTATTCGTAGCGCCGCCAGAGTAGTACTGCCTGGCGTTGGCACAGCAGGTGCTGCAATGGCGGGGTTACAACAAAAGGGCTTAGTCGATTTAATATGCAGTTTAACCCAGCCAGTAATGGGTGTGTGTCTAGGCATGCAAATGCTGGCTTCTGTGTCTAATGAACATGGTGGACGCGATAGCAAAGCTATTAATTGTTTAGGATTAGTCCCCACTGACATTGGCGATTTAGACAGTAAAGGACTGCCTCTTCCGCATATGGGCTGGAACCAGATAAACGTGAGCGACCATCCTTTATTTGAAGGTATTGAAGACGGAAGTTACGTGTACTTTGTTCATGGCTACCGTGCCCCCATTAGCGAATATACCCTAGCCAGTTGCACCTATGGTGAAAACTTCAGTGCAGCTATCGGTAAAGGTAACTTTTTTGGGGTGCAGTTTCACCCAGAAAAAAGCGCTGCCGTAGGCGCAAAAATTTTACAAAACTTTTTAAATATGGGGAAAGCACAATGATCATTCCAGCAATTGATTTAATTGATGGTCAAGTGGTGCGTTTATACCAGGGCGATTATCAACAAAAAACCACATTCGATTTAAGCCCCCTCGCCCAACTGCAATCATACCAAGCTCAAGGCGCTAAGTTGCTTCATATTGTTGACTTAACAGGCGCTAAAGATCCTGCTAAACGTCAGATAACCTTAATTGGTGAGTTAGTGGCAGGATTAACCACAGATATACAAGTGGGTGGCGGCATTCGCAGCGAAGAACAAGTCAAAGAGCTATTAGCATTAGGCGTAAAACGGGTAGTCATTGGATCTTTAGCGGTAAAAGAGCCTGAACTGGTTAAAAGTTGGTTTGTTAAATATGGCAGTGATGCGATTTGTTTAGCATTGGATGTCAACATCAATGCCGCTGGCGAAAAAATAGTTGCCGTGTCGGGATGGCAGACTGGTGGAGGTAAATCGTTAGAGTCATTAGTGGCTGAATATCAAACGGTAGGATTGCAACATGCCTTAGTGACCGATATTAGTCGCGACGGCACCTTACAAGGTGCTAATACTGATTTATATCAGGAGCTAAGCACTGCCTACCCCAAAATTAGTTGGCAAGCATCCGGCGGTATTGCCAGCCTTGATGATGTGGCTGCGGTGCGTGATAGTAAAGCCAATGGCATTATTATTGGCAAAGCGTTACTGATTAACAACTTTTCCGTCAAGGAGGCTATCTCATGTTGGCCAAACGCATAGTACCTTGTCTTGATGTCCGTGAAGGTAAAGTAGTAAAAGGCGTTCAATTTCGCGACCACGAAATTGTCGGTGACATCGTCCCCTTGGCTGCGCGTTATGCGGCCGAAGGTGCTGATGAGTTAGTCTTTTATGACATTACCGCCAGTGCTCACGACAGAGTCATCGACAAGTCTTGGGTGAGTCGCGTAGCTGAACAAATTGACATTCCATTTTGCGTTGCCGGTGGAATTAAAACCATCGAACAAGCTCGTGAAAAGCTGGCTTTTGGTGCCGACAAGATATCAATCAATTCACCTGCACTGTCAGACCCTAGCCTTATTTCACGTTTACAGGACGAGTTTGGTCGCCAATGCATTGTGATTGGTATCGACTCCTTCTACGATGCCGTAACGAACAGCTATAAAGTAAAACAATTTACGGGTGATGAGGCTGCCACTAAGGATACCCAATGGTTTACCCAGGATTGGGTTGAAGAGGTCCAAAAACGCGGCTGTGGAGAAATAGTATTAAATGTGATGAATCAAGATGGTGTGCGTGGCGGTTATGATATCAAGCAATTAAGTATGGTTCGCGCGATATGTGATGTGCCTTTGATTGCATCCGGTGGTGCTGGCACCATGGCACACTTTAAAGAGGTATTTGAACTCGCTCACGTCGATGCGGCTTTAGCTGCCAGTGTTTTTCATAAAGGCATTATCGATATTGGTGAATTAAAACAGTATCTACACAGCCAAAACATTGCAATTCGACTGTAATCAGTATCAAACATAAGAGAGTCAAGATGACACAAATAACATTTGATAGTGCAAGCCTAGCCTGGGACAAACAAGACGGATTAATCCCCGCTGTGGTACAAAATCACTTAACTGGCAAAGTGCTCATGCTAGGTTATATGGATAAAGCCGCGCTTGAAAAAACCTTAACCAGTCAAAATGTCACGTTTTTCAGTCGTTCTAAACAACGTTTATGGACTAAAGGCGAAACCTCTGGCAATACGTTGCAGCTAATCGCGATTGATAAAGACTGTGATAATGACAGCTTGTTGGTGCAAGTGATCCCTAACGGCCCTACATGTCACACAGGCACAGAAAGTTGCTGGCCTGATGGCAATGCACATACTTTTATCGATAATCTCACCAAGGTGATTATTTCGCGTAAAGGACAAAGTGCAGATTCAAGCTATACGGCATCCTTGTTTGAGCGTGGTACTAAACGTATTGCTCAAAAAGTCGGTGAAGAAGGTTTGGAGACGGCCCTCGCCGCGGCAACCCACGATAAAGAAGAATTGGTTAACGAGGCTTCTGATCTTATGTATCACTTAATCGTGCTATTAGAAGATCAAGGTTTGTCGATGGCAGATATTAATCAAAACTTACTTGATAGACATACAAAAGCGATAAAGTAACCCCAATTCAAATATAGCAACATGAAAACAAAAACATTCCAGACGATAAGTACGGCTGGAATGTTTTTATGTAAATCTCGGTTCACCCTGCTATAAATTCAGTGAACAAATACGTTATCAAGTCGATGCTAAGGATTTGCGAACTGAGTCAAAGCACATTTTTTAATGACTTAACTCAGCTGCCAACTCAACTTATTAATTTTTATCGCTATGATTTATGGTCAAATTACCATCAAGATGAATATCTCTTTGAGGGTAAGCAATACAAATATCATTTTGATTGAATAAATCATAAATTCTAAAACGTATTTCACTGCGGCGACGGCGAATGTCGGTTTCAGATACCGCATTGACCCAAAACACCATATCAAAAATAAGTGCATTATCACCAAAATCTTCAAACAGAACGATAGGTTTAGGGTGTGGCAAAATATCATCACGTTCATCTAAGACCTGAAATAATAACTTCTGCACCAACAGTACATCTGAGCCATACGCCACACCGACACGCACAAAGGTACGAGCATTCTTATCAATTAGCGTCCAGTTAGTGACTGTGTTTTCCAGCAGCTGGCTGTTTGGCACTAGCATGTGTACTCCGTCATTTCGACGGATTAAGGTTGAACGAGTATTAATGCACTCAACTACACCTCTGGCATCGCCGACTTCTAAAAAGTCACCAATCCGGATCGGGCGCTCCCACATTAAAATCCAACCAGAAATAAAGTTGTTAATAATGTTCTGTGCGCCAAAACCGACACCTATGGCGATCGCACCAGATACAAATGCAAATGCGGTAAGGGGGATATTTAAAATATCCATACTGGTAATCGCCAAGATGGCAATCATCAATACCAAATACATGCGTGAGAATAAATGTACGGCATCTGCGCTAACATTACGCTTTTTAAGCGCCCGCACAATCACCTTACCTAATCGAGTAACAATCAACCACGTTAAGAATATATAAAGCGGTACTTGAATGATTTGTAATAAGGTTATTGGCCGATTGTCGTAGGTGTATACCACAAACGATAATGCGGAAAGTAAATCGTTAAATTCCATTAAGGTGTTCCCTTAGTTTTATTCTCATTTTACAAATATAAGTTTAGTAGAATTCGACCTCGCCGGGAGGACGGGTTTTTAATATCTTTAAAAACCACATGTATTGCTCAGGGTAAGCATTAATCACCTGCTCAACAATCTGATTAAGCACTATTGATTCATCTTCTTTTGTGACTATGGTGTCAGGATCGATAGGCGCTGAGATAGTGGCATTAAATACCCGGGCTTTTTTATCATAACCAATACGCACAGCCATTACTTTAGCATTACCCGCTTTAGCCAAACGACCCACTACCGGAAGCGTTGCTTTTTGAGTGCTAAAAAATGGCGCAAATACACTTTGATCTGGGCCTAAGTCTTCATCGGGCAAATAAAAGAAACTATTATCATTTTTCAATTCAGAAATTAGCGCTCTTATACCCGCTTCTCGCATATAAACTCGACCGCCCTGACTGCTTCGTAAACGGTTACTTAACCAATTAAACAAACTATTACGATGTGCTTTTGCCATAGTGACCATGGGGATCTCCATGTTCACCCTGAGGCCTGCATACTCTAGTGGCCAAACGTGTGGCATGATAAAAATAATCGGGTGACCGGCTTCTCTAGCAGCATTAACATGGTTCAAACCATGCAATTGTACCCGGCGCCGAATATGTGCATCAGAGCGGAATAATAACTCAGCTTGAGACAGCAAGGTTAACACAAACGCCTCGACATTTTGTTCAACTAAACGCGCTACTTCAGCATCCGTTAATGCTGGAAAACATTTTCTAATATTAATTGTTGCGATGTTGATGGGTTTAGTTGCAACTCGCATAACTAACTTAGCCAATAGCCTGGTTATAGGATCTCGGATGGCAGCAGGCAAAATGCCAAATAAAAATAATATAAAAATAGCCAGCCATGTCCCCCAAAGTCGCGGATGCAATAACGCTAGGGTAAAGCGAGTATCAAAATGTTTTTGTTGTCGAGCCAAAAGAAAAACCTCATCAAAAAATTGCGACCGGATCATAGCATGCAAAATTAGAACGGCAAATTTCAAAAAAAAAGCCACTCTACCTGAGTGGCTCTTTCATTTTTTTACATAAAGCAGATAAGCTTAATTCAGCTTGTGAATTTATTTCTTGCCAGCGTTAGCGGCTTCTACTCGTGCTTTTAACTTTTGTCCAGGACGGAAAGTCACAACACGGCGCGCAGAAATTGGAATATCTTCACCAGTTTTCGGGTTCCTTCCCGGTCTTTGATTCTTGTCCCTAAGGTCGAAGTTGCCAAAACCAGATAACTTGACCTGCTCACCATTTTCGAGTGCTTCACGAATTTCTTCAAAGAAAGACTCCACCATCTCTTTAGCCACACGCTTATTAATGCCAAGTGTTTCAAATAGATGTTCTGCCATTTCGGCTTTGGTAAGTGCCATACTTTAATCCCTCAACGATGCGTTGAACTCGGTCTTCAGAGCAGAAATTACAGCGTCCATGGTCGCGGTAATGTCTTTTTCTTCAAGCGTACGAGTAGTGTCTTGTAACGTAAGTGCGATTGCCAAGCTCTTTTTGCCGGGTTCTACACCTTTGCCTAGGTATACATCGAACAAGTTTAAGCCAACCAACTGATTTTCGCCAACTTTTCTTATCAAATTAATAACATCAATTGCAGATACATTATTATCTACAACTACGGCGATATCACGTCGATTAGCTGGAAACTTAGATACAGCTTGGGCTAGCGGCAAACTGGCATGTAATAAAGCGTCCAGTTCTAACTCAAAAACGATTGTTTTACCATTAAGTCCAAAAGGCTTCTCCAAGCTAGGATGGATAGCACCTATATGACCAATGACTCGATTATTTCTTAATATTTCAGCACATTGTCCTGGATGCAGCGCAGGATGTGTTGCTGCTTTAAAACTAAATTCAGAAGCGGCAACTGTCAAGCCGATTATTGCTTCTAAATCACCTTTTAAATCAAAGAAGTCGACAGTTTTCGATTCCATTGACCAATGTTCATCATTCTGAACCCCTGAGATCACCGCGCCAATCATAGCTTGTTGACGAACACCAGCATCGGCATTTGCATCAGGAATAAAACGTAAACCCGTTTCAAATAAGCGTACACGGCCTTGCTGACGACTCTGGTTATAACCCACTGCAGTCAATAAACCGGTAAACATAGACAAACGCATTGACGACATTTCCGTCGAAATTGGATTTGGCAAAATCATGGTTTCTTGTTCAGGGTGAACAAGGGCTTGCATTTTAGGATCAACAAAACTGTAAGTAATTGCTTCTTGGAACCCACGCGCCACTAACATGTTACGAACACGCTTAAGTGGAATGTTTGATTCTTTGTGATCAGACATATTTAATGCAGCTTGTGGCGCTGTATTTGGAATATTGTCATACCCGTAGATGCGAGCAACTTCTTCAATCAAATCTTCTTCGATTGCCATATCAAAACGGTAAGTTGCAGTTGTCACAGCCCAATCAGTGTTGCTTGCTGTTACGCTAAACCCCAAACACGTCAGAATTTCCACTACATCAGCATCAGGAATAACATGGCCTAATGTTTTATCTAATTTGCTACGACGTAATAAAATGTTAGCAGGTTGCGGTAAATGCTCGCTTGCAAGCGCTTCGATGACTTGACCCGCTTCGCCACCACAGATGTCTAATACAAGACGGGTAGCACGGTCCATTACCTTGTGTTGTAGCTGTGGATCTACACCACGCTCAAAACGATGTGAAGCGTCTGTGTGTAAGCCTAAGCGACGAGATTTACCCATGATAGCTAGCGGAGCGAAGAAAGCACATTCTAAAAGAATATCTTTGGTTGTGTCACTGACTCCGGTTGCTTCGCCACCAAACACACCCGCTAATGCAATGGCTTGTTTATCATCAGCAATCACTAAGGTATCGCTAGGTACGGTAATCTCATTGCCATCCAGTAAGGTCAGCTTTTCAACACCATCAGCTAAACGCACATTGATACCGCCATTAAGCGTATTCAAATCAAACGCGTGCATTGGCTGACCAAATTCAATCAACACAAAATTGGTGATGTCGACGATTGGATCAATTGAGCGAATACCGCTACGACGCAATTTCTCTTGCATCCATAATGGCGTTTCAGCTTTAACATTGATGTTTTTAACCACACGGCCTAAATAACGTGGACAGGCTGCTTTAGCATCAACATTTATGGCAATAGGCGCTTCAATCGTCGCTTCAACGGCTTGCCATGTTGGCTCAACAACCGCTTGACGATTCAATACACCCACTTCACGAGCAAGACCAGCCATACCCAAACAATCAGCACGGTTAGCCGTAAGATCGACATCAATCACGGCATCATCTAAATCTAAAAACTCACGTACACTTTGACCAATTGGAGCATCTAGTGGTAATTCAATTATGCCGTCACTTTCGATATCTATGCCAAGTTCAGAATATGAACACAGCATACCGAATGAAGGTTGACCACGTAATTTAGCTTTCTTAATTTTAAAGTCACCAGGCAGCACAGCGCCAACCATAGCAACAGCCACTTTTAGTCCTAAACGACAATTGGGCGCACCACACACAATATCAATCAGCTCGGCTTCACCGACATTGATTTTAGTTACACGTAATTTGTCTGCATCTGGATGCTGACCACACTCAACAACTTCACCCACTATCACGCCACTAAAATCAGCAGCAACTGGGTCGACACCGTCTACTTCAAGACCGGCCATAGTAATTTGGTGTGATAATTCGTCACGACTTACAGATGGGTTAACCCACTCACGAAGCCAAGATTCACTGAATTTCATCTAATATTGCTCCGTTATTTAAATTGCTTAAGGAAACGTAAATCGTTTTCAAAGAAGGCGCGTAAATCATTTACGCCGTAACGCAACATGGTCAAACGCTCAACGCCCATACCAAAAGCAAATCCGGAGTATTTCTCAGGATCAATCCCTACACTGCGAAGCACATTAGGATGAACCATACCGCAACCTAATACTTCTAACCACTTGCCATTTTTACCCATAACATCGACTTCAGCTGAAGGCTCTGTGAATGGGAAATAAGATGGACGGAAGCGAACTTGTAAATCTTCTTCGAAAAAGTTACGTAAGAAATCATGTAAAATGCCCTTTAATTCAGCAAAGTTTACATTTTCAGCAACCATGAGTCCTTCCACTTGATGGAACATAGGTGTGTGGGTCTGATCGTAGTCATTACGATAAACACGACCTGGAGAAATAATGCGCAATGGTGGTTGCTCATGCTCCATGGTACGAATTTGCACACCAGAAGTTTGAGTACGTAACATGACCTTTGGATTAAAGTAAAACGTATCATGATCAGCACGGGCTGGATGGTGTTCTGAAATATTTAGCGCATCAAAGTTATGGAAGTCATCTTCAATCTCTGGGCCGTCTTTGACTGTAAAGCCCAACTCACCAAAAAAGGTTTCGATACGTTCAATCGTTCGGGTTACAGGATGCAAACCACCATTATCAATAGTACGGCCAGGTAAAGTCACATCAATTTGCTCGGCAGCTAGTTTAGCTTCAAGTTCAGATGCCTTAAGACCCTCTATACGATCAGATAACTTCTGCTGTACAGCTTGCTTGGCTTGGTTGACGGCTTGTCCAAAGGCAGGTTTTTCTTCTGCACTTAATTGGCCCATCATTTTCATCATGTCAGTGATTTTACCTTTCTTACCAAGGTAATCGACACGGATATCATCCAATGCCTTTAGATCACTGGCCTGCTCTATCACCGCTAAGGCTTGTTCTACGATCTCTGTTAACTGCTGCATTTATTCATCCACTGCATCTGGGCATTACTAATGCGATTTTTACCATCATGTTTGAAGGTAAGACGTCAAAATACCCTTTAAGCTGGCTTAAGTGATATTTTTCGTTCAATTAAAATAAAAGAGACAAATTTTACGTTAGCAGCCAACAGATTACTAGACCTATTTAGACACTTATAAGCGGTTTTAGTCAGCTAACTCTAATATTGATTAACGATACTTTTGAAATGCAAAATATTTGCGGCTAATACTGGCAACCATATTTGGTGGAGCAAACGCAAAACTACGAGTACACTCAATCAATATCTACGTAAATACAATTTATTGGTTTATTAATTAAGCAAATGTGCTCAACCTTGATTTTTAAGCTAAAGTTAATCAAACCGATACCGATAGATTGATATCTTGTCTAGGCTAAATACCAAGCCCAATACTATAAGAGGCACGAATGAAAGAAGTAAAATTTAGATGGATAGACCAGTATCTTATCCATATGACTTTAAAAACAAAATTTAGTATTTTAGCTATAGTTCCTATGTTGATGATAATTGGATTAACCATATTTCTAAATCACCAACATGCAAATAACTTAATTTCTAACAATATTCAGAATCAACTGCAATTCATCACTCAGGCCAATCACTATTTAGATAATGCTTACGACCTAATCGATGAAAGCAAAAAAGATGATTTAAATAGTCAACTGTCTAACACTAGCCAATTATTGACTGTTGATAGCCTTGATAGTCAACTTCGTAATTTGGCTCAACAAGGTGGTGGAGTTGATATTCAAGGCAATAGAATTCGTATTGTAAGTGGTGTGAACAGCCATGACAGAGTGATTGTCAGTGAACTGACCCCAAACCAGCTAATTAAAGACGATAGTAATACCACTGCAGCCTATGCTGTTATGGTGGTTTTACTCATTGTACTTTTTGCTTTTGCTTATTATATTTCGACGTTTGTTGGTGGTGCCTTATACACCACAGTTATGGCATTGAAACGTGCGGCCAATGGCGATTTAACAGGCAGACTAAACTTTTTCGAAGTAAAAGATGAATTTAGTATCTTAGCAATCAGCATTGATGCATTAGTTGAGCGTCAGCACACATTAGTGAAGCAAATCACTCAAGCAACAGATCAAATTCGCACCGTTGTTTCAGGCTTCAGATCAACCGCTCAGGAAGGTCAATCGATGGCGGTTAACCAGCGCCAGCATTTAGATTCATTGGCCACAGCAATGGAAGAGATGACTGCAGCAGTAAAAGAAGTGGCTAGAAACGCTGAGCAATCATCAAGTGAAACAGAAGAAACCAATAGCCAGGTCTCTGCTGGCTCAAAAGACATTGAAACCACAGTGCATGCGATTGATGTTTTAGCGAATGAAATTGGTCAAGCTTCAAATGCTGTTGGTGTATTAAATGATAATGCCAGCAAAATTGATGCTGTAGTGACGACCATTAATGCTATTTCTGAGCAAACAAACCTATTAGCACTAAACGCAGCTATTGAGGCCGCGCGTGCTGGAGAGCAAGGCCGAGGCTTTGCTGTGGTTGCAGATGAGGTGCGTACATTAGCAGGCAGAACACAATCTGCTACAGTCGAAATCAAAACCATGATTGAAGCACTGCAATCTGGAACCCGTAATCTGACTCAATTAATGTCACGTACGGTTGAACAAGCATCTGAGGGTAAGAAACACGTATTACAAACGGGTGAGGACTTAGTGAATATTGCTCATCACAGTAATCGCGTCCTTGAAATGAGTGTGTTAATCGCAACTTCTGCTGACGAGCAATCGGCAGTAGCGAATGAAATCGCTACCAATTTAATGGAAATTCGTAATCAATCACACAATGTCGAAAAATCGGCAAATCAATCTGTATCCGGCTGCGATGAATTACATGCAACGGCAGAGCAACTTGATCAGTTATTAGTTGGATTAAAACTCTAATGACACCGATGTGTTAGTGACATCAAAGGCGCTTAGGCGCCTTTTTTATATATCAAATATGTCCTTTGCCGATTCTGATAATTATCCGCTCATTTAACACAAGTCATGCGGTTTTTTCCAGTCATTCAATAAAGTCATATTTACTCTAGACAAAGGGATTGAGGTTACCTTGCTTTCTGTACATTTGGGCTCAACAACACGCTATAAAGTCTGTTACAAGCAGATAAATCCGCCAAGCGAAACTGCTGATCATGCGGTTAATTCCTGTGTTGCCTGCTTTGATTTGCAAGACCTCTATTATTATTTCAACAATTGGTTTCGATATGAAATTCTGCGTGACTGGCTAGTCAAAAATAAATGGCATTGACGTCACAGCTTCATAAATAAAAGTATAGCTAACTGCCGCTCAGCATAATGAATGTATATCAAACTCCCCTTTGAACCTCTGATAGTATTTTATTGAAATATGAATAGTTTCATTAAGCTAACAATAGATAAAGCAACCGCTTTGTTTGCCAAAGTTGGACTAGCAGCGCACGAATATTGAGTACTTCCACTTACTTGATTCATTCATCGGCCTTATTTAAAGTTAAATAAGGCTCCGGTTTAACCAATAAAAAAGCCTTAATGTTTCCATTAAGGCTTGAACTCGTTTATTGAGTGATAATTATTTTTTCGAAACATCGACCATGTAATGGCCTTGTAACCAGTTACGGCCGATTAATAATTTATGACCCATTTTAGAGCGGTCTTTTAAATTCACATCGACTTGAAACTCTTGACCTGGCTCACCGACACTTAAGCGAACCATGTAACGAATTTCAGTACCTTGAGCATTTCGAATAAGTGATGTACCACGAATTTTAGTGCGGATATCAACTTTTTTACCTTTTTCATTCTCAGTGGTAAAAGTGATCATTTTACCGATATTATTTTCCATATCGGTTTTGTCTTCTTTTTCGATGCGCAAGTTCACTGCATGCAGTGAATTCTCAACGGCGCCAGTATCAATACGTGTGTTGTATATTAAATCGGCCTGCTTAATATTCAACTTGGCAATCGGACCTATTGTTTTCTTTTCAGATACATCGACTATGTAGTCTTTTTTAAGGAAATTACGCCCCACTAATAATTTAAAATCCATGTGGCTGCGGTCGCGTAAGTTAACGTGTACTTTTTTTAATGCATCTGGAAACCCAATTTCAAGATTAACCATGTATCGGGTTTCTGTTCCTTGGGAGTTTTTTACCGTTGAAGTACTGACAATTTCAGCCTTCATGCGTTTCTTTTCGCCTTTCTCATTTTCTGTTGTGAACTCAACAATTTTACCAATATTTTGCTTCATCTTCTTGGCTGCGCCACCAATGATGGTTAGATCAACAGCGTGTAAGGAAGAATTAACTGCCCCAGTATCCATACGAGCGTGATACATCAAACCAGACTTTTCGACTGTCATGATTTCAGTTTGCTTTAAAATCTGCTTATCTGCAGCATGAGCTACGGTCAAACTTAAACACAAAACAACAGATAAAATAATGCTTTTCAACATGTTTTTTCCTAAAAATGGATATTGAGGGTATGGATAGTTAACGCAATATATGATCAATTTCTTGATCAAATAAATTTTTGATTAAGCCTGAAAACTCAGCAATAAAAATGCTTTGTTCTGGCGTGGCCTTTTGATTTGCAACCTTAGCTAAAATTTCTTCTAAGTCATAAACTATTGCATCAATTTCACGGATCACCATGTTGCGCTGAGCAAATGATAATTGAGGGTTTTGACCACACACCATAATAATTTGAGCGGATAATTGCTCCTCAAATAATTCTAAAACAGTTTCAGACACTAAAGCATCGTTTTCAGGCGTTTCAAACAAACCTAAATGTTCAGTTAAATACTGAATTAAATGCATGTAACCATCTTTATCTGTAACCATTTGAGCTCCGGAGACTTTGTTGGTGATGTCTGTTTATAATTTTAGGTATTCATAAGATTATGAATACCTAAACCTCAATCACCCATAGTATAGGTTCTTATTACGGGCACTATTGCGATAAGGTTATCACAAATGACACCGGCACTGCTAAACTGATACTGGTTAATCCAGCAATATCACGTAACTTTTCAACACCTGTGGCAAGGTCAAAATCGCCCGCTTGTATCACCACGGGGGTTAAACTTGTCACAACCATTTTCTTTGCTGATAATTTAGCAACTAATACGTTAAACGTTTTAGTTTGTTTTTTACCATGCAGTGCAATTTCACCATCAACCTGTAACGTCATTACTTCACCGATCTGTAAATCAGCTAATAATTGGGGGTTAACTTTGGCACTAAGGGTTAACTTTGGAAATTGAGCCACTTCAAACAGTAACCCTTGCATCCTTTCATCTCGAATCAAAATGCCAGTGTCGACACTGACTAAATCAATTGCTAGTGAAAAATTACCTGCGTCTGTCAGCGTCCCTTCAACTTGCTTAAAACGATGAACTTCTGCAATATCACTTTTCTTAATTGAAATAAAACTCACTGTAGACTGGTTGTTATTTATCGACCAATCGCCAGCAAGCGCAATATTCGACAACATACCGAGAGCAAGAATCGATAACCATTTTTTCATCTTAAAATCCTTTTGTATGTAAGACACATTTGATTATAGATCAGCGACGTTTAACTAACCATTTATCTAATGATTGAGCAAAGGCATGTTTATCCGCTTGGGAAAAACTATTGGGTCCTTGAGTATGAACGCCACTGCTACGCATTTCTTCCATGAAATCACGCATGGTTAATGTTTGTTTAATATTTTCAGGTGTATAAACCGTACCACGGGGATTAATCGCCAACGCCCCTTTTTCTATTGCATCTGAAGCTAAAGGTATGTCAGCGGTTATGACCAAATCGCCTTCGCTAAGTTGATCAACGATATAATTATCGGCTTCATCGAAACCTGAGTTAACACGGATCATCTTAATAAATGGTGACAAAGGCACTTTTATCATTTGGTTGGCCACTAACACGATATTAATCGATTTCCGCTCTGCTGCGCGAAACAACATTTCTTTTACCGGATTAGGACAAGCATCTGCATCAACCCATATTTTCGCTTGCATTATAGCCTCTTATTAGGGTGCTAATCGATCAATTTGCCACTGTGAATCTGGCGATTTACTATAAAGAAATCTGTCATGTAAACGGTGCTCACCGCCCTGCCAAAATTCGATACTTTGAGGACGAATAAGATAGCCTCCCCAAAACTTAGGCAATGGCACATCACCTTGAGCAAATTTTGCTTTCATTTCTGCAAATTTACCCTCTAATGCCTGACGCGCAGAAATTTTACTCGACTGTTTTGATACCCAAGCAGCGATTTGGCTATCTTTGGGTCTACTCATAAAATACTTTGCCACTTCAATCATAGATAATGGCTCCGCTTCGCCTAACACTGACACTTGGCGATCCAATGGATGCCAAGGGAAATGTAAACTCACCTTGTTGTTGAATTCGATATGGCACGCTTTGCGACTTTCAAGATTGGTAAAAAAAACAAAACCTTTATCATCAAACTTTTTAAGTAACACGATACGTTGAAATGGTTGGCCATCTTTATCGACTGTCGCAACACACATTGCTGTCGGATCAGATAAATTGGCATCTTTAGCCTGTGTTAACCAAGTTTCAAATAAATCCATAGGATTACTGGGTAAATCGGCTCTACGTAATCCACCTTGGGTATATTCGCGGCGGATATCACTTAAATCGCTCATATATGTCCTTTAATTAACTGAGTATATTTTTAGTTAAACTGGCTCAATAAATACTTTATTTAATATGACTACCTATTTGACTCAGGTTTTGACAATTTTAAAATTAGGCCTTTTACCTTATGCCCAAAGGTGCAAAATTTCTAGACCGAGTATGACTCCAGCAGTACGTGACTATCGGCTGAATCTTATGATGAGACTACCGCATCCATACCAACAAGACTCATATCACGTCAACGGCCAATAACTCTCATCGATTTGTACTGATTAAACCGCCATATACTGGTGTCTCTGTATCTAGCACATCAACTGGGCCGACACTGTTGATGTTAAATATCATTTAAAACGGCATATTACCTAGCCGTTTACGAACTATAAAAACTCAGGACTCAGCACTTCAGGGCAAAGCTGCTGATAGTGGCTGAAATGTATATTATAACCTTGCTTCACTGGATATGAGCAATGGCCTAAACAGATATTTTCTGGCATGTTTGGCCCTGCTACAACTGAGTTGAATCCGATAATATCCCAGCTTCTCGGTTGTAAAATGGCCAATAACTTCGCGGCTATATTTGATGGTGAATGGTTTAAATCCACATTGGTTTCAAAGCTGACATAGGAGCTTTTTTCTTGTGGCGTAATATGAATGGTGTAATACAAATCATCTTTAATGCCATTGATAGAAAAGCCTAGTGGTGTAAATAGATGTGCGTCATATGTGAAACCCGCAAATAGCTCATCTAATTGTAAAAGTGCATATATTTTAGATATTGATTGTTGCTCGGTGCGTAAATAGTCAGCCACTACACCGCTAATATGGTACATCAACACTTCACAGGTATTATCTTGGGCACTGATTAGGCTCACATCACCACTGGTAAAAATATAATGATGGTGGTTATCTAAATGGCCTACCCGACAGGCTGTGCCTGATACTATTTGTTTTAAGGTAGTAATATCATCAATAAAGGTTGAAGATTGTAGGTGAGCCACATATTCATTTTTCCGTTGATAGGTTAAAAATAGAATATTGTCGGTACCTAGGCTATTAATGAAATCATTAACGCTATCAATTAATGTCGATAAACCACAGGTTAAAATAACAACCTTATGATCCCAAACAAATAAACTCGATTCACTCAGCAAGTATGCATCACACTGATCATTGCTGATCTGTGACAAAATATCGGCCTTAGCTAAGCTCACCATCTTTATCCAGAAGGATTGAGGCAAAGCACGGAGCGAAGCCATTGAAGGCTCAATCCAAATTTCCGCTTTTTTTTCAGAACCTTCAAAAAACATATAAATTCTAAGTGACTCACTAGATTAAAAATAAATAAAGGCTTAGTCATTATTCATAACTAAGCCTTACTATCAATGAATTAGTCAAATATTAATTCAATAATATTTAAAAATCTTCAAGGTATGTATAACCGTCTAGACCCGCTTGCAATTCTTCTAAGATGCTTGCTCTTTCGTCTTCAGCAATATGCTGTTCAACTAACTCTTCAAATGTGCGCATAAATGCATTGGCATCTAAGTTCACATACTTGAGCACATCAGCAACGGTATCACCTTGTAATACAGAATCAATATTGGTTAAACCATCTTCATCAATACGTACAACGGCCGAATTAGTATCACCAAATAGGTTATGCATATCACCAAGAATCTCTTGGTAAGCACCCACCATGAAGAAGCCGATTAAGTAAGGGCTTTCAGCGCTCCAGGCCGGAACCGGCAGGGTTGTTTCAATACCTTGTCCATCAACGTATTGGTCGACAATACCGTCAGAGTCACAGGTAATATCAAGCATCACGGCACGACGTTCTGGTGCTTTATCTAAACCTGACAAAGGCAATACAGGGAATACCTGATCAATACCCCAAGCATCTGGTAACGATTGGAATAGAGAGAAGTTAACAAAGAATTTGTCAGCTAACTTTTCATTTAATTCATCAATTACCGGACGGTGGTAACGGTTATTATTACTTAATAAGCCTTTGACTTCGTGGCAAACGCGTAAATGTGTTTGTTCAGCCCACGCTCTGTGAGCCAAAGTAAATTGACCAACAGCGAACAAAGAGTGCGCTTCAGCGATATCACTTTGGGTATCATGATAAATTTCAATCATCGCACGCTGATCTTGACCACCACTGATCTCTAACCAAGATTGCCACATGTTGTGCAATAATTGTGGATCATCTTCAGATGGCGCTTCAATCACTTCAGGCATGTACGCTTCAGTACCAATAACGTCAGTAATCAGCACTGCATGATGTGCAGTAAGGTGACGACCTGATTCAGAAATAATACGAGGCATAGGTTGCTCATATTCATTACATAAATCAGTTAAAACGTTAACGATGTTATTTGCGTACTCATTTAAACCGTAGTTCATTGAGTTGTTGCTTTGGCTTCTGGTGCCATCGTAATCAACGGCTAAACCACCACCAACATCGAAACACTCAATTTTTGCACCTAATTGACGTAATTCACAATAGAATCGCCCTGCTTCACCAACGCCTTGGCGAATATCACGAATGTTGGCAATTTGCGAACCTAAGTGGAAATGAAGCAACTGTAAAGAGTCAAGCATATTAGTGTCTTTTAATTCTTGTAACACTTTCAACACTTGGGCTGCTGATAAACCAAATTTCGATTTTTCACCACCACTGGCCTGCCATTTACCCTTGCCCTGAAACGCTAAACGAACACGTAAACCAAGACGAGGAGTCACACCTAACTCTTGTGCTTGTTCTAATACCATTTTAAGTTCAGACATCTTTTCAAGCACGATGTAAACTTTATGGCCTAATTTTTCACCAATTAGTGCTAAGCGAATATATTCTTTATCTTTGTAGCCATTACAAACAATCACAGAGCTGGCTTTTTGCGCCATGGCCAATACAGCCATTAACTCTGGCTTACTACCGGCTTCTAAACCTAATTGCGGCACTTCTTTAGAAGTTTGGCTAGCTAGAATTTCTTCCACAACTGTTTGTTGCTGGTTAACCTTAATAGGATAAACCAACAAGTAATCATTCTGATATTCGTACTTTTGAATTGCATCATTAAATGCTTCACACAAGCTTTCTACGCGGTGATGAAGGATTTGTGGAAAACGTACTAAAACAGGCAATGATACACCCGCATTAACCATATCTTTCGCTAATGCGTTCAGTGCGATTTTATGATCTGGTTGCGATGGATTAGGTGACACTGTCACTTCTCCATCTTCACGAATACCATAAAAACCCTGGCTCCAATGAGTTACGTTATAACCCGCACGAGCATCTTCAATAGACCAATCAGACATAATTTTTTTCCGTATTTACCTTGCTGCATTGCGTTTGAAAAATGCAATAAGGCTTGTGAATAAAATCAACATAATGCTGTCGCATTATGAGATGTATAGTAGATGAAAAATGGCAATTTTTTCTAACCAGATTAAGATTATTAAATCTAGTAGATTTTTCATCTATACGTACTTTATTTGCCACTCTCGCCGCTTAGTTTTTAACAATTATAGCGGGACATTGCAAATGGTTGTCTAAGTTTGCTTAAAGCACAAATGAATACTTATAAATCATTTGTGCATAAATACTTAGGTTGATTTTTTGAGGCCATAAAGACTCATTCGTCAGTGTGTTAAACCTTAAAAGTCGACCGTTAAAAAACGGCGCAATTAAACCGCGCATTGTGCTTCATTGCAAGTAGAATTCCCCCTCAGACATAGATAAAACCCTAATACGGCTAATTTAGGCAGTGTGTTCACTATTATTGTTAAATCACTCATTAATCTAAAAAGCGTGTATACTATGCAGCAGAAAATTATTGCCCCACTCCCAGTAATCGTTTGCATTTAAAGATGCAGCTAAAGATAGAGATACACATGATACAAATCGGTAAAAGCTATTCACTCGAAATCGTTAAAGAAGTCAGTTTTGGTATTTATGTGAATGCCCATGAACTGGGCCAAGTGTTAGTCCCGAAAAAATTTGTACCTAAGCAATATGAAGTAGGACAATCTATTGATGTATTTCTATATCTTGATTCAGATGACAAAGTGATTGCAACCACCCAAAAACCATTTGCTCAAATAGGTGAGTTCGCTTATTTAAAAGTTGCCGCTATCAGTGAATATGGAGCATTTTTGGATTGGGGTCTTGATAAAGATCTATTTTTACCATTTGGTGAACAACATAAAACCATTGAAGATGGCCGTTCATACCTTGTATATGTTCATGCTAATAGAGCAGATGAACGTATTGTTGCCTCTTCAAAGGTTGATAAATTTTTAGATAAAACCCCTGCAGATTATGAAGTCGGTGAACAGGTAAATTTAATTATTGGCGGCACCACAGATTTAGGCTACAAAGCGATTATCAATAATCAGCATTGGGGCGTGATTTATGAAAACGAAGTGTTTCAGCCATTACGTTTCGGCCAAAAATTAATTGGCTTTATTAAAACATTACGCAGTGATGGCAAAATTGATCTTGTGCTACAACAGGGATCCAAACAAGAACTCGATAAACAAGCCACATTGATCATGAATAAACTAGCAAAAGCTAACGGTTTCTTACCTTTACATGACAAAACAGATGCTGACATTATTTACGCCCAATTAGGCATGAGTAAAAAAGCCTTTAAGAAATCTATCGGCGGCTTGTTTAAAGGTGGTCAAATAAAAATCGAAAAAGACGGTATTCGACTCGTTTAGTTGCTCAAAAATCGCATATTGTTCACGACATAACCGATTACATTGATATCGTTGTTAAAACAAGCATGAGGATGATATAACATCCCCATGCTTTTTTATTTAAGGATCACCATCAATGGAATTAAATGCATTAGAAGCCAGAGTCATCGGCTGTTTGATGGAAAAAGAAATCACCACACCTGAACAATATCCACTATCGCTCAATTCTCTTACCTTAGCCTGTAATCAAAAAAGCAGTCGAGATCCAGTGATGTCACTCACTGAGTCTGAAGTTCAAATCATCATTGATGGCTTAGCTAAAAAAAGGCTGATAAGTGAGCAATCAGGCTTTGGCAGCAGAGTCATCAAATATAAACATCGTTTTTGTAACACTGAATTTAGTGATTTAAAACTTACCCCCGCTCAATATGCTCTGTGCTGTGTGTTATTACTTCGAGGCGCGCAAACGCCAGGTGAGCTAAAAACACGTACAAACCGCTTATTTGAATTTGCAGATGTGACTCAAGTAGAGGCTTTATTACTTGAGCTAGTTAAACAAGACAAAGCTTTTGTGGCTCAATTAGCCAGAGAAGCCGGCAAACGTGATTGTCGCTATATTGAATTATTTAGCACTTCGATTGAAGACCATCAAGCAAACTCAGTCAGCAACTTAGATGTTTCAGCGCAATCGCAACAATCATTTACTGCTAATCAAAAGATAGCCGAATTAGAGCAAAGAATAGAATCACTTGAGCAAAAGTTAGCTTCTCTTGAGGCGTTGATGTCTTAAGACGTTAACTCATTTTTGGCTTAATCAAGAAAGGAATGTTATGAACAGCCTAGCAGTGTCATCGCCATCTGGAATCACACATATTTGGCAGTTGGCTAAATTTGAACTCAGCAAACGATTTAGTAGCCGTAGCGGAATTATTGCGTTAATTGCTTTTATTTTAGTATGGAGTGTTATCTTAATATACCCCATTAAAGAAGCATCAAATATCATCATGGAGCCAAGCTTTAAAGAGTTTATTGCAGCAGTTTTTGGCCCAACGACATTAGATCAATTGTTTAATTGGCAAGTTTCCGAATTCGCTATGTTTTGGGTTGCCGCGCTGTACTTATTTCCCATGTTCAGTATTTTTATATCCGCAGACCAATTCAGCTCTGACAAGCAACGTGGCACCCTTAGGTTTGTCAGCTTACGAGTGAGCCGCAATAGTTTGTTTTTTGGAAGATTTTTAGGACAGATATTCATCCAAGGCTTTTTAATATTAATCACTTTAATTGCGACCACTTTGTTAGTGATGAGTAGAGATACTGGATTATTGATGCCAGCAATCAACACAGCATTAATCATTTTCGCAAACTTGCTGATTGTTGTACTGCCTTATATCGCAACAATGGCACTGCTATCACTTATAGCGAATAGTGCTCGTCAAGCCAGTATTTTCGCCATTATTCTTTGGGTTATCGTTTCCATTATTATTACTTTGGTCAACGTCAAATTCCCCGGATTTGAAATGCTCAGTTATCTACTTCCTGGATCACAATTATCTAATATGGTTAACACCCAAGGTTTAGCAGCCTTTACTTATGCTCCAATCCCATTAATACAAACAGCAGTAATATTAATTATTGGCCGCATAGTTATGCAAAGGAGCGCACTATGAGCTTAATTCGATGTAAGCAACTGAGTAAAAGTTATGGTGGCAAGCAGGTTTTGTCTGAAGTCGACTTCATTTTAGAAGCTGGCTCACCTATTGCTGTTGTAGGCCCAAACGGCGCAGGCAAAACAACCCTCTTTAGTATTTTATCTGGTTATATCAAACCAAGCAGTGGGACTGTAATGATAATGGGTGAACCCGTTGGCAGCCCTAAACTACATGGGGTTTTATCTGCCTTACCACAGGATGCACAGCTTGATCCTGATAGCAGCATACTCAGTCAGTTACGCTTATTTGCTGAACTTCAAGGGATAAAAGGTAAGGCTGCTAAAAACGAAGCGATGAGAGTTTTGGAGTTAGTTGACTTAACTAAGGCAGCAAAGGCCAAACCTAAAAGTTTAAGTCATGGTATGAGTAAGCGAGTATCAATAGCGCAAGCACTAATTGGCTCTCCAAAATTAGTATTATTAGATGAGCCCACTGCGGGTTTGGACCCTGCTAATGCAAGGCGGATTCGACAAATTGTCGATGAACTTTCCGAGCACACCACATTTGTGATTAGTTCTCACAACCTCGATGAGCTTGAAAAATTATGTGATCAGGTAATCTATCTTGAGGAAGGTAAACTAAAACAATCCCTTTCAATTCAATCAGCGAAGGAGATTGATTACCTTACCTTGGTAATGAAGAAAGTCGATATGGCCTCGGTGCATCAAGCGTTGCTTGGGTTAACTAATATCACTAAAGTCACTCAAAGCACAGAACATCAATTTATCATTGAATACCCGACTCAAGTAAACTTTTCATTAGAGCAGCAATTATTTAATTTACTTGCGCAGAACCAATGGCAATATAAATCATTATTGAAAGGTAGAACCCTAGAAGACACTCTATTTTCATCATAATGTTCCAGTGTTCACAGTATAATTAAGTACATAATTGTATTGATATACCACAAACGGCATTCGCTTTAATGAGTAACAGCTTAGGCTGTTGCTCATACATCCTCACTCCTTATACGAAGTCTTTAAATTGATTTGTTGATACGAATAAATCCAAATATTTAGGGTTGCAGATCTGGCTTCAAATAACCTATCTCAATAGATTAAAGCTGCTAACATGATAACACCGAAAATGGCATATTTAACCAGAGTTATTCAGATCCAGTTGCCTAAACTTCAACGCCAAAATACCATTACTTAGAAAGCACTCCATGGCTACTGAATTGGCAAGTAATGAATGCAATGGGAATCGACAGATAACATTCATTTATCCGTATGGATATCATCAGGTAATACATATTGATCAGCAAATCACGTTAAATAAATCAAAAGCTGACTAACTGGTTTTATAGTCTGTAATTGTAGCAATCTGCTTTCAATTAGAAGGGAATATCTAGAGGAACACAAAAAAAGCAAAAAAAAACTGCGGCATGTGCCACAGCTTTAAGTCCATTCACCGAAGTGAAATAATAGCTTAAACGATAGTTACGTTTTCAGCTTGAGGACCTTTTTGACCTTGAGTCACGGTGAAAGAAACTTTTTGACCTTCGTCTAAAGTTTTGAAACCGTCAGAGTTGATAGCACGGAAGTGAACGAATACGTCTGGACCAGACTCTTGCTCGATAAATCCGAAACCTTTGTCAGAGTTGAACCACTTAACAACACCAGTAACTTGAGACATGATATAAATCCTGTAAATATAAATTAAAGCCTAAACGGCGGTAAAGCTGGAAAATGCCGGTATTACTTATGTTCACAGGACGAAACTGATCGTATTGAAACACAAAAAATAAGCCCAACCTTCAAGCTATGTAGACTATAAACCATTCTCAGAATAAGTCAACAAACATCATGTCAAGGTTCACAATTATTTAATGTTTAAACTGGGTGTTTATCTAAATTCATCAACACCTTATTGGTGTAAATACTCGAATGTCATGTCACATATGACGTCTATGTATCTCAATTTTAAAATCTAATTCACAATTTAATCCTTCATCCGCCATTCTTTGCTTTTGCAATTGAGTCAACTTCCAAGCATATGGTGTCATATTTAGCAGATGTTCAATATCATTCTCATCTGTTAGTTCAAGGTTATATTCAAGACTATGTTGTTTGACATATTCAAAACCGTCTAGCATTAATGGCTCATGCGGATGTAAATGCGGCTGTGCGTATATAACCTGCTTAATTGCAAAATGATGCTTAGGGCCTGGTGATACAGTAATTAGTATGCCGCCTGGCTTTATCACCCGCTGCAACTCTTCCACTTTTGAAGGCGCGTAAATACGGATAGCCAAATCAAAACTGTTATCAGCAAGAGGCATTTCAAACACACTTGCCACACAAAAATGCATTTGAGGGTATTTTTTTGCAGCATATTTGACCGCAGTTTTAGAGATATCTAATCCCCATAACTGACAATCAGCCTGAGTCTGCTTAATTTGATTAATCAACCTGTCACTGTAATAACCTTCGCCACAACCAATATCTAAAATATTTCTTGCAAGCGGCTGATAAGATGCTGCTAATTGATTTACTTGATCACTTAATGCTTGATAATAACCTTTGTTCAGAAACTCTCGTCTTGCGCGCATCATCTCTTTATTGTCGCCGGGATCTTTTGATTTCTTTTTTTGAACCGGCAATAAATTAACATAGCCTTCCTTAGCTGTGTCAAATTGATGATTGTTAGCACAAAACCATGTTTTAGTTGGAGTTTGATTGAGATTAAGCTGACAAATTGGGCAAATATAGGACATCAACAATTCTTTATAAGTAGTTAGTTTTCATCATCTGAAAGCTGATTAACCAGTTCAGTGACATCTGAAGGCGCAAGTAAATTGTAGCATTCGAGTTTTTGTTGCAGTTTTTCAATATCTAGCGAGGCTTCATTAGAGGCTCTTGATAAACTAGGACGTTCTAATGATTGATGGTAAGTTCGCATTAGCCATTGGCGCTTATTTTGCAATAAAAGATCAAGTTTTAACAGCTCAGTTGATACTCCTGGGTGTATTTTTCCTGACTCCCCTCGCATATAGTCAGCAATATCACGCCTGACGTGTTCAACTTCACTTATATGGAGAGCTAATGCAGTAGATGATTCTCCATGCGATGCTTTCTGCCCTAAGATGGTTTTGGCTACGACTAACACTTGAGGTTCACATAATAACCGCAAATCTTGCTCCAGCGGTATCAATTCAAAAGGCATATTTTCGATAACAGTAAAATAGACATCACCATCAACTTGCAAAATAATGTCAAAGCCTTTTTTTAGCTGCTCAATGCAAATTCGTGGCGCAAATGCCATTCTGGAATATAACCGAACACCTTGCCCAACGTGTCTATTTACATCAAATCTTTCAGCAACATGCTGCGTCTTTTCAAATTCAATACTCACAAACGACTGCTGCCGCAAAATCAATGTAGCCTCAACGCCATCAACTTGGCTAATGATCATTTCAAATAACGGATTACTCAGTGAAGCAAGCACAAGTAAATCATCGATATTATCTAATAAACGCACTTTTACTATTGTTGGCTGGTTTATCTGAATAACCCTTGGATGACTACAAATGTGTTGGTGCATTTAAACTCCTTTTGAGTCGTTTTGTAAAATGAGCATTAATTTGTTGTGTACAGCAAAACCTTGCTAAAAACCTTGCTGATAGAAGCGATTGATCTTCAGATATAAATTTACAGCTAATTTGTAAAATTAGATTGTAAATGAAGGTATTGTCTATCAATAAGAATTCGCTGTCACTGTAGGCACCAATTTCAGATACTGTCCTAAGAGGTCAGCTGACCGGTTCTTTTATACTCAAAGATACCCATTTATTGGTGAAGGTGTCATTGATTGTTCAGTGAATAAGATGGTCTAATTCGAACTAAGTTTGGCCAATAAAAATCAACACCCTCGGCTTGCAGTCGTAAATATAATAATCATTTTTTGCTTAATTCGAGTAAACAATAACACATAGGTTTTGTGATTTTTACCTAAAAACATTAACAGCAAACTTTTATCCATTAACAAAGAGTAAGTTAGGCTTTAATTAAAATGAATTTAAAATACATCGAAAAGAGTTATTAGTTTATACAAGCTTATCGGCAAATGTCATATTATCTGCACATTAAACTAGCAATCATCAAATGATAAATCTCCAACGACTTATTCCTGCACAAAATAATGCTAAGATAATACTATCATTAACAGAGAAATTACATTATGGCAGATGCTATCCAACCCACGCTTTTCTGGCACGATTATGAAACATTCGGCGCCAATCCCGCTAAGGATCGTCCATGTCAGTTTGCCGGCATTAGAACCGATCTTGACCTTAACATTATTGGCGAGCCAGAAACTTTTTATTGCCAAATTGCTCCAGACTATCTGCCCTCCCCTGAAGCAATATTGATCACAGGTATTACGCCGCAATTAGCCAATAATAAAGGCATGCCTGAAGCAGAGTTTATGCAGCGAATAAATGCTTTATTCAGTCTGCCAAAGACCTGTGTTGTAGGATATAACTCATTACGTTTTGACGATGAAGTCAGCCGCTATGGCTTTTATCGTAACTTTATCGATCCCTATGCAAGAGAATGGCAGCAAGGAAACTCGCGTTGGGATTTAATTGATTTAGTACGTGCTTGCTATGCTTTTAGACCCGATGGGATTACATGGCCACTAAAAGAAGACGGATCTCCAAGCTTTAAACTAGAACAACTGACGGTCGCCAATGGCTTAAGTCATGAAAAAGCGCACGACGCGATGTCAGATGTGTATGCCACCATAGCCATGGCAAAGCTCATTAAACAACAGCAGCCTAAGTTGTATGACTATTATTTCAACCTAAGACGAAAACAGGCTGTAAGCGATCAAATTGATGTACTCAAAATGCAACCTTTAGTGCATGTGAGTTCAAAAATCAGTGCGTTAAATGGCTGTACAACATTAATCGCGCCGGTGGCTTATCACCCAAGCAACAAAAATGCCGTCATTTGTGTTAATTTGGCCATGGATATCTCACCATTACTCGCCTTAAGTGCAGCTGAGATTTCTGAGCGAATGTATACTTCTCGGGCAAATTTGGCACCAGACGAATTGCCTATTCCTATAAAACAAATCCATATTAATAAATGTCCGTTTATCGGTTCGGCAAAGTTACTCGACGATGAGGTTACTTCTCGATTGCAGATTGATAAAGATTTTGCAAGAGAGCAGTATAAACGCTTGAAAAACAGCCCTGATATTCGTGAGAAATTGAATGCTGTTTTCGAAATAGAATCTGATAGGCCTGAAATTACGGACCCAGATTTGATGCTATATAGTGGTGGATTCTTCAGTCATGCTGACAAGGCTAAAATTGATATCGTGCGTAATACTCAAGCTCAAAATTTAGCCGCGCTGGAATTACAATTCGATGATCCACGTATTAATAGTATGCTATTTCGCTATCGAGCTCGCAATTATCCACAAACATTAAGCCATCAAGAAAGCCTTCAATGGCGAGAGTTTTGTCAACAACGCCTAATGGATGCCGATTATGTGATGCGTCTCGAAAACTTGGTTGAAGAAACCAGCGACAATGAACATAAACAAAAGCTATTAAAAGCCCTATACCAATACTTACAATCACTCTAGTATATTGATATTAGCCAAACACTTAAGTTCAAATATGAAGAGTTTCATCTAAGGACAAGGGAAATGCAAAACAGATTTATAGACAGTATTAGCCAACTTTCAAAACCATTATCATCGGCATTAGTACCATTATTACATGATGATTTTTGCGGTCATATCGATGCAAATCAATTATCTGAACTTATGGATAAAACAAAACTGACTGAGCAGGAGTTATTGCTTGCTTTGTTGCCAGTAGCCGCTGCATTAGCCAGCCCTAGCCTTAGTCAGTTTTTTGTAGGAGCAATTGCTAAAGGTGGCAGTGGTGATATTTATATGGGGGCCAATCTTGAGTTACCAGGAGAAGCTTTATTTCATACCGTTCATGCCGAACAAAGCGCGATTAGCCATGCATGGTTAAGCGGTGAAACCCACATTGTCGATATCGTGGTCAATTTCAGTCCTTGTGGACATTGTCGTCAATTTATCAATGAGCTTGTTGATGGCAGTAAAATCAATATTCACTTACCAGGCCAAGCGACTGCGCCATTAAGTCATTATTTACCCTATGCATTTGGGCCGACAGACTTAAACGTAACGCGTCCATTGTTATCGAAAAGCATCATTGAATTCAATTTAGAATCTAGCGATCCGCTCATTATTGAAGCTTTAGATCAGGCGGGATTGAGTTATGCTCCTTACACAAACTGTCATGCGGCGGTTGTTCTTGAAACACATGATGGTGCGACATTTTGTGGCAGATATGCTGAAAATGCTGCCTTTAATCCATCAATGCAACCTATGCAAATGGCATTGTCGAATTTAATTAGACATAATCGTGATTATAGTGACATTAAGCGCGCAGTATTGATTGAGTCTTCAAAAGGACAAATTAGCCTTGTTGGTGCAGCTATGGATGCATTACACACCATTGCGGCGATAGAGTTAGAACATATTGTGGTTGACCCTACCTAAAACTTAATTCACTCGCTAGCTTTAAAATCAACAAGGACTGCATAGCAGTCCTTTTTAATTTTATTGTCCACTACATTAACATCACAACTAGCGGTTTTTCTCTAAACGAGCTAACAAACTTGATGTATCCCAACGATTGCCTTTCATCGCTTGAACGTCAGCATAAAATTGATCAACCAATGAGGTCACAGGTAAAGTTGAGCCATTTCGACGAGCTTCATCTAAAGCAATACCTAAATCTTTACGCATCCAATCAATTGCAAAACCAAAGTTGTATTCACCTTGCCACATGGTTTTATATCGATTTTCCATTTGCCAGCTTTGCGCGGCACCCTTGCTAATCACTTCGATAACTTTTAAACCATCAAGACCTGCACTTTTCGCAAAGTGTAACCCTTCAGCTAAACCTTGAACCACACCAGCGATACAGATTTGATTGACCATCTTAGTTAATTGACCTGAGCCTACTGGCCCAAGTAACTCTGCGCATCGACTATAAGCCGCAATAATTGGTTTTACAATTTCAAATGCTGCTTGCTCGCCGCCCATCATCACAGTAAGAACCCCATTAACAGCCCCAGCTTGACCACCAGAAATCGGTGCATCTAAAAAGGCGATGTTTTGGGCTGCTAAAACAGCGTTTACTTCACGCGCAACATCGGCGGACGCAGTGGTATGATCGACTAAAACACTGCCAGGATGCATTCCATGAATTGCGCCATTCTCACCTAATACCACTTGACGTAAATCATCATCATTACCCACGCATGTAAACACAATATCTTGGCCAATAGCGGCTTCTTTAGGTGTCAGCGCGGTTTTACCTTGATACTCCTCAGCCCACAAATCAGCCTTAGCTTGAGTACGATTATAAACTGTCACTTCATGGCCTTTACTGACTAAATGTCCCGCCATTGGAAAGCCCATTACCCCTAACCCCAAAAATGCTACCTTAGCCATAACTCCCCCATAAGTAATTTGATATTTTCGATTATTCTACAATAGGTTTTACGTGCGCTTCCATTTCTGCGCCTATGCGTTTACGCATGTCCATTAGGCGAAGTGCAGAATCACGCAGTCGAACATCATCCTCGGTTTGTGGTATCCATTCTGGCACGCCAGTCGGTTTACCTTCGTCATCTACCGCTACCATGATAACAATACAGTGAGTCGTTAAATGACGTTCTGAATATTTAGGATCACCCGCTTTCACATCAATTGCTACGTGCATAGACGAAGTGCCGGTGTAAATAATTTTACCCGTAACTTCAACAATACTCCCAACGTGGATGGGCTTAACAAAACGGATCCCGCCTGCATATACAGTAATACAATACTTACCACTCCAGCCAGCTGCAGAAGCGTAAGCGGCTAAATCGATCCACTTCATTACAGCCCCGCCGTGCACCTTACCACCAAAATTGACATCAGCAGGCTCAGCTAAAAACCTCAGAGTAAGTTGTCTGTCTACACCAGCCATAATGTTTATCCTCGAAAATATGTTAATTGCAGTTTACGCTAAACAAACAAGGCAGCGAAATGGAAAGTTACGCTAAATTGTTTTCAGCCTATAAAAAAGGGAAGATTGCTATCTTCCCTTTCATCACTGTCACTCAATAAAGCTTAGATTTTTTTGAACAGTAATGAACCATTCGTGCCACCAAAACCGAATGAATTACAAAGAGCATAATCAAAGGTATGCTTGCGTGAGGTGTGAGCCACAAAATCTAGATCACAACCTTCATCTGGGTTATCTAAATTGATGGTTGGAGGAATATGTTGAGCTTGAAGTGCTAGCAAAGTAATAATCGCTTCAACTGAACCAGCCGCCCCAAGTAAATGGCCTGTCATTGATTTAGTTGAGCTCACCAGTAAATCATAAGCATGTGCGCCAAATACTGATTTAACCGCGGCGGCTTCTGCTTTATCACCAGCAGGTGTTGATGTGCCATGAGCATTGATATAACCAACAGCTTCTTTGGCGATGCCAGCATCATTGATAGCATTTACCATAGCTGCCGCAGCGCCTGCGCCATCAGCAGGAGGCGAAGTCATATGAAAGGCATCACCACTCATACCAAAACCTACTAGCTCACCGTAAATTTTAGCACCACGCGCTATTGCATGTTCGTACTCTTCCATCACCAATACGCCAGCACCATCACCAATAACAAAGCCATCGCGATCTTTATCCCAAGGGCGACTTGCGGCTTGATAATCATCATTACGTGTCGATAAGGCTTTTGCAGAACCGAAACCTGCGATAGCTAAAGGACAAGTTACATCTTCAGCCCCACCGGCAATCATCACGTCAGCATCACCATAGGCAATTGTTCTGGCCGCAAAACCAATATTGTGCACACCGGTTGTACAAGCTGTAGTGACAGCAAAGTTAGGACCTGTCATGCCATACATGATCGACAAATGACCTGATATCATATTAATAATGGTACTTGGTACGAAAAACGGAGAAACCTTACGAGGGCCACCATTAAGTAATGCACTATGGTTTTGCTCGATTAATGGCATACCGCCCATGCCTGCCCCAACAGCAGTTCCAACACGCTCAGGTCGCTCCTGAGTCATATCTAATCCAGCATCTTTAATAGCTTGAATACCTGCTGCGACGCCATACTGGATAAATAAATCCATTTTGCGAGCATCTTTTTTAGTTAAATACTGCTCAATGTCGAAGTTTTTAACCGAACCACTGAAGCGAGTACCGTATTCAGTAGCGTCAAATTTTGTAATTGGGGCTATACCGCTTTGGCCAGCAAGTAATGCTTTCCAAGATGATTCGACATCATTACCAACTGGAGTAACTAATCCAAGACCAGTAATAACTACACGACGTTTAGACATGATTTTCACCTTTTAAATACACTATGCCAAATAGTCTAGCAACGGCGATTAACCGAAAGGGGAAAATTAAGACAGGTTAACCTACTAGAACAGGCGTTTTTATATGGATAATTAATAAAAGCTTAATTTAAATGACAAAACTAGAAACAAAAACAGGCGACAATAAATGCCGCCTGTCTCTGTGAATTCTGGATTACTGATTCTTAGAAACGTAATCGATCGCTGCTTGAACAGTAGTGATCTTTTCAGCTTCTTCATCAGGGATCTCGGTATCAAACTCTTCTTCTAGAGCCATAACCAATTCAACGGTGTCCAGAGAATCGGCACCTAAATCGTCTACGAAAGAAGCAGCTGGTTTAACGTCTTCTTCTTTAACGCCTAGTTGCTCAATGATGATTTTCTTTACACGTTCTTCGATGTTGCTCATTAGTTCTCTTTCCTATTCAAATTACGCACTTGCGTAAGATTGCGAGTATTTTATTCGATTTAGATAACATTGCAAGCTTAGATTTTGTGGTCTAACCACAAAGATAAAAATTTACACTGTTTCTAACGCTGACTCAAATGAAGGCAGTTTCCTGCCTATCGCTTTAAACCATGTACATTCCGCCATTCACATGCAATGTTTCGCCTGTGATATAAGCGGCTGAATCTGAGGCCAAAAACAATACTGCATTGGCAATTTCTTGCGCTTGCCCTAAACGTTCCATCGGAACTTGCGACATAATAGCTTGTTGTTGCTCTGGTGTCAGCTCATCAGTCATATCTGTTTGGATAAAACCTGGAGCAATAGCATTCACTGTTATTTGACGAGATGCAACCTCTCTAGCAAGAGATTTAGTAAAACCGATTAAACCTGCTTTAGCAGCAGAATAGTTCACTTGGCCTGCATTTCCCATCGTGCCTACAACTGAACCGATACTGATGATACGTCCAAAGCGCTTTTTCATCATAGATCGCATTACTGGCTTAGACAATTTAAATAACGAAGTAAGGTTAGTGTCAATAATATCTTGCCACTCATCATCTTTCATTCGCATCAATAAATTATCACGAGTGATACCTGCATTATTCACGAGAATATCAACATCGCCAGCTTTTTCTTTGATCTGGCTATATAAATTAGCAACAGATTCACTATCTGTGACATTCAGCACAAGTCCAAAACCTTTATCACCAAGGTAATCTTGGATAGCTGCTGCGCCTTTTTCACTGGTAGCCGTGCCAACAACTACTGCGCCAGCTTGTACTAAGGTTTCAGCAATGGCTCGACCAATACCACGGCTAGCACCTGTTACAAGGGCAACTTTACCCTCTAAATTAAAGCTAATGCTCATTTTTATTCCTTACTCAGTTAATGCTGCAAATGAAACTACATCATTGACAGCTTGGGCTGAAACGGCTTTATTTATACGCTTTGTTAAACCAGTTAATACTTTTCCTGGTCCCATCTCAACAAGTTGGTTAATTCCCTGCTCTGCCATGAAAGTGACGGTTTCGCTCCAGCGAACAGGACAATACAATTGACGCACTAGGGCATCTTTAATTGCTTGGCTGTCTGTTGGCATAGCGACATCGACGTTATTAATGACCTTGATTACAGGCGTTGAAAAACTGATATTCGCTAATGCCTGGGCTAATTTATCTGCCGCTGGTTTCATTAACGCACAATGTGAAGGTACGCTTACAGGTAAAGCCACAGCCATTTTTGCCCCTGCGGCTTTACACGCAGCCGCTGCACGCTCCACAGCGTGTTTCTCTCCAGCAATGACCACTTGTCCTGGGCTATTGTAGTTAACAGGGCTTACCACGGCACCTTCGGCTGACTCTTCACAGGCTTTAGCAATACCTTCATCGTCTAAGCCGATAATGGCATACATAGCACCTGTTCCTGCGGGTACAGCCTGCTGCATTAACTGGCCACGAAGCTCAACTAACTTAACCGCATCCTTAAAATCAATGACACCAGCACACACAAGTGCTGAATATTCACCTAGACTATGACCCGCTAATAAAGCTGGAGCGGGCTTACCGCTGGCTTGATATGCGCGCCAAATGGCGACACTGGCGGATAATAAAGCTGGCTGGGTTTTATCTGTTTCATTTAACGATTCAACTGGACCATCTTGAATAAGAGCCCATAAATCATAGCCAAGCACTTCAGAGGCTTCGGCGAACGTTTGTGAAACCACGGCATGTTCTTGTGCTAAATCGGCTAACATGCCAACGGCTTGAGAACCTTGTCCGGGAAATACAAAAGCCACATTTTCCATTATTAATTACCTGTTATTAAATAAAATGAATTAGAAACGCACTAGCGCACTGCCCCAAGCAAATCCTGCTCCAAAGGCTTCTAAAAGCAATAATTGACCACGCTGAATTCGGCCATCACGAACAGCCTCATCTAATGCAATTGGCACAGATGCCGCTGAAGTATTACCATGCCTGGCTAAAGTTAATACCACTTTATCTAAACTCATATCGAGTTTTTTAGCTGTCGCATTAATAATTCTAAAATTAGCTTGATGTGGGACTAGCCAATCAATTTCAGATTTATCAACGTTATTAATTCTAAGTGTTTCTGTGACTACGTTTGATAATTGAGTCACCGCCACCTTAAATACATCATTGCCTTTCATGGTCATATAACCTACAGCTTCTGAAGATTCATTGGCTCTAGGTGGGAATGAGCACTTTAACAAATCACCCTGACTACCGTCTGCATATATGTGGGTATTAATAATGCCTGGTGTTTCACTTACACCAATCACAACCGCACCAGCACCATCACCGAATAAAATCACTGTCGAACGGTCGTCAGGTTCACACATGCGCGATAAAACATCAGCACCAATAACCAATACTTTCTTTGCTGCGCCTGTTTTAACAAATTGATCAGCTACCGATAACGCATAAACAAAACCTGAGCATGCTGCCGCAATATCAAAAGCAGGAATTTGTTTAATACCTAACATCGCTTGAATTTCACACGCCGCGGCAGGAAAAGCATTGGGCGCGCTGGTTGTACCGCACACAATCATATCTAATTCAGAAGGTTCAATACCGGCCATTTCGATAGCTTTGAGCGCAGCTTGATAGCCCATGGTGGATACAGACTCATCTGTGGCGGCTATGCGACGTTCTGAAATACCAGTACGGTCCTTAATCCATTGGTCAGTTGTTTCGACCATTTTTTCTAAATCTTGATTGCTGCGCACTTGCACAGGCAGATAACTGCCTGTTCCGAGAATTTTTGTATGCATATAATGAGATCAGCTATTGATGTCTAAAAGAATCGACTCCAAACGATCATTGATCATTTCAGGAAGACGACGTTTCGCTTCTGTTGCTGCTAAATTAATGGCTTGTAGATAGGCAGCTTCATCAGCGTTTCCATGACTCTTTACTACTATTCCGCGCAATCCTATCAGACTTGCACCGTTATAGTGGTCGGGGTTCATCTTGCTGAGTACTGCTTGTATGCGTGGTGCTATGAGTTTGGACAGTAAACGGACAAATAGGCCACTATTTAGTCCGCGCTTTAATTGGTGAACTAAAAGCTTAGCTATGCCCTCTGAAGTCTTTAAGGTTATGTTTCCGACAAAGCCATCACAAACGATGACATCTAAATTACCGGTATAGATTTCATCACCTTCAACAAAACCGACATAATTGACTTGTTCTGTGTGCTGCAGTATCTGACCTGCCTGCTGCACTTGATCATTCCCTTTTATCTCTTCAATGCCAACATTTAGTAATGCTACTTTCGGGCGTGACTTTTTGTGGATGGCTTCGCATAACACCGAGCCCATTACCGCGAATTGGAACAAGGTTTCAGAATCGCAAGCTACGTTAGCACCAAGATCTAATAAATAAACTGGTTTACCGGTGACTGTGGGTAAACAGGTTACTAATGCAGGACGATCAATACCTGGTAAGGTTTTTAATAACACTTTAGCCATGGCCATCAACGCACCAGTATTACCGGCACTGATACATGCAGCAGCTTTTCCATCTCGAACTTGTTCTAACGCAACACGCATTGAACTATTTTTTCGCGTACGTAAAGCATGCACAGGCCTGTCGCCCATGGTAACCACTTCAGTGGTATGGATCAGCTCAATACGTTTTAGAATGGATGGTTCAGTTGATGAAAGCAAAGGTTCAATATCAGCTTGATTGCCGATAAGGATAATGTGAAGTGAGGAATTAGATTTCAGTGCCTGCAAGGCTGCAGGCACTGTGACGTGGGGGCCATGATCACCCCCCATCACATCTAACGCAAGCGTCAGATCCGTCATCAGGTTGTCAACAAATTACTTGTTGATAACCTTTTTACCGCGGTAGAAACCATCAGCAGTCACGTTGTGACGTAGATGTAATTCACCGCTAGTAGCGTCTACTGATAATTGAGCAGTGCTCAATGAATCATGTGAACGGCGCATTCCGCGCTTTGAACGAGATTTTTTATTCTGTTGTACAGCCATTTGACTTGTCTCCTACGATTACTTGCTCTTCAGTTTTTCTAACACTGCAAACGGATTTGGACGCTCCTCATGAGCGGGGTCGATCTCGCCTACAACTATGTCTTTTGATCCCGAACTGCAATCTGTATCTTCATGCATAGGGATAATCGGCATAGCGACTATCAATTCATCTTCAATCAATTGATGCAGACGTACTTCACCAATTTCATTACACTCAATTGGATCATACGCATCCGGGAGCTCATCGATTTCTGTTTCATTCTTACAAGGACTGAAACAAAAGTCGACCGTAACCTCAGTAGCATATTGTGTCATGCAACGTTGACATAGCAGAGTGAGCTCCGTCACAGCCTTCCCGCGAAGGTAGACTATCCCCTGTAAGTCGACACCACATTCCAACGACACAACTACGTCGGAACAGTCGCCGGCACATAACTCATTTAATCGCTTATTATTACTGCTAGGAACAATGCCTTCATAACGAAGACCGCTACTCGCAGCACGAAAAGGATCAATTGAAACCGGTATCTTTACTGTTTGCATAAGGCGCGCATATTATAGTTTGAAAACGCTGGAGTCAAAGAAAATTTCTGCAAAATGCAGTTAAACCAACCCGAGGGTGTGTCCAAGTTCTCAATTACTACCAACATTGAATTTGAATGATGGCAAATTTTACCGAACAGTCCTAATAGACACAAGCATTTGCAGTGCTTATTTAGCCCATTTAAGCGATTAATGTTAAACTTTACGCCACCAAACACTTGTTAGATAAGAATTCATGTCAAAATCCTTAGTACTTGCCTCTACATCTATCTATCGCCAACACTTACTAGCCAAATTAAATCGCCCTTTTATATCGGTCAATCCCAATATCGATGAATCCCCAATACAAGGCGAAACAGCAATACAACTTGTTGAACGTCTTGCCCAGCTAAAAGCATTAGCGGGTAGTGAGTTAATTCCAAAAAATATCGATAAACACAACCAATGTGTTGTTATTGGCTCTGATCAAGTTGCAGTGATTAACGGTAACATTGTTGGTAAACCACATACTGAAGCCAATGCCATACAGCAATTGCAGTTAGCCTCGGGACAGGCCATCACCTTCTACACAGGTCTTGCCGTTTATTGCCCAACAACAAAATCGATGCACAGCTGTGTCGAACCTTTTACGGTTCATTTTAGGCAGTTAACTGACAATCAAATTCATTACTATGTAAAAACCGAACAACCACTTTATTGCGCAGGTAGTTTTAAAAGTGAAGGCTTAGGTATTGCGTTATTTGACAAGCTTGAAGGTGATGACCCCAACACTTTGATAGGTCTGCCATTGATTAAGTTGATTAATCTATTGGCTTTGCATCAGGTTGAGGTTTTAGCGGAAGATGGAGCTGCTAGCTGACGATTGTATGCGCCATTATATACAAGCGCCATTTAAAGATGAAAAGCGAGTTTATTAACATTATCAACAATGGCTAATGGATTCGCTGTTTGTAACTGCTCAACCAGATTAGCACCATAGCTAACACCGATTGCTGCAATGCCCGCATTATTAGCCATATTTAAATCATGCACTGAATCACCAATCATCACCGCGCGATGTGCGGGAACATTAAACTCGGATAATAAAGAATGAATCATTAAAGGATCGGGTTTGCTATTTGTCTCATCAGCACAACGGCTAGCCGCAAAATAATGCCCCATACCACTTTCGACTAACACTCGGTCTAACCCTTGACGCCCTTTGCCTGTGGCTATTGCTAAAGTGTAGCCATTATTTGAAAGCTGCTGCAACAGAGACTCGCTGCCTTCAAATAAAGGACTTATCGACTTTGACGCTAAAAAATGCTGTCGATACCGTTCAACAATTTCATCGTGACGATGGGAAATATCACCGAATAACAGATGCAATATTTTGGGCAATGACAAACCAATCAAATCTCTGATCGCACGTTCAGTTGGAATGTTAATAGCCAAATCATGTGCCGCGGCCTGCATACAACTCACAATGGCACCAATGGAATCCATTAAAGTGCCATCCCAATCAAAAATGATTAAATCATATTTGTTTTGCAATGCCATAAGTTTACTCTTAAATTAGTGGCTCAATTTGCTGCTAAAATCATTACACTTTTTTAAGTCTATCGAGTGTTTTAACAAGCACATCATCAAGTGGCGCACTGACTTGCATCGTGGTGTTTGTTTCTGGATGAGTAAACTTCAACTCTGCCGCATGCAGAAACAAACGGTCTAAGCCAATTGCCCGCATACTGTCATCAAACTTCTGCTCGCTGTATTTTTCATCACAGGCAATAGCATGCCCTGCAAATTGACAATGAACCCGGATCTGATGAGTACGGCCTGTCACGGGACTCGCTTTCACTAAAGTCGCTCCGTCAAAACGCTGTATAATTTTATAACGGGTTTCAGACTCTTTACCTTCGGCGTTAACTCTGACAATTCGCTCACCTGATTTTAAGGTGATTTTTAATAACGGCGCTTTTATTACTTTATCTTTTGCCTGCCAATCGCCTCTCACTAATGCCATATAATCTTTTTGCATTGTTTTACTGCGTAACTGTTCATGCAGATGTTTTAATGCACTTCTTTTTTTAGCAACAAGAAGGACACCCGAGGTATCTTTATCTAGGCGATGAACTAACTCTAAAAACTTCTGTTGTGGTCGCAAAGAGCGTAACCCTTCAATCACACCATAATCAACACCACTCCCACCATGCACTGCAATACCTGCAGGCTTATTTAAAACAATAAGATGCTTGTCTTCGTGAATGATGCGGTCTTCTAACTGTGACACCCGTGATAAATTTGGAGAAGGTGCTGTGCGATGATCTTTTTCCGCCACTCTGACAGGTGGAATACGAACAACATCATCAATTTGCAGCTTATATTCTGGCTTAATGCGTTTTTTATTTACCCTTACCTCCCCTTTACGCACAATTCTATAAATCATGCTTTTAGGGACGCCTTTAAGTTTGGTTAATAAAAAATTATCAATGCGTTGTTCAACATTATCTTCGTCAATTGTAACGAGTTGAACTTGGGGGGTAGTTTCAGTATTCATGATGCGCCAATTTGTGAGAACGCGGCTATTGTAACTTATTTCAATAAAATTTGGCTATTAAAGCTGTAACTGATGGAAGCAATTTTAATAACAGTTCAAGTGAGATGAAAAATAACCACATTTTAAAAGATTACCGGCTTTTTATTGCTGAACTTAGCTAATGTTGCTATATTTGCGCATTGGATGAGGACAAACAGTGGATAAAGTGTTCACAACCTCATGCATTAATGAAACTCAGCGCAATTTACACATGAACTTTATCGGTAGCAAACCATTGATTTGCAAATTATAAACTTTTGAAAACGTCAAAAGTACGTGTTTATAATTAAACCGTAAGTTTCATCTTAAAAAAATGTAAAAACTGCCTGATTTCACCGCCAAATTCGAACAATATTTTAGCTTGTTATCAAACAACCGATTCGATTAGGCATTACCGGAAAAAGACTGATATTTATGGGGTTGGTTGCTCAGCAACGGATTCCTTGTTTTTGTAAACACTAGAAAATAAGCCATAAATTAGGCCGCGACACGCAGAGAATGCGTCTAACAGTCGTACTGCGCGCCTAAATTGCCTGTAACAAGCCGTGAGGCTGCTAAATTATTCGCAGGCCCGTAATGCAAATAATTGTTGTTTGATGACCTTTATAGAAGAATGATGTCATCATGAAACGTATGTTAATTAATGCAACTCAATCAGAAGAGTTGCGTGTTGCCCTTGTCGATGGACAACAATTGTATGATCTGGATATTGAAAGCCCAGGCCATGAACAGAAAAAATCAAATATTTACAAAGGTAAAATCACCCGCGTAGAACCCTCTTTAGAAGCTGCTTTTGTTGATTATGGCGCTGATCGCCATGGTTTCCTTCCTTTAAAAGAAATTGCCCGAGAGTACTTCCCTAAAGGTTACTCTTTCCAAGGTCGCCCAAATATCAAAGAAGTGGTATCTGAGGGCCAGGAAGTTATCGTTCAAATCGATAAAGAAGAGCGTGGCAACAAAGGCGCTGCATTAACCACTTTCATCAGCCTTGCTGGTTCTTACTTGGTATTAATGCCAAATAACCCTCGTGCTGGTGGTATTTCTCGTCGCATTGAAGGTGATGAGCGCACAGAATTAAAAGAAGCTATCTCTGAACTGGAAGTCCCACACGGAATGGGCTTAATTGTTCGTACCGCAGGTGTCGGTAAAGAAGCAACTGAGTTAAAGTGGGACTTAAAAGTTCTACAACATCATTGGGATGCAATTCAAGAAGCGGCTCAAAGTAAGCCTGCGCCTTTCTTAATTCATCAAGAAAGTAATGTAATTGTTCGTGCTATTCGTGATTATTTACGCCGTGATGTGGGTGAAATCCTAATCGATCACCCTCGTATATACGAAGATGCTAAGCTGCATATTGGCCTAGTTCGTCCTGATTTCGTTGAACGGGTAAAAATGTATCAATCTGAAGTGCCGCTTTTCACTCACTTCCAAATTGAGTCTCAAATTGAATCAGCTTTTCAACGTGAAGTACGTCTTCCTTCTGGTGGTTCAATCGTTATTGACCCAACTGAAGCATTAACTTCTATCGATATTAACTCAGCCCGTGCCACTAAAGGCGGCGATATTGAAGAAACGGCATTAAACACCAACCTTGAAGCCGCTGATGAAATTGCACGTCAATTACGTTTACGTGATTTAGGTGGTTTAGTCGTTATCGATTTCATCGATATGACTCCAGTGCGCCATCAACGTGAAGTTGAAAATCGCATGCGTGATGCGGTACATCATGACCGTGCTCGTGTTCAACTAGGTCGAATTTCACGCTTTGGTTTGATGGAAATGTCACGTCAACGTCTACGTCCGTCATTAGAAGAGTCAGCGGCGCACTTATGTCCTCGTTGTCATGGTCAAGGCACCATCCGTAGTACCGAATCTTTAGCACTGTCTATTTTGCGTTTAATGGAAGAAGAAGCCATTAAAGAGCATACCACTCAAATCGAAGCGATCGTGCCAGTTGATGTAGCAGCGTTTTTACTTAACGAAAAACGCAAAGCCATTCGCATCACTGAAGAGCGTCACGAAGTTGAAGTGTACATAATTCCTGATGCGCACATGCAAACGCCTGAATACCGTGTTATCCGTCGTAAAAACGATGATGAGATCACTGAATCGAGCTTTAAGCGAGTTGAAGCGCCTAAGTCTGAATTGTATGAGCCTCGTAAATTAGAACGCACAGCTGTGCCTGAGCCAGCATTAAAAGGTTTTGCTGCACCACAAAAAACCGTTGAAGCCCCACAAGCGGCAACAAGCACACCAGCAGCAAGCGCACCAGGATTATTTAGCCGTATAGTTTCTGCTATCAGCGCGTTTTTCAGCGATGATACTGCTGAAACAAAAGAAAAGCCGGTTGAGAAAAAAGCGCCACAGGATCGAAACAATGCACGTCGTAATAACCGTCGTAATGACAGTAGCGACAATCGCAATGAAGGTCGTAACGATAACCGTCGTAAGCGCACTGATAAAGATGCATCATCAACTGAGAACAAAAACCCACGCAGTCGTAATAAACGCAATCGTGATCAGGATGATGCTAAGCAAAATAACAAGACTGAACAGCAAGTAAAAGTGGCTAGTGACGATAAACGCAATGCGCCAGCAACTGCTGAGAAAACGCCAAAGCAGGAAGCTGCTCGTGAGCGTCGTCAACGTCGTAACATGCGCAGAAAAGTGCGTATCGAAAATGAACAAACCCAAGATGATGCAGCGTTAAATGTTGCTGAAAAAAATGATAATAAAGTTGCAAAACCAACCACACCGGCTAAAGACACTCGTAAAGAAGTCAAAGCTAAAGATGTTGAAAGTGCCGAGATAGTTGAAGCCAAAACAACGAGTAAAGATGTTGAAGCAAAAGAAGCTAAGCCAGCACGCAAGCGTCAACCACGCAAAGAAAAAGTGGCTGAAACTCAAACGACTGACACTGCCGAAGCAACTGATGAAAATAATGCTGTAGAAGCGGCGGACGAAGTTGCATCAACAAGTGTTGCATCAACAAGTGTTGCACCAACTACTGAAACCGTCACTCAGGTAGCATTAGAAGATAACGTCAGTACAACTGATGCAGCAACTGATGCAGCAACTGATCAAGATGAATCGGACGATGATAAGCGTGATGGTCAACGCCGTAGTCGCCGTAGTCCTCGTCACTTACGTGCTGCTGGACAACGTCGTCGCCGTGATGAAGATGGCTCGGCATCTGATGCTGCCCCCGTATTCACTCCAGTTGATGAGCTAGATAGACAGTTAACAGAAGAGTTAGCTCAATCCGCTCCAGAAGCTAAAACAGTAATTAACACTGCTACATCGACTGAAACCGAAGTGACATCAGCGCCTGTAGAAGAAGCGGTTCAACCACAAGTTGAAGTCGTTTCTGCTGAAGTTGAGGCTAAAACTGTTGCAGTAGAAGATAAAGTTGAGACTATTGCTGCACCTGTTGTTGAAGTTCAATCAGAGGCTAAAGTAGCGGTAGAAACGCCCGCTGCAGCAGTGACTGAAAACATTGAAACTGCTGCGGTTGTTGAAAACGTAGAAACTAAGCCTAAGAAAGTAGCTGCAGAAGTTGAAGCGCCAGTTTCAGCACCAGTGAAAGCAGTAGAAGTTATTGTTGAAGCCAAGGCTGAAGTTAAACCGGCTAAAACTGTCGTTAACGCACCAATGGCAAAACCTGCGGCAATTGCTCGTAAAGTTGTCGATAAAACAGCTGAAGCGAAAGTTGCAGCGCCAATTGAGCCAAAAGCTGTACCAGCAAAACCTGCCGGCAACAGTCGCTTTGGATCTATGGTAAGTTCAACAACAACGAAACCCACTGTGGAAGTTCGTCAGCAACAGGCTGTACCACAAGGTAAGAGCTATGCAGAGGCAGAAAAAGCGGTTGCGGTAAAATCAAGTTTTGCCAATAGTGCCAGTGCTGAGATGACTAAACCTCAATAATCAGCGCTTAAGCTAGAATCAAAAAGCCATGCTAATGCATGGCTTTTTTGTTTTTAATCGCTTTGAAACGACTCAAAATGCTATTGCTTTGTTATTAATTGCCACCCATATCAGATTTTGGGTTTAGAACTGGTATGATTTTTGTTAAGATCGCGGCCTTAATTATCATTAAAATAATCTTAATAGAGGCTAAATGTTCGATATTATTCGTCATAAAACTGCCAGTAGTAAGGCTGATGTTTTATCAGGCTTAACTGTTGCTCTCGCGCTGATCCCAGAAGCTGTTGCATTCGCATTCGTTGCACATGTTGAACCCATGGTCGGGTTGTATGCTGCATTTATCATGGGCTTAATTACAGCGCTTATTGGCGGGCGACCGGGGATGATTTCAGGTGCCACTGGGGCTATGGCGGTTGTCATGGTATCGCTTGTGGTTGAACATGGAGTGCAATATTTATTCGCCGCCGTGGTGCTTGCCGGTATCATTCAAATATCGGCGGGGGTATTTAAACTCGGAAAATTTATCCGTATTGTTCCCTACCCTGTAATGATTGGTTTCGTTAACGGTTTAGCCATTGTGATCTTTTTAGCCCAGTTAGGGCAGTTTAAAGTCAAAGATGCTGCAGGTAATATGGTTTGGATGGCCCAGGAGCCATTGATGATCATGATTGGCTTGATTCTGCTCACTATGGCCATTATTCATTTTTTACCTAAAATCACCACAGCTATCCCTTCCTCTTTGGTCGCAATTTTAACTGTAACAGCCATAGTTGTTGGGCTAGAGATGGATACTCGTAATGTATTGGATTTTTTAAAAACCATGAGTGGTAATGACGCAGCGACTATTGCAGGTTCTTTACCTAGCTTTTCAATTCCAAGCGTGCCATTTAACTTTGAAACCTTATACATTATTTTGCCATATGCCTGTATTTTAGCTGCTGTTGGCCTAATTGAATCATTACTGACATTAACTGTGATTGATGAAATGACCAATACCCGAGGACGTGGTAATAAAGAATGTGTTGGCCAAGGTGTTGGTAACATTACCAGTGGCTTCTTCGGAGCTATGGGTGGTTGTGCCATGATTGGTCAGTCAATGATCAACATTAACTCTGGTGGTCGTGGTCGTTTATCAGGCATTACCGCAGCGCTTGCACTATTAGCATTTATTCTATTTGGCTCAGCATTTATTGAAATCATCCCGCTTGCAGCATTAGTTGGCGTGATGTTCATTGTGGTACTAGGTACGTTTGAGTGGGCAAGTTTTAAAGTAATGCGCAAAGTGCCTAAACATGATGCTTTTGTAATTGTACTTGTGACCACAGTGACCGTGTTTACCGACTTAGCTTTTGCGGTATTCGTGGGGGTTATTGTGTCGGCGCTAGTATTTGCTTGGGAACATGCAAAACATATCAATGTTGATATCAGTGAAGATGAAAATGGCTGGAAGGTTTATCGCTTAAACGGTCCATTATTTTTTGGTTCCGTTGCCCATTTTCTCGAGCTGTTTGATGCACAAAACGATACTCAGGATGTGATTGTTGACTTCCAAAACTCTCGTGTTGCTGATCACTCGGCATTAGATGCAATTGATACCTTAGCAGAGCGTTATGTTAATGCAGGAAAACGATTACATCTTCGTCATTTGAGTCAAGATTGTGTGGCCTTATTGCATAAAGCCGGTGACTTAGTTGAAGTGAACTTAATTGAAGATCCACATTACAAAGTGGCTGACGACAAACTGGATTAAATCTGATAACAACGTATCCGATTTATGCTCATTTAGTTAACCATCAAAAGGGTGGCAGTATTGATACTGCCACCCTTTTTATAACTTCATATTGATGCTATTTATCGCTTTAACTTATCAGCAAACAAGGCTTTGAACTTGTCAAACTTGGGTTTTACTACCATCTGGCAATATGGCTGCTCACCATGCTTTGCAAAGTAATCATCGTGATAATTTTCCGCCGGATAAAAGGTCTCAAATGCGCAAACTTCCGTTACGATAGGATCTTTCCATACTTTTGCATCTTGCAAGGCTGAGATCATATTATTTGTTTTGTCTACTTGATCTGCCGTATGGGCAAAAACTACCGAGCGATACTGTGGACCTTTGTCATTACCTTGCTGATTTAGGGTAGTCGGATTGTGGCTTTTAAATAACACTTCTAAAAGTTCGTCAAACGTAATCAGAGCTGGATTAAATGTTATGTGTACCACCTCAGCATGGCCTGTACGACCAGAACAAACAGCATCATAATTTGCATGCTTTTGTTCCCCTCCGGCATAACCTGATTGCACTTTTTCAACCCCATTTAATGCTGAGAATATCGCTTCTACACACCAAAAACAGCCTGCACCAAACGTAGCTTGTGCTAACGGAGTGATTTCACGTTCATTTATCGTGTTTGATTCACTTGAGCTTGCTTCAAACACCATAGAAACAGAATTAACACAATGGCGTATATTATTTGGTGTGAGTCTTTCACCCTCAAAAACATGACCTAAATGGCCGCCACATTGATGACAGGTAATTTCAACTCTTTGACCATCTGCATCAAGGGTTCTATCGACCGCGCCTGCTATTTCATTATCAAATGCAGGCCAGCCACAGTGTGCATTGAATTTATGTTCGCTTTTATATAAGGGCGCTAGGCATTTCTTACAAAGATATAAACCTGTAGCGTCGTGATCAACATATTCACCAGAAAAAGGCCTTTCTGTGCCTTTTTGTTCAATAACAAACTTTTCAAATTCAGTTAATGTTTTCATCTTTTAATTTACTCTCGTCAACCCTATTCCAACTTAGGCTATTCTACGTTAGTTAAAATCAATTCGTTCACTTTAAAGACCGTTAAAACATCCAAAAAATTGCAGCATTTGCTAGCAAGGGTTAACATTGCAATGGGTCAAAACAAATATGAAACCAATAAGAAACTAAGATGAAACTAGAAACCATTGATTATCGTGCTGCTGACAGCGCACAACAATTTGTAACATCATTACACGAAACAGGTTTTGGTGTGTTATCAAACCATCCTATCGAACAAGCTTTAGTCGAAAAAATATACCAAGAATGGTATGCCTTTTTTAACAGCGACGAGAAACAAGCTTATCTCTTCAAGCCGGAAACTCAAGATGGTTTTTTCCCCGCGTCAATTTCAGAAACAGCAAAAGGCCATAGCGTAAAAGATATCAAAGAATATTTTCACGTTTATCCTTGGGGCCGTATTCCCGATTCACTTCGCGACAATATTTTAGCTTATTACCAGCAAGCTAATGCTTTTGCGGCCGAGTTACTTGGGTGGATAGAACAATACTCGCCTAAAGAAGTTGCTGATAAATATTCGATTCAATTATCTGAAATGATCAATAACAGCCAAAAAACATTACTGCGTATTCTTCATTATCCACCAATGAGCGGCAATGAAGAATTAGGCGCAATACGTGCTGCAGCGCACGAAGATATTAATCTTATCACTATTCTGCCCGCAGCTAATGAACCCGGCTTACAAGTGAAAAACAAATCTGGAGAATGGATGGATGTGCCAAGTGACTTTGGCAATATCATCATTAATATCGGCGATATGTTACAGGAAGCCTCTGGCGGTTACTTCCCATCGACTTCTCACCGAGTCATTAATCCTGAAGGTACAGATAAAACCAAATCACGTATTTCACTGCCTTTGTTCCTTCACCCAAACCCTGAAGTCGTGCTGTCGGAGCGTCATACCGCTGACAGTTACTTGATGGAACGCCTTCGTGAGTTAGGGGTTATTTAAACGTTTAAACCAATCAAAGCGCCTTAGGGCGCTTTTTTTATGCTTTTCATTAAGGTTCAAGGTACAATATTGCCATTGTTAACAGTAGTAAAAGGCAAGATCATGGCAATTCAGTGGTATCCAGGGCACATGCACAAGGCACGCAAAGAGATTGAAGAGGTCATGCCTCAAGTCGATTTGGTGATAGAAGTGCTAGATGCACGTATTCCGTACAGCAGTGAAAACCCCATGGTTGCGCAATTACGTGGTGATAAACCTTGTATTAAACTGTTGAACAAATCTGATTTAGCAGACCCTAAAGTCACCGAACAATGGATTGAGTATTTAGAACGCGAACAAGGTGTAAAGGCTTCGGCAATTACGACACTCCAGCCTGCAATGGTCAGAATGATCCCTGATTTATGCCGCAAGTTGGTTCCCCATCGCGATGTAATCGAAAAAGACATTCGCACTATGATTATGGGTATTCCCAATGTGGGTAAGTCAACTATCATTAATACCTTAGCTGGTCGCGTGATTGCCAAAACAGGTAATGAGCCAGCAGTGACTAAAACTCAGCAACGTATCAATTTGCGCAATGGTATTGTGTTATCAGATACGCCAGGTATTTTATGGCCCAAAGTAGACAACGAAGCGAGTAGCTATCGATTAGCGGTAACGGGTGCAATTAAAGATACGGCAATGGAATACGAGGATGTGGCTATGTTTGCCGCTGAGTATTTTTTGAAGGCCTACCCTGAAATGATCTGTGAGCGATATAAAATTGATAACTTACCCAACTCAGATTTTGAGTTACTTGAAGAAATTGGCCGTAAGCGTGGAGCACTAAGGCCTGGGGGACGCATTGATTTACATAAAGCCTCTGAACTGTTACTGCACGAATTCCGCTCTGGTAAGATTGGCCTACTGAGCTTAGAGACACCTGCAATGGCTGAAATCGAAAAGATTGAAGTTGAACGTATCATGGCTGAAAAAGAACAGGCAAGATTGAAAAAACTTGAATTAAGTAAGCTGAAACAGTCTGGTAAACGTCATCAAGGTTAATCTTTGATGCCTTATCTCTAATCCACTTGCTATGCATGCTGTAATCGATGCAATGCAAGTGAGATTTGACTATCAATGTCGATATACATTTTCTGTAATGTAGTTTTTAAACCATTATCATATGTTAGTCATGTTAATTCAGCTAACCAACAACTAGCCAGAAATAATGATTAAAAATAAGGATTTAAAATCAGCAGGTTGCACCCAACCTTCCCCTTGCATCTATTACAACTCGTCATTTCGATGACATTTTTCCGCTAACGCTGTCAGGCTGTTTTCAAGTAAATCTATGACGGCCTCAAAACCACGCTCACCACCATAATAGGGATCAGGGACTTCGTCGATACCTGTGTTGCCAAATGCTAAGATCATATTAAGCTTATGTTTATACTCAGCGGGGCAGCGGGCAATAAGATCTTGCATATTCGCATGATCTGCTGCCAAAATAAGGTCGAATTGGCTAAAGTCGGCATCGATTACCTGCCTTGCACGAATGCCAGCAAAACTGAGTCCACGAGCTTCACCCGCTTTAACACTGCGCGGATCAGGTTGATTACCTTGGTGATAAGCTATAGTACCCGCCGAATCAATATAAATATCTAATTTGTATTGTTGTGCTTTTTGCTTAAAAACTGCCTCAGCCGTAGGTGAGCGGCAAATGTTGCCCATACACACGAATAGTACTGATTTAATCTCTTTAATATCAATCATATAAATAAAACCCTAAAAAATAGGTTGAAATAGGTCAAATTTATTTAGTGGAGAAACAAGCTCTTACATTATTAATCTTTTTCTGTTTGGCGAATCCTTGCGGAATAATTATAAACTTTTATGTCTAAATCACCATGTTTTGCCTCTGTTGTTTCTAGTTAATAAAGACAGTTCTTAAATTAATAGGAAATACCAGATAGAAACGAATTTTGAACATATTCGCAAAACCGAACACCCACTAATGTTACTTAAGCGAATGGTCAGTATTGTTGAAACAGAACATTCGTATAAGGACATATCAAACTATGATAATTTAGTAGAACAGCAGTTTTTGATTTTTCAACTGAAAAAAAATGCTCAGAGAAGGATTTCATAATTTTGAGACTCAACTGGCAACTGATTTAGTTAATAAGTTCTTAAGTAGTGAATAATTACCCGACCAAAATCCTAGTTAGTTATAAGGACATCAACACTAGGAATTGTTATGAACAAACCTCAGGTTTTCAGAATCTATAAACGTCAATCAAAATCTCCATGGGATGATCACACGACTGTACTGCTGCTTGCAGAGCATAAACTTGAGATTGATGAGATTTAATTAAGCTTTAATAAATACATTTATTTACACCGAGATGTGCAAGGACAAATACTGGGGATCAGTATCAGCAAATCACTACTTGAAGATCATCCTGAGTTTGAAACACAATATCTAAAGATATTGATGCATACAACTAATAGTGTGTCATGCTATCAACCTAATTTGCATACCGAATAAACGCTGCGGGCAGGAACTATTGTTGAAAATAGTGTCCGTAAAATTTTCACGTAAAGGCCAATACACACTCAATATTAACTCGCAAACCTCATTTACAAATCCAGGGAGGAGACGTATTCCATAAATTAATCCAATCAGGAATTGAGCTTGCTGGCATAGGCCTTGCGATACCAAAACCTTGTGCAAAATGACATCCCATCTTGAGCAATTGCCGACCATGCTCTTGAGTTTCAACCCCCTCTGCTATCACCAAACGACCGAAGGCCTTCGATAATTCAATAACACTTTTGACAATCGCCTGGTCGTCCATGTCATCTAACATGTCGATGACAAAGGATTGATCAATTTTTATAATATCGGTCTTGAGCTTCCTCAAATAGCTTAAAGATGAAAATCCTGTACCAAAATCATCTAGCGAAAAACGTATTCCTAATTGCGTACATTGGCTAATAACCTCAGCGATGTGCTGAGTATCTTTAATAATACTGGATTCTAGAATTTCAAATTCAAGCTGATCCGATTGAAAACTTTTGTTAAGGAAAAATATTTCATTTAATTGATTAATAAAATCTTCATGCTGAAGTTGTAGTGGACTTACATTGACACTGATTGGTATGAATATGCCTAAGCGTTGCCATTCATTATGTTGCTTTATTGCTTGGTCAATGACCCATTTACCAAGCTCAATCCCTAGTGGTTCTTCTTCAATGTACGGTAAAAAACGAAATGGTGACAACAGACCTTCTGTCGGGTGTTGCCAGCGGATAAGAGCCTCTAAACCTATAATTTCATTAGTTTCCATATTAATTTTTGGTTGATAGAATAACAAAAATTCATTGTTATTAAATCCATTGCTTATATGTTCTAGCTCACGATATTGAAGTTTTATAGCGACATCATTTTCAAAGTCAAATTCATGAATACAATTCTTTCCCAGCTCTTTAGCCCTATACATTGCTTGATCAGCATGACGAATAAGTATGTCTGAGTAACTATTGTCCTGCGGAAAATATGTAACACCAATACTTACAGTTACAAAAAGACGCTTATTTTCAATATTAAATTCCTCTGCGATGGAATAAAGTATTCGCTGTAATATCTCTCTTGCTTGATGATGACTGTCTAAATCATCAAGAATCAAAACAAACTCATCTCCACCAAATCTTGCAAGTGTATCCCCATCACGTATTACAGTTTTAAACCTATTTGCAACAAGGCAAAGGAATTCATCACCTATATCATGGCCGTAAAGGTCATTGACCTCTTTAAAGCCATCCAAGTCTAAAAAGGCAATCGCTATTTGTTTGCAATTACGCTGCGCTTTGATAAGCGCTTGCTGCATTCGATCAGCTAACAAATTTCTGTTTGGCAAATATGTGAGTGGATCATAATTTGCGGCAAACTTTAACTTATCGTTTAACTCTTTTAAAACCTGATTACTTTTTTCAAGTTTGCGTTGATCATTTTTTGCGTCGGTAATATCTTGAAATATGCCACTTAACTTTACAGCAACGCCATCTACATACGTAACATGACAGGTCGTTCTAACATCAATTATTCGTCCTTTAATCGTATAAGTTTCAAGCTCTAAGTCATACTCTTCACCACGTTGAATAGCAGCATCAAGTGCTGCTAAGAATATTTTTTTTGAGTCGGGTAATAAATAACTTGCTCCTACATCAACGTTAGGAACAAATTCTTGCGGAGTTGTTTCATAAATTCGATAGGTCTCATCTGTCCAAATCAAGTTATTGTTATGTAAATTTAGTTGCCAACCACCTAGCTTGCCTATTTCTTGAGACTCTCTCAATAACTCGGTTGTGGTAGCAAGCAACTCTTCTTGTCTCTTACGAAAGGTAATGTCTTGATGCATACCAATCATTCGTGTCGGTTTACCATCAACATCCCATGTAATAGCTTTGCCTGTAGACAATACCCAAACATAATGACCATTTTTATGTTTCAAACGAACTTCTAACTCACAAAGTTCACTTTGGCCTGAGCAATGATAATCAAAATTTTTAATCGCCTTGGGTAAATCATCTGGGTGTAATACATCTAGCCAAGTTTGGTAATCAACAGGACTTAACTCCGATAATGTATACCCTATAATCTCAGCCCAACGTTCATTACAAACAAGACCATCATTTTCAACACGCCAATCCCAGACGCCAACATTAGTCGCATCCAAAACTAACTCATTAACCGCTTGGCTTATCGTATTTTTGTGCATGCCTTTATACTTTTTGGAAAAAAGTTATCGATTTAATCAGCTTCTGTAAATAAGAATTACTTTTTAAAATCATTCACAAAAGACTATTAATTAGTGCTGTTTTGATATTTCAATTTTAAAACAATCTTAACGAACAGAGACACTTTAATATAAGGTAGGTTTGATTAAGTATCAAAGAGAATCACTTAATTAGTGAGCTTAAAAAATAGAAGTTTAGAAATGCGAAGGATTCAAAGCGGCTCTTTCTATTAATTTGAGTACGTCTGGCTGATATCTACAAACAAATTTGATTCATAATCAATCTCAAATAACAGAACTTAGCGCTAATAAAGCCGCAGATAATGTTGACGAAGATTTTCGAAATTTTGTTGTTTTAAAATAATATGGTGCTGTGGCCATAAGAATTATTTCCTTTCACGCTAGAAGCAAATCCTGACATAAGCAGCATCCAGCTTTCAATAATTTATCTAAAAGCTTTTTGTAAAAAATAATCGACTTCTACGAGCTAAAAAGACCATCTAACCTCTATTATCCCCAAAAAACTGCTTATTCACACTTCAATAAAAACACTAATAAACTGAATTTAAACATTTTATTCAAAAAAACTAATGACTTTAAGAAAATCACCTCCAGAAAGGTTGTAAAAATGTAAAGAATAAGTGCGTATTTTGGGTAATTTATATTGCCGAGCCAATACTGGTATGATAGGTTAACTGCATGACACAAAAACAAGCGTTATAACCCGATCAATAGAAAGATTCGTTACACCAAAAACAGTTGAACATGACATTAAAACTATAAAACTCAAAGAGGGAAGCTATGAACACCAATCAAAGAAAATTTAGCCGTACTGCGTTGTCATTATGTATTGCAGCTTTATTCAGCCCAACAGTGTTAGCCGCTGATGCAAATACTGAAACTGAACAAGCACCCAAAAGTGTTGAACGTATCGCTGTCACTGGCTCAAACATTTTTAAAGGTAGTGCTAACGTTTCATCATCTGCACCTATCACCGAAGTAGGTAAAGAGATGATAGAGGGCGTTGCGGCAATCTCTATTGGGGATGTGTTAAACAATATACCTTCTGTCACCTCTGCGATTAATGGTTCAAGTGACAACGTATCTCTTGGTGGTGCAGGCAGTAACGTTGGAGTCTCCACTACATCACTTCGTAATTTGGGTTCTGCGCGTACTTTAGTTTTAGTTAATGGTCGTCGTTATGTCTCAGGTGTTTCTGCTAATACTGGATACGGTGTTGACTTAAACTCAATCCCGACAGCAATTATTGAACGTGTTGATGTATTAACAGGTGGTCAATCTGCAATTTACGGTTCAGATGCCATTGCAGGTGTGATTAACATTATCACCAAAAGAAATTTTGATGGTGCTGAAATCAATGCTTTCGCTGCGGATTCATCCGAAGGTGGTGCAGAGCGACAAAATATTGATTTTACCTACGGTAAAAACTTTGATTCAGGAAATGCTTGGGTTTCAGCTGGATATGCTAATCAAGAAGTGTTGAATTCTTCAGCAAGAGACTTCTCTCGATATGAAATGCGCTTTGTTGATACTAATGGTGATGGCATTAGAGATACGATCGCAAGACGAGATGGACCAGGGCACGTTGATGGTGCTTTACTTGGTTATGGCGATTTAAAAATTTTTGGAAATGGCGATCCATTTAACACCAATCAACCATTATTAGATAGTAATTACCAACCTACCAGTGATTCAGACTGGGATAATCAGCACTCAAATCGGACATTAGTTTTACCATATCAACGATTCAACATAGCTTCAGGGATCTCTTTCGACTTATCTGACAAATCATCATTAGAAGTTGAATTAAACTACGCACAAACACAAGCTAGCGTGAACTTAGAAGAAGCACCAATAGATGTTGTTAATAATGTATTCAGAAAAGGCAATGGCGGCACAACCGGAATAGATGTTGCCAATAGTCCATATTTTGTAGGCAGTAGTGCCGGCCAACAACTTCTAGCGGCGATGGGGTCTAATACATCTCTAGATGGCGTCACCACAAATAGACGTACCTTTGAATTTGGTAATCGTCTAACTGATAACCAGCGCGATACTTTTCGCGTAGCCAGTAACTATACTTACTTTTTAGATAATGGTATGGATTGGCAAACGGGCGTAACTTACGGCATAACCTCACAGACACAGCAAAACAGTGGTGATTTTAGTATCCCTAATATGCAGCAAGCATTGACTATTGAAGAAGATGGTAACGGCGGGTACCAATGTGCTGATGTAATTGCTAGAACGTATGGCTGTGTACCAGTAAACCCATTTGGAACAACTGATAGCTTAGCTGGTCAAGCGGGTATCACTGGTTTTTCAGAAGAAGCGCTTAAATACCTTGCTGTAAACACAGGACAAACAGGAAAGGTTGAACAATTTGTCGTTAACAGTGTTGTTTCTGGCGAATTAGATTTTACGTTAGGGCATGACAACTTAGGTTTCGCTGCAGGTGTTGAATACCGCAAAGAGTCTGCCGTTGAAAACCCAGATAGTTTCCGCCAATTAGGTATTACCCGTGAAGGCCCTGTCCAACCAATCGATGGCAGTTTTGATGTCGCTGAAGTATTTGGTGAGCTCTATGTCCCGGTTGCTGATTGGCTTAATCTTAGTTTGGCGGCTCGATTTGGTGATTATTCAACCATAGGCACAACCTCAACTTACCGTTTAGGTATTGATGCTCCTATCCATGATATGTTCCGTATCCGTGCAAGCCAGTCAAGCTCAGTTCGCGCTCCAAATATCAATGATATTTTCTCAACGGGCACTACCAGCGTCGCCAACCCAACAATCGATGTCTGTAATGGAACTTCAAATAGTGGCACCTCTAATACTGATATAAATTGTACTTCTATTTCGGCTATTTCTGATCGCATGGATACCGATGCAAACGGCCAATACATCTTAGTCGGTTCTGAGACAAATAATACCTTAGTGTCTCAAAGTGGCTCTCCTGATTTAAAAGCAGAAACTGCAGATTCATTAACACTCGGATTTGTGTTAACTCCGCTAGATAACTTATCCGTTTCAGTCGATTATTATGGTATCGAAATTGAAGATGGCATTACAACTATCACTCCAGATACTATGGTGAAACGTTGTTACGATGTTGATCCATCACAATTTGATCCAACCTGTGGAGGTCGAGTACTCAGAGATGTGCAAGATGGTCCGATCCTAAATATTTATTCAACTTCAATTAATGCCAATACTATTTCAACGAGCGGTGTTGATTTAGAAGTGGCATATTATCTCGACAACCTGACCGTAAACCTTATTGCTAACTATCTAGCTGAATATGAAATTGATACGCTTTCAGGCCCAATCGATAACTTAGGAACCACATTATTCCCGGAATATCGATATACAATAAATGCTTCATATGACATTACTGAAGACTTTAACTTGTTTGCACAAATGACATATCGTGCTGAAACAAAAGGAGTACTAGGTGAAACGACATTATCTGATGATCTAAACACCATGGATGCTGTTTACTATGCTGACGTGAGAGCAAGTTACCAAATTAATGACGCTGTAAATGTGTATATTGGTTCAAATAACTTATTCGATCAGCAACCGGATATTCAGGCAACCAGTGCTGCGGTAGGAACCAATACCACACCTCAAGCTTATGATGTTATTGGTCGCCAACTCTTTGCTGGTGTTAAGATGAAATTCTAATCACTAGCAACCTGCTCGTTAGTAGCCGAAACATGCTTGGCACGTCAATTTGAGTGCCTTAAAAACCTAATCAAAACTGATTAGGTTTTCTTTTTAATGACCACCTAGGAGAGTATCTTGAAACTGACTAAGTTGCTGCTTTTATTAATCTCATCGGTATTGTTAGCCTTTAATACCTCTGCTAATGATACCCATGCTACTGCTCACGTGGATTATATTCTTCAACATGATTCATCATTAGGAAAAATTTCACCTATATCATGGGTAAAGGTAGGCCAACTCCCAAATCCAGATAACTTTGTTACATCTATTGGTATTTCAGGCGCATATAGTGGTTTTATAGGTAATTATCTCATCGTGGCAGGTGGTGCAAACTTTCCTAATGGACATCCATTTTTTGAACAGGGAAAAAAACAATTTTATAGTGATATTTTTGTCTTCGATACCCAAAATGATAGCGTTAATTTAGTGGCTCACGGGCATTTGCCGATTAAAGCAGGACATGGGGCAACCTTGGTTGTAGATAACAGCCTGTACTTGATCGGAGGTAAAAACAATAATCAAGCATATGATTCAATTATAAAATTAACTTTAGATTTAAATAATAACCCCACCACAGACGTAGTCGATCATTTACCCTTTACATGGCATTCAGGAGCCGCGGCTTGGCAAAACGGCAACATCTATATCTTTGCCGGAGAGCAAGATGGAAAGGTGAATAACCAAGTCTGTCAGTATTCGCTAGCCAGTCAATCGTGCGTCAATAGCGAAATAATACCTGCCGTACCTGGTGCTAACCGTACGGATTTTCCAGCTATTCATCATCAAGGTAAATTTTACATTTTTGGCGGTTTAAATTTGTTAGCCGGTAAAGACAATTATGTGCTCACCGATGCCTATGCGTTTAATTTTGATAACCAATCTTGGACAACTCTGGCACCGATCACTTTTAACAAACAGCCTTTTTCGGTCACCGGTGGCGGTGCAGCTGTGATGAGTAATGATCAATTAGTGTTACTGGGAGGGGTCAATCGCACAATTTTTAATGAGGCAATCTTTCAATTAAGTACACAAAAAAATGACGCTTTAGCTGTATTTAAACAGCAATATTTCAGCCTAAGCGAGCAAGACATTAATTTTAGTCGTCAACAGATGATTTATCATATTAACCAAAATGAGTGGTCTGCACTAAGTGATAAAGTACCCTTTTCTGGCGGTGCGGGCCCACTAACAATCGCTCAGCAAGGAAATAAAATCTATTGGATTTCAGGAGAAATTAAACCGGTTATCAGAACCCCAAACATCTATCAAGGAACAATATTATCAAATCAGTAAATTAAAGTAGCCATAAGTTAACAAGTTATCAGAAATTACAAAAGGTAATTAAGGTGGGACTATCACTAACCCAGTGACGCAAAACCTCCTTGCTCTAAAATCAGCAGATCATGTTCTGAAGATCAAACCATAATAAGCGCAAAATCAAATATAACATTAATTATCAGAACTTGATTGCCCCCTAATTTTTAGCATCCACCATTATTCAATAGAGTTAAACAAAGCAAACCCCAATCACGCAGTTACCCTATCACACCAAAAATAGCTTGTGAATTATTTGTTAACATGCTCTTATTGTGTGGTATGACAGGTAAATACATTACAGCTTAACTGGATCAGAATAGTTTTAGTTAAGCTAGACAAACAATCGTAGCAATTCGCTATATGGAAGGTGTCAGGGTTGTCGATAACGTGGATCATTCTCTATTAGCAAGAGAGCAGTTAATTAACGTAAGTAAACAGCACCTTTTATTTGAATAACAACATTGTTGATATTCAAACAAAGCACATTAATTTTAATAAAATGGTGAAATTTATTATGCAAAAAATAAGTCAACTGCTTTTCATGTTTATGACTTCATGCACCTTGGCATTAAGCAGCGGATATGAAAATTATGCTGAAGCAAATACCCTAGTTGCAAGCTTCGACGCAAGTAATTCTAGCAGTCCAAGTGCACAAGGTTGGAACAACTTTACCAACGGACAAGCTACAGGTTCCATAGCACAAGACCTAGGCACGCCTAGCTGGAAAGCTAACGGAATTTCAGGCCGAGCTCAGTGGAACGTCATACCAACCGCAGCGATTAATAGTCAAGCGAATACCCATGGCTGGACAATGACATGGCGAAGTCGTATAGAGTCAGGGGCTTATATCACTGATTACTATTCAAATGGTGAGAAACGTTTTCTGCCCATATTAAGCATTAACGAGAGCGGTGATTTAGTAGTATCTCTTGCCGGTGCTGGTACATATACACTTATTACAGCTTCAGGCTCTGACTCATATCACGACTATGCGATTGAATTTAATGCTAACACACAGTTAGCAACCTTTAGCTTTGATGGTGTTGTTATTGAATCTGATTGGATTGGTGAAAGCAGCAATCAAAATATGATTGCGTGGGGTAATGGTTCATCAAATATTAATAGCGTGGCCTATTATAAAAATGTGGCATTTACTACCTTAGGTTTAAACTCTCCAGCCGAAGCTCAATTGGTTGCTCAATGGAATACAACTGAAGTAGTGTTTGATGGTTCTAGCCAATATTTAACAATTGATAACGATTTAGCTGCTGTGCAACACTTATCTCAAGGTAGTATTTTCACTCAATTTAAAGCAACTGACACGACTGCAACACTTTTTAGCGCATCAAGTTCTGTAGATGGTTCGAGTGAGTTTGCTGTACTCATCAATACTGATGGCACATTACGAGTCCATGCCCGAGAAAATGGCAGCTTCATTAATGATTCAAAAACAACGATCATATATAACAATAATCAAGAACATAAAGCCTTGATTATGGTCAACAATGAGGGGACTAAAATTTATGTAGATGGTCATTTAGCATACACAGGGAATGCAACTCATTTTTTGAGTGCAGTCACACAACTAGACAGTATGAATATAGGACGAAACTACGACAGCAGCGGTGGACAATGGTATTTCAAAGGCAGCATCTATAACACCCGCATTTATGACAACGTAATGACGGCAAAACAGGCTGAAGACTTAACAAGGCTATCGACGATTGTCGCTAGGTTTGATAACAAACAGCATACAGATCCTATAAATGCTGGCTGGATAAATGATAGTTCAGGATCTGCCAGCGGCAACTTAATCACAGAACAAGATCAACCAGTTTGGCAGGCTAACGGTACTGGCGGACGTGCCGAATGGGAAGTCCAACCGAGTGCTCAAATTAATCATGACGCTAATTCCCTAGGCTGGAAAATGACTACCATAAGCCGTGTGGTATCAGGAGGAGCGATCTCAGACTACTATGCCAATGGGACTAGACGTTTTTTAGCTTTATTAAGTATTAATGCAAACGGCGATTTAGTCGCAAACCTAGAGGGGGGTAGTAGTCATACCTTAGTTATGTCTACAGGTGCCGAGCAATACCATACCTATGAAATGATTTACGATGCGCAATCAGGCTTAGCCACATTCAGTTTTGATGGAATCGCAATTGAAACATGGGCTGGTAAGGCTAGCAGTCAAAATGTAATAGTATGGGGAAATGGCTCATCTGGGACTAATGGCATTGCCAATTATCGCCATGTTAGCTTTGAGACCTTCGGAAGTACACCGCCTATCTTTGAAAGTATTGTGTTTCAGGGCGGCCAAGAAGGTGTTGATGGTATGAGTAACTACCGCATCCCTTCCATACTGCAGTCTGCAAATAATACCTTACTCGCATTTATAGAAGGTCGTCCCAATGGTGCCGACCCTGGCCAAGCAGGACAAATTAATATTTCATTAAAACGTTCTATTGATATGGGCCGTACTTGGTTACCCGTACAAATTATTCATCAAAATCCCTTATATGACTATTCAGACCCTCGTCCATTTGTTGATAAAGCAACCAATACTGTATACGTATTTTATGTTCAATGGCCTGATTTATGCGCCCAAAATGGTAACTGCGTGGGTCCAAACGATGAGAACTACCTACTCTATCGTAAGAGTACAGACAATGGTTTAACATGGTCGGATGCAGTAGATGTTACATCTCAAGTCAAAGAGTCAACTTGGCGATCAATTAATCCAGGACCTGGGCAAGGTATTCAGTTGCAATGGCAAACCCAAGCGCAAGGAAACCACAACGACAGAATGATCTTTCCAGCCATTATCCGTGCAGGAAATAGTAATTTCTATGTGGCAACGGTATTCAGTGATGATGGTGGTATAAGTTGGCAAAAAGGACAATTTACACCCGTATCAGGCCCAACTGAAGCTGATATGGTGGAGCTTACTGATGGTACACTCTTGTTATCAGCTCGAAATGATGGCAGTGCTGCAGGAACTCGATATCACTTTTTAAGCAGCGACGCAGGTATTACATGGACCCAAACCAGCCACGACTTAGTGATATCAAAGGTTGATATTGGTTTAACTCGCTATTCCGCTGTTCGTTCTGGCGATACAGAAGACCGAATCATTGTGTCGGCACCCATAGGCACATCATCTGGCCCAAGCCGCAATAACTTAGGGATCTGGTCCAGTCTCGATGAAGGACAGACGTTTGGCACTCCCTACCAACTAGTATATGGCATAAGCGCCTACTCAGATATTGTAAGGCTTCATGATGGTTCAATCGGAATTATCTACGAAGCTACAGGGAGTACTTTATTGAAGTATATAAATTTCGAACTGGCTGTCACTCAGCCTAAATAGCGCTATTTTTAATCGAATAAAAAGACTTATTGGTAATCACACAACCAATAAGTCTTATATCGATGATGTAAAAAATGAAACCTATCGCATTAAATAGTCTTATTTTGTTCCCTAAGATCCTCAGCTAGCCTAAAGCTTTTATTTCCTCTGCAATTAATTGCTGCATTTGCAGCCAAAGTTCCTCAGCCCATTTACCATCATGAGGTAGCATCGAAAAATGATCGCAAGAAGGCAATATAATTTTCCTTACTTTAGCGTGGCTTTGTTCGCAAAAAAGCCTTGCCTGTGAAACGTTAACACAAGTGTCTAGCTCACCATGCACCAAAGTTAAAACCATTTGGGAGTGATATAAAATACTTGGATTACAAGCATAGTAGCGCTCAGGATGAGTATCTCGCTCTCCGCCCATCAGTCGATATATTTGTTCTGGTTGGTCAACATCATTCACCGATGCAAGATCTAGAATCCCCGCAATGGATAATGCTCTGTGTATTTTCAATGGCACATGTGAATAAAGTTCACTATCAACAGCAATGCTTTCTCTTGAAGCAACCCAAGTAGCCAAGTGGCCTCCAGCAGAATGGCCGATAATCAAAATTCTGCCTAAATCTAAGCTTTCACTATTTTGAATACAACCCAGATGATCAATGGCAGCTGCAACATCCTTAAAGATGGTTGGCCAAGGTGCATTTCTATTTTCACCTTTCGCGTTCATACGCCGATATTCTATATTCCATATCGCAACATCAAATGATTGTAAATAATCAACAATAGCGAAAGTGGCGTAAGTTTCAAGGCTATGATTATCTTTCCAGTAGCCACCATGAACAACGATAACCACTGGCCTATTCGATGAGTTGCAAGGAGTATAAAGATGTCCGAACTGCTGACTTTCGCTACCATAATAAATCTTTTTTTTCTGATGATATTTCATATGCGCATATAATTAATAGATTACCTTTTACAAAGGTATAACAGGTACACCACCAACTCAACATTTTTAGGGTTAAACATAGGCTAGCTAATATGGCTAAACATTAATCAATACTGATAATTTCGTATACTTTCTGTCACGCCTTGGTACAATAGCTCAATAGGTGATACATAACCAATCGCATACTAAAGGAATTCATTATGCCAATTACGATTAAACGTCCTGTTGAACGCAAAAAGCTATCAGAAACAGTTGAAGAAGAATTGGAACTGATGATACGTCAAGGTGAAATAGCCGAAGGTGATGCCCTGCCCTCAGAAAGAGATCTCATGGCTGCGTTTGGTGTAGGTAGACCTTCTATTCGTGATGCATTATCTGCGTTAGCGCGTAAAGGCTTAGTCAAAATAAGTAGTGGCGAAAGAACCCGCGTTACCAGGCCATCGCCAGAGGCTATCATTTCTGAATTGTCAGGGATGTCAAAAGACTTTTTGTCTCAACCAAATGGCTTGCAGTATTTTGATCAGTTAAGAAGTTTTTTTGAATCAAGCTTAGTGCGTCACGCAGCTGAATTTGCTACTCCTGAACAAATTCAAGAATTAGAAAGAGCGGTTGAGCTAAATGGCAAAGCAATAAATAATGAAAACCAATTTAAAAAGACAGATATTTATTTTCACAGAGTAATAGCATCAATCCCTGGTAATCCAATTTTTTTAGCCATTCATCAGGCTCTGGTTGATTGGGTAATTGATGCTCGCCCTGCAAAAACGAATATCCAAGAACTCAACGCTAGAAGCCACCAAGATCATTTAGAAATTTTGGCTTGTATTAAAAATCATGATGTTGAGGGCGCAGATAAAAAACTAACCCAGCATATCCAATATGTTTTCGACAAATATTACGCTGAAAAATAACATTACACAGAATTGAACACTACAGATAAGGAAGGCTATCGCCAGATAGTCTTTTTCCTAACAACAGCACATGAGCATTCACCTCAATATTCCCAAAATAAAATTTCTCTGACCGACTTAATATTTTCATAGCATTACTGCAATACAGGTGGTATAACAGGTATACAGCAAAACAACACTACTTGAGTACATATGTTTAACAAGATATTAAAGTCAGCATTTATTTTGACGTTGATGATGCCATTGCTAACCCATGCTCAAACAACAATCCAATGGCAGGAAGTATACGTTACGCCAGCTAACAAGATAAATATTGATTATGGTGCGTTCATCAGCCATCAAGGTACCGGCATACTTATATCGTCAGGCATTACAGATTTAACCGCTAAACAACATCCCCTAATAGCAGAAAAAATCACTGATAACAGCATTCAATCTGAGCGGTTTTACCTCATAGATGGCAGTAATGTTATCGCTACAAATTTGTCTGCGGAACAAGGTAATCGAGCTTTTGCCGCAGCAACTAATTTCCATGGTGCCACTCTTGTTACAGGTGGACTAGCAAAGTTAAAAGCAACAAATTTAGTTAATCTTATTATGTGGCACTCAGGGTCAAAAACACTTTATAGTTATCCACTGCCTCCCTTACCTAGTGCAGCAAAATCGCCATCCTCCGTCGTCATTGACAATGTACTTTATGTTTTGACGGGGACGGATTCTAATAACCAATTCTACTCGTTAGATCTCAATGGTCTCATTGACGCACAGGGGGCATTAACCGACAGTAAAAGTGATATCGACACCTATACCGTTAAAAATTCATGGAAAATGCTGCCTTCACTGCCTTTAGCAAACCCAAATATGCCATACCAAAATGGCATAAAATTAGCCGTGCAAAATGATGGTACAGGTGAAAAAATATTTGCTATTGGCGGTTATCAACTGCCAATTAACAAACTTGATCCGGCAGGCAATATAAATTCAAAAGAGACTGTTTTGGCATTAAACAGTCATTGGAAGTTTGATCCCAAAGAGAGCATTGAACAAAACCAATGGCAAAGTATTGGTACTATCACATCAGTGAATCAAAAACTTAATCAACGGATTAACAGTCTCCTTCCATTTGGCCAATCGCATATATTAGCATTTACAGATCAAGCTAATACCCTGTCATTTAATGCTATTACTAGCAGCTGGACACATTACTCAGCTGGTAATCCCGATGATATCCAAAAAGTCGAAAATACCAAAAACGCTCAACACATTAGCGAAAACATCACATCATATGACGGTGTCATCTACTCATTAAATCGTAGTGCTGATAACACTGGCTCGTTGCGCCTATGGCAAGCATTACTCAAACAACCGGAAAAGAATTTTGGTTGGGTCAATATGACAGTTTTAGTGACATATTTAATTTGCGTAGTATTGCTTGGGCTATTTTTTGTATTCAAAAACAGAAATACCGATGATTATTTTCGTGGTGGACAATCTATCCCATGGTGGGCTGCAGCCTGTTCGATATATGCCACCATGTTAAGTTCATTAACTTATGTCGCTCTGCCAGCTGTGGTTTACCAAAGTAACTGGGTGTTACTGATTGGTATTTGGATGATTGTGGCCGTTGCACCGCTTGCTATTTATGTAGCTATGCCATTTTTTCGCCAAATTGATGCCACTAGCGCTTACGAGTACTTATCAAAACGTTTCAATATGAGTGTAAGACTATTTGCCAGTGGCCTATTTACACTATTCCACCTTGGTCGAATGGGTATCGTCATGGCATTAACAGCATTATCTTTATCTGCTGTAACGCCACTATCTGCCAGCGATAGTGTATTGATTATGGGCGGCTTATGTTTGATTTATTGCACCATGGGTGGCATCGAGGCCGTTATTTGGACAGACACCTTACAGACCTTTGTACTCATTCTTGGAGCAATAGCCTGTTTTGTCATCATTGTAGCAGGTTTAGATGGTGGATTTGCTGAATTTATTAGCATTGGATTACGCGATGATAAATTTACTATGGTAAATGTTGATTTCAGCTTAGATAGCATTACTACACTATCAATTTGGGTGATTGTGATTGGGGGGATTGGTCAAAATTTATCAAGCTACACTGCAGATCAGGCTGTAGTGCAGAGATATATGGTGACCAAAAATCCAAGCGACGCAAGAAAATCTATCTGGGCAAATGCTATAATTGCAGCACCAAGCGCTTTGCTATTCTTCTGCATTGGTACTGCACTCTATGCCTTTTATCAAACACATCCTGAAAAGTTAGACCCTAGCATTCAAATCGATCAAATCTTTCCAACTTTTATTGCTACCGAACTGCCAATAGGCATCGCGGGTCTAATTGTCGCAGGAATTTTTGCTGCTGCGCAATCAACGGTATCTACCAGCATGAACTCGATCGCTACGACAGTAGTAACTGACTTTATTCGCCCATTTAACATAGTCAAAACCGAAAAAGGGTATATGAATGCTGCTCGCTGGCTCACCTTTATTATGGGTATCCTCGGAACCCTTGCTGGACTGATATTTATCGACCCTGAAATCCGCTCTTTGATGGAAGCGTATTTTAAAGTCATCGGTATGTTTATGGGTGCACTAGGTGGCCTGTTTGTATTAGGCGCTTTAACCAAAAAGGCCAACTCTTTTGGCGCTATATCAGGTATTTTGGCAGGTGTAACCACTATGGTATCGGCATGGCAACTTGGCTGGGCCGATGGTTACCTTTACGCCACTATCGGAATCATATCGTGTTTAGTGGTGGGGTATATAGCCAGCCTTTTAACGCAAACAGCCAAAAGCTCGAACAAAGATCTAACTGGGTTGACTTTATATACCATGCGCTCAGCCTAGAAAAAATCACCCCAAGTATCAATATAGTTCTTAGGAAACATGTATGACACCCGTAAATAAAGAAAAAGAAGAACAACTACTAGCATCATTAAAGCATTCATTAATTGTTTCTTGCCAACCGGTTGATCACGGACCTATGGATAAAGTCGAGCATATATTGGCCATGGCATTGGCTGCCGTGGATGGTGGTGCTAAAGGACTAAGAATAGAAGGCGTAAAAAATGTTAACGCAGTAGCTAAGGCAACGAACATACCAATTGTAGGCATTGTTAAAAGGGACTTAATCGATAGTCCAATACGTATAACTCCATTTATTGATGATGTAATAGACTTAGCTAAAGCTGGCGCGAGTATTATCGCGTTTGACGGTACACAAAGAACAAGACCGGTGGCTATGTTAGCGTTACTTGAAGCTATTCATAGCTCAGGCTGTATTGCGATGGCTGATTGCGCTGATTATGAAACAGGCTTAATGTTGGCACAACACGGCTGCACTTTTATTGGCAGTACTATGTCTGGTTATACCGATATGTGCCCCCCCCCCGATGCTCCTGATTATGACCTCGTCACTCGTTGGGTTAGCCAAGGAATACATGTGATTGCAGAAGGTCGTTATCACTCCCCAGAAAGAGCCGCTAAAGCAATTGAACTTGGGGCTTTCTCGGTCACAGTTGGCTCGGCAATCACCCGCGTAGAACATATCACCCAATGGTTCGCGGCGAGTATCGCAAATGTAGTGCTTTCAAAGGAAGTATCACTATGATCATTGCAATCGATATTGGTGGCACAAAAATATCTGCCGCACTGATGAATGATAATAAAATCATAGAATCAAGAAAGACCGATTCGATTATTCATCATGATCTTAATAATTTGGCCAACTATGTAATTCAGTTATGCCAGGGCTGGATTGACAAAGCACATTTAGTTGCTGTCGCTTGTACCGGCCAAGTAGGAACAAACCATGTGCACTTTTTATCTGCCAAGCAAACCTTACCCTTAAAGCAACAACTCAAAACCGGATTTAATTTACCTGTGGTGATGTTAAATGATGCTGCTGCGGCCGCATGGGCAGAATATTGTCTGGGACCCAAAAGACAAGACAATACCTTAGTTTATATTACAGTATCGACGGGAATTGGCGGTGGCATTATCCAAAATGGCCAGTTGATCACTGCAAATGATGGCTTTTGTGCACATATTGGCCATATGTCAGTAAGTCGACCAAGCCTCCCACAGATTCAATGTCACTGCGGTAGAATCAATTGCGTAGAAGCTATTTCCTCGGGCACAGCAATTGCAAAACAAGCCTCTCAAATATTGAACTATCAAGTAAACTGTAAAACAGTCTTCGAACAACACCTTTCTCACCCAGAAATAGCCACTCTGCTCGAACAGTCCACCGATGCATTAGTCGATTTAATTGCTAATATTAAAGCACTGACAGGTACAGCAGTAGTTGTCTTAGGAGGAAGCGTTGGTTCGGCATCACCTTTTAGAGAAAAAGTTATAGAAAAAATAACCAAATTACCCCAAATTTATCAGGTTAATTTAGTTTCACCAATAACTGGAGAGCACGCAGACCTTATCGGCGCAGCCTTGTTTGCTCAAACGATTAATGGTTTTACATAGAAGAAAATGAATATATTAACTGTATTGAATCAATCTCGAGCTTATCTATTGGAACAAGAATTAAAGCCTAAACTAACAGCAATTAAAAACTAACCAAGTCTGAGGGGTATTTATCTAGCAACTCACTTAAGGCTAACTAATATTGAATCAGTTAAATATTCATTAATCCGTGCAGATGTGGCATCAGTAAGTCCTAGCTTAAATACATCTACACCCTTATGCATTAAATACCTGTAAGCTAAGCAAAGCATTAAACCCATTTTTCAACAATTAGTCTCATATTTTCGACATAAAAAAACCACCAACAAATTGTTGATGGTTGGATATATGTAAATTAACAGCGACCTAACTATAACAGCACTAAAATATCAGCAATATTTTAGCGCTTTAGTTAATTTTCCTATATTCCTAAGCTCTCATGTCACACAATGAGTATGATCCTCTAACACTATAAAAATATTGATCAATTATTAATCAACGAATAAATCGTCACGGCTTACACTCAAGATGTGTTGCATAAATCCAGCCGCGGTCATTTTAGCAACCACATCTGTTTTCTCTTCGTTCGACAAAGCTCTAATTGGTAAACGAGGATCACCGACGTCAATACCATGTAACAACATTGCGGCTTTACCTGCAGCAACTCCCCCGTATTGTACAAGTGGGCGAATGAGTGCAATAACCTTATCCATCAAGGCCAACACTGTCTGTTGATCCCCATTATTAAACGCTGCAATAATATCTAAATAGAGCGGTGCTGCGTAATTATACGTACTTCCAACAGCGCCTATCGCACCAACTGCAAGACCTGCAGGCAGAAACTCATCCACCCCAAATGGAATATCAAATTTTCCATCACAAACTCGCTTACAACGTTGATACTCATATAGATCTACATGGTTAAACTTAATACCTGCTAGGTTGGGGATGACTTTGTCCGCTTTGATAAGGAACTGCTCCATGTCAAACATCACTCCTGACATACCCGAATGATAATAATAAAACGCCTTAGTTGGTGCTTCAGCTGCAATGGTGGCACAGTAATCGACAAGACAATCCACTGAACTTGGTTTAAAAAAACAAGGTGCAATTATCGAAGTAGCAAAAATATCTAGAGTTTCAGCATGTCGTGTTAACTCCAGCGTATCAACAATCGATAAAGCTCCTGTATGCACTGTAATACTCAGCTTTCCCTGCGCGGCTAAAACCCAACGTTCGGCTACTGCTTTTCTTTCTGCTACAGAACAATTAAGGCCTTCACCAGTGGTGCCACATATATAAACCCCTTTTACGCCCTGACGAATAAGCAGTTCAGCAATGCTATCGATGACAGGAAGATTGACTTCACCGTAACGATCAAATGGGGTATGAGGGGCTGAAATTAATCCAGTCAATTTTTGCATTCTATATCTCCATAATTTTAAAATATTTTTTTGCCGCCAATCCATGTGTGACTAACATACAAAGCTGAATTTTTAGCGCATTCAAGAACAATAAAATCAGCATTCGCGCCTATGGCAAGTTGGGGTGAATTGTTATTTATTCCAAGAAAATTTGCTGGGTATAAACTCGCCATTCTTAGCGCCTCCTCAAGTGAAACGCCCAGCATGGATTGAGCATTATTCACTGAGGTGATCATGTCTAAAGCAGAACCCGCTAACTGCCCTGTTTGACTCATCAACCTATCGTCTTCGAGTACTATGTAATGTTCATCAAATTCAAAAGCGGTTTGACTGCTGCCGATGGTTGACATAGCGTCGGTAACTAACATCATTTTTCCTGTAGGTTTTATCTTATTAGCCAGCATCGCCGTTGCAGGATGAACATGGTGACCATCAAGTATTAACCCACACCAACTGTGTTCATCAAGTAGTGCTTTGCCCACCATATTCGGCTCACGAGATGTCAGCGGGGACATCGCATTGAATAAATGCGTAAAACCTGACGCCCCTGCTGTCAATGCAGCTTGAGTCAACTCAAAACTGGCATTGGAGTGACCCAAACACACTTTTACATTGTGCTGAGTTAATTGCTGGATTTGATCAGTGGTCACATGTTCTGGAGCCAAAGTGACCACTTTTATTCCCAAATCCTCACGACAATAAATTGCCATCTCCTGTTCGCTTAAGGGTCTGATATATTGACTGCTATGTATGCCTTTTTTAGGTTCACTGATATGAGGCCCTTCAAAATGAACACCAATAACTCCCAGCAGATTCTGTTTTATTGCAAGCGCAACTGTATCAGCAGCAGCACTAAGCGTTGCTAAATCGCTGGTGATCAATGTCGGTAGCAATCCCGTTGTTCCATATTTACTATGTGCTTCCACCATTGCCCTAAGTGTCGATATACTCATCTCCTGGTTGAATAAATAGCCGCCACCGCCATTAACCTGTACGTCAATAAAACCCGGCGCCAGCAGCCCTGGCACTTTTATTACCTGTGCATTTTCAACGAAATCAAAGGCGATAATTTTGCCATTTTCAAAACTGATAGCTTGGCTATGAAAAATGTTCTTCCCATCAAATACTTGATCAGCTATTACGGTTGTTATCATGACGTCTCGACTTTACATTGCTACATTGCGTCAAAAAGTGTTTTGCAAACTAAGCAAGTTTTAATACAAATCCCCCCAAGATGAGATGCAAGCACCCCATCAACCTGTTATACCAATATACCTTTAGATTGATTTTTGTCAAAGTAAAAAATATGACCACAAGAACTAACTTAAACTTAAAGGCCTAAACAACTGAAATACATGTATTTTTAATTATTAACTTTGACAAAAATTTGTAAATTTTGTCGGTGGCATCGCCACATACGACTTAAACACTTGGTATTTTTCAACCTTCATCCGGCATTTTTACGTTATATCCACCTGTGCTATCTGACAAAAAATCAACATTTTAGATTGAATTAACGCACACTTGGTGGTGTAATAGGTATACCTAAAGGGAGTTATCCGATTATTAAGGCAGATATTTAATGGAATATATGATTGGCGCTTATGCCACAGCACCTTCTACCCACCTGTGGGATAAAGAATTAGAAACCATTTACTACCAAGAGCTCAAATCGCAGCACAAAATCATAGGATTAGAGCATCCCTTTGTTGGTCGACTGCACCCTTTTGACGATGAATGGTTTCTTAAGAATATCGATTGTAATTGGCAATTTATTTTCACTTCAATTCCCGGTGTGATGGGACAGCTTGCACGCGACCCACATTTTGGCATAGCCTCTACAAATGAGGCTGGCAGGCAATCTGCCCTGGCTTTTTACCAAAAAGCACAAAAAGCTATAGTAAAATTAAACAGTTACTTAAAAAAAGAGGCTGTTAGTCACGTAAAAATACATACTGCACCAAAGATAACCACACACACACAGTCATCAATTCAAGCTTTAATAACATCGCTTGAAACCATGCAATCTTGGAACTGGTATGGTGCAAAACTCGTCATCGAACATTGCGATGCTTATATCCCAGGACAAGAAGCTGAAAAAGGTTTTATGCGATTAGAAGATGAGATAAAGGCGGTTAAACAGGTTAACAGTAAGCTGAATAGTGATATAGGAATTAGTATAAACTGGGGGCGTTCAGCCATTGAAGCGCGTAACACTAATGGCCCTTTGCAGCATATTAAGCAAGCCTATCTAAATGGCGTATTAAAAGGAATTATTTTTTCCGGCACCTCAGATGTAGACGGCCCCTATGGGCAATGGAAAGATACCCATATGCCACCTGCGCAAGCCCTATTTCTTCCCTGCTATGCTGAAAACTCTCTATTAACGATGGAACAAATGAAAAAATCCATTCAACAGTGTGATTACCAGCAACTGGACTACATTGGTGCAAAAATCTCGTTAAGCCCAAATGAGGCAAGTGTTGCTCAACGAAGTGCTTATATTAAAAGCATAACAGCATTGCTCGATCACGTATTTGAAGTTCAATAACAGTCAAACAACCATAAACAAGACGATGGACAAAAGTTAACTCGTTAATGTACATAAATGAGTCAGTGATTTTGCTAAATTAGTATTTAATGGATTTCCTCGGGAATTCAAAACCTCTAGTTAAGTGGCCAAACCCACTATGCCACTACAATACTAAAGTACTGTGTGATCAACAATGACCAGCGCATAACAGATATATAATGATTTACGCGGAAGTGAGTGGCTAGAGTTGAAAATTGAATAAACGTGCAGAGTCAAAAACCATACTTTCGGTTTGGGAATTTTGTGGTACTTTTTGGGGCTTACCAAAAATAACAATAAACAATTGAAAATTATAGCTTTTATTTGCAAAGCAAATATCCCCCATATACACGAATAGTACTGATTTAATCTTCTTCATTAATAAAATCACCTAGCAAATTATGTTTCAATATCTATGGCGATGGTTCGTCATCTCTAACTCGCCAAAAGCTTGCAAATCTCGGCACTCCATTATTAGTAAGGCCAATATAATAAAAACTGATTAAGGCTCCCAGCTTTGGTGGATGTTGGCGTTGGTTATCGGTAAAACCTGTGCCGATTTCAAAAATTACACCATTGGCCATTTTGACTTTTAAAGCGCCCATAACCCCTTTATATTTACCTTTTCCTTCACTGTAACCAATGACTATTGCATCAGCATCACTTTTAAGCTTCAATTTCAGAATATTATCTGTTCTTCCTACTGTATATATTGCTAACTTTCGATGCAGCATCAAGCCTTCAGCGCCCTCAGAAACCACCCGGTTCAAGTGTTGATATAGTGCAGTTTCAGACGTTAAGCAGATTTGGGTTATCACATCTAAATAGGGAGACTGGGTAACGAGTTGTTGTAAAGCCGCATATCGTTGCTCAAACGGTAAAGATGATTGAGGTAAATCGAATAACATAAAACGTACCTTGCCCCACAGGTTATCGTCGGGAACTTTACGCCTTACTAGGCCTGAAATCACTTCAAACTGTCCACGAGCAATCCATAACTCCCCTTCAATTACCACTCTCGGGAAATCGGCTGTAAACCATGATGGTGCATTTATTAGCTTGCCATTTTTAGTCAGCAAACGCTGCCCATCCCAATAACCTCTTACACCATCGAGTTTTTCACTGACTAAATAGTCATTGATATTTAATTTCCCATCGACAGTTTTTGCTAATTGAATTGCTGGCTTTGAGGATGCTTCAGATGTTGAGGTGTGTGCAAAAGTAGCATCAGATATTCCCCCCAAAAGAAGCAATATAAACAAAAGGTTGAATAACCCCAAATTATGGCGTGTAAATCTAAAACCTAGTAATCGTTTTATTAATAAAATATTCATTAGCAGTCCTTTGCTTGATTACAGTGATTAACAAAATGTAATAGAGCTGAATCCCTAGTTAACAATTGTGGGTAACAGTGGCATAATTGCCAGCAATTTAGTGTAGTACATAATGTAGGCTTGAATGAAACCTGAAAATAATCATGGAATTAAACGAATAGTTAGAGCCACTGGGTTTTCGATGCAGGGTCTAAAATTAGCATTCAAGTCTGAAGCGGCATTTAGACAAGAGTTGGCTCTAGCCATGATAATGCTACCTGTAGCATTGTTAGTGGATGTCAGTACAATTGAGCGTTTAATGCTCATTTTGGGGCTATTTTTGGTACTAATTGTTGAATTACTCAACTCTGCTGTTGAAGCAGTTGTCGACCGATTTGGAGGAGAAATTCATCCATTAAGTGGCCAAGCAAAAGACATTGCATCTGCAGCCGTCTTCTTAAGTTTAGTTTTTTGTGCGATTAGCTGGATAGCTATTTTAGGGCCGTTATTTTTGTAACATCTTTTGCGAATGAAACAGAAACATTGTTTTAACTGTTTGTGTATCATTCGGGAAAAATTCAATAGGGTTAATTAGGATGAGAAGGCATAGCCCCTTTTAATATTAAAAGCGCCTTTTCAATCGCAAGGCTGCGTTCATTTCCACTCCAATATGCACCATATACATTACGCTCAATGCTGATAGCATCTTTCACTTCATATAATTGCTTAGACACTAAATAAGGCGCAACAAAGTTAGTTGGCAAAAATGCGCTACCGCCGTTATTCAACAAAAAATCTAGTGCTATTCTAGCAGAGCTTGTATGTAAAGCAGGAACGGGTAACATCGAAAAACTCTGCGCATGGGCAATGTTAAATGCCGTACCCCAATCCACCTTGATATAATTGAGTGTATCAATATTATTGAGGGACATGTTCGGTTGATGACAAACAAGGCACAAGCTCACATCCATTAACTTAATAATTTCAACTTCTTCTAATTTTGGAGGATCAAAACTAATTGCAATATCAACACTTCTTTCTAATAACTGACGAGTCATTGTTTGAGCGTTGATGACATCTGTTCGCAGTGAAACACCAGGAAGACCTTGGTGCAAAGGTTGAAAAAAATGTTGTAAATAGCTGTCCCAAATATTATGCCCTGCACATAACGATAATTGTGAAGAATGATTTTGATGCAAACTCACATCTTGCTTTGCTCTTTCCCATGCATTAAGCACAGCTTCTGCATGACCAAGCATTCTTTCTCCAGCTGGCGTGGGTTGAATATTATTACGTAAACGTTCAAATAACTCGACACCAAGTATGCTTTCTAACTGCTTCACCCTAAAACTCACCGCGCTTCGGGTAAGAAATAAATTCTCGGCGGCCTTACCAAAATGGCGCGTCCTTGAAACCTCAAGAAAGGTCTTTAATAAATCCGTATCCATAAAAATGTTTCACCGAAATGGTTAAAATATTTTGATTTAAAAAAATTCCAACCTGACCAATAATCCAATTGAAATCCTTGTTCACTCAATATTATAGGTAAATGCCATGTCACAGCAATCATATACCAATGTCGCTGCCAGTATTGACGCTATAGCCAATGGCAGTGCTAGCTTCACCAGCAACAAACGTTTTTACGATGATGCTAATTTCCCCAAAGGGTTTAAGCGTTGTGGAGACTTTACCAATAAAGAGGCTGAATTGCTTGAGCAATATGGGCAAGTATTGAAGAACTTAATGGATGGTTCTCAACTCCCTTGTACACCTGATGAAGATCAATTCGTGCAAGTCGCTCAAGGTCAGCTATTACCTTCAACACCTTTAGAGTTATTGTGGGCAAAATACACTAAATTGGCAAAAGGAAAACCGTTTTATGCCGTTGTCGGCACAATTCATGCGCCAGCCCAGTCTGCTAAAGTTGAAATTGATATTGATTTTGACGATATTTCAGATGATGCCGCAGATGATGAAGAAGTGACCGACAGTAGCGATTAATCGGTTATTGAAATAAGTAAAACCATCTTTATAAAAAGAGCTTTAGTGCTCTTTTTTTATTGCTAAAAAACCTTAGAGTCCGATAAAACATCTATGTTTTTGTTCTTGCCACAAATTGTTTTTTTAGATTAAAAATGAGCAACAAGTCACCATTTATTGATTAAATCATCAAAAACCTTGATTTAAAGCAATCTTATTACAACAAACCATTTACACTTTCTTACATAATGCTAATATGAATGCCATGTTTTAGTGGTGATTTTAGCATCACTCGCATTATCAATTGCTTCGTTACTGTTACATTTTGGGTGTTTTGCATTACTTTTGTGCGCTTTCGACTGAGTTCGAAACACTTGGCAAGTAAACGAGCATTATTGCCATAAACGCAATAACCATAAAAATAATAAATGCGGAGTTTTATTTATGTTTAAACCCCTGATTTCCTGTGCACTACTTATCTTTCCGTCTTTGCTATGGGCAAGTGCAGATAACCATTCTGAACAAGTCCTAGTCGAGTCAGCCAAGGCACCGGATCAATACACCTTTAATATTGGTGGTTTTTACGCTAACTCAGATTCGTACATGGTTGTTACCAATCCCAAAAATGGTGGTACATTCCCATTAGACTTTGAAGATGATTTAAACCTCAAAGAAAAACAATTCCTGCCCTTTTTTGAATTTACCTACTCATTTAATCAAAAACATAATATTTATCTTGATTGGAAGTCACTTCATCGTACAGCCCAATCACCCTCTATTGAAAAAGATTTCCAAGTGACTATTGATGATACTGTTTATGATGTAGAAGCTGGTATCAGTTTGCGCACAACACTTGACATGGATATTTTGCGCTTAGGTTATGGTTATGATTTTATCCAAGGAAGCAATTATATTATTGGTGCTTCAATTGGTTTGCACACCATGTTTGTTAAAACTGAATTTGAGGGTGATATCGGTATTTGTGTGCCAGATACTAATCTCGCGCAATACTGTGATGACATTATTACCACCCCTAGATTAGTCGATAACAGTGTTACTGCACCTTTACCCGATATTGGCTTATACGGCGTTTATGAGTTTTCACCCGGATGGATATTTAAAGCTCATGCCCAGTATTTCGCATTAAAATATAATAAAGTTAAAGGCTCACTCATTGATGTGCGCGCCACTGTTGAAGCTAAAATTACTGATGAATGGTCATTAACAGCTGGGTTTAACTACTACGAAGTCGACGTTGATTATGAACAAACCTTATCGGTATTAGACCAAGAAGTGAATATTGCAGACTACAATATTAATTACAGCTTCACGGGGCCGATGATATCAGTGCAGTACGCCTTCTAGTCCCATATTTTTCAAAAAAGCATCATAAGATGCTTTTTTTTTGCCGTTACAACTGGCTGTTTTACTGCTATATTTTTATTATGTTTTATACAAGCTATTAGAGAATTAATATGTCGACTACGCTTTTACAGCTTGCTGCTGCGAACTTAAAAAAAGCCGTTCCTTTAATGCTGAAATATCAAATTCCTACCACACCGACTAACTATGCCCTTTGGTATGCCTATGTCAGTGAGCAAAACCCACAATTAAATGCTGAACTTGATGCCACCATTAAGCAAAACCAAAGCTGCTCGCCTGTCACCAGTGAGTTATTATTCCGTAAACATGTTGCTGATCCTGTCGAGCTTGACGTTCGTGATATGCGGAAAAATCTTGATGCTATGGTATGTGATTTATCTCAATCACTTAAAGATACCAATTCAGATACAGCGACATTCCAAGCACAAATTGATAAAGACTTTACACGTTTAGCCGACCTTGAAAATCAAGGTTTTTCATTAGAACAGGTGATTGGTGTAGTCCGCAATATCGTTAAAGAGTCAGCTAATATTCGCTCCAGTACTGTGAGTTTTACTCAACAGTTACAAAAAGCACAATCAGAAATTGATTCTCTGAAAACCCGCCTAGCTGAGTCTGAAAAAGATGTCTTATATGATGCGCTCACCAATGTGCTTAATCGCCGAGCCTTTGATGAAGATATCAATGCACAAATAGACTTAGCGCCAGAGGGCTGTTGTCTAATTTTGATAGATATCGACCATTTCAAGAAATTTAATGATAATTTTGGCCACCAGCTAGGGGATTTAGTTCTAAAAACCGTTGCTAAACGCGTTCAAGAGGCCTGTCGTGATGGGATTAAGCTATATCGGTTTGGCGGTGAAGAATTTGCCATTATCGTGCCTAAAAGCCAATTAAGAGTTGCTCGTCAGCTTGCTGAAGCCATTCGAAGAGCACTTGAAAAACTCAGCGTTAAAGACAGACGCAGTGATAAAGTCATCGATTCTATCACCGCCTCTTTTGGGGTCGCTCAGTGGCAACCTAAACAAGATGCTGGTCAACTGATTGAAGTGACGGACAAACTGCTCTATGAAGCAAAACGTCTTGGTCGTAATCGTGTGATGCCAATTTCTGGTTAAGTTTTACCGTTAAATCAAACTATCACGCCCAACCAAAATCGATTTTGCTTCAACAATATAACGAAGGTCTGCCTCAGCAGATAATGCATCAAATGGATAGCAGGTGATTAATGTTAACCGGCTATCCTTCGTTGTTGCCATCTCCTCGACTTGCGATTCATGTACCACCCTTAAGTCTGTCACTTGGTATTGGCTTAAATGACCTTGGGTGTTTGTCAATTCAATAACATCCCCCAATTGCAAATATTTAAGTCTTAAAAAATGACTGTCTCTGTGTCCTGCAATAATGGTATTGCCTTGCTCGCCAGCCGTTGCACCTCCTAAAAACAAACCTGGCCCAAAAGCCAAAGTGCGCCCAGAAATACCCGCTAAGATATACAGATCATTTTCAGAGGACTTGAGCTTAGGACTTATAAAACGCATTTTAGCCACAGGGTGAGTATCAGCCCAAGACCATGGTTTATGGGGTTTGTTATCCGCTAATGTTTGTGTAAATGCCCGTTCTATTAAATATTGAGCAAAATGTGCTTTGGCCTGCATATAACCACCTTTAACCACCATCGTCGAAGCCAGCAATAATAAAATAACAAAAGCTAGCCATTGCAATATCTTGTCCCTTTCACCTTTTACGATAAATCTCTGAGCGAGATGTAAATTACGCATTTTCGGGCTCCGAAGACTGAATCATAAGTAACTGCCCGGGTAACAAACCTTTTAGCCACAATCCAAACAGCAAGGTTAATCCCAATAAACTTAGGCCTGCCAGTAGCCATAATTTGCTAGCCGTTGCGGTTTGAGGCAAAGTTCCCTGCTGAATTGAGTTAATCTGCCAACCCGCCGGCATTAACCGCCCCAACTGATACTCGCCTTTATCTGCATGATGAGGATTTACAGGCGTGACATCCACAGCTAATAAACTGGTGGCGCTACTGACTAAATGATATTGCAACGCCAATGCTTCAACTTGTTTTTCAACACGTTGGCGAACGGTCGAATGTTGGCTCATTTCTAACGCGGTTATTTTTGCATTAGCCCATACTAAATCAAGACCAATGGCTGCTTCAGCGGCATTAAAATCCAGTTGTGTTTGCCAATATTGACCATTAATTTGCCCTGATATAATCACAGGCTGTAGTTGTTCGACTGGCACTTTAAAACTTATCGTAACGGGAGATTGTTGATAAACATCTTCAATCTCAGTTGGCCAATAATCTGGGATACTGCCATCAAGATGATATAACTCAACATCGGTTAACACTGGCTGGCTTATTTTATTGATTAGCAGCGTCATTTGTTGTTCAACTTCAGCTGACTTCCCTATGTAAGTAAAAGTGCCTCTGCCGATACTTGCGGCCCTCTTCATAAAGTGTGAATTAGGTGCCGAACCAATGCCCACGGTAAACAATCGTGAGTCTTGTAATTGATGGGCGATTTGTTCGAATAATTGCGCTTCGTTTGTAACCGCGCCATCCGTTATAAAAATAACCTGCCTTACTTTCGGCGGTAGCTGATCAATATTGATTGTTGCTGCCAACGCTTTATCTAAGGCTGGAGCCATTTCGGTACCACCATCTGCATCTAAAGCCGCTAAGTATCGGCGGGCTTTGATTAGATTAGTGTCACTAGCAGCTTGTGCCTGGCCAAATATGGATTGCACACTCGAATTGAAATCAATGATGTTGAAACTATCCATAGGATTGAGTGTGGTTAACGCTAAGCTCAAAGCCTGCTTAGCTTGCATAATTGACTCTCCAGCCATTGAGCCAGAAGTATCTATCACAAAGATTAATTCCCTATTGATTTGATGCTGCGGTTTACGCTCAAGACTTGGCGGCAATAGCAATGCCATAGCATAGATATCTTCAGAGAATGCGGGGTTACTTTGGGTATTATTCTGATGGGTTTGCCCTGTTTGATAGAAGATTGCAGCAGCGACCTCATTCCCAACATCTGTTTGCCACTGCAGCACAAAATCGCGATCTAGTGGTACTTTCCCCTGCAATACAACATTGGTGAGTCGCCCATGATGAAATTGCTGAATATCATGATAAAGACTCGATAATTCTGTCAAACCAAAGCCACTGTCAATGTTAATATCAAACGACACTTGATGGCTTGGTGACTGTTGTTGAGCTTGATTAAGCAAAGGCGCGGCTAGCTGCTGCGTTTCAGAATACTCACTACGCTGAAAATCAGGTCGATACCTAGGCGCTACCACCAAAGGAAAGCGCAAACTGAACATACCATCCTGATAAGTCACTGTTTCTAAATAAGTGATTTCAACCACGACTTGCTGCTGTGGGCCAATATTTGCCAATTGAGTGGTGAAAATGTTACTGCGCTGCTGACTCACTAGGCTTGCTTGTTTTCCTTGCTGCTTAGCACGTTCAAACTCTTGTTTGGCCTGCTGTTTGGGTTTGATAACACCTTTAACTACCCGCTCGCCAATCAATAGATCCATGCCGTCCACAGCAGCATTAGCAGGTAAAGGAAATACATACTTGGCATGAATCCAGCTATCTTCAATATTGTTGAAAATTTGCTTGACCGTAACGCGATTGGTTAACCCCGACACTGTCATTTCAACCTGAGTGTCTAATGCCAGTATCTGCTTATTTTGACCATTAATGCGATAGCTCACTACGCCTTGAGTCACCTCTTCTGATACTTTGTTAGGATCTACATAAAAATTTTGTGAGGCTTGACTCACGTTTGTCACAATCAGTAACAACACACTAATTAACCCAAGCCCAAAAGGCCATTTAGCAAACATAACCGCTCCTTAAAGGCATGCTGGCATGCCTTTTTATCTATTCCATGAAAATAATGCGTTTTCGGATCTGTTAATTGGCAGCGAGTTGCTCAGTTTCAGCAATGAGTTTTAATGTCACTCGGCGATCAAAAAAGTCATTCTCAAAGTTTTGCTCTTCATGCATAGGTGCGCTTGCGCCATAGGCTTGACCTTGTAACCTTGTTTTATCTATTCCTTGGGCAACCAAATAATTAGTGACTTCCAATAAACGTTGTTCAGATAAGGCTTGGTTAAACGCATCATTTCCTCGACGGTCTGCGTACCCCATTAAATTGACATGCAAATCTGGCATGGATGTCATCATGTAAGCGACATTATCAAGCTGTTGCTGAAATAAGGGTGCGATTTGTGTTGAGCCCGTCTTAAACTGCACATTCATGCCAATGCTCAATTCCGTTAGGGTTTGGTCTTGATGGGCTTGAATACGGGCTAATTCGGTTTGCACCGCGAATAAAGTTTGTTGCTGTTTGTCCATATCAGCTAATTTGGCATTTTTTTCATCTAGAGCTAATTGCTGTTGGTCTAATAAAGATTTTTGAGCAGTAATTTCAGACTCATCGCCAACCGACTTACCGATAAATGTTCCTGTTATTGCACCAATAAATGCCCCAACCGGCCCACCAATCACAGCGCCAAGGATCACTCCAGAGCTAAGGCCGACTAACTCTTCCGTATGCTCGCGATCGTTTGTTGTTTCAGTAACCTGAGTCGAAGCGGCATAACTCAAATTGGTCATCACTAAAGATGAGATAATTGCTAGTGCGATAATGTGCTTTTTCATATTAATGTCCCTGTTCATTGATGTTAATAAATCGATGGTTATAAGTAGCTATCGATTCGATGACATCATTAAACAACAAATAAATGGCTTTTTAAGGGAGCAAATATGGCAATCTAAAGCTCAATTGTGGCAACAATATGGCAATTGCTTTGGCGCACTTTAACCCGCTATAAATTGCTGTATAGTCACAACAATAAACTGCCTACAGGAAATCATTAATTAATGAAACGTATTGCCATTGTGGAAGATGAAGCGGCTATTCGTGACAACTATAAAGAGGTATTGCAACAACAAGGTTATAGCGTTCAAGCCTATCCTAACCGTCCAACTGCGATGCTGGCCTTTAATGCTCGTCTACCCGACTTAGCTATTATCGATATTGGCCTTGAAGGTGAGATTGATGGCGGATTTACCTTGTGCCAATCCCTTAGGGCCATGTCGAGTAGCATACCAATCATTTTTCTAACCGCGCGAAGTAGCGACTTCGATACCGTGTGTGGCTTGCGTCTTGGTGCCGATGACTACCTATCTAAAGATGTGAGTTTTCCACATTTGTTGGCTCGTATAGCAGCGCTATTTCGTCGTTCAGAATTAATCGGTTCAAGCCCGATTGAAGATAACTTGATGGTACGCAATCATTTACAAATTGACGGTAACCGTATTCAAGTGACCTGGAAACAGCAACCCATTGAATTAACCGTAACCGAATTCTGGATGGTGCATGCCATGGCTAAACACCCTGGGCATGTGCGCAGCCGTCAGGATTTAATGCAAGAAGCTAAAATTTTTGTCGACGACAGCACCATCACGTCGCATGTAAAACGGATTAGAAAAAAGTTTATTGCCATCGACAGTGAGTTTGATTGCATCGATACCGTTTATGGCATGGGTTACCGCTGGGACAGTCTGTAAGGAAAGTGATTGTAAATGTATTTGCCGTTAGGGCTTAGAGCCAAAGTCATTGTCCTGTCATTATTTTTACTCTGCCTGCCGTGGCTTGGGTATGAATATGTGTGGGAAATGGAAAAATATTTACGTCATGGCCAAGAGAAAACCCTTGAAGGTACCACCCAGGCGTTAGCAACAGCCTTACATGAACGGCCTAAACTATTTGATAACCAAGCAAGCTTTTTAACCCAGGTGCAAAAAGGCCGAGATCTGTATGCCTATCCTTTATCAGGCCCTATCCGACTTGATGGCAAATTAGATGATTGGCAACTTTATCGTCATCGCATGTTGCAATATGGCAAGGAACATGTGGTTTACCAACAAAATGCGCAACAAGAGGTTAAGCTTAATTTTACCCACATGGTGGGTAAATATGCTGGCTATTTATATGGTTTTTTTGAGGTCAATGACGACAAGGTGATTTACCGAGGCAAAAACAGCTTAAGAGTGGACAGAAATGATCACTTAGTGATTGCAACTTTAGCGCCTAATAGCCAGTTCACCCGCTACGTGATTGCTAACACACAAGATGGTTGGTTAAGTGCATTTAAACTCCCTGATGATCCCACACAGTCTATGCCCGTCACCCCAGAGAATCGCATTCAAGGACAATGGCAAACAACTGCCAATGGTTACATCATTGAACTTAGGGTGCCATTAGAGATGATCGGCAGTAAGCTCGGTTTCGCCATACATAATGTTGATGATATCGAAATACGAAATCTGGCGAATATTGTCGGTACCTCGGCAACCAATTCAGTGGCGGAGTTAGGCACGGTTTTAGTTCCCTCGCCTGAGATAGAAAGCATTGTGAAGGGCATGGGCCACAATAGCTCCCGTATTTGGGTGGTTGATAACCATGGTAGAGTATTAGCCCGCTCTGGTGATATTCGCGCATCAAATAACACCTGGGACTCTGATTTAGATGATATCCAAACCGAAAGCACCTGGTCTCATTTTCATAAAAAATACTTATTGCCTTTATATTATAAAATTCTCACACGGCCACCTCAGGACTTTATTGACTCATTACAAGACTCGACCGAATTAAGTGGCAGCCATATTGAAAATGCTCTGGCAGGTAAACCGGCATCAACATGGCGATTAACCCCGGACAACAAAGCAGTGGTATTAGCAGCAGCAAGTCCTATTTGGATTGATGACAAAGTGATGGGCGTGGTTATCGCAGAAGAAACAACTCACGGTATTCGAAGCTTACGCAACCGCGCATTAGAAAAGCTGTTTAACGTTATCCTCACTATTATGAGCATGGGCACTTTAGCTTTATTTATTTTCGCTTCAAGTATATCAAGTCGTATTAGACGCTTACGTGATCAGGCAGAACTTGCCATTGATGGTCAAGGACGTGTAAGACAACAAATTACCCCTTCAAGAAACCGCGATGAAATTGGCGATTTGTCTCGAAGCTTTGCCAACATTGTTGGCAGATTAGGACAATACACGCACTACTTAGAAAACATGTCTTCTCGCCTATCACATGAATTACGCACGCCAGTTGCCGTGGTACGCAGTTCTTTAGAGCACCTAGGCAACCAACCTTTAGATGACTCGAGTAAGAAGTATGTTTATCGGGCACAAGCTGGTGTTAATCAACTGCACCTTATTTTGAATAATTTAACGGAAGCCACCAACCTTGAAGCAAGCTTAGGACATGCCGAGCGCAGTGTGTTTCCACTCAAAAAAGTCATCAACGGTTGTATGCAAGGCTACCAAATGACCTACCCGGATCAAATTTTTACTCTAGCCATTGAAGACAAAAACATTTTGTGTGATGGCGTGCCTGAATATATCGCGCAATTGATGGACAAGTTAATTAGCAATGCCATTGAATTTAGCTTGCCAAATAGTCCAATTCTTGTGAGTTTGCAGCAACATAATAAACAGGCCATCATCAAAGTCACCAATTGGGGGGCGACTTTGCCACAGGATATGAGCGAACAAATTTTTGAATCAATGGTGTCTATCAGACCACAAGCGCCGTCTAATAAACCTCACCTTGGCTTGGGGTTGTATATTGCTCGATTAATTACTGACTTTCATAACGGCAGCATTAAAGCCACTAATGTGTCGTATTTTACCGAAGATAAAGATACTCAAACTGAAGGTTTATCAGTAGCCCAGCATGGTGTTGAGCTGTGTTTAACTTTGCCTGTTATCGAAACCAGCTAATCAATGGATAACGGTAAAAACATTAAAACCTAACTTTTGCCCCTTTCATTTGGCCGTATAGATGGTAGGATGGCTAAAAAGTTTACTGGATGACTCAATTATGACAAAGCACGGCAAGCAAGCGACACAAATTGTCAGTTTAGGCAGAGACAAAAAATACACAAAGGGCATCATTAACCCACCGGTATTTAGAGCATCAACTGTGGTGTTTGACACTATGGATAACATGCGTTTTGCCATTAAAAACAAAACCAATGGTGAGCTGTTTTATGGTCGCCGTGGTACGCCAACTCATTTTTCATTTCAAGAAGCGATTGCAGAACTTGAAGGCGGCGCTGGTACAGCTTTATATCCCTCTGGTGCTGGAGCGATAAGTGCGGCTTTGCTGTCATTTTTACAGTCGGGAGACCATCTGTTGATGGTCGATACTGCCTATGAGCCGACCCGTGATTTATGTGACAAAATGCTTGCAGGTTTCGGCATTGAAACAACTTATTACGACCCTATGATAGGTGCAGGCATACAAGATCTTATTCGTCCAAATACTAAAGTGTTATTTCTGGAATCTCCTGGGTCGATTACCATGGAAGTTCAAGATGTACCTACGCTTTGTCGCGTAGCCCACGAAAGCAATATTATTGTGATGTTGGATAATACCTGGGCATCCCCTATTAACTCACGTCCCTTTGAAATGGGTGTTGATATTTCAATTCAAGCGGCAACCAAGTACATAGTTGGACATTCTGACGTTATGATGGGTACGGCAACCGCGAATGAAACTTACTGGCCTCAACTGCGTGAAAACAGCTACCTAATGGGTCAAACAACCTCTCCTGACGACGTATTCTTAGCCGCTAGAGGCTTGCGTACCTTAGGTGTGCGAATGGCACAGCACCATAAAAATGGTTTAGAAGTGGCTAAATGGTTAGCACAAAGACCTGAAGTCGATCATGTTCGCCATCCGGCATTTGACACTTGCCCGGGGCATGAGTTTTTTAAGCGCGATTTCACTTCTGCTAATGGCTTATTTTCATTTGTGTTAAAGCAAGGGGATTTACGCCGTGTCACGGCCTTTGTTGAAGGCATGCAACACTTCAAAATGGGTTTCTCTTGGGGTGGATTTGAAAGCTTAATCTTGGGCGTGTTTGGCATTGATAAAATCCGCAGCGCGACCCAATGGGACAGTTCAAAGCCGCTCATTAGGTTGCATATTGGCTTGGAAGATACCCAAGACTTAATTGCCGATCTTGAACGTGCATTTGAGCGATATCACCAGGTTTTAAAATAATTGAATCCAAACAACAAAAAAGGCTACCTTAATCGTAGCCTTTTTGATATTCCAACCCTGCGCTATTTGTTCGCTATTCAGTTCCAACAAAACTGCGTTTTATTAAAAAGTCTTTGTAAATAGCACTGCTATGACATTTCACTTTTCACAATGTTCAATGTTCAATGTTCAATGTTCAATGTTCAATGTTCAATCTTGTATTTAACGCATAATCAGATTTCAATACGACTAATTTTTAGCGTTAGGGTTTAAGGTATTCCAAGCTCCAGTACCATATAAAGGAACCGTTGAAAGTGCATGCTTATGACTGCCATTGGTTTCTTTGGTTGAATATGACAAATACAATAAGGTTTGATTCTCTTTGTCTAAAATACGTCTCACTTTTAAGCTTTTAAACAAAATACTTAACGATTCTTTAAACACAATTTCGCCACCTTTACTCATATCAATATCAGCAAGATCATTGGCGCTAATCGGCCCAGTTTGACGACAACTGATCCCCATATCTGATGGGTCTGAAAAATCTAAATCTGCTTTTATTCGGCTGATATGGCAAGTAACACCAGGAATTTTAGGGTCATGTTTGGCATCGATAATCACATCCTTAGTGGTAAACAAGCCTAAACTGACTTTGCCTACATCATCACTGCAACCCATTAACATACTGCTAAGTGTAACCATGGATACTAACGTTAGTTTTATGTTCATTGAGTTACCTTAAAATATTGTTGTGCCCAACGGGTTAGTCCCGCAGTTACAGATCCAAAATGGTCACCTACAACCACTTTTGCATCTGGATAAACTTTAGCAATTTGATTATAGATAGCCGGACTGCGTGCTGTCCCTCCGGTAATATACACAATATCAGGACTAATTAAACATTTGCCGTCAACATCAAGACTGGTCATTGCCTGTTGCATTAATTGGCTGACTTTGTCTAACGAAGGTGTAATAGCCTGCTCAAATTGCTCAACACTGACCTCGACCGAAAAATCATCTTCGATGAAAGTCAAAAATGCCTGATGTACAGGAGCTTGAGTTAAGGCTATTTTGGCTAATTCCGCCTGACGCACTAATTGAAAACTCATTTGGTTTTGTTGCAATATACGCAGCCGATTGAGCAGATGGGGTGATTGAGCCTCTTTCACCAACATTTCAATTAACTTTTTACTCGCTAACTGGTAAAAATCACGTTGGGCACTGATGTCATTGACTGCCACTGCATTCCAAAAAAGATTCGACGGCATAGGCTTACCATCCAGCATCTTACTGTCACTGCCAAAGCTTGGCATAAATCCTTGCATGGCTAAAGCGATATCTAAATCATTACCACCAATACGTTGGCCGCTATGCCCTAAACAATCTTTATCTCGTTGGTCTGCCGTCATTAGCTCTGGACCCATTTTGACTAATGAGCAATCTGTCGTACCACCGCCGACATCCACCACAAGCACATTGGCTGTATCACCTAAAGTAGATTCAAAGTCCATTCCGGCGGCTAATGGTTCAAACAAAAATCCGACTTCACTAAACCCTGCGCGTTTAGCGGCTAAGGTCAATATGGCTTCAGCTTGCTGATTACTTTGTTCTCCGCCAATGCCTTGAAAGTTAACCGGACGACCTATCATGGCATGGGTGGCCTTGGGCAGCCCCTTAGATATAAGCTGTTGGTCAAGCAATTGCTTAACGTGCATCATCATCAGGGTTACAATGTCTTCAAATAAGGCGACTTGTTCAGGACGCAACCCCGTTGCCCCTAAAAATGATTTGGGTGATCGGACATAAAAGCCTTCTTCGGGCATGTCTAAATAAGCTTCTATGGCGGATTGGCCAACAAACACGACTTGTTCATCTGCGAGTAAATCAAGCTCATGACGAATTTGTTTAGCTCGCATTAATTGCGAACTACGCGAATGAGAATATTCAGCTTTTAACTCATCGGATAAACCCGCATAAACAGCTTCAGCAATCAGTTCTCGGTCTATTGCATACAGTGTTGATGGTAGATAGTTAGAATCAACACTCAGAGGGAGTAGTGTAACTTGTTCATTTTCCCATATTCCCACAGAGCAGTTTGCACTACCGTAATCAAAACCAACAATCATGAAATCTACCGTTTAAAAAAATCAAACGATTAAATTACCACACCAGGGGATTAAAAAGATAATTTATGAGAATGAATCAAGGTCAAGTGATGTTTTTTACGACATAACTAGCTGCTAGGAAACAATGCTCGATACTGTTCTAAACATTTATCGTTGATGTAGACACCAACATTCACTTCCAATATCGAAGTCTTTGAAAACTGGAACTGTATACGATCTGACTCAGGTAATTGCTTTATAAAATCAGGGAATTGGTTTGAAAAAACCAAATCAATTCTATTGTATTGCAACATTTTAAACCCTTGTACTAACGATTCGACTTGCACAATTTCAATACCAGCATCAATAAACTGTTTGTGAAATGCCCCCTCGCGCTTGTAACGCATGATAGCAAGCTTCTTACCCTTGAGCTCTGAAAGATGTTGCCAGCTAAACACTGAAGATTCAGTTCGCCTAAATAGGCCCAAAATAACTTTTTGATCGCTTAATGCTAAAAAGGTACTCGGTATATATTCAGGTGGAGGAAAAAAACTTAAACACCATTTTCCAGACTGTACTTGAAGTTGTGCTCGAGCTGGAGGTAAAAATATTGGCGTCAGTTTCTGTATATCATGCCTAACCATTAACTCATCTAGCAGAACAAAGTTAATACCATGTTCAGGATCACCCATGGTGGTAAAGGGGGGATATTCAACCGCAATCACCTCAAAATCACCAATAGGTTGCACTGGGTTAACCTTGTCGTTAGTGAAGGTGTCTTGCCCGGCAGTAAACTCCGATATAAACATTAACGTCAGCAAAACAATAATACGATAGATCACATTAAACGACTCAAAGTTATTAACTCATAATACTATTTTAGTTCAATCGCTCATTAGGCGCGATTAAATTTATTTACCGAATTAAAAAAGCCATCAAAATGATGGCTTTTTACGAACTAAATATCGGTTAGATTATTTTTTGGCTTTCTTCTTTGGGGTTTTAGTCGATTCACTCACCCACTTTCCACCCACATACTTGGCAGACCAGCCCGTCGCTTTACCATCAACTTCTGTAGCAACGTATTGCTCTTTAGTTTTACGGCTAAATTTAACAGCAGTTTTATTACCGTCATCATCTTCAACGGGGGCATCGGCTAAAAATGCATACTTATCCCAAAGTAGATCACGATATTTAACTAACTCTTCCACTAAAGGAGCACGGGTTTCGCGCGATTTAGGGAAAGTACTGGCCGCTAAAAATATCCCTGCTGCACCGTCACGTAACACAAAGTGCGCATCTGACTTAGAGCACTTCAGTTCAGGTAAGAAGATAGGATCCTCTTTTGGCGGTGCTGCTTCACCGTTTTTAAGCAGTTTACGGGTATTTTTACATTCGCTATTGGTACAACCAAAATATTTACCAAAACGGCCGTTTTTCAACTCCATATCATTGCCACAACGATCACACTCGATGAGCGGGCCTTCATAACCTTTGATCTTAAATTGACCTTTTTCAATCTCATAGCCATCGCAGCTCGGGTTATTACCACAAACATGCAATTTACGCGATTCGTCAATGAGGTAGCTATCCATCGCCGTGCCACATTTACCACAACGATGTTTCGCTCGAAGTGCATCTGTTTCAGCATCTTCATTATCACTGATAGCTTCATCACCAGAGGTTAAATTAACTGTTGTTTTACAGCGTTCTTTAGGAGGCAATGCATAACCACTACAGCCTAAAAACACACCAGTAGAACCGGTACGAATACCCATTTTACGTTGGCATGTTGGACATTCGATATCGGTTAAAACAGGATCGTTAAGGCGCATTCCGCCTTCAGTTGGATCCAATTCAGCCATTAATAATTGCTTGGTAAAATCACCATAGAAACCATCAAGTACTTTTTTCCAATCCAGCTTGCCATGGGCAACATCATCCAATGTTTGTTCCATGCTGGCAGTAAAGTCATAGCTCATTAAATCTTTAAAGCTTTCAACTAAACGCTCGCTGACTATCTCACCCATTTTTTCGGCAAAGAAACGACGATTATCAACCCGTACATAACCTCGGTCTTGAATGGTTGAAATAATGGTCGCGTAAGTAGAAGGACGGCCAATACCACGTTTTTCTAACTCTTTGACTAATGAGGCTTCACCATAACGCGCAGGTGGCTTAGTAAAATGCTGTTTGGGCAGTAGTTGTTCAAGAGTTAAGCTATCACCAACCTCAACAACAGGTAATGTGCTGGTATCTTCGTTTTTCTTGCTCATTGGCGGCTGAACACGTGTCCAACCATCAAAGCGTAATGTGCGTCCGCTGGCTTTTAATTCGTAATCTCCAGCAACAACAGTTAATCGTGTTGCATCATATTGTGCTGGTGTCATCTGACACGCTACAAATTGACGCCAAATTAACTCGTAAAGGCGTTGAGCATCACGCTCCATATCCGTTAATGTTGCCGATTGAATAACAACATTTGATGGACGAATCGCTTCATGCGCCTCTTGCGCGCCTTCTTTACTGCCATAACGAATGGGATCAGCTGGTAAATACTTCTCGCCAAACTCTTTTCCAATCATCTCACGGACATTATCAAGCGCTTCTTGACTTAAGTTTGTTGAGTCAGTACGCATATAAGTAATATGCCCCGCTTCATACAAACGCTGCGCCATCATCATGGTTTTCTTAACACCAAAACCTAAACGCGTACTTGCTGCTTGTTGCAATGTAGAAGTGATATAAGGCGCTGAGGGCTTGCTTGATGTGGCTTTATCTTCACGATTTGCAACCTTGAATGACGCGCTCTTTAAGGCATCAACGGCAACTTTAGCTTGGGCTTCGTTAATCGGTTCAAAGGCTGCTGACTGAAATTTCATTACCTGCATTTTAAGCTGTTCAGCTTTGCTGGTATTTAAATCAGCATGTATGTCCCAAAACTCTTCAGGTACAAACGCTTTAATTTCGCTTTCACGTTCAACCACTAACCTAACAGCTACTGACTGCACACGACCTGCGGATAATCCCCTAGCCACTTTTTTCCAAAGCAGCGGTGAAACCATAAAACCAACAACACGGTCAAGGAAACGACGAGCTTGTTGCGCATTGACCATGTTGGTGTCTAGCGTTGCAGGTTTACTAAATGCATCTTGAATTGCGGTTTTAGTAATTTCATTAAAAACGACTCGTTGATACCGTGAAGCGTCACCACCAATAATTTCCTGTAAATGCCAGGCGATAGCTTCTCCTTCACGGTCCAAATCGGTTGCGAGATAGATTTGGTCAGCGGATTCTGCAAGGGTCTTTAATTCTTTGACCACTTTTTCTTTACCGGGTAGTACGGCATATTTCGCAGCCCAGCCATTTTCAGGGTCAATTCCCATACGGCCAACTAGCGCTTGTTTATCTCTTGCCTGCTTATATATAGCTTTAGCTTCAGGTGACATCTTACGTACTTCAGCAGCTGTTTTAGCAGGCGGAGTACCATCAGAAGTAGAGGAAGTCGGTAAATCACGGATGTGACCTACACTCGACTTAACGATGAATTCTTTACCAAGATATTTATTAATAGTCTTGGCTTTGGCCGGCGATTCGACAATAACTAACGATTTACCCATAGTTTGATTTGCGCCAAATAGTCTCAGAAAGTAACAAAATTGATTCCATATATAGAGTGTTAGGACAAGAGTTTCAAGTAAATCTGCTTTTTATGTGCATTTGTGAGTGATTTTTCTACCAAAATAAAAAAATGGAAAAAATAATATGCGATTTTTAAAACTAATTTCTCAATAAAACACTTTTGAAAGCTCATTGAGTGCATTTTTAGTCAAAAATGGCTATAAGCACAAAAAACCAACAGTTTGTTAACCAGCTTAGCTTGCGTATACTTGCGGTAATTTAGTCATTTCTTACATGCAAATTTAGCGTTATTTCCATGTCGAAATCGCAATAACTATAATCAACAAGGATTAGCCATGAAGCAATTTGAAGCAAACTTTGACGGGTTAGTAGGACCTACACACAATTATGCCGGTTTATCTTTTGGTAATGTGGCGTCTTATTCTAATGCAGCCCAAGCCTCTAACCCTAAGGCTGCTGCCAAACAGGGATTGCAAAAAGCCAAAGCCCTTGCCGATTTAGGTATGGTACAAGGCGTGCTTGCCCCTCAAGAGCGCCCAGACCTGTATACCTTACGCAGAATTGGATTTAGTGGAACAGACGCAGAAGTGTTACAAAAGGCAGCTAAACAGGCTCCTGCGTTACTCAACGCTTGCTGTAGTGCTTCAAGTATGTGGACTGCTAATGCGGCAACAGTTTCTCCTTCTGCTGACACCCGAGATGGTAAAGTGCATTTCACCCCAGCCAACCTTGTTGATAAATTGCACAGAAGTATTGAACCTCTGACTACGGGTAATATTTTAAAAGCCACATTTAATAATGATCGTCATTTCAAACATCACTTACATCTACCTGAGCATGCAAACTTTGGTGATGAGGGTGCTGCAAACCATACACGTTTATGCAGTGACTATGGTAAAGCCGGTGTGGAGTTATTTGTATATGGTCAAAGTGCAACCAATCCTAATGCACCCAAGCCTGTTAAATATCCTGCCCGTCAAACATTAGAAGCTTCTCAAGCGGTCGCTCGCTTACATCAATTGGAAGATGAAAGTTGTGTTTTTATGCAACAAAACCCTGATGTGATTGACCAAGGTGTGTTTCATAACGATGTGATTTCTGTCGGTAACCAAAATGTGCTGTTTTATCATGAACAAGCATTTTTAGACACCGAAGCAAAATTTGCAGAGATCAGCCGGAAAATGAACTCAGAAGTACACTTTATAAAAGTGTCGACGGAACAAGTGTCAATCGATGATGCCGTAAGAAGTTACTTATTCAATACTCAAATTATTACTTTACCCAACGGTGAAATGGCCATAGTGGCACCTACCGATTGTCAGGAAAATCCTGCAGTGTTTGCTTATTTAAACGAGCTAACTACATTAGGTACACCAATCAAACAAGTGAAATACTTTGATGTAAAACAAAGCATGCAAAATGGTGGCGGTCCTGCTTGCTTACGTCTGCGGGTAGCAATGAATGAGCAAGAAATTGCCGCCGTGAATCAGCACACTTTGATGAATGACGCACTTTTCAACAAGCTAAACTCTTGGGTTGAAAAACATTACCGTGACACTTTAACGGTAGCAGATTTAGCCGACCCACAATTGATTATTGAGTCCCGCACGGCATTAGATGAGCTAACTCAGATATTGAAACTGGGTAGTGTTTACCAATTTCAAAAGTAATTGATACTTAGTATTCGCTAAAATCAAATGCCGCCGTTAATTACTGCGGCATTTTTATGGGTATAGATTGCTAGATAGAAATTGAAAAGGGCGCATAATGCGCCCTTTTTATATCCCAGATTAACCAGAGGTGTCCTATAAAATAGTTACACCTATCGCTACAACTTCTGACACTGTTCCGCCAGGTGTTTCTACTTCAACTAAAAACACCCCAGAGTTTGGTTCATCTTCACCTTTAATGGTCACGCCAAAATCTCGACCACCATTATAGTTAGTGCTTGGCCATACATATTCACTGGCACTGACAACCGAACCCGCTGAGGTTTTAAACCTGACGATTGTTCCAGCAGGCATTTGCTGATTGTGTAAGTCTGAAATAGTAAAGAACACCGAAGCTGCGCCTTTACCTACAATAGTAATGTTGCCACCTAAATGCTGACCATCTCTATCATCGATTAAGATCTTGCTTGACTCTGTAGCATAGGCCGTACTGCCTGACATCACCATCACTAGGCTACGACGAACATATAATGATTTAGAATTATTGGCGCCATCAGCACAACCAGCATGCGCAGGTGATGAACATAACACACCATTATATAAACCATCTTTGACATCGAATATGCCATTTGAATTAAAGTCAATTAGCTCTTCTAATGTACCGCCATTCTGGCCACCAGCTTGTTGTGGGTTAAATAGTCTGTCTTCGTTATAGTCATTAAATGCATCATTTAAATCAAACGCTTGACCAGTTACATCAACACCACTGTTGAACTCGTTCAACTCGTTAGCATCAAATCGACCATTACCATTTAAGTCAGGGAAAGATTCTTCCCCAATTGCGGTAGCGGTAATCGTTGCACGACCACCGTATTTTTGACCATAGAAATTACCATACAAACCTAATGCAGCATCATAAGATAATGTCGACATTGGGTTACGTACCATAGCACCTGTACCATCAATCAGCACTGCACCTTCAGGACGAGGAAGTTGGCTGGTCCAATTTACTGAACAGGCGCCTTTTACAGTTTGACATGCATCTTCAATAGAACCACCCTCAGTAGTAAATGATACTGTCGTTCCATCAGGAACAGGGTTGTTGAAAGCATCGGCTAAACGCGCAGTCACGACGACTTTAGTTCCATCAATGTCCCAACCTTCGGCGTTAACAACTGCAGCAGATAAAGAGAAACTGTCTTGGTCAGGAATACCAGTAGACACAATTAATTGCTTAGATTGACTTGAAATAACCGGTGTTGCACCATTTTCAACAGTTGCCGTAACTCGTAAAGACGTTGCCACAGTACCGGTTGTTACTACTGTCTGCACGATGCCCTGATTATTGGTTGTTGCTATTGTAGGTGTTATTGCCACCCCGCCTACAACTGTATTGAGCTTAAACGACACTGATTGATTACTAACAGGGTTACCGTTTTTATCTAAAACTTTAAACTTCACCGTAGATGATTCAACACCACCAGTCCCCAAAATACTGATATTTTCAGGAATAGCTGATTCAAATGAAATACTACCAACATCAGCTTGTAACACATTAATCGTACCGACAGCTGATAAACTTATGCCGCCCGCATTTGCAGTCACATTGATTTGGTCTTCACCGACACAACCCTGAGCAAGATATGTTGATGTCGCCACCCCATTGCTTGATGAAACTGGAGAACTCAACTCTGCTTGAGCAGGATTTTTAGTGGCGCAAGTTGATGAAAAGTTAACATCTACAGGCTGATTGAAAGGTTGCCCTTGATCGTCCTGAATACGAACGGTAATTGTTGCAGTGCCACCAGCAGATAAATTAGCTGTACTGACTTCTGCTTGACCAGCGACAAAAGAAGTCCCTGAACCACTTCCCATCACGACATTGGTCGCGCCAACGACAACGATGGTTTTACCCACTTCATTAGTCGGTAATGTTGCTCTAACTTCTCCAGCACCTAAGGCGCTACCAGCATAAATGTCTACAACCGCTTTACCTGCCGAGTTAGTTACAGCCGTTTTAATTGGCAAGTCACCAATGTCTGACTCAAAAGTCACAATCGTAGGCTTTGTAATACCCGTGACTGTAGCCGTTAATTTACCAGGAGATAATGTGCTAATAGTTTGTACAGGCGTGCCTGCTGTATCCGTTAGCACTAAAGAAACTTGCGCTCCGCCCCCCGCTTCACCGCCGTCACCGACCATGGTGATATTTAATGATGCGGTTTCACCAGAAGTGATGGTTGCTGTTACCGTAGCGCCGGTGTTAACCGAAGCGGTATTTAACGTAACAGTGGCGACACCATCAGCATTGGTAGACACCTGACCCGTTCCAGGAGAAAACGTACCATAACTGTCATCATTTAACTCAAAACTGACCAGAGTACTTACCGGACTACCTGTAGAATCGACAACAGTGGCAGTAATCGTTGCAGGTTCAGCTACAGAAACTTGAGTGTTATCGATAGATAAAGCAACTGAAATAGTTACCGGAGGAGGTGTCACACCGCTACCGTCATCGGTAATGCTGCCACCGCCACCACAGGCGAAGAGTAAAAAAGAACAAATTAGTGCTAAATAGACTTTAATTGCTGACCTCATTGTCAGGCTCCCTGTTACATTAGAATAATACTTATGATTTATAATAGTTACCTATTAGACAATAATACACAAATATCTGATAACTATGCCACAACCTAGGTGCTTTAATCGGCACATTTAAACATAAACTTTAACTTTTATACCATTTCATAAGTTACCCTTTCCTGCTAGGCTTTAGCGAGTTAGCCCCCAAATACTTAGAAAAATAATTGGAAGGATCGATTGTGAGCAATAAAAAACAGCTCGGACTTACGAGTAAAATTTTAATTGGCATGGCTTCAGGTGTTTTACTTGGCTTGCTGCTACGAAACCTTTTACCTGATAGTTTATTTGTTAAAGATTACATCACTGAAGGATTTTTGCACGTTATCGGCGCAATATTTATTTCAAGTTTAAAGATGTTAGTGGTGCCATTAGTATTCATATCTTTAGTTTGTGGAACCTGCTCATTAAGCGACCCATCAAAACTGGGTCGATTAGGTGGGAAAACCATTTCATTTTACTTATTTACCACCGCAATTGCGTTAACGATTTCGATTGTGGCCGCCATATTGATTCATCCAGGCAACGCAAGCTTGGTTAGTTCGACAATGGAGTTCACCGCTAAGGAAGCGCCTAGCTTATCTGAAGTGATCATCAATATCGTTCCAGACAATCCAATTCAAGCGATGACCCAAGGTAACATGCTGCAAATCATCTTATTTGCAGTCATATTTGGTTTTGCAATATCACATATTGGTGAACGTGGGGAACGAGTCGCGCTATTCTTCAATGATTTAAACGAAATCATCATGCGTGTTGTCACCTTAGTAATGCAATTGGCGCCTTACGGTGTTTTCGCATTAATGGCAAAACTCAGCTTAACCTTAGGCATGGAAACCTTTGGCAGTGTGGTTAAATACTTTTTACTCGTTGTCGCAGTATTGTTAATTCAAGCGCTAATAGTTTATCCACTGCTGTTAAAACTGTTCTCAGGTTTGAACCCACTGATGTTTTTACGCAAAATGCGCGACGTACAATTATTTGCTTTTAGTACCGCAAGCTCTAATGCCACGTTACCGGTAACGATTGAAGCATCTGAGCATCGTATGGGGGTAGATAATAAAATTGCTTCCTTTACATTACCACTTGGCGCAACCATCAATATGGATGGCACGGCAATCATGCAAGGGGTGGCGACAGTATTTATTGCTCAAGTATTTGGAATTGAACTGAGTTTAACTGATTATGCAATGGTGGTTGTTACTGCTACCCTAGCCTCTATTGGTACTGCTGGGGTTCCTGGTGTTGGTTTGATTATGCTGGCCATGGTATTAAACCAAGTTGGTCTACCTGTAGAAGGTATTGCCTTAATCATTGGCGTAGACCGTTTACTTGATATGTTAAGAACCGCGGTCAACGTTACCGGTGATACGGTAGCAACTGTCATTATTGCAAAATCAGAAGGTGCTTTTAACGAGGATGTGTTCAACGACTCACAAGCGGGTAAAGCTGCTACCAGTTTTGAAGAACAAGTCTTAAACGCTAAAGCAAACTCAAAAAGCTAACATTGCTTGGTACTCTTTAAAGGCGCACTGGTTGCGCCTTTTTTATTTTTACTTTATAAATATTAAAACAATTATATTACAATCAGGAACATAAATGGACTTCACCCTATTAGCCAGCTTAGCTGTTATCCATTGCATCGCATTAATAAGTCCAGGGCCTGACTTCGCAATTATTGTCAGAATGGCGACTCAACAACAGCGGCAAACCGCTCTTGCTTGCGCTTTGGGCATTGCTCTTGCAATCTTAATTCACACACTATTATCGTTATTGGGGATCAGTATCATGATCCGCCAATCCGCCCTTGCCTATACCTTAGTGCAATGTGTTGGTGTAAGTTATTTAGCCTGGATGGGATTTCAAGCATTAAAGTCAGCCATCGGACGTTTTCAAGCAATAGCAGCCTCGACAGAGTCACAAGTTCAAGCTGTTGCATCTACCTCAACTGATGCTCAACAAAAATCGCTATTAAACGGTTTTAAAGTCGGTTTACTGACTAACTTACTTAACCCTAAAGCGTTAATTTTCTTTATTACCTTATTTACAGTGCTGATAACCCCCGAGGTGAACTTTGCAACAAAAACGGCAGCAACAGTGATGCTGTTCTTGTTATCCTTGATATGGTTTAGTTTATTAGCCATGGTATTATCCAAACCAATAATTCAGGTTAAATTTCTCAGTATCAGTCACATTATTGATGCACTTGTTGGCATTATTTTTATTGGGGTATCCTTTACCATTGCCATCAACTTAATCAGCAGTTTTTAACCCACTCATTCTTTTATCTATTGCGGTGATGTTTAGTAACAGGAGTTGAACATGCGGATTTTAGTGATCGAAGACGATGCTATTTTATCTCATCATTTAGATGTACAACTCACTGAGCTTGGTAATCAAGTGCAGGTAGCCGCCACTGCCAAAGAAGGCTTCTTTCAAGCAACTAACTACCCGATTGATATTGCGATAGTCGATTTAGGGCTACCAGATCAAGACGGAATAAGCCTCATTAAGTCATTACGAGAAGCCAAGGTGACGGCTCCGATACTTATTTTAACGGCAAGGATCAATTGGCAAGATAAAGTAGAAGGCCTGAACGCTGGCGCGGATGACTATTTAGTAAAACCCTTCCAAAAAGAAGAGTTAATTGCAAGACTTGACGCATTGGTCAGACGAAGTGCTGGGTTTGTTAAACCTATCATCAGCTGCGGCACATTATCTGTTGATTTAGCGAGCAAGTTAGTCAGCCTCAATCAAGTTAATTTAGACATTACAGCCTTTGAGTACAACATCTTGGAATACTTAATGCGTCACTGCAACGAGGTCGTTGCTAAGCAACGATTACTGGATGTGGTATACGGTGATAAAGAAGGCGACCCCAATACGATTGAAGTTATGATCAGTCGTTTACGTAAAAAATTAGCCCAGGGTGGTATTGAAGATGCCATTATGACCATCCGCGGCCAAGGATATAAATTCAACCTACCATGCAACTAATTTACAAGCCTCGAAAACGCCTGCTTACACGCATGTTTGTTACCTCACTGAGCATTATTACGCTAGTGGGTTTTGGCTTTGCATGGTTGGTAACGGTATTACATGCCCAAAATCGTTACGCCCAAATCACTGCAGAATATATCGCCGAGTTGCCCGTTATCGCGGCAGAATTTCGAGAAAACAACTTAATTCCCATCACTCAAGCTGAAGATAATGACAACATAGAAACCAGTTATATTATGGCGACTTGTGATAGTCATTTTAAAAGCCTATGGCGTTCCGAGCTGGCAAAAGATTTACAACTAGCAGATATTTGTGAAAAATATTTAGACATCCAGGATGATTATCAAGCTTATTATCTAGATTTTGAAGGTTTACCTTCTTATCTTGTGTTTAAGTTAAGTACCATCATTGACGATAAAGCTTTTCATTTGCTGATTTTGAAAGATGCTAAAAATATCACAACTGAACTCAAACGCTTCAATCGACTAACCTATTTTCGCCTCGCCATTGTGCTTGGTACAGCTGTTTTTTTATTAATCAGTGCCGCCTACTGGGGAATGTTGCCCCTAAAACAACTTAAACAAGAGCTAATTAAACTCAAACAAGGCAAACAGCAAAATTTATCCGATGACTACCCCGTAGAGTTACAAGAAATCACTCAGGCATTAAACCAATTAATTATTCAAAGCCAGCAGCGACAAAGCCGTTATCAAGATGCGATGAATGATCTCGCCCACAGTTTAAAAACTCGCTTAGCCGCAAGTATTGCATTAATTGATGACGCCTCACTGACTCAACAAGCCAAAGACCAACAAATACAGCAGCAAATTCAAGACATGGATCACCTTGTAAAGTATCAACTGAAACGCGCCATGATGGGCAGACAAGGACTATTAAAAGAACAAACTAAAATAAAACCAATCCTTCAACAACTTATTAAAATGTTGTCTAAATTGTATCTAAATAAAAATATTAACTTCATTTTACATTGCCCTGACGATTTGACTTTTCCGATAAGCAAAGGTGACTTAATGGAACTGTGTGGCAACTTAATCGAAAATGCAGCCAAGTTTTGCATCAGCACCATCGAAATTACAGCACAAGAACAAACCAACGGATTACTCAAGTTACAGGTTGACGATGACGGTTCTGGCGTAGATGAAGACTACCGTGAAAAAGTCACTCAAAGAGGTGTGCGCGCTGATACGCAGCACCCAGGACAAGGTATAGGGTTAGCCGTTTGCGCTGAACTCATTGACAGTTATGGTGGTTCATTTGAAATTCAAACCAGCCATTTGCAAGGGGCAGCTTTTATTATTCAGTTGCCCTATACCGGTTAACGGCATGCGATGAATTAGAAGCCTGTAATATATTACTTGCTTGGTGAAATCGCCGCATACAAGTGTTCTGCACGATTAAACATAATCCAAGATGTGGCAATAAACTTATCACCACTAACAGGTACATTACCACGATGGCTATGGGTAAAACCTGCAGGCGCTATGACCATAGTGCCCTTTTTGGGTCTTATTTTGCGTTGCTGATAATAAAACTCCGTTTCACCGCCTTGTTCCACATCATTCAAATAAAACATATACAGTACTACCCGATGTAACGCTTCATTGTGACCTTGTTGAGGAAACTGTTCTGAATGCCAATGTGGATATCCACCTTTACCTTGTTGATAATGTTGCACATTAATCGTGCCACTGCGAAATAAATAACGCACAATGGCATTCACTTTATCCGCACCTAATTTATCAAAATTCTCAGGTTGCAGTGCGACACCTTGGCCGTTTTCATCACTAACCGAAACAGAAACCGCCCCCATTAAAGCTAAGGCATACTTTTTAAAGTACTCCACACTGTTGGCTAATGTCAGTTGCAGTAATTCATTGCGAAGTTCTGCTAAATCAGCGTGTTGATCTAACATTAAATCTCGACTTAACTTCTTAGTAATATCTACACCACTGCCTGTTACGCCCTGAATCACACTTGGGTGATGTTTTACGGCCTCAATCAACTTGTCGCATAGTTCATCACTAATTGCATTTGGGTATACTTCAATAAAGTCCATATTTCACTGCTTAATTTCCAAAGTTAATGTTAATATGCTGCATGTAAGTGATGAATTTGTAAAGTCAGTCGAAGTTTTATACTAAGCTGAAGTTAACCCCAACTTTTGAATACATTTGACCTGAGCCTAATCACCCGCCTTTATGAAAAAGAATGTAAAAATTGCCGTCTCAGAACTCAAAGTAGGAGTTTATGTCAGTCTGCCAGTCTCATGGAAAGATCACCCTTTTCTGTTTAGTAAGTTCAAAATCACCTCACAAACACAAATTGAATTAATAAAATCATTAGGTGTTAAAGAAGTCCTTTACGATCCGCAGCGCAGCGATATTACACTAACCGAAAAAGAAGACAAAGAAGCCCCTGCCCCTGTTGATAACGCATCCTTAGATAACATCCGGCAAGAAATGCTCGATTACAAATCTGAGCGAATTGAGAAACAGCAACAACTGAAGCGCAACATAAAAAAGACTGAAAAACAATTTGAACGCTCGGTATCTATGATGCGTTCAATGGTCAGTAAAGTGTCAAGCCGGCCACTCAATGCCATTAATGATGCAAGGGATTTAATCAGTAACCTGACTAACATGCTATTGGATGAAGATAATCTTGCTCTGCACCTAATGAGTGATGCCAATGCCTCTGATGTTATTCATCACCACTCTTTAAACGTGTCAATGATGTGTATGTTAATGGCCAAAGAGTTAAATTGGAGCCGAGAAGAAATAGAACTCATTGGTATTGGTTGCTTATTTCACGACATTGGCAAACTAAAAATTCCATCGAGTATTTTGAATAAAGTGGTGCCACTTTCTACTCCAGAAGAAAACCTGGTTAAACAGCATCCTTTAATGAGCCTGAACTTTTTGAAATTGGCCGATACCTTCCCTGAAGAAGCAAAACCTATGATAGCTAACCACCATGAGTTTCTTGATGGTAGTGGCACGCCGCAGGGATTAAAAGCGGAACAGTTAGATAAGTTCTCTCAATTATTAGCCGTGGTTAATGAATATGACAACCTGTGCAATGGCAGTTTGCTTATAAAAGCCAAAACGCCCAGCGTGGCACTTGGACTACTTTATAAAAACTATCAAAAGAAGCTGAATTTAGAGTATGTTCAAAAGCTGATTAAATTGTTAGGTATTTACCCACCAGGCAGTGTCGTCGAACTATCTAACGGCCATTTTGGAATGGTCATGTCAGTTAACCTAAAAAATATACTCTATCCGGCCATTATTGCTTATGATCCCATAGTACCCGTGGCACAAGCACCCATTGTTGAATTAGAAAAAGAAGGCATGAGTATTGTTCGCAGCTTACCTGCCGCGGCATTACCTGAAAAAATTCACAAATACCTAAGCCCCAGAGATAACATCAGCTATGCCTTTGGCAAAGGTTAACCAACAAAAAACGGACACTGATGAGTGTCCGTTTTTTGTTTAATCTGTCGCAAACCGTTAACGCTAAAGCGTGAGAATCAACCTACAGCCAACCTTTTTGACGGAAGAATAAATACGTTCCCGCCGCACTAGCAAACATCAGTCCTACCGCCAACGGATATCCATATTGCCAAGAAAGCTCAGGCATAATAGCAAAGTTCATCCCGTAACTGCTGGCAATTAAGGTAGGGGGTAAAAATACCACTGCAGAAACCGAGAAAATTTTAATAATCTTATTCTGTTGCAGTCCACTGAACCCCATAGCCGCATCCAATAAAAACTTCAACTTATCAAAAATAAACTGACTATGGGGCATAAGAGATTCAATGTCCGATAACATTTCACGAATATCTTTTAGATTTTCATCAGACAAATGTTTACGGTAATAACGCTGTAAATGCCTTAACGAGCGCTGGGTATCAAGTAAACTCAAACGAATTTTACCGTTAGAATCTTCCTGCAAGGTAATTTGTTTAAATACGGCATCGAGATCTTCGTCGCTAAAGACCTGTTCACTTAAGTTATCGAGCACACTGTAAACATCTTCAATTAAGTCAGATAAGTAATCGACCTTAAGGGTAAATAACTCTAGCAATAGCCCTTCAGGTGTTTCAGTCTCTAGACGACCTAAACGCATGTAGTTACGTAATAAGCGAATTAGACCAATGTCTTCTTCACGCATTGTCAATAAAAAATGCTCACGCAAGTTGAACGATACGTTAACCGCACGCACATCAGAACCGGCTCTTTGTGGGAATAACGAGTTGATATGCAAGCCATCTTCGTTTTGGAAAAAACGCGCAGAGGCTTCAATCTCTTTGATATCTTCTTCGTCGGGCACTTCCTCTGCAGAAAAACGACGTAACCAATTGCGCTCTTCGTCATTAGGCTTATATAAATCTAGCCATAAAGTATTATCTGGCAAAATGTCTTGAACAGACAGCTCAGTAATACTGAGTTTGCGGTCTTGATAAGCGTAAGCTGTGATCATAGAAGTTCCCCATATACATGTGGTGCACACAAATGTATAACACAAAGGTGTTGGTAAAAACTGGCGCTAGTTTACTAATTTTAAATACAATGAAAAGTAAAAAGCGTGAATTAAATTGATTTATAACTAAATTTAACCCCAAAGCAGTACTTTGCCACTTTATCGATAATAAAAAAGCACCTTTAGTCGGTGCTTAATTTAAAAAAGATGTTTTTTTGTTCACTGCCTCATTCGCAAAACAAATCGTTAAAGCTTACTCACCTTTGAGACGGCGATCTAATTGATCTTTAAGGTTAGCTGGTACACCTTTGATTAAAATCGTGTCTGAAATCGGGTCATAAATCACTCGTTCACCTAAATGACCACCATCAAAACTGAGAGTCACTCCACCGCCAGTCCCAGAGAACTTCTTCAAACTACGAAGGCTGGCTTTATCAGCCGGAAACTCATCATCTAATTCATAGTTGCCACCACAGGCAAAATCATAAAACGAGTCCATACCTTGATCGGCTAAGGTGTCGCCTAAATCTTTAACTTCAATATCGGCACCCACTTCAGCACGTTCAGCACAATATTCAAATACTCTGTCACGGCATTGCTGTCTTTCATCTTTGGTTAACTCACTTCCTGCGACAAAATCTTCAACGGCATGAATCAGGGTTTTATTTTGCGCTTTGGTGTTAACCCCTTCAACACAGCCCATAAAGTCTAAAAAGAAGTCAGCAACTTTACGACCAGCTCTACCACGAATAAACGAAATGTATTTTTTCGAGGCTTTATCTGCTTGTAGTTCAGTTAAATCAATACGTGCCGCAAGCTGAATGTTATTCAAATCAAGGTGATTATTTTGCGATAGCTCCATATCATCCAACACTGTCATCGAAGACTTAGCACTTAACAAGGCAACAAAAAGATAATCACTTGCCATAGCTGAGTAGCAAGACATCAGCAAAAATCCACCTTGGGAGAAATCATATTTCGCTAGTTCGGCTTGCAACAATTGGCTGGCGGCAACGGTAAAGTCAACAAAACCTGATTGGCCATCACGATAAGCCTTCAACGCATTAGCAAAGGCATCGTTAGCATCACCATCTTCATTCGGCACGCCAAAATAGCCAAAACCTTTTCCCGCTTTGCCTGAATAAGTTTGATGTAACTCTTCAAGCATCGCCTCAACAGCCTGACTATTTAGTAAGGGTTGTGGACGTAATCTGCAGGCCATTTGCCCCTGACTGTCGAGTGAAATTTCATGAATAATGGCTTGTTCGATACTAATCGTCATAAATCCGCTAACCTTTAGTGGCCAAGATATTGTTATGGAAGCCGGCTATGATATAACGATTTTAGCCACGACGGTATAGAAAACATGAGGCGAGCTTGATTGAAATCCGTTATCATAGGCATTAATTGATAACTCATTCACTCTAGTAAAAATTATGGCCATTCAATCAAAATACAGTAACACCCAAGTAGAAGCCCTAATCACTGAAATGTTAGCGCTACTTAACAAGCATCAAGCCCCAACCGATCTAAGCTTAATGGTCTTAGGTAATTGTGTAACGCACCTTTTAGAGAAGAAAGTTCCAGCAGAGTCGCGCAAAGTGGTTGCCGAACAATTTGCTAAAGCGTTAACACAATCAATTAAGTAATTCATTGATTGTGAATTTTGTTTACCTTATTCCACTGTTGATAATTTAGGGATGATTTAACGCATGATCGAGCGCAGAAAACAGATGACGCGAGACAAAGTCTCGCGCCTGATTAATTGGGGGCATTGGTTTGCCTTCTTTAATGGTTTACTTGCCATGATCATCGGCTCCCGTTACATCAGTAGTGTAGGTCAACCAGACTCGCTAATTAGCTGGGGGTATCTCGCCCTCAGCACAATGAGTCACTTTACCTTTTTAGCCTTTATCGTATACGTGCTGTTTATCTTTCCAATCAGCTTACTTTTACCCTATTCAAAAATATTGCGCGGTTATGCGGCATTTATCGCATCAATGGGTTTGTATATTCTGTTATACGACACCATCATTTACGACGATTATGGGATCCACCTCAGCCCATTTGCATTTGACCTTGCATGGCAAGATTTAAACGCGTTATTACACAGTACTTCTTATATCATTACTCCGCTTGCAATCATCATTATCGAGCTCACCGCCGCCAACTTTATTTGGAAGCGAATAGATAAAATTCAAAAGAAACAATGGGGCAATAAAGTGGTGCTGTTTGTCGGTATTTGTTTTGTAAGCAGCCATTTGGTGCACATTTGGGCCGATGCAGCCAATGTGACCGACATAACCCGTTTTGATGATGCCTATCCGGTTTCTTATCCTGCAACCGCAAGAAGCTTTATGGAAAATCATGGCGTAGAAAGCCAAGCCATAATCAATAAAACTGCAGCGCACAAAACGTCAAACTTGAATTACCCAATAGTGCCATTAGAGTGTAAAGCAGAAAAAGCACAGCCAAATATTCTTGTGCTGACCATAGATGGCCTACGCGCCGACATGGTCGATAATGTCACCATGCCGTTTTTAAACCAATATAGTGATGAGTCACTTAAATTTACTCAACACCATAGCGGCGGCACTCAGTTCAGCAGCAGTATGTTTACCTTGATGTATGGTTTACAGGGCAACTATAGCGACAAGAAAGATTTTGATGTTATCGCCCCAGTCATAAATCAAGAACTCACCCGCCAAGGTTACCAGTTAGGGTTATTTACCGGCCGCACGGCCACTGAAATAGCTTCAATGGGCGCGATGTTCGATGGTTTTACACCAACGATTAGTGAAAGCCTTGATGGTACAGCCACTAACGATATCCAAAGTATTGCTGCATTTAACCAATGGCAAGAAACACAAACAACGCCCTGGTTCAGCATCCTTAATCTAAGCGCGCCACAGGATTATGATACCCCTGTCGGCTTTTTAGGTATTGAAACAGTTAAAGCCCCCAAAACCCTAAAGCCTGCGCAAAAAGTATTGTTTAATCAATATCGTCAGTCGTTAAAGTTTATAGATAACCAACTCAGTGAACTATTGCCTAACCTGCCTGAAAATACCATGGTATTGATTACCGGTACCCACGGACAAGTGTTTACCAGTGACATTGAAGATGCACGACGCGACCTATCACCAAACAATGTCAAGGTACCGCTGATTATCCATTGGTCACAAATGGCTAATGGTCAGATAAACTACCGCACAAGTCATTACGGTATCGCACCAACCATTTTAAGCAAAATACTAGGCTGTACGACAGCTAGTGAACAATACAGTTCAGGCCGAAGTCTGTTAGAACCCAATAGTGAATCTTGGATATACATAGGTAATAGCCGTGAGTTCGCCATTTACCAACAAGATGAGATCACAGTGCTCAGTCGCTACGGTAAATATCGCATCTACAATCTAAATTTTGATAAGCGTTTAGACAAAAAAATGAGCGCGCCAGAACTGATCCAAGTGATGCGAGAAGGCAGAAGGTTGTATCAAAACTAATTGCATACACGGGCGACTTAAGCTGAGTTTTATAATCAGTTGCATAGATAATAATCAGTCAATAATTGCTGATTAACGAAGTACTTGCGTCAAGCTCTGGCAATTGCTAAAGTGCTTTCTCGCTAAGTTTACCCCCATTAATTTAAAACTTCGCGTGTCACACATTCGGTATGTAGCGCAGCCCGGTAGCGCACTGTCATGGGGTGTCAGGGGTCGGAGGTTCGAATCCTCTCATACCGACCAAATTAAAGAAGCCAGCTAATAAGCTGGCTTTTTGCTTTTCTGACATAACAGAACGGGGCAAGCCCCTGTTACGCAAGGTAAAAAACACCTTGCTTGGCCATCGGGCTGCGCGACATACCGCTGAGAAAAGCTCACAATCCATTCAAAAATACCGCTTCACCACTGTCAATTTGCATGAACCAAAAGGAACAGTGTTTTGAGCGTTTACCTTCATGGAGCTAATACTATGTAAAGCCTGACGTGAGGATATTACATAGAACCCCTTTAAATCATCCTTGCTCGCTTAACTAGCACATCACTGTTTTTGACACCTTCAACTGTAGCTACATATTTCTTCGATTTGACTATTTCTAATTAAGAGCTAACTTGAATTTGCCCAAATTCTAGCTAGAGCATATCGATACCCAAACAACCTTAAGATGCTCGATTTCAGCAAGAATTTACACGCGTTTAGGCAAGGCATTGATTGCGGGTAATGGTTAT
>NZ_BMOT01000002.1 GCF_014647215.1 Shewanella aestuarii
AAGGGAATAACCATTACCCGCAATCAATGCCTTGCCTAAACGCGTGTAAATTCTTGCTGAAATCGAACATCTTCAGGTTGTTTAGGTATAAATGCTTTTTGTTTGATATAACGTCATAGTGGCACTTTACACCATTTGCTGGCGGATCAATTCTATCAGGCTTGTTTTTGAGGTTTGCGATAGAATAAATACCCCTTGTTTTCGTTTGATTTTAGAGGCAATTATGATTTTGATTACCGGTGCAAGCAGTGGGTTAGGGGCGGCATTAGCCAAATGTTACTCCGACGATAATCAACAGGTGATTATTTCAGGGCGTAATACAAGGCGTTTGGATGCCATAGCGCAAGCGCTGGGAGCAAACACCTGTGCTATTACTGCCGACTTAACCTCTGATGCTAGTGTATCCGCCCTTTTTGATCAAGTCGAGCAAGCGCAACAAAAACAACAAGTACAACAAGCTCCATCAAGATTACACACGGTGATTCATTGTGCTGGCAGTGGTTATTTTGGCGCTATTGAAACTCAGAACCCAGCAGCTATCGCTGAGTTACTGCAAAACAATATTATGTCAGCCATTATGCTGGTACGTGAGGCTGTGAAACGCTATCGAGATCAAGCCGTGAATGTGGTGGTGGTGATGTCGACCGCCGCCCAGTCAGCTAAAGCGGGAGAGTCTACCTATTGCGCAGCTAAATGGGCTGTAAGAGGATTTATTGAGTCTGTGCGCCTTGAACTAAAAGGTAGCCCAATGAAAATTATCGCAGTGTATCCAGGTGGAATGGATACAGGTTTTTGGCCAACCAGCGGCAAAGCCCTAGATACCTCTAGCTTTATGAGTGCGCTTGAAGCCGCTGATATGCTTAAACATGCTTTAGTGAGCACTCAGCATGGCTATGTTGCCGATATTACGATTAACCGAGCATAGTTGGGTAGGGGCTGGGGTAAGGCGAGTTAGTTTTGCTGTGACCTGAAATCGTTTTCTGTTTGAGAAGACGTTAAGGTGATTCTGCTGCCCTGATTCAAATAAGTGGTACAGGCAACGCGTAAAAGAGAACTAAAATTATTGATTTCGCCGCGTTTAATAATGACTTCACGATAAATTCGGGTGAGAAATTCGGCGATGGATAAATCGGCTTCTTCAGCGATTTGTTGAATAATTTGCCAAAAAACCGCTTCAAGCCTAATGCTAGTGACCACACCGTCAATGCGAATAGATCGGGTTTGTGATGCAAATAGTTCAGGTTCAGCTCCAGAATAAATTTCACACATATGATGCTCCGTCACGTTGGCTTATCGTGTCCATCGTGACGGATTATATATGCTGATGCAATCCAAACCTGAAACTTTTAGGTTGATAATTAGCGGCTTAGCAATTGACTAAATTGTGCTAACCAATTTGGATGCGCAGGCCATGCAGGTGCTGTGACAAAATTACCATCAGTAATGGCCTCGGAAACGGCGATCTCACAGTATTCACCTCCAGCCTGAGTGACTTCAGGGGCGCAAGCTGGGTAGGCCGATATCTTTTTACCTTGCACTACATTTGCCGCCGTTAATAACTGAGCACCATGACACACTGCCGCAATCGGTTTATGACTGGCAGCAAAAGCTTGCACTAAAGCAATGACCTTTTTATCAAGACGAAGGTATTCTGGCGCGCGGCCACCTGGAATGAGTAAGGCATCGAATTGAGGTTCGAGAATATCATTGAAATCCCCATTTAATGAGAATAAATGCCCAGGTTTTTCGGTGTAGGTTTGATCGCCTTCAAAATCATGGATCGCGGTTTTAATAGTGTCACCTGCCGCTTTATTTGGACACACAACAGTGACTTGATGCCCGACCATTTGTAATGCTTGAAACGGCACCATCAGTTCATAATCTTCGACAAAATCGCCCGCAATAATTAATACTTTAGCCATCATAAACTCCATTTAGATTCAAATTACTTTCTCACTGTACTGGGCCAAAAAATACAGTGGTAGTAATCAGATACTACAAATGAAGGCTGATGAATAACCTGGTGTTGATTAAGGCGCAAGTAATTAAAACGAAAGCAAAAATGCTTCCGTTTTAATTCGGGTTGGTTAATGGTCTAAATATTTTGCGAGCGTGGTTTCAATGGCATCAGGCATGATAGGCTTTGTTAGGTAATCATCAGCGCCAATTTTTAAGCCAAATTCTTTGTCTGAATCTTCTGCAAGGCTGCTGATAATAATGATCGGGATGTTGGAGGTGAGCGGATTATTTTTTACCAGTTTCACTACTTGGTATCCATTAATATTAGGCATATTAATATCAAGTAAAATGAGATCGGGTTTGAATGTGGTGAGAATTTCTAACGCGCTGGAACCCGAGTTAGCAGAGATAACTTGGTGTTCATCACCAATAATGGCCAATAACACGCCTGAGCAAATGGGATCGTCATCAATTACTAATATTTTTTTAGCCGTCATACCTGTCCTGTTTCATTAACCGTATTGATTACAGTGTAGGTAATTTTAGCCAAAAATCCAGTGTGTTACCTAGGCAGTTTTGATGCAATGGTGACAATAATATCAGGGCTGAATGACATCAGCCCTGTGCAGTGAATAACCACAAGCCACGATAAAAGTAAGTGGAAGTGGCTTATCTGATTAGAAAAATCCTAACGGATTGATATCGTAGCTAACTAACAAGTTTTTAGTTTGTTGGTAATGGTTTAGTGCCACTTTATGGGTTTCACGACCGACACCCGATTTTTTATAACCTCCAAATGCAGCATGGGCTGGGTACATGTGATAACAGTTAGTCCACACTCTTCCGGCTTCAATTTTACGTCCCATACGATAAGCTAAATTCATGTCGCGCGTCCAAACTCCTGCACCTAAACCAAATTCAGAGTTATTAGCCATGGCCAGTGCTTCTGCTTCATCTTTAAAGGTGGTGACTGAAATCACCGGGCCAAAAATCTCTTCCTGAAACACACGCATGTTATTGGTGCCTTTTAATAACGTCGGCTGAATATAAAACCCATCCTGGTAGGCGCTACTGAGACTTTCAACATCTCCCCCGAGCAAGACTTCAGCGCCTTCTTCTTTGCCGATAGCGATATAGCTCATGATTTTATCGAATTGTTCTTCAGAAGCTTGCGCGCCAACCATGGTGTCGGTATCTAGTGGATTACCGCGTTTAATGGCTTTAGAGCGCTCAATGATTTTTTCGATAAATTGTGGGTAAATATCTTCTTGTACCAAGAGTCTTGACGGGCAAGTACACACCTCACCTTGATTGAAAAACGCCAACACGGCACCCTCAATACATTTACTGAGATATTCATCTTCAAAATTGAATACATCATTGAAGAAAATGTTTGGTGATTTACCTCCTAACTCTACGGTAGAAGGAATGATGTTTTCAGCGGCACATTTCATAATATGGGAGCCGACAGGCGTTGACCCCGTAAAGGCGATTTTGGCGATACGTTTACTGGTGGCTAAGGCCTGGCCAGCTTCGGCGCCATAGCCGTTGACTATGTTCAGCACGCCTGCTGGCAATAAATCACCAATGATTTCCATTAGCACTAAAATCGATGCTGGGGTTTGTTCTGCTGGTTTTAATACCACGCAGTTTCCGGCTGCTAATGCTGGTCCGAGTTTCCAGGCCGCCATCAAAATAGGGAAGTTCCAAGGAATAATTTGGCCGACGACGCCTAAAGGCTCATGGATATGGTAAGACAAAGTATTGGCATCAATTTCTGCCGCTGAGCCTTCTTGGGCACGAAGACAACCGGCAAAATATCGAAAATGATCAACGGCAAGTGGAATATCCGCATTGAGGGTTTCGCGTACTGCTTTACCATTATCCCAGGTTTCAGCCACCGCAAGTTGAGTCAGGTTTGCCTCAATGCGATCGGCAATTTTGAGTAAAATATTTGACCGCTCCGTAGCCGAGGTTGCTCCCCAGGTGGCCTTAACTTTATGGGCGGCATCTAATGCTAAATCGATGTCATGCTGATCTGAACGTGGAATTTTACAGAAAACTTGGCCATTAACAGGGCTGATGTTATCAAAGTATTTACCATTTACAGGTTCTACCCATTGGCCTCCGATGTAGTTTTGATAGACAGCTTTGAACGTGATGACAGATCCTGTTTCGCCGGGTGCTGCATAAATCATATACTTTCCTCTAATTGTATTTTTGGGATGACTAATTAACCTAGAACAAATGTTGAGAAGAGCGCTATTCTGAAAATCCACAGCTGTTGACTCACAGTACAATTGATTATGTAACCTGTGTTTTATGTTGTCACCGATAGCAAGGATTGTTGTACGGGATTGTTATATTCGCGAGGTATAACCCTGCTATAGGTGAAACGATGATCAAAGGATGTTTACAACAAAAACGCGCCACACCTCAGGTGCTGGTGGAAAATAAACTGACTTTTGCGGCCCCCGAGGCTGAGCTGAGTATTTACGATACTTTTGAGCAAGCGTCACGGGTGGCGTTGAAGTCAGATCAATTATTATTTTGTGGCATGGTGACGGGTAAAAAAGTCATGCACTCGGTTGATGATTATGAGGCGGCTTTTTACCCGCATGAATCCTTCATCATGGCCCCAAATCAAGCGGTAGAGATTGATTTTCCAGAGGCGAAAATTCATCAGCCAACGACCTGTTTAGCCATTGAAATAGCGACAGATAAAGTCAATCAGGTGGCAGAAAAACTGCAAATGCGTTCCCCACTCGATAAGCCCTACGGTCACTGGAAGTACCAACAATCCGTTGTTCACACCCACCATAATCAACAAACCCAGGCACTGCTTGAGCGTATGGTGCAAATCTTTACTGAAAACGACCAAGACAGGAGTTGCTTAATCGATTTAGCCATTTCAGAATTAGTGATTCGATTATTGCGCTTTCAAACTCGCGATTTTCTATTACTTCATAGTGAGCAAAATCCTGAATTTAATGGCCTGAACTCGGTATTGCAGTATATGAAAAACCATTTGCATGAAGGATTAGACATTGATGTGCTATGCCGCTTAGCGTGCATGAGTCGCAGCAAGTTTTTTAGCCAATTTAAAAACCACTTTGGCTGTACGCCGATGGCTTTTCAGCAACAGCTTCGGCTTAAACAGGCGGCTAAATTTATTGCCCAAGGACAGCAAATTACCCAAGTGTGTTTTTCACTGGGGTACCATAGTGCGAGCCATTTCAGCCGCTTGTTTAAACAGTGCTATGGCATGAGCCCCACCGACTATAAACTGCGTCACTTAAACAGTTAACCAAGTCATCTATTGCTTAGCTGTGTCATTGTTTTCAGTGGCTAATTGCGCCAATGCTGTTAAGGTTAATTTTTCAGAGTAGGCATTTATTTTAGGATGCTCAGGGCTCCAGCCTTTGATAAACCGATGAAAATCAGCCCAGGCAATGGCATATAGCGGACGCCATGTGTTTTCGAGTTGTGCGAAATCGATAGTCGGGTGGTAGTGGACAGTACTGATGGCTAATTGTTTAAAGTAAAAGTCAATATACTGCTTAACAGCTTGTTCGATACTGGTTGTGGGTTGATTAAATGAGATGACACTGCTGAGAAAGTAGACGACATCTTTCATGCCGCACCCTTTACCCGTGTATTGAAAATCAACCGCCGCGGCCTGGGTGAGATCTGATGAAAAACAAAAATTAGCGAGTTTGGCATCGCCATGTATTACAGTGTGAAATGGGCAATTGTTGAGTCGACTATCCAGCTGTATTGCCGCGTTTTTTAACTGAATATCTTGCAAAGCGGCCAGTTCATCAGGCCTTGTTGTTAAGTGCCAATAACTGCCAATTGGCCATAATCCCTCACCACTTTGTTGCATAAATTGGCCATGAAAGTGCGCCAGCCAAGTTAAACAGGCTTGAATCACGCTTTTGCTAGGTTGAGGATTAATTTCGCTGAAACCAAGTTGGGCTAGATCTTCTAAAATGAGCAGTGTTTCGTGCTCAGTTGTTTCAATCCATAGACATTTGGGCACACAAGAGTCAGCCTTACAGAGATTAGCGTAATGCTGATACCAATGGCTTTCTATTTGATACGATTGTCGTTTTCTATGGTGAGATAAATCAGTATCCCACCCTCTAGGGTGAGCTTTATGCAGCGGTAATCGGATATGCTTAACAATGACACTTTTATGTTGGCAATCCGTTAACTGTACTCTAAATAGCTCGCCATACCCACTCCAAAGAGGCTGAATAAGCTCGCATTCATTTATTTGTCGTGCGTTTAGTGCTGATAGTATTCGACGTGTGAGATCTACGGACAATGTCATTGAGCAGCCAACTGAATCTTGCAATGATTGAACTCATAAAAAGTCAGGAGGTGAACTCCTGACTTTTTGGGTAAAAATTAAATGACTTCAACAAAATTGACCGTAGCCAATTCTCCCTGTTGCAGGGTAACAGAATGCGTTTGATCTGTAGGATCCGCAATTAAAATGGCATCATATTGCTCGGGATCATCATCGTTTGCGCTGCAACTGAATGCAACTAAATAATCCCCGCTTGGCAAATGGTTAAAGCTATAGATGTACTCATTCGCCGTATCGCTAAGGGTGATCATTTTTGATGCATATGGAGCGATAACGTTAGTTGGTGCTGAACTATCAATGTCTGGATCAAATTCATCACCTAACACACTGTCTTGCGCTACAGGAGCTTGATAAAGGTATACAACATTACCCATGTCCGCTGCACAAGTACCCGCACTAAATAGGTTTGGGTCGACGGTACCTTTTATTGCACCGACAGTAGCGCTATCTATAATGGTCACACCGTGAGGTTTTAAATTATAGCTTTGGCCATTGGCAGTACTGACTAAAGATTTACGAAGATTAAAATCAATAGTATAGGCCTGAACGCCTTCAGTAGAGACGCTAAAACTGCCAAGTCTCAACTTATTACTGGGAGTTTTAAGCGGTAAAATGGCATCATCATCTTCAACGACGTAACAAGCATCCGTTGCACCATTTTGGTTTTGTGGGCAACCTGCGGTATTGATAATGAGCTCTTGGTAAGTGCCAACAGGCAACTCAATGTTGCTTAAAACAACTAAACTGTCTCCATTTTGATAGTCAAGCAGATTGATTTTTTGGACTTCCTCAACACCATTTTCATTGACGAATGGAATATCAATATCGGCTTGGCCATCACGCTTTAAGGTCAATGATAAATAACTTACATTGACTTCTTTTGCGCTATCGACAGGAGCATCAGCGATTGAAAATGTCACCATTGCTGTTTTGGCTGGTTCTGGTTCAGAACTATCACTGCCACCACAACCCATAAGTAACGAGGTAATAAGGCAAACTGATAGCGTCGTTTTTTTTGTATTCATGTGATATCTCTTTAATGCGTTTTTTTCATAAGCTGTTGATTTTTAATTATTTAATTCGTTAAAATTAACAAGGTACTAATTTGAGGTGAATGCATAAACACCACGTCATCTAAGTAATAGCCTTCAACATAAGCAACATGTTTGTAGTCGAAGTATTTAGCCGTGTTTTTGGCTATTTCACTGCGAATCACCCACCACAAAGTCTCTGTTTTTTATGAAAAGCGGATAACTCGCTTAACAAACGATTTTGACCGTTCAACAAACCCTATAATGGAATATGCAAAGTATATTTTTATATAGGATAGCATACTATTTATTGAGCAGCGGTCGGCTCAGATCAAATCTGTTGTCTTCTGAAATACCGTAATAGGCTGATGGGCCGCCCGCTCTTAGCACAGGTTGCGCTAATGTTGTTTGGTAAATACCAGCATCATCAATCAGGTGTTTGGCGATATGAACCGCAATTACCTCCCCTAGCACCAACCAAGTATCAATATCTTGGTCATTAACATCTTTTAATTGGATGCACTGAGTGAGTTTACACTCAAAGTTCACTGGGCTTTCAGCGACTCTATCCACCCCTATCAATTGGCTCGGCACAGGGGTTAATCCAGCAAAAGCAAATTCATCTTCCCCGCGGGGTAAAGGCGCAGAGGTTTGATTCATTTTTTCAGCCAATTCTCGGGTGGTTAAGTTCCACACAAATTCACCGGTTTCGACAATATTGGCGACACTGTCTTTCCAAGCGGTGCTGGCAAAACCAATAATTGGTGGCGTGTAGTTAAAGCAATTAAAAAAGCTATAAGGCGCTAAATTACGCTGACCTCGAGCATTTTTTGAAGATATCCAGCCAATTGGGCGCGGGCTAATAATGGCATTAAGCGGGTCATGGGCCAATCCATGCCCCTGACTTGGTTGATAAAAATAGCGATTTTCTTGAGTCATTAGTCAGTTCCTTATCATTGTGGTTGTAGTTTTTTGAACATTTATGAACTGGCTCCCGCCTTTTTGTTGTGAACAGCCTAATATTAAATCATCAGAGCTAACATACAAACTGGAGGTTGGCATGCAGATGACATTGCGATTTTTAGGCGCGACACAAGAGGTGACTGGCTCTTGTCATTTAATCACAGTTAACCAGCAAGCTGTATTGCTTGATTGTGGATTAATTCAAGGAGGTAAGGCGGACGAGTTGCGTAACCGTGACCCATTTGATTTTCGGCCTGAACTGATTAGTGCTGTCGTATTAAGTCATGCTCATATTGACCATTCGGGTCGCTTACCATTATTAGCAAAGCAAGGATTTACTGGGCCAATTTATACCCATAAAGCCTCGGCGGAGCTGTGCGCTATTATGCTGAAAGATGCCGCTATGCTGCAAGAGCGGGATACAGAGAGGCAAAATAAAAAACGCGCTAAAAATGACTTAACACCGCTTGAACCCTTATTTACCCAGGACGATGTGGATCAGGTATTAACCCAGTTTGTCGCCTTAGAATATGGTCAACGTTTTGCGGTGACAGATGATATTGAGGTGACACTATCCGATGCGGGGCATATTTTAGGTTCTGCAGTTGTTGAGCTGTGGCTGGGTCAGCAAGCTGAACAAAAAAAGTTAGTATTCAGCGGCGATCTTGGTCGTGAAGGCATGCCGATTTTGTCAGATCCCACCATGATAGAACATGCCGATTTAGTCATGATGGAAAGCACTTATGGCAACCGTCAGCATCGCAGTTGGCAAGATACCCTGACTGAGCTTAAAGGCATCTTCGCCACCACCATTCATAAAAGCCGTGGCAATATTTTACTGCCTGCTTTTTCAGTGGGACGGGCGCAAGAGTTACTGTATTTATTCCATATTTATGCCAAAGAATGGGATTTATCACGCTGGCGAATATGTCTTGATAGCCCGATGGCGATAAAAGCGACTCAGGTGTATGTCAATAATTACCCATTGATGGATGATGACTTTAAGCGTTTTACTCGCTTATCGCCAGGCCAACATCCATTATTATCTACTGCCGAATTTACCAGTAGTACAGAAGAGTCTATCGAGCTTAATGATATTCATGAAGGACTCATTATTATTGCTGGCAGTGGCATGTGTAATGGCGGGCGTATTCGTAATCACTTAGCCCATAACCTTGTGCGTAAGGGCGCAGATATTATTATTTGTGGTTATCAAGCGCTGGGAACGCCAGGGCGCTTATTGGTTGATGGCGCAGAAACGCTCACTATTCATGGTCAAAGTATAAAGGTAGCGGCCAGTATTCATACTATTGGGGGGTTATCTGCCCATGCGGATCAAGCAGAGTTATTGCGTTGGTACCGTCATTTCGACAATCAACCACCGATAGTGCTAGTGCATGGTGAACCTGAATCACAGCAAATCTTAATTGATGAGTTAACCGCCGAACCGGCTCTTGCCCCTCAGCATGCGGTAATTGTTGAAAAGGGCAATTGTTTAGATTTATCGGCGCTGCCTGAACTGGTTTGGGTGCCTTAAATATGCACAGAAGCTGGCGTTGATAACGGGGCTTGCGCATTATTTAGTGAAATTTGTCATTCGCATAAACTCAGTGGCATCGAGTTGAGATTTAGCATAGCCAGATTGAAGTTGATGAGCTGCTGAATAGGCAAGTACCGAATACATCAGTGCAATTTGCGTCGCTGGTGTTATCCTGCCTCCTCGTTTAGAGTGAATCATTAGCCAATAATCACCAGATTAGGATTCAGGAGCATATAAATGAAATTAGCCCAACTTGCTTTAGCGGTTTCGGTATCAATTAGCCCACTGATAGCTGTAAATGTGGCAGCATCTTCATTTGAGACTCCAGTTGCTAAGGCTTTGCCGCAATTAGAAAAATTATACCTTTATCTCCACCAAAATCCTGAGTTGTCATATCAAGAAAAAAACAGCAGTGAACGTATGGCAAAAGAGCTGGCGAAATTAGGTTTCAAGGTCACCAAAAACTTCGGTGGTTACGGTGTTGTGGGAGTTTTTGAAAATGGAGCTGGGCCAACCATCATGATCCGTGCTGATACAGACGGTTTACCGATCATTGAACAAACCGGTAAACCTTACGCTTCAAAAGCAACCACTGTGGATGCTAACAACAATACCGTTGGCATCATGCATGGCTGTGGTCATGATATACACATGACCAGTTTAATCGGTACGGCTCAGCAGTTAATACAACATAAAGCTGATTGGAAAGGCACGCTTATGATGGTCGCTCAACCCGCTGAAGAAGTCGGTGGCGGTGCTAAAGCGATGTTAAAACAAGGCTTATTTAGTCAATTCCCGACTCCAAATGCAGTGTTAGGTTTGCATGTGAGTGCCAGCATACCCGCAGGCAAAGTAGGCGTAGTAAGCGGCTATGCACTGGCTAATGTTGACTCAGTTGATATTCACATCAAAGGTAAAGGCGGTCATGGTGCTTACCCACATACCACTATAGATCCAGTGGTGTTGGCAGCTAGAACCGTACTTGCTTTGCAAACTATTCCTAGCCGTGAGGTTTCTCCGCTTGAGCCAAATGTGGTGACCGTGGGCTCTATTCATGGTGGCTCGAAGCATAATATTATTTCAAATGAAGTCATGTTGCAGCTAACCCTACGCTCATACAATCCAGAGGTGAGAACCCAACAAATTGAAGCGATTAAGCGTATAACTAGAGGCATTGCAATCAGTGCCGGTTTGCCTGAAGATTTAATGCCTGAAGTGAAAGTACATGACGATGAAACTATTCCCTCTACCTATAATGACCCAACATTAGCGGCAAAAGTAAAAGCCAGTATTGAAGCCGAAATTGGCGCGAATAATGTAGAAATAGCGCCGCCTGTGATGGCCGGTGAAGATTTTGGCTTATATGGAAGAACCGCAGAAAAAGTGCCCATTACACTGTTTTGGTTAGGGGCGGTGGAACCCACATTGTATGCTGACAGTGTCACAAAGGGGATAAGCTTACCGTCATTGCATTCAAGCCAGTTTGCCCCAGACTACCCCGTCACTATCGCAACGGGGGTGAAAGCCATGACCCGCACAGCGATGGATTTGTTTAATCAATAATGATATCCGTGCCTGTATCCTTGCAGGCATTAAATAATCAGATGTGCAAAGGGGTTGGCTAGAGATCGCATTGCGTCAATCATGACGTATTCATTCGCCTAGATATCAGTATAAATTCAATGTTGGTTGTAAGCTGCTGAATTATAGATGTTTAAAGTTTATTTTGTTTATATCTTCGCCTAAGTTGAGGTTAAATAGGGTATTAAGGTTAACCATTTCAGTTTTTTGCCACAGGTAAAGATACCGTGATACTGGTTAAATTTTGTAAGTCATCAATGGATAACTCAATTGTGCCGCCTTGAGCTTGGGTGAGTATTTTAGCTGAATATGTCCCCAGCCCTGAGCCTTTAGATTTACCAGATGATACGTATTTATCCCAAAAAGTATCACGTATCTCTTCGGGTACTACGCCAGTATTTTCAATCTTAACATTGACCATTTTGTCATCCGATTCAAAATGAATGGCTACTTTTGTGCTGATTTTGGCGGCTTCAAAGGCATTTTTTATCAAGTTTAGTAGCAATGAATAAGTTAAAATTGGATCACCCATAACATAAAATTCTTGATTCGGGTCTTCATCAGGGATCTGATATGCCACCAGTTTTTTGTGGTGAAAAGTAACATGCATCACGTTCAAAATACGTTTAATGATATTGTGGATTGAAAAGCGCTCTGGGGATAATTGGAATCGACCTGATTCAATTTTATATAACACTGAAAATAAGCTGATAGTGTTAATTGATTGCTGTGCCATCTCTTCAATTTGGCTGATTTTGGTTTGTAACTCTTTTGGGTAGCTTTTGTCTTGCGCAATACGCTGTGCCATGGCACTTATCGACACTAATGGGCCTTTTAAGTCGTGATGAACAATATCTTCAACACTGTCTTTAAGCTTGGCCATCGCCAGTATATTGTCATAATTAGCTTGTAGGCCGCGTTGTAAATTGACTGTGGTCAGCAAGTTTTTAACCCGTAACTTTAAAATATCTGGCTGAATGGGCTTGGTAAGATAATCGATTGCACCGCCTTTTAGTCCAGCCACTTGATGCTCAATTTCTGTGAGTGCTGTAACAAATACCACTGGGATTTGATCAGATTGTGGATGTTCTCGCATGGCTTTCAGTACCTGATAGCCATCCATATCTGGCATCATTATATCAAGTAACACTAAATCTGGTGGTGTGGCAGATTGGCAAATTTTTAAGGCTGCAGCGCCATTTTTGGCAAATCGAATTTTATAATCATCTTTTAATAAACCTACCAAATATGCCAAATTGTCAGGTACGTCATCTACAATTAAAATGCTATTGGTATCATCCACGAGTGATTGAGTTGGCATTTCATCGGGATCTTTTGGCGCAAGTTGTTCAAATAGATTTTTGCGTTCAGCTTTTAAGGCTTGTAACACCCTTGTTTGCAATGCTTTTGCCGTAAAGGGTTTGGCGATAATGTTAGACACATTATATTTTATGGCTTGTGTCACCATGTCTCGGTTGGTGTGAGCAGTAACCAGAATGACCGGAATCGAGTGCCATTGAGGGTTGGCACGCATCGTTTTTAATACTTCAATGCCGTTGCCACCGGGCATAATCCAATCAAGCAGTACTATGTCTACGTTATTATTTTCGAGAGTTTCTAATGCGCGTCGGCTATTTTCAACGGGTAATACGCGTCCAAAACCATGTTGGCGTAGTTGTTCAACCATAATATTACGCATTGCATCCATGTCTTCGATAATCATTGCTGTCATCTGGTTCAATTGCATAAAGCTATTCCTTCACTAAATTCAATGAGGTGTTTAATCTTGCGAGCTTTTCAATGGCAGAGTCGAACTCAAATTGTTCAATATCATTTTTTAATGATTTGAGTAAGGTTTTGTGCGGTCGAAGCTGCTGAACACCATCAAGTTGTCCTACCCAGTCTAATGCCTCGGTATTATATTGCTCTAAACATTGATTAAGTTTTACCAGCATTTCTTGGATGACTTTATCATCTAATTCTCGATTATGTATAGAAGGTTTATTTTTTTGTACCCAGCTATCGATATCGGCCAATAATATTGCTAAATGCTGATGTAAATTCTGAATCTGGGTAGTCATTGTGTCCCAATCTAGAGCTTCCAGATTATTCAGTTTGGTTTCTATTTCAGCTGTAAGCTGGTTTGTTTCATCTGCGCCAATATTCGCCGTCACTCCTTTTAAGGTGTGCATGCTTAATTGCATATCACTAAGGTTACATTCACCGACGGCCAGTTTTTGTTGTGTAATAAGCGAATGCCCTGTAAGAACAAAAGAGTGTAATAATTTTGTATACAGCCCCGCATCTTGATTACAGTGCATTAATCCCCTTCGGGTATTAAGCCCATGAATGTCAGGTAATGATGCGTGGACAATGCTACTGTTATAAGAATTAGCGGATGTCAACTTTTGAGGTTTTTTAGGTTTGATCCAGCGAGCCATGATGCTGTAAAGATCTTTGACATTGACGGGTTTATTGATTTGATCGTTCATTCCCGATAATAGGCTTCGTTCAACATCTTCTTTCATGGCATTTGCTGTCATGGCTATAATCGGTAAATCAGCAAATAATGGATTGGCGCGGATACGTCTCGTGGCTTCATAGCCATCCATTAACGGCATTTGTCCATCCATTAATACCCCATCAAATGGTTTGCTGTTAACTAGCTCAACGGCTTCTATGCCATTGCAGGCTACCGTGACTTTGACCCCAGCTTGATTTAATAATTCAATGGCTAACTCTTGATTCATCACATTATCTTCAGCTAGTAACACTTCAGCGCCAGCTAATTGCGTTTTGTACTCAATCACAGATTTTTCCGCTGCCGACTTATGTGAAGTTGGGTTGTTGCCGCTAAGCAATTTTACCACCAAATCCCCAAGAATAGCGGGTGTAAGGGGAGCTATGATGGAAAACACTTGGTTATGTTGATCTTGATTTAACAGCTCATTAACTTCATCTTGGTCTGATAATTTGTTGATAATGATCAATTTTGAATTTGGATTAAGCTTAAGAGATGTAATCAACTCATGGCTACAACATTTATAATCACTAATAACATAAAATGGCTCTACAGTTTCCCCTGTAGCATTATTGACAGTAGCTTGTATTGCTTTGGTTGTGCTAGCTTCATCAGATATTAGAGTGTGTATACCAAAATAGTTAGCATGCTTTATCAAATCATCGCTAATGATTGTTGGTAAGCCAATTAAGGTAAACATTGCACCTCTAGCACTTTCAAAATCCATGATTGGATCATGGTCTCTACCCTTTAATAAGCTTAAGGTTAAATAAAAGCGACTGCCTTTACCTTCTTCGCTTTCTAGGTAAACCTGCCCTCCCATTAAGTTTGCAAGACGTTTACTGATTGCTAATCCAAGGCCTGTTCCGCCATATTCTCTTGATGTAGAGGCGTCAACCTGCTCAAATGACCCGAATAATTTGCCTTGCTTATGCTTTGGTATACCGATACCAAAGTCTTCGACGCAAAAAGTCAGATCAATATTGTTACCATTGGGTGTGGCTGTTCCCCTGATAATAATATTGCTATTGGGGTGAGAAAACTTGATCGCATTATTACAATAGTTGATCAATATTTGACCTAATCGCATGCTGTCACCGATATAAAAACGGGGGAAGTCAGGCGCAAAATCAAATAAAATGGTCAGGTTTTTTTCTTCTACTTTGAAGCTAATAATGTTTGCTAAATTAGCAAAAACTTCATCAATATCAAATTCTGTTGATTCGATATCCATCTTATCGGCTTCAATTTTTGAAAAGTCTAAAATATCATTCAAAATACCCAGTAAAGAGCTTGCCGCGCGGTGGACATTATCAACATAGTCACGTTGTTTACCCGAGAGGTCTGTTTGCAGTGCTAGATAAGACATACCGAGAATCGCGTTCATCGGAGTGCGTATTTCATGTGACATATTCGCTAAAAAATTAGACTTGGTTTGATTGGCAGATTCAGCCGCTTCTTTGGCACTGGCTAATTCGGTTTGAATCAGTTTGTCATCTGTAATATCTAACGCCCAACATAAATTAGCATTTTGCCCCCCGTGAATGGTTGGGTAGGCGGTGATGAAGATATCCCTGGTACCATCGGGGGTGTTAAATTGGGTTTCAAGTTGTAATTCTTCATTGCCACTGAGTTGCAAAATAGCATTGAAATCATTAGGGTTGGTGAAGATATCTGCAACGGTATGACCGATATTCAGGCCGGTCATTTCGGTGATGCGTTTATTGGTATATCGACAGGTATTTTGCACGCAAACCCATACACCAATTGGACTTTTACCTAAGATATTTTGCAGTACATCGCGCTCTTGTATCAGCAGTTTATTAATGCGTAATCTTTCGCTGATGTCATTGTAGGAGCCTAAAATACATTGTAGCCCTTCTAATTCGACAACTTTAAGGGTTGCTTCAATCGGGATGCGTTGCCCTGTTGAGCTCAACATTTCCGCTTCGTACGTATATATGCCTTGTTGCAGTGTTTGTGCTAAGCGGCTTTTGAATAAGGCCTGACGTTGGGTGGCGTCGGCGGCATAAAATAATGTGGGTTGCATACCTAACACATCATTTTTGGTGTTGTATGCAACCAGGTCTAACAGTGCCTGGTTGCAATCGAGGATGGTGCCATTGGTATCTGATAGCATACAAGCTTCAATAGAGACATCAAAGAGAGATTGGAACCTTGCCCTACTGAGATTAAGCTGCTCTTCAGTTTGTTTGCGTTGGGCAATTTCTTTATTTAAGCGTCGATTCCAATAGATGAAAATCCCAAAAATAACGGTCAGAATAATGGCTAAATTGATAATCCAATCGATCACTTGTTGTCTTTTGATGCCAAAATCGTAGCGAACATTAATCCAGCGATCTTTGATATTTTGTTTTCGAGTATCAGGAATATAAGCAAAGGCTTTATTTAAAATGCTTTTAAGTTCAGGCCAGTCTTTTCTGATACCAATAGATACCCCGAACCGATAATCTGATAAATCAACAATATTTAAATGACGATGGCCAAAAGCCTCTAACATGTTGGAGGCTAATGGATAATGAATAAAAGCAGCAAAGGCTTGGTGTTGATTAACGGCATTAAGCACATCTTCTAGGGTGTTGTAGGGCACAACAATCAGCTCTGGATGTTCTAATTTTAATTGCAGCTCAGTGATATCTTCTGCCACCACAGCGACTTTTTTTCCGGCTAAGTCATCAAGGCCGTTAATATTATCGGTATCGTTTCTAGTCACAATAACAGCAGGGAAGTAGGCCAGCGCATCGGTGAACAACATGTCTTTATCGCGGGAGTGGTGATCCGACACGGGTGAGAGCACATCTATTTTCTGTTGCTTAAAATCATTGAGTAATATCTGCCAAGTTTTTGCGTCGCTGATTTTAAATTGTAACGGCAGCAGTGGACTTATTTCAGCTAAAAAGTCGGCAATAATACCTTGTTGCTCACCGTTGTCGGCAATAAAATCTAAAGGGGCGGCATCGGGGTCAACCCCCAAATGAATAATGGGGTGTTGTTTAATAAATGCCCTTTCTTCTTCGGTTAAATTATTTAAAAATTGCTGGGTATCATAGGTGTTAATTAAATCTGCTACTTTAAAGTCCAATAAAAGCATATTGGGATTGAACGTAAGCGATATTTTTTTAAAATCAATATTCGCTTGGTTAAGATTTAACAGTGGCAGGTAGCTTTTATAATTATTTGATGTCACTACTACGGGGGGGATCACAAAATCAAAACCTTGGCGTTGGATGTGATTATCATTTAGATAATCAAACATAAGTACGGTTGCAAACCCTCCCATCATGTCAGCACCTATCGATGCGGCGTTAATATTATTATCAGGAATATCAGAGACTAATTCAGGAAGCCAACTTAATGCGCCAATGAGGGGTTTGGGTGAGGGGTGTTGCTCCGCTTCTAAGGCGACCGCTTTGGCGATTGAAGCACTCATTGCAACAACTAAGTTTATGTTGTTTTCAGACAGAGCGAGGGCATATTGTTCTCGCGCCGCTTGAGGATCCCAGTTGGTATACTTAATGGTAATAACCGCATTTTTCCAGCGAGCAGAAATATACTCAACCATGTCATTGACCCTGCTGATCACCGAAGCATCTTCTGGATTACCGCCTAAAATTAAAATATTCGGTTGCCAATCAGCGGCATTTTTATTGATTGCTAAGCTATTAATGAGGGTTTGCCCTGAGTCTACATCTCGGCCAAAACGGGCAATCCAATTTAAGCTGTCTGCTTTGAGTGACAGTTTTGATTCTTTTAAGTTTGAATTAATTGTGATGACGGGAACACCATGTTCATCGGCTTCTTTTAGCAGTGTTGGCAATATATCGGTATTTTCAGAAATAATAATGCCGTTGGTTTGCTCATGAATTGCTTTTCGACTTAAATTTAACAACATTGCACTGGTGTCATTACTATAAATAATATCGAGATTGACATTGAGATCATTGGCTGCAAATTGAGAATAAGCTGCAATTTCACGCCAGAACGGTCTATCCGCCTCTAGGATCATGGTGATCATCTTTTGGGGACGCTTTTGTTGGGCAATTTGTGGTGCTTCTAAACGCTCAGATGAAGCTGTTTCAATACTCGATAACGCGGTTAATTGAGTTGTCACCTGTGCACTATTTCCATTGATGGAAAAAAATATCAGCAAGAGTAATAAACACGGTGCATTTAATCGTACGTATGCAGGGGCCATTGGAATTGTGTGTATGAGGTTGATTACATTTTTTAGCATTATTCATTCCAAAAGCGTTATGTGGTTTTGCGGCAGGCCATCTAAGATTAAGCTGTTATTTGCACTATTCGAGTGTCCATTGCAGCGGCATTCTTTTCTGCGTTGACAACAATATAACTTAGTTCATCTATCAAAAGCCGATTGATAAGGTCTATTTTTACACTAACCTTATCCCATTAAGTAAATAATATAATCGAATTCTTAGGTAATGAAACGCTCATAAACTACACATTCAGTATAAGTCGGTAGCGCCTTGTGCATTTGTTTTTTGCTATGATAGTTATGATTCGTTATGTTAATTTTTGCGGCTTTAGTTGTTGTGTTTGGTTTGCTGTTTGTTGTTATTTGGAGCTTGTGAGTGGTGCTTTACCAATTGTTGTAGGTTATTTATTAGGCTTCAGTTATATTCCCACCCCCGAAAAAGTTGATTAAAAAACAGTCTAAATAGTTAGAGGGTGATAATGGGTTTTATAACAGTGCTGTTGGATATTTTTGAGAGTAAGGTGGAAATATGACAGTGAGTGAAATGACATTGAAACCGACTATTTTGGTTGTCGATGATATGCCGGATAATATTCGAATTATTCACGGTATTTTAGCCGATAAATTTACCATAAGAGCCGCGACCTCAGGCAAAAAAGCCCTTGAGCTGGCTCGTATTGAACCCATCCCAGAACTGATCTTATTAGATGTTATGATGCCCACTATGAGTGGTTTTGAAGTGTGTCAGCAGCTAAAGCTTGATCCAAACACAAGCCGTATTCCGGTTATTTTTGTGACAGCTAAAACTGAAGAAATGGATGAACAAACGGGTTTGGAGTTAGGCGCCGTTGACTATATTTGTAAACCCATTAGCCCTGCGGTGTTAAATGTCAGAGTGAAAAACCAACTGGCGTTGGCTAATCAAGCTAGGCAGCTTGAAGACCTAGTGAAACTTCGTACTAAGGAGTTAGAGCAAACGCGGCATAAAATTATCCTAAAGTTAGGCCGAGCGGCTGAATTTAGGGATAATGAAACCGGCTTACATATTGTTAGAATTGGCCATTTAAGTCAGATGTTGGCACAACATATTGGCGCCACAGCGACGTGGTGTGAGCATATACTGCATGCTTCACCTATGCATGACATTGGCAAAATTGGTATTCCAGATGTGATTTTATTAAAGCCTGGTCGGTTAACGGATGACGAACGTATTATCATGCAACAACATCCCGCGCTGGGAGCTGAAATTCTAGGTGATGATGACAATGCCCCATTACTGGTGATGGCAAAAGAAATCGCGTTGTACCACCATGAACATTGGAATGGAAATGGTTACCCCACAGGCATAAGTGGTAAAGATATCCCTTTAAGTGCCAGAATCGTTGCCATAGTTGATGTGTTTGATGCGTTAACCTCTGCGCGACCTTACAAAAAACCGTGGTCGACACAAGCTGCGCTAGATTATATTGTTGAAGGCGCAGGTAAACAATTTGATCCAGATTTAGTGACCGCCTTTTTAGCATGTCGCGATAAAGTCGAGCAGATAAAATTACAATTTTTGGAGCCAGAATCGTCAGAATAACGGATGAGTCAGCCCTTTCGATAAAATTAACGAGCTATTATGACCATTATTTTTACCACTAACCTGGGCGATATTCACATTGAACTTGATTTAGAAAAAGCGCCTGTGAGCTCAAAAAACTTTTTAAGATATTGCCAAGAAGGCTTTTACGAGCAGACTATTTTTCATCGTGTTATTAAAGGCTTTATGATTCAAGGTGGTGGCTTTACCGCCCAAATGGCAGAAAAGCCGACCCATGCGCCGATTGTGAATGAGGCGAATCGTGGTTTAAGTAATGTATTAGGCACCATTGCAATGGCGCGCACTGATGCACCGCATTCTGCCACTGGGCAATTTTTTATTAATACCGCAAATAATCGCTTTCTCGATCACACTGCGACGACTAACAATGGCTGGGGCTATGCCGTATTTGGCAAGGTTACTGAGGGTCTTGAGGTAATAAAGCAGATTGAAAAAGTCAAAACAGCAACGGTTGCAGGACATGATGATGTGCCTAAAACGCCGATTATGATTGAGCGCGTCACTATTGTTGAATAGTCGATAGCTCACTTAATCTTTGACACAAAAGTCGATGAATATGTAATGGACTGACACCGCTGGTTGTTAGTCCATTTTTTATGGCGATAATTTTGCCTTGATACTCAAATGGCAATCTACTAGCACCCTTAGCTCGGGATTATAAACGCTTAGTAAACAGCTATTTGCCTTGCTAACTGCGTCTCAATAATAGGCCATACGTCAACATTATCCCATGCAGTCTAAAGTCATTTTAGTTTCCACCCAAGGGGCGGTGGCTATTCCCCTGCCATTGTGCTCGCAAATTCACTTAATTTGGCAGGCTGAATGGTGTTCATTTGTGATTGCCTGACAGAAATATAGCCTAGGGCATAATTTATCAACAAAGATAAACACGCCCTAATAAGGATATGTAATCTATCGTTTTTCACTGTTTGTTTCATTTCAGTTTAATCATATACCGTTAGCATCTTCATTCTGTCGGGCATTAATGTTAAAACTATCAATGCCGCTTTAATTACTCACACTTGTATTCACTCGATTAAGGATACTATGCAGCTTACTGATATCGATTTTCAGCGTTTAAAGCAAGCAAAGCAGTTGCTAGAAAATCCGGGGCTGGCCGCCAAAATTACTGATGCAATAGGTAAACCGATTGAACAAGGTTTTGCGTTATTGCCCAAAACCGTAAGCAATGGCATTGGTAAGGTCACGCAAATGGCATTAACTAAGGCAGTTGATGCGGCACTGTTTACCTTAAAAGATGGGGCGAACCTGCATTCTTCTGATAAATGGCACAAGTTTGGTGTGGCTCTGAGTGGCGGTGTCGGCGGCTTTTTTGGCTTAAGCGCCTTAGCCATTGAGTTACCTATTTCAACCACCATCATGTTACGTTCGATAGCAGACATCGCTCGCAGTGAAGGTGAGCAGTTGAGTGATTTAGCAACCAAAATGGCTTGCCTTGAAGTGTTTGCGTTTGGAGGGCAAAGCCTTGATGATGATCAAGCTGAAACGGGCTATTTTGCGGTTCGCACCGTATTGGCTAATTCAATTGCCGAATCGGCACAATATGTAGCAACCAAAGGGTTCACTAAAGAGGCTGCGCCCATGATGGTAAAAATTGTCACCATTGTAGCGGAACGATTTGGCGTACAAGTGACTCAAAAAGTAGCGGCACAAGCTGTGCCTGCTATTGGTGCCGCAGGCGGTGCCATTATCAATACATTATTTATCGACCATTTTCAGGATATGGCTAGAGGTCATTTTGTTGTTCGTGGATTAGAACGAAAATATGGCGAACAACAGATAAGGGAGTGTTACGAGGCGATTCAGTAGTACAGACTATGTCAGCACTTTCATCAACATCAAGGACAGAATAACAATGAGATTACCCACCATGGTTAAAGGGATTATTGGCTCAACAGTCTTGTTATCAGCGTTGAGTACAGGTGCCGCAGTCGCCAATGAAAAACTCACTTTTTTAGAATATACCCTTGAGGCGGACATTGAACTGGTTCAACCCGTTATATCAGCCAATATTATGGACAACGAAGGTAATGAGCTTGTCGTGATTGGCGTAGATGAAAAATATCAGCGTTGGTTGTATGTGTATGGTTTTAAAGAGGACAAGCTGAGTTTACTTGATAAACAGCCTATTGATCCCTCACTGTTTCGTTACGATGTCTATCAACCCGAAGAGGAAAGTGAAAAACTTCAGCTACAAAAACTGTACTTTTTGAGCGCAGATAGTTTGTGGCAGTATCAGCTAGGTCATCCGGTGTTGGCAGCCATCTCAGAAGAATCAACCCAAGGTCAAATTAATAAAGTGGCGCCAATCAGTTCTATTACCTTAACTCCTAAAGCCGATTATATTTCCCGTGGTAATTTTGTAAAAGATATCAATAATGATGGTATTGCAGATATCGTTTTGAGTGACTTTAAAACTCTACACCTACTACTGGCAAATAATAATCCCGTTAGCGACTTACAAACCTTTACCTTGCAGTCATTACCACTTTTACCAAACATTGAATTAACCGATACCGGAGCGGAATATAGCCAGCCAGAATTGTACTTTTCCGATGCGAATTTTGATAATCGTGATGACATTATTAAAGTTGGCGAAGGTTTATTAGAAGTGTATTTTCAAAAAGATAATGGCCAGTTTACACCGAGTGCAACATTTATTTCTGTCAGTCAGCCCATTAGTGGCGTGGATTGGTGGAAGAAGCGTGATGCCTATGGTCGGCAGTTAGATCAAAGTGATTTGCTGTATCGAAAAGTAGAAAAAATTGCCGATATCAATGCTGATGGCATAACCGATTTAGTGATTAGATACACCAAAAGTAGCGGGGTATTTGATCGCAGTAATGACTACGAAGTCTACCTTGGCAGCAACAAAAATAATGTACTCATTTTTGGCCGAAAACCTAGCAGTGTCATCCGAGCTGACGGTACATTAACAGGGCTAAGTTTTGTTGATTTAAACAAAGATAACCAATTTGAAGTTGTGGTGTCAGGGTTTGATATTGGCGTATCTCAAGTTGTCGGGGCATTGCTGTCAGGCAGTATTGATCAAGATGTGTACGTATTCAAAATGGACAATGCATTTCAATTTCCTAAACAAGCTAATGTTACCAAAGAAGTGGAGTTAAGTTTTAGCTTAACGTCAGGTCAAACCGGTGAGCCTGTGATTACCTTAGGCGATTTAAATGGTGATGGATTTAAAGAGTTATTGTTGTCCGATACCGAAAAACGCCTAAAAATATTTCAAGGCCAAAGTGGTGACTCGCCATTTGCGAGAAGCAGTGATGAGTTAGCCTTTACCTTGCCAACAGAAGGTTCAATGGTGTCGGTAACAGATATCAATCACGATGGAAAAGAGGATTTAGTGGTGCATTATGGCCGTCAGGATGCCAAAGACATGCAGCGTAAAGTGATTGTGTTTATTGCTCAATAACCTTGCATTCGTGCTGAATTGAGCTCATTTATCCATTGCACTCTGAATTCAAACTCTGTGATCTAGTGGTGTTGAACTCAGTTGTTGAACTCAGTTGTTGAACTCAGTTGTTGAACTCAGGTATTGGTTTCAATATTTAAATGAAACGGTTAACCCATCTGGTAGTGCTGCATAGGTGAATCCTTTGCTTGATATGCACTTAACCTGTTGATTATATTGCAAGTTTGTTTAGGGGCTATTAAGTGAGACTTAGGTAGGTAACTATTTTATCTATCTATTTCGTCGCGAGCTCATAGTCTTGTTTGTAGCCCTAACAGCTTTGCAACTATGCTTATAGCAATGCTCCCGGCTCTCTAATTTCTACTGTCGCCATTCAAATACTTAAGCATTTGCTTAAAGTGACAGCGATCATAAAATCGCATATTGCCCCCAAAATAGACTTTAGCTTTACGCTGTAAAGAGTAAACTGCTTCAAAACATGTAAAAATTATACATGATTAAATAATCAAGCAGGAGTGAGTTATGTTTTGTGTGCAATGTGAGCAAACGATTAAAACCCCAGCGGGTAATGGCTGTAGTTATTCTCAAGGTATGTGTGGCAAGTTAGCTTCAACTTCCGACCTACAAGACCTGCTTATCTATATGCTGCAAGGCGTATCAGCTTATGCAGTCAAAGCCCGTGAAATGGGGATTGTTGATGGCAACATTGATACGTTTGTGCCCAAGGCGTTCTTCTCAACATTGACCAACGTGAACTTTGATGATGACCGTTTAATTGGTTATGCCCAACAAGCTCAAACTTACCGTGAGCAGTTAAAAACAGCTTATGAAGCCGCGTGCCAAGAAAAGGGCATTGATGCGCTAGTGATCCCAGCACAGGGCACCTTAAACCTTGCGGCAAGTAAACTTGAAATGCTAGAACAAGCACCGGTAGCTTTACTGAATCGCGGTGAGGTGCATGAAGATATTTTAGGTTTACGTTTGTTATGTCTTTACGGTTTAAAAGGGGCGGCCGCTTATATGGAGCATGCCCGCGTACTTGAGCAAACCGATGCGGACATCGCTGCCGAATTCCACCAAATCATGGCCTTTTTAGGTGAAGACTCGGTTGATGTGGATAAGCTGTTCAACACCGCAATGCAAATTGGTCAGCTTAACTACCGTGTGATGGCGATGTTAGATACGGGTGAAACGACAGCGTTTGGCCACCCTGAACCCACTGAAGTCAATACTAAAATTGTTAAAGGTAAAGCGATTCTAGTCTCTGGTCATGATATGAAAGATCTAGAGCTAATCTTGCAACAAACGGAAGGCAAAGGGATTAACGTTTTCACCCACGGTGAAATGCTACCTGCATTAGCGTATCCGGCATTTAAAAAGTATTCACATTTAGTGGGTAACTTTGGCAGTGCGTGGCAAAACCAGCAAAAAGAATTCGCTAACTTCCCTGGTGCGGTTGTGATGACCTCAAACTGTATTATTGACCCTAATGTGGGCGATTACTCTGACCGAATTTTTACTCGTAGCATTGTCGGTTGGCCGGGTGTGAGCCACATTGAAGGCGATGATTTCAGCACAGTGATCGACAAAGCGTTATCGCTTGAAGGTTTTAAATATGATGAAATTCCTCATATGATCACCATTGGTTTTGCACGCAATGCGCTCATGGCCGCTGCGCCAACTGTGGTTGAAAATGTGAAAAATGGTTCAATTAAGCACTTCTTCTTAATCGGTGGCTGTGACGGTGATAAAGCTGAGCGCAGTTACTTTACTGATTTGGCTAAATCGGTACCTGAAGATTCACTTATTCTTACGCTGGGCTGTGGCAAGTTTAAGTTTAATAAACTCGAATTTGGCGACATCAATGGTATTCCACGTTTACTCGATGTTGGCCAATGTAATGATGCCTACTCAGCAATTCAATTAGCGTTAGCACTAAAAGATGTGTTTGAGTGCGGCATTAATGAATTGCCATTAAGTTTAGTGTTGTCTTGGTTTGAACAAAAAGCGATTGTTGTTTTGTTAACCTTGCTATCTTTAGGAGTTAAAAACATTCGTACTGGCCCAAGTGCACCAGGTTTTTTAACTGAAAACTTAGCCAACATCTTAGAGCAACAGTTTGGTCTACGTACCACAACGGATGTAGCAACCGACTTAAAAGCCATGATGACTGCGGCGTAAATAGGTTTGACGGCGATTAAATAGGCATTAGTCGCCGTTTTTTATTGTTATTTACTCAGTGTAAAGGTGTTTTATGACAGCCTCAGGATTTTCATTCTCAGCCGCGTTAGCCTCAGCTCAAACCGAGAAAACCTCGTCATTATCGACAGCGAACAAGCCACCTAAGTCAGAAATACCTATAGCTGGCGGCTTTTCATTTTCCAATGCATTGGCAGCAGCTAAATCTGACAAGCCATTAAATGCAACCCCAACAACGGCTAAATCCGCGGGATTTTCAATGGCAGGTGCTTTATCCTCTTTGAAACCTAAAGTGTCTGAAACTCCGTCAGTTAATGCCGCTAAATTACTGGCTGCAGATAATTGGCAGCGGGGTGAAGTCACTTTACGCTGCGTTGAAAAATGGCATGAAACCCTTGACGTAGTGAGCTTTCGCTTTCAAGGTATTGAACCGGTAAAGTTTAACTATAAGCCTGGACAATTTATCACTTTCAAACTTGAAATAGACACTAAGCCGATTTATCGCAGTTACACCATCGCCTCATCACCTTCACGCCCTTATTCATTGATTGTAACCATCAAACAAATTGAAGGTGGATTAGTGTCTAATTACCTGGCAAATCAATTAAATGTTAATGATGAAGTGACAGTAGTTGGTCCAGATGGTGCCTTTAATCTTATTGATATTCAGGCAGATAAATATCTATTTTTAAGTGCTGGGAGTGGTGTGACACCTATGCACTCTATGTCACGCTGGCTATGTGATACTGCAGTCGGTAGCGACATTGCATTTGTACATAGTGCGCGTAGTGCCGAGGATATTATTTTTGCTGAAACGATGGCGACTATGGCAGCTCGTTGCGACAGTTTGGCGTTAAGTTATGTGCTAGAAGATGATAGTGCGAAGCAGCAAGTGATCGCTCGAGATCCTAAGATACAGTGCACATCTGGGCGATTAGACATTGCTAAGTTAGCCGCACTCGTGCCTGACTATCAAACGCGAACTGTGTTTATTTGCGGGCCAGAACCCTACATGGCAGCGGTAAAAGCCATGTTGCAACAGGCGCAGTTTAATATGGCTAACTTTTATCAAGAAAGCTTTGCCGCGGCACCTAAAACCGTCTCAAACAAAGTATTACTTAGCTCGAGTGAGCATGCCGCAGCGGGCGGGTTTATGTTAAACATTGCCGGTAAAGTTTTTCCGCTTGGCAGTGACCAAACACTACTTGATGGGATAGAGTCCGAAGGCTTGCCCATCATTGCCGCGTGTCGAAATGGGGTTTGTGGCGCCTGTAAATGTCAGGTTACCGAAGGCAGTGTCGCAACCACTAGTACGGCAACATTAACCGCAGATGAGATTGCCGCAGGCTTTGTGTTAGCTTGTTCTACTACAATCAATTCAGATGTAAGCTTAACCCTGTAAGTAAATAGCTTCATATTTTATTAGCCTGCTTTTGCAGGCTTTTTTACTTTATCCGCTACACTATTAAATTAGGTTAAATTTATGTTAAATACTTAATGACATCGCTGTCATTTTTGTGTTTTAGTAGATAGGTTAGCCCTAAAATTATTACTCTGTATGCCAGCTGAAGTAAGGTTGCTCTATGACATTAAAAACAAAAATAATATTCTTTGCTAGCCTGTTATTTATCTCCACACTGGGTATCGCATTTGGTGGTTTACATGCGTTATCTGACTCAAGTCACAGCGACAATATTGCCCGCATTAATCAATTAATGCGCAGTACAGCCAATATTGTGACTCAATTCGAACAATTTCAACTATCAGGTGAACTGACCGAAACGCAGGCAAAAGCGTTAGCAATGCAGGTACTGCGTGAAAACAAATACCATGACTCTGAGTATGTTTACGTTGTTGATAATAATATGGACTTTGTTGCTACGCCCCATGATCCGCAACTGCATGGCACCAGTTTTAATGATTTTGTCGATGCCAATGGCAAAAGTATTGGTCGCATGGTGCAACAACTTGTGGGCAGCCAAACAGGTAAAATTTTAACCTATGAATGGACTTCTGAGCGTGAAGGCAAAGTGGTTGCGTTAACGTCAGTGGTACAGCAATCTGACTTATGGCACTGGTATGTGGGAACGGGGATTAGTTATGCCGAAGCTGATGCTCGGTATTGGTCAGTAGCAAGCGGCCTGCTGACTTTTGCCATTATTATCGCGATTATTTTATCTCTGAGTTTAGCGAGATTTGGCTTCAAATTGCGTCACTCTTTAGGAGCTGAAATTGAACAGGTGCATCAATTCGTATTAAGTGTGTCGCGTGGTAATTTACGCCAACAAGCCACTTTTATCCATGCCCAAGATAACAGTGTGGTTGGGGCAATGAATTACATGCAAGTCGGCCTACAAGGTGTGGTGCTAGGAATTAAAAATGTGACCGACATTTTACACCATCAAGCCGATGGTGCAGCGAAACGCTCTAACGAGCTAGATCAACTGACGCGAGCAATGCATGATGAAACTCAAATGGTCGCCTCAGCAATTACCGAATTAACCGCCTCATCGGCTAATGTGGCGGAACATGCTAAGCAAGCGGCTGAATCGGTCAATGCTGCTGAACAGCAAGGCATTAATGCCCATAGACTAACTCAAGAATCCGCGACAACGATTTCATTACTCGAAACTCAAATTGAAAGTGCCGGTAAAAATATTCAGGTGTTAGATGATGAAGTCAATAACATCGCCAGCGTACTATTGGTGATCCAGGGCATTGCCGAGCAGACCAATTTGCTGGCTTTAAACGCCGCAATTGAAGCAGCTAGAGCGGGTGAACAAGGTCGAGGTTTTGCTGTGGTTGCCGATGAAGTCAGACAGTTAGCTCAGCGTACACAAACCAGTACTGAGCAAATTAAGCAAATGATCGATAAGCTGCAAAAAGCCACCAAAGATGCCAAAGCGTCAGTGGTGAAAAGCATTGCAACCAGTGAAGAAACTGTGACTAAATCGGCACGTGTAACCGATGAGCTTAAAAATATTGCCCAGTCGTTATCTGATATTGCTTATATGAGTCAGCAGATCTCAGAAGCGGCGACAGAGCAGCTTGCCGCTGGTGAAGATTCAGCTCAGCGCATTGTGGTGATTGCTGATACTGCATCTAAAACCAATACGGTTTCAGCGCAAGCTCACAGTGTGAGTGAAGAGGTAAAGCAATTAACGTACAAACTAGAGGCAGAAATTAAGAAGTTCGAAATTTAATCTTTAATTTCCTTTTTCCTCTAATAAAGGCAGCGAATAAGCTGCCTTTATTATTGCGAAAATAGCCTTCTTGTTCCTAAAAAAGCCCATTTCATAATTGATAAATAGGCTTGCTTGTAACCAATTATTAACATTTAATGGAGCAGGTTTTCTGATTATCATTGGGGTAAAGTATGAAAAAGTGGGCATTAAGTTTGGTAGCGTTATGTTGCGCTAGCAGTTGGGCACAAACTGCATTAATTCATAACGTTCAAGGTTATAGTGTTCATGAGGGGAAATTACATACCTTTTCTGCAGTAAAATTTACCGATGATAAAATTGATGCGGTTTATCCTACTCCCCCGAATTTAGCTACAGTCAATGATATGCTTGTTATTGATGGTAAAGGGAAAACCTTACTGCCAGGCTTAATTGATGCACATGGTCATGTGCTCAGTTATGGCCAAAGTTTGCTGCGAGTGGATTTGGTGGCAGCATCAAGTGAAAGTGAGTCAGTTAAACGCGCCGAAACGTTTTTAAAGCAACAATCCACTACCGGCTGGTTATTAGGTCGAGGTTGGAATCAAGAATTGTGGGACAGTAAAGCGTTTCCAAGCAAACAAAGTTTAGACAAGGTGTTTGGTCATACTCCTGTGGCGTTTGGTCGGATTGATGGTCATGCCCTGTGGGTGAACAGTAAAACGTTGCAGCTAGCAGGTATCACTGCGACAACCAAAGCCCCGGTCGGTGGTGAAATTATCAAAGACAGTCAGGGGCAACCAACGGGAGTGTTGATCGATAATGCAATGAATCTGGTGTACGACGTTATGCCCGCAATGACATCAATGCAAATGCAAACAACCTTAGTTGCCGCGATGGAGTCACTTGCCTCATACGGATTAACCAGTGTGCATGATGCTGGTGTGAGTATCGACAATATCAACGCCTACCAAACCTTAGCGCAAGCTAAGGCAATGCCCATCCGTATTAATGCGATGTTATCGGTCGAAGACCCGCAATATGCTGACTATTTGGCAAAAGGGCCAATAAAAACCGCTGATGACATGTTTAAAATGGACAGTGTCAAAATATCCGCCGATGGCGCATTGGGCAGTCGCGGCGCATCTTTACTGGCAGATTATAGTGACCAACACGGCCACAAAGGGTTAATGCTTTATTCAACAGATAGGCTAGCCGCATTAATTTTAGAATCTATGCAAGCTGGGTTTCAAGTGAATACCCATGCCATAGGTGATAATGCCAATAAAGTCGTGCTGGATAACTATCAAGCGGCAATAGCAGCCTCTGATACCAAAGCATTAAGACACAGAGTTGAGCATGCGCAAATACTGGAAGTGAGTGATATTCACCGTTTTGCTGAGCTGGGAGTGATTGCTTCTATTCAAGCTACTCACGCGACGAGTGATAAAAATATGGCAGAAAAACGCTTAGGAAAAACCCGTCTAGCCGGGGCATATGCATGGCGAAAGTTACTTAATGCGAATGCTAAAATTGCCAATGGTTCAGATTTTCCGGTTGAGTCACCAAATCCATACTTTGGTTTACATGCTTCAGTGACACGACAAGATCATGATAATCAACCTTTAGATGGCTGGTTATCATCAGAAAAACTTACCCGTGAAGAAGCGCTAGACAGTTTCACTTTATCAGCGGCTTATGCAGGTCATCAAGAGAACTTACTTGGCTCAATTGAAGTGGGGAAAAAAGCAGACTTTATTCTGGTCAGTGATGATTATTTTAGTGTAAAACCAGAAGATATCTGGCGCAGTCGTGTGCTCAAAACCTGGGTCGATGGGCGCTTGGTGTATCAGGCTGACGAATAGCGTAAACTATAAAAGCATTAAAACAAAACGGGCTTATCATTGCTGATAAGCCCGTTTCGTTACAATCACTTAGACGTTAAGTCTTAGTTCATGCCGTATTTCTTTAGCTTCTTACGTAAAGTACCACGGTTGATACCTAACATGTTCGCTGCGCGAGTTTGGTTGCCACGAGTATGTTGCATGATGATGTCTAGTAAAGGTGCTTCAACCTCACTTAACACCATTTCATAAACTTCTGAAGCTTCCTGACCGTCTAACTGAGAGAAGAAGTTGGTTACGGCGCGTTTAACTGCGTCGCGTAATAACTGCGGCTTGATAGTGCCGTTTGCTGTTTCGATTTTGCCTACGGTAAGCTGGTGAACTTCTGTGTTAGTTGTCTGATCAAACATTCTATTCTGCTCTTTAATTAATTTTACACTAATTCTTCAAAATAACATTCCACAAAGGAATGTTGTTGGACAGCGGTTTCAAGCCGATTGAAGTCAGCACGCCATTGGCGTTGTTCTTCTTGGTTTAGGTACCATCCGATGTGCTTTCTCGCAAAACGGACACCTTTGTACTCGCCATATAATTCGTAAAGTTTATTAAGGTGTTCAAGCATGATTAAACGCTGCTCTTCGGCCTTAATTGGCGCTAACTTTTTACCTGTTTCCAAGTAGTACTGAATTTCTTTAAAAATCCAGGGCCTTCCTTGTGCACCTCTTCCTATCATCACCGCATCAGCACCCGTGTAATCAAGTACAAACTTGGCTTTTTCGGGGCTGTCTATATCGCCATTGGCAACAACAGGAATCGAGATATTCTGTTTTATTGCTTTTATTGTGTCGTACTCAGCAAAGCCTTTATACATGCATTGTCGTGTGCGGCCATGAACCGCTAACGAAGCAATGCCACAATCTTGGGCAATTTGGGCGATTTGGATCCCATTACGATTATCTGGGTCCCACCCGGTGCGAATTTTGAGGCTAACAGGGACATCAACTGCGCTTACCACCGCCTGTAAAATCTCTTTTACCAAGCAAGGGTTTTGCATCAGCGCTGAACCGGCTAACTTTTTATTCACTTTTTTTGCAGGACAGCCCATGTTGATATCAATGATATGCGCGCCTTGTTCAACATTGAACTGAGCGGCATTAGCCATTAAATCAGGATCTGCACCTGCTATTTGTACGGAGCGTATTCCTTCTTCACCTGAATGCGCCATACGCACACGGCTTTTATCTGAATCCCAAACATCTGGATTAGACGACAACATTTCTGATACCGCTAAGGCTGCGCCATAGCGTAAACAAAGGTTGCGGAAGGCTTGATCGGTGACACCTGCCATTGGTGCCACAATCAGCTGGTTCGACAGTTGATAAGGGCCAATTCGCATTTGCTTTATTCACCTTGCTCTTCAAAGGGGCGCTATAGTAGCCCTTTTTTACGGGCTTGAAAAGGTCAATAAATGACCTAAATAAAACTTTTTTACTTGACTTTTGATCTTAGACTACGATTTGTGACAATTGTGCTATTTTTGAGCGGATGATTTGGCTTTTTGAGCACTGGTGCGTGTTGCAGCGAGGTAATTGTTGGGTTAAATGAAGCTATAGACGTGTGTATGATGGTGGTAATTTTTGTCATACACACGTCTATGGGGTTAAAAATAAGATTATTTACGCGTGCCGTTTAAGCGGGTCCAGTCTTCTTTATGGCAAGCGGGTTCCATATCAAACCACTGACTGTAAAAATCAGCAACTTCTTGGGCTTGCTCTTGCAGTAAACCTGACAGGGCTAATTTGCCCCCCTTTTTTACTTTTTCAGCAATCAAAGGGGCGAGTTCTTTTAGTGGACCGGCAAGAATGTTAGCGACTAGCACATCAGCTTGCAGGTTGGCTGGTTGATCTTCTGGCAAATAAAGCGACAGTTTATCGGCTACATCGTTGCGCTCTGCGTTCGCCGTTGATGCATCAATAGCCTGGTAATCAATATCTACACCAGTCACTTTTTTAGCGCCAAGTTTAATCGCCGCGATAGCCAAAATGCCTGAGCCACAACCAAAGTCGATAACTTCTTGATCGGATAAATCTAAGCTGTCTAACCATTCAAGACATAATGCTGTGGTTGGATGTGTTCCCGTACCAAAGGCTAGGCCAGGATCAAGGATCACGTTAACCGCTTTAGGATCGGGGATTTCTCGCCAGCTTGGGCAAATCCATAAACGCTGTCCAAATTGAATGGGGTGGAAGCTGTCCATCCATTCACGAACCCAATCTTTATCTTCTACCTGTTCTATTTTGTGGGTAAACCCTTTACCTAAAAACGGCATAGATTCTAAAAATTCAATCGTGGGAGCTAAATCCGTTCCTGCATCAAATAGAGCAATTAATACCGTATCTTGCCAAAGTGGAGTTTCACCTAATTTAGGTTCAAAAATCGGCTCATCTTGACCATCTTCATAGGTAATGGAAACCGAACCTTGATCCATTAATAAGTCGCCTAACATGTCGGCATTGTCACGGTGAGTGTGAATGCGTAATTGGATCCAAGCCATGGGGTGTTCCTAATCTTTGATAAAATGGGTTGTTATGAAAGCTATTATACCCAAACCATTTAATAGATGCGCACCTTCGTGTGAATTTTATCTTTTACCCTATGATTAAATTGAGGGAAGTTTCACGTATTTGGCTGACATGATGAGGCTTTTATTCACAGTATTGTTTTCAATAGAGGATGCTGGTTTGAGTTATTAACCAAGTTGTTATTACTGTTTGAAATTCTGTTACAAACACAATGTGATCTGCCTCTAACTCCCAGATTTTATTGGGTGAGCAGGGTCACGGTTTGTTTTGTGTTCAGTGATGTTGTTTGAAAAGACTTGATAAGGTCAATATCTCAAATTACGTCAGGACAGGATGTGACAACTTATGGCTAACAATCCCTCGCCCGCAAAAGTCGATTTAATTGCCAGCGCAGTTAAAGGGTTTTCTCATCCCATTTGGGCCGCAAGAGCCGATCGATTACAAAGTGCATCAGGTGTGTTACTTGGACTATTTATCATTATGCATTTGCATTTTGAGTCCAGTATTTTACTTGGTAAAGAAACCTTTTATCGGGTCGTGCAGCTACTGGAGGGCGGCATGTTTAATAGCACTGGCCATGGTTACCCGATAGTAACAAAAGTATTCTCTGTGTTTATCTTATTGGTGGTGATAACCCATGCTGTGGTCGCATTACGGCGATTTCCTGCTCAAATTGGTCAATGGCATGCATTACGCGGTCATTTAAAGGGTATTCGGCATAAGGATACCCATGCATGGTTTTGGCAATTAATAACGGGGTTTATTCTATTTTTTCTGGTTCCTGTTCATTTATTTACCATGATTTTGAATCCTGAAATTGGACCGAACTTATCTGCTGAGCGGGTGTATCTCGATAATGTGTGGGTACTGTATGCCTTGTTACTACCCGCTGTTGTTGTGCATGCTTTGATTGGGTTATATCGGGTTGCAATAAAATGGGGTTTGGTTTCTCAGCGAAAAGTATTAAGGCAGGTGGTGAAAGTTCTAATTGTGTACTTATTGTGCTTAGGGATCGCCAGCTTAGTGGCATATATCTTGATTGGCACTGAGTTAACAATACCAGTTCAACCCTTTTCACCACATTAGTTAACTATGTGGACTATTTAGCATTTGATTAACAATTAATCATTGTGTTGATCTGGTTCACAGTTAATTTGGCTTATGTGAGCGATATTGTGTTGAACGATACATTAAACAATTAAACACAATAACAAGAGAGGCAGAGAATAATGACAGTAAACTTCAGTGTTAAAAAATGGAGTGGTTGGCTAGATTTAAGTCAGAGTGTTTCTGGTGTCATGCTTGCTGTGTTTTTGTGGACTCATTTGGTATTGGTGTCGTCAATCCTATTAGGTGCAGATGCTATGTCGTGGGTTGCTCGCACTATGGAGCTGAGCTTTCTATCTGCTGATGGTCACGGTTATCCTTGGGTGGTGACTCTCATTGCGATTGCCATTGCTGTACTTGCCAGCATACATGTTCTGGTTGCATTACAAAAACTGCCTATGAGTTTGGCGCAGCAAAAGGCGCTGCGTTTACAAATGCAAACGATTAATCACGGTGACACTCGTCTATGGCGTTGGCAAGCCATTACTGGGGTCATTATTTTATTGTTACTCCCCGTTCACTTATGGCTGATAGGTTCAGCCCCTGAAACCATAGGCCCCTATGGGAGTGCCGATCGCATTTGGAACCAAGGTGTTTGGCTAGTGTATTTACCACTATTGTTCACCGTTGAGTTGCATGCTGCTATTGGCATTTATCGAGTGGCACTTAAGTGGGGCGCTGCTCGTGATCTTAATACCCGTGAAAGAATGAAGAAGATAAAGACCGTAGTCAGTGTGATATTTATCCTTATTGGTGTCGCATCACTATTGGCCTTTTTACCTTATGCCAATTAATTCTGAAACGTGAATAACTCAATGTGAAAGATAATCAATATCTAAGGTGAGGATCGAGTGTGAAACTGATTTATACAGATTCGTTAGTAGTGGGAGCTGGTCTTGCGGGTCTGCGCGTTGCCATTGCTTCAAAAGAGCGCGGTTTAGATACTGTCGTATTATCGCTGATCCCGGCTAAGCGTTCGCATTCCGCAGCAGCCCAAGGAGGCATGCAAGCCAGTTTAGGCAATGCAGTAAAAGGCATGGGCGATGATGAAGATGTGCACTTTCAAGATACCGTTAAAGGTTCTGATTGGGGCTGCGATCAAGATGTGGCGCGCATGTTTGCCCATTGTGCTCCTAAGGCTGTACGAGAGCTAACAAATTGGGGGGTGCCTTGGAGCCGTGTTACCAAAGGGCCAAGGGATGTGATTGTTAACGCTGAAAAAGTGACTCTGCATGAGGCCGAAGAAGCGCATGGGTTGATTAATGCGCGTGACTTTGGTGGCACTAAAAAATGGCGCACCTGTTATACCGCAGATGGTACGGGTCATTCGTTATTGTATGCGATGGATAACAAAGCAATTTCGATGGATATTCCAGTACATGAACGAGTTGAAGCACTGGCGCTTATTCATGATGGTCAGCGTTGCCATGGGGTAATTGCACGCTGCCTTATTACTGGTGAGTTACGGGCCTATGTGGCCAAGTCGACGACAATTGCTACGGGTGGCTATGGCCGAATTTATGAAGTGTCGACCAATGCCATTATCTGTGAGGGTATAGGTCAAGCCTTGGCACTTGAAACTGGGGTTGCCACTTTAGGGAATATGGAGGCGGTACAGTTCCACCCTACAGCCATTGTGCCAGTAGGCATTTTAACCACAGAAGGTTGCCGTGGTGATGGTGGTTTGTTGCGAGATAAAGACGGTTATCGCTTTATGCCAGACTACGAACCAGAGAAGAAAGAGTTGGCATCGCGAGACGTGGTCTCACGACGTATGACTGAGCACATGCGCAAAGGCAAGGGCGTTGATAGTCCTTACGGCCCGCATCTGTGGCTCGATATCACCTTATTGGGACGCAAACATATTGAGACCAACTTGAGGGAAGTGCAGGAGATTTGTGAGAATTTCTTAGGGATCGATCCTGCAAAAGATTGGATCCCCGTACGACCCACGCAACATTATTCGATGGGCGGCATACGTACCAATGCCACAGGAGAAAGTCCGCAACTAAAAGGCCTATTCAGCGTCGGTGAAGCCGCATGTTGGGATATGCACGGTTTTAACCGTTTAGGTGGTAACTCGCTGGCAGAAACCGTGGTCGGCGGCATGATTATCGGAAAGTATGTTGCTGATTTTTGTCAAAATAACAGTTTAGAAATTGATACTAAACTGGCAGAGCAGTTTATGCATAAGGTTCAGGCTGAAATTGATGAGCTGGTCGAGGGCGATGGTACTGAGAGTGCCTTTGCTATCAAGCGTGAAATGCAACAAATCATGATGGATTACGTCGGTATTTTCCGCAACGGCCCCGAGCTTGATAAGGCGGTGGCTGAGCTTAAAGTCTTGCTAACACGCTCTGGTCAACTTGGGCTTAAGTGTAAAAAACGTCACGCTAACCCAGAGCTGGTTGAAGCGCTGCGCGTTAAGCGGATGCTAAAAGTCGCCTTAACCGTTGCCAGCGGGGCGGCTGCACGCACAGAGAGTCGTGGTGCCCATGCACGTGAAGATTATCCACAGCGTAACGACAGAGATTGGTTAAAACGTACCTTAGCCAGCTGGCCAGATGCCAACGCGCTTGAGCCTACCTTGAGCTATGAAGACTTAGATGTCATGAAAATGGAATTGCCACCGGGATACCGCGGCTACGGCATCAACAATGCGATAGTGCATCCCGATACCGAAAAGCGTGAACAACAAATTGCCGAAATCCTCAAAGAACTGGGTGACGATGCCGATCGCTATCAAAAGCAGTGGGCACTGATGCCGTTTGAGTTGCCAGAGAGTTTGCGGCCAAAAAACGAAAGATTAAGTGACACCTTAGTGAGACCTACATCGACAGATTTAGGCGAAGAATCAACTGGAGAGCAAGCATTATGACGCAGGGGCGTACCTTAACGTTTAATATCTTTCGTTATGATCCACAAGAAGCTAACGATAAACCTAAAATGGTGCAGTATCAGATTGCCGAAACCCCAGGGATGACGGTATTTATTGCCCTTAATAAACTTAGAGAAGAGCAAGACACTTCGTTGCAGTTTGATTTTGTTTGCCGAGCGGGGATTTGTGGTAGCTGTGCTATGGTGATTAATGGCTTCCCTACATTAGCTTGTCGGACATTAACCGCTAAATATCCTAAGGGTGAAATCACCCTAATGCCACTGCCGGGGTTTGAGTTAATCGGTGATTTGTCGGTAAATACCGGTAAGTTTATGCGTGAACTTGCTGAGCGTTTACAGTTGTGGCTGCACCCCAAGTCAGACGATATTGATGTGCATCGTCTTGAAGACCCGATGGATCCAGAAGAAGCTGCACGACTTTATGAGCTAGAGCGCTGCGTTGAATGTGGCGTGTGTGTTTCTGCTTGTGCAACTAAGCAAATGCGTGACACTTTTGTTGGCGCAGTAGGGATGATGAAAATAGCCCGTTTTGAAATGGACAGTCGTGATGGCCGCACAGCGGAAGATTTTTATCATGTGATTGGTAATCAAGATGGGGTTTTTGGTTGTATGACTTTGCTTGGTTGCCAAGATAACTGCCCTAAAGATCTGCCGCATATGCAACAAATTGCGTATCTGCGTCGTAAGATGGCGATGACACTGGTCTAGGGCCTTTTGACCTTTTAAGGTTATTTTTACTGCGAAAGGTTCAGCTAAAAACGTTTTACTTTTTGATGAATGCATCTTGGAGAATAAAGAGTTGCTTAGATGACTAGGCATCACTCCATCCGCCTTAATTAAGACGTTTTAAACTCGAACAAAACTCAACCAGTAAAGCGCAATAGGCTCAAACTATTGATCAAAAAGCGCCATATATATTGGCGCTTGTTGATCTGTTTGGCAAAACACAAAAAAAAGACTGCAATTTTGCAGCCTTTATTTAATGAGTTTAACTACAGCAAAAAATCTTACGATTTAGCTCGTTTCATCGCGGTGAAGAAATCTTCATTGGTTTTGGTCATTGCCAATTTATCAATTAAGAATTCCATGCCTGACACTTCATCCATTGGGTGAAGAATTTTACGCAGGATCCACATTTTTTGTAGTTCATCCGGCGTAGTCAGTTTTTCTTCACGACGTGTGCCTGAACGATTGAAATCAATCGCTGGGAATACACGTTTTTCCGCCGCTTTACGAGAAAGGTGTAACTCTTGGTTACCTGTACCTTTAAATTCTTCGTAAATCACTTCATCCATCTTAGAGCCAGTATCAACTAGTGCCGTTGCTATGATGGTTAAGCTGCCACCGTGCTCAATGTTACGTGCTGCACCGAAGAAACGCTTTGGACGGTGAAGGGCGTTAGCATCAACACCACCCGTCAGTACTTTACCTGATGATGGGATAACAGTGTTGTAAGCACGGGCTAGACGAGTGATGGAGTCTAATAAAATCACCACATCTTTTTTGTGTTCAACTAAACGTTTGGCTTTTTCAATTACCATTTCAGCGACTTGAACGTGACGGCTTGCAGGCTCATCGAAAGTAGAAGCAATCACTTCACCTTTAACCATGCGTTGCATTTCAGTCACTTCTTCAGGACGCTCGTCAATTAGCAATACCATAAGTACAACATCTGGGTTGTTGTAAGTAATGCTTTGGGCGATGTTCTGTAGCAATAGCGTTTTACCCGCTTTTGGCGGCGCAACAATCAAACCACGCTGACCTTTACCGATAGGAGAACATAGGTCAAGAATACGTGAAGTGATGTCTTCTGTTGAGCCATTACCACGCTCCATGCGTAAACGTTCTTCTGCATGAAGTGGAGTTAAGTTTTCAAACAGAATTTTGTTGCGCGAGCTTTCTGGCTTGTCGAAGTTAACTTCAGATACTTTTAATAACGCGAAGTATCTTTCACCCTCTTTAGGTGGGCGAATTTTACCAAAAATGGTGTCGCCAGTACGCATGTTAAAACGGCGAATTTGGCTTGGAGAAACATAGATGTCATCAGGACCCGCAAGGTATGAACCATCTGAACTTCTTAAAAATCCGAATCCGTCTTGGAGGATTTCTAATACACCGCCACCGAAGATGTCTTCTCCGCTTTTGGCATGTGCTTTTAAAATTGAGAAGATGATATCTTGTTTACGAGTACGAGCCATGTTTTCGAGTTTCATGCTTTCAGCAAGTGAAACCAGATCCGATATAGGCGTGTCTTTTAATTCTGTTAAATTCATGTATGGGAGTCTTGTGTTACGCGACGAAGCTTACCGCAATCAATCAGTAAGGGTATTGAACATTGTTATGATTGATAAGCGAGAAAAGGTTTATTGAAAAAATCTGTGGATAAAGTTATCACTATATGGCGCTGACGTCCAGAATTTTAGGTACAAAAATGGCACAAATTGTATAAAACTTGTGCCATTTTATCATTCAACCCAAAGCAAGTTTAGATTTGAGCGTCAATGAACTCTTTTAATTGTGTTTTTGAGAGTGCGCCAACTTTAGTGGCAACTAACTCACCGGCTTTGAACATAAGCAATGTAGGAATACCACGAACACCATATTTAGCCGGTGTAGTGTTATTTTGGTCAACGTTAAGTTTTGCAACTGTGACTTTGCCAGCATACTCTTCAGCAACATCATCTAAGATTGGTGCAATCATTTTACAAGGACCACACCACTCAGCCCAAAAATCGACTAACACAGGAGTGTCAGACTTTAATACGTCGTTTTCGAAGCTGTCGTCGCTTAGGTATACTATTTTATCGCTCATGTTGTTCTCCAGATTTGGTTCCATTGCTAGTTTATTAATGGCTTACCATGTATATTGGGTTCGTTGAAAAGCTTTTCAAGTGAACGTGTAAATATCCGCAAATTTAATATTTGCCATTATACGCAGAGCATCATCTGTTGTTAAACAGCAGTAATGATTTTTTTTGAGCTTCTCAGTGCCCAGCCTTTTTTGATAACTTATTGTTTACCAACAAAGAAGTCTGGGCAGTGAGGTGCTCTGAAACTTTGCATATATAATATGAACGGATAAACAATGCAGCTATTTCAAACTATCGTATCTTTTTTTGCAACCCCAACTAGTATGCTGGTGCCATGAGCCAAACACATTTATCTACCCAAAAGTTCGCTGACTTTCCACTGCAAGATGCAGTCCTATCAGCCTTAAACGAGAACGGCTTTGAGTTTTGTACCCCAATTCAGGCCTTATCATTACCTATTTTAATACAAGCTAAAGACATTGCCGGCCAAGCTCAAACTGGTACGGGTAAAACAATGGCTTTTTTAGTGGCAACCTTTAATCATTTATTAACGATTGCAGCGCCTGAAAACCGTAAAAATACTGAACCTCGAGCCATTATTATGGCTCCAACGCGTGAGTTAGCGATTCAAATTGCTAAAGATGCTAATTTACTCGCGAAACATACCGGCTTAAAAGTGGGTATTGTTTATGGTGGCGAAAGCTATGAGACCCAACGTGAAGTATTAGATCAAGGCGTTGATATTCTTATTGGTACCACTGGACGTATTATTGATTATGTTCGTCAAGGTGTTATTAGCCTGAATCACATTCAAGCAGTGGTTTTAGATGAAGCAGATCGCATGTTCGATTTAGGCTTTATTAAAGACATTCGCTTTTTATTCCGTCGTATGCCAGATGCTAAAGCGCGTTTGAATATGCTGTTTTCTGCGACACTTTCAATGAAAGTGCAGGAACTGGCATATGATCATATGAATGATCCTGAAAAAGTTGAAATTGAGCCATTAGAAAAAACCTCGAAAAACATTAAAGAGGAAATCTTCTATCCTTCTATGGAAGATAAAATGCGCTTATTACTGACTTTGATTGAAGAGGATTGGCCAGATAAAGCCATTGTGTTCTCGAATACAAAGCATAGCTGTGAAAAGTTGTGGTCGTATTTAGAAGGTGATGGCCACCGCGTTGGTTTATTAACGGGTGATGTTCCTCAAAAGAAACGCATTCGCATTCTTGAGCAATTTACAACTGGCCAGTTAGACATATTAGTGGCAACAGATGTCGCTGCTCGTGGATTGCATATCTCTGATGTGTCACACGTTTATAATTACGACTTACCAGATGACTGTGAAGATTATGTTCACCGTATTGGTCGTACTGGACGTGCTGGTCAAAAAGGGATTTCAATCAGTTTTGCCTGTGAAGAGTATGCCCTTAATTTACCGGCTATTGAAACCTACATTACTCACTCGATTCCTGTGTCTGATTATGATCGTGAAGCGTTATTAGAGGATATTCCGCCTCCAGTGCGCATTCATCGTAAGCACCCGACAAGTCGCACTCGTGATGGTGGTAGTAAAGGCGCACATCGTAGTGGTAGTAACAGCAATAGCCGAGCACCACGTCATAGGACTCGTAGACCTTCGTAAATGTCAAAGTTATCGACCTTACCGCCTTATGCCGCAATTACATTAGGCTCTAATAGCTTTAATATGCTGGTAGCAACAACTGTTGCAGGCAAGCCGCAAATTATTGCTAAATACAAACGCAAGGTTCGCCTTGCGGAAGGTATTGGTGGTGATGGTCATTTGTCGGATGAGGTGATGCAGCGTGGTTTAGATTGTTTAAGCTTGTTTGCTGCAATGCTTAAAAAACATCAAGTTCTTCATGATGATGTCGCGGTTATTGCAACCGCTACGCTACGCTTAATTGCCAATGCCGACACCTTTCAGCAAAAAGCGTTCCCTATATTGGGTCACCCGATTGAAATTATTTCAGGCCTACGTGAAGCTGAATTAATCTATCAAGGTATGGTGGCAACAACCGTGGGTGAAGGAAAGCGGCTGGTAATAGATATTGGCGGTGCCAGTACAGAGTTTATTGTTGGCAAAGGGCGCAAGGTTTTATTTAAAACCAGTTTATCTATGGGAGGCGTGGTATTTAACCAGCGTTTTTTCCATACCACACCTTTTCAAATACTCGACTTTTCCCAAGCTAAAGAAGCCGTTAAAGAAACATTACTCCCTCATATGTCAGCGTTAACTAACTTAGGTTGGGACTCGGTGGTGGGGGCCTCGGGTGTGATTCAATCAGTGGTGTCGGTTTTACAGCATAGGCAAGTTTCAGAAGTCATTACGCTTGGTGTGTTGCAGGCATTTAGAGATGAAATTTTAGCGCAAGCTGATATGGGCTTATCTGACATTCGAGGGTTAACGCCTGAGCAAGCGCCTACATTCGCTTCTGGCGTCGCAATTTTGCTGGCTTTGTTTGAGCTGTTGTCAATTAAGCAGGTACACCTGGCCGGGGGGGCATTGCGTGAAGGGGTGCTGCAAAATTTAGCGGATGCGCAAGCTAATCGCTAGGCCGCATATTGTTCACTTTTTTCTGCGACAAAAAAAGGCCGTAAACTACGGCCTCTCATTATATATTTATGCATTATTACAGTAGGATGTTCACTAAGTCTGCTTCAAGTGACACCTCTGGACGCTCAATAATACGACCAATCTCTTTACCTTTTTGTTCGACAATAAAGGTTGGGATCCGTGAAAATTCATATTGCGCGGCTAAACCTTGTGGATCTAGCTTACTTCTATCAACCCCAATGTAAGTAACGATAAGATTTGGGTTAGCAGCCGCTTCGATTAAGCGCATGAAACGGGGTGTTTCACGGTGACAATCAGGGCACCAAGTCCCAATAATAACCACGATATTTGTGGGTTCTGATATCGTCTTTAATCTATCAATTTGAGCTGCATCGGTGGCATAGTTTTGATACTCATCACTGTAGCCGGGTAAATCTTTTGCAAGCATTTCGGTTGTTACAATACCTGTAATTATCACTTCTTTTTTCTCCTCATTGCAGGTCGCCATAAAGCCTTGTGATGCCTCATCAAAACTACAACCGCTGTTAGCGAGAGCGTTAGGTGTGACCATTTGGCTGCTAAAGAATAATGCCGTAGTGGCTAATAATGTTTTAACGCTATTGTGCATGATAAAGCCTCGATGAAGAAGAGAAAGAGTGCATAGGTCATTCAAACATGAGTTGTATTGGCTGTTAAGTATTAACAATTGCTGATGTTATCCCGATCACGGATATCGTTTTATTTATGCATTTTTTGCGAGTTGACGCAGCAATCTCTACATAAAAAAAGGAAGCGTTATGCTTCCTTTCGGTATATCAGTATATCAATGGCTTACTTTTCTTCTTTGAGCCACTGGGCAGCACGTTTGGCAAAGTATGTTAACACGCCGTCAGCTCCGGCACGTTTAAAGCAAAGTAATGATTCCATTACAATAGCTTTTTCGGCTAACCAACCGTTTTGAATCGCAGCCATATGCATCGCGTATTCGCCACTGACTTGATAGGCGAATGTCGGTACTGCCAGCTCTGTTTTCACGCGGTGTACTATATCAAGATAAGGCATACCAGGTTTTACCATCACCATATCAGCGCCTTCTTGAATGTCTAACGCGACCTCATGTAAGGCTTCATCACTGTTTGCCGGGTCCATTTGGTAGCTGTGTTTATTGCCACCCTTTAAGTTGCCAGCTGAACCAACCGCATCACGGAAAGGGCCATAATAGTTAGACGAATACTTCGCTGAGTAAGCCATAATTTGGGTATTAACATGACCTGCAGCTTCTAATGCTTTACGTATTTCCCCAATACGTCCGTCCATCATGTCTGATGGGGCAACAATATCTGCACCGGCTTCAGCATGTGATAAAGCTTGCTTCACCAAGATTTCAGTGGTGATATCATTTAAGATATAACCTGTGTCATCTATGATGCCGTCTTGACCATGGGTTGTGAAGGGATCTAATGCGATATCGGTCATAACGCCTAACTGTGGGAAAGCATTTTTCAATTCACGTACGCCGCGTTGAACTAAACCATCAGGATTATAAGCTTCTTCAGCCATTAATGATTTTTTGTCCGCGGGTGTTACAGGGAATAAAGCGATTAATGGAATACCTAACTCAACTAATTCAGCGGCTTCTTTTAGCAGTAAATCGATAGAATAACGCTCTACACCTGGCATAGATGCCACTTTTTCGCTGCGCTGCGTACCTTCTAAAATAAACATTGGGTAAATTAAATCATTCACTGTGAGTCTGTTTTCAGACATCAAACGACGGCTAAATTCATGTTTACGCATGCGGCGCATTCTGCGCTGAGGAAAGGCACTAGTAATAATATTCACATTCTACTCCAGGGTTAAGATGCTTCTGATTCAGCCGAGTAAAGGCAGACTTTATTTCTACCACCACGCTTAGCTTGGTATAAGGCTTTATCAGCTTGGTCTAACAAAATTGTTGGGTGATCATCACTGTCGACAACGGCCACTGAAATTCCGATACTGACGGTAAGAGGAATATCGTGGCTATCCCATTTAATACTTAATACTTCAATGGCTTTACGTATTATTTCGGCAACTTGTATTGCACCATCTTCATCAGTGTTAGGCAAGATGATAGCAAATTCTTCACCACCAAAACGTGACACCAGATCGGTTGGGCGCTTTAAATTTTCAGACAATGAATGGGCGATAATTTGTAATGTATGATCGCCAGCCAAATGGCCATATTGATCATTGATGCTTTTAAATTTATCAATATCCAGCATGAGTAATGCCATCGGGGTTTGTTGGCGTCGACTAATACGGCCTTCGGCAATCAGTCGTCTATCAAATACGCTGCGGTTTTTAACTCCCGTAAGGCTATCAATGGTGTTTTGCTCTGTCAGTTTTTGATTAACCTCATTCAATTCACGCAAGGTAATTTCTAATTCTAAGGTTCGTTCTTGCACCATTTGCTCTAAACGCTCGTTCGATTCAGCTTCCGCTTTAAGGGATGCTTCTCGGGTGACTCTCAGACGTTCAGCTTGTTCTAAAGCTTGTTGTTGTATTCGAAGCTTTGCTTTGCGTTCATCGTTGTATCGAATGGCAAGTACTGCCGCCATGGTGATCACTTCTAGTGTGACCCCTAACATCATCGGCGCTTGTAATGCGACATCAATATCAAAGATACCCAGATAAATTCCACCAGAAACAATGCAGCCGATGAGTAGTGTGACTCTACCTAAACCATATAGCCTTGCATTGCGCTGGCCTGCCCATGCTTGCATAGCCGCAAAGACGGATAAAATAACACATACTAAAGTGACGAAATAAATCAGTATCTGGATTGCGATATTGTATGAAATGAAGGGCAGAATAATAGCAAAGACAAAAGCAATCGCTGCGAGTATCCGACATGATCTAAGCATTTGTAGGTTATGGTACTTCAGTAATAATACTTTTTCGGTGAACATTAAATTGAAGCCCATCACCGTCGGGATAATAAAGGGAATAATCACATTTTGAATTTGTGGCCAATCAGGCCATAAATACCGGAAAGATACGCCGTACAGGGTTGCCATCAATAAAGCTAAACTCAGCACATAGCCACTGTAATAACTGAAGCTGAATGAGCCTGAGGCTAAGGCAATAAAAAGACTGAATACGCCAATGGCAACAAGAAAACCAATTTGTAATCCATGGTTTAAGTTTTGGGTTTCTATAACTTGCGTCAAGTCATTAGGTGACCATAAAACAAGCGGTAAATTTAGGCTGCCATTGGTGCTAATTTTTAAAAAAAATTGATGGGTTTCGTCGGGTTTGAGTGCAAAGGGAAACAAAAAAGTATTACTGCGTAACGGCCTATTTTTAAACGCTAATGAATCACCCATTTGCGTACTACTAACCAGCGAGCCGTTTACTTTATGATGTAAGACAATACTGTCTAATAAAGGGTTGTCTAATGCAAGAATTCGGGTTTGAAAGTCATCAGGTGAATAAATACTGAAACGAACCCACATGTCTTTGGCACCGATTAACTGAGTGTCTTGTCGCGTGATTTTACGCCATGTTGATGCAGGTTGCTGCTCTAGGGTGTGCAAATCTTTTATGTCATTTTGAGTTTGAATAAACAACCAATCGTACAATTTAATTTGCGTAATTGAACTGTTACTTAAGCGCACAGCAGGTTGATTTTGGTTGTTTTCAGCATTCACTGGACAAACAATCACCAAATTTAATATGACTAATATTAATCCAAACAACAATTCTGGTTTACAAATCAAAGGGCTGATTAAGCGCATTATTTCTTGCCTGAAATAGTCGAGGGTAAATTAAAAAATATGCGGCTATTTTGATAACAGTGTTGTGCCAGTTCAGTATAATCTTGACTTCGAAGTTTCGCCATTGATTCGATAATATAGGGCAAATATTGCGGAAGGTTTTTACTCGATTTGGGTTTAGGTCGCATGCTTCTTGGTAGAAGATAAGGAGCATCTGTTTCAGCCATAATGCGATTATCAGGAATGAATTTCACCAGCTCTGCTAAAGCTTGGCCTCGACGTTCATCACAAATCCAACCTGTAATACCAATATATAAATCTGCAGCTAAACAGGCATCTAATTCTTGTTTGTTTCCAGTAAAACAGTGTAATACCGCATTAGGTAAATCGGCGCGGTATTGGTTTACTATCTCGATAAAATCATCGTGGGCATCGCGACAATGCATGTAAACTGGCATGTTAAGCTCACAGGCAATCTCCAGCTGTGCACGAAATGCTTGTCGCTGCTTATCACGCGGAGAAAAGTCTCGATTATAGTCTAGGCCACATTCACCAATAGCGACCACAGAGGATTGCTTGGCAAGTTGCTTTAATCTATCAGCGCTGGCATTGCTCCATTGGCTAGCATAGTGAGGATGCACACCTGTCGTACAAAAGAGCTGTGATGGGTATTGATTGCATAGCATAATTGCTTGATGGCTTTCATCAAGTTCACTGCCGATAACAATCAAAGGCGAAACATGTTGTTTCGCCGCTTGAATGATAATGTCACCGCACTTATCTATTAAACTCGGACTGAGTAGATTAACGGCTATATCAATGTGCTTAATCATTAATAGCTTATTTTAAGCGTTTTACCCTAGTGGTCGAATTGCGGTCATCGGTACCGAGTAAGTACGAACTCAAGGCCCCTTTTTCAATATAGATTGTTTGGCCTTTATTGACTTTATAGCGATCACTTTCGCTTTGTTTCCATACCTGACCATTGGCCAAAGTAATAATAAAGGCACCATATGGGTCTTTTTTCACTTCAGTGACTTTGAAATATAACTTACCGAGATCTTTTTCGACTGTTTTTTGTAAACCAAAATCAGCTACAGGATCTTGTTGAACAGAACTTGCCACAGGGACTGTGTTGGTTTGTACTGCTTGAGGTGTTACTGCAACAGCTTGAGTTGGCGCGGTTGTTTGAGCTACAACAGCAGGTAATGTTACCGCAACGGCATGGCCATTTTCATTAGCTTGCTGTACTTTTGCCGCTAAATCATCATAACAAACTAGGCGGTCAAGCTTATCGCCTTTTACCGCACAAATTGAAAGTTGTTGTTCTAATCCAGTGTTTGCTTGTGCAGTCGTCGATGCCACAATAAGGGCTACTGCAATCCAAGTTAAGCGCATGATTTATTCCTTGTTATTATTAACTAACCACTTGATATATTGTGGATTAGCTATTGGCGTGCTCGTTGTCTGGCACATCTTCTTCGTCATCATCTTTGGGTGTATACAGTTTAGCCGCTAATAAACCGCCTTCAAACAGCAGTAGCATAGGAATGGCTAACATAGTTTGGGAGATGATATCAGGAGGAGTAAGCAACATGCCAATAACAAATGCGCCTACAATAATATATGGACGTTTTTCTTTTAATTCAGCAGGTGTAGTTACCCCTGCCCAGCAAAGTAATACCACAGCAACTGGAATTTCAAAAGCTAAACCAAAGGCAAAAAACAGCTTTAAAATAAAACTTAAGTAACTGCTGATATCGGTAGCTACTTGGACGCCTTCAGGAGCCACACTAGTGAAAAAGCCAAATACAACGGGAAACACAACGTAATAAGCAAATGCGATACCTAAGTAAAACAAAAAGGTACTGCTGGCTAATAGCGGCAAAACTAAGCGTTTTTCATGCTTGTATAAGCCTGGTGCCACAAAGGACCAAATTTGAAAGAGTACGTATGGTATTGCCACAAAAAATGATAGCACTAATGTCAGTTTAAACGGCGCAAAGAATGGGGCAGCAACATCGGTTGCAATCATGCTACCGGTTTCAGGCAAAGACTGCATTAGCGGTAACGCGACGTAATGATAGATATCGTTAGCCCAATATACTGTGGCAATAAAGACCAGTAAAACACTGCCGATTGCTTTGAGTAATTTGGTACGTAATTCTAGCAAATGGCTAATAAGCGGTTGCTGCTGCGACATGAATTATCCGTTGGATTTAGTTGAACTAGAGTGGCTAGTATCTGATAAAGATTTAGCGGCCTCATCGGCAGGTTTGTCTACTGCAGGTGCAGTGGTTGCAGATGTTTGTGTCGGGTTATTGTCTTCAACCTGATAAGGGCGATTAACCGACTGGGCTGCTTGTTTTAGCTCGTCAATTGACTGCTGTAATTCTGGTGATAAATTTGATAAACCTTTGCTTTCGGCTTTTTTCAAGTCGGCATGCAATTGTTCAATCTTAAGCTCTTGCTCAAGTTCATCTTTCACTGAATTTGCCATGCGTTTTATGGCACGGATCCATCCTGTAATTGAACGTACTGCAACAGGTAGACGTTCAGGGCCGAGAACAACCAGCCCTAAAATACCTATCAGCAGCAGCTCCATAAAGCCGATACCGTCAAACATAATAAATTACGCCTGTTCTTTGTCCTTAGACTCAGGTTTCTTTTCAGTCGCCTGCTGTGAGGTTTGTGCTGTTTGCGCAGTGGTATCTTCTAATGATTTTTTTTCATCTTCAGATGACATGGCGTTTTTAAACCCTTTTACCGCGCCGCCTAAATCACCACCTAATGAACGGAGTTTTTTAGTGCCGAATAATAGAACAACGATAAGCGCTACGATTAAAAGCTGCCAAATACTGATGCCGCCCATGGGATTTCCTCTTTAGATATAAATGGTGTCTTGTTTCACAAAACTTAAAAAACCATTATAAGGTCAAATTATTTAAGTATTATGAACTTCTAATAAATTAGTGCTAGCTAAAATTTACGATTCTTTGGCCTAGATCGCCATCCGGCTATCCATAAAATACTGCCAGCACAGATACAAGTATAAGCGGGCCATAGTGTAGCGCTTTGATTGAATAATATTGTGCCACAGATCAACAAAACAGCAGAAGTGATAAGCAAGTAGTTACTTTTGTGAGATTTTTGTTGGTAACGTAAGTATTTATCAAGCATTTGCTGTTGGGTTCCCAATAACTTACGGCCTATTTTTAGGTTGTCATAAATTAACTCAGGTAACTCTGGTAGCATATCTGCCCAATATGGCGCATTGGTTTTAACTTTATTAAACATGGCTTTAGGGCCAACTTGTTCTGCCATCCAGTTCTCTAAAAACGGCTTAGCGGTTTGCCACAAATCAAGTTGAGGGTATAACTGCCTGCCTAACCCTTCAATATACAATAACGTTTTTTCAAGCAACACCAGCTGAGGTTGCACCACAATGTCAAAGTGACGGGCGGTTCTAAACAGCTCTAATAAAACATGGCCAAATGAGATTTCATCAAGGGGTTTATTGAACATAGGCTCACAAACCACTTTCACTGCTTGTTCAAATGCCAATACATCTGTGTGTTCAGATACCCAACCTGATTCAATGTAAAGCTGGGCAATTTTATGGTAATCGCGATTAAAAAAGGCCAAAAAGTTTTCAGCAAGATAGCGTTTGTCTACCTCGGTTAAGGTGCCCATAATGCCGCAGTCTAAGCCAATGTAATAGGGATTTTCTGGGTGTTCTGTGCTGATGAAAATGTTACCCGGATGCATGTCGGCATGGAAGAAGTTATCTCTAAACACCTGAGTGAAAAACAGCTCTACACCGCGTTCAGCAAGCAGTTTAAAGTTTGTGCCCTGGGCGCGAAGCGCTGCAGTGTCGGATACGGGAATACCATATACCCGCTCCATCACCATTAGGCGTTGATAACAATGCTCTTCATATACATAAGGAACATAAAGTGCATCAGAATCTAAAAAGTTGTTTCTCAGTTTTGTGGCGTTTAACGCTTCTAGTTTAAGGTTAAGCTCACCCAAAATCGTGGTGCGATAATCATCAATGACTTCAGCAGGACGCAGGCGGTTGCCTTCACCGAGTAAGCGTTCCAATAGACTGGCGGTTTGCAGCATAAGTTGTAAATCGGCATTAATGTTGGCTTCAACATTTGGCCGCAACACTTTTAACACCACTTCTTTGCCGTTTGATTTTAAAGTGGCGGTGTGCACCTGAGAAATAGAGGCGCTGGCAAGTGGCGTTTCTTCAAAATGATCAAATAGGTTTTCGATGGGTTCGCCGAGGGCGGCTTCAATTGCTTCTCGAGCCAAGGCCGAATCAAATGGCGGCACGCGATCTTGCAACATTGCAAGTTGATAGGCCCACTCGTCATCTAATAAATCTCGTCGAGTGGACAGCATTTGGCCTAACTTTATATAAACCGGCCCCAGTTCTTGCATCGCTAGCTTTAGGCGTTCAGCGGGTTTTTTATCTTTATGTTGGTTTCGTAACCAGAAAAAACACATGCGCAATAACTTGAAGTACCAAGGCGTTTTGTGTCGTGGTAATAAATCATCTAGGCCGAAGTTGAGTACGGTTTTAATGACATGGTAACCACGCCTGATACTAGCAATTGTCATGAGGGGAATTTTTCTCTTAATTTGGCAATACGCACAGCGATTACATCGGTTTGCGAGACAAGTTGTTCTAGGTTATCACGAAAGTGCAGATAATCTATTTTGTGCGGTGCAAGACGATATTCTTCTGTGGTGAGTTGACCCAGATGCGAACGGGTTTTTAGCAACACTGATTTTAAATCCTGTGCCAATTGTTGGGTTGTCGTCAGTAATTTATGGGTTGGAGCATCGCCAATATAACGGGATAAAGGTTCAGCAAAATCAAACTCGATATGCTGAATAAAATGGCTAAAGGTTTGTAATAGCTGGATGTCGCCATCAATACTGAGCTTATCCTGCTTGATAAGTTCAGTCAGGTTTGCCCCTTCGCGCAGTTTATTTAGGGTCGATGCATCGGCATTAACGGTTGCCGCCACATCACCCTCAAATTGACTCATGACCTGAATTTTTTTAGCAAAAATAAAATACAGTGGCCAAGACAGTTGGGTTAATTGAATACAGAACACTTTGCCGTGTAAACTTTTCAAACGGGCATAATCTTGTTGTGCTTGCGTTGGCAGTTGAGCTAATGCTGTTTCAATAGCTGCGCAGGTTAACAAGGCAAAGTGATTCACGCTCATTAGAACTTATAACCTCTGTGTAGTGCGACAACACCGTCAGTCATATTAGTGTAATCTACTTGCTCTAGGCCTGCATCGATCATCATTTGTTTAAGGGTTTCTTGATCAGGATGCATACGAATAGATTCTGCTAAGTATTCATAACTGTCAGCATCTTGTGTGATCAATGCGCCCATTTTAGGTAGTACTTTAAAGCTATAAAGGTCATAGACTTTACGCATAATTTCATGCTGAGGCTTAGAAAACTCAAGTACTAATAATTTTCCACCAGGTTTCAATACGCGTTGCATTGACCGCAATGCGGCATCTTTATCGGTAACGTTACGTAAACCAAATGCGATGGTAATGATATCAAAGTGATTATCAGGGAAAGGTAAGGCTTCGGCATTAGCTTGCACATAACTTACGTTACCTACAATGCCTTTGTCGCGTAGTTTAGTTCGACCGACTTTCAACATAGAATCATTAATATCGGCTAGTACCACTTGGCCTGTATCGCCGACAAGGTGTGAAAACTTAGCGGTTAAATCGCCTGTGCCGCCCGCTAAATCTAATACTTTCATGCCTGGGCGTGCCGCGGCAACCTCAATCGTGTGACGTTTCCAGAAGCGATGTACACCAAACGACATCACGTCGTTCATAATGTCATATTTTGCTGCAACAGAATGAAATACATCCGCAACGAGATCGGCTTTTTTTTCAGCCTCTACGGTTTTGTAGCCAAAGTGGGTGTTTTTTGATTCGCCCTCAGACATGGGTATATTCCTATAATGTGCGATAATTAATTGCTAGTTTATGCCATTGTTGTAACTTGCAACATCACCTAAATGCGAGAGTGTGATAACAATCAAGCCGGTAATATGTGATACCTAATCTAAGATCAATATGACTTCAGTTAAATCGTGATGCCAATTTAGCAAAGTAGAGCATAATTTTGCCCCGCATTAGAGCATAATTTTGGCATGAAAAGCTACTCTGCCATAGTGCCGACAAACATAAAGTGGCTGACTCAGTAAGGCTTTGGTTAACTTAGTTTTGCTTTTCTGCCTTGAATGTAACTATAAATTAGTTCACTGATCCCCTGTCCAACATCTCGGTACCCAGCACTGAGCCCAGCCTCGTGACATTGCGGTGCAGCTTCAGCCAAATGTAAGTATGCACACTCGCATTGTTTAGCTACGCGATATACGTAATGGCAGGCATCTAAAAGTGGCACGCCAGCAAACGTGGAGGCACTGCTTGGCATTTTTGCAATCGCATCAACATCTAACTCTAGGCCTACAGGCAGATTGGTATTGTTTAACTCTTTGCATATTTGGCTTAGCGCACTATCTAAATTGATTTCACGACGTACCCAAATTTGTTGAAAACTGTGCCAACTTGCTCCAAATAAGCTGAGTTGCTCCAAGGTCGCTTCGCTGTTTTTTAGTTCGTGCAATCCTAAAATATGATAATGATCTAGCGCGCCATTTGCAGCAGCATAACTAAAGCCATTGCCACTATGCCTGCCTTCACGAGGCCTAAAGTCACTATGTGGATCAAGATTGACTGCCGCCATAGGTTGATTGAATGTTTGCTTGGCGGCCGTTAATAACCCAAAAGCATTGTTATGTCCGCCACCAATGACGATAGGCTCTAAACCCGCAGCAAAAATTTGGCTCATGAAGGTGATAACTTGAATGTCTAACTCTGCGGTTGCTTGACGTAAGGCTTCTGTATCTGAATTATCTGCTAACAAATTGTCAGGGCTAATAATGCCAACGACAAGGCATTGGTTTCCCTGACAAAAACGATTTGATTGTAAATTAGCAAATTGATTCAGACTGGCAGTAAACGCATCATCTGAGCCACCTCGGCCTAAATTAGCACGCGGACCAATATCTTCACTTATCCCAATAATGGCAAATTTTGCCCCTTGTGCAACGGCATGCTTGAGCGCAACAGAAATATCGTTTTGATTGATAGATGTGGTATCTAAAAATAGAAATTGTTCACCCAGTTTTGTTTCGCCGTCTCGACGGTTAACTAATGATGCGATATCAGCTTTGTTAAACATGGTTAGCATTGGCATACCTCAAAATTGAACTTAGCAGAGACAAAAAAAGCCAGCAATGCTGGCTTTTTATGAGTTTAAAACTTAGTCGATATCTAATGGCTCTGGAGATAAAATTACGCCAGTATTATCGGCATAAATATGATCGCCAGGTAAGAAAGTCACACCACCAAAGTTCACTGGAATTTCCACTTCACCGACGCTGTTGCTGTCAGCACCTACAGGAATTGAAGCAATGGCTTGAATACCGATATCTAGCTCTTCTAATGCATCAACATCGCGGACCGTACCGTAAATGATAATACCTTCCCAGTTGTTAGCAACGGCAATTTCAGCAATGCTGGCATCAAGTAATGCACGGCGTAATGAACCGCCACCATCAACCAATAATACTTTTCCTTCACCATCCTCTTGTAAAGCTTCGGCAATTAAACCGTTATCTTCAAAGCATTTAATGGTGCTAATTGAGCCGCCGAAAGAGCTGCAACCACCATAATTACTGAACATTGGTTCTACCACGTCGACCACATCGATATACATGTCGCACAGTTCTGAGGTGTTGTATTCCATAGATAACTCCTAATGGCTGCAATAGGTTCATTGCACTGGATTAATTGCTAATAAAGGCAAAGTTAAATGAATTATATGGGGTTTTTTTTAAATTAAAAGCGTTATTCGTCACGACCTTGTTGCAAATCAAACTAGAATGATAATACTATATATAGAACGCAATGATTTATTTTGAGAACAATAGCTGATTTTGGTGTTTATTTACTTTAAAATTTAACTATTTACTAATCAACTATAGATCATGATCACTAAAATACGTTTATAAATTACTAACATAGCTAGCGACTTGTTAACATATCAGTGGTTTTTAGGCATCAGTTTATTTTATTTATTTGCTTTAGGGGCACGGATCCCTCGTTACGCTTACGGATGGCAGAGAGCCTTAAAGAGGTTCTTATGGAAAGTACGAATATGATTGAAATATTAGGCTATGTTGCTTCTGTTATGGTTGCAATTTCGTTAATGATGAAAGATATCATCATGTTACGTTGGCTAAATTTTGTAGGTTGTGGTTTGTTTGCTGCGTACGGATATGCTATCGATGCATGGCCAGTTGCCGGAATGAATGCGTTTGTGGCGGGGATTAATATTTATCACTTAGTGAAAATTTATCGCACCAAAAACCCTGAAGTACAAGTTGCGTCTGCCTAAGCATTATTTCATCGTGTTCACCCTTTATTGTTAACCTAAACAACTAAGGGTGAATGATTCACCTTTTATCTCATGCATTTATACTCTTCATTTATCCGCTTCACTCTATCTTTTCTTGTCATAAAAACTTCGAATAACTGTCACTTTGTAGTCATTGGATCTGACTAATCTGCTAATAGGTAGAAAAATGAGCGCATGGAGCGCAACGGGAGTGGCAATGAATTTGATTAGCAAAGTCGATCAATATCTGTTTTATTCCATTATTGATTTTACACGTAAACAACAACTCTCAACGGCTGCGCTGAAAGCTTCCTCTACTGGTGACGGCCATTGGTATGTATACCTTTCAGTGACAGTGTTATTGATGCACGGTCAAGGGCAGCATTTTTTTAATCTACTGCTACTGGGTTTTATCATCGAATTGCCGCTATACCTTGTATTTAAAAATGCGATTCGTCGTCAGCGTCCCTGTTATGCATTGGTTGATTTTAATTGTCATTTCGAACCTTCAGATAAATTCAGTTTACCGTCTGGGCACACAGCAGGTGCATTTGTGGTGGCCAGTGTTATTCATATTTGTTTTCCTGTTTTGGCACCTTTGGCTTATTTATGGGCACTGACAGTAGGTTTATCCCGTATCGCATTAGGTGTGCATTATCCGTTAGATATCGTTGCAGGCATGGGGCTAGGGATGGGCTCGGTAATGCTAGCTCAACGCATTGTTTAATAGGGAGCCAAAATATGAAAATCCTCTACGGGGTACAAGGCACAGGAAATGGTCATATTAGTCGCGCGCGAGTCATGGCTAAGGCGATGAAAAACAGCAATGTTGAAGTCGATTTTCTATTTAGTGGCAGACCAGAAGAACATTATTTTGATATGCAAGAGTTTGGTGATTATCAGGTACGCAAAGGTTTATCATTTGTGACTGAAAGTGGCCGTGTTAATTTACTTAAAACAGCCCAAAATAATGTTAGTCGGTCAATATTTGACGAAGTTAAGCAGTTAGATGTGCGTGGCTATGATCTGGTGCTTAATGATTTTGAGCCCGTTACCGCCTGGGCGGCGAAGCAGCAAGGAGTAAAATCCATTTCAATTAGTCATCAAGCGGCATTGCAATATCCTGTTCCGAAGCAAGGTGGAAGTTGGTGGGATGAAGTGATCCTCAATCATTTTGCGCCAGTGGATATTGCCTTAGGTTGCCACTGGCATCACTTTGGATTTCCTATTTTGCCACCATTTGTGGAAGTGGACCCGTCATCGACACAGTTTTGCCATCAAATATTGGTGTATCTGCCGTTTGAAAATGCCGATGACATCGCAGAGTTTTTAAAGCCATTTGATGATTACCAATTTTTTGTTTACCACAGTGTCAAACCGATTAAGCCTTTGCCTGAACATATTCATTGGCATGGGTTTAGTCGAGATAGCTTTAAGCAACATTTATCACAATGCGGTGGCGTAGTGGCCAATGCTGGATTTGAGCTGGCCAGTGAAGCGATGGCATTAGGCAAAAAACTGTTGGTAAAACCCTTGATAGGGCAGTTTGAGCAGTCGGCAAATGTGGCCGCATTAGAGTTACTCGCAGCGGCAGACAGTATGCAAGTATTGGATAGTGCCAAACTCACCCGTTGGTTAAAAGCACCATCACCACAAGCGATCCATTACCCTAAAGTAGGGGATGCTCTCGTCGATTGGTTAACAAAAGGTGAATGGCAGCAGTCACAACAGCTGTGTGATCAGCTATGGTCGCAGGTTGAATTACCGGACAATTGGCGTAAACGTCAGTAAAATAGCGTTAATACAGATAAAAAATAAGCCCTTAGCGTAATACACTTAGGGCTTATTTTTTGGAGATGGGTTTTTAAGAATGACGGCTATGGAGAATTTCTAATAATTCGTCTTCGTACTCAAAACGAGACTCCATGGCTTGAGCAAGCTGCGCTAAATCTTTATCAAGCTGATAAAGCACTTTATCGTCTTCAGACTCTGTATATTTATCATTAAAATCAAGCGCGGTATCAGTGCTTTCACTGATTTTTGGCAGTAAGTTTTGGGCAGTAGCTTTACTGTCTTGCCCGTAAGTCGCACATTCACTGACTACACGGTCGTAAACCTCAAAATGCCCCTCAGAGACATAATCCACCAGTTGGGCGCAAAATTCTTTTACGTCTTTAATGCTGGGTAAGCTTTTTTCTGCACGGGTATAAGGAGCAAGGCCGGCGAGGGTGAAATATTGGATAAGCAATTTACGACGATGGGTTAACCATTGATCGATTAACTTATTGGCTCCACCCCAACGTTGTTCCGCTTTTTCGAGTTGTGTAAGCATGTGATGACCTTAACTTGCAACCTTACAATATTATCTACTGTATTGGACAAGTACTCAGTTGATCAACTGTTTTATGCTTTATTTATCAAAGGACAAACCAGCTAAATTTTATTCACTTGGGATTTAAAATAAAAAACCCAGCGATAGATGACTATCACTGGGTAAATAAGCTTTTAAGGGCTCGATAAATCGAGCTTCTTGATTGTTCTTGCTAGCGCATACTTTTTATACCAAACGCACACTCGTGGTGCAACTAATAATCGATGTTATGTGTTTTTGAAATCATTTCTGCTGTTTTTGTGAGCAAGATTTGATGTGTTTTCACATTTTTAGCCGCAGATTTAGGAATAGCTCACATAAATATCGCATAAGTGGTTACATTAATCGCGTAAGTGCTAAACTACCGCCCTGCAAAATTCATAACAATCTAGGAAAATAGCCCCCATGGCAGAACTAAAGAATGATCGTTATTTACGTGCTTTATTAAAACAACCTGTAGACAGAACGCCAGTATGGATGATGCGTCAAGCAGGTCGTTATCTTCCAGAATATAAAGCCACCCGTGCTGAAGCCGGTGACTTTATGTCTCTATGTAAGAACCAAGATCTAGCGTGTGAAGTGACTTTGCAGCCTTTACGCCGCTATGACTTAGATGCCGCTATTCTTTTCTCTGACATCTTAACTGTGCCAGATGCAATGGGCTTAGGTTTGTATTTTGAAACCGGCGAAGGTCCACGTTTTCAGCGTCCAACTGATACGATTGACGCAATCAAAAAGCTTTGCGTGCCCGATCCAGAAGATGAGCTTGGCTATGTAATGCGTGCTGTTAGCACTATTCGTCGTGAGCTAAAAGGCGAAGTGCCATTAATTGGTTTCTCTGGTTCTCCATGGACACTCGCCACGTATATGGTTGAAGGTGGTTCAAGCAAGACCTTTGAAAAAATTAAGAAAATGGCTTATGAAGAGCCAGCAACATTACACATGTTGTTAGATAAATTAGCTGATTCAGTTATTTTATATCTAAACGCACAGGTAGCGAATGGTGCTCAATCGTTAATGATTTTCGATTCATGGGGCGGTGCGTTATCTCACCACGCTTACCGTGAGTTTTCATTACGTTATATGCAAAAAATTGTTGATGGCCTAACTCGTGAAGCTGAAGGTCGCACAGTACCAGTAACCTTATTCACTAAAGGTGGTGGTTTATGGTTAGAAGCTATGGCTGAAACCGGTTGTGATGCGCTAGGTTTAGATTGGACTGTTGATATTGGTGATGCTCGTCGTCGCGTAGGTCACAAAGTGGCTTTACAGGGCAATATGGATCCATCAGTACTTTACGCTTCACCTGCACGTATTCGTCAAGAAGTGGAACAAATTTTAGCTTCTTACGGTGAAGGTTCTGGCCATGTATTTAACTTAGGTCATGGTATTCACCAGCATGTAAATCCAGAGCACGCTGGTGCATTCATTAACTCTGTCAATGAGTTATCAGTTAAATATCACAAGTAATTCAGTGGTATTTGATATAAAAGCGAACCTTAAGGTTCGCTTTTTTTTACTTATAACTAGACTATCCGTTTTAGACCTTATCCGTTAACAGTTAATACCGACTTTGGGATATTCCTATCTGGACTCGCGACTGTTGAATAGCCATAACCCTTACTATGTGCTCTGAATGGAGCAATAAAGCTAAGTTGGCATCTATTTAAAGCCCACAGCATGTTCTCGCTGGTCTCAATGTAAATAGCCACTGTTCGGGATTATAGCTGCATATCAAACAGCCCTTTGCACAGCTAACTGCGTTGAATTGACTTACAATATACCCGCTATTGATACGTAAATTCGCCTTGTTATCAGTACAAAGTTCAAGTTTTACAGTAAGCAATTGCATATCAATATTTAAATCTCGTGAATTCATCTCTTAACCCAATTTGAGGTTAAATAGTATCCGAATTATTTCATAAATGACGGTATCATCTGCTTCTTGTTCTTATTTGTATATTTTGAAGTCGTCAATGAAGCTCAATCTAAGTAATGGAAATATTAGGTGTAAAAAATTGATTCAATAAAAAAACCAGCCTAAGCTGGGTCTGTTGTATTGATGAGTACGATTAATTACATGAGCTGCTATAAAGATCTTCGGCCCACATTGGATTATCGATGAAGGGATTGCGGTTCAACTGCCATTCATACACACGGTTATTACGACGACGCTCCCAATCACTCACAGGATCTTGAATGTGCCAGTTGAGCAAGGTGCATAAATCACCTAATAGTGCCTCACCAGTACCAGTCACACCTTTGGCTACAGTAAGGTTAGGTGTACCACTGCTATCGCCGCCTTCATAACGCACATCCATATAGAACACCATACGTGCGACATCACCTTTTACCATGTTTGCAGGCTCGAAACTGTCTGCATCTGTTTTGTTATCAGGCGCTTCAGTTAATGGGGCTCCACCTAAGGCAAAATCTTTATTACCTCGACTGCTATTCACTGTGACATCTGCAGGTCGCAAATGGTGTAAGTCGGTATAGGCATGTTGTCCGCTGCTAGGGAAGCCATGGCTTTTAGCCCATACGTGCTCACGATTCCAGGCATCTAAAGAATTGCTCATACCGGCACGGTTTGTTTTAGGTTCTGAGCGATTGGTATACAATAAAATCACATTATTAGTATTGCTTGGGTCTTCATCCGCATAGTTAAGGCCATCCCACACTTGATCATAAGTAAAGCGAGTATGATCGCGAATGATAAGGTTTAGACTCGCCTTTAATGCTGAACCTGTCTTGCCATTAGCATTAGCATAATAGGTATCGAAGGCATAATCACCTGGGTTTCCCTCACCGCCACCTGTGGTAGCCGGGGTATAGTTAGCCACTAAGTTAGCAGCGCTGAAACCTTGATAAGCTGTGATGTTGACAAAATAACGACCTGCTACAGCGGTAGCAATAGGGCATTCTTCATTATTACCAGTTAAGTATGGGCGACAATCAAATACGTTCGCCGTAGGCTCACTGCCCTGACGCACATAAAGATCCGCATCGCCACTGCCGCCATTCATTTTAAAACTAAGTCCAGTTGCCCCAGCTGGAATATCGGCCACAAATTTCAATGTTTGCCCTGTACTGGCGTTAAGGCTTGTCTTGACTTGACCATTTTCGAGTAAGTTTTCCGTTGGCGGCGTGCCACAGCTAGTCGTTAAACTGCCATCCCCGGGATGACCGGCATTGCTGCCCACATCCCAATCAGCTTGGCTTTGGGTGTTCGTGCTGCGTACTAAAGATACGTTAGTGGCATTCAGTGTCCAACCACTTAAGCCACCTTCCCAAGCGACGACATCAATTTCTTGAGTTCCCTTGAGCAACTTAACGTAATCACCTGAGTTACCTAGAGATAAAGGCATGGGTGCTAAATCGGCTTGGCGTGAGAACAGGCTGTTAAACCCTGCAGCATCTTTGGCTATTGTAAAGTATTGACCCGATGCCAATGTGCCGCTTAAGGCTAAGCTTGCGCCATTGTCGCTGATATTATATTGGCTCAAGTCTATACTGCTGCAACTGGCGTTGTAGAGTTCGACAAATTCTTCGAGACTATCATTATTGGGTGCATCGTAAAGCACTTCGCTTATCATCAGATTTGCACTGGCATTGAATGCCAAGCCTGTAATTGCCAGTGTTACAGCACTTTTTAGTGCTATTTTAGATTTAATCATCAACATAACTCTCTTTAATATTTATTATTTAGGACTTTCATAGCAGTTCTTCATGGAAATTCTCAATAATGATTTCCTTAGAAAACACCACGAAAGTCTGACCCCATTCAAATCCATTTGAGTTTTTTTAAAGCGGCTGGAGTATGACACAAACTTAGTTACGTATATGTGATAAAAATGTTGTTTTAAAAATATGGCTATGGGATTTCCGAAGACATGAAACGTGGCCATGTCTAAGGGCTGATCTTGAAATTCTTTTATCTTTTGTTAGTGATACCCAATAACAACAAATTTTACCCTTAGAATACGGTTATGAATTAGCCATACCGATTCAGTTTATTATTTACTGTGCTGAGCGGTTTGACTGAGAATAATCTAGCCTTTTATCAGGTAGTTGGCGGTGATAAGATAAACGATGCATGATCTTCATATCACGCATTAAACACGTTGAGCTAATTTGCCTTTATGAGAGCTCAATATTTGCACATCAAGGACGTGGCACATATGAAACAGAGTTATTTTAAGCTGTTATCTATTTTTGCTTTATCGTTTAACGTAAATGCAGCCAGTTATGATTGTACTGGTCAATTAAATTTAACCGAGCAGGCTATTTGCTCAAGCAAAGCGTTAAATTTATTAGACGAGCAATTATCTGACTATTATTCAGCACATTTAGCCGTATTACAAAATACTGAAAAATCTGATCTGATTAGCAATCAACAAAAGTGGATCAGAAAAAGAAATCATAACTGTCAGACGAATGTCGATTGTTTAGCTGTTGTTTATGCTGCAAGAATTGAGCAGTTGAGCCTTATCCCTGACAACATTGAAACGACCAACAGCACATTTGCTCACCGGCCGGCATTAGATAGCTTTAACGTTGAAAAACAATGCGACTTTTCAAACATCACATTATCTGCAGATTTAGCGGTTTATGCAGGTGGTGCTTACAGCGGCCATAAAACCAATTATCAGATTGACGAAAGCGGCCATATGGCAACGGTTTTCGATGTTGCGATAAACTCTCCGGATGTACCAGTTGCACTCATTTTAGGTGCTTATGAACCTTCCATCTGGAATATCAAGTGGACACAAGACACTAAAATAGCAGCGGTTTACGCTATGGGATACCATAAGCAAATTGTTGCCGGACTAGCAAGCAATACTCCGGTCGTTTTGACCAGTTCTCGTGAAATGCCTAAGTGCCAGAATAATTTTTATATCAGTGCTAAAACATTGGATAAAATAAACCCACTTTCCATGCACCTTTTTAATAAGAAAGTTTCGTTAGTTACTTTTGCAAAAAACGCTAAGCTTGGGTTTGGTAATGCTTTTGATCAAAAAACAGAATTTTTTACTAATGCAGCCAGTACGTTAGAGAAACATGTTGATCATTCTTTGCCCTTGGCAGGCAAAGCCGGAATAGAACAATTAATGGCAAGGGGTGATATAAGACCCTATAACAAGAAAGATATCGAAAAGTGGGTTAAGTTAAAGTCAAATCAACTTAATGAAGACTTGCCTCCCGTTTCTGGAATGGATGTTTCATCAAGATACAAGCCAAAACATATCGGTTATGGTTATGTCATTCTCAAAAAGATAACGATTCCTGCCGGTTTATTTGGTGGAAATCGAGTTACATTCTTTTTGAATGAAAATGTACCTTATCCAGGGGGAAGCCTTGGCCACAGTGATTTATACGATTTTAATACTCTTAAATGCCATGGGTCATTATGTAATATCTAACTATTTAATCGTTTGCTTATCGATATTATCAAGCAACGGCAATGCTGTGATTGACTAGACTTATATCGCTGTGGGTTGAGATGCCCGTTAGCTAAGTTTAAAAAGTGGTTTGTGCCATGTCAGCTGCGCAACGCACAAATCACAAAATGTTAGTTGCCAGATGATTAGGCGACTTCTATCCCGTTTTGTACCTGTAATATGTGCAGATTTGGGGCTGTAGGATATAGTGATAAATTTATCAAGTAACGATAGCTTTGATGACTCACCTTTGGTTGTTTTTTAATCAATTCGCGAGTGTGTTGATTCAATCCGCATAGGGGCTTACTCTGTGAGTCTTAAGTTGTTCTAACTTTGCATCACCAACTCTATCTTAAACTCACTGCCTACGCCTGGTTGGCTTTGCACTTCAATTTTACACTTTAATAGCCCCAACAACTGTCGCACAATGGCTAACCCTACGCCGAGTTGAGGTAGTGCTTGGTTGTTATCAAAGGTCAGTTTGTCTTGTTGGACTGCCGTTTGGCTTAAAGATAATTGTCTTAATGCTTCTACCTCATGTTGATGCATACCAGAGCCTGTGTCTTTCACAGCCAGCCATTGTTGATATTGTCCGTTGGTTAACTCTTGTTGGGTGAAAATAGTGATTTCGCCGCCAGATGGGGTATAGCGTAGGGCATTATCAATTAAGTTATTCAATATGCGGCGCATCAATTGTGGGTCGGTTAGAATTTGTGTCGATTTAATATTGGTAAAGTTTAACTTCACCCCGAGTTTTTTGGCTCTTGGGGCAAAGGTTTGCGCTACATGACTTAATAAATCGGCTAATTCAACCCGCTGTAGCTGTGCATGAATTTGGCCATTTTCTAGTGCGGCAAGCTCTAACAATTGCGCTAATAATTGCTGTAAAGTTTGGCCTGAGTTAGCTGCATATTGGATCAAGGCTTCATCACGCTCAGCGGCAGGTAAAATAAGCCAGGTATCGATATAGCCTAGCAGTGCGGTTAACGGGGTTTTTAAGTCATGGGACAAGTGCAGTAAAAAGTCATGTTTGGCCTGTTGCTGGCGCTTTACCTGTTGTTGCTGTAGTTGAATTTCTTGCAGTAAATGGTTGATATGCTGACTCAATTGACTGATTTCCAAGCTCCCCCTATAGCGTTCTGGCAAGGTGAGGTTTTCAGTCATTGGTATGCTTTTTAACGCGTTTAAGTCATGGGCAAGTTTATGGATTGGACGAGTAAAATAGCGCAGTAACATCACAAACAATAATAGAGCGAATATTCCCCAGAAACCTATTGTCGCCCCCCATATTTTCGGCTGATTTTTGGCATTAATTAACGCCTGCCAGCTGTCGTAATCCTCACCGCCAATAATCACATATAAATAACCGCTATGTAGTCCATCACCATTGATAAGCTTACTGGCAGAAAATATTTTTTGGGTGTTTTTTGAGCGAGGATCTGTTCCTAAAATGGGTAAGTTTTGGCCAGCTAAAAATTGCTGAATAATACGAATATCGACACGGTGGTTTTTAATTTTCTCTTCTTTTGCATCATAGGCTATCACCTTACCATTGGGGTCTAAGGTATAAATTTCAAAGCTTGGGCCAAGCAACATAAAATCATGAAAGGCTTCCTTTAACGCCGCATCAGAGGTGATCCCTTGGGATAACAGCGGATTAATGTGTGCCATATGTTCAGCCAATTCTTGGTGCAGTGATTGCTGAATTTGGTTGCGACTAAACTCATGATTTAACTGCAACCATTGCCATAAAGCGACAAATAACAGAAGAGATATGGTGATTGCGACTAAGAATAATCGATTAAATAGGCGATTCATTAGTGAGCATGCGCCTCTGGTGGCGAGAATTTATAGCCCACACCCCAGACGGTTTTGACTAAGTCGTGTTCTGAGCAACGGGACAGTTTGTTACGTAAGCGATTTATGTGGCTATTGACTGTGTGTTCGTATCCGCTGTAGTTATAGCCCCACACTGCTTCTAATAACTGTAACCGGCTAAACACTTGCTGTGGATGCTGGGCAAGAAAAAGGAGCAAATCGAACTCGCGTGCTGTTAACGCTAATGCGTTATTAAACGCCAGAACTTCACGTGTGCTGGCATTAATACTGACACCGTTAAAATCAAGTTGCTGCTGAAGTTCGTGCTGAACTTGCCCACGTCGTAAATGGGCTTTTACTCTAGCGCGCAGCTCTAAAACACTGAAAGGTTTTACCAGGTAATCATCGGCACCCGCTTCAAGCCCTAATACTATGTCAGCTTCAGAGTCTTTGGCGGTTAATAACATAATTGGCACTTCTTTTTGTGCTTGCCTGAGCTGTTGGCACAGCATGAGCCCATCGCCGTCGGGCAGCATTCTGTCCATTAAGATCAAATCGAGCTTTTTATGTTCGATGATTTTCATGGCTTGCTTTAATGTGGTGGCGTGACATACCTGATAATTCAACGCTGATAAATTCAGCAAAATTAACTTGGCTAAATCTTGTTCATCTTCAACCAATAAAATATGTTGTGGGCTTGTGTGTCCATTATGTTTTGCCGAATGATTCATGTGTATCCCTCAAGACAGATCCCTGCATACTTTGCAAAAGACCTGTGTTGAGGCAATAAAATTTCACCAGTGTTGAAATTTTATTCAGTACGCATAATGGTAACGGCTAGCACTGGATTGTCAAAACGATGAGACGGCATAAGTACTGAGTCTGTTAAACCATCATATTGGCTAATCACACCTGGGTGAATATGGACAAAATCCACATCATCACGGGCGGTATTAAAGCCTTCTCCGCCGTCAGCAGGACCAGGCATACTGCCTTTGGCTTCTGTGTTAGCTTCAGTACCTGCATCGTAGGCCATGTAATGCATCATTGTTGGCATATCCACAGCCATACCTGCAATGTTGACACTATTAATGCCTGTAAAAGCATCATTGGTATTGACCAACATGGTAGCCAAACTGATGTTGGCGACATCCGCTTCTGCTAACGTTAAAGTTAGGGTTTCACTCATACCTGGCATCAGCATGCCTGTACCATTTACGCTGCTGGTGATCACTTCTAGTGCGGCAATATCTGCGGTATCACCACCTTCAGCCATTTTTTCAATCGCAAGGCTTGCGGTTTCACCTGCTTGCCACAACATAGCGTCTGCACTGTGCGATGCTAACACCACTGGCGACATAAGTTGATTTGCAGTGAGGTTTGTTACAGTGACGGTAAAGGTTTGCATAACAACTACTGGAGGTGTTGGCTCTGGCACAACAACGTCATCTCCACAGCCACTAAGTAATGTCGTGGCAATCACTAGGGCAAGTAAGCTGGGTTTAAGTTTAATGTCGGTGGTTTTCATGTTTTACCTCCTTATTTTACTGTGACCACAACTTTGGCCACAGGGTTTAACCAGCGGTGAATTCGGCTGTCTAAATCGCTGGCTCCACCAACGGGGTCGGTATCACCTAATACGCCTGGATGAGTGTGCACGTACATATTATCTGCACCGTCCATTACGCCCGTGCCATTCGAGCCGCCATCTCCACCGGGAGCCGCAGGAATACCAGCAACACCCGACATACCACCGCCATTAATGATTTCATCATTGGCTTCTGTGCCTGCGTCGTAGGCGTTGACATAAACTGTGTAAGTTCCTGCTTCAGTTGGAATTTTCCAGCTGTCTAAACCAATAAATGCATCATTGGTTGGCAGCACCATTGCCACGATAGACAGATGAGTGTTTTCGCCAGTCTCTAGCATGACAGCATTAACGCTTGCTCCTGCTGTAAGTAAGCCCATGGCTGGGTTTGCAGAGGTGACACCATTTGCACCTGTTACCGCAGTATTAAGATCCGCTATGTCGCCGCCTTCAGCCATTTTTTGCAATGCCGGAGTCGCCATTTCACCGACGTGAAATAAATGGTTGTCGCTGGTGTGAGCGGCTATTAACAGTGGCGTAAAGTGATTACCATGGGTAAGGTTGGTGACACTGACTTCAATGTCTGCGGCTTGAGTTGATAAACTGAATAAACCTGCTGCTACTATGCTAGCGTTAACTAATGACCTTTTCATAACCGAGCTCCTTTTGTTTAATTGCAGTCAGTATGACAAAGGGAGTTCACTGGGTTATCGCTAAATTATCACAAAAGTTTAACATCGTTAGTTTCAGGTTATTTTGTTATGCTAAATTGGCCTGTAAATTAACAAAAATGACTTTCCTTGCTATCAAAAAAAAGAATAAAAACATGATAAGAGCGTTACAACAAGATGATTTTAAAGCGGTATTAGAACTTGGTGAACAAGTGCATGGTCAGGGGTATATGGATATGGATGAACTGACAGCCATTTATCACAAGGGCATAAAAAATGGTATTAATGCCAACTTTGTCGCTATTGAAAACAATGAATTACTGGGTTTTCGATTAACCTATGCCGCAGGTAAATGGCAGCAGGATCAATGGTGTACAGTCGAGCAATGGGGGTTTGACTTTATTGATGTGTGTTACTTTAAATCCAATACCATTGCCGAGCATGGTCGAGGTAAAGGATTAGGTGGGCAACTTTTACAAGCCTCTAAACAAGCGGTTATGGCACAAGGTGCTAAAGCTGGCGTGAGTCATTTGTGGCAACAAAGTCCCAATAATGCTGCGGTACGATATTTTACTAAAGCTGGTGGAAAATTGATTAAGCAGCATCCCCAGCGCTGGCATCAACGACACATGGGAGAAGATTATATCTGTGTGCTTTGCGGCGTTGATTGCCACTGTGTCGCCTGTGAAATGTTGTTAATTTTTTAAGGGATTAAGTGATGAAAACAGCCATTCAAACATCGTCAGAAGCACCTAAGACAATAGCAGAAGAGTGTGAGTTGCTTACACTCGAATTAAGCAAGCTCGAGTTAGAGAAGCTGAAACTGTCAAAAGTAGTACTTTATTTGAAATTGGTTCAATTGATTATTTTTATTCCTTTAGGTGCCGTACTTTTGGTGTTAATGGCACGCAATTGGGATCAACTTTTACAGTTATTAGGCTAACCCAATGCAACTTTATGACCCCCTAGTTAATAGCACGCCACAGCAGCAACCTCAGCCGAATAGTTATTGGGCGAGTACGGTTCAACTACCTCCGCCAGATGCCGCACTAAAAGGCTGTCAGCAAACTGATGTCGCCATTATTGGCGGCGGCTACACCGGATTATTAACCGCCTATTACCTTGCAACTGAATTTAATATTGATTGCCACGTGCTTGAAGCTAATCAGGTTGGCTTTGGTGCCAGCGCTCGCAATGCGGGTTTTGTACTTAAAGGCTCTGGGCGTTTAGGGTATAGCGCCATGGCTGAGCGTTGGAGTATTGATACCGCTAAAGGTATTTATGCTGAATTTACCGAGGCGGTCGAGCGCGTATCAGGATTAATTAAACATCATCAAATTAGTTGTGAGGTGCAAGATACAGGTTACTTAAAAGTCGCTCATAACCCCAAAGCACTTGCACAACTGCAAGCCGCAGCAGGGTTCATTCAACAACATTTTGGTGATGGTGCTGAGTTTATCGACCAAAACACTTTTCGTGAACAATATATGAACCATCAGCAAGCCTATGGTGCATTAAGGCTTAATGATGGTTTTGGGATTAATCCATTAAAATTATTACTCGGTTATAAGCAGATGGTGCAGCAAGCAAAGGTTGCGATATCGGAGCAATCTTGCGTGCTTGAATGGCAACAAGCAGGCGGAAAACATCGCTTGATAACCGAGTCAGGTGAGCTTACTGCCAACAGGGTGATTTGTGCTGGTAACGCTTATACCCCAAAACAATTTTCGCCGATCATTGATCATAAATATTTGCCGATTTTAAGTAATGTCATTGTGACTGAGCCACTGACCGCCGATGAACTACTGCAAGCAGGCATTTATACTTCGCAAGTCACCATGGATACTCGGATATTAAAATATTATTACCGCTTATTGCCTGATAACCGCTTGTTGTTTGGTGGTCGCGGCGCAGTATGGGGTAAAGATGGTGCTAACCCTGTGTATGGACAAAGGCTAAAAATGGCCTTGGACAAGTGTTTTCCTGCATTAAAACGCAAAGCGATTGCCTATAACTGGACGGGTTGGATAGCGGCATCATTTGATGATATGCCGCATGTGTTTTCACAAAATGGCGTCGGATATAGCTTAGGGTATTGTGGCGCCGGAGTGTCCTTTAGTAGCCAGGCAGCTTATCGACTAGCCCAAAGTATGGCGGGTATCACATCACCCAACTTACCTTTATATCGTCAACCTTTACCCGCTCAGCCTGTATCGATATTGCCTTTTGGTCAGCTTAAACGCTTAGGCCAATGGGGGTATTACCATTATGGCTGGATGAAAGACCGCTTTGGTTAAAGTGGTTTTTCATCCAATTGTATCGGTCAGTTTATAGGGTTAACCGACTACAGTGCCATCATGAATTTGGCTTTCATCCAATGGCTCAATTTTGAAATTGAAGTATGCATAAGATGCGCTGACACATGGACAAATTAAGTTAAAGAATGCATAGGGTAAATATGCCACGGTAGCCACGCCTAATGTGCTGGCCATAAAGGCACCGCAGGTGTTCCATGGCACTAATGGGCTGGTGACTGTGGCAGAATCTTCAAGGGCACGGCTTAAATTAATCGCGGCCAGTTTTCTATTGGTGTATTCCATTTTTAGCATGCGCCCTGGCAATACTATGGCAATATATTGATCGGCAGTGATCACATTGGCGCCAATGCATACTCCCAAGGTGGTGATGATTAAACTAGAGGTGTCGGTAACTAGGGTTAAAATACTTTGTAAAATTCGCCCCAAAAGACCTGTGACTTCCATTACCCCCCCAAAGGCCATGGCGCACAGAATTAACCAGACGGTTGTTACCATGCTGCTCATACCACCACGGCTTAATAAGTTATCTAAAACATCATCACCTGTGTTAGCCACATAACCATCAAACATGGCAATCCAGATCCCTTTTACTAAAGCTAATAGGGGAGATATAGCATCATCATGCACATATGCCAGCACGTTATCATATTGGAAAATAGCTGCGCAAATGGCACCCGCCAATGTGCCTAAAATTACTGTCGGAAACGCAGGCATTTTTCGATTGGCCAAATACAACACGACCAGCAACGGAAACAGTAAGTGCAGACCTGGATCAAAGGTACGTTCAAGCAGGGCTAAACTGTCGGCAAGTTGATTTTTTACTGGGGTGGCTTCAGCGGTTAATCCTAAAAAGGTAAAGCCAATAAGCGCGATAATGATGCTGGGTACGGTTGTCCAGGTCATGTGTTTGATGTGGCTGAAGATATCTGTTCCAGCAACCGCAGGAGCTAAGTTGGTGGTATCAGACATAGGCGACATTTTGTCACCAAAGTAGGCGCCACTGATAATGGCACCCGCGGTGATATTAACATCTAGTCCCATTGCTGATGAGATACCAATCAGCGCAATACCTAAGGTGCCAGCAACTGTCCATGAGCTGCCGATACTTAATGCGACAATTGCACATAACACACAACATGCACTGTAAAAATATTGTGGGTTCAGTATCTGCATACCGTAATAAATCATGGTGGGCACTGTGCCAGCTAAAATCCAAGTACCGATCAGCGATCCAACACTAAATAGAATTAATAAAGCGCCAGTTGCTACTCCGATACTTTTAACTATGCCACGCTCCATTTGATTCCAGCTGTAACCATTTTTAAATCCGATCACCATGGCGATACAGGCTGCTAATACTAAAGCAATTTGATTCGCACCAGATGAGCTATCAGATGAAAAAAGATACACCGCAGCTGCTAACATAATGATCAGAGCAAACACAGGAATAAGGGCGTCAAGCAAACTAGGTTGCTTGTGCTGAGTGTCAGGCATAAGTGGATCCCTTTGATGATTTATTATTATATTTATAGTCAACGGGTAGTGATGTGTTATGTGGGTTTATAAACTCATCCGGGGGAGTTATAAGCTGTTTTACACTAGCCGTATTAGCTTGTTACTAACTTGTTATCTCGCTTTATCGTGACACAGGTCACACAGCAAAGTCGAGCTTAAACCTTGTGTTGATGCGGTTTGGTGGCAAATCTTAGTTAGGTTTTGTGGCTAAGAGTGATTAAAGTTTTCGGCAAAGTTGGTATTTATGCTAAAAACTGAGAATTTGTTGCCTAAATATGCATACAATCCGATGAGGTTTATTTTTATTATTCTAATTTTCGCAATTTTGTGAATATGGCGTTTGTTTCGCATCTATTTTGCGAACCAAACAACTTCATCAGGTTAGTTAAAATCAGCTATTTTTGATCCATTTCTTCCACTTACTATTAATTTTGCTAGAATCATAACTATTAATAAAATAAGAGAATAATCACATGTCGGCCGCTGAAAAGTCATCTCGTAAGCTCAGTTTTTATATCATTGGAGTCATTCTTTTTGTGTGGCTTTATAGTCTGTGGGCTGATCGTGTAACGCCTATGACGGGAGAGGCAAGAGTTCACTCCTACCTTGTTCGAGTTGCTAGTGAAGTGAACGGAAATGTGGTCGAGGTGAATGTAAAAAATAATCAGGTGGTTGAAGCCGGTAGTGTGTTATTTAAAATCGACCCACGAAACTATCAAATTGCCCTACAATCTGCGCAAGCAAATTTAACCATAGCAGGACAGAATATTGGGGCTAGTACAGCGGCAGTGGCAGTCGCGCAAGCGAAAGTCGTTGATGCATCCGCGGCACGTAACAATGCTAAAGAACAATATTTTAGAGTGATGGAGTTAGCTGACCAAGGCGTCCTAAGTAAAGCTGATTTAGATAATGCAACCGAATCACGAGATAGAACTCAAGCCAGCTATGAAGCTGCTGAAGCATCATTAGTACAAGCGAAACAAAACCTTGGCCCAGAAGGTGAAAATAATCCTCAGCTTTTAGCTGCCATGGCGAACCTAGAAAAAGCCCAGCTTGATTTACAACGCACTGAAGTGCTGGCGCCTTCAAAAGGCGTTGTGACAAATTTACAACTCACATTAGGTCAAAAAGCCAGTGTGGGTACGCCTATTTTAACCTTTATTGACCCACGAGGGGTTTGGATTTCTGCATTAGTGAGAGAAAATTCACTTGAGCATATTCGTAAAGGGCAATTAGTGGAAATTGTTCTTGATGCTTTGCCTGGACGAGTGCTTAGGGGCAAGGTTGACAGTATTGGCTGGGGAACAGGCGGCAGTAACAATATTGATCAAAATACTGGTTTTTTGATGGCGGATACTCATTCCATGAATGCGCAACGTTATCCAGTTAATATCGTTTTTGAAAACCAAGATGTACCGAAAAATATTCGCTACGGCTCGCAAGCAACAGTCGCATTTTTTACTGAACAAAGCAGTTTTGGTGAGTTACTGGCGAAACTGTGGATACGCGTAGTGAGTGTATGGACTTATGTTTCATAGTGCGGTTAATCCGATAATTCGATTGGTATTTTTCCCTGTATTGCTGTTGTTTTATTTGCAATACAGTGGCGCGATTATGCCATTTTTAAGCCCCGTCTTTGTGGTTATTTTGCTGACATTAATGCCATCGAAGCCACCTATAAACCTGTCATTGAAATTGCTATTGATATTGTTTTTTGTCAGTTTTGTTTTGGTATTTTTAGGCGGTGCATTGCACGACACTCCTACAGGCTATGGTTTATTTTGTTGGGGCCTCTTTTTTTGGAGCTTTTATCGCAGTCATGATAACCCCAAAGATATTATGGCAAGTTTGATATCGATTGTGGTCATTATTATGACCGTTATGAATTTTCAAATGGGAGCTCAAATTGATGTGTTACCTTGGGTTATGTTTAAAGCTTTCTTAATTGCTATTATTGTTGCGTATGTTAGCTTTTGGCTTTTCCCTGGCGATGAGAAAGATATTGCCATGGATGAAACCCATAAAGAAGGTGCGCAAACTAACCTTGCTTTAATTATCTTTAAAGCCACGGCAATGTGTTTGGTGTTGGCTGTCTTGATTGGTGTGGGTAGCTCGCAAACCATATTAATCACCCTCACTATTAGCAGTATGATCACTATTCCGATAGCAAATGATCATCGAGTATTTAGTTATAATAAAGTGGTCACCACCATTTTGGGGATATTGTTTACCTTGCCCATAATGTTGTTGTCTATGTGTGGTTTACCGACTTGGGTGCTCATTGGCGTTACCATATTTTGTGGGCTTCAATTGGCTTGTTATAGCATACGAAAGCAATGTCGCTTTAGCGTTTATCAACTGCTATTCACCAACTTTATTGTCCTCACTTATCAAGTGATTCATCATCAAGGTACGGACTCTTTATCTGCTGAATTTTTACGTTTGCTCTCGGTTGTGATTGCTATTCTTGTTGGTATGTTAATTCTAAGCTTAACCACACAGGTTGCCGTGCCATTAGCAAAAGAACAACCTAAAGCTCAAACTGAATAGTCTTTATCTGGCTAATAAAAAATCCCTGCGATACAACTATCACAGGGATTTTTTAGCCAATGGGGATTATTGCTCCCTAATTAAGGCTTAGCGGTTTATGCTTTACCTTGCTCACGTGCAATGGCGCGGTAAGCGATATCAGTACGGAAGTAGACATCATCCCAATGGATAGCATCGACTAAAGCGTAAGCCGCTTTTTGTGCTTCTGTGACTGTGTTACCTAATGCCGTAGCACATAACACCCGGCCACCATTTGTTACCACATGACCGTCTTTCATTTCTGTGCCAGCGTGGAATACCTTGGCATTGTTATCGCCAAGAGACAAACCATCAATGACATCATGCTTACGATACGCATCTGGGTAACCGCCAGCCGCTAATACAACCCCAACAGCAGGGCGTGGATCAAATTCAGCGCTGACTTTATCGAGTTCACCACGGGTGGCAGCCAGGCACAGTTCAACGATGTCAGATTGCAGGCGCATCATGATGGGCTGAGTTTCAGGGTCGCCAAAGCGGCAATTGTACTCGAGTACTTTTGCGCTACCATCAGCAGAAATCATCAGGCCTGCATATAAAAAGCCTGTGTAAACATTGCCTTCAGCAGCCATGCCATCAACCGTTGGGCGGATAACATTAGCAATGGTCCAGTCGTGTACCGCCTGAGTGACCACAGGTGCTGGTGAGTATGCACCCATGCCGCCAGTGTTTGGACCGTAATCGCCGTTATCACGGGCTTTATGATCTTGGCTGGTGGCCATAGCTAAGATGTTCTTACCATCTACCATAACGATAAAACTGGCTTCTTCGCCCTTTAAGAATTCTTCGATAACAACGCGTGAACCCGCCTCGCCAAATTTGTTGCCAGCCAGCATGTCTTCGATGGCTGCATTTGCTTCAACTTGGTTGGCAGCAATAATTACGCCTTTACCCGCGGCTAAACCGTCGGCTTTAATCACGACAGGGAAACCTGTTTTAGCGGTTAGCTCAGCAGCGTAAGCTTTGGCAGGTTCGATGGCGGTGAAGTTTGAATAATCAGCGGTTGGAATATTGTGGCGTGCTAAAAAGTCTTTAGTGAAAGCTTTTGAAGACTCTAGTTGAGCAGCGCCTTGGGTTGGGCCAAATATGGGCAGGCCTGCTTCGTTAAATGCATCAACAACACCCAATGATAACGGCACTTCTGGGCCAACAATGGTAAGTTCAATCTTGTTATCTTGGGCAAATTTCACTAACTCTGAAATAGCCTCAACCTTAATTGCAACGTTTTCTAATTTTGGCTCTAATGATGTGCCCGCATTACCTGGTGCAACAAACACTCTTTCAACTTGAGTAGACTGCGCTGCTTTCCAAGCTAAAGCATGTTCACGACCGCCGCCACCAATTACAAGTACTTGCATTTTTTAATCCTTTTATAGCTGCGCCATTGTTCCAATTTCTGCTTCAAGTATGCTCACTTATACTTATAAGCTCCGCCTACTTTCATTGAACTTGAAACAACGGCTGGCTCTAATATGTTAAAAATTAAAGTCAAAAACGCCACTTAGATTTAGAAAATAAGTGGCGTCAAATCTGATTAGTGACGGAAGTGACGCATTCCGGTAAACACCATAGCAATGCCGTGTTCATCGGCTGCGGCGATGATTTCTTCATCGCGAATTGAACCACCCGGCTGGATGATGCAACTGATACCCGCAGCGGCTGCAGCGTCGATACCATCACGGAACGGGAAGAATGCATCAGATGCCATAACAGACCCTTCAACCACTAAGCCTTCATCAGCGGCTTTAATGCCAGCCACTTTAGCTGAGTAAACGCGACTCATTTGACCTGCGCCTACACCTATTGTCATGCCATCTTTAGCGTAAACAATCGCGTTTGATTTAACAAACTTAGCCACTTTCCAGCAGAACATTAAGTCAGTTAGCTGTTCAGCAGTAGGTTGACGTTTTGAAACCACTTTAACGTCTTCAACATTAACCATGCCTTGGTCGCGGTCTTGTACTAATAAGCCACCGTTAACGCGTTTAAAGTCTTGAGTTGTCGTTTTAGTGCTCCACTCGCCACATTCTAATAAACGTACGTTTGCTTTAGCGGCAACAATATCACGTGCAGCTTGGCTAACTTTAGGGGCGATAATGACTTCAACGAACTGACGGTCTACAATCGCTTTGGCAGTATCTGCATCTAACTCTTGGTTGAAGGCGATGATGCCGCCAAATGCCGATGTAGGATCTGTTTTGAAAGCACGCTCGTAAGCTTCTAAAATCGTACTGCCTAATGCGACACCACAAGGGTTGGCGTGTTTAACAATCACACAAGCTGGGCCTTCAAACTCTTTAACGCACTCAAGTGCAGCATCGGTATCAGCGATGTTGTTATAAGACAAGGCTTTACCTTGTAGTTGAGTTGCACTGGCAACTGAGGCTTCATCAATGTGTGCATCAACATAAAACGCCGCTTTTTGATGGCTGTTTTCGCCGTAACGTAAATCTTGCTTTTTAATCAGCTGAGTATTGAATGTACGCGGGAAGCTTGAGTCTTCGTGACACTCATCTTTGCTGTGTGCTGACACCATAGTACCGAAGTAGTTGGCGATCATGCCATCATATGCAGCTGTGTGCTCAAACGCGGCAATCGCTAAATCAAAACGGGTTTCAAGCGTTGTGCTGCCGTTGTTCGCTTGCATTTCAGCAATCACGCGGCCGTAATCTTTAGCATTTACCACAATAGTCGTGTCTTTATGGTTTTTAGCCGTAGAACGCACCATTGTTGGACCACCTATATCGATGTTTTCCACTGCGTCAGCTAATGTGCAACCTTCTTTGGCAACAGTTGCCGCAAAAGGGTATAAGTTTACTGCGACTAAATCGATAGGCTTGATACCGTTTTGTTCCATCACGATTTCATCAATACCCCGGCGGGCCAAAATGCCACCGTGTACTTTAGGGTGCAATGTTTTGACACGACCATCCATGATCTCAGGGTGACCTGTGTAATCAGAAACTTCCATAACAGGGATATTGTTATCGGCCAGCAACTTTGCAGTGCCTCCGGTAGATAACAGTTCAACACCTTGAGCATGCAAAGCTTGTGCAAATTCAAGGATTCCAGTTTTATCTGAAACGCTTAATAGCGCGCGACGAATTGGTCTGACAGTATTCATGTAGGTACAGGGTCCACTATTTAATTTCAAGGATCTTTCGCAAAGCAGATTCATCGTGATTGATGGTGTTTAATACCAAAAGAGAATCTGTTTTGCCAAAGTTCCTCGGGTTCATTATTTGAACAAAATGTGCAGCTGCTTATTGTGATTATTATGAGTGCCGTTAAAGCGCGCGTATTTTACCGTAAACCATAGGGCTTGAGTGTTTTTTCTGCGTGATTTCACAATATTGAAATCCGAACAACGCAACATATAATAAAACGCATTAAAACCCTTGACCTTAGATTAAACTCTAAGGTTTATACTGGACCTATATTCAAGTGGTTTACTTATCTAAAACGGGATGCTTATGTACCGAATAGGCGAGTTAGCAAGTCAATGCGATATCAAGGCAGACACGTTACGCTTTTATGAAAAGCACGGTTTGTTAGCGCCCTCAAGTCGTTCTGAATCTGGCTATCGACTGTATACAAAAGAGGATGCTGCAAGATTGCGTTTTATTCTTCGCGCTAAAACCGTTGGTTTTACCTTGAATGAAATATCTGAATTGTTATCTATTGAGCTGGATAAAGCCAATTGGGCCTGTGCTGATGTAAAAGGCATGGTAGACAATAAACTTGAACAGGTTGAATCAAAAATTATCGAGTTAACTCAATTTGCTAATTCACTGCAAAGCTTATCAAACGCCTGCTGTGGCGGTCCAGATAGCGCTGAGCATTGCAGTATTTTAGAAGCGCTTGAGTCGGAAGATAAACAACTGAATGCCAAAAATGAGATTGCGCACAAAGGTCATCATCATGCATCTAAGTAAAGTCATACCTTTATCAGTTACTTTGTGGTCTTTTGTTATCTGTACTAGCCCAAAGCGGTTTGTAAAAGTCGAGCCGTTGGAGATGTTGTTATGTTAATTGAAAACTTTATTCATTTGTTTTTAGAGTCTGCTCCCTGGTTATTATTAGGGCTAGTATTGGCGGGTTTGTTGAAAGTGTTTGTGCCGATGGAGTGGATGCAAAAGCAATTAGGGGGGCATGGGTTTAAAACCGTACTGAAAGCGGCAGTATTAGGGGCGCCGTTACCTTTATGTTCCTGCGGCGTTATTCCTGCTGCAGTTGGGCTGCGCCGCTCTGGTGCATCAAAAGCTGCGACAACCTCCTTTTTAGTCTCAACGCCTGAAACCGGTGTTGATTCCGTGACGGTTTCTTATGTGTTACTTGGTCCTTTCATGGCGATAGTGCGTCCAATTGCGGCGATTACCAGTGCCGTTGTTGCTGGTTTATTAGTCGGTCGAGATGACGATGATGGCAAGCCAAATGATAAAGCTAGCCATACAGCAGAGGAACAGCCTGCCGTTGCATTAGCTGAAGCAAAAAAAACTAGCAGTTGCTGTGCAAGCCAGCCAGCTAAACCTAAAGCGATAACAACGATGAGCTTTAAGCCAGCTGTGGCTGAAACTAAGTTGTTCCAAGCTGAGTCGTTTAAGGCCGTGGCAGATAAACCTGCGGATCATTTAAGCCAGAAGCAATCCAGTTGTAGTGCAACATCCGTTGAAAAAGCACCCGACACATCGAACTGTTGCAGTAAAACTTCTGCCTCGTCAGCCCAAACTCACTCAGATGCTAAAACCTATGCTGAAGTCCCGGCTAAAGCCAGTTGCTGTAGTAGTAAATCTGCTGATCAAGCTAACGTTAAACCTAAAGCGAATGAAACTACTGAAAGTTGCTGCGCTTCAACCGATGATATGGCTACAGCATTAAAACAAAATTCAATGTTAAGCCGAGTGGGCTCAGGTTTGCACTATGCTGCAACTGATTTAGTCCGTGACACTACTTTATGGTTATTGGTGGGCTTATTTTTTGCCGCCTTAGTGCAAACCTATGTACCAGGCGACTTTTTAGCGAAATGGGGTGATGGCATTTTGGCTATGCTGGTGATGGTATTAGTATCTGTGCCCATGTATATCTGCGCAACGGCATCAACACCTATCGCGGCAGGATTGTTACTGGCCGGTGTATCCCCAGGGGCTGTGTTGGTGTTTATGATGGCAGGGCCAGCCACTAACATTGCGACCTTAGGTGTCGTTAGTAAAGAGTTGGGAAAACGTGCGTTAATTGGTTATCTGGGTGGAGTACTTGGCGTGGCGTTGATTTCGGGGATGTTGGTGAATTACTTAGTCGCCACCTTCGGATTTGAAGTGATCCCACAAATTGGCCCAGAGCACGAATTGTTGCCACAAAGCGTAGTGGCTATATCGGGGATCGTACTTGCTGCGTTGATGGCAAAAGTGTTGTGGGATAAACTGCCAAAAAAACACAAAGATACCGGTTGTTGCTCGTAGCATGAACAACTCGTAGGATGAACAAATAGTGACGTATTTCAGCGTTGGTAATATTAAAGGCCTTTAGGGCCTTTTTTATTGTCTGAAAGTTGTTATTGATAGCTTTTTTCACCGCGGTATCTCTAGACTGTGGGGGCTTAGTGACAAATTGGAGTGGCTCGAGTCATGCTGTATCTTTCTGTATTGTATTAGTTTTAATATTTGCTAATTTAGATTTTTATGGATTAGCCTTTTGAAAACAAGATCTATATCTGATTTTTACCTTAAAACAGCTGTTTCCATATATTTGGTAAGACTTTATGTGATTTTGCTCTCGTTGCTGTTTATTGAAGCTGCTTATTATCTAAACGGGTTATACCTAATAAGTAGTATTTATAATAAGAAAAACGGAGTGAATGATGAACAAGATGAATGTATGTAAAATTGCATTTCTCATTGCGACGGCAATGGGAGTTGTTGCTTGCGGAAGTGATGGTAAAGATGGCGCACCAGGAGAGCCTGGTAAACCCGGAGAGCCAGGACCAGGTCCAGTGCCTCCTGTGGTGGAAACATCCACAATCACTAATGTGGAAATGATTAACCACATGGTTGAAGAAGGTAAGTTGACGATTGAGTTTGCGATTACTAACGAAGATGGCATAGCGATAGCTGGATTAAAAGATGCCTCTGTTTACCTTGCCGCTATGACTGAACAAGGTATTCAGCGCAGCCGTGATGGCAGTGTCGGTGGTAATGCCACGGTTGGCGGTGACAAACCAACAGAAGGCGCTTCATTGGAAATGTTAGATAATGGCAATTATCAATTTGTCGCGCCAATGGCTGCGGTACAAGCAGACACAGAAGGGTTGATCCGTTTACAAGTGGGCGGCGGTGAAATTGCTAAATCACCTTATATCATCATTGATAAGCCTGAAATGACCCATACTAGTACCACTGAAACCTGCTATTCATGCCACGTTGATTATGCCACGTCAGATATTCGACACAGTGGATATGTCGCATTAAATACTGATGGCGAAGTGGATTTTGTTGGCGGCTGTATGGTGTGTCACAACAATGTCCCGCGCGATATTGCTGAAGATGGTTCATCTTTAAACACAGGTGGCTATGCTAAAAACACCATGCAGAAGTTGGGTCACATCAATCACCAAAAATTTGAAAAAGATTTCACCCCAGTTAATTGTTATACCTGTCACGCTGAACCTGTAATGAACACTAATCTTGCTGGTAATGGTTGTACTGACTGTCACAGTGTTGAAGGTGCTAAGTTTGATCGCGTAATGAGTGCGACCAGTAGCGGTTTTGATGCCCGTGATTTCCATGCGCAAAAGAGTGGTTTAGCTAATTTAAAAGCCATGCGAAATGGTTACTCTGCTGAAACATCGGTCCCGTTTAAAGATGAAAACGGTGTTTGGTGTACCACAATGGCGTTATTTAAGCTTGATGGTGATACCAAAACTCCTGTGCATATTGGCGATAACTATAGCCATGATTTAACCAGTCATCATCCAGATACTCCGATTGTATACGCCGGTGCTTATTTGCATGGCTACTACAATAACTCAGTAGTCGGTCGCTTTGCTGGCCATGGAAAAGATGAGATTAAAACCGATAATGCCGACGGTACGCGGACGCATTGTTTCCCATCGCCATCTGCAGGTTTTGATGCTGCAGATATTATGGCTTCAGCACGAATTTCGCTAAGCTATGATGGTTGGACAGATAATGACGGTAAAGAGTCGTTATCATTTACGGCTTACTCAGATGCAATCAACCAAAGCAGCAGTGAAGAAGTGCCATATGAGCGCCGCCTAGCGGTTACCAATGATAGTTGTACAACCTGCCATAATAGCGAAACTAACTACCATAAAAATGGTGCGTATAACGATGGCGGTGTCGACTGTGTAGCCTGTCACAACAATGGCCAAGACAGAAGCGCGAAAAACTCTGCACCAGGCTTTGGCCCTATGGTACATAGCATGCACTGGGGAATTGGCAACGCACTTTCAGGTGCTAAAAAAGATCAGGATGGTAATAACATTGCTAACTCAGCTGATAGTTTAAATGCGGACAATTGTGTATCGTGTCATGCTGAAGGTGTTGATTTGAATGCAATTCCTAATCAATATATTCGAGCTAAAGCATTTAACAATGGTGACCAAACCAAAATGGCTAGCCCAATCACAGCTAACTGTTTTGCTTGTCATAGCGATGCACAAGCCTTGAACCATATGCAACAAAATGGTGGCGAGATTAGTGCTGAAAAAGGTAATGGCAACGACGGTACTTGGTTTACTCAACCAACAAGCGAATCTTGTGCAACTTGTCACGCTGAAGGCAAATCATTCGGTATTGAGAAGTTCCATAATTTCCAACGTTAATCACTGCAATTAAACTATCTTAACTGTTTGTGACGACAGAGTAAGATATACAGTTAAAGCAGTAATGGGAGCTTAATCGGCTCCCATTTTTTTGCTTTACTCACGCTATTTGGGATTGCCTGATTAGGTTTGTCCGAAGGTGTTAATAAGTTGATTTTGCATTGGGGCAATCTATCGTTTTAGATTAAACACCTACCCGCGGCCTAGCGCTCGGTTTGCTAACGCTGCCAGACAAGAGTTGTGCTCTTGAAGATAAAGTGCCCAATAACACTGTGGGGGATTGTTAACGGATGATTGAGACGTTAATGATCGCCTCAGAAAGAGAGCTTTAAACCTAAGGTAAAAGTGTACAGTCAAAAACAAAAATACCGAGCAATGCTCGGTATTTATTTCAGTATCGGCCTAAAGATAAATTATTTTGCTTTAGATACGATAGAAGATTGTGGCGCCTTTTTAGCTTGTTTAGCTGCACGTTTTTCTTTTAACGACAGTTGTGGCTGTTTTTTGGCTTCTTTAGAATTATTACGTTCTTTACTCATGTTGCACTCCCAAAAATGTAAGGGTTTACGGTTACGAAATAATTTAAACAGAATGAGGGTTTTCGTTTAACCCAATTCGTAAAAGCAGCGTAGCACTAATTGGCAAAATTTGAGCTAGGATCGCGATAGAATATTTTAGTCTAGGATTAGCTTAATATGTGCTATCACATTGGCATAGAAAAGCATGTCCACAGCGCATAGACACTGATGCAGTAACAAGTGCTACAATGCGCCTGAATTTATTACATAAAAAGGAGTCTGTAGTGATTTGGCGTACATTGAAGTTTGACCAACTAACACGTGATGAACTCTATGAAATACTCAAATTACGGGTTGATGTGTTTGTGGTAGAGCAAAATTGTCCTTACCCTGAACTGGATGAAAAAGATCGTCATCCGCAAACCTTGCATCAGGTTGCCGAAGACCGAGACGGCCAGCTCGTGGCTTATTGCCGAATTTTGCCTCCAGGGTTAAGTTATCCTCAAGCTAGCATTGGTCGAGTTGTGGTTGCACCAAGCCATCGTGGCCAAGGTTTAGCTGAGCCGCTCATGCAACAAGCATTAAAAAAGGCCTTGGCCAACTGGCCAGACGCGGGCATACAAATTGGCGCGCAAGAACAGCTGCAGAAATTTTATCAGCGCCTTGGGTTTATTAATCATTCCAAGGTGTATTTAGAAGATGGCATCCCCCATGTCGATATGATGTATCAATGTTAAGGAAGTAGTAATGTCGGATTATGTAATCAATAACACTCAGTTAGTTTGTGTGGCACAATTTGTGGCGAAAGCAGGTAAGCGAGATGCACTAGTGGCTGCGCTGGTCAGTTTAATTGCTGACACACGTAAAGAACCCGGTTGCATTCGTTATGAGCTCAATGTCAGTGCTGATGATGAAAACAAAGTCGCTTTTGTGGAAAAGTTTGTTGATCGCGCTGCGTTTGATAAGCATTGTGCAAAAGAGGCTATTCAACATTATTTCCATAATGTGATGCCAGAGCTAGTTGAGTCGCACCATGTAGAAGTGTTTCATCAGGTTATTGCTTAACTCATTAAAAATATCTAAAAGAGTGCAACCGCACTCTTTTTTAAGCCATATTTTTACTCGCTTTGGCGCAGTGTAATTTGATGTTGTAAAGTGAGTGAACCATTGGGATCAACAACAGCAATATCATCGTTTTGCGCTATAACAGCCAAAGGTCCATTAGCGGTTTTACGCACAAACAGCAGCCGATAGCCATAGCGATGTAAATCATACAATGCGATTTTTTGTTCGGCAGAAGTGTTTTCCCAATGCTCAATATTGGAAAGCGGAGGCAGACGTTGTTCTTGGAATTGATAGGAAGCGACATCCATGTTGATATACCTATTGTGTGTTAAAACTTGAAATCCATTTCAATGCTTAATCTAACACAGTGTTATTGTTTATCTTATTGTTTTTATGCTTTCTGTGAGAAATATCAATATTCAACCTATAGGGCTGAAATAGTGAATATTTTTATTGATTAATGGCGATATAATTTAGTGAGTATGACGTAGCGTTATTTTAGGGCGTAAATCAACTTCACCATCGTGATATATCACGGCAATATCATCTTGTTGGCAAACAACAGCTATTGGACCTTTTAAGCTGTGTCTTACAAACAACAAGCGGTAACCAAAACGATGCAAATCATAAAGAGCAAGCTTTTGCTCTGCGCTGGCTTGTTCCCAATGCTCGCTATTCGCTATTGAATGACCGCGACGCTCACTGATATCAAGTGCTGTTTGATCCATTCTAATACCTCTCATTCAGGCTATCGAATATTGTGATTATTTAGTTAGCTAAATACATTGGTAAAGTGTTTTTTTGTCAATATAACAACAATTTGAAGCAATGGTAGTACTTTTTAATCTTGGCCTAGTCATTTACACTGTCAACCGAGACATAACATTATAATTTGACTCATTAGAGAAGGATGTGATCTTGTTAAAATATATCGAACCTGTGTTTAGACCTCCTTCAGAGTGGAAGTCGTTAATTTTGCAGGTTACTAATGGATGCAGTTGGAATAATTGTAGTTTTTGCGATATGTATACCCAGCCGCAAAAACAATTCCGTGCCCAAAAGGTCGACAGTATTGAGCAAGATATCCTTGTTGCCGCTGCATCTGGTTATCCCATTAGTCGAGTATTTCTTGCCGATGGTGATGCCATGAGTTTGCCCTTTAATCGATTAAAAGCGATTTGTGAGTTAATCAATACCCATTTGCCATCGGTGACTCGGATCAGTAGTTATTGTTTGCCTCGCAATTTAAAAAACAAAACCGTTGAACAGTTAGCAGAGCTTCGCCAAATGGGCTTGTCTTTATTATATATCGGCTGTGAAAGTGGCGACGATGAAGTACTTACTCGAATTCAAAAAGGTGAAAGCTACCAGTCGTCACTTGCGGCATTAACTAAGATTAAGCAGGCAGGTATCAAGTCATCGGTGATGATTTTAATGGGCTTAGGCGGGACTAAAGTCTCGACACAACATGCTATCGCATCAGCCAAATTAATGAACGCCGCTCAGCCGGAATATTTGTCGACACTGGTAGTGACATTGCCGCTAGGAACCGCGCGAATGGACGCGGCATTTGATGGCAAGTTTGAACTCCCTAATCAGCACGGGTTATTAGTTGAAATGCAAACACTACTCAGCCATCTTGAACTGGATAAAACCATCTTTAGATCCGATCATGCCTCTAATTATCTGGTGTTAAAAGGTGTGTTAGGTAAAGATAAACCACAATTGTTGGCTCAAGTGACTCAGGCATTACAAGGTATGGTGCCATTAAGGCAGGAATGGCAGCGCGGCCTATAAGTGCGATTAATATCCTATTTTTGTCGTAGCTAAGACACTGACGATTAAAGCAAAGTAAAGGAAGCGTGCAATAAATGGAAATACGTGTTGATGATTTATTGGGGCCAGAAATAGTCATGCTACTCAATGAGCATTTAGAGGATATGTATGCAACTTCGCCGCCAGAGTCGGTCCATGCTCTTGACCTGTCAAAATTACGCCAACCCGAGATCACGTTTTGGACGGTATGGGATAATGGCCAATTAGCAGCTTGTGGTGGGATAAAGCAATTAACAACCACTCATGCCGAGATAAAGTCTATGCGCGTAGCTAATGCCCATAGACGAAAAGGCGTTGCTGCTAAACTATTACAACACATACTGGACTTTGCGCAGACCAAGGGTTACCAAAAAATCAGTTTAGAAACTGGTACTATGGATTTCTTCGCCCCCGCAAGGCAGCTTTATAGTCGTTTTGGTTTTCAGGAAGGAGATACATTTGCTGACTACCCCATAGACCCAAATAGTATGTTTATGCACAAAATTTTGTGACTCTGATATTGATACTCAACATCTTCTAGCAGAGTCACATTTGTGTAATTAAATTGGCCAATAAACGCCATTGCAATGATTGATTATTCAACCGCTTCATCTTCAAAAATATCTTCAATGGTGAGACCGAATAATCGTGCGGCTTTAAACGCTAAAGGTAAGCTTGGGTCAAACTTGCCTTTTTCTATTGCATTAATGGTTTGTCGTGACACATTTAATAAATCAGCCAATTGTGCTTGGGTTAAGTCACGTTCAGCACGTAATACTTTTAAGCGATTTTTCATTGGTACTTCCTATTGCCTAAAATAATGCCAATCATGTAAGTCAGTGCCATAACGATAATAAGGTGGGAGATCTCGGCATGACTGCTGATAAGTCCGGTTGTGTCTAATGTTGAATAACTAATACCCACAATTAATCCAATGCCCAAGCTTAATCCCATCGCGTTAAGTTGTATTTTTTGCTGTAACTCATCTAAGTCGATTAAGTGCTGTTTATTGACCATGATCATCATGATCCCGACCAGAAAGTTTATCCCAATAGCTATTGCGGTGATGAGCTCATTTTGTTGCCAGATAAATTTATCACCAAAGGTAGCTAGGGCTAATGAAATAACCCAGGCCGCAGTCCATTTGGCTAAGCGCTTAGTGTTAAGGTTATTGCGTTGTTTCCAGTTTGTATTAGTGGATTCTGGTGATGTCATTTCACACTCCTTTTTAAGTTAACTTGTCTTTATGTAAAGTAAGCTTTACCTAAAGGTGCGCTAACTAAGAAGTTGTGTCAAGCTTTAATGACTTTTTGTCGTGTTTTTAAGTCTTATTATTTTCAGCAAAGGTAAAAGACCGCTTTAAAGCGGTCGTACGCCAGAGATTAATGCTGAATTTGAATCTCTTTAACGGGGCAGGGAATATCAATATTAGCTTGTTTTAAAGCTAAAATAACAAACTGATTAATCTCATATTTAGCTTGAAAATAGTGGGCTGTGGGCACCCAGTATCGGATACCCATTTCCATGCCTATGCTATTGAAACCATTAATGCCCACTAAAGGTTTTTGCTGTTTATTGAGCTTGTCTGATTGCATAATGGCTTGTTCAATAATGGTAATCACAGCGCTAGGATCGGCCTGATAGTCGATATTCAAGGTGTTTTCTACTAATTTGTATTCAAATGAGTTATGCAAAATTTCGCCGATGATATGTTTATTCGGAATGCTAATTTGCTCGCCCTCTTCATTTGATAGTATGGTTAACCCTAATTTTATCTGTGAAACTACGCCACTGACGCCTTGCACTTCTATGGTATTTCCTACGACAAAAGGCCGAGTGACAATAATGGTGACGCCAGCAGCATAGTTTGACAACATCCCCTGCAATGCCAGACCTGCACCAAGAGAGGCCGCGCCAATTGCAGCGACCATAGGGGTGACACTGATCCCCAATTTACCTAAGCAGATCACAGCGACCATAATGATGATTATGATCCGCACCAAGTTTGAAGTGAAATTGCTTAAGGTGATATCAATGTTATGTTTTTCAAATTGATGGGTAACAAAATTGGCGGACTTACTCGCTACCCATAGGCCTAATAAAAATATCAGTAAGGCACCGATGAGTTGAAAACTGTATTGCACCAAAAATTCAGTGATAAGGTTGTAGGCGCTTTGAAGTTGGGCGAGTTCTTGATCTAAACTTGGCTGGTCCATTTGCTATCCCTTTTAAAACAGAACAATATTTGTGACAAGGCGTTAAGGCACTTTTGTGAACCATAGCATAACAAGGTGATCCATTTTATAAAAAGACATCTTAAGGGCGCACATTTCAGATAGGTTTCATATTATGTTGATAGCTTGCTGAAAACACCTTTTGGAGAAACCAATGCAATATTTAATCTTAATCATCAGCCTGATATTTTCATCTGCGGCAGTGGCTGACCGCCCAGCAATTAAAGTGGGCGACACACTTGTGCTAATCAGTTTACTGGACCAGTTTGAAAAACCGTTAAATGTGACCGCAGAGACTAAAGTGTTACTTTTTAGTCGTGATATGGACGGTGGTGAGATTATTCAAGCAGCATTTGCCGACACACCTGATGATCAACGTCCAGAAAACTTAGTCTATGTGGCCGATATCAGTGGTATGCCCTCGTTAATTGCCAAATATGTTGCCGTGCCTAAAATGCAAGACTATCCATTTACATTAGGACTTGACCGTGAAGGGGAAATAACGGCGGCGTTTCCCCTAGTAAAAGGGCAGGCGACAATCATAAAATTAAACGATTTAAAGATACAATCCATTGAGTTTGCTCAAGATGCAAAAATGCTGAAGTTACAGTGGTAGACAGCCTTTTAAAAAACTTAATTTGGTTAATAATTTGTTATTTAGGCTGATTTTTGTTTGAATAGAGGGAGCAACTGCTGACTTTAACAATGGTCTATAGTGGGGCAAATAACCCGCTAGACATAATTAAATAGATGTATGATTTTTTAGGAATAAAAAATTACCAAAAACGCATAAAAATTCGTTGCGTTGACTCTTAAAATAGCGTTTACTGCGCGTGTTTTTTGATGTGGTTCAAAACACGCATTTATTGTGATTTTTGTTAGAGCATCATCCAGTTATTTTTGCCCAACTATGAGGAGGCACTGGCCTAATGAGCCAATTTCAATCTATTGATGTAGCTGATTATTATGACAAAGACACTTTCGCTCGTATTAAAGAATTTGCGAAAGACAAACCAACACCGTTTGTAGTCATTGATACTCAAATCATTGCGAAACAATACGATGACATGGTAAGAAGTTTTCCATTTGCGAACGTCTATTACGCAGTGAAGGCTAATCCAGCAAAAGAAGTATTAACTTTGTTGCGTGATAAAGGCTCAAACTTTGACATCGCATCTATCTATGAATTAGAGATGGTGACTTCAATTGGCGTCAGTCCTGACAGAATCAGCTACGGTAACACGATTAAAAAACGTGTAGATGTACGTTCGTTCTACGAGCAAGGCGTGCGTATGTTCGCATCAGATTCTGAAGCCGATTTACGTATGATTGCTGAAGAAGCGCCAGGCGCAAAAGTGTATGTACGTATTCTTACTGAAGGTACACATACGGCTGATTGGCCTTTGTCGCGTAAATTTGGTTGTCAAAATGAGATGGCATACGATTTACTGGTTTTAGCCAAAGAGCTAGGTTTACAACCGCATGGTATTTCTTTCCATGTTGGTTCTCAGCAACGTGATATCGGTGCATGGGATTCAGCGATTGGTAAAGTTAAAAGCATCTTTGATCGTCTACGTGACGAGCATGGTATTGTGCTAAAAATGATTAATTTAGGTGGGGGCTTTCCAGCTAATTATTTAGACAAAACCAATGAGCTTGCAACCTATGCCCAGCAAATTAAACACTTTTTACACGAAGATTTTGGTGACGATTTACCAGAAATCATTCTAGAACCAGGTCGTTCATTGTTATCAAACGCGGGTGTACTAGTGTCTGAAGTGGTGCTGATTTCTCGTAAATCACATACCGCACTTGAGCGTTGGGTGTTCACCGATGTAGGTAAATTCTCTGGTTTGATCGAAACCATGGATGAGGCGATTAAGTTCCCTATCTATACTGACCGTAATGGTGAGTTAGATAAGTGTGTTATCGCAGGACCAACATGTGACAGTGCTGATATTATGTATGAGCATTACAGCTATGGTTTACCTGTTGATTTAGCTATCGGTGACCGTATGTACTGGTTAACTGCAGGTGCATATACTACTACCTATTCTGCTGTATGCTTTAACGGTTTCCCGCCGCTTAAAGATTATTATCTATAACACTCAGTTATTGATAAACAATAAAGGACGCCTAGGCGTCCTTTAATTTTTTTAGCTTATTTTAAAACACTTAAGCCATTTCATGTTTTTTGAGTATTTCAAAAATCTCTTCTTTAAGGTGTAGCTTCTTCGCTTTAAGCACTTTAACTTCTGGCGTGGTATCGCTACTACTGTGGGTTTCTAATTGTTTGATCTCTTCATCTAACTGATTATGTTCATCAAATTTACGGGTAAAATGCGCATCAGTGGTTTTTAGTTTAGTGATTAAGTCGCGGTACTCTGGAAACATTCTTAACTCCTTGTAGGGTGATTTATTTTTACTGCTTAACTTAAACCTACGCCTAAATAGGTAAAAAAAAGTTGATGTAAATCAAATTATCAACTCTTTAGATTAATTCTTGCTAAAATGAGATCCTTGTTGATTAACAGCGCTGTTTTTTGATTCGTAATCATTCAGTAACAATTATTTTTGATGATGAAGAATAATGTGATCTAGTTAACCTTTTCCTAATGCATACTAAGGTATTGTTTAGGAAACACAGCGTTTTATTTTAGAAATAATATAGGGGTTCAGCATGTCTGACGTATTCCACTTAGGTTTGACCAAAAAAATGCTAGATGGCGCAACTTTGGCGATTGTGCCGGGCGATCCAGAGCGTGTGAAGCGTATTGCCGAATTAATGGACGGTGCCACTTTTCTTGCCAGTCATCGTGAATATACTAGCTATTTAGCTTACATAGATGGCAAGCCTGTGGTTGTCTGTTCAACGGGTATTGGTGGTCCTTCAACGTCTATCGCAGTTGAAGAATTAGCACAATTAGGCGTAACGACATTCTTGCGTGTAGGGACAACCGGTGCCATTCAACCGAATGTGAATGTCGGTGATGTGATTGTGACCCAAGCATCAGTGCGTTTAGATGGTGCCAGCTTGCACTTTGCGCCACTTGAGTTTCCTGCTGCAGCTAACTTTGACTGTACAACGGCTATGGTTGCCGCATGTCGTGATGCAGGTCTTGAACCACATGTGGGTATTACTGCTTCTTCTGATACTTTCTATCCAGGACAAGAGCGTTATGACACGGTATCTGGTCGTATCACTCAACGCTTTGTGGGTTCAATGAAAGAATGGCAGTCTATGGGTGTGCTGAACTATGAAATGGAATCAGCAACTTTATTTACTATGTGTGCGACACAAGGTTGGCGTGCAGCCTGCGTTGCGGGTGTGATTGTAAACCGCACTCAGCAAGAGATCCCAGATGAAGCAAGTATGAAGAAAACCGAAGGTGTTGCGGTATCTATCGTTGTTGCAGCAGCTAAAAAATTACTGAGCTAATATCAGTTTAGTTTTACCGATACTCGAATAAATCACGCCCAACAGTGCAAACTGGTGGGCGTTTTGTTTTATATTCGTTAAGCAAAAATTCACTTTGCAATTTTCCCCCTATCATGTATGGTTGACATAATATGTCATTTATTGTGCACTGCTGTTTAGTGTTTTAAATGGGTGTAAATTTCTATTTCAGGGGGAAATATGGAGCTTGCAAATCCTATAACGGTTTGGGTGTGTTTGGGCATTATTTTAATGTTGTCTGAAATTGTCATCCCAGGCGGTATTGTTATTTTATTGGGCTCATCATGTCTGATTGTGGCTTCGGCGCTTGGGCTTGGAGTGATAGAGGGTATGGCTCAAAGTTTGACCCTGTGGTTCATATCTTCAATGGTGTTGCTGTTAAGTTTTCGTCATGTCACCCAACGACTTGTCGGTGGCGATTCACATGTTGATAATACCGATGAAGAGTTAGATTTATATAATCAGCAAGCCATAGTGAAGGAAACTATCGGGCCAGGTCAGCAAACCGGACGTATTAGTTGTTTAGGCTCTGATTGGACTGCACTAGGGGATGGCAGCGAAATTAAATCGGGGACCAAAGTTAGAATTATATGTCGGGATAACATTGCATTAGTGGTCGAGCCTTTGTTGGAGTAGCAGGCTACAAAACTAGGCCACCTTAATGTTTAATCAAAAGGAATAGAGCATGTTCATGTTTACCATAATATTTTTGTTCATCATTTTTATTTTATATAAATTAATGTTGATTGTGCCTATGCGCGAAGTGCATGTCATTGAGCGTTTAGGTAAGTTTCGTACCGTGTTGCAACCAGGGTTTCATTTTTTAGTGCCGTTTGTCGATCGCGTTGCGTATCGCCACGATACCCGTGAAGAAGTGCTCGATGTTCCACCTCAAAGTTGTATTTCGAAAGATAATACTCAGTTAGAAGTGGATGGCTTGGTGTACTTAAAAGTGATGGATGGCAAGCTTGCTAGCTACGGTATTGAAAATTATCGTAAAGCCGCTGTGAATTTAGCGCAAACCACCATGCGCTCGGAAATTGGTAAGTTGACCTTATCGCAAACATTTTCAGAGCGTGACAGCTTGAATGAATCTATTGTACGTGAAATTGATAAAGCATCAGATCCATGGGGGATTAAGGTGTTGCGTTATGAGATTAAAAACATTACCCCATCACACCATGTTATTCATACGCTTGAAAAACAAATGGAAGCCGAGCGCCGTAAACGAGCTGAAATCACCTTAGCCAATGCTGAGAAAGCGGCAATGATTAATATGTCACAGGGCGAGCGTCAAGAGGCAATTAATTTATCTGAAGGTCAAAAGCAAAAGCGCATTAATGAAGCGATTGGTACCGGACAAGAAATCTCGATTATTGCTAATGCCAAAGCAGAAGGCATGGCAATGATCTGTAAGGCGCTTACCGTCAATGGCGGAAATGATGCCATGAACATGTTACTTAAAGAGCAATTTATTGGCCAAGTTGGCAAGATTTTAGCCGAGTCAGAAGTGTCTGTTGTGCCTGCAGAAATGGCAAAACTGGAAGGTTTTTTTGAAGGTATGGAACAAGTAACACATGCTGTTTCAGGCGCTCAATCGACAAATGCAAAAGGAGTTCGCTAATGATCATTAATGGCATAGATACAGATATTGCAGTAATGGCCATTTGGGGCATTATTTTTGCTATCTTTGTGATGAAGTTATTTCAATCTATTCGTTTAGTACCGACAAAATCAGCCTACATTGTTGAGCGATTAGGCAAATATCACAGCACATTAGATGCAGGTTTTCACGCTTTGGTGCCCTTTGTCGATAAAGTGGCTTACATTCATGACTTAAAAGAAGAAACCATTGATGTGCCGCCACAGGAGTGTTTCTCTAGCGATGAAGTCAATGTAGAAGTGGATGGGGTAATTTATATTTCGGTGACAGACCCTGTTAAAGCCAGTTATGGCATTACCGATTATCGTTATGCCGCCATCCAGCTTGCCCAAACGACCACGCGCTCTGTGATTGGCACCTTAGATTTAGACCGCACGTTTGAAGAGCGGGATTTAATTTCAGCTAAGGTTGTGGAAGTATTAGATGAGGCTGGAGCCATTTGGGGGATCCGAGTTCATCGTTATGAAATTAAGAATATTACCCCGCCAGAAACCGTTAAAAATGCCATGGAAATGCAGGTTAACGCCGAGCGTGAGCGCCGGGCATTACTGGCTAAAAGTGAAGGTGATAAGCAAAGTAAAATTAATCGCTCTGAAGGTGTCATGGCTGAAACCATTAACCGCTCTGAAGGTGAAATGCAGCGTCGCATTAACGAGGCTGAAGGTAAAGCCCAAGAGATTTTAACCTTAGCGAAAGCCACATCAGAATCGATTGAGCGGTTAGCCTCGGTGATTTCATCTGAAGGTGGTCAAAGTGCTTTGAGGATGCAATTAGGTGAGCAGTACATGAAGCAACTTGATGGGTTAAGCAAGCCTGGCAGCCGTATTGTATTACCGGGTAACCTGGTTAATTTTGAATACTGGATGGACAGTATTGGCTTAAAAGACGATAAAAAATAATTCAAATATTTTGATAACAATGGGTCAGTGAATACTGGCCCATTTTTTAAATTTGTGAATTGTGGTTTACAACATGGTAGATATTATCGCCAGATGAGCAAAGATAACCGCTTATTTGTTTGAATTTTGTCAGTTACAATATTGAAAAATGAATTGAATGATATGCAGATATGAATCGCTTTTCATCCTTAACCATCTCAAAGCATGTACTTAAAAACCGTTTAGTTGTCGCACCAATGGCCTCGCAAACTTCAACACTTGATGGCAAGGTAACCGATAAAACACTGCGCCATTATGCCAATTTAGCCCAATCCCAAGCGGGACTGGTTATGGTTGAATATAGTTTTGTGGCGTTTTCTGGTCGCAGTGAGCCTAATCAGCTAGGCGTGCATGATGATGATTGTATTGCTGGGATTACGGCTATTGCTAAGGCTATTCATCAAGCAGGTGCGAAAGCTGGACTGCAATTAACCCATTGCGGCGGTAAGGCACAACTTGATGTCTGCCCTGATCTAATGGGGCCATCAGGGATAACGGTTCCTGCCTATGATCGCATTTTACCTACTCCTAAAATGATGACGCTAAATGATATTGCTGTATTGAAAAAGCAATTTATAGATGCCGCCAAACGGGTTGAACTAGCGGGCTTTGATTTTGTTGAATTACATTGCGCTCATGGTTATGGCCTGAACCAGTTTTTATCACCTTTGACCAATCAACGCGATGATCAATATGGGGGGTCTCAGCGCAATCGTGCACGATTAATTGTTGAAATTATCGAACAAATTAAACAGCAAACCCAGTTATCCATTATGGTTAGAGTGCCTGGGCAAGACCTGTATCCTCAAGGCCTTACCCAGATGCAAATTGTCGAATCCTGTGAATATTTTATTGATGCAGGGGTGGTGATATTGGATGTTTCTTCTGGTATTGGGGGCTGGAATCGCCCGAAAGAAAGGCGCGGTGAAGGTTTCTTAGTTGAAGAAGCCGCTTACTTGAAGCAAGCAGGATTACAGGCGTGCATTATCGGTGTGGGTGGTATAGAAACCGCTAACTATATTGATACGGCGATTGAGAATCAGTGGCTTGATTTAGCGGCAGTGGGTCGTGCCATTCTGAAAGGGCCACAAGCATTTGCTGAAAACGTGATGATGAACGGTATAAATCAGTAGTGGGCATTATCGCGAGGGTTATAACAGCGTGGTTAGTTTAACCCTGTAAGGTGTTCAACTAACACTTTAGCCGCACTCGAGAAGTTTGCATCATAAGGGTAAATCAAATTAAGGTCACTGAAACCTGCGCTCAACTCAGGAAGCACATTCACCAGTAATTTATTTTCTACTGATTTATGGACAATAATTTCGGGTAGTAAGGTGATACCGGCTCCACCTAAACAGAGGTTATATAATGTGTTGTAATCACTACAGATAACTTTGTGATTAGCGGCTATTTCTGTGTGTTGAAATGTCCATTTGTCTTCAACTAACCCGCTGGTAACTCGAAATCCGAGCAACGATTGATACTGTAAATCTTCAATGGTTTCAATCACCGACGATTTTTCTAAATAGGTTGGGCTCGCGTAAATTTTGCGTTCAAAACTGAGCAGGGTTTTAGAGATAAATTGGCTGTCATGCGGTTGGTTAATATCAATCACGAAATCTAAACCGAGACGGGCAATATCTTTAAATCCCCCAGAAATCACCGTGATATCTAACTGCACTTGCGGGTAACTATGCACAAAGCTAGCAATATGCTGATCGAGCATTTTGTCGGCAAAGGGAAGTAAACCAATACGAACGCGTCCTTGCACTTCGTTGTAGCGATTTTTGAAAACAAAAGAGGCGTTTTTCAGTTGTTTGAGCAGCGGGGCAACTTGTTCTAAATATAACTCACCTGAAGGCGTGAGTGACATTGCCCGGGTGGTGCGGGTAAACAATGAGGCGCCAAGTTGTTTTTCTAATTCGGCAATACGGCGACTGACTAAGGCTCTGCGAGTATTCAATGACTCAGCGGCTTTGGCAAAACTCCCTTGCTCGGCAACTAAAATAAATAACTCTAAATCATTGATATTCAAATTAGTTCAACCCAGTCGCATAAATGAGGAATTATAGTAGTTTTCGGACTGGTTTTTGTCAATTTAAGCCCTGTTTGCCGATGGCTAATTGAGTAAAACTTAGGCAATAAAGCTATTTGCTTTACAGCAATACTTGATTGCCACATAAATCCGCTGACTATCATCGCATCTGGGGTAATTTTGACGTTATAATGCGTGCAGATTTCTGGGAGGAAAAATGGACGTATCATCATTATTAGACGGCCTGAATGACAAGCAACGTGAAGCCGTAGGTGCACCTTTATCTAACATGTTGGTGTTAGCGGGTGCAGGCAGCGGTAAAACGCGGGTATTAACCCATCGTATTGCTTGGTTAATGCAGGTTGAACAACAAAGTCCATACTCTATTCTGGCGGTAACCTTTACCAACAAAGCGGCAGCAGAAATGCGTGAGCGAGTTGAAAAAGTGGTTGGCAGTAACATGGGACGCATGTGGATTGGCACCTTCCATGGTTTAGCTCATCGAATTTTACGTACCCATTTTCAAGATGCTAACTTGCCGCAAAGCTTCCAGATTATTGATTCAGACGATCAGCTCAGACTATTAAAGCGAATTTTAAAAAGCCTCAATCTAGACGATAAACAATATCCGCCAAGACAAGCTCAGGCTTATATTAATGGTAAAAAAGATCAGGGATTAAGACCAAAACACATTGATGCTGGTGGTTTTCCTGTCGAGCAAAATTTGCTCAATATCTACAAGATCTATCAAGAGTCATGTGATCGCGCAGGTCTAGTGGATTTTGCTGAGATTTTACTAAGAGCCCATGAGTTATGGCTGAATAAACCGCATATTTTAGCCCATTACCAAGATCGTTTTCGGCACATTTTGGTCGACGAATTTCAAGATACTAACGCCATTCAATATGCTTGGATCCGCGTACTGGCGGGCAACAGCGCTAATGTGATGATTGTGGGTGATGACGATCAGTCTATTTATGGCTGGCGTGGAGCGCAAATTGAAAATTTACATCGTTTCTTAAAAGACTTCCCAGGTGCACAAACCGTTCGTCTTGAGCAAAACTATCGCTCCACCGGCAATATTTTGAAAGCGTCTAACGATTTGATTGCCAATAACCCCGATCGTTTAGGCAAAAAATTGTGGACGGAAGACAAAGATGGCGAGCCTATTTCAGTTTATTGTGCCTTTAATGAAATGGATGAAGCTAAGTTTATCGTTGGTCGCATTAATGATTGGCAAGATAAAGGTGGCAGCTTAAGCGATTGCGCCATTTTATATCGTTCAAATGCTCAGTCGCGGGTATTAGAAGAAGCCTTGTTACACCGTGGGCTTGCTTACCGAATCTATGGCGGCTTACGCTTCTTCGAGCGCCAAGAAATTAAAGATGCCATGGGTTATATGCGTCTTATTAATAATAAAGATGATGATGCTGCCTTTGAGCGGGTGGTGAATACGCCTACCCGCGGTATTGGCGATCGCACCCTAGAGATTATTCGTTCAACCGCCAGACAGCAGCAATTAACCTTATGGCAGGCGAGCCTTCGTTTGTTAGAAGAAAAAGTGTTAGCTGGCCGCGCAGCAAATGCAGTGCGTGGTTTTATGGATTTGGTCATCCATATGCGAACGGATACCGCCGACATGTTGCTATATCGCATGACAGACAGCGTCATTAACCAATCTGGTTTACGGGCAATGTATGAAGCCGAAAAAGGTGAAAAAGCGCAGGCGCGCATTGAAAACTTAAATGAGCTTGTCACAGCAGCTAAAAGTTTTGAGCTCCCCGAAGAACTTGAAGATATGGGCGAGTTAAATGCCTTTTTATCCCATGCCGCATTAGAAGCGGGTGAGGGGCAGGCCGATGCCTTTACCGATGCGGTGCAACTCATGACCCTACATTCGGCGAAAGGGTTAGAGTTTCCAATGGTATTTATGTCGGGTGTGGAAGAGGGCATATTTCCAAGTAAAATGGCATTAGATGAGGGCGATCGTTTAGATGAAGAACGCCGCCTTTGTTATGTTGGTATGACGCGGGCAATGCAAAAACTGTACATCAGTTATGCCGAGTCTCGTCGTATTTACGGCCGTGAAGATTATGCGCGTCCGTCGCGATTTATTAACGAAATCCCTGAACAATACGTTGAACAAATTCGTTTACGTGCTCAGGTATCCCCTTCTATCAGTCAACGTTTTCCTGCGCGTGGGGCAAGTCCTGCTTTTAGTCAGTCATCAGCAAACACGACCGGATTCAGCGTTGGTCAAAAGGTAAAACACTTTAAGTTTGCCGAAGGTGTTGTGACTAACTTTGAAGGCACAGGTGAAAAAGCCCGCGTACAAGTTAACTTTCGTGATTTTGGCAGTAAGTGGTTGCTCGTTAGCCTAGCAAAGCTGGAAGCGTGTTAAGTAAAGGAGATTAGGGTGAAACAAAAACTGCATGCTTATGCCCGCTTAATGCGTATCGATCGACCTATCGGCACTTTGTTGCTGTTGTGGCCATGTTTGATGGCATTACTACTGGCTGCAAAGGGAATGCCCGATATCAAGGTGCTGCTGATTTTTGTTGTTGGTGTAGTGATCATGCGTGCGTGCGGTTGCATCATTAATGATTTTGCCGATCGTAAGTTAGATGCCCATGTCGAGCGGACTCAAAATAGGCCCTTGGCGTCAGGCGAAGTAACGGTAAAAGAAGCCCTTATGCTGTTTGTGCTGCTGGGTCTTGCCGCATTCTCTTTAGTGCTATTGTTAAATATCTTAGTGGTGCAACTTTCCGTTGTCGGCATTATTTTAACTGTGATCTATCCGTTTATGAAACGGGTCACTAACATGCCGCAGATGTTTTTAGGCATAGTGTGGAGTTGGTCTATTCCAATGGCTTATGCAGCACAGCTAGGCAGCGTTCCGGTTGAAGCGTGGTGGTTATTTGCCGCCAATTGGTGTTGGACAGTGGCTTACGACACCATGTATGCCATGGTCGATAGAGATGATGATGTCAAAGTGGGCATTAAATCGACCGCCATATTATTTGGCCGCTATGATAGACAATGGATTGGCCTATTTCAGCTTGCCGCCCTGGGATGTTTTATTATGGCGGGCTTATCAGCCGAACGTGGCTTAGTGTATGGTTTGGGTATTATCACTTTCATTGGCTTTAGCTGTTATCAACAATGGCTAATATTTGGCCGTGAACGCGCCCCATGCTTTAAAGCATTTTTAAATAATAACTGGGCAGGTTTTGTGCTGTTTGTCGCCTTAAGTGCAGACTACTTGGTTTAATCTTGCTAACTGCTAACTGCTAACTGCTAACTGCTAACTGCTAACCGCACCTGAGATGTTATCACCCTAAAAGCCGTTTAATCGCGGCTTTTTGCTCTTTGTAATCTAGCAAATACATTTACTGACAAATTTGGGTTTGTTAATCATTTGTTTCTCTTTATGCTGGTTTGACTTTAAGAGAGCCAGTTCAGTTTAAGCAATGAGATAAATTGAACTTAATTCACAGTGTTTGCTATCGCCCACTAAGGTGAGTTTTCTTTATATCTTAATCGACAAGGAATGTTTGATGCGTTCAAAGGTAAAATTTCGTTTATTGTTTTTAAGCTTGGCACTGATTTGTTTTTGGTTGGGAGTCAGCTTTACCCCAGATACTTTGAATACAGCTGCAGATAAATGGTTGCTTGGCGGAATTTCGGCGGTCTATTTTATACTGCTTCCCATCGGCTACTGGTACTGCATTATCAAAATTGGCCAGCAAAAATTGTGGAAGCTGATTATGATTTTCAGTTTAAGCAGTTTGGTCGCCAGATTAAGTTATCCCGCAGAACTGAGTCATTATTTTGAGTTTGTCATGTGGTTACGTTACCCCATAATTGCGGTACTTTTGCTTATTGAGCTGTATTTGGTCATTAGCGTTATTCGTGGTTTGCTTAAGGCGCGCACCCTAAAAGGCGATCCGCGGGTGGGCGCGGTTGAAACCTATAATGAGGGTGCAGAAAAAACCTTAACAGTGGCATTGATTTTGGCCAGTGAAGCGACCAATTGGTATTACTCAATACCTTGGTTTTCGCGCCAACATCCGGCAACGATAGCGCACATTAACCTGTTAAGTGCTCGTCGCTGGCACGTTTGGCTGATGGTACTTGGCTGTATTGGGGCATCGACAATGAGTTATATGTTATTGCAGTCATGGAGCGAGATAATCGCCATTATTGTCGCCTCGTTTATCTCTTATACCTTAATGGCAATTGTCGCCAATCATCGTATATCGCGTCATTATTCGCTGTATTTCCTGCGTAACAAATTGGTTATCAATAATGGTTTATGGGGATTTATGGTGATTGATAGCTGTGATATTTCACAGGTGAATCAGCAACAGGCTTCTGTCGTCCATAAAGATGATGATGCTGTGCTTTCAATTGGCCGAGGGCAGAGTCATGTCAGTTTAGTGTTAAATAAACCAGTGATTTACCACGGCGGAATGGGGCAATTACCCGAGCCTATGAGCGAGATTCATTTGAGTGTTGATAAGCCAGAAGATGTCATTGCGGCGATTGAAGCTAGCCGAATTGAAGCTAGCCATACTGTCGTCGCCGCTTAACGAAGGTGTCGTTGTTTTCGATATCCTTAGCTGTATCTGCACTGGGGTATTCTATCTTTTCGATTTGATTGCATTTCAGAATTTCCAAACTCCGTTTGGAGTAACATCGCAGGATTCCACTAATAGTTTTGGTTTATACTTAACTTTTGTGTTTAAAAAAATAGGCTGTTATGAAATTTAAATATTTAATTGGTTTAACATTGATAATCCCAATTTTAGGGCTGTTTTGGGTGAATTTATTTGCAACTAATGTGTCCAGTTTTATTGTATCTGCTACTAACTTTATTTGTTTAGGTATTCTTTTTATTGCTGTTTTAGATATTGTTTTTATGGCATTTAAACGACGTAAAGCTAATCTAACCGGCAACTAAAGTGTATTGTGGTTTGTGCATATAACAGATATGAGCCTCCCGCTATTCAATAGGTGAGCCTAATCTATTTTGTTGAAATAATAATTTATCAACAAATTCAAAAATTTGATTTAATTCCTGGCTATCAAGTCATCGTGTTCTTAGTAACAACAGCAGGCAAACACATATAAGGTTCTCTTAGTGCGATCTTATCTCAGCCTGACGCTTTCAGTCCTTTGAAATATAAAGCTAACACGTTTCTGTTCTGTTCCGAGTTAGCTCTTTGTGTATCAATAAAGCTAAATCGAAGAGGCAAAAATGGCTGTGCAGATGACCCAGCGGGTATCCAAAACAGGGCGAAGTTTCACTAAGTGAAATATTTTTGAGCGAGGGGCGTGGATACCAAATTGGCTGTTTAATAAGGGTTTTATTGGTTTTGGTTAAACCCACATGGATGCTGATTTTAAAACCAAGAACCGGCGTCTCGCTAGATCATCTACATATAAGCCTGCAGCAGGCAATAAATACCGATGCGGTATTGGACTCGTGACACTCACCAGAGTGGTTGTCGTTGAGACATTTAATGTGAACTATAGCGGTCTCAGGGGAAACGCTATTATCTTTGTAAATTAAACACAAAAAATGCGCTTACAGTGAATAGGATAAGCGCAATTTATTTGGCTATTTTGCCATGTTAAAGTAGGTGTGCTTTACTAAACACCCGCTGTACGTCTTAATCCTTAACCAGCGGCGTTAGATCTGCTGGGCGATAGTAAACCGATTTTAATACCTTACCTTGACGAACCACTTTTCCTTCCATTTCAACATCTTTAGCGCACTTGGCAATGATAAATTCGCCTTTCATGCTGCCCACTATTTCCACACCTTGCTTGGCGTAGTGGGCGATGGTTTCGTTTAGCTCTTGTTCATTGCGACAGACTTTACTCATGTTGCTTGAATGCACTTCGTCCCAACAGGTAATAAAGTCAATTTGACGATTTTTGGCCACGTTTAATAACAAATCAATAAGGTAGCTAATTTCGAGGCGATCACAGACCTGAGTTGCACCTAAGTGAACTAAACGGCCCATTAGCACATAGACCGAATCGACGATGGCATCGGCTTGTTCAATACGACTGTCAGCTTCAGCAAGCTCGGTCATTTCTTCAATGATAAGCGAAGTATGCAAAGCATCGGCTTGTGCGTCTAAACTCGATTCGTCAGCAACCGGTAAATCAAATGTGCTTCTAAACTCTAAAATATCGCGGTAAAGATGATCATAAATGGGTTGTGATAATTGGCTGAGTTGCATGTTAAACCTTTAAATTTATCCGAATGTTTTTCTAAGGCCTTTGGCCTTTTCAGCTTGTTGCTGAATGGTGTTAGCCGCTGATCGTATCACAGATAAGTTATGAACATTACCTTGGCTTAATTCACTTATTTGATGAATATTTTCAGTCATCTCATTGGTGACGGCTCTTTGTTGCTCTGCTGCAACTGCGCTTTGTTGGGTAAACATGTTTACTTCAATGATTTGTCGATTGACAGCCTCAAATTGTTCCGCAACATTAGCGATATCATCAACACATAATTCAGCTTGTTGTTTACTTTGCTGCATTTGCGCAGACCAGTTATGCAACATGGTGTGCATTGACTGGACGCTTTTTGAAATCAAATTCGTCGACAGTTGGGTGCGACTGGATAAGGCTCTTACTTCATCAGCGACTACCGCAAAACCTCTACCTTGTTCACCTGCACGTGCCGCTTCAATAGCAGCATTTAAGGCCAATAGGTTAGTTTGTTCTGCAATGCCATTAATTTCTAGCATAGCTTGAGAAACATTTTCAGCTTCTTTATTTAAAAAGTGTGTACTTTGCGCTGCTTCAGTGACTGATTGTGTCAGGGCATCAATATTTTTACGGCTGTTTTTCATGGCTTTAAGGTTATCAACACAGACACTTTGCACTTGCTCAACATTTGAAGATGTTGATAAGGCATGTTGCGCCATCTCGGCAACCGTGGCGTTCATTTCTTCAATTGCGGTCGCTATTTGGGTAATTTGATCCTTTTGCTTCTCAATACTTTGGTTAGCCTGTTTTGCCGTTGAGACTAGCTCATTGGCGACATGATCAAGGTTATTACCTTGATCTTGGGCTCGGCCAAGCACGCCCTGCATTTTGGCTTGATTCATTTTGATCTGAAAGTCGAGTACCGAACTATGGTCATTACCGCAAAAGACTAAACGGCTGACAGAGTCGTATTGGCTTTGATAGCGAGTGATGTGCGCGGGAATAGTGAATAATTCTTGGTTAAATAATCCTGCTAATAAGGCGGTTAACGCTAATAGTCCCATCGCGGCGTATATATTTGCAGTTAAGCCCATAGCCAGTGCACTTGCCATGATAAGCACAATTCCAATGAGTTGTTTTTGTTTGAAACTTAAAGGCGAGGCTAATTTTTTACCCTGTTTTATTTGGGCATAAAGCGAGATGGCATTTTTAATGTACTCAGGCTTGGCTTTGATGCGAACAGATTGATAGCCAGTAATTCTGCCTTGCTCATATAAGGGCGACACAAAAGCATCCACCCAATAGTAGCTGCCATCTTTACAGCGATTTTTAACAATACCTCGCCATGATTCACCGGCTTTTAATTTGTCCCATAAATCCTTAAATGCCTCTGCGGGCATATCAGGATGGCGCACTAAATTGTGGTTGTGGGTAATTAATTCAGCTTCGGTGTAACCTGAAATATGAATAAAAGCAGGATTTGCATAGGTGATAATGCCACGGGTATCGGTTATGGAAACTAATTCATCACCAGCTTTAAGCTCTACTTCCTTGTCTATCGTGGGTTTATTTCGCATTGTGGTTCCCTGAAATGTTAACTGAGGCAAGCTGTGGGTTTAATCCTTTTTATATAGATCTCATTTTAGATGAATATTTGATGACTATCACGGTGCTTTTGTGGGAAACAACGTTTTGTTACATTTTGATACTTAATTTGGGGCATAAAAAAACCGACTAATTTAGTCGGTTTTTTTACATGATAAAGATTATTTGATAAAGGCGAAGGCATCACCAAACAGGTGGTCTTCTTCAACACCTAAATTACGGAACACTTCACGAGCCGCACCAACCATATCAAAACGGCCAGCGATATAAATGTCATATCCTTTAAGGCTGATAAAGTCATGTTTGATTTGCTCAAGTAAATTGGCGGTTTTACCATCCCAATCGCCATCGGTTTGCTCAATAACAGGCACAAAGTCTAACCACTTATGATCCGCGTGCCATTGACGAGCAATGCTTTGGTAATACATAGCATCTTCGTTACGACATCCCCAGTAAAATGTGGTGTTAATTGTCTGGCCGATGGCAATTTGATGCTCAATAATACTTTTAATATATGAAAAACCTGTGCCGCCAGCGATTAAAATACGTGGACGGGCGCTATCATGGCGAAAATAGGCATCACCCGCAGGTGCTTCAATATCAATATGGGTAGAGCTTCTTAGGCGCTCAACCACTTGCATTGGGTAGCTTTCGCTTACCGCTGCACCGATATGCAGTTCTATCTGATCGGCATTAGGCGCGCAAGCGATGGAAAAAGGACGTTTGTCTTTCTCACCCATAACAACACTTAAATACTGACCCGCTTTAAATTCAAAAGCTGTGTCAGGTTTAAGGATGACTTGGAATACGGCATCATTAAACGGGGTGATTTTTTCTATCTGACAACGAATGGTTTTCATCTAACGTCCTTTAAGCCCTATCTTTTTTAGGTTTTCAATCTTTGAATGATTATAACGTCTTTATGTGACCAAGGTCACTCTTTACAGTGTCGGTTGGCCATCAATACCTAATTGATCCCACATTTGATCCACTTTTTCTTTCACAGCATCATCCATTACGATCGGTGTGCCCCATTCTCGATTGGTTTCGCCTTCCCACTTATTGGTGGCATCTAAGCCCATTTTTGAACCTAGGCCTGCTATAGGAGAAGCAAAGTCTAAGTAATCAATCGGTGTATTGTCGATCATGACAGTGTCACGGGTGGGATCCATTCTGGTGGTAATGGCCCAAATAACATCTTGCCAGTCGCGACAGTTCACATCGTCATCAACGACAACAATAAACTTGGTGTACATAAATTGACGTAAAAACGACCATGCGCCCATCATGACGCGCTTGGCATGCCCCGGATATTGCTTACGAATGGAGATAATCGCCATGCGGTACGAGCAGCCTTCAGGCGGCAAGTAGAAGTCGATAATTTCTGGGTATTGTTTGCGTAAAATAGGCACAAAGACTTCATTTAATGCCACACCTAACATGGCAGGTTCATCAGGTGGACGACCTGTATAGGTGCTGTGGTAAATCGCATCTTTACGGTGGGTGATGTGAGTCACCGTAAATACGGGAAATGAATCGGTTTCATTATAGTAACCGGTATGATCGCCATAAGGGCCCTCTTCAGCCATTTCATCAGGGGCAATATAGCCCTCTAAGATGATTTCGCTGGTTGCGGGCACTTCTAAATCACAGCTTAGTGCTTTACATACTTCGGTGCGCTCACCGCGCAGTAATCCTGCAAAAGCGTATTCACTCATAGCATCGGGTACAGGAGTCACAGCGCCAAGGATAGTCACAGGATCACTGCCCAATGCCACGACAACGGGGTAGTTTTCGCCTGGGTGCTTTTCTTTAAAGTCTTTAAAATCTAATGCTCCCCCTCGATGATCTAACCAGCGCATGATGAGCTTGTTTTTACCCAGTAATTGCTGACGATAAATACCGAGATTCTGACGCTTCTGGCGCGGGCCTTTGGTAATGGTCAATCCCCATGTGACTAATGGCGCGACGTCGCCAGGCCAGCAGTGTTGGATCGGTAGTGACGTTAAATCAACATCATCACCTGTTTTTACCACTTCTTGGCAGGGCGGATTGCGCACAGTTTTAGGCGGCATGTTTAACGCTTGTTTAAACATAGGGATTTTTGATATCGCATCTTTAAAGCCACGAGGTGGTTCTGGCTCTTTTAAAAAAGCGAGTAGTTCACCCACTTCTCGAAGCGCCAAAGGATCATCTTTGCCTAATGCCATCGCGACGCGCTTTGGGGTGCCAAATAAATTGACCAGTACGGGCATGCTATTGTTTTTAGGGTTTTCAAACAGCAAGGCTGGCCCACCAGAGCGTAATACTCTGTCGGCTATTTCTGTCATTTCAAGGTGAGGGTCAACCGGGTGGCTAATGCGTTTTAGCTCACCATTGGCTTCAAGATGGTCTATGAAGCTACGTAAATCCTTGAAACTCATACCTACCGCCTGTTTGTGCAATTTGATGTGCCGCGCACTATAGCATTTTTCTAATATGGGGTTAAGCCATTTGATTTATCACTCTGTGCGATTGATGTTTCAAGGTGTAAACTAACTAAGGTTATGGATTAGGATGTAATTTGCATAGCTATGTAGATAGCAGGATGAGGTGCGTTTGATGAAGATTAACAAGATAACAGTTATGTCGCTTTTATTGGCTGTCAGTGGTTTCTGTCCTGCTGTCGCGCAGCAACCTTTGAGTTTTGAGCACCTTAATCAAGCTAGCAATAACAATCATGCTACTTCTAATAATCTTAGTCATCATAATCGAGACCATGATAACTATGATCGTTATAGCAACGATCGTTACAACAAGCATCAATATAACAATCGACATGGCTACCGTGATCCTTGGCGTTGGGGAGCTGGATGGAATAATCATTGGGGGCCAAGTGTCGGCATAGGTTGGAGCAGTGGTTATCGATGGGGTAATGACTGGCGAGATCCTTGGTACAATAATGGCTATTCCCCGTATCGATATGGGCGTGATAACCATTATGCTCGTCGTGAGGTTTATGTTGAACCTACGGTTGTGGTCGCACCGCCGCAAAGAACGACCACATCATTACAATATGATAGCGATATTCGCTCTTTGCCTGAAAATGCTAAAGCCTTTCAACAGAATGGTAAGATGGTGTATGAGTGGCAAGGAGTGATTTACCAATATGATTGGTCGACTGAAACCTATGTAAAAGCGGTTGAGCAACAAAAGCCCTAATGTATTGTGACTATGAATTGATTTTTGTGAATAAAAAATAGTCTTGTTTTAAATCATGTTTGGCAATATACATAGCGGCATCAGCAGCAGTGACAAGGCTGTTGCTGTTATCGCCATGCTGTGGATATTGGCTTACACCAATACTTGCCCCAACGGTTAAGGTATTACCTTTTATTTCAATCGTTTGATGCATCACTGACAAAATTTGCTTTACTTTGATGATGATGTCTTGCTCGTTACTGATGTAGTCTAACCAGATCACAAACTCATCTCCGCCAAACCGTCCAACAAAGTCTGTCGTTCGCAAATGAGATTTTAACCGTAAAGCGATTTCTTTTAGGACTTCATCACCGGTTTGATGACCTAAAGTGTCATTAATGACTTTAAATTTATCTAAGTCGATAAACAGCAATGCAGCTTGTTCATTTCGTCTGGCATTGCGGGCGATAGCGATATCAATTTGCTTGATAAATGCGCGACGGTTATAAATAGAGGTGAGTTCATCGTGTTCGGCTAAATAGGTGAGCTTAACCTGTTGTTCTTGTAGTTTTTGGGTTTGCCTTGCCACTTCTAATTTCAGTTCCTCTTTTTTAATGGTTATTTTTTGCAAAGAGGCCTTCATATCATTAAAATTGTTACTCATTTCCGCAAATTCATCATTCATGTCATAAGAGATACGACTCTCTAAATCACCACTGGCAAGTGTCCGCATACCATCATTGAGGGATTGCATTCCGCGTTTGAAGCGCATTAATGTCATGGAAGACCACAAAGTCACCAGAATCGATAGCAATAAAACCACCAAAGAGACAGAGATCAATAATGATTGTTGAGTTTGCTTTGCTTGGGCTATGGTTATTTGGTGAAGTCTGAACATATCTTCAGTCATCTTTTCTATGTTCATACTGTATTTTGCTTTCAGTAATCGACTCGAGGTCAGTTGTTCCTCTCGGGAAGCATTGACAGTATTGCTGAGTATTTGAGTATTAAATAATGCCCGAATATTAGCATTGAGGCGATTTAGGTTGTCCAGTACTTGCTGCTGCTTTTTATGCCATTGAACATTTTTAGATAATTCAACGGCAAGATTAGCTTGTCTGGTATTGAGTTCCGATAGGCTGAGTTGATCGCTATACTCTTCATAAATCCATAATTGGCTTCTTAAGCTATCAATGCTTAATTGTATTTGCATGGAATGATTAAGTTGCTTATAAATTTTTTGTTGGTAATTATGTGCTTGATACAAAGCTTGGCCAACGGCAATCGTTAATAATGCACACAGTATTGCGGTAAGTTTAAGCCTAGTTGCAAGGGTCATTGATGCTCGTCCATATGCTCATTCATTGCAGACTCAAATAGCTGCCTATCTAGTATTTGTCTAATATCAATGCGATTGTCTTTTGGGACTAAAAGTCTGTCAATCGCCCATTGAGACTGTAATTGTAAACTGGAGACTAACGTGTTGCTTAGGGTTAATCGAAACGAATAATCACGCCATAAATAACTGAGTTGAATCTTATCGATATTAAGCAGTTGACTGATTATCAATTGGCTGTCTTCAGGTTTTTCATTTATAAAATTAACCGCGTCACTTAACGCTTGCAGAATACTTTGCTTATCTTTGACGCTAATTGAATGATTTTTCAACCCAACTAAGTTAAACGAAAGATTGTAAAGTCCTTTAGTACTAATGACTTGGCTAGCCGTTGGTGATTCATCTACTAGCTGATAGGGGAGAGGCTCCCATGCAGAAATTAAATCAACTTCCTTTTGCTGCAGTGCATTTATCATTTGATTTGGCTTAAGGTAGACTCTTTCTATTTGTGCATCTTGCTGGTGGTAAAGCATCAGCAAACTATCGAAGAAAAATTCACTCGCACTGCTCTTTACGATACCCACTTTTGCGCCAGAAATTGCCGCTAAATCATCAAATCTTTGTGGAGATAGACTGAGTAGTTTTACGTCATTATCAGACTCAACAAAGCTGGCAAGCACAGTAAAATCAGTGCGATAGAAACTATTAAACATCACTACGGATTCAGACGTAGTCGCAAAATCAACATTGCCAGCCATGAGCTCGTTAAAACATTTAACTCCGCCATCTTCTCTGATCAATTGGATATTCAGTCCATGCTGTTTAAAAAAACCTTTTTCATCGGCAATGAAAATTGGCGAGGATAAGGGGGTTTTAGACACCGCTATTTTTATAATAGGCGATTTCTGCCAATCACCCTGAACGTTAGAGTTAGGGTGGCAGGCGGAAATAAGCAGCAAAAGTACAAAGCAGATTGGCAAAGTTAAATTCATAGGCTTGGGTTAAAATTTATCATGATTCAAGTGTAGTGGTTGAAATGCAATTTCGCTAAGAAGTTGATAAAAAACTTTTTTATCTATAATTAGGCAGTGATTATTAAAGGGGATGTTCGCCATGAGTCGTCAAGAATACGTGGTGAAATGGTCTATTATCTTGCGGTATTGAGAGAAAGTGGCAAGGATGTTTGTACATCACTATTAGGCTGTCTAGCGCCATATTATTATGTGTGGTTGTTTGCATTGTTATAGTCGATTACTGGGGAATAATCTCATATATTCAAACACCCTTGCCGAAAACGGTTATGCCATCATTTGCAATAAGTTGTTCAAACTTTTTATTTGTAATTGCAGTGATGCAATTTGATTGGTTATTTCATTTTTTTTCAATTCAGTCGGTTCGGCAGATGATTTAACCCATTGATAGACGGTTCTGGAAGAAATGCCATATTTTTTAGCTACCTCTGAGAGTAATAGATTATGATTTTTGACTTGGTTAACTACTTCGCAGATTAAGGCTTGCGAATACTTGTGGCTTATATGGTTGTGCGATGCGGTATTGTGCATAGTGCTATTCACTTTTATTGAGTTGTGCTTGTCGGATTATCTATTTTCAACTTCCCACTGACTGACGCCAATTTGGGAAAAAAATTGATAATATTGATGAATTTTTCTCGGAAACAAGCTGCCAAGTTGCAATGTATGCACAAAAACCGTGGACAACATATTTAGGGGGAATGGTTTTAATTGCATAATATCTTCTCCTACAATTCAATAAGTATAAAAATTAAACTACCTATTTATGGGTACTTGTATTGTATGAAAAGTCTGTGCCAAGTGTGGTAATTAATTTTTTATCAATATTATTAGTTAGTTATGTTTTTATGAATGCATTTATCATATTTTAACTTGCAATCTATTGGTGCAATTGCACTAATTTGGTTTTTGAATCTTGAATTTAAAAAGGTAAAAAGTCATAGCCCAAATCTGGTTACAGATGCATATACCCAAACAACTTGAAGATACGTGTTTCAGAGCTTCACCGTGTTTTCAATACTAGGCGCGTTAATGCGGTAATGTAGATACCTTATAAATTAGCGCAACAACGCTGTTGATTTAAAAATCAGGGGAACACGGTGAAACTCCCTGAGGGCAAGTTTTACACGCGTTTATGCTGCGTTATTGATTTTGAAAAGGGAATAACCATTACCCGCAATCAATGCCTTGCCTAAACGCGTGTAAATTCTTGCTGAAATCGAGCATCTTCAGGTTGTTTGGGTATATATGGCGCTCAGGTTATTTACACTTAATCGCTGATATTCAACCCGCAAAGATCGGGCCCTAGTCAATCTCTCACCAGAGTTCAGGTTGACGATTTTTTTTGAGGGGCAAGATCTTGTTGATATGCATTTACTCTTACCTGAAGATAACGAGGCTGAATGACAGTGAACGGTGTGTTTAAGCGTCGCTGCGGCTGATTAGCTGGGGTTATCTGCTAATGAGTACCATAAGGGATGTTAGAGAGTTTAAAACAGATTTGAAATCTACATTGGCACGAGGCTAACTCGTTGGAGTGGTGTGAGTAAAGGGTGAATGTACTCAGCTGCAATGCATTTTTAGCGTTAACAGCCTTCATCAAACTTAGCATTAATTAGTGCGCAAATTGCATCGAGCGCAGCTTGGGCATCAGGTCCATCAGCCGTAATATCGATTGTTTTACCTAAACCACTTTCCAGCATCAGTAAACCTAATACACTCGCCGCACTGGCCGTTTTACTGCCTTGAATGAGCGTCACATTGGCATCAAACTCATTAGCCAGCATAACCAACTTTGTCGCGGCTCTGGCGTGTAAGCCCAACTTATTGGAAATGGTAACTTGGCGCTGTAAATGGCTCATAACACTTGGCTCCGAAAAGTCGCTAAATAGGGTTATTTAGCCTTATTTGCCAGCTCACGGTGTCTTGCATGAACCGTATGTTTTTTATCAGTGGAGAAGCGTTTTGCTAATTGGTCTGCAATATAAACAGAACGGTGCTGTCCGCCGGTGCAGCCGATGGCGATTGTTAAATAGCTTCTATTATTGCGTTCTAGATGCGGCATCCAAGTTTCAAACAGATTTTCTATTTGCCAAATAAATTTGTTTACTAAAGGCTGTTTTCCCAGAAATTCTTGCACAGGTTCATCAAGCCCAGTAAAAGGACGCAATTCAATTTCCCAATGGGGGTTAGGTAAAAAACGTACATCAAACATAAAGTCTGCTTCAGTTGGCATTCCGTGTTTAAAACCGAATGATTCGAAGTTGATGACTAATTCTTTATCAACACTGCCCATCAATATTTCACGTACTTGATCGCTCAACTCGTAAATATTTAATGCTGAAGTATCAATATAATGGTCTACCACATTAGCGATAGGCTCTAATAATACCCCTTCTAATTTAATTGCTTCTTGGAGTGAGATTTGGTTCTTTGACAGCGGATGTAATCGGCGGGTTTCGCTATAACGTTTCAGTAGCACTTTGTCTGAAGAATTTAAGAAAAAGCTACATACTTCAGTGTCATTGCCTAATTTTGCAAGTTGTTGCTGTAGCACTTTACCTTGGTCAGCAATATTCCGCACATCGACACTAATTGCTATTTGATCTCGGCTTCCTTTTAATTGGTCCAATAATGTGCCAATTAATGCTACAGGTAAGTTATCAACACAGTAATAACCAAGGTCTTCTAATACCCTGAGTGCGACAGATTTACCTGAGCCCGAGCGGCCCGATACAATAACTAATTTCATGCAGTGATAACCTGGTAGAGTTCTGTTGAGTTACTACTTTTACGTAACTGCTTGAGAATAAGTTTATCTGATAACTTTTCAGCCATCGAAGATAAGGTGCTGAGATGTTGTTGGCATTGTTCCGCTGGAACTAATAAGGCAAATAACAAATCAACGGGTTGTTTATCTATGGCATCAAATGGAATGGCGTCTTCACATTTAATAAAAACCGCAATGGGCTGTTCGATGGTCGTTAATCGACCATGAGGGATTGCAATGCCAGAGCCTATTCCTGTGCTACCCATTTTTTCTCTGGCCACTAGGCTTTCGAAAATCTCTTGTGAAGAGAGGGATGGGTACTGGGCAGCGACTAAATCACTGATAAGTTCCAGTACCTTTTTCTTACTGCCCGGTGAGGCACAGGAGGTGCATTCCGGCTGCAGGATGGTACTAAGTTCCATCATTAATGCTTAGATAGTTTCTCTTTGTGTTTAATAACCTGACGATCGAGTTTGTCGATCAGGGCGTCTATTGCATGATACATGTCGGCATGATCAGCAGCTGCAAATACTTCCGCTCCATTTAAGCTGACTTTTGCTTCTGCCTTTTGCTGTTGTTTTTCGACATTTAACACTACATGCACATTATGGATCTGATCGAAATGTCGTTCAAGCTTTGAAAATTTTGTAGTGACATATTCGCGTAATGATTCAGTAATTTCAACATGGTGACCTGTTAAATTTATTTGCATATTTATCCTCCAATTGCCTAGGTAGATTATAAACTCTTACGCTGGTTTGAGGGGGGGATCATCATCGCCTCACGGTATTTAGCGATAGTACGACGTGCAACATTAATCCCTTGTTCCGCCAGAAGATCCGCCATTTTGCTGTCGCTTAATGGTTTTTTCTGGTTTTCTGCAGCAACCAGTTTTTTAATAAAGGCTCTAATTGCTGTAGATGAGCATTCTCCGCCATCATCAGTACTGACGTGGCTAGAGAAAAAGTATTTTAATTCGAATAATCCGCGCGGAGTATGCATGTATTTTTGAGTTGTGACCCTCGAAATAGTTGATTCATGCATTTCTACCGCTTCGGCGATATCATTAAGCACCATAGGTTTCATGGCTTCTTCGCCATACTCAAAAAAACCTTGTTGGAACTGAACAATACAATTGGACACTTTTAATAAGGTGTCATTGCGGCTTTCTAAACTTTTAATAAACCATTTGGCTTCTTGCAAGTGTCCACGAATAAATTGGCTGTCAGACTGACTTTTACTGCTTTTTGCCATCGCGGCATATTGCTGGTTAATGCCAATTTTTGGCATATTGTCAGGGTTTAATTCAACCACCCAACGACCATTTTTTTTCATCACCGACACGTCAGGGATAACGTACTCATCATCCTGTGGGGTGATCATTGAGCCTGGGCGTGGATTTAACGATTGAATTAACTCGATGGCTTCACGCAGTTCATCTTCTTTTAACTTGGTTTTGCGCATCAAGGTGCGAAAATCCCTACCCGCAATTAAATCTAAATAATCTTTGATAAGAATTTTGGCGTTGTCTATGTGCGGCGTGTGCGGATCATATTGCATCAATTGGATTAGTAAGCATTCCCGCAGATCGCGAGAGGCGACGCCAATAGGATCAAAATGTTGAATACGCTTTAAAACAGCTTCAACTTCATCAAGTTCAACATTTTCATCGCCCATAGCTTCAAGAATATCTTCAGTGCTTTGGGTTAAATAACCTGTGTCATCAATAGCGTCGATAATCGCGGTGGCAATGGCTAAATCTGTGTCCGAAAATGGGGTAAGATTCTTCTGCCATTCGAGGTGTTCGTACAAACCTTCAGAGGTTTCACCTTGAAAAGGCATGTCATCGCTTGGCATGCTACCAGAACCTGAAGTGGCCATAGGGGATGCGGTATATACCTCATCCCAAGTGGTATCCATTGGTAAATCGTCAGACATTTGTTCTTTTGTCATCGATTCAGCGGTGTCCACATTCGAGGTGTCTTTTTCTACTGTTGGTGCACTTACTTCATTAAAATCGGTTTCTGATTGGTTTTTGGATTGATCATTTCTGTTGCTAAATTCTGCAAATTCATCTTCCATTTCAAGCAAAGGATTTGAATCTAATGCTTGTTGAATTTCTTGCTGTAACTCCAAAGACGATAACTGCAGCAAACGGATCGCTTGTTGCAGTTGTGGGGTCATAGTCAGATGTTGACCCATTTTAAGTTGGAGTGAAGCTTTCATTACTACTGATCCCTAGAAGATTTCCGTTTGCTGCACTGTTTTCACAAGTGTTCACTGCAAATGTTATTTAAATACATTATTAAACACCACAATAAAAGGTTACTGAAGTGTTAGACTTTTCAAAGCATCTATCTGTTGTACTTAATTAACTATAGCTTGAATTGTTCGCCCAAGTATACTGCTCGTACTTGTTGGTTGTTGAGTATTTCATCAGGTGTACCCTCTGCAATCAAATTGCCTTGGCTCACGATATAAGCGCGTTCACAAACATCAAGGGTTTCACGAACATTGTGGTCAGTAATCAGTACCCCAAGGCCACGATTTTTCAATTGTTGAATAATTTTTTTAATATCAATAACTGAAATGGGGTCAACCCCGGCAAAAGGTTCATCGAGTAAGATAAATTTAGGATTGGCTGCCAATGCTCGTGCAATTTCAACTCGGCGGCGTTCACCACCTGAAAGAGACATGCCTAGACTGTCTCGAATATGGGTGATATGAAATTCTTCTAACAGGCTTTCCAGCTCTTGTATTCTTTCTTCCTGATTTAATGATTTACGCGTTTGCAATACAGCCATGATGTTGTCATGAACCGATAGTTTTCTGAAAATGCTCGCTTCTTGTGGTAAATAACCTATACCTTTGCGAGCCCGTAAATGCATAGGATCTGCGGTTAAATCATCGTCATCAATTAAAATTCGACCGTTATCGCTTTTGACTAAACCAACCACCATATAAAATGTTGTGGTTTTACCTGCTCCATTTGGGCCTAGCAAACCGACAATTTGACCAGTTTTTATCGTTAAACTGACACTTTTGACAACTTGGCGACTTTTATAGCTTTTAGCTAAATTTTCAGCGGTTAAGGTAATTTGGTTCATTGGTTACCTTGTTTTTTTAACGGAATTTCAGGAAGTTTTTGTTTTGGTACATCTTCGGTTTGGAAGTTTTCCGGCTGAATGATGGTGATAACACGATCTTCACCTTTACCGGTACTTTCTGCAATGAGCTCTTGGGCGGTGATATTGTAGCGAATAATATTCCCAGTGACTTTACTACCAGCCTGATCTAGCTTGGCATTGCCAGTCAATAATAAACCTGTTGTAGCCAGATCATAGCGGATCTCATTGGCACTGGCGGTACCTATTCGGCCGTCATCGAGTTCTTGTGAAAACGTCGCAGGATTACCAATGGCAATCAACATTTTGGTTTGACCATTTTCAGCGGAAAATGCACGTAGTTCATCAGCATTAATGTTGATACTACCTTGGGTGATTTTTACTGGGCCATTAAAAATAATCTGGTTATTTTTAATGTCAGCGCGCTGGCTTACCGCAGCAATTTTAAGCTCTTGTTGCAGGTCGCCTTCTTTGGCCAAAGCATTGCTCGTCATTACACCCATAGCCAGTGCTGTAACAGCACAGATTTTACCGAGTGATTTTGATAAAAACTTAATGTGGTTCATATGTTCCTTCTACCTGACTGAGCAAGGTAATTTCTTCTGCGTTGAGATCGGCGAACAACCCTAAGCCAGTAATTAAAAAACCGTTACCCTTTATGATAACAGGCTCTTCAGAGCGCCCAATCATGGTATCTAAATTAAAGGTGACTTGTTGCGTCTCAAGCGATTGTAGCGGCTCTTCAATGTCAATGGCATCGATAATTACATCATTGTGCAAACTGACTTGATTTGCATTTTGCTCAAGGGTGGCTTTTTCAGCGGTAATTTGCCATTTTGCTTCACCGTTTTGAGGATAAAGTAATAATACGGGTTCAGTAAATAAAGTGGTGTTGCTAGTAGAGAAGTGCTCCATGTGCTTGGCACTCATTTTACTATCAACAAAACCTTGCTTATTAAACTCTGTTGTATGCAGTTCATCGGCAACAAAATCAGGTCGCTCAATTCGGGTGTCTACGACTAATGCCATTTCGCTGCGTTTAATCTGTACCTGCCAGTACAATACTAACGCTAAGCCAAAAAATGCACATATGGCCAGTGTGGTTCGGTTCATATGCTCATACCATGGGCATTTTCAAATTTGTCTTGGCTTAATAAGAGTAAATCCGTGAGCTCACGTAATGCGCCATGACCGCCATTAATGTGTGTGGTCATATGACAATGTTTACGGACAAACGGATGGCCGTCTGCAACACAAACTGCCAATCCAACGACTTTCATCACTGGCAAATCCACCATGTCATCACCTATGTAAGCGACTTCTTCAGCTGTGACATTGTATTGTTTGATTAATGCTTCATATGGGACAAATTTATTATCAATACCTTGATAAATATCTTTTATTCCCAGCGCGCTCATGCGGTTTTCGACTATTTGAGATTTGCGTCCGGTGATAACGGCTACATGAATCCCACTGGTTAACGCTGAACGAACACCGTAGCCATCACGGGTATGAAAAGCTTTGGTTTCTTCACCACTGTTATTCAAATAAATGCGGCCATCAGAAAATACCCCGTCAACATCACATATGAGCAGTTTGATTTTTTTGGCGCGCTGCCAAATATCATCACTAATTGGGCCGTAAAAACCTTGGTGGCTTGGCGTTTGAGTTGTCATACTTATATTACCCCTGCTTTAACCATATCGAGCATATTTAACGCCCCAATCGGTTGATGTTGTTCATTTACGACAATCAAACCATTGATGTTTTTTTCATCCATAATTTGCAGTGCTTGTGCAGCCAAGATGTTCGCAGGGCTTGTAACACAGTGTTTGGTCATAACATGTGAAATCGGTGTGGTACGTAGGTTTACTTCAGCGTCAATCACACGACGTAAATCACCATCGGTAAAAATACCGACTAGTACATTGTTATCGTCGACGACGGCTGTCATGCCCAAGCCTTTATTGGATATTTCATAAAGTGCTTCAGTAATGCAGATATTCTGTTTAACCAAGGGTAAGTCACCGCCTTGATGCATTACGTCATTCACTTTCAACAACAGTTTTCGACCTAAAGATCCACCAGGATGAGATAACGCAAAATCATCGCGGGTAAAACCTTTAGCTTGTAATAAGGCAACGGCTAGAGCGTCCCCCATGACTAACGTTGCAGTGGTACTTGATGTCGGGGCTAGCCCTAACGGACACGCTTCCTCTGGTACTTCAATACACAAATGTAATTTGGCTAATTTTGCCATGTTAGAATCTGGTTTTCCGGTCACTGCAATCACAGGCACTCCCATGCGTTGTATTACTGGCATCAGTGTGAGTATTTCGCTTGATTCACCGGAATTAGAAATGGCCAGAATAATGTCATTTTTGGCCAAGGCACCTAAATCACCATGACTGGCTTCACCTGGATGAACAAAAAATGCTGGTGTGCCAGTGCTGGCAAAGGTTGCCGATATCTTATTGCCAATATGACCTGATTTACCCATGCCCATGACAATGACTTTTCCTTTGCACTGCAGGATTAATTCACATGCTTGGCCAAATGCCTCTGAATCAACAAATTGATAAAGATGTTCCAATGCTGCTTTTTCAATATCAATGACCTTGCGGCCCCATTGACGAAATTGAGTTTGGTTTGCCATGTTTGTCTCTCTTGGTAAAGTCCTTTACGCCCCTTTAATGAGCGGTGAATACAACGTACTGGTACGCAATAAAGGTCAATAATAATAAAATGCCATGCCAACGAGTGAGTTGTTGCTTTGCGCCACTGGACAACACTAATACAGCCAATGCGATACTGGTGGCCAGTACCATATAAAAATCTCTGTCGATTGCTGACGCATCAACCGTACCAGGTGAGATTAGCCCCGGAATAGCAAGTACTGCAAGAATATTAAATAAATTTGAGCCAACTATGTTACCAATAGCTAAATCGTCTTCTTTCTTTAACACCCCGGCGATACATGCGGCGAGTTCAGGTAAACTGGTGCCAACAGCAATAATGGTTAATCCGATCACTAAATCCGATAACCCATAAATTTTTGCAATACCAACCGCGCCGTCTACCATCCAACCTGCTGATAACGGTAGTAAAACCATACCGATTACGATCCACATGATAGCACGAGTTGTGGGGACATCCTTAGGGATCTCTGCATCCATTTCTTCACCCATGATATCGGCTTCTTTATTGTTCATAGCTTGATAAATGAACCAACCCATGACGGATAAAAAGGCCATTAATAAAATAACGCCTTCATAGCGAGCCAATATGCCATCATGGATCAGATAACCAGCAAGCACAGTAGCTGCGAGCATTAATGGAATTTCCCGCTTCAGTGTTTTAGAGCTCACACTAATTGCCCCCAGCAAAGCGGTGAGGCCAAGAATAAGGGTAATATTTGCTATGTTAGAACCCAATACATTGCCGATAGCGGTATCATTCATACCGTCCATTGATGCCGTTGCCGCAACAAACATCTCAGGTGCAGAACTACCCATAGCTACAATGGTTAAACCAATCAGCATGGGGGGTAAACCTAGGTTTCTGGCAAAGGCTGATGCCCCATAAACAAATTTATCGGCACTAAAAACCAGTACAGCTAGCCCAGCACACAGCAACAAAATATTAACTAACATGTTATCCCTTTAATTATCTAAACCCGTGTATTTTCGCTGTAAATGAGTCAAATTGAAAGCCACAAAAGGATGGAAGTGACCTAATCATTATCAAGTTAATCATTTATTAAGATTAAATTCATTTTAGATTAGGGGTTTTTACTGCGAGTAGGTTGTTAGGTGAGCAACATTCACGTAAAATTTAGTTTACCTTTTCATGCCAGGATGGCAGCTATCTCTTCGAATATCATGTCAGATACATCAACTGTATTACAAAATCCGCTTGTTGAAGTTAACAATCTCGCGTTTAGTCGAGGCGAAAAAGTCATATATGATGACATTTCATTAACTATCCCCAAAGGTAAAGTTACTGCCATTATGGGGCCTAGCGGCATAGGTAAAACCACATTACTTAAGTTAATTGGCGCTCAGTTAACGCCTGACAAAGGTGAAGTTCTATTTGACGGCCAGAATATGCATACATTATCACGAACTGAGCTATATCAAGTTCGTAAACGTATGAGCATGTTGTTTCAAAGTGGGGCGTTATTTACCGACATGAACGTGTTCGACAATGTGGCATTTGCGTTACGTGAACACTCAGGTTTACCTGAAACGATTATCCGATCCATCGTGTTAATGAAATTACAAGCCGTTGGACTGCGGGGCGCGGCTTTTATGATGCCCAGTGAGTTATCTGGTGGCATGCAACGCCGAGCTGCATTAGCAAGAGCCATCGCACTAGAGCCCGAAATGGTGTTGTATGATGAGCCGTTTGCAGGACAAGACCCAATATCTATGGGGATGTTGGTTAAATTGATCCGTGAATTATCTGATTCGCTAAAGCTCACTTCCGTCGTTGTGTCTCACGATGTAAAAGAAGTGCTTGGCATTGCTGATTATGTTTATGTGATAGCGGATAAAAAAGTGATTGCGAAAGGGACGCCAGAACAATTGCGCGCATCCGATAACCCGCAATTACTTCAGTTTATTCAAGGTGCTCCCGATGGTCCTGTGCCTTTTCATTATCCCGCCGCTGATTATCAACAGGAGTTGTTGAGTGAATCCAATTAATTTAATTACTGCTATTGGCCGTTATGCCATTGAGTTAGTCGGTAGTTATGGTAAAGCCGGGCTAATGTTATGGCGTGCTATTGCCCACATTCCTAGACCTAAAAAAGGTTTACCTCTTGTCATTAAGCAAATGTACGTACTTGGCGTGCGTTCAATGGTGATTATTTTAGTATCGGGCTTGTTTATTGGCATGGTTCTGGCCCTACAAGGCTATAATATTTTAGTCGACTTTGGCACCGAAGACAGCCTTGGGCCTATGGTTGCGTTAAGCTTGCTGCGTGAGTTAGGACCCGTTGTCACCGCACTGTTATTTGCCGGGCGTGCTGGTTCTGCATTAACTGCAGAAATCGGTTTAATGAAATCAACCGAGCAGCTATCAAGTTTAGAGATGATGGCTATTGACCCTCTTAGGCAAATTATTGCGCCGCGTTTTTGGGCTGGAGTGATCAGTATGCCGTTACTGGCAATGATGTTCAGCTTAGTGGGTATTTTTGGTGGCCATCTTGTTGGTGTTGAATGGAAAGGGATAGATACCGGTGCTTTTTGGTCGATATTACAAGCGTCGATTGAATGGCGTGAGGATATCGTCAATTGCCTGATTAAAAGTACCGTTTTTGGTGTGGTCGTGACCTGGATAGCCTTATATCGAGGCTATGAAGTCCAACCTAATCCAGAAGGTATAAGTCGTGCAACGACATCGACGGTAGTGCAAGCCAGTTTAGCAGTGCTCGCTTTGGACTTTTTGCTAACCGCATTAATGTTCGGAAATTAAGATAAATTCATTAACTATTTAAGTGGTTTTAAGCGTATGTTGACACGGAAGATTGAGTTATTAGTAGGTCTGTTTTTGTTGTCAGGTGTATTGGCATTTTGTGTATTGGTTTTTAATGTTGCCAATGTAAAAGTGGATACCAAAGATAACAACTACACCTTAGTAGCCGAGTTTAATAATATCGGTGGATTGAAGGTGCGTGCCCCAGTCAAAGTGGGTGGTGTAGTCGTAGGACGAGTGGCCGATATCACCTTAGATGATCGCAAACTTGTGCCTATCGTAACCTTAACAATGGATAAACGGTACGACCATTTTCCTGAAACTAGCAGTCTTTCAATTTTAACTTCTGGTTTATTGGGAGAGCAGTTTATCGGTTTAACCCCAGGCTTTGTTGATGATGACATTGAAATGCTGGGTAACGGTGATCGAGTTGAAGATACCCGTGGTGCGCTAATTTTAGAAGACCTTATTGGTCAATTGTTATACAGCATGTCTTCAAAAGATAAATAGGAGCGGTTCTATGCAAGCATTTTTAGTTCGTATCGTTAGCGCTGTTATATTGCTGACCAGTGCACAAGTTTGGGCTGATGAAATTAATACCAAAGACCCTTATGAGTTAATTAAACAAGTTTCTAACCAAACGTTTGATCGCTTTAAACGCGATAAAGCCATAATTGATCAAGACTTAAGCCATTTAAAAGTGATCGTGGCTGAAGAGCTTATCCCTTATGTTGACTATAAATATGCTGCTTATAAAGTAATGGGGCAGTATCTGCGCGAAACCACTGACGATCAACGTGCACGTTTTGTTGAAGCATTCAAAGGTTATTTAATTGGGACTTATGCCCAAGCATTAACAGAATATACTGACCAAGCTGTAGAGTTTGATCCTGGACAAGATTTTAGCCAAGAAAAAATGGTGGATGTCAGTGTACAAATTATCGAGCAAGGTCGCCCACCGATTAAAATTCAATTTAAAGCTCGTCGCCTTAAAGATGATTCTTGGAAGGCCTTTGATTTAGTCGCTGAAGGCGTGAGTTTGTTAGCCTCGAAACAATCGGAAATATCAAACCTTATTCGCCAACAAGGTATTGAATCGGTTATTACTATGTTGAACGACAAAACCAAACAAAAAATTGATCGCAAGGTTGAGCAAGAGGCAAAAGCAGCGTGATTGAATTCGAACAACAGGGCGACATTTGTTTGATCAAAGGGCGGTTAACCCAAGATGAAGTTATTCAATTGTGGCCAAATCGACATCAACTGTTTACTGAATCCACCCAAGTGGTAGACTTGTCCGCTTTGACTTATGTCGATAGTGCTGGTGTCGCTATGTTACTTGCACTGAAAGGGTTGAATCTGTCTAAAAAGGATACTGCCTCAGAGGTGTATTCACGTACTTTAATTCACCCAGCGGCTCAATTACAAAAAATGATTGAGCTTTACGATTTAGACACTTTTTTTGCTGAGAATTGTCGTTAATTCTCTGTGCATTTTGTTTACTCTTCACGATATCCTTTTAGCTGTAGGGTATTGAAATAAAGGTATATATTCATGGATTGCAAGGTTATTGAGCAAATTCTATCTGACGCGTTAGCACTGACTGAAGTGCATGCAACATCGGATGGCAGTCACTACAAGGTAGTGGCAGTAGGCGAATGTTTTGAAGGAATGAGCCGAGTCAAACAACAACAAGCTATTTATGGTCCGTTAGCCGAAAATATTGCCAGTGGTGAGTTGCACGCCTTAACTATCAAGACATTCACGCCAACTCAGTGGAAGCGTGAAAAACTTTTCAATATGTAATTAGAGAGCCAAGTGGATAAATTAACCATAAAAGCGAGCCAGCCATTGTCTGGCAGCGTAGTTATTTCAGGTGCTAAAAATGCCGCCTTGCCTATTTTGATGGCTGGTGTATTGGCAGAAACCGATTTTGTGCTTTCTAATGTGCCTAATTTACGTGATGTCAGTACTAGCTGTAAGTTATTACGTTGTTTGGGTGCCGATGTTGAGGAACTGGGTCAGGGTAAAGTGCGAATATCTACCACTAACCTAAATGAGTTTTGTGCGCCATATGATTTGGTCAAAACCATGCGTGCATCCATATTGATTTTAGGCCCATTACTTGCTCGTTACGGAACCGCTGATGTGTCACTGCCTGGTGGTTGTGCTATTGGTGCGCGTCCTGTGAATCTTCACCTTCATGGCCTTGAGCTAATGGGTGCGAAGATTGAAGTGAAAGAAGGTTATATCAAGGCGCGTGTTGACGGTCGTTTAAAAGGTGCGCATATCTTTATGGATATGGTCAGCGTGGGTGCGACAGAAAACTTGCTTATGGCTGCGGCACTCGCAGACGGCACAACAGTTATCGAAAATGCGGCACGCGAACCTGAAGTCTCAGATCTTGCCCATTGTTTAGTGGCAATGGGGGCTAAAATTAGCGGTATTGGTTCAGCAACATTGACTATTGAAGGGGTTGAACGCCTACAAGGTTGTGAATATCGCGTTATGCCTGACCGTATTGAAACGGGGTCATTTTTAGTGGCAGCCGCGGTTACACGTGGCCATATTCGATGCGAATCAGCCGATCCCGCTTCTCTTGAGGCTGTACTGTTAAAGTTAGAAGATGCTGGCGCAACAGTGACAACCGGTCAAGATTGGATTGAACTTGATATGCAAGGTAAACGTCCTAAAGCTGTGAATATCAAAACGGCTCCATACCCTGCTTTTCCTACGGATATGCAAGCGCAATTCTGTGTGCTCAATGCACTTGCAGAAGGGACAGGACGTGTAACTGAAACCATTTTTGAAAATCGTTTTATGCATGTACCTGAGCTTATTCGTATGGGGGCAAATATGGCCCTTGAAGGTAATACCTGTATTATTGAAGGTATTGAATCGTTAAACGGTGCGCAAGTTATGGCAACCGATTTACGAGCTTCTGCCAGCTTAGTGATTGCAGGTTTAATGGCTGAGGGAACGACAACAGTAGACCGTATTTATCATCTAGATCGTGGTTACGAGCATATTGAAGCTAAGTTTAAAGGATTGGGCGGCGAAGTTATCCGTGTGTCTTAATCTATAGCCTAAGTCGTTCTAGTCGTAGATTGACTATTAGAAATAATCAGTCGCGATTAAAACTAAAAAAGCCATCAAGGTTAAATTGATGGCTTTTTTGTATCAGTCGATGGCTAATGGTTTATTGTTCGAAAGAATTTTTTTCAACCACGAATACAGGTATTTGTTGCTTTTGACCCTGACGAATAACCGTTAACAGTATTTTGGTTCCCGGTGGGGTTTCAGCTATTTTATCCATTAGCGTTTCAACACCAGGTATTTCGTCATCACCATAGGCAATAATCACATCTCTGGCTTGGATTTCTGCATTCGCGGCCGGCCCATCGGGGTCAATACCTGTTACAAACACACCTTTTAAATCAGGTAAATTGAGAATTTGTGCAGCAACCGGGGTTAATGGTTCTCCCGAAATCCCAATCGCGCCACGAATAACACGACCATCACTGATCAATTTATCCATAATGCTATGAGCCAATTTGATCGGAATAGCAAAACTGATGCCATTGCCACCATTATCGCCACCCACTTTAAATGCCGCGGTATTGATACCAATTAACTCTCCAAAAGTATCAATTAACGCACCGCCTGAGTTGCCTGCGTTGATGGCAGCATCGGTTTGTAAAAAGTCGAGATAACCAGAGCTTAAACCACTGCGACCAGTTGCACTGATAATCCCTTGGGTGATGGTTTGCCCTAGGTTATAAGGATTACCAATGGCCAATACCACATCACCCACCAAAGCTGGGTTAGTTAAATTAATGGGCACAACAGGTAAGTTATCACCTTCAATTTTCAACACCGCCAAATCGGTTTCAGGATCGCTACCAACGACTTCAGAAATAAATCGACGTCCGTCTTGAAGTGCGATAACAATTTCATCAGCGCGCTTGATAACATGGTAGTTGGTAAGAATATATCCCTGTGCGCTCATTATCACGCCAGATCCTAAGCCTTGTAGTGAACTAGAGTTAAGCGGAGAGCGTTGATCAATACTTAAACTGTAGATGTTGACTACCGCAGGAGCGGCACGACGCACGGCTTTGGCAAAAGATAACTCATTATGTGAGCGGGTATTTTTTGAGTAACCACTCTTGAACGGACTGCCTTCAAATGACGTTGCAATTAAAAAAACGGCAGCCATGATCAAACCAAACAAAATGGCCTTGCCTAAGTAAATGCATATGTCTTTAAAATTCATAGTCTGTTTGGTGTGGGGAAAGTAGGCTTGATAGTAGCATAGGATAAATAATTAAGCATCGAGGATGAGGGCTCGATGCTTAATTTACTGAATGCTAACATTAGGTTAGTTGCCTTATTCCACATAAGGCAGCAATTTTAACGCAGTACTAGGTAGCTTAAATTATTATCACGTAATATTTTTAAGGCTACAGAGCCTTGTTGTTTTTCCAATAATGCTTTGAAGGTTTTTAAATCTTTAATCGGTGTGCGATTAATACCAACAATAAAGTCGCCTTTTTGTAAGCCTGACATTGCCGCAGGAGAACCTTGCGCAACGTCTGTAATTTCAACACCCTTGTTGCCTGTTTGCAGTGTCGCCCCCTGAAGCATTGGATGTAACGCCCCTGCGGCTGCTTCAACAGAATCTGCCTTACCTAAGGTTGCTTTTACGGTTTTATTATCACCATCACGGATGATACCAAATTCGACTTTTACACCCGCGCCCATAGTGGCGACTTTTGCTCGCAGTTCTTGAAAGGATTTTATTTTACGGCCGTTGACACTAATAATTATGTCGCCCGCTTTAATCCCAGCGTTTGCTGCCGCGCTATCAGGCACGACTTCATTTACAAAAGCACCATGTTGGGTTTCTAATCCAAAGGCTTTCGCCAGCTCTTTATCTAAGTCACGACCAGCAACACCAAGCACACCACGCCTTACTTCGCCATGTTCAATAATCTGACTAACAAGACTATTGACCATATTGGCTGGAATGGCAAAGCCAATCCCTACATTGCCACCGTTAGGCGCCACAATAGCGGTATTGATCCCCATTAGTTCACCATTGAGGTTTACCAAAGCCCCCCCTGAGTTACCACTATTAATAGAAGCATCGGTTTGGATGAAGTTCTCTAACATTTCAATACCTAGACCGCTGCGGCCTAATGCACTGACAATACCAGATGTCACCGTTTGACCTAATCCAAATGGATTTCCAATCGCCACAGCAAAATCACCCACCCGAACTTCATCTGAATCTGTTTGCTTGATAGCCGTTAAGTTTTTTGCCTCAATTTGTAATAGGGCAATGTCTGACTCTTTATCTGCACCAATTAACTTGGCTTCGACTTCACGACCATCGCTTAAGCCAATTTGAATATCATCGGCACCATTGATGACATGATTATTGGTAACAATGTAGCCCTTTTCGGCATCAATAATTACCCCCGAACCTAGGCCTCTAAAGGGTCTCTCCCTTACTTGTTCCTGTGGTGCGTTTGGGCCAAAGAAGTAGCGAAATACATCAGGAACTTGCTGCTTAGACACCTGAGTGCCTGACACCGCCACCGATACCACAGCAGGTGTTGTGCGTTCTAACATGGGGGCTAAGCTAGGTAAAGCTTGCCCGTCAACCGACATGGGGATCGCTGCATTTGATACAACTGGCATCATGGTTAATGAGGCGGTTAATAAGGCTGCTGAAAGTAAGCTAAGTTTGGTTTTCATTAATTATGGCTCCTGAGTATTCAAGCTAGTGATAAAAATATGGTGCTTGAATTCACTAAATAAAAGTTAAATATCGTTAATCAAAATGTTTAGCAATACGGGCTTTATAAAGCCGTATTCCACTACAACCTAGATATATAAAGTCATCGATTAGTTACTCAGATGGATGCGAGTTTTATTAGTTCATTGACTATTAACAAAGGTTAATTTAATCGGTTTAAGCGGTTACTTGCTGGTTAACTTTAATGCTATTATGGCCGCCTATCTATTGGTGTAGTGAGTTTATAGTAGTGACACAGTTAACCCCTTGGCAGCATTACCAACAAGACCTCAGTCGTGAAGACTTTTCCCATGATCTCGCGCAAGAACAAGCCGTTAAGTCATTACAGCGTGTATATGATGAATTAATTGCCGCTGAACAGCCCGTTTCAGGTTTATCTAAAATGCTATCGGTATTTACTAAAAAACCTGCAAGCTTAGTCACTGGTTTGTATTTGTGGGGCGGAGTAGGGCGAGGTAAAACCTACTTAATGGATACCTTTTATGATGCATTGCCTGGAGATAAAAAGCTCAGAGCACATTTTCATCGTTTTATGCATCAGCTGCATCATGATTTAGGTGAGTTAAAAGGGGTACAAGATCCGTTGCTCACAATTGCCAACAGAATGGCAAAACAATACAAAGTAATCTGCTTTGACGAGTTTTTCGTTTCCGACATTACCGATGCAATGCTTTTAGGTACTTTGTTTCAGGCATTATTTAAAGAGGGCGTTGCGCTGGTTGCAACCTCAAATATCATCCCAGACGAGTTATACAAAAATGGCCTGCAGCGTGCTCGTTTTTTGCCTGCTATTGCATTGATCAATCAGCACTGTGAAATTTTGAATGTAGATTCAGGCATTGATTATCGCCTAAGAACGTTAGAGCAAGCAGAAATTTATCACTTCCCACTCGATGAACAAGCTGATCTCAATTTACAAACTTATTTCAAGCTGCTTGCACCAGAATCCGAAGTGTTTACCGATGCGATTGAAGTTGATGGCCGTGCCATTGTGATCCGTAAACAATCTCAAGGGGTGCTATTAGCTAACTTCAGAGATTTGTGTGATGGACCACGTTCTCAGCGAGATTATATGGAAATAGCCAGGCTTTACCATACGGTTCTTCTGAGTGGTCTGGAACAAATGGGCGATCAACTGACCGGTGATGATATTGCTAGGCGCTTCTTGGCGATGGTCGATGAATTTTATGAGCGTAATGTAAAATTGATTATCTCAGCACAAGTGCCATTGGAAGAAATATATACCCAAGGTTTATTGAGTTTTGAGTTTAGGCGTTGTCGCTCAAGATTAATCGAAATGCAATCGCACGATTATTTAGCCTTGGAACATTTGCCGTAAAGTTAGCTGACAGTAATGCTGCGAGTGTCGTGCACAAAAAATAATCATAAAGTTGCCGATAAAACGATCAAAATATTTGTCGTTTTTAATAAAAACCAGGTGATTTTTGAGTATTCTTTGCGTATAATCCGCCACCTGCCCTCGTTACTCCGCCAGTTTGGGCGGAAGTTTTAAGCCAATATTCATGCTCGAAGGGGCAAGAATCGGTTCATTTTGTGTTAATTGCGACCGCAATTGGCATGTGAGACAGAATTTTAAACATTGGGTTTTTGTAAAAAATGAAGACTACATTTACTGCTACACCAGAAACAGTCACACGTGACTGGTTCGTCGTTGATGCCGAAGGTAAGACTTTAGGTCGTATCGCTACTGAAATTGCTACTCGTTTACGCGGTAAGCATAAGCCAGAGTATACTCCTCATGTTGACACTGGTGATTACATCATCGTTATTAACGCTGAGAAAGTTACTGTTACTGGTAACAAGGCTGCGGGCAAGATTTATTACTCGCACACTGGTTTCATCGGTGGCATTAAGCAGATTTCTTTTGAGAAGCTGCAAGCTCATAAGCCTGAGATGATTATCGAGAAAGCTGTTAAGGGTATGTTGCCAAAAGGTCCTTTGGGCCGTGCTATGTTCCGTAAACTTAAAGTTTACGCTGGCACTGAGCATAACCATGCCGCACAACAACCACAAGTTCTTGATATCTAAAACGGGAGTAAGCTAATGTCTGCAACTCAGTACTACGGCACTGGCCGTCGTAAAACATCTACTGCTCGCGTATTCGCTAAAGCAGGTAGTGGTGCAATCGTTGTTAACCAACGTCCACTAGATGTATATTTTGGTCGTGAAACTGCTCGTATGGTTGTTCGTCAACCTTTAGAGTTAGTTGAAATGACTGATAAACTTGACATCTATGTAACTGTTAAAGGCGGTGGTATCACTGGCCAAGCAGGTGCAATTCGTCACGGTATTACTCGTGCGTTAATGCAACTTGATGAAACATTACGTCCTGCTCTACGTACCGCTGGTTTTGTTACCCGTGATGCTCGTAAAGTTGAGCGTAAGAAAGTTGGTCTACGTAAAGCACGTCGTAAGCCACAGTTCTCAAAACGTTAATTCGTTTTTGGAATTCAAAAAACCCAGCTTATGCTGGGTTTTTTATTGCTTAACGTTTTATGATTGTCATTAAACAGGATTGAATTAGGGGTAAAAAAACATGACACTGCAGCTATTTGTGACAGCAATTGCCTTAGTATTCATCCTTGAAGGTCTAGGACCGTTACTGTTTCCACATAAATGGAAAAAATATTTATTTGAACTTTCTGGGCAAAACCAAAATGTTCTCAGGCGCTTAGGTGGATCTTTAGTCACAGCAGGTGTAGTTTTATTGATTATTTTTCAATAAAAAACTTGCCTACAACCCCCATAAATCTGTTAAAATTCCACTTTATACCACAACCTTGCAGCAAATAATGGGCAAAAACGTAGTCGTACTCGGCACTCAATGGGGTGACGAAGGCAAAGGTAAGATTGTCGACCTTTTAACAGAACAGGCAAAATTCGTAGTTCGTTACCAAGGCGGCCATAATGCCGGTCATACCTTGGTTATCGATGGTGCAAAAACAGTTCTTCATCTTATTCCGTCTGGGATTTTACGTAACAACGTAAAATGCTTAATCGGTAACGGTGTTGTATTAGCTCCCGATGCGTTGATGAAAGAGATCAACATGCTGAAAGAGCGTGGCGTACCTGTAGAAGAACGTTTACTCATTTCAGAAGCATGTCCGCTTATCTTACCTTTCCATTGTGCACTTGATATTGCTCGCGAAAAAGCGCGCGGTAATAAAGCTATTGGCACAACGGGGCGTGGTATTGGCCCTGCATACGAAGACAAGATTTCTCGTCGTGGCCTTCGTGTTGGTGATTTATTCAATGCAGAACTTTTTGCAACTAAACTGCAAGAAGTGATGAAGTACCACAACTTCATGTTGACTGAATACTATCAAGCAGAAGCGGTTGATTACCAAAAGACACTAGACGATGCATTAGCAATTGCTGATTATCTGAAGAGCATGTGTGTTGACGTTACTGAGTTGTTAGATACTGCCCGTAAAGCAGGTGAGCCAATTCTATTTGAAGGTGCTCAAGGTACATTATTGGATATCGACCACGGTACATATCCATTTGTAACCTCTTCTAACACTACCGCCGGTGGTGTTGCTACAGGTTCAGGTTTTGGTCCTCGTCATATTGATTATGTATTAGGTATCATGAAAGCTTACACTACACGTGTAGGAGCGGGTCCTTTCCCAACTGAATTAGCCAATGAAATTGGTGATTACATTGGTGAAAAAGGTCAAGAGTTTGGTGCTACTACTGGTCGTAAACGTCGTCCTGGTTGGTTAGATGCTGTGGCAATGCGCCGTGCGGTTCAAATCAACAGCGTAAGCGGTTTTTGCTTAACTAAACTTGACGTATTAGATGGTTTAGAAGAAGTGAAAATCTGTGTGGGTTATAAATACCCAGACGGTACTGTTTCTAAAGTAACGCCATTAGCTGCAGAAGGTTATGAGTTAGTTACGCCTATCTATGAAAGTATGCCTGGTTGGAAAGAAACGACCTATGGTGCTACGTCAATTGAGCAACTACCTGTTGCTGCAATTAACTACATCAAGCGTATTGAAGAGCTATTAGAAACACCAATTGATATTATCTCAACCGGTCCAGACCGTAATGAGACCATGATTCTAGTTAATCCATTTAACTAAAATCGATATCAAAAAGGCCGCGTTAAGCGGCCTTTTTAATGAAACACGTTCGCAAAGTATGGTTGAACGCTTTAGAAATCCATACTTCGGCCGATGAATTAACTAATTCAACTGTCATCGAGAATTGTTATGTTACGGCTTTCATTACTGCTTATATTGACGCTACTACTCAGCGCATCTGCTCAAATTGCTAAGGCTGAATCTGGCGCCTTTGACATATACAGTGATGAGCAACTTATAAAGCTTATCCGCAGTAATCAGTATCTTCAACGGGTTAAAGTTGATGAATGCCAACTCGTACAAGATATCGAAGCGAGGGCAGAAGTATTACAACAGCCTCTGTATCAATTCTTATGGGGCGAAATGTTAAATCACGGCGTATGTGTTAAAGCACATCCTGCACGTGGTATAGCTATGTTACAAACCGCTGCAGAACAAGGCAGCGCAGAAGCGATGCTTAAATTAGCCAACTATTATTACCAAGGTAAATTAGTCGTTAAAGATCGTAATCGCTCAGTGCAATATACATTACCTGCAGCAGCACATGGTGATGTTGATGCACGTATGATGTTAGTTAAACTGTTTGCCGAAGGTTATGGTAGCCCACAAGATTATGAAATGGGTTATCATTGGTTGTATAACAGTATTTTTGATGATGAGATTCAGCAAAAAAAAGCGACATCATTACTACAACAACTTGCTGTGAAAATGCCCACAAGTATTGTTGAAAGGGCTCAGCAGCAACAACTTTATATGCAATAAGGCATTTTTATGCCGATGATTTGGAAATTGAATGATCAACGATCCTCATTTTGAGAGAGAACAAGACAAGTACGACAATCCCATTCCTAGCCGCGAGTATATTTTAGAGTACTTGCGCGCTCAAAAGTCACCTGTTACCCGTGACAAAATCGCAGAAGCATTAAACATTTCCGCAGAAGAGCCACTAGAAGCCCTGCGTCGTCGTTTACGTGCAATGGAACGTGATGGTCAATTAGTTTTTACCCGCGGTCAAAGCTACGGCTTACCGGAAAAAATGGATTTATTATCTGGCACGATTATTGGTCATCGTGATGGTTTCGGCTTTTTAAAGCTTGAAGAAGGTGGTGACGATTTATTCATTAGTAATCGTGACATGCTGATGTATTTTCATGGAGATAAAGTATTGGCCCAAAAAGCCGGTACCGATCGCCGTGGGCGACGTGAAGCACGGATTGTGCGTTTAGTACAAGAGCGCAGCGCTGCACTTGTGGGCCGTTACCATGTTGATGGCGGTATGGCATTTGTGATTGCCGATGACCGTCGTATCACCCAAGAAATCTTAATCGCCAATGAAGATAAAAATGGTGCTCGCGCCGGTGATGTGGTGGTGGTTGAATTAACTCGAAGACCAGGGCGTTTTGTAAAAGCTGCCGGTAAAGTGACAGAAGTTTTAGGTAAAACTATGGCGCCGGGCATGGAAATTGAAATTGCATTACGCAATTATGATCTTCCCCATACTTGGTCTGCCGTGATAGAGAAAAAACTAAAGCGCATTCCTGATGAAGTGCCAGACTCAGATAAGCAAGGTCGTGTAGACTTACGCCATTTGCCGTTAGTGACTATTGATGGTGAAGATGCGCGAGATTTTGACGACGCCGTGTATGCAGAGAAAAAGCCTGGTGGCGGTTGGCGTTTATGGGTAGCGATTGCTGATGTCAGCCATTACGTGCGTACCGATTCAGCATTAGATACCGAAGCGCGTGAACGCGGAAATTCTGTTTATTTTCCGTCACAAGTGATTCCTATGCTGCCAGAAAAAATCTCGAATGGCCTGTGTTCATTAAACCCCCATGTCGACAGATTGTGCATGGTGGCTGAAATGACCATTGCCGCCAGTGGCAAGCTATCTGGATATAAATTTTATCCAGCGGTCATGCACTCGCATGCGCGTTTTACTTATACCCAAGTTGCCGACATGCTTGAGGGGGGGGCGATTGCTCCAGAGCATGAAGCATTGTTCCCACATTTACAGTGTTTACAGTCTCTATATTTAACGTTAGATGAACGTAGAGCAGAGCGTGGGGCGATCGCTTTTGAAACATTAGAAACCCAGTTTATTTTCAATGAGCAGCGCAAGATTGATAAAATCGTGCCAAGAGGCCGTAATCAGGCACATAAAATTATTGAAGAATGTATGATTTTAGCAAACGTAGCCTCTGCTAAGTTTGTTAAAAAGCACAAAGGTGAAGTGTTATACCGTGTGCATGAAGCGCCTTCAGAGCAAAAACTGGCTAACTTTAAAGAGTTTTTGGCTGAGCGTGGATTATCTATGGAGGGCGGGTTAGAACCCACGCCGTCTGATTATCAAAATATCATGCTTAAAATTGCTGACAGACCGGATTCTGAACTGATTCAGGTAATGCTGTTGCGCTCAATGCGTCAGGCTATTTACAGCCCTGATAATGACGGTCACTTTGGCCTTGCATTAGAAGAATACTCGCATTTTACCTCGCCGATCCGTCGTTATCCCGATCTGGTACTTCATCGTGTCATTAAGTATTTATTAGCTAATGAGCAAGGTGAAGTTAAAGATAAGTGGACCCAAGATGGTGGCTTTAAATACAGTCTTGAAGAACTTGATGCCTTAGGTGAAGAGTGCTCTATGACTGAGCGCCGTGCCGATGAAGCGACTAGAGATGTGAGCGATTGGCTTAAATGTGAATACATGCAAGATCATGTCGGTGATGATTTTGATGCCGTGATTGCCTCTGTTACTAACTTTGGTTTGTTTGTGCGGTTAAACGATCTCTTTATCGACGGCTTGGTGCATATTTCTAGCTTAGCCAGTGATTATTATCAGTTTGATCAGATGCGTCAGCGTCTTGTCGGTGAAAACACTCGCCAAGTCTATCAAGTTGGTGACGAAGTGAGTGTTAAGGTGGCTGCGGTGAATTTAGATGATCGCCAAATTGATTTGATCATAATTGGGGATAACAGTAAAGGCAAAGGAAAGCGTCGCAGCAGTACTAAACCGTTAACCGCGCGCGAACGTGTGAATTTAGAAGGTGCCAAATTAGCTAGAGGCACGAAAGACGCTGAGACACAGTCAAAAGGGCGAGCGAAAAAGACCCTTTCAGATAAAAAGCGGGCACCTACAGCTAAAGGCGCAACCAAAAAGTCTGCGGTTAAAAAGCCCAGAGTAAAGAAAACTGGCCCGAAGAAAGCGGGTGCTAAGCCATCGAGTAATAGCGAGTCCGCCACCAAAGCGGGCAGTGCAAAACGCAGTAAGAGAAAAAGCTAAATGAAAAAACAAGATATAATGTTTGGTATTCACGCCGTTGAAGCCTTATTAAAAAATAGCCCTGAACGTGTTATTGAATTATGGCTATTGCAAGGGCGTGATGATGAACGTTTAGCCCCTATTGTTGAGGCGGCACAGGCTGCTGGTCTTAAATCGCAACGTGCGGCACGAAAAGTGTTAGATGAAAAAGCTGAAAGCACCCAGCATCAAGGTGTTGTTGCGCGCGTTACGGCGGCTAAAGTGCTCGCTGAAAATGAGCTAGACAGCTTACTGAATAAGCTCACTGCCGATGATAAAATTCCGTTCTTTTTAATCTTAGATGGTGTAACCGATCCACACAATTTAGGTGCCTGTTTACGTAATGCCGATGCGGCAGGTGTGCATGGGGTGATTGTGCCTAAGGATAACTCTGTTGGTCTCACATCCGTTGTCAGCAAGGTTGCCTGTGGCGCGGCTGAAATTGTGCCATTATTCCAGGTGACTAATTTGGCTCGTACTATGCGTCATATTCAAGAGAAAGGCGTATGGATTTTTGGTACAGCCGGTGAAGCCGATAGCAATGTTTATCAGGCAGACTTGAAAGGCGCATTGGCCATTGCTATGGGGGCTGAGGGTAAAGGTTTACGTCGTCTTACGCGTGAAAGTTGTGATTCTTTAATCTCAATTCCAATGGCTGGCAGTGTTTCAAGTTTGAACGTGTCGGTTGCTACTGGGGTGTGTTTGTTTGAAGCTGTGCGTCAGCGCTTAGCGAACTAAACATTGCTGTTGATATAAAGTAGTGGATAAAAAAAGCGAGCATTAGCTCGCTTTTTTGTGTCTATAAAATCAAGGTTTATGCTTGAGCCTTTTATACATCAGTAGATTTTTTTGATGGTTCTAAGGAGTCAGGCACAATGTCATCATCGTTTTCAATATCGGTGACTTGAGTGTAATCCGGCTCATCTTCGAGGGCATCATCTTCGTGGCCTACCATATCAAATGCATCATCTTCTGGGTTTATCATTTGATTTTGTACTGACTGTACATTCACTCGAGGATCAAAGGATGCAGCTAAAGGCGATGATACCAAGTCACCACCGGCCATAACATAGTCATTGCTTGAGCCTTGCTCTGCTTTTTGTTTGTTATTAATGAACAATAAACGGATCACTAATGTGAAGGCACAAATACTCATAAACCCATAAAGCATGTCATTACCAATTTGCTGCATCAATGCAGACGCGATAAGGGGGCCAATACTGGCACCTATACCGAAGGTCACTAAAATGGTCGCGGATAAGCCAACACGTTCATGTTGCTCCACGCGCGAGTTAGCCAATGCGGTAGCCAAAGGGTAAAGGGTAAAAGCCAGCACACCGAATATTGCGGTTAATACTAGAGAGATTTGTGCATCAAAGGGCACTAAAGCAATAATTAACACTAAGGTGCCCAGTAAACCGCAGTTGATACGAATAAGTCGGCTGCGAGGCATTAAGTCAGAGAGTTTGCCCATTGGCCATTGGGCAAGTAAACCTGCCAAAATGGTACAGGTCATATAAAGCGCTACAGATTGAGGCTCAATACCCTGTGCGGTTGCATAGGCGGGAGCAAGGCCATAGAAACATCCTACAATCATGCTACCTAAGGCAATGGTTGTAAGAGCTTGTGGCGCACGCTTCCAGTAATGCTTCATATTAAGCGGTGCAGGTGTTAAAGGCTCGGGATGAATACGTCGAGTAATTGCGATTGGCACAATACATAAAGCAAAACAAATCGCGATAAGAAGCAAAGGTTCTAAGCCAAGCTCTGGATATAGACTAATTGCACCTTGTCCCGCCATTAACGCTAGATAGGAGACTATCATGTAACTGGCAAATACAGTGCCGCGCTGACTTGGTTCAGATTGTTCGTTAAGCCAGCTTTCAAGCACCATGTATTGACACATCATGCCCATACCCACTAACACACGTAATACCAGCCAAATGGTGAGGTCCTCAATTAAGGCATGCCCTAACGCAGAGGCGGTGACAACCCCCGCACACGCGACAAATGCGCGAATATGACCCACTTGGGCAATCAGTTTATGGCCCACCTTTGATCCACACACTAGGCCAATGTAATAAGCGGACATCATGCCACCTACCCATATTTGCGGCACTTCCATTGTCGTGAGTTTTAGGCCTAAATAGGTTGTGAGTAGACCGGCGGCAAGCACCATCATGAAGGTGGTGCTGTATAACGAGGTGAAACTACGTAGTGGACTGGTCATCACACTGCCTCTATTTTATTCATTATCACTCAGCGGGAAGAGGGGGCATTATTGGAAAGTGTACAATAAATTAAACGTGGTAACAGTATCTGTTTTCTGGCTATCTTGAGGCACGTCTGCAGTATATTTGATGTTAACCCCAATTTTGAAAGCCCAATCTTGAATAAAGGTATTTCGGTAGTTCATGTCTAAGGTCAAGGTATTATTTTCACGGCCTGTTTCAGCGGTGACATCGGCATTTAAACTGGTATATTCTTGCAATTTGATTGAGTACTTCGCCGCAGAACGAACAATAATATCTTCGTTTGAAACTGGGTTTGGTTCAGCAACAGAATCGGTTGGTAGGTCATATCGATAACCGGGACCGAATTCTAAACTCAGCTTAGTTTTGTTATTTTTAATTAAATCAAAACCATAACCGCTAGATATGGTGTAAATCTTAGTGTAGGAGCCGTATTCATCCCAAGTGAATTCACCACGACCGAATACATAACCGCGTTCTAATTTGTAGTTAGACTGTAAATACACTTCATATTTTTCGGCTGTCGCCTCTGTACCGTCGGCAGCGTAGTAAGCTTTAAAGGTTCCTTCTTGCTTAGTTTTCAGCGTGTCATAGGTAAGGTAAGTGCGGCCATTAAAGTTCTTGGTTTCATTATTACCACTATTAAGCTGCAAACCTGCTTCGATTTCAGCATTAAAATCATTTTCTGGCTCTTGATAATCTGGCGGCACTAATGCCCATGCAGAAGGGGATAAAGCAAGTAAACAGCAGATAGGTAGCGCTTTTTTCATGGGGATCACTAATTCTTTTTATTTGACATAAGCTAAATTCAACTGGGCTTATGATACCTGTAATCAATTACGCAGGAAAGAACACTTTATTACTTGAGTTTACATAAGACTTTCGGTATTATCGCGCGCTCAAATCAGTCACTTTAATTCGTTCCTTGCCTCAAACTTGGTCTGACTGAGCCAAAACGAGGCTACTTAACCGTAAGGAGCAATAAATGCGTCATTATGAAATCGTATTTATGGTTCACCCAGATCAAAGTGAACAAGTCCCAGGTATGATTGAGCGTTACACCGGTGTTATCACCGCTGCAAACGGTTCAGTTACACGTTTAGAAGATTGGGGCCGCCGTCAATTGGCTTACCCAATTCAAGACCTACATAAAGCTCACTATGTTCTTATGAACGTAGAAGCAACTGCAGAGTCTATCGAAGAGTTAGAAACAGCTTTCCGTTTCAACGACGCTGTTCTGCGTAACATGGTAATGCGCACTAAAGTTGCCGTTACTGAAGCTTCTCCAATGGCGAAAGCAAGAGATGAGCGTGATTCACGTCGTTCATCTTCTGATGATCGTAACACTGAAGAAGAAAGCGCTGAAGAAAACGCTGAATAATTTTTTCTGTGAATAATCACTTAACTTTGTTTGGAACCATTACGCGTTCAAAGCAAATGAGTAGCCCCAGCGGGATAAATCATACGATTATTACGCTAGAGCATAAGTCACAGAGGTATGATGCAGATTTATTACGAAACGTATACTGCCTTATACAAGTGGTGTTGAGTGGTCCACGCTTTAATAGCGTAGCAGATAAATTAAAAGCAGGTGTGCACGTTGAAGTAGAAGGGTTTCTTTCACTCCAACAAGGACGAAATGGTCAAAACCGTTTAGTACTGCATGCTGAAAATGTCGAATTGAAAACTTAGGAGACTGTCAACATGGCACGTTATTTCCGTCGTCGCAAGTTCTGTCGCTTCACATCTGAAGGCGTAACAGAAATTGATTACAAAGATATTGTAACATTAAAGAACTACATCACTGAAAGCGGTAAGATTGTTCCTAGCCGTATCACTGGTACTAGTGCTAAATATCAACGCCAACTAGCTCGCGCTATCAAGCGTGCTCGTTATCTTTCTCTACTGCCATACACTGATTTACATCAGTAATTGCAGTATTAATTCTTAATCGAATATAGAGGATTAGATAATGAACGTTATTCTGCTAGATAAAATCGCAAACTTAGGTAGCTTAGGCGACCAAGTTTCAGTTAAAGCGGGTTATGCACGTAACTTCCTTTTACCATTTGGTAAGGCCGTTGTTGCTAACGCTGCAAACATTGAAGTATTTGAAGCTCGTCGTGCTGAATTAGAAGCTAAATTAGCTGCTGACTTAGCTACTGCGACTGCACGTGCTGAAAAATTAGCTGCATTAGAAGGTGTTGTAATTGCTTCTAAAGCAGGTGATGAAGGTAAATTGTTCGGTTCAGTTGGCAACCGTGACATCGCTGATGCAGTAACTGCAGCTGGCGTTGAACTTGCTAAAGCTGAAGTTCGTTTACCTTTAGGTGCTTTACGCACTACTGGTAACTTCGAAGTTGAAGTTCAAGTACACACTGAAGTTAAAGCTATCGTTAAGATTTCTGTTGTTGCAGAAGCTTAATTATTGCTAGCGCTTTAAAAGAACACCGCCATTAGGCGGTGTTTTTTTTACTGCTTTTAATCTCAACGTCATTCATTACTGCTACTCAAATTCATATTTATAAGATATGCCAATTTTCTTATTTTCACCGTAGTTACTATCTGAAATAAAACCATAAGTATTGATAGATTGGTTGTTGCCAATTTTGTAGCTAATGCCCGTTCCATACCAATGACTAGCATAATCTGAACTTCCTCTCGCCCCACCACCAAAAGCCATTAGAGTCCAATTGTCAGATAAAGATTTCAATCCAAAAGCACCAATGTAAGCACCATGTGAGGTGCTAGGCATGAGAATGATGTCACTATGATAAGGTGCACTTCCAGTGGTTACGACTTCACCGTTGGTATAGTGATAACCTGCCATCGGGAATATTTGCCAGCCCCCAGGGGTAAAGCCAAAATAACTCAACGGAATGAAAGTGCCAATGCTGTAACCGTTATTATGAGCTCCGTCATCATATTCATTACGGTTAACATTAAAGTTCACAATACCAAAGTCAAATAGCCATGAGCCGCCAAGTCGCCAATCACTGCCATCATCGTTGATGCTCATATTGATCATTCTAGTTTCGTCTAAACCAATCGAGCCTGAAAAAGTAAATTGTTCGTTATATCCAACCCCCAGTTTAGTCACAATTTTAGTTGGATCTTCGGGATTTTTCTCTGTGGCAAAGGCCTCTATATTCAAAGATATCACTGAGATAAAAAGGCATAAAAATTGATTATTTAATTGCATGTTGTTGTACGGCTCTGTACTGAAATTGTTAAATATTGTAATCGATATATTCAAGTCATTTGGAATACCCCATATTCCACATAACTAAATAATAAAGTGAACGGAAATAATTACTCTTGTGCGAGTTAACTGATGCTTTGTTAGTCGCAACATTGAAGATAATTGAAGTATCATTTGAGCCGTATTTATCGTTGCCATACTAAACGGTTTAATTTAACTTAAAGTTTTGCTGCGCTTTATGTATCGAGAATTAAATCGCTGGTTTTGTTTTATAAAGGACTCTCATGCCAAGTTTGATTAGAATCGTGTTAATTAATACTCACCTGCCTGGTGTTGTAGAATTAGCGTTAAACGGCCATACCAATATTTGTGGTACCAATGCCTCAGGTAAAACCACCTTGCAACGTCTTGTTCCGGTTTTTTATGGCGAATACCCAAGTCGGGTAGTGCCATCAACTCGTGACAGTTTTGAGCGTTGGTATTTGCCGCACGATTCAAGTTACATCATTTATGAATACCAAAAAGATGATGGGTTACTTTATCAAGCTGTATTAGCGTCGGCTGGCGATGGCAAAGGCGTGAATTATCGTTTTATTGCCCGTGGTTTTGCGCTTGAGGACTACGTTAAAAATCGCAATGGCGATACGATTATTTGTCATTCAATGGCTGAGCTTGGACGTGAAGTTAAACGCCAAGGTGTTGCCCATACTAACTTATTAAACACCCGTGAGTTTAGAGCGATTATCCAAAATGATCGCAGCTTATTAAACACAGGGGCGAATCGCAATGAGCTGCGCACTTACGCGCGGCAATTCTCTTTGTGTGACAGTGAACATTCTCTACGTCACATTGAAAAATTAGCCAAAGCTGTGCATTCCAAAGAAGGCAAGATGGAGACGGTGAAGTCAATGATCGCCGCTATTTTGGAAGAAGATGGGGTTAACCCTCCTAGCTCTCGGCTCAATCCACAAAGAGTGGAGTCTTGGATCCGTGAAAGCCAACTTGTGCAAGGTTTCGAGCAAATTCGCCCAGAATTTGAAAAACTAGAGCAAGAATTCAACCAATTACTCAGTGCAGAGTTACGATTATCAAGCTTATCCCGAGGTTATCGTCATGATGAAACCTTAGAAGCAGATCGCCAAGATGCCAATCAAACCTTAGCCAAAGAATTAAACCTTAAACTCAAAATGTTAGATGAAGAGTGGAAGGATATTCGTGACGAACTGCATGAAGAAATTTCATCAGCAAAAGGTGACTCGCAAAAGTTTGAACACGAATTAGATGTGATAGAAGAGCAGCATGGAGCATTTTTAGATGCTGATATCGATCAAGCAAAAGCAGATTTAGATAGCTTGCCAAGCTGGCGCCAGGATGTTGAAAACCTCAATGAACGCCATAAATTACAAACTGAGAAACATCAAGATATCGAAGCGGCATTTAATGCCCGACGTTCAAAAATCGCCGAGCAATTACATCGCGAACTTGAAAGTTTACATCAAGACCAAGATAGCCAGCGTGAAACCCGTGATGCGCAGCGTGAGCTTGCCAATGATGATTTAGCCAAGCTAGAAGCGTTTTGGCGCGATCAAAGTGATGCTGGCAAGGCTAAATTTAGCGAGCAAGAATATCAGCTGAAATTAACCGCCGCTCAATTAAAGCATCAGGTTGATAGTGTTTCATACACTGAAGATGAAAAGATGCGTTTAGCTATTTTTGATGAGCGCATTACGCTTGCCGATGAAGAGCAAGAAAGCTGTAATCAAAAAGTAGAGCGTCTTACCATAGATGAGCGCAAGCAAAGGGCGAAGCGCGATCAAGCGAATGAATCACTGCGCATTGCCAGCATTCGTGTGAATGAGCGTGAGCAAGCAAAAGGTGAAATTCATCATATGTTGTTCCCTCAATCACATACTTTACTTGAGTTCTTGCGAAAAGAAGCCCAGGGCTGGGAGCAATCATTTGGTAAAGTGATCGCCCCCGAGTTATTGCACCGTACCGATTTGCACCCCAGTTTAGCTAACCAGGAAACAGATGCACTGTTTGGGGTTCATATTGATTTAAAAGCGATTGATGTGCCTGAGTACGCCCAGTCGGAACAAGACCTACGTATTCGTTTGGCTAAAGCTGAAGAGGCACTGAAAAGTGCGCAGGAGCTACAGGCCGAGCATGAAGATCAGCTAGTTGCCATGAATGATGCGCTAGATAAACTTAATCGAGAGTTAACCTTTGCACGTACAGCTTATAAAAATAGTCGTGAAGATTTACGTCGTTTATTTGATGAAAAACGTAGCGAACAGCAACGTATCGATCAGGCTGTAACAGCGCGTAAATCTGAGTCAAGTAAGCGCTTGGTTCAGTTGGATAATGAGCTAAAACAGCTTAAAAACCAACATCTAGAGTGGCTAAGCGAGCAAAAGTCGCAAGCACTTGAAGCGCGCATGGAAAAAAATGCTTACTGGCAAGAAGTGGTGGGTGCCATTGATAATCAGCTAGGCCAAATAAAAGCCAACATTGAACAGCGTCGCAGCAATGCTAAATCCGAACAAAAAGCCTGTGAAACCTGGTACAAAAACGAACTTAAATCCCGTGGTGTTGATGAAGATGCCATTTTAGCGCTTAAGCGTGAAATTCGGGATTTAGAAACAAGAATCAGCACTGCCGAACAACGCCGCAGCGATGTATTACGCTATGACGATTGGTATCAACATACCTGGTTGACAAGAAAGCCTAAGTTGCAAACCCAGCTGGCCGATGTCAAACGTGCTGCATTAGCCCTTGAGCAGCAATTAAAAAATAAAACACAAGACATTAAAAATCGCCGAACCGAGTTAGAAACTCAGCGTAAAGCATCCGATGCGGCGCAGGTTGAGGCTTCTGAAAACCTCACAAAACTGCGTGCCGTGATGCGTAAACTTGCAGATTTAAAACTGCCAGCCAATAACGAAGAAGCCAGCGGCGGTATTGGTGAGCGTCTACGTCAGGGCGAAGATTTATTATTAAAAAGGGACTATTTACTTGGCTCAGTGAAACAATATATTGAGCACTTCGATAGCGTGATCGCCAGTAAATCTGGTTCGAGTCTTGCTGAATTTTGGGAGCGTGCGCGCGACGAATCAAGCTTTGTAAACGATAAAGGTATTCGCTTACTCGACTACCGTAAATTAGTACCACAGTTAGAGCAGCTATTGAACGTGATGGTGCCGCAATCGTTAATGGCTATTCGTGAACAGGGGCGTATTTTCGGTGTTGATTTAAGCGCATTTTATGATGTACTTGCCGATATCGATCGCCGCATTGCATCACAAAGTGCCCGTATCACCCGTGAAGTAGGCGAAGAGCTCTTTCTCGATGGCGTTTCAGAATCAGCGGTACGCATCCGTTCGCGCATCAGTGAATTAGAGTTCTGGCCAGAACTTGAAGTGTTTGTGAAAGCCTTTAAAGCCTGGAAAGCGGACAACTTCAGCACGCTACCTGATGAGCATTATACTAATAGCATGCGCCGAGCACTGGATATTATTGGCCGAGCGGCATTAACCGGAGGCGTTGCCAAATTATTGGAAATTGAGTTGCGCCTAAAAGAAGGTAACAGTGATTTAATTATTCGAACCGACCGCCAGTTAAATGAATCATCAAGTCACGGTATGGCTTACTTAATTTTATGTAAATTCTTACTGGCATTCACCCGTTTGTTACGCGGCAAAGCGGATGTCACCATTCATTGGCCGATTGACGAGCTAGGCACTTTACATCACACCAACGTCAAGAAGATATTTGATGCCTGCGAAAACAACAATATCAGCGTGTTAGGTGCATTTCCTAACCCTGAATCCGAAGTACTTAATTTGTTTGCTAACCGCTATATCATCAACAAACAAACTAAAAAATTACAAGTGGTTAAACCTAAAGCTAACCCTTTGGCTGAACGTTTAAACCTGCACAAGACTAAAACAGAGGAGTTAGCATAATGACTAGCGAAGTTTATGATAACGATACGGTATTAGTAGGCGCAGGAGCCATTATCGAGCAATTGCTTCGCGGTGAGTTTATTTGTCGTATCACCAATGAAGAAGGCTGGCGCGCGTTAAAAAATAACAGTACCCGTGAACGGGTTGAAAGCTACTTGAACCAAATTAATCGCACTATCGCCAGCGCGGGTGAAGGCGAAGTGTTTTTCTGTGGTTATCTGCAATTGGGCGAAACTGAGCGTAAGGTGGTTACGAGCCAATTTAAAGAAATTTGCTCGGCGCTTATCCCCTTAGTGGAATGGTTGGTATTGGTCCAAGAGGCCAGTGGTCAGGATGCGCCATTAAGTGAGGGGGCTCCTATTCGCTTAACCGAGTTACAGGCACGCATTGAAGATACGCCAGCCTTTAGTGAACAGCTGACAAAACTGAGTCATTACCGTTTATTTGGCTCAAGCAGTAATAATGTTGATGGCCAAATTAAATTAGTGTTTAAGCGCTTAGTTGAATTGGGTTATTTAACCAAACCCAATGCAGAAAAGCAGATTTACATTGCCACAGGTAAGCTAGATTATTTGTATGAAGTGATCCGTTTTATTGATGAAACAGAAGGTCTCAGCCTTGAGGCGCAAGCGGAAACAGCCACTCAGCGGGAGTTGATATGAGTAGCAACTTGCATCAAGCGGGGGTTAAGCTACTCAAGCAACTGGGTCGACATGCAGATGTGATCATGGACGCTTACCTTGCAGGCTCGGTCAGTGAGTCAAGTCACGATCCCGCAGTGATTGAAAAGCTTAAAAAAAGTGGTCTACTGTGGCGGCCAGAACCCGATCAAGAACTGCGCTTAAAACGATCCGTTCGGGCGTTACTAGAAGAAGGCTTAAGTGATGAGCGTAATCGTCAAATCGACTCTAACGTTGGCTCGGCGCTGGCCACCATTAAAACCTTAGCCGATCACTATAAAGAAGCTCGTTATAATGTCGATTATAGCGCGGCAGAAGCATACCTAGCCGATTTAAGCGAACATGTTTATAGCTTTACCGACAGTTTGCGTTATTCCATCCGGGTGTTATGGGGACGAATTAACAATGAATTTGGTTATGTGGGTACAGTGAATGCCAAAATTCGTGAAAACGAATTAGCCCAAAGCCAGGTCACAGAGTTATTGAACGGTTTGGAAATGTTCCAGTTTAGTGAGCTAGGCGAAATAGCGGGCGATATACGTGAACTGCGCCGTTTATTAATGACCAGTCTGCAAGATACGTTAAGCTACTGCACCCAAGAACTCAGTGTAGTGCAGGGCAGGCTGTTAGAGTTGCTAGGTCGCTTCAGGCAAATTCAAGGACGTACTCGCCTATTAAAAGGTTGGTTATTGCATACCGATTTACACCCTGATTATCAGCCAGATAATCATGTGGCTCACAATAAAATACCCGCATTATTTAATTATGCTGAGGCCATATTAAAGCCTGCTCATGTTGATATCAGCAATCCTCACCATGAGCTTGAGTTACTGCAAATGGTGGCGCAAATTAAGGCTATCAGCCGTGATGAACGTATTGTTGTTCAGCGAGATACCAATGTGACCTTTGAAATGAGTGACGTTGAGGATTTTGATATTCCAGACAACCCACTTAAAGTGGCTGTTGATGAATATTTTTGCGCCATTATTGATACCGGTTTACGTCAGTCTGCGCTTGAGTATTTGCAACAACAGCAACTTAATTGGGATAGCGAAAGTTGGCTTTATCAGGTTATTGGTGGCTACGAAGCGTTACCTATGGAGCACAAACAATTTTTTGAATTGGAACCTATAGGTAAGCCACATCCTATTTACACAGGTAATTTTATCGTCACCGATGTTGAACTGTGGTTGGCCTAGCTTATGGCTAAGCTAACCAAAACACAGTTTAACGCGATAAAAACCGTGGTGATTAATCGATCACCACGGACTAAGTTCAGTAATAATTGGCAAAAAGTATTTGAACAATTCGCCATAGGTGAGCCTGATGGGGCGGGTAAATATCTGTATTTTAGTGGCAGAGATCATGATTTATTGCGTGAAATGGCTCAGGTGGATACTGGTTTTGATGTGCAAAACATCAATTTTAATCAACCCAGAAATACATTGGCAGCCCAAGGAAAGAAAGAAAAGTACGCCAATATCCGCCCTGATGCTAATTATGTTTTAATCCATTTACCCCAAGATTGTTACCCTCCTTTAGCTGGACAATATAGTCTTCGAATGACGGTAGAACAGGCTGTTGCTATTGTCGCTGAACTTCAGTTACAGCATGTGATTGTGGTTGAAAATCTAGACAGTTTTGATGGTATTACGCATTTTTCATTTGATGACAATCTTAAGGCAATTTTTCAGCATGCTATGGTGGTTTATCGTGGCAGTGGTATGCACTCTCCTGCAGGCTGTAAACGTTTATTAGATGAAATCGCCCATGATGAAACCCTGCAAACCAGAGTGAAAGTCGGCGCGTTCACGGACTTAGACCCCGCAGGTATACAAATCGCCCATTTACTGCAAGATTGTGTTTTTGTCATTACGCCAGTATCGGCTAATGAAGCTATTCAACCGTTACTGAAATTCAATGATGCGGACGACTTTGATAAACAATGGCGCCAACAACATTATCTCAACAAGGTCGAGTTACATGGATGGCGAAACTTAGCAAACTGCTTGCAACAATATCGTATCAGTATCAAACAGCAACATATGTTGGCGCATGGTCTTTTGTTAACAGCGCTGCCCATAAAAACGCCTCAGCGGTAGTTTATTGCCCTTTAAATTGCATAAGGTCCAATAAAAACGCTGTAAAGTATGCGTTAAACATTTGTTTCTGCTGCTTACACAGTTTTAAATTAAAATTCGTTCCAATTCAATTCGTTATCTTATTAATTTTTTATTGTCGCCAATTTATTGTCTGTTTTATTGATTAAGCGATTGAAATCTCATATTTGATGGCTCAGTATCTTGGCACTAAAACAACAAGCCTGAGTGTATAAAGGCAATAACAGGATAAACAAGCAAATGATGAAGTCGTTATCAGCTCGTATTTTTACGGGACTTTTTTTGGGGGTTATTTTAGGCAGTATTGTACAGTTTGCCTTATCCGATGTGGCATTTTTCTCTGACACATTGGTCAATATAACTGGCGGTATCGGTACCATGTTTGTCAATATGATCATGATGCTCGTAGTGCCATTAGTGTTTGTTAGTATTGTTTGTGGTGTGTGTGAATTACAGGATTTAAAAAGTTTTGGCCGCTTAGGGGGTAAAACCTTTGGTTTTTACATTATCAACACACTTGTGGCTATCTTAGCTGCATTTGCCGTGGCGATGCTTATCGAACCTGGCAAAGGGGTGGATATGACCAGCAGTGATACCGCAGTTATCACTGCCACAGAATTACCTAATCTGGTTAGTCTTATTGTTAGCATTGTGCCTAATAATCCATTTTCAGCCTTTACCTCTGGCAACATGCTGCAAGTGATTTTTATGGCGTTGCTATTAGGCGGCGTGATGAAGTCGATGGGGGCAGTCGTTGATGGTGCTGTTAAGGGATTTCAAACAGCTAATAAAATCATGATGCGGTTAATTTCAGTGGTAATGAGCCTTGCTCCGATTGGTGTATTTGCGCTGATGTTTAAATTAGGTGCTACGTTAGCGCCTGAAACCTTCGTCAGTGTGGTTGAATATTTAGTATTAATATTAGGCTTACTGCTACTGTGGATTTTTGTGGTTTATCCTTATTCGGTCAGCTTATTTACCCAAGTGTCGGCTAAAACTTTCCGCGAAAAAACCCAAGAGCAAATTCTATTTTCACTGTCTACCGCATCATCAAATGCCACTATTCCCGTTACCATGCGTACCTTGACCGATAAGCTTGGGGTGAGCAAAGCCGTAGCGGGTTTTGGCGTGCCTTTAGGGGCAACGATGAACATGGGCGGGGTGTCAATTTACATCACCATCGCTATTTTCTTTGTGGCTAACGCATTTGGTGTACCGATCAGCGGCGATCAAATTCCTGCCTTATTATTCAGTGTGTTTTTATTGTCTGTTGGCGCGGGTGGCGTACCTGGTGGTGGGATGGTGATGATAGGTGTGTTAATTCACCAGATGGGCTTACCTGTTGAAGCTTTTGCCATTGTGGCGGCATTAGACCGTATTATCGACATGGTACTGACTTCATGTAATGTTGTCGGTGATACTGCAGTATTGACCATTGTAGACCAAACTGAAGCACCACACCGTGTTGAAAAAGAAGTGTAATAGCTAGCTTTATCTATCATCAAAAACGGCTTTATTTAAGGCCGTTTTTGTTTTATAGAGTGTTCGACATCTAAGGTGGTGTTAACTGCCTCTGCGTTTATCTTCGACTTTTGCCATTAAGGTTAATGTTGCCGCTTCCATTTCAGTTAACCCTAAGCCAGAGATTAGCGTGAATGATCGGGTAATATCTCGATAAGCTTGGGGGTAATTGTGTTCAACAATTTCGAGTTCAACAAGCAAATTAAGTGATTGCGATTGTCCAATAAGGTATCCCATCATTCGATGGTACTTAATCGCTTGTTTAAATTGAAGTCTAGCCTCTTCATTACGTCCAAGTCGCTGGTTTATGACGCCAGAAAGTTGTGAGATATAGCCTAAATATAACCATTCGTTCGCCTTAGCTGCATTAGTTTTGGCTATTGACAGTAAAGTGAGCGCGGGCTCAATGTCAGTCATTTCTAGATAAGTCTGGGCCAGTAATAATCTTAATTTAGCCAGTTCACGGTCATTGTTAACCTTTGTAGCATGTTCAATTGCTGAGGTTAACGTCGCTTTAGCTAAAATATATTGGGTGTTTTGATATTGCAGTCTGGCTAATAATCGTCTGGCCAGAAGGTTTTCAGGTTCTGCGGCAATACTCTGTGTCAACTGCTGTTGTGCAAGAACCAAGTCCCCTGACTGGATAAAGCCAAGACCTTTGATGAGTTGTAAGTTACCAAAGTTTGAAGAATATGCGGCCGGTTTCGCGGTTGTGTTAGGGTTGAAAAGTTGGTTAATATCGGCAGCGGTTAAAGTAACGAGTGAATCTAATGTTGTTGACTCAATTAGCTTTTGTTGCTGATGATTTTCTTGATATAAAACATAGGTTAATTGGTATTTTTTATTTACTTTGCTGATACTCGCTTCAATGATATAAGCCGCCCCTGAAATAGCCATTAATCTTTTTATATCAATTTGGTGTTCAAGATTATGTTTAGCGTTGTTTTCAGAGTTATTTAGAGTGCGGTTAATCGTATTGCTAGCATCAGCGAGTTGCATCATAGTGATCGCATCTTCAGTTTGCAGTATGGGGAACTTAGCACCTAGCGTTAACTGATGGTTTAGATTATCCATTGCAGCATAAACATTCCACCAAGGTTGAATATCTTTTGAGGTCAATGTTATCGGTAAAACCAGAATAGAGCCTGATGAGGGAGCATCGGTTGAATTTGAATTGATATAGGTATAAAAACCTAAGATAACCACTATAAATACAATAACCATCGCCAGGTATTTATTTTTATTGGGTTGGACACTGTGCGACATCATTGTCGTCCTTATGTAACGCTTTAAGTATAGTAATTTTAAATTAAGGCTAACTTAGAGGTTAACTAATTCATTGTAAAGCAAAGGTGCTAGGTTCAAACAAAAGTTTGATGACACTATTATTTTACAAACAAAAAAACCGCCTAAAGGCGGTTTGTTGTTATTGGCTATAACTTAATCAATTGATGGCTCTTCACTGTAATCAATACCATGAAAGCTCAAGCACATATCCACTTCATTACGGCTGCCTAAAATCACTGCCACACGCTGATGGATTTCAGTAGGCTGAATGTCCAAAATAGTTTCATAGCCGGTAGAGGCTTTTCCGCCTGCTTGTTCAACCAAAAATGCCATTGGATTAGCTTCGTACATTAAACGTAACTTGAATGGTTTAGCGGGGTTTTTGTTGTCTGTTGGGTAAGTAAATATGCCACCACGGCATAAAACACGATGCACATCGCCTACCATAGCGGCAATCCAGCGCATGTTGAATGACTGCTCACGTGGACCTATTTTACCTAATAATAAATCGGCAATGTAGGTTTGCATTGGCGCTTCCCAAAAACGCTGATTTGACATGTTAATGGCAAATTCTGCGGTATCAGGTGTGATTGCTACCTGGTCATTGGTTAATAAAAATTCACCGCTATCAGGATCTAAAGTGTAAAATTGCGTTCCTTTACCTGTGGTTAATGCCATCATGGTTGATGGACCATATAACACATAACCCGCAGCCACTTGCTGACGACCTGCTTGCAAAAAGCTTTGTTCGTTTAACTCGCCATTTGTTGCCGGTAATACTGAAAAAATCGTACCAACAAGTGAATTGATATCAATGTTTGATGAGCCATCTAGCGGGTCAAAACACACAAGGTATTCACCTTGCTTGCTTACTTCTACGACATAGTCTTCTTCTTCAGATGCTAAACCACGAACGTTACCGTCTGCTTTTAAAGCATCTTTAAGCATATCGTTGGTAATGACATCCAGTTTCTTTTGAGTTTCACCTTGTACGTTTTCTTGTTCGGTTGCACCTAGTACGCCAGCTAGCGCGCCATGACGTACCGCACCACTAATTGCTTTAGAGGTGTCAGCCAAGGTTAAGAGTAATGCTGTAAGTGAACTATTTACCGCTTGTGATGCAAGGGTTTGTGCCAAAGTCTGCATGGTTATTCCTATGACAAGTTTTGAGGTTAAGGTCGTTGATTTTTAGAATAATATAATTGCGGCAGATCATACCCTACAATGGCGCTAATTTCAGCGCCTGATGCGGCATTTTCGTTTTAAGATTAATTCAGGCAAAATGTCCGCATAAATAAATTCAGGAAAATAATAATGATCCCTACATGGAAGCAACACGCTTATGCCGCTTTTTATGCGCTGCCTCTGTTGTTCACTAGCCCTGCACTTATGGCCACACCAATGACTTCAGCTAATTCTGCATCAACTTTCGCCAATACTTCTACCTTTAATACCACTTTACCTCTTCAGGGGCTAGTCGGTGGAAATCAGCCATTAACTATTGAACGTATTCACGCTTCACCAGCATTGGCGGGGGCGAGCCCAAGAGGGTTAAGTTTATCACCAGATGGTAAAAGGGTGACTTATCTTGCTGGCAGAGACAGTGATCAGAGTTTTTATGATTTATGGCAAATGGATATCGCTAGCGGCAAACGAAGTCGCTTAATCGATGCCGATAAATTAGTGGTTGGTGAGTTGTCGGATGAGGAAAAAGCCCGCCGTGAACGGCAGCGTATTTATGGGCAGGGCATTATGGAGTATTTTTGGGCTGATGATAGCCAATCCATTTTAATTCCCGCTTCGGGTCAGTTGTACGTATTTGATGTTAACACCGCCGAGGTCAACTTACTCGACACCGGCGAAGGGTTTGTTACCGATGCCCGTTTATCGCCGAAAGCGAATTATGTGTCGTTTGTGCGCGATCAAAATTTGTTTATCTTAGCGTTAGCCACCAAGCAACTCACAGCACTAACCCAAGATGGCCAAGGACCGATTAAAAATGCCATGGCTGAGTTTGTTGCCCAAGAAGAAATGGATCGCATGACGGGCTATTGGTGGTCGCCAGATGAGTCTCATATTGCCTTTACCCGTATTGATGAGTCGGGTGTTGAGCTAGTGACTCGCAATGAAATCTATGCCGACGGCATTAAACTTACTGAGCAGCGTTACCCTTATGCAGGTAAGTCTAACGTAGTGATAGAGCTAGGCGTGGTGAACGTTTCTGATAAACAGACTCGCTGGATTGATTTAGGTGCGGATAAAGATATGTATTTACCACGCGTTAAATGGTTACCAGACAGTCAGCATTTGTCGTTTCAATGGCAAAGCCGCGATCAGCAAGCGTTAGATTTACGCGTAGTGGATATTAATCACCCCACTAAAATTGACACAATAGTAACAGAGCGCAGCCAAGCCTGGGTCAATTTACATAATGATTTGCACTTTTTGAAGCTGCAGCCAACAGTGGTTTGGGCCTCAGAACGTGATGGTTTTAATCACCTTTATTTGTTTGATTTAAATGGTAAATTAGTGCGCCAGCTGACGCAAGGTGATTGGGTTGTCGACAAGGTTGAATACATAGATGAGCAACAAGGTTGGTTATATTTTTCTGGCCGCAAAGACAGCGTGGTAGAGCGTCATTTATATCGAGTTAACTTAGCAACGGGCAGCGACAGCATTGAACGCATTAGCCAACGTTCAGGTATGCATGACAGTGTGTTTGCGGAAAACAAGCCAGTTTACCTAGATTATTTCAGTAGCTTACAACAGCCTCCACAAATCAGTTTGCATGATCAAAATGGTAAGCATCTTACTTGGGTTGACCAAAATGACGTTAATGAGTCACACCCCTTGTATGCATTAGCGGGTCAGTGGCAAATGCCTGATTTTGGTTATATCAAGGCTGATGACGGCCAAGCATTACAATATCGCTTATTTAAACCCGTACCCTTTGATAACAACAAAAAATATCCGGTGGTGGTGAGAGTTTACGGCGGCCCACATGCTCAATTGGTGGTTAATGCTTGGAGCGAGGCCGACTATTTTACTCAGTATTTATTGCAACAAGGTTATGCTGTATTTCAATTGGATAATCGCGGCAGTGCTCATCGAGGCACGCAGTTTGAACATGTGATTTATAAAAACATGGGTGATGCGGAAGTGCGCGATCAAAAGGCTGGAGTAGATTATCTACGAAGTTTGCCCTTCATTGATGGAGATAATGTGGCTATTTATGGCCACAGTTACGGCGGTTATATGGCATTGATGAGCCAATTTAAAGCCCCGGATTACTTTAAAGCCGCAATATCGGGCGCACCGGTTACTGATTGGCGTTTATATGATAGCCATTATACCGAGCGTTACATGGGCAATCCTGAAACCAATAAGCAAGGTTATGATGCTGGCAGCGTGTTACCTTATGTCAAAAACTACCAATCGGGTTTGTTGATGTACCACGGTATGGCGGATGACAATGTGTTGTTTGAAAACAGCACTCGTGTGTATAAAGCGCTGCAGGATGAAGGTAAATTGTTTCAAATGATCGATTATCCAGGGTCGAAACATTCTATGCGTGGCGAGAAAGTGCGTAATCATTTGTACAAATCGCTAGCGGCTTTTTTGGATAGCCAATTGAAGTAATGAGTAGTTGATTTGATGCTTATTGAAAGCGAATGGGGTTTAGCCCCGTTCGCTTTTTTGTTTTTAAGGCCACGGCAGCATTTGTATTGGGTAGTTTTTCAACGTGGAGCCTCTATTTAACGCATTGCCCGCTGTAGGATGGTTCAGGATAAATGGAATGTCGCGATCACATGGATTGGAAAGAGCGACCCTATGATTTATCTCTTCGATTTGGCTTCATTGGTGGTAACTCGGGTAGATCTTGGGTTGTTATTCATACTAATACTTGGGGGGCAAATCTAAGAGGCAAAAATTTAGATGCAGATGAACCAGCGTATTCAAAACATGCTGAAGTTTCACTGTGTGAAATGATTTGAGTAAGACAAATGGATGCTGAATTAATAGTATCACAAGGATTTTTTGTTTTAGTTAAACCAAAGAAGCGCATGTACCACCCTAATTGAGCTTCGGCATAAGGTTACTCTTTCAAATCCGCGACTTTCCTTTCTCCTGAATATCTCTGTGGCAGTAAATGGATAATAATGGATCATTGAGCTTCATTTATTTACCCGATATGATAATTTCGACTATTGGGGCTAATTTTATCTGTTAGATATTTAGGGCGGTATGGTGATTTCAGGGAAGAATAAATTTTTAATTTTGGGTGCAATTTCTAGCGCATCAGCGGCTTTGGCTCATTTAGGTTGCATTATTTTTGGTGGTGACTGGTATCGTTTTTTGGGTGCTGGTGAGCAAATGGCTAGTATGGCTGATAATGGTGATTGGTATCCCACGATAGTGACATCCGTAATTGTTTTAGTGTTCACGCTGTGGGCGCTATATGGTTTGTCAGGCGCTAAAGTGATTCCTCAACTGCCTTTTCTAAAGCTTGGATTGCTCGTTATTTCTTTCATTTATCTAATTCGTGGCGTCGCATTTGTTGTAATAATGCCGATGTTTCCCGAAAATAGTTCGACTTTCTGGATTGTTAGCTCAAGTATTTGTTTAGGTATCGGTACTCTCTATAGTGTGGGGACTTTTCAAAATTGGTCAACGCTAAGGGGCAAAGCAAATGTCTGAATCAAAATCGAACGCAGAGCGCTCTAATTTTGCTAGTGATGTGTCGACTTTATTTGCTAGTGGGTTATCTGCTTACATAATCAGTGGTATAGAATTACCGTATGTGTACTTGATTGATTCATTTGATATTGTAAAAGTTCTAGCAAGTGCAGGAGTGTTTGGTTTATTTTTCTATCCGTTTAGTCAGTTTTTTCGTTGGCTATATTCAGACTCAAAAAACAGATAGTGATTTTAATTCATAAGCTTAACATTTAGAACCGACAAGATGGTACCTCTAGACCCACTTAACTTCAATGGGGGTAAATGTCGTGTTAATGGGTAGGTAACGTTACTCTCAATCTAAAATATCGTTGGCTTTTTCTGATAAAAAAGCGACTTAATTAGCAAAAGTGGATGTTACACTTTTCTAATCAAGTCGCTAATTCAAGTTCAACTCCATCGTTCTGTGAGTTGTATTAAACCATTCGGTTTAATCTTCTAACGAATAAGGCAGCGCTTGGATTGCTAAACTAGATTGTTCATCATCAGCAATACGTAAAGTGGCATCCGCTTCAGTGTCATTGGCTAACACAGCGGTTAGCAGCACTTGATCACCTTGTTGGACAAACTCAATAATATTACCCACCTTACGAAACCCATCTTCAAGAGCAATCTCAATGGCCGAGTCAATCGTCAACGTTTGATTGGTGTTTCCAGACAAAATATACAAGGCGCGCTTGTTACCACCGCGATACTTCATACGGGCGATAGTTTCTTGCCCCATGTAGCAACCTTTGGTGAAGCTAATGCCATTAATAGCTTGAACATTACACATTTGCGGCACATATTGGCTGGAGTGTGCAGCTGGTATATTAGGGTAGCCCGCTTTTATTTCTTCAGCTTGCCATGCTGTTGCATCAAACACTTGTTGATTTTGGCAAAGCGCTTGTGCTTTATCTGCCGCTAACATCACGATATAGCGGTTATTATCTTTTAGTATCACCCCACCATCTACATGCGTGAGTTCAGCTTCAATGCTACCAAAATGCTGTTCTACAAACGTGCTAGCTTGACTGCCAGCAATACCCAGCAGTTGCCAGTGAGTTGATACATCAACTAATTCGGCTTTGCTAAAAACCGCATACTTTTTTAACTGCGGTAAGCCAACGGCTAAGGTATCGGTTGGCATCATCATATATAGAGAATCGTTGATGCTAAACGTACGGAAACTGGCAATCATTTTACCTTTAGGATCACAATGTGCACCCCAGCGCCATTGATCTGCGTTTAGTGAGACAATTTCTGTGGTCACTTGGCCATTAATGAAACTACGAGCTTGCTCACCAGTCACTTCAATTAACCCTAAGTGATCGAGGCTAGCTAACATGAGTGAGGGGGTTTCTTGGGTGAGGGCCCAATGGGGTTTACTTATTGAAAGGCTCATTTGATTTCCTGTGAAACAGCAACATAATGCCAGCAGTGTAGCCCAAACTCTGATCACTCAAAAGGGGATAACAATAAAAACGGCTACCTAAGTAGCCGTTTTATTCTCACTCTAAGCTAAAGTTTCGATTTTAAAATAATACGCGGGTACGGATAGTCCCTTCAATTTGCTTCAGTTCGACTAAGGCTTCTTCAGCTTGGTCAGAATCTACTTCCATTACAACATAACCAATCTCTGCTGTAGTTTGTAAGTATTGAGCGGCAATGTTGATGCCTTTCTCTGAGAAAGCTTGGTTAATTTTGATCAACACACCTGGACGATTATGGTGAATGTGCAGTAAGCGTGATGCGCCAGCGTGTTGTGCAAGCGATACTTCAGGGAAGTTAACAGCAGATACCGTTGAACCATTGTCCGAATATTTAGCCAGTTTACCTGCGACTTCAATACCGATGTTTTCTTGAGCTTCAGCAGTACTACCACCAATATGAGGTGTAAGTAATACATTGTCTAAACCACGTAATGGGCTAATAAACTCATCATCATTTGATTTAGGCTCTACTGGGAATACGTCGATGGCTGCGCCGGCAATATGTTCAGACTTAACGGCCTGTGCTAATGCCTCAATTTCGACAACTGTACCGCGCGATGCATTGATGAAAAAGCTACCTTGACGCATTTGGCTAAACTCTTTAGCACCAAACATATCTTTAGTTTGTGGTGTTTCAGGCACGTGCAAACTAACGACATCAGCACTAGCAAGTAAGCTCTCTAAGCTGTGAACTTGAGAGGCATTACCCAGTGGTAATTTATCTTCAATATCGAAGAAAATCACGCGCATGCCAAGGGTTTCAGCCAAAATGCCTAACTGAGTACCGATATGACCATAACCGATTACGCCGAGTGTTTTACCACGCACTTCGACACTGCCATTAGCACTTTTTAGCCAGCCACCACGATGACATTGAGCATTACGTTGCGGAATGCCACGCATTAGCATGATGATTTCACCAATAACTAGTTCAGCAACACTGCGAGTGTTAGAGAATGGCGCGTTGAAAACAGGTACACCGAGTTTTTCTGCCGCGGCTAAATCAACCTGATTTGTACCAATACAAAAACAGCCAATAGCAACCAGTTTTTCTGCATGGTTAAGTACTTCAGCAGTTAATTGAGTACGTGAGCGTAATCCCACAAAATGTGCATCTTTGATTGATTCGAGCAATTGGCTCTCATCTAATGAGGCCTTGTGATACTCAATGTTGGTATAACCTGCTCTTTCTAGTACATCTACCGCACTTTGGTGGACGCCCTCCAACAGCAGGATTTTTATCTTATCCTTGTCAAGCGAATGTTTCGCCATGATATGGGTACCCTCTAATGTGTAATTGCTGATTTAGTACCTAAAGTACTTATGCTTATGATATCAGTTAGTTTACTATTGATATCTGCTCCCAAGCGACGTCAAATCAGCTACTTTTTTTGAGGTAGGTGAGGTCTGTTCTACTTTGAGAAAATATGCGACTTCCAACGCATAGCCAAAGTAGCACTTTTTTTGCACATTGTGGAGGGCTAGATGGCTAAAGTTAATATTCTAATTTTAGAACAATATCGAATAAGAGGAATTTACATTGCATAATAAAATTATATGGATAGTCATTTATGCCGCGGTATTGCTTTGGTCGGTTAGTGATCCCAAGGATATGTTCACCTGGTGGCTTGAGGCGATCCCTGCGCTTATTGCTGTGGTGCTTTTGTGGGCAACACGTAATCGCTTTCAATTTACCTCATTGGCTTATTGGTTGATCCTTGTTCATTGCATTGTGTTATTTGTCGGGGCGAGATATACCTATGCTGAGGTGCCTTTGTTTGATTGGCTTGCCCAGATAATGGGTAGTGAGCGAAATAACTACGACAAAGTCGGTCATTTTGCCCAGGGTTTTGTGCCGGTAATCCTTGCTCGAGAAATTATGTTACGCAACGGTGTGCTAAAGATGGGGGCTTGGTGTCAGTTTTTATCTGTGTGTTTTGTGCTCGCATTTTCGGCTTTTTATGAGCTAATTGAGTGGTGGGTTGCGGCAGCAACAGGTGAAGATGCCGAAGCCTTTTTAGGTACCCAAGGTTACGTATGGGATACCCAGTCTGATATGTTTTTAGCATTAATTGGTGGTATTTGCGGATTACTGTTATTAACTCGTCTGCATAATCGCCAAATTAGCAGCAAAAAATAAATTGCAGCCAATGATTTAAAAATTTATATGTCAGTCAAAATGCTTATTCATACTTTTGGCTGACTAGTTTCACTCCCTATCTAATTAATTTCTACTATGCTTGTCACTCAATTTACAACCTTTACACCTTTTGTCGTAATCTAGGGCAATTGCCTGTAGCATCGGTACAATAATTGGGTATAAAATAAATTCAGGACGATGTTTGAGTACTCACGCTTTAGCCTATAAATTATTCATAAAGTTGAAACTAATGTCTGATAAATAGGGTGCTTGAACGTAATAACACTTTTCAGGGAGAAGAGTAATGAGCTCAAATAATTATGAACTGGTGTTTTTACATCAATTATCTGCCCCATGCCATCTTGCTATTCTTGCTGAATCGATTGGGTTGAAGACCCGTATTGTTAAACATGCTGGCGAATTAGAGTTAGATAAAAAATCCAATAGCTTTTATCTTATCGCCCAAAAAGGGGCGGCTTTAGATAATAAAGGCATCCCTTTGCTTGCCTCTCGTATTGTTAACCATGTACCCGTTGCTTTATACCAAGTAGAACGAGGTTCTTTAGACCAAGAATCAGCTTTGCTGTTGGGGGTTCGTGGATTATTGTATGCCGATCAACGCATGGACTTAATGTTAACGGGGTTACGTAAAATGGTATCAGATGAACTTTGGTACGATAGACCCTTAATCAGCAAGATGTTTAGGCGATTGGTTCAAAAACTCGATAATAACAACGAAATTCCTGAAGACACGGTCGCAATGCTACAAATGCTGACCAACAGAGAAAGAACCATTATTCAATTGGTTTCCAGTGGTGCACGTAACAAAGAAATTGCTCATAGTTTATGTATCAGTGAGCATACAGTTAAAGCCCATATTTCTTCAATTTTTCGTAAAACCCAATCCCGAAATAGAGTTGAGTTATTACGTTGGGCACAAACATATCAAACCCATTTTGAATTGGTGAATTAGTTATTTCTTTTTCTTAATTCGCAAAATAAGTTTGGGAAACTGACGCGCTTATTTTTAGTTGTTTATTCTCCTTTCATCTCACAGTACACTGGGAAAATAATTGTTAACTGGATGTATCCAATGAGTATTTGGTTTAGAGAAGTAACACTGGCAGATTGTGAGCGCTTAGATGCGGGTATGAACGGCAAAGGCACTCTAATGCGAACGCTGGGCATTAAGATCACCGAAATAGGTGATGATTATATGAAAGCGACAATGCCCGCCGATCCCAGTGTTCACAACCCATTAGGGATTGTCCATGGTGGTGCTAATGTGGCATTAGCTGAAACAGTAGCCAGTTATGCGGCTAATTTTGTTGTCGATTTCACTAAATTCTATTGTGTTGGCCAAGAGATTAACGCAAATCACTTAAAAGCCTCCCGTAATGGCACATTAACGGCAACGGCCAGACCTGTCCATATTGGTAAGCGAAGCTCAGTATGGGAGATTCTAGTGCATAACAGTGCTAATGATTTATGTTGTATTTCTAGGATGACTGCGGCAGTTGTTGAACGTTAACTTCATCTTATTGGGATAAGCTATACTCAACAAAAGAACGTTATTTTGGAGTTATTATGGATACAGCAACAATGTGGGAATGGGTGGGATATCTTGCCTCTGTCGTAGTCGCCATTTCTCTAATGATGGCAAATATCAAAAAACTTCGCTGGTGGAATTTAGTTGGCGCAGCTTTGTTTGTTGCTTATGGCCTAGCCATTGATGCTATTCCGGTCGCATTAGTGAATTTTTTCATTGTGTTAATTGATGCTTATTATTTAGTGAAATTGTATCGCGAGCCAATCGCTAAGCCACCTTCAGAGTAACTTGGTTATTTTACCAATCGCCGAAGCATGCTTCGGCTTTTTACTGCATTTTTAAATCGATTTTACTTAACCCTCCTCATTCTAATTACCTTTGTCGATTATAATCATCGCTTTTAATCGCTTTTTAAGTTTGCCGGCCTCATCTATTATCGCTTTATTCGATAACGACGGCCGAGGAAGCAACATGGCAACCGTTTATGACTTAATTGAACAATGGTTACTTGAAAGTAATTAGGAGAGAAAATATGAACAATTCACATTATTTAACAAGCCAGAATGGTGCCCCCATAGCAGATGATCAAAACTCACTTTCTGCTGGTGAAAGAGGCCCTTTGCTGCTTCAAGATTGGCATCTTATCGAAAAGCTAGCCCACTTTAACCGTGAGCGTATTCCTGAACGCGTTGTACATGCTAAAGGTACTGGCGTATATGGCACATTTACACTGACCAAAGATTTAAGTGAATTCACTATTGCAGATCATTTCAATGGTGTGGGTAAACAAACTGAAACGTTTGTTCGCTTCTCGACAGTAGGCGGAGAAATGGGCTCAGCCGATGCTGAACGTGATCCTCGTGGTTTTGGGCTACGTTTTTATACCACTCGAGGTAATCACGATATAGTGGGTAATAACACCCCAACTTTCTTTTTACGAGATGGTATTAAGTTTCCAGATTTTATTCATACTCAAAAACGTCACCCGCAAACTAATTTAAAAGATCCACAAGCCATGTGGGATTTTTGGGCACAAAACCCAGAAGCGATGCACCAAGTGACGATTTTAATGTCAGATCGGGGTATCCCAGCGAATTATCGTCAAATGCACGGTTATGGCTCACACACATTTTCACTTTGGAATGCCAAAGGCGAGCGTTTTTGGGTGAAGTTTCACTTCAAGTCGCAGCAAGGTGTGGTTAATTTAACCAATGCACAGGCTGATAAGTTGAAAGGAATCGATCCTGATTCTTCTCAGCGTGACATGGTGATTGCGATCACCGACAAAAACTTCCCAAAATGGACTGTGAAGGTACAAATCATGCCTGAAGCAGAGGCAAATACTTATCACATCAACCCGTTTGATTTAACTAAAGTGTGGCCACATGCTGATTATCCACTGATTGAAATTGGTGAGCTTGAGCTTAATCGTATGCCAAATAATTATTTTGCTGAAGTTGAGCAGGTTGCTCTAGCACCCAGTAATTTAGTGCCTGGCGTGGGAGCATCACCGGATAAAATGTTACAAGCAAGGCTATTTTCTTATGCTGATGCACAGCGTTACCGCATTGGTACAAATTACAATCAACTGCCGGTTAATTGCCCACATGCAGCTAAAGCAAATCACCACCAACGTGCTGGTGCAATGGCGGGAACTCAATGTCCTTTCCAAGGCAGTCAAACGGGCGGCGATACCAGTGCAAATTATGGTCCTAATACGACAAGCGCAGCATTACAAGACGCAGCTCAATTTGCAGAGCCGCCGTTGCGCTTAGATGGAGAAGCTGCTCGTTATAGCCGCTATAATCAAGATGATTTCAGCCAAGCTGGTAATTTGTACCGTATGTTTGCAGAAGATGAAAAGCAGCGTTTGGTAGAGACGATAAGTGGCTCTTTAAGCCAGGCAAGCTTAGATGTGCAACAAAAAATGCTAGCTCATTTTAGTCAGGCAGATGTTGATTATGGTCAGCGTATTGCTAAAGCATTAGGGCTATAAAAAGGTTTGTAATCTAAGTTAGCTGGACATAAATGATTGCCGTTTATCTTTATTAATTAACAATAGCGCTTTCATTTAGCGGATAAACAAAGGGACTGATGAAGTATCAGTCCCTTTTAATTTGATTATAAGTAATTGAATCTGGGTATGTTAAATCTCATTTATTCATCTCTTGACGCTAATTGAAGCTAAAGAGTCTGCTGTTTTAGCACGTCAGATAAGCCAATAAAGCGAGTTGAAATTTGCCGTAACCGGTATACCGCCAAAGTGACTCAATGCGCATTGGATTATCTAGAAGCGCTTTAATAAAAGCCGTTATCTGCTCATCGTCAGTTAACTGTGACTCTAACTTTTTATCCGTTAAAGCTAAGTCCTGTAACCTATCTATACAGTGAATTAACTGGTTAAAAAATCTAACATATTCAGCTTGCTTATCTTTTTGGATACTCGGTTCATTATCCTTTGTGTTGACGCTGTTGTTTACATGCTCCAAATAACGCTCGAGTTCAAGCCAATGGTTTAAACCTGTCTTTAACCGTGACTGTAAACTTGTGTTTGCTGATACCGTGGTGGCATCTAACAAATTAGGCCAGGCTGTTTTGAATTGATAAGGCATTTTTCCGGATAATAAATAACCCGTTACCGCTTTACTTTCCTCGGCTAATCTTATGGGGATATCGTTGGCAATCAGCTGTGCTAACAAGATTAAATCTTCGTTTTGGCCTTTAATTAATTCCAGTTCTAGCTCATGAATCAGTCTTGTTTTGTGGCCAGCAATCACTTCGCCTTTATCTAGTGCTACCTCAATTGTGCTGTGATTAATATTGATCAGCCACGTTTGGCGAGTAAAATTGGTTTCAAAAATAATGTTTAGATTGTTATTTAAGCACTGTAAATCAGTATTCAGGGGCCAAATGTGTTGAGGAAACAAGAATAGGTTGGGTGTTTTTTCAGCGGTTGTAACATTAAATTCTGGTCGACTATGTAGCCCTGAGCTAACACTTCCCGTCGTTTTAATTGTTTGCTCTTGATGATTTTTTGAGCCCCTTACTCTTAATCCCATATCCCATCGTGCTAACTGTAACGTGCAAGTGTCGAAATAATGATTAAATAAAAAATCGCTTTTACAGTAAGTTGAATTAGGTAAGTTATGGAGTGTTTTTACCAGTGAATCAAAATCTTGTAATGCAACAAATAGTTTTAGTTCGGTTTCAGTGTGCATTGACTTCTAGCTCGTCTTGTAATCAAATGTTCATAAATTCGTCATATTTGCTTCACAGTGTCACATTTCTGTAATAATAATCCCTTAGGATTGCGTTGCTCAGATGGATTATACTCTGAGCTGGAAGTGTAAATCGCGGTAGTGAGAAATTGAAACTACACTGTTTCTTTATGTGGACGCTTGAGGTAACATGCGCCCGCTTTTCCAAGTTGGAATTAATTAAATAGGTAACGGCAATGCCAGTAAACTCTATTTTAGGTGTGTTTGCAAAATCACCTTTAAAGCCTTTAGAACAGCATATAGATAAAGTTCATGAATGTGCTGTCCTCCTTGTTCCTTTCTTCGATGCCACAGTGGCAGGCGATTGGGATGAAGCTGTAAAAATTCGCAAACAAATTAGCATGCTAGAAAAAGAAGCTGATTCGTTAAAGCGCGAAATCCGCTTAACTTTGCCTGGTGGTTTGTTTATGCCAGTTGAGCGTACTGACTTACTTGAGTTACTAACTCAGCAAGACAAGATCGCTAACAAGGCAAAAGATATTTCTGGCCGCATGATCGGTCGTCAATTAGTTATCCCTCAACCAGTTCAAGAAGCATTCAATGCTTACCTTAAGCGTTGTCTTGATGCTGTAACTCTAGCCAAGCAAGCAATTAATGAGCTTGATGACCTACTCGAAACGGGTTTTCGTGGTCGTGAAGTAGACTTAGTCGCGAAAATGATTAACGAGTTGGATAGTATCGAAGAAGATTCTGATGATCTTCAAATCCAAGTTCGCCGTCAACTGTATGCTGTGGAATCTGAATTGAATCCAGTTGATGTCATGTTCTTATATAAAGTTATCGAGTGGGTGGGTGGTTTAGCAGATCTTGCTGAGCGTGTAGGTTCCCGTCTAGAGCTAATGTTAGCTCGTAACTAATCACAAGGTTATCAAGGAAACGACATGGTTGATGTATTAGTCACCAACGGTCCGGTACTTATCGGTATTGCGGCTGCATTTGGATTTTTGATGGCATGGGGTATTGGCGCAAATGACGTAGCCAATGCAATGGGAACCTCAGTAGGTTCTAATGCTATTACGATTAAACAAGCGATCATCATTGCGATGATATTTGAGTTTGCTGGTGCTTTCTTAGCAGGTGGAGAAGTAACCAGTACAATTCGAAACGGTATTATTGATGCTGCTTATTTTACTGATGTGCCTGAATATTTAGTGTACGGCATGATTGGTTCGCTCCTCGCAGCAGGTATTTGGTTGGTTGTTGCTTCGGCATTAGGCTGGCCAGTATCTACAACTCATTCAATTATTGGTGCAATTATTGGTTTTGCGGCAGTTGGCGTCAGTGTTGATTCCGTTGAGTGGGGCAAGGTAGTTGGTATTGTTGGTTCTTGGGTTGTAACGCCAGCTATTTCGGGCTTTATCGCTTATACCATTTTCCAAAGTGTGCAAAAACTGATTTTCAACACTGATGATCCATTAGCCAATGCTAAACGTTATGTGCCTTTCTATATGGCATTAGCGGGCTTTGTTATGTCATTAGTGACAATCACTAAAGGCTTAAAGCATGTTGGCTTACACTTCTCGACGTTAGAAGCTTATCTGCTTGCTGGTGCTGTAGCCCTTGCTGTTGGCATATTCGGTAAAGTAGCTATCTCTCGTTTAAAAATGAGTAACAAGGCAGATCGTCAAACGCAATTTGGTAACGTTGAAAAAGTATTTGCCATATTGATGGTTGTTACCGCATGTTGTATGGCTTTCGCACATGGTTCAAACGATGTCGCAAACGCAATTGGTCCTTTAGCTGCTGTAGTATCAGTTGTTGAAAGCGGTGGTGTGATTGGCTCAAAATCTGTGCTTGCATGGTGGATTTTACCACTAGGTGCTGTGGGTATCGTTTTAGGTTTAGCCTTGTTCGGTAAACGCGTAATGCAGACAATTGGTAAAAACATTACTCATTTAACACCTAGCCGTGGTTTTGCTGCCGAACTTGCTGCAGCATCGACCGTTGTTATCGCTTCAGGTACGGGTTTACCCATCTCTACTACACAAACATTAGTGGGTGCAGTATTGGGTGTGGGTATGGCGCGTGGTATCGCAGCAATTAATATCGGTGTGGTACGTAATATTGTTGTGTCATGGGTAGTGACATTACCAGCCGGTGCAGGCTTGTCGATTATTTTCTTCTACATTATTAAAGATATTTTTAGTTAATAGTTGAAGTTATTTTTGATGTTAGAAGGAAGTCTTATGACTTCCTTCTTGCATTCATGGGATTAAATAAATAGCATGGCTGCTAGTCGATAGCGTTAGGGAAAAGATTGTGTTGAGAGTCATTCATTTTTTTGCATTATTATTGTTGTCTATGGGCGCCCAAGCTCAAGTGTCGACGCATTATGTTTCAGATGATGTTTTTACCTATATTCATGGTGGTCCAGGTACTGAGTTTCGTATTATTGGTAGTATCGAAGCGGGTCAGCCAATTACCTTCAACGGTAAAACCGAAGGTGAATATTCGCAAATCGTTGACAACAAAAACCGTGAAGGTTGGATCCGCAGTGATTTTGTTACCGATAAACCGAGTTTAAGAGAACGTTTTCCGCAGATGGAAAAAGAGCTCATTAAGGTTAATGAGCAATTAAATAATATCTCTTTGAATACCGATAACGCGGCACAAGATCTGCAACTGGCAAATAAAAAAATTGTTGAATTACAAACGGCACTAAAATCTGCGCTAACTGAACGTGATTTAGCTAGAGAGAAAGTCAGCATCAATCAAGATGAACAGCAATTTAAAATGTGGCAACAAGGCGGCATGATTGCGGGGTTCGGTGCATTAATAGGTATTATTTTAGTTTATATACCTCGTCCACAGCGTCGTAAAAATAGCCGTTGGATGTAATTTATAGACTCTTATATGTGACATTATTCAAACAAATAAGCCAACATAAATATGTTGGCTTATTTGTTTTGAAGTTCGATGTAAGCTTATGCTTTTAAAGCAATTAACTTTAATTTTACAATCAAGATTCTCGCCATCAACATAAACAAGTACACCTTCTGCTACACTTTATGCGATTTAAAGCCAATTAATCGATTAACAGACGGTGTTTTTGATCACATTTTGATTGTATACTCCGCCGCGAAGAATCGTACATTGTATACAAAATAAAACATTTCAATGTACAGCACACACATTGGTTTTTACCCTCCTTCAACTGACCATGATGGAAGCGATTATGATGTTCAAAGCGAGTGAAGTACTGGGCGGTCGCTATGACAATGCCACTCTCGACGAGTTGTTTAAAGCCGTCACCGATAATTATATTGTTGATGAAGAGCAATATTTAGCGGAGTTAATTACGCTAGTGCCTTCATCAGATGAAGAAATTCAAAAGGTGACTAATAGAGCCCATCAATTGGTAGGTAAAGTACGCCAATTTGAGAAAAAGGGCTTGATGGTAGGCATTGATGCTTTTTTGCAGCAGTACAGCTTAGAAACTCAAGAAGGCATTATTTTAATGTGCCTTGCAGAGGCGCTATTACGTATTCCTGATGCCGATACTGCTGATGCTCTTATCGATGATAAATTGTCGGGGGCAAAGTGGGATGCTCATCTTAGCAAAAGCGATTCTGTATTAGTTAACGCCTCTACTTGGGGACTGATGTTAACGGGTAAGATTGTAAAGCTTGATCGTAAAATAGATGGCACACCTAGCAATTTATTAAATCGTTTAGTCAATAGACTCGGCGAACCTGTTATTCGTCAAGCCATGCTAGCCGCTATGAAGATTATGGGTAAACAATTTGTGTTGGGGCGTAATGTCAAAGAAGCCCTTAAAAACAGCGAAGCAAAGCGCCAAATGGGCTATACCCATAGCTATGACATGTTGGGTGAAGCGGCACTAACATCAAAAGATGCACAAAAATACTTTACTGACTATAGCAACGCCATTCGTGATTTAGGTGCTCAGCAATATGACGAAGTTGAAGCGCCAAGACCGACGATTTCTATCAAGCTTTCTGCGCTGCATCCACGTTATGAAGTTGCCAACGAAGATCGTGTATTAACTGAACTCTATGACACAGTGATTAAGTTGATTGTGCAAGCGCGTGAGTTGAACATTGGTATTTCTATTGATGCAGAAGAAGTGGATCGCCTAGAGTTATCATTAAAATTATTCAAAAAACTGTACCAATCAGATGCCGCCAAAGGCTGGGGACTGTTAGGTATTGTGGTTCAGGCTTATTCTAAGCGTTGTTTACCTGCGTTATGTTGGTTTAACCGTCTAGCTAAAGAGCAAGGCGATGAAATTCCATTACGTTTAGTGAAAGGGGCTTATTGGGACAGTGAATTAAAATGGGCTCAGCAAGCCGGTGAAGGCGGATATCCACTTTATACGCGTAAAGCGGGCACCGATGTCTCTTATTTAGCCTGTGCACGCTTTTTACTGTCAGAAGCCACTCGCGGTAATATTTACCCACAATTTGCAACTCACAATGCGCAAACCGTTGCCAGCATAGGTGCGATGGCGGGTGATCGCCTTTATGAATTCCAACGCTTACATGGCATGGGCCAAGAGCTTTATGACACCATGCTAGCGGAAAGTGGGGCTAAAGCCGTACGTATTTATGCGCCAATCGGTGCCCATAAAGACCTACTGCCGTACTTAGTTCGCCGTTTATTAGAAAATGGTGCTAACACCTCTTTTGTACACAAATTAGTAGACCCGAAAACCCCAATTGAATCATTAGTGGTTCATCCGCTAGTGACATTAAAAGGTTATAAGAGCTTCGCAAATCATAAGATTGTTAAGCCAATTGATATTTTCGGTGCAGAACGTAAAAATTCCAAAGGATTAAATATGAACATTATTTCAGAGTCTGAGCCATTTTTTGCGGCATTAGAGAAATATGCTCAAACCCAGTGGCAAGCTGGACCATTAGTTAACGGTAAAACTTTAGCTGGCGATCTAGTTGATGTTGTTAGCCCATTTGACACCACTAAACTGGTGGGGAAAGTGGCATTTGCAGATAAGCAAGCTATTGAAACGGCCATAGCTTCTGCCGAGGGTGCGTTTGGTCGTTGGACCCGTACACCGGTTGAAACTCGTGCTAATGCCCTACAAAAATTAGCGGATTTATTAGAAGAGAACCGTGAAGAGTTAATCGCACTGTGTACCCGAGAAGCAGGTAAGAGTATTCAGGACGGTATTGACGAAGTTCGTGAAGCGGTTGATTTCTGTCGCTATTACGCTGTTCAAGCCAAGAAGATGATGGGTAAACCTGAACTGCTTCCAGGCCCAACAGGTGAGCTTAATGAGTTGTTCTTACAAGGCCGAGGCATTTTTGTATGTATTAGCCCTTGGAACTTCCCATTAGCTATCTTCTTAGGTCAAGTTAGTGCGGCTTTAGCTGCGGGTAACACAGTGATAGCTAAACCTGCTGAACAAACCTGTGTAGTTGGTTACCGTGCGGTTCAATTAGCACATGAAGCGGGTATTCCTACCGATGTGTTGCAATTCTTACCGGGAACGGGCGCCGTTGTTGGTTCAGCGTTAACCGCTGATGAACGTATTGGCGGAGTGTGTTTCACCGGCTCTACAGGTACGGCTAAATTAATTAACCGTACATTGGCAAACCGTGACGGTGCAATTATTCCATTAATCGCTGAAACCGGTGGTCAAAATGCCATGGTAGTGGATTCGACTTCACAACCTGAGCAAGTGGTTAATGATGTTGTTTCTTCTTCGTTTACCAGTGCTGGCCAACGCTGTTCAGCGTTAAGAGTATTGTTTTTGCAAGAAGATATCGCTGATCGCGTTTTAGATGTGATGAAAGGTGCGATGGAACAATTAACCATTGGCAACCCAAGCTCTGTAAAAACAGATGTTGGCCCAGTTATCGACGCAACAGCTAAAGCGAACTTAAACGCGCATATCGATCATATTAAACAAGTGGGTAAGTTAATTAATCAACTTGAGCTACCAGCAGGCACCGAAAATGGTCATTTTGTGGCGCCAACGGCAGTTGAGATAGATTCAATTAAAGTGTTAGAAAAAGAACACTTTGGTCCTATATTGCACGTTATTCGCTATAAAGCGGCTGACTTAGCTAAAGTGATTGATGAAATCAACAGCACTGGTTTCGGATTAACCTTAGGCATTCATAGCCGTAATGAAGGCCACGCTTTAAGTTTGGCTGATAAAGTGAATGTGGGTAACGTTTATATTAACCGTAACCAAATTGGTGCAGTCGTTGGCGTGCAACCATTTGGTGGCCAAGGGCTATCAGGTACTGGCCCTAAAGCTGGTGGTCCACACTATTTAACGCGTTTTGTGACCGAAAAAACCCGTACAAATAACATCACTGCCATTGGTGGTAATGCAACGTTATTATCTCTCGGTGATGCTGACGAGTAAGCATTCGTTATTTAACACGACTAAAATGATGCCCACGCTTGAGTGGGCATTTTTTTAGCTGAAAAAGACTAAATTTGTCATATTAACACCATTAATTAACCTCATCTCGAGTTAAGAAATGAATAAACGATATTTAAAATAATCATATTCAACCACTTATAGTCAAATCTGTACTTTGCACTGAGCACATGGTCAATTTGCGGGGCAATAGTAAGTTAATTTAACGCAGTTAACGGTGTAAAGAGCTGTTTGATATGCATTTATGATCCTGAGTTGAGGTTAAATTAGTTGTTCAAGCAGCGTTATTCATGTTTGTTATTGCCTTAGGGCGATCGGATTTCATACTGCTTTTTACCATGTTTCAAAGCGAGTAATGCCGTAGCAAGAGGGAAAGTAAGATCAAAATATTGCTGCAATCTTCAACAAACGTTATGTTTTTGTGGCAGTGTTTGTTGTTTTTTGCGACTAAGTGGTTTTTTTTGTGTAAAAATACCAATGGAGGTTAAGAAGTCTAGACGTCTAGATTGCAATTTGATTCAAGTTCTCTTATTCTTGGCGCAAATGATTTGTATGTGTAGGATGTGAGATGAATATTCATGCTAACGAATATATACCCGCTCACGTCAACCAGAAAATATAAATAACAAGAGAGCCAACTTTGACTAAACCAGCAGCAAGTACCCCCCCGCAGACAGCTTCATTTATCGCGCTGTTGCCTCTATTTGTCTTTTTAACATTATTTATTGGTGCTGGCGTTTATTTTCAAAACCAAGGTGTGGATTACGCGTTTTATCAATTGCCTAGTGTTATCGCTATTTTACCTGCCATTATCTTGGCTTTATTGCTGTCAAAACAAAAGCTAAATAGCGCGATTGAAACTTTTATCGCGGGCATTGGCCACAGCAATATTATTGCGATGTGTTTAATTTATTTATTAGCCGGCGCCTTTGCTTCAGTGGCCAAAGCTACCGGTGGCGTTGATGCTACCGTGGCCTTAGGTCTATCACTTATTCCAGCAGATTTATTACTTCCGGGCTTTTTTGTGATAGCAGCATTTATTGCAACGGCAATGGGTACATCGATGGGCACTATAGCGGCGGTTGCTCCCGTGGCACTTGGGGTCGCAGATCAAGCCCACATAGATTACGCCTTAATGGCGGGAGCTGTGATGTCTGGGGCATTATTTGGTGACAACTTATCAATTATTTCAGATACCACCATTGCTGCTACTCGAACTCAAGGTTGTGAAATGAAAGATAAGTTTCGTGAAAACCTTGTGTTTGCTATTCCTGCGTCGCTGATTACCTTAGTGGTATTTGGGTTAGCTGGTGAAGGACAAGCGGCCATCGCACCGCAGCAAATTGAATTTATTAAGGTTATCCCCTATTTAACAATTTTATTCTTAGCTGTTGCAGGACTTAACGTTTTTGTGGTGTTGACCTTAGGGATTATTCTTGCCGGTGTCACAGGGATTACCGCCGCCGACTACAATACCATTCAGTTTGGTAATGATATTTACACGGGTTTTACTAATATGCAGGAGATTTTTATTCTGTCGATGTTGGTAGGAGGCTTGGCGGCGCTAATGCAACAGCAAGGTGGTCTAGCGTTTGTTAACCATCAAGTAGAAAGCTTAATTAGCCGTTTCTCTAAATCAAAGGGTGACGCCTCACCTCGCGCCGCTGAGTTAGGTATGGCGGGAATAGTAGCTATAACTAACACCTGTGTGGCGAATAATACTGTATCGATAGTTGTGACGGGAGAAATTGCCAAGGATTTAGCTCAAAAACATGGTGTTAGCCCTAAACGTGCGGCCAGTGTGTTAGATATTTTTGCCTGTATTGTGCAAGGGCTAATTCCCCATGGGGCACAAGCCTTATTAATCGCGTCAGTTTTTACCATTAGCCCAATTACTGCGGTATTAAATGCTTGGTATTGTATGATTTTGGCGGTTGTCGCCATAAGTATTGTTATTTGGCGCAAACGTAGCGTTAACTAAGTAGGTATCACGATTTTATTATCTCAGGCCCTAAACTCAGTTTGGGGCTTTTTCTTTTATGCAGATAACGGTAAGCTAATTTAACAACTTGTATAGTATGAATTCCCTTGGCCAAACAGTATAGAAATTACGATTTACACTTGGTGATAGTGTTTATGTCATTAGCGGCCGCGGCGATCGCTAGCCTTGGCGTGGCTTCAGCTTTATTTGTGGAAGCTAACAGCATGCAAGTGAATATGTTCAATATCCGCCCGGATATGTTGGGAGATTACATGAACTCTCGATTGGCAGTTGTCTTTAATCTGTCTCTATTAGCTGCTGGTGCGTGTTTGTTTTTGGGCACTGTGGCGATTTATTTTACTTTTCCAGATCCATTAAGCCGTGCCATAGCTGTGGTTGGCTCGTTAGTCGGCTTAAGCATAGCGTTAATGGGTGTTTTTCCGATTAACTTTTTAGAATGGCACCGTAAGGTATCGACGTTTTATTTGCTCGGTTCACTGGTGTTGCATTTGTTGTGCTTTGCAGATTTTTTTAGGACCCAAAGCACTATGACTCGAGTGGTGTTCGGATTGTCAGTTTTAGCGATAATGACGTCATTTAATTTGATATTCATGTTGGACTGGACGTTACTGGATTTTCCACCCTGTGAGGATATAGCAAACCATTTTTGCTGGGTATCTTCTAGTATGTGGGTACTGACTCAAGCCAATATTTTATGGTGTGTTTGTTTAGGGTTAAGCATGAGGCAACATATCGTCAGTCAGCAATCATTATCCAGTCGTTTTGCCGCCGCATAATTTGCCATGACTAAATATCGTTTGGCGCATTATTTAGCCCTGTGCGGCGTAGCTTCAAGGCGCCAAGCCGCAAGATTTATCGAAGCGAATAGGGTAACAATTAACGGCCAAATTGTGGGTCACAGTGAGATAGTCTGTTTTGAATCCCAAGTCGCAATTGTTGATGATATTCGACTCGATGGTGTTGTGATTAGCCCTCCTGAAAGCAAAGTCTATTGGTTGTACCATAAACCAGTGGGGATAGATTGTCGGTTGTTGGCAGCTGACCCCTCGAGCTTATTGCACTATTTACCCGATAGCCCGAGAGTTTTTCCTGCTGGGCGATTGGATAAAGATTCGCGTGGATTACTGCTGCTAACAAATGACGGCTACCTTAGCCAACGTTTAATGCACCCTGATTTTCACCACACTAAGACCTACCAAGTAGAAGTGAATAAGCCCTTTGATGATAGCTTTTTAAATATGATGAGCAGCGGGGTCAGTTATCATCAGGCAAAGCAGCAAGTGATGACGCAAGCCTGTAGTGTTATGCGGTTGGGGGAAACTCAATTTGAGATTGTATTAACTCAGGGGCTTAACCGTCAAATACGCAGAATGTGTTGGGCGTTAGGTTACCGTGTTATCGATTTAAAACGCACGGCGATAGGGCGGGTAACATTAGGCAATCTTGCTGAGGCAAAACGGCGACCATTAATGGTCGCCGAATTAACTGATTTAACTAGTTTGATGGTTTGAACTAATCTACTTAACCTGAGTAAATTAACTCAATACGGTTAGGTCTGTTGACGTTTGAAGCAAAAATCACCTTGAAAATTCAACAAGACCTAAACCAAGTTGCTTCATGTTAGTTACTTCACAATTTCCATTTCTGCTAACAGATTATCAGCATTATCTAAATGCTCCATAACCCACAACATATAACGGCTATCTACTTGAATTGAACGGTTAGATTGATCGTCGTAACCCCAGTCACCAATAATACTTTCGTACACGCCATCAAATAATAAGCCGACTAATTCAGCACGGCCATTTAAGGTCGGTGAGCCTGAGTTACCACCTGTGGTATCAAGCGTTGATAAGAAGTTAACTGGTACAGAATCAATGGATTTTACATAATAATCACCATATTGTTTCTGTTTGATTAGCTCTAATTGCTTAGCGGGTGCATCAAATGGATCTACACCTGTGTCTTTGGCGACTATGCCCTCTAAACGGGTGAATGGCACCGCCACTAAGCCATCTTGTGGTGAATAGCCTTTCACATTACCAATGCTTACACGTAAACTTGAGTTCGCATCGGCGTATACAGGCTTACCTAACTCACGGTTGTAAGCGATGATGGCATCCATATATTGTGGACGCACTTTCATTAAATCACCCGCAAGTTGTTTTCTGGCTTTTTCCCGCGCCATTCTTTCTTCATACGTACTCACAGCATATTGAATAAATGGATCGTTCGACTTTTTAAAGTCGGCAACGGATTTATTTATCCACGCCATGCGGGTTTCTTTATCAGAAAGTGTTGTGTTGGCGTACATGGTATCAAGTGTTTTAATTAGCTTAGCTTGATCAAAATTGTTATCAATGCCGAAAGCTTTATCGAATGCGGTTAGGCGTTGGTCACTTGGTAGTGCAGCATATTTAATAATTAAGTCGGTTAACATTGCTTTATCAACGCTGGCAGCATATCGGCGTTCTATACGCTCCATACCTGAAATAAATTGCGTCATATCACGCTCTTGATAACCAGGCTCACGCTCCATATCCGGCAATGTTTTCTCATTAGCAAGACGGTATAAGCTATCAGATGCGTTGATCATTGTGCTATAGCCCATATAGCTCATCAGCAAATCACGCTCTTGACCTTGTTCACCTTTAGCGATTAATTTGTCTAATTGAACTAAGACTTCGCCATACTTAGACTGACGTTTTTTGTCGGCTTTAATCCATTTAGCAAGTTTTTGCTCAAGACTTTTACGATCATCAAGCATGGTTGATTTACCATAAAACTCGATCATTGATGTGAAGTTTTTAGCGTAATTAGCTAGACCCGCAATGGCACTTTCATATTTAATGCGTTCATCACTGCCTTCTGGTGCAGTGTCTTTGATGATTTCAATTAAACGCTCACGTAACACTTTACCTTCTGGATAAGCCCACTCAAACTGGTTTTCGACTTCGTTTGCTGTACGGTAACGATTAGTGCGGCCAGGGTATCCAGCAACCATGACAAAATCACCATCACTTACGCCTTTAGCTGAAACTTTAAGAAAGCTTTTTGGCTCGTAAGGTACGTTATCTTTATGAAAATCTGCAGGCTTGCCATCTTTACCCACGTAAGCGCGGTAGAAAGAAAAATCGCCGGTGTGACGAGGCCACATCCAGTTGTCAATATCGCCACCATATTTGCCGACACTGCCTGCTGGGTTGTAGGTTAAACGAACATCACGGATCTCAAGTTGTTTAACCAGATAATATTCTAAACCACCGTGGAAACTATATACCTGACAACGATATCCCGCTTCTTGTTCACACTCAGCAACTAAAGCTTTTTCTTGTTGTTCAATACCAGCATAAAAATCATTACCGACTTTGGCCATTTGGCCATTTTTCACTTTGCTGGTGACATCGGTAACCGCTTCGGTAACATAAACACGAGAACCAGGTGTTGCAGGTAATTCTTCTTGGTAGGTTTTCGCTAAAAACCCTTCTTTGAGAAGGTTTTTCTCAGGGGTAGAGTTGTATTGAATTGACCCGTAAGCACAATGATGATTCGTAACAACTAGACCCTTTGGTGATACAAAAGACGCGGTACAACCGCCTAAGCTGATCACGGCATTCATTGGGAATTCAGTGAGCTTAGAAATTGATTTAGCATCTATTTCTAAGCCTTTTTCTTTCAGCATATCAGCCATAGCGGGTAATTGATGTGGCTGCCACATGCCTTCATCGGCTTGTGCAGTAAAGCTGGCAGCAATAGCAGCCGTTAGTAACCATTTTTTCATTGAGATAAGTCCATTTTTTTAAGTCATTATTCGAGGTCGTTTTACCCAAATAAGTAAGTTATCACCTACATAAGATGACGTTTTAATATTATTGTTAGTATGAGTAGCGGGCGAGATTTTATCGCGCTATGCGCCAATAAAAAAGTCAGGCCGGAACCTGACTTTAACAAAACTTTTACTGGCTTAACAGCGGTAGAAAAAAACGTTACAAACTAGGGCCGTTATCCTAACGCTACAGTTAATTGTGCAATCACGATAATGGCACCAATTAACCCTGTGACAATAAGCGCTGGAGTGCCTCCAGACACCTGATATCCACCTAAGTTTTGCGCGCGTTGTTTTAGCGCCATGGTAATAGGTAATAAGATAATCATTACGACTAAAGGAATGGCTGCAAAGCCTAACACTTTGAAAAAACCATCCGGGTAAAATAAAGCACACAGCAGTGGCGGAATAAAAGTAATTAACCAGGTTTGTATTCTACCGGCTAAATTACTCCTGGCTCTGGTTAGTTCAGCAACATAATCAAATAAACTCATAGTGACCCCTAAGAAAGAGGTTATCAAAGCTAGATTGGCAAAAAGATCAATACATTGGCTAACAATTTCAGATTCGGCTAACCCTTGTAGTGCTAAAACCAATTTAGGTAGTGAGCCTTCCAGACCGTGAACCGCAGGGCCGCCTAATGTGCCTAAGGTAACAAGTAACCACAATATGTAGCAAACCAAAGGGATGGTAGAGCCGATAAGCAACACTTTACGTAATGAAACAGCATCGCCATCTAAGTACCTAACGATAGTGGCAATGCATACGTGAAATCCAAACGAGGTAAAGACTACCGGAATAGCCGCAAGCCACAGATGGTTTAATTCGCTTCCTTTTGCGACTTCACTGACGGTATTGGTTAATACCACAGCAAGATTCACATCAGGTAATAAGAAGGCGACGACTAAGACTAATAACACCACCATAGCACTGAAAAGAATACGTGAGACTTTATCAATCCAAGTGACACCTACTGCAATGATGCCACCAAAGAAAAGAGTAAAGAGTATTACCGCGCCCTGGTTACTCAGGTCAATGCCTAAAGGAGCCAGGCGAGTTTCAAGTAAAGATGAGCCACCCATCAAGTAAACCATGGTCAGGGCAAATAAAAGGCTTAAAAATGATCCACCTTGAATTAATTGCCCCGTTTTACCCAATGTTTTACCGGTAATAGCGTGTACATTGTCGCCCACACCTGTGCGCAAATTAATTTCTAGCATGAGTAATGCGGTGTAAGCTGAAATGCCCCAAATGACTACGAGAAGTAGGAGTGCAGGTATTATCCCTAATGCTGCTGTGGCTAAAGGCAGTGCTAACATGCCACCGCCAATAGCCGTGCCAGCGACTATTGAAATCGATCCAAGTATTTTAAAATTCACGAACGTATCCCAAAAATTATTATTCTAATTGCAAACGACAGTAGCAGAATGCCAACAACTCAAGCAAGTGACTTGCACCTTTAAAGGGCTTTAGCACTGTTTAGAAACAATTACATAACATTTGCAGGCGATTAATTAAACCTCATCGTTGCAATGGTGTAGCATTACAACAAGGTGTATTGCTCCGCTATTTATATTAGGGTATATTGCCGCCTCGTTTAGGGGAGTAGCTAGCCTGAGTTGTATTTTCATTTAATCAATAAGGCGTTTATATCAACATAATTGGCCATATCGCCATGGTATAAACAACAAAGATAATACTTTGTTAAGCAAGACCTAGTACGGTAATAGCGACTTTGAGGGTAGGCTATTGCTTGTGCTTGGTTAAACTTTACCCTCAACTTTAGGATACTTCTGTGGAAGCACTTTTCACTTCAACCTTTACTGTAGCCATTGCCGAAATTGGCGATAAAACTCAATTGCTTGCGTTACTATTGGCCGCGCGATTTCGTAATAAATCGGCCATTATTCTTGGTATCTTCCTTTCTACATTAATTAATCATTTTGCCGCCGCTTGGCTAGGTCAATTTGCATTTAGCTGGCTTGATCCTCAATGGGCGCGGTACTTGATCGCAGCATCATTTGTTGCCATCGCAATCTGGGTACTTGTGCCAGATAAAATGGATGATGACGATAACCGTTTCTATAAGCTAGGCGCTTTTGCAGCAACCTTTATATTATTTTTTATCGCTGAAATGGGTGATAAAACTCAAATTGCAACAGTGGTGCTAGCGGCAAAATATGATGCACTGTCGATGGTTGTTTTAGGCACAACCTTAGGCATGTTAATTGCCAATGTACCTGTGGTATTGCTTGGTCATTTTAGTGCGGAGAAACTGCCAATGAAGTTAATTCATCGATTATGTGCGGTGTTATTTGCGCTTTTGGGGATCGCCACCCTCTTTTATTAACTTGTTTGGGGTTTAGACATTAGAGTGACCCATGTCTAAACCCTTTAAGCTAATGAGGACGATGGACTAGATCATACTGTTGTAAGGTATTCAGGGGGGATATTAGTTCGTTCGATAGCATCAATCTGGGTTAACGTTTCAAATTTATCTGCAACCATATCCACTCTATATTCATCAGGTAGTTTTTTGGTAAACCCCTGCGGGTTATTAATAACTTGGATGAGTTTATCAGCCAGTATTTGTGTGATTTTCAATGATGAATCATTAACAGAAGCCGTTTTGAGGCTCGATTTATTTTTCAAATCTGGAAATAGATCGACCAGACCAGGAAAGTCATCACCCAGCAGCTCTTTAGCGCCAACGGTAGTCGTTGCAACGATAGGAATATTTAATGCCATCGCCTCCAAAAGCACGTATCCCATAGATTCAAATTCAGAACAGAGCACTAGACATTTAGCCCTTACCAAAATATTCCAAGGATTAACTTGGCTTCCTAGAAAGTGAACTTTGCTTTTTACATGACTTTTGTTCGCCATTGTGTAGAGCTTTTCAGTTATTGGACCATTTATTTGTGGTTCATCGCCGATAAATACCATATCCATTTTTGCGTTGAGTTGTTGATTTTCTAAGTATGAGGCTAACAATATTTCTTGCTTTTTTTCTGGACCAAATCGTCCAATATGTAAAATAAACTGCTTTGGCAAATCAATATTACAAGATTTGTTAGCTTGTTTGATCACCGAGTGCGCATCAAAAGGATTAGGTAGATATACTGGTGATTGTTTTGTATAGGGTTTTAGTCTGGTAGCTAGCTCGTTTGATATCACGAAATTACTGCGACTATAGTGCTGTTTATGTAATTTGGCTCTTTGCTTAATGCGGGAAATAAAGGATGTTGCCTGAGTGAGCTTGTATGTTGGATCACCATGCACAATGGTAATCGTTCCCTTTTTGGGCGCGTAAGCATGGGCGGCATTATTGACTAACACCAGCAATTCAGAAGATTTAACTTTATAACCAAGTAACTGCCATTTTTTAATGTTTTTGACAGTTGAGAATGGAAGCCATCTATTGAGGTCATCTTCAGTATTATTGCCCAAATTCCATATTTCAATAGCGTGTCCGCGGGAAGCTAATGCTTTGGAGAGAAGCCATGTTGCGGTTTCCACTCCGCCATAACAGATATGCCTGACGACAAATATATATTTCATAAAGATGCCTTTAAGCGATTTTTTATCACTTAGTATTTCAAATAATGTTGAGCTTTTTGGACGTTGTTACATGAATGGTCGGATTGATTGTCAACTAAAAAAATGATGTAACACCTTAATTTTAAGCGGTTCAGGTAAGCTAAAAATGAGGGAGTATAAGGAGTGTGATCTTGCGCAGATTTTGTTTTATCTTATTAATTTAAATGATTATTTTTGTTAATTTCTGGTGTGAAAAAATGCTATAGGTGTTAGGTTACTGTTTGTTTTTGGTGGGATTTGATAGCACTTTGTTATTGCTCATAATGATCATTAGAATCAAGTTGGAAGAGGTGTGATATCAACAGAATAGACTGGCATAAAATAATGCTTAGCAGTCTATGCTGATTGGGTTACTTCTGAATTTGGCAAATAATCGGCGGTTGCTCAAAAAACGTTAAGGTGGCTTCTTGCTGATGTGTCCACAAGGTCGCATTTTGAGCTTGATATTTTGCGCCAGAGCCTGTGCGGGTTACAAAACCTAGGGCTGGATCACTGGGCGGCTGCTGAGCTGAGCTATAACTGAATACCGCAGCAGGGAGCAGGGTATTATTATAAAAATAAACGCTTAATTGAAATGCGGGTTCATTGTCGCACACATAATAAGTTGGACTGGGTACTTCAACACTTCCTGCTGAAATTTGCAATTCGGTTATACGAGTTTGATAACTTGCGCGGGTGCATTCGGTTTTGTCTTCCGCTTTCCAGCATTCATTACGACCTTTTATCCAGCCGCGTTGTTGGGCTGTTAAGGTTTGAGCATCATGGTGACTAAGTTGTTTGATGGCTTGTGAATATAATGGCTGCAACTGTTTATCTAGTTGCGATAATTCATCAGATTGACAAATCAATTTTTCAATTGAATCTTGGGCTTTATTGCAGTTGTAACTGGGTGAGGGAGAGCTAGCAATAGCTGAAAAACTCAATCCTAAACTGGTTAAACTCAGTATCCATCCATTTTTCATCCGCGGATTTCCTTTGCTATTTGACAAGACTGCAATCATGACTTATTCGCCGATTACTGGCAAATTAACATCTTGTCATCTTGTCAAAATAGCAACCATTAATAAGCTTAAACATAATTTAAGCGGTAGTATTAATGTTGTGACCTGTGTTTCCTACGGGTGCAGGAGGAGCAGCGGCTTCAATAAGTTGCAACGCCATTTGGCCTTCAACTTTTTGTTGCTCTTTAGCCATAACAGCAACTTTGAGGCTGCTAGCCGAATCGATAGAAGTAGGCATATTACTGGGTGCATTTACTGAAATTGTCATATAAGCCTCATTTTTCATTACACACAAAAATTGTGTCACCTAACAATATCGGCCGTTCGCCAATATTCTATATGATAATAGTGTATCAATATGCATCTTGCCAAAAGGTTATAGATTGCGCGCAATTAGATTATGATATACTGACTCGAAATAATGAGGGGATAATTATGTCACCAACCAACCCGTTAGCACTTGAAAATCAGGTGTGTTTTTCTTTATATAGCGTCACTAACGCGATGATCCGCGCATATCGTCCCTTGTTAGATGAGTTATCACTCACCTATCCACAATATTTAGCCATGTTGGTTTTGTGGAAAGAACCAGGTATCAGCGTTAAAACCTTAGGTGAAAAATTGCATTTAGACTCCGGCACTTTGACGCCGCTACTAAAACGTCTAGAAGTGAAAAAGTTAGTGATCCGCGGCCGAAGTGAACAAGATGAGCGAGTGCGCGTGTTACACCTTACTGAAGAAGGTCAAGCATTACGTCAACAAGCAGAAAAAGTGCCCGACATGATGCGCTGCAAGGTTGGTGGTGATATTGATCAATTGCAACAGCTTAAAAGCTTGTGTGATAACGCATTAAAAATATTAAATTCGGATAAGGCTTCAAGTTGTGAAATGTGAGTATTTTGAAAATGGCCAATGTTTATCTTGTAGAGATATTCAAACGCCGATATCGCAGCAATTACAGCAAAAGATGATTAAGCTTAAACAGTTTTTTGGTTCGTTGCCGGTGGCGCACTGGCTTGACCCGATAGCAAGCCAAGAAAACCGTTTTCGCAATAAAGCCAAAATGGTGGTACTAGGGGCTGCACATCAACCTATTTTAGGCATTGTTGATCCCCAAGGTCAGCCTGTAAGTCTCTGTGACTGTCAGTTATATCCAGAAGATATGCAGCAGTTATTACATCGATTGCAGCGGTTTGTGCAACAAGCCGGTATTCCGCCTTATCGAGTTGATAAAAGTAAAGGCGAGCTCAAGTTTATTCTCCTGACCCGAAGTTATGCTTCTGGTGAGTTTATGTTGCGATTTGTGCTTAGAAGTGAGCAATCCATTCCACGAATTCAGCGTGAATTGCCTAAACTAATGGCTGATTTTCCAAAAATCAATTTAGTATCGGTGAACCTTCAGCCAACTCATATGGCCATTTTAGAGGGTGATCAAGAAATTTTCCTGACCGAGCAAACCCGTTTAGCGGATAAGTTTAATGATGTGCCTTTATATATTCGCCCGAAGAGCTTTTTTCAAACTAACCCTGAAGTAGCTGAGCAACTTTATCAAACGGCGCGTGAGTGGGTGGGTGCTTTTAATCCGCAACATATTTGGGATTTATTTTGTGGCGTAGGGGGATTTGGTCTTCACTGCGCAAGTCAGTCTATTCGTTTAACCGGCATTGAAATTGAAGCTGAAGCTATTGAATGCGCTAAAATGTCAGCTGTGCAAATGGGGTTGAGTAACATTCGTTTTAGTGCGTTAGATTCAACTGACTTTGCTAAGGGTGTTGATGTAAATGACAGGCCCGACTTGATTATTGTTAACCCGCCAAGACGCGGAATTGGCGAGTCTCTGTGTCGGTCATTATCTGAATTTGCACCTAATGCCATCCTCTATTCAAGCTGTAATCCTAAAAGTTTGGTGAAAGATCTCGCTATGATATCGGGATACCAAATTACCAAAGTACAGTTATTTGATATGTTTCCCCACACAGATCATTATGAAGTACTAGTGATGTTAGAAAAAAACATCGCTTAGTCATTAAATGTTCATATTAGTGTCATAATCTTAAGGTGTCATCTTAACTAAAGGGTCTGCATGTATGTGGCAAATATTCAGTCGTTTTTTGGCGTTGGGTTTAATTAGTTTTGGTGGCCCAGCTGCGCATATTGGTTATTTCAGACAGACATTTGTGCAGGAATTAAATTGGTTGGATGAAAAGCAATATGCCAGCATTGTGGCGCTGAGTCAGTTTATGCCTGGCCCTGGTTCAAGTCAGGTCGGGTTTGCTATTGGCTACCATAAAGGTGGTTTAATGGGCGCCTTGGCGGCATTTTTGGGATTCACGCTACCCTCTTTTTTATTATTGTTTTTATTTGCTGTTTCAACCGCCAGTTGGCTGCAATTGGATTGGGTAGCAGGGGCGATACATGGTTTGAAGTTACTTGCTGTGGTGGTCGTTGCTGATGCTACCTTTGGTATGTTTAAACAATTTTGCCAACGCAAAACAGCTCAATGTTTAATGGTTGCCACTGCGGCATTTATCATATTGTTCCCCTCTTTAATGACTCAAATAGTTGTGTTAGTTGTCGCGGCTATTATTGGCTGTCTTGTGTTAACTCGCGGTGAAAATATCTCGCCAGAAGTGCCAGATACTAAATTGAATTGGTTATGGTTAATGCTGTTTATTATTGGTTTAATCGCATCATTCATTTTGGCTTCACAGCCAGATAGCCTTGGACAAATATTTGGGCAATTTTATCAGGTAGGAAGTTTAGTGTTTGGTGGCGGACATGTTGTACTGCCTTTACTTGAAGCCAATGTGGCTGAATTAGTCAGTCAAGACCGTTTTTTAACCGGTTATGCATTAGCGCAAGCCGTACCCGGCCCCATGTTTACCATGGCCACTTTTTTAGGCGCTGATATCTGGCAAGAATCACCTATTTTAGGGGCATTAATCGCGACAGTTGCTATTTTCGTTCCAGGCTTTTTATTAATGTTAGTCACTCTTAATAGCTGGGGAGCCATTAGTCAGCGTCCCCTTATTGCGGGTGGTTTGGCTGGGGTAAATGCAGCTGTTGTTGGCTTACTACTGGCTGCCTTGTATCAACCTGTTTTTATCACTGCGGTCAATTCATCTCTTGATATGGCTCTAGCGATTTTAGGCTTTGGGCTATTAAAAATATTTAAACCTAATATAGTCTATTTGGTTGTGGGTTTTGCTGCGACTGGCGCAATCATCAGTTTGACTTTATAACAACCTTAAATATCAATTCATAGATCATTTCTGTGGTGGTAGATGCCAAGGCTCAAATAAAAAACAGGCATGCTAACCGTGGAATATTCTGCAGTGATTTCAGGTAATCATTGCAGTCGTTTGGCACACCCGTTTAAGGATTAAAGATGTACAATGAACCGCTTGTTAGCGGTTCATTTTTTTGACAAATACCACCACGAATAAAGCAATAGTAAAACTGCCGGTAAAGGCTTCAATTGCAGCAACCGCTTTAGAATAGCCGATGGGAATGAAATCACCGTAGCCTAAGGTAGTAAAGGTCACTACAGAATAGTAAATGCAATTGAGTAACAGGTTGATATTCTGTTCAAAATGATTTGAAAAGTTGAACTGATGAATTTGGTTACTGTAACTGAGTCCAGTGAAAAAGTAGCACAGGGCGCAAAAGAGGATGAGCACCATTGAAAAACCAATCACCCTTAAGGGGGCTTCGCCGTAACCACAGAAAAGATCGATAGACTTTGAAATTATCCGGGTAGATGACCATTTAGGCATTTGATAACGCCGCATAATTAGCTCTTTACGCATAAAGTGCCCAGCCATAGCAAATAAGCCTTCGCGATCGGCCGCTTTGCGTAAATCACGGTAAATCTCTTCCGACTGTTCATAATAATCTAAGGCGATTTCTATTTCCCCAAGCTTGTCGGCTTCTCTTGCCATACGTTCTTGTTTGATTTGTTTACCGGTATAAATATTTTCGATTTTTGCGCCTTTCCACTTTACGCCCAGTAAATTGGTATTGGTTAAGTTAGCGCAATGTATATTGGCATCTCGCAAGTCAGCTTTCATCAAACTGGCATGCTCGAGATTCAAATTAAACATATGCGCACCCTGCAGGTTGGCACGATAAAGCTCTGCGTGGGTCATATCAAACCCAGTTTTGGAGTGATGCTTAACTAAATCGATACCATTTAGGTTAGCCCGTTTTAAGCTTATGCCACGAAGCATTCCACCGGTTCGAGCAAATGCCTCAAGCCTAGCTTTATCGTCAGGCTTATTTTTAATGATGCGGGGATCATGCCAGTAACAAAGCCCTGATGGCTCAGCGACTTCATGGCAAGAAAATCCTTCATCCTCATGGTAACAACAAGTGGGTTTATCTAGGTTCATTATTACAGTATAGCCAGCGATTTTCGTCTTGATGTTGGTGAGTGAAATTTATTCCAGCATAGATTGTTAATTATGCCTATTTCGGTCTAGGTTTAGTGCCAAGCTTGGGGTAAAATACGCCGTTATACCTTTTGTTAACCGCTATTTTAAAGTTGAAAATTCATGTTTGAAGTTAATCCGGTAAAATTCAAGATTAAGGAGCTGGCCGAGCGCACAGAGCTTCTTAGGGGGTACCTTTGACTACGCTGCTAAAAGTGAGCGTTTAGAAGAGGTTAGCCGAGAGTTAGAAAGTTCTGAAGTGTGGAACGAACCTGAACGTGCCCAGGCCTTAGGCAAAGAACGTTCAGCATTAGAAGCTGTGGTTAAGACCATTGATGATATGGACAGCGGCCTTGAAGATGTTGAAGGTTTATTGGAATTAGCCATTGAAGAAGATGATGAAGAAACCTTCAACGATGCCAGTGACGAAATTGCCAGCTTAGAAGCGCGCCTTGCTGACTTAGAATTCCGCCGCATGTTTTCGGGCAAAAATGATGCAGCAAGCTGTTACCTTGATATTCAATCAGGCTCTGGCGGAACAGAAGCCCAGGATTGGGCCAATATGGTTTTGCGCATGTATTTGCGTTGGGGCGAAGCCCATGATTTTAGCCCTGAATTAATCGAGGTCACCGCAGGTGATGTTGCTGGTATTAAAGGCGCGACAATCAAGTTTACCGGTGAGTATGCTTTTGGGTGGATGAGAACTGAAACCGGTGTGCACCGTTTAGTGCGTAAATCGCCATTCGACTCTTCAGGCAAACGCCACACGTCATTTTGCTCAGTGTTTGTCTACCCTGAAATCGAAGATGACATTGAAATTGAAATTAATCCTTCAGACTTACGCATTGACACCTATCGCGCTTCAGGTGCCGGTGGTCAGCACGTTAACAAAACGGATTCAGCGGTACGTATTACCCATCTTCCAACCAATACTGTGGTGCAGTGTCAAAATGACCGTTCACAGCATAAAAACCGTGACTCAGCATTCAAGCAATTGAAAGCTAAGCTTTACGAGTTGGAAATGTATAAACAGAATGCAGATAAACAAGCCGCTGAGGACGCCAAGTCTGACATCGGTTGGGGCAGTCAAATTCGTTCATACGTATTAGATGACTCCCGCATTAAAGATTTACGTACAGGGGTTGAGAATCGTAACACTCAATCTGTGTTGGATGGCGATTTAGATAGATTTATCGAAGCCAGCCTAAAATCAGGACTTTAATCGAATTAACATTCGCGTTAGGGCATGCCCTAGCAAGTAAACACGAGAAGATACCATGACTGAACTAGTACAAGATGAAAACAAACTAATTGCAGAGCGTCGTGCCAAATTAGAGCATATTCGCACTAACTGTCCTGCTAACGCACACCCAAACACGTGGGAGCGCAGCCATAAAGCCGCAGAGTTACAAGCTAAATATGGTGAGAATACCAAGGAAGAGTTAGAAGCATTAGGTTTTCAAACCAGTATTGCTGGCCGTATCATGGCTAAACGTGGTCCTTTTTTAGTGATCCAAGACGTATCTGGCCGTATTCAAGCTTATGCTGAAAAGTCAGTTCAAGGTGATTTAAAGGAACGTTATCAAGGTTTAGATATCGGTGACATCATTGGTGTTAAAGGTCAGTTGCATTTATCTGGCAAGGGCGATCTTTATGTCAATATGGAAGAGTACCAATTACTGACTAAAGCATTGCGTCCTTTACCAGAAAAATTCCACGGTTTAACCGACCAAGAAATGCGTTATCGCCAACGTTATGTTGACTTAATCGTTAACGAAGATTCGCGCAATGCATTTGTAATGCGTTCTAAAGTCGTTTCAGCTATTCGTAACTTCATGATCAAAAAAGAATTCATGGAAGTTGAAACCCCAATGATGCATGTTATTCCTGGCGGTGCTTCAGCGCGTCCATTTATTACTCATCACAATGCATTAGACATGGCTATGTACTTACGTATTGCGCCAGAACTGTATCTTAAGCGTTTAGTTGTGGGTGGTTTTGAGCGTGTGTTCGAAATTAACCGTAACTTCCGTAACGAAGGTTTATCACCTCGCCATAACCCAGAATTCACTATGATGGAATTCTATATGGCTTATGCTGATTACAAAGATTTAATGGATCTTACTGAAGAAATGCTTGGCTCAATCGCTCAGGATTTATTAGGCAGCACTAGCATGCCTTATGGTGAAGCAACCGTTGAGTTTGGTGGTAAATATGCACGTTTAAGCATGTTAGAAGCCATTCAGCTGCACAATCCTAACAATGCTACTATTCAGGCAATGACTTACGAGCAAGTTAAAGACGTTGAGTTCATGCGTGATTTAGCTAAGAGCTTAGGCATCAAGTTAGAGAAATTCTGGACCTGTGGCCAGCTTTTAGAAGAAATCTTCGGTGAAACCGCTGAACCTAAGCTGATGCAACCTACTTTCATTACGGGTTACCCTGCAGACATTTCGCCGTTAGCGCGTCGTAATGATGACAATGATTTTATCACTGACCGTTTTGAGTTTTTCATTGGTGGTCGTGAAGTGGCTAACGGTTTCAGTGAGTTAAACGATGCTGAAGATCAAGACAACCGCTTTAAAGCTCAGGTTGATGCAAAAGATGCCGGTGATGATGAAGCTATGTTCTATGATGCTGATTATATTACTGCGCTTGAGCACGGTTTACCGCCTACAGCGGGTCAGGGGATCGGTATTGATCGTTTAGTGATGTTATTCACGAACACTCATACAATTCGCGATGTGATTTTGTTCCCAGCGATGCGTCCGCAAGCATAAGGACTGGTTAAGCTCACGGCTTAATCGTCACCAGAAAGAACCAGCTTATTCGAAAGAATGGCTGGTTTTTTTATGGCTTTAATTTGAGCAAATCAGGATTATTAGGACTTGCTAAAGCAGATTTACACATATAAAAAAACGGCCATCATAGGCCGTTTTTATTTGCAGCTGGCTCAAAACTACTGAGGCATCAGCCCATTGTTGATAGCAATGACATCATCTTCATTCAATGTACCTGCAGCTTGCTTTAGCGCCACAATTGAATTGATATAGCCATATCTAGCATCTGATAATTTACGCTTAGAATCGTACAAATCACGAGTACGGTTTAATACGTCAACGATGGTACGGGTACCTACTTCAAATCCAGCTTGAGTTGCTTTTAAAGCACTTTCTGAAGACACTACAGATTGCTCGTAAGCTCGGATAGAACTAATTGAAGCCGATACGTTGTTGAAGTTATTACGCACATCTTTTACAACACCACGATGAGTTTGCTCAAGTTTTTCACTTGCTTCAACGTATTGGAATTGCGCTTGCTTGACTTGTGAAGAGACTTTAAAACCTTCAAAAATCGGCACACGTAACGTGATACCAATGTTACTGCTGTCAAAGTCAGCTGTCGGCTTTTGTTCGAAACCTTTGGTGTAGCCTGCATCTAAACTTAAAGAAGGCATATGACCTGCTTTGTACAGTTTGATGGTTTCGCTGGCGATATCTTTACCAATACGTTGGGTTAATAACGCTAAACTGCTTGTTTCAGCCATTTTTAACCAGTCGGTTGATTTTTCTGGTGCAGGAGTGCCTGCAGAAAAACGGTTTGTGTCTAGAATGTTGAGTGACTTATGGTCGATACCGGTAATTTCACGCAGCGCTTCATAGCTGTTTGCAAGATTATTTTCAGCTAAAATTTCTTGTGCAGAAGCTAAGTCATATTGTGCCTGAGCTTCATGAACATCAGTGATCGCCGTTAAACCTACAGCAAAACGTTGTTTTGTCTGTTCAAGTTGACGTTCAATTGCTGCTTTTTCTGCACCTTGGAACTCAAAGTTATCTTTTGCTGTTAATACATTAAAGTAAGCATTAGTGACACGAGTAATAAGCGATTGTAATGCGGTCGCATACGCGGCATCGGCTTGAGATGCTGCCATTTCAGCTAGGTCTAAACCGACCCAAGCACTGTGGTCATAAATCAGTTGGCTTAACTGTACGCCACCAGTAAACCCTTCTGGCTTCATCGTTTCAGCGCCATCGTATTTATTCCATGCTTTAGAATAACCGACATTGGCACTAATGGTAGGTAACAAAGGTGCGCGATTTTCTTCAATCCTTTCGTATAACGCGTCACGTTGTGCTTGAGCTTGCAATACCACAGGATCACTTGTCAGCGCTTGTTGGTATATTTGCATTAAATCGTCAGCTTGTACCGTTGGTGCAATGACTGCAAACGACAACGCTGCGTATAAAGAACCCATTTTGAATTTCATTTTCTGTCCTTCTAGACAATGCTTATATTTAGTTATGGAATTAACGAACTTTTTAATCTTTAAGTTTGTGGCTAGTCTAAGTTGAAGCGCTCAATTAAGTGAGTCTACTTCTATCAATTCGACTTGCGCTATGCTGGCTGATGAGTGTAAACACCTATTTACCAAGCATAAATAAATTAGTCATTCACTACAGTGTAAATTGTAAAAAATTTACTCACTCTATAGTCAGATATTACATAACTTACTCTATTGCAACATTGTCAGTTCAAAAGTGACTTCGCTTCTGAGCCATGTTGTCTTATAGTTGTCAGAGTAAGGGGTTACTCAATAGAAGTAAAATCTTACTTTCTAGAATATTGAATATTAAAAACTTCTCATCCTAAGTCAACTTTGAAGTGTAACAGATTTTATTTCACGCTAAAGTTAACTAACTTCAACTCGGGGTTAGAGGTGAATAGACGAACTTTAAAGGACTCATACCTCTATTGCTTACCGTCAAACTTGAACTTTGCGCTGATAACTTGGTTAATTTACACGTCAGTAACTGGCCTATTACAGGTCAATTCAACAAAGTTAGCGGTGCAAACGGTGGTTTAATATGCACTTACCGAGCTGATGTAAACTAGAACCAACTTTGCCTATGAAAGATTACAGCCCGCTAATATCTCTCCTTTACGTTGTAATTTTTCAGTTGGCCTTTTAGCCCCAATAGCACTGGATTACCCATGAAAAATAACAAAATGACTGCAAGTTTTAATGCTGACGATGACTTTGAATTACTGTCGAAACGTGTTCTTTATAAAGGCTTTTTTCGCTTAGATGAGTATAAATTCAAACATAGATTATTTGCTGGTGGTTGGAGTGGTGAAATAACGCGTGAAGTGTTTGAGCGCGGACATGCCGTCGTCATCCTGCCTTACGATCCGGTTTTAGATCAAGTAGTGTTAATTGAACAGTTACGTGTACCAGCATTAGCAACCACTAAATCAATCTGGCTTCTTGAGCTTGTGGCAGGTATGATCGAGCCAGGGGAAAGCCCTGAGCAAGTTGCAAGTCGGGAGCTTTTTGAAGAGGCAGGCCTAACCGCCAGTCATATTGATTATATTAATAGTTATTTAGTGAGCCCCGGTGGCACCAGCGAGCGATTTTATTTATATATTGGCCGTGTTGATGCAAGCCAGGCTAAAGGCTTACATGGCCTTGATAGTGAAGATGAAGACATTAAAGTGCATGTTGTGAGTCGTGTTCAGGCCTATGAATGGGTGCAGTCTGGACGAATAGATAATGCTTCAACGGTACTTGGGATCCAATGGTTGATGTTGAATTATCAGCAATATCAGTCAGCAAACTAATTTATTTTATGTTGTTGTACACAAACTGAGGGCATGGTTAATCAGGTGGCTAGGTTAAATCCGCTAGAAAAAAACAAATACCAACCTAACGTAAGTGCTTTTTTAGCCTTGTGTGGGCGTAACTATGCGCTGATTTTAAAATGGTTACCGGATGAATCTGAACATGACACCATGTGGACCATTGATGGTGAGTTCGGCTCGTTAGCGGTGACATTGCTAGAAAACACCAAATACACCCAGTTAATTGAAATTTCACGCAGCTTGCCTCATAGCTTGTTTGTGTTGTCGCCAAAAGTGGTGGTGCGGGTTTATCATGACGCTCAATTAGCAGAAGTGTTAACTAGCCAACAGATTTTTAGTTTTAAACCAGTATATGATTATCCCAATATACATATGCATCAGGCAGACGAGAAATTTCAGGTGAATGCATTTTTGGAAGAGTTATTAAAAATTGGATGCCACAGTATTGTGCCGTCGTAATAACTTGAAACAATAGATTTTGGGAATAGTAAGTGCTGAAGTCAGCTGTTAATTACACTTTTGAAGATAACCAATCGGTGCGTCTGATCCAAATTACGGATCCGCACCTTTTTGCTGATCCTGAATCTCAATTATTGGGTGTTAATACTGCCAAAAGTTTGCAAGCAGTTCTCGATACATTCATTAACTCACCGGAAAAAGCTGATTTACTCATCGCCTCAGGCGATATCAGCCAAGATTATTCAGCCACTTCTTACCATAATTTTGTCAGCCAAATAACCAGTGTCAATTTGCCCTGCCATTATCTGCCAGGTAATCATGATGATCCGCGAATGATGGCTTTGCATATGCAAGGAGCAAACGTGTTTGGCCAGCAGCGCATTATTGCGGGTGATTGGCAAATTTTGATGTTGGATTCTACTGTTCGTGGTAAGCCTGGTGGTTTTATGGGCGAACAACAGTTTCTTCTCATTGATACAGCAATTAAAGCTGAGCCAGACAAACATGTATTATTAGTCATGCACCACAACCCTATCTTAATGCAATGCGGTTGGTTAGATCAGCATTGCATGGCCAATGGCCCAGATTTTCTCGACCGTGTAAGCCAGTATCCACAAGTAAAAGGTTTGTTGTGGGGGCATGTGCATCAACAGGTTAACCAGCAGTATTCTGGACCACATGGTAACGTGGCATTAATGGCCACACCTTCCACATGTATTCAATTTAAGCCTTTATCAGATCATTTTGCCTTAGATGGTGTTCAACCCGGTTATCGTTTGCTGGAGCTGCTGTGCGATGGTAGCATTCGTACTGAAGTGTATCGTGTGGCAGGTGACCATTTTACTCCTGACAATGAAGCCAGCGGCTACTAACTTCTCTCGAAACACTTATTAATAAGCTTGTGATAACGTGTCAATACTCATTGACCGTCGCGTGAGGATATATGCTGCTTTATATACATGGATTTAATAGCTCTAATCAATCTGATAAAGCGGTGCAAACGGCAAATTATATCCGCCAACACTACCCTAATTTAACGTTTCATCAGCCACAAGTACCAACATCAATCCATGATGCAATCGCATTATTAACGGCATTAACCGAGCGCGCAGTTGCCGATGGTGAGCCCTTAAGATTTATTGGCTCGTCCTTAGGCGGTTATTTTGCGAGTTTTTTGGCCGAAAAATACGGCGGCAAAGCTGTTTTAGTTAATCCGGCAGTAAAACCGTATGATTTATTTGAAGAGTTTTTGGGTGACCAATATAATCCCTATACTGGTGAACATTATCAGGTCGTAGATGAAGATCGTATCGCTGTGGCTGAATATGATACAAATGTCATATGTCACCCCGATAGATTCTTGGTTTTGTTGCAAACTGGTGACGAAGTGTTAGATTATCGTCAGGCTTTGCACAAGTATCATTGCTGTGAATTACATCTCGAACCTAATGGCGACCACAGTTTTGTGGGATACGAGCAACAGCTCGATAAAATTTGTCGATTTCTTCAGCTGCCTTAACAATCAAAATTAAGCCTTTTTGCTTAATGAATAACAAAATGTGTGGAATATGACTAATCAATATACTTCAGATGCAATTGAGGTCCTCAATGGACTCGACCCGGTAAAACGCCGTCCGGGCATGTATACCGACACCACCCGCCCCAATCATCTAGGTCAAGAAGTTATTGATAACAGCGTCGATGAAGCTCTGGCTGGTCACGCGACAAAAATTGAAGTGGTACTGCACGCCGATAACTCCCTTGAAGTGACCGATGACGGTCGTGGTATGCCTGTTGATATTCATCCAGAAGAGGGCATTCCTGGGGTTGAGCTTATCCTTACCAAACTGCATGCGGGTGGTAAGTTTTCCAATAAAAATTATCAATTCTCCGGTGGTTTACACGGGGTAGGTATTTCAGTGGTGAACGCACTGTCAAAACGCGTTCAAATCACAGTCCGTCGCGATGCCCAAGTGTACGAAATGGCCTTCGAGAATGGTTTCAAAGTTGAAGAGCTAACCGTTACCGGTACCTGTGGTCGTCGCAATACAGGTACTAGCGTACATTTCTGGCCTGATAGCAGTTATTTTGATTCGGCAAATTTCTCTACCTCAAAGCTAATCTATATATTGCGCGCCAAAGCCGTTTTATGCCCAGGACTTAGAATTAAATTCACCAATAAACAAAATGGTGAAGTGCATGAATGGTTTTATGAAAGTGGCTTAACCGATTACTTAAAAGAAGCGGTAAAAGACTCACCTTTATTACCTGAAGAGCCTTTTGTAGGCAGTTTTAAAGGTGAACTTGAAGCTGCAGAGTGGGCGATTACTTGGTTGCCTGAAGGCGGTGAAAGTCTAAATGAAAGTTACGTTAACTTAATTCCCACACCACTAGGCGGAACGCATGTTAACGGCTTTAGACAAGGCCTGTTAGAGTCCATGCGTGAGTTTTGTGAATTTCGCAATTTAGTGCCCCGTGGGATCAAATTATCACCAGAAGACATTTGGGATAAAGCGGCATTTATTGTCTCAATAAAAATGCAAGACCCTCAGTTTGCTGGGCAAACGAAAGAAAAATTGTCTAGCCGTCAAAGTTCTGCGTTTGTGTCAGGTATTGTGCGTGATGCCTTTTCTTTATGGTTAAACTCAAACACTGAGTTAGCTGAGCAATTAGCCGAGCTTTGCATCAGTAACGCGCAGCGTCGTTTAAAAGCGGCTAAAAAAGTGGCGCGTAAAAAGGTGACATCAGGCCCAGCTTTACCGGGTAAACTCACAGATTGCTCTGGCCAAGACCCAATGCGTGGCGAGCTGTTTTTAGTTGAAGGAGACTCGGCGGGTGGCAGTGCCAAACAAGCGAGAGACCGTGAGTTTCAAGCGATTATGCCGCTTCGTGGTAAAATTCTAAATACATGGGAAGTTGATTCTGCTCAGGTTTTAGCATCTCAGGAAGTACACGATATTTCAGTGGCTATTGGCTGTGATCCAGACAGTGCCAATATTGATGAGTTGCGTTATGGTAAAATTTGTATTTTAGCCGATGCTGACTCGGATGGTTTACATATCGCCACGTTACTTTGTGCTTTATTTTTAAAGCATTACCGAGTACTAGTTGAAAAAGGCCATGTGTATATTGCCATGCCACCGTTATTTCGAATCGATTTAGGCAAAGAAGTTTTTTACGCCCTCGATGAAGCAGAGAAAATCGGTATATTAGACCGTATTACGGCAGAGAAGAAAAAAGGTAAAGTTCAGGTTACTCGATTTAAAGGACTAGGTGAAATGAACCCACTGCAATTGCGTGAAACCACCATGGATCCTAATACTCGTCGTTTAGTGCAATTAACCATTGATGATGCCGATGGTACTGATGCATTGATGGATATGTTACTTGCTAAAAAGCGTTCGCCAGATAGAAAAAGTTGGTTAGAAACAAAAGGGGATTTAGCACAAATCTAACCATAATCTTTTAAGGAGGTTAGGTTATATGAAAGTGGTTATCCAATAAGTTATTTCCGACAATAATAAGAATTAGAGGCAAAAGAATAATTAGATGTTGTATATCAAATCGAAGTCATTCGAGTATGGCTGGGAATGGATCGTTAAAGCTTGCGTCTTTTTAGGACTAAGTTCGGTGATTGCCAGTTATGCTCATGCAACTCAATCGGTAATGATTACCGTCACTAAAGGTTTTGGCTTGTCTTTATACGCCTCAGATTTAGGTGATATTAAGCAAATGGCCTTAGGTGATAATGGTACGTTATTTGTGGGTTCACAAAAAAGCGGCACCTTATATGCCTTAGTGGATAATGATCAAGATGGTCAGGTTGATAAGCGATATGTGCTGGCTAAAGGTCTTGAAAGTCCTGATGCGCTCGCCTTTTATAAAGGCGATTTGTACGTGAGTGAAGAAGATCGCATTATCAAATATGAAGACATCGAGGAGCGTTTACGTCGCCCATATCGAGCCAAAGAAGTTTATACCAACTTACCAGAATTAGATAAACGCTATACTCGAGCCATGCGCTTTGGTCCAGATGGGCGTTTGTATGTCGCTTTAGGTATGCCATGTAATGTGTGTGAGGCTCCAGCACCTTATGGCAGTATATTAGCGATCAATGTGCAAACAGGTGCAAGTGAGCAAGTGGCATTAGGCGTACGAAGTGTAACGGGGTTTGATTGGGAACCTAACAGTAATCAAATGTGGTTTTCAGATCTTGGGCGTAACTGGATGGGAGATAATTTACCCGCCGATGAGATTAACCGTATTGATGTGAAAGGGACTCATTTTGGTTTTCCCTATATCCATGCAACAGATGTGAAAGAGCCCGCCTACGACAAACCCACTAATTTAAAAATTACCCCACCTATTTTCGAATTACCCGCCCATGTATCACCAACAGGATTACATTTTTACCGGGGCCAGCAATTTCCTGAGCGCTATCAACAGCAGTTATTTTTAGCTGAAAATGGCTCATGGAATCGTTCAAGTAAAGTGGGTTATCAAATTGTGATGTTAACGCTAGATCATAGCCAATCTAAAACGACTATCTCAGATCGGGAAACCGTTGTGAGTTTTTTAGACGGAGAGTTCCCCGTCGCCCGACCATTTGATCTGCTGACGGCACCAGATGGCGCAATTTATATCTCAGATGACTTAAAAGGTAACGTATACCGTTTATTCTATAAAGCCTCTGAACAAACACAGGAAAGCACCGATGAGTGATGCGATTGAATTAAGCTTAGATGGCGTGGAGCAAATGCCTCTGCGCCGATTCACCGAAGAGGCTTATTTAAACTATTCGATGTATGTGATCATGGATCGTGCATTACCGCATATTGGTGATGGATTAAAGCCTGTTCAGCGACGCATTATTTATGCGATGAGTGAACTGGGACTATCAGCTCAATCAAAACCTAAAAAGTCAGCGCGTACAGTCGGTGACGTATTAGGTAAGTATCATCCTCATGGTGACAGCGCATGTTACGAAGCCATGGTATTAATGGCCCAGCCATTCTCATATCGTTATCCGCTGGTAGATGGTCAAGGTAACTGGGGAGCACCAGACGATCCTAAATCATTTGCTGCAATGCGTTATACCGAAGCGAAACTGTCAAAATTTTCCGAAGTGTTATTGTCTGAATTAGGTCAAGGCACAGTTGAGTGGGGCGTTAACTTTGATGGCACATTAAAAGAGCCGAAAACATTACCTGCAAGGCTACCGCACATTCTTTTGAACGGTATTACAGGGATTGCAGTGGGAATGGCCACCGATATACCACCGCATAATGTGCGTGAGTTAGTGTCGGCTTGTGTTGAGTTATTAGATAATCCTAAGACTGAGTTATCCCGTTTAATGGAGCTTGTTCCTGGTCCTGATTACCCAACAGAAGCGGAAATCATTACCCCAAGTGCAGACATTGAGAAAATTTACCAAACCGGCCGCGGCTCAATCAAAATGCGTGCGGTTTACAGTGTTGAAAACCACGAAATCATTATCACGTCTCTGCCTCATCAAGCAGGTAGTGGCAAAATATTAGAACAAATTGCCGCTCAAATGCAGGCCAAGAAACTGCCGATGGTCAGTGATTTACGTGATGAGTCAGATCATGAAAACCCAGTGAGGTTAGTCGTTGTACCCCGCTCAAATCGGGTTGATTGCGATCAATTAATGGCGCATTTATTTGCCACAACCGATTTGGAAAAAAGCTTCCGTATTAACTTAAACGTGTTAGGGCTAGATGGACGTCCGCAGGTCAAAGGCTTGCTGACCATGTTAACGGAATGGTTAGAGTATCGTGTTTCGACTGTGACCCGCCGTTTACAATATCGTTTAGATAAAGTGCTAGCGCGTTTACATATTTTAGAAGCGTTAATGATTGCGTTTTTGAACATCGACGAAGTGATTGAAATTATTCGCTTCCACGATGAACCTAAAGCGGAATTAATGGCTCGTTTTAACTTAAGTGATAAACAAGCTGAATCAATTTTAGAGTTAAAATTACGTCATCTTGCCAAGCTTGAAGAGTTTAAAATTACCGCTGAACAAAATGAATTGATGGCTGAGCGTGACAAGCTGGAATTGATTTTAAGTTCAGATCGTCGTTTAAAAACCTTAGTTAAAAAAGAGCTTATTCAAGACGGTGAAACCTTTGGTGATGACCGCCGCTCACCGATTATTGAACGTAAAGAATCAAAAGCATTAACCGAGCAAGAACTGACTCCAACTGAAGCCGTCACCGTTGTGTTGTCAGAAAAGGGCTGGGTGCGCTGCGCTAAAGGTCATGATGTTGATGCACAAGGATTAAACTATAAAGCGGGCGACAGTTACCTCTGCAGTGCCATGGGAAAAAGTAACCAAGCCGCCGTATTTGTTGATTCTTCAGGGCGCGCGTTTGCCACCGACAGTCATACGCTACCATCAGCCAGAAGTCAGGGTGAGCCAATCACTACGCGCTTTAATATGGCTCCTGGCGCTGTGATGCAACACGTTATTATGGGCGAGGATGAGCAGTGCTATTTATTAGCCAGTGATGCGGGTTATGGTTTTATTGGCGCCTACGCGGATATGGTTAGCCGCAATAAAGCCGGCAAAGCATTATTATCTTTACCTGCCAACGCACAGGTGATGACGCCTAAATTGATCAGCAAAGACAAAGATCAGTCATTATTGGCTATCACCAGTGAAGGTCGTATGCTGATGTTCAGTTTAGATGCTTTACCACAATTATCTAAAGGTAAAGGTAACAAGATTATTGGTATTCCAAGCGAACGCGCCAAAAATCGTGAAGAGCTACTCCTGCACTTAAACGTAGTACCAAATGGCGCAGCTGTGACCCTTTGGGCAGGTAAACGTAAGCTAACACTTAAAGCCAGCGATTTAGAGCATTATCGTGGGGAGCGCGGCCGCAGAGGCGCCAAGTTACCAAGAGGTTTACAACGCGTAGACAGTGTCGATATTGAAGCAGTAGAGGTAGCTATTGATGATACTGGTTCTGAGCCGCAGGTCAGTGCAGAATAGCTTATTCTGATAGACTGTGTTGTTAATCAATAAAGCTCACGTGAAAGCGTGAGCTTTTTGTTTATAACCATTTCATCACTCAATTAATAACCCACAAAAGGCCTATAACTTCATATCAAGTAGCGGTTTGCAGCAATAAGATAACTGCGCTGAGTGATTGGCGGAAAATTGGTTTTTTATGAGTGTAATTGATATTAAATATATGAATATGAAAGCTTGAGTATCGGTTTTTTGGCGGAAGAATCGACTTTAGGTTCTATTGCTGCAAATCTAGATTGTGATTTGTTCAAATAGCAATAAGTGCAATAGTCTAAAGGGTTTTAGTTCGAAAAATCTCAACTGAAACCACACAAATACAAAATAATTAACTGAGAGAGGTATTGCAGGATTTGTGATGAATACTATTTAACTCATCACAAACAATAGAAAGAATACTATTGAAGTGTTATGCCACTTCGTAAAAGTTTGGCTCAAACTCTAACTGAGTTTGGATTATTTGATTCGCCATTCTGGCACATTTACCACATTGATCAGCCACGCCTAAACGTTTTTTAACATCAGCTAATGAGCAATCGCCTTGGCGAACCGCTTCTTTAATTTGCTTATCTGTAATTGCATGACAAAGACAAACGTACATATTAGCCTCTACACCTGGTGAAATAAGTTATAAACAACATAGCGTTCTTCAATGAATCTAATTCTAAATGAAAACCGTTATCATTGGCAATAACTTTTGACTAAAAATGATACATTTATCACTTTCAACGAGTAGCTTAGTATTCATCTGCTGGTAACTTATTGAAAATTAATATCCGTTTTCAAAATCAACACGAAAATTTAATGGCTGTTCATTAAGCCATAAAGCGTAGTTGTTACAGAACACATCCACGGTTTGCATTGGAAAGCTCGGAGCGGCGACATGCGGAGTGATTATCGCATTGGTAGATAACCAAATGGGATGATCGCTGGGTAAGGGTTCTTGGTTGAAAACATCTAAAATTGCCTGCTGATGAGGCTTTAGTGCTAATTGTGCGGCCAATGCATCGAGGTCGAGTACATTGCCGCGTCCTAAATTGAATAGCACAGCATCAGATTTTAATAGTGCCAAGCTTTGGCGATTGAGAATATTCTGGGTTGCAGGCGTGTTCGGTAACACGCTGGCTATTACGTCAGCTTCAGGCAAATATTGAGATAAATTATCTATTTTATCCACCAGGTCAAAACCTGTGATTGCTTGGCCTTTTCGATTTATCCCTATAACTTTCATGCCAAAATGTTTGGCCGTAGTAGCAATATGGACAGCAATTGAACCTGTTCCTAACAGTAACAGTTGCTGACCTTGAAGAGTTTGATAATTGCCAGGCTGCCACAGCTTTTGTTGTTGCAGTTGTTGGTAATGCTGATGTTGTCGATTGTGAGCCAGTAAATATCCAAACAAATATTCGCTCATTAATGGCCCAAAAATACCCCGCACATTAGTTAATTGATAATCTTGTCTTTGCCTTGGTGCCATCAACTTATCTACTCCAGCAAAGGTCGACTGTAACCAACGTAAATGTCTGGCGTGATTAAGTAACGGCGCGGCAAGTGCTGGCTCAGCAAACCAAATATTGGCCTCGGTGATACTACTAGGAGAGTCACCCAAGATGACTAAATCAGCTAAATTGCGTTTTATTAATAAATCACGATAAACCTCGTTTTCTCGTGTAAGCAATAGTAATTTATTAACCATAACAATAACCCAGTTGTCTGATATCAAAGAGTTGATAGCGCAATAGTAGATATGAGGTGTATTTGAATCAAATTATTTCGATGTTAAATCAGTTGGCGAACTCTATTTTGCCATGGATAAGTGAAGTGAGCACCGCATTGGTCGCCTGTGTGATAGTCATGTTCGCTGTTGATATTAATCGTATTGTCAGGCGAATATTATCTGGCCAAGGCTTTATTGTTCGCACTTTAGTGTTTGTGTTGATTAATGCTTTTGGATATGGGCTCGCCATTGTTGCATTAAGTCCAATCTTAGCAAGGCAATTTAGACTAATGCCTGGTTATTGGATGTTATTAATTATAATGGCAAGTTTTATGTTATTAGGATTTTGGGCACAAAAAAATCGTCAGGTATAAGCCATTAATCCGGTAGCGCTTTGACAAGTTAACAGATAAAAAAACCGAGCATGAATGCTCGGTTATTTTCATCTGTTTCCCATAGGGTTGCAGATAATAATTAGTCTTCTAATTGACCACAAAAACGATAGCCTTCGCCGTGGATAGTGGCGATGATTTCTGGCGTGTCCGCTAAACTTTCAAAGTGCTTACGGATACGACGAATAGTTACGTCAACTGTACGGTCATGTGGTTTCAGCTCACGGCCAGTCATTTTCATTAACAGGTCTGCACGAGTTAAAATTTTGCCTGGGTTTTCAACAAAGTGAAGCATGGCACGGAATTCACTGCGTGGTAGCTTGTAAGACTCACCTTGTGGGTTAACTAAAGAACGGCTGTTGATCTCTAAGCTCCAACCGTTGAAACGGTAGTGTTCAACTGAACCTTTCTCTTCGCTATCAGCGCCAGCACTGTTCACGCGAGTTAAAAGGTTGCGTGCACGAATGGTTAATTCTCTAGGGTTAAATGGTTTCGTAATGTAGTCATCGGCACCAATTTCTAAACCTAAAATTTTATCAACTTCGTTATCACGACCCGTTAGAAAGATTAGGCCAATATTGTTGATTTCACGCAATTCGCGAGCCAATAACAAACCATTTTTACCCGGTAGGTTAATGTCCATTACCACTAAGTTAATTTTGTTTTCTTGCATTGCTTTATGCATTTCAGCACCGTCGTTTGCTTCAGTGACGACATAGCCTTCAGCTTCAAAAATGCTACGTAAAGTGTTACGAGTTACTGCTTCATCTTCAACAATTAAAATATGTGGGTTTTGCATAATAAGTTACCTAAAATAAAAATGATAAAATTTGTGACCTAGCATCTTGGCTAGGATTGTCCGTATGCGCTGCAGCACACGTTAAAAATCTCTATTATTGGGTGTTTAACTATGTCTACCCTGAACTTAAACACTCTCTCATTTGATATCCGAATGAGTTTTACAAAAGCCGTTAAAAACGTCTTTGTCAAAAAAGGGTAATACCGCTGCTATACACTGTGAACCTTAAATACCTTAAAAGTTCCTGTAGATGTTAACTAAACCTATGTATTTATTGATAGGCCTTTAAAAGTAGAACATTTATTGGGCAACGGTAAAACTTTAGCTCAGTAAATCACAAACTGAAACGTTACAAAATCTTTCTAAAGTAGGATTTTTGTGACGATTAAAGAACTAATGCTGGTCATTGTACACTTTTTTTGAATTTGTTAACAAATGAATTGTTAATAAAATTATTAACAAAGGTTTAATTGAAACGGTAGTTTTTACGTAAGATTATGATTTAAATGCTTTTACTTATTTTTTAAATTGTGACCTGTATCGCAAATCTTTCGTTATTTAAACCCTTCTGCTACACTGTTTTCGGCTTATTTGGCGAGATTTTTTATGGAAAATGTTATCGACATGCTGTGGCAGAACTATCAAAACACTGAATTTTTACTCACTCAGCCCTTATCTAATGATTTTTCTTTTGCAATTGTTACCGCGCATAATCCTCTTGGTACTCTGTTAACTCCAAGCCAGAACCGTTTACGAGATAGGGCACTACAATCGAAAATTTTGCAGTATCAAAGTCCATATCGCTGTTTGGTTGGCGCAGCACCTGATCTCTCCCATATGGAGAAAAGCTGGGCAGTATTTATAGATAAAGATCAAGCGCTTGAGTTAGGTAGAGAGTTTGGTCAGCATGCTATTTATTATGTTAATCAAGGTTTACTGTCGCTAATATCTTGCTTTGAGCCCCACAGAGACGAGGTCCCGATGGGGTTATTTCATCAGCGTTTAAAGTTGGTGAGTGATTTACCTGAATTATAGTTATTTCTTTTTGCGCACATTTGTTAATTTTTTTACGGGACAATAAAATTAACAAATGGCCTGAGATTTTTAATACCCACGACTGATTTTTAGCGTAAATCTTGGCGATATATACTCATTCCTTGCTTAGCGACTTATTTTTTCAGAGAAATATCGCATCATTGTTTCATTGTGTGCTTGTTAAAATAGTCCATTCAGTTCTTAAAACTTCAAGTTGATATTTTGTACATTGACTTAGTCATAGGTTTATTGTTATTTTGCACATCCCTCCTTATGGGAGGCACAGAAGAGGAGCGTTAACTAGGTAGTAAGCTTGAGGAAAACCAATTCCTATGACAGCTTATGAGGGAGATTAACGCCGAGATAAATCAAATTTGGTTATTTAATTTATCGGTCGATTAGGTTGAATCCTAACGATTGTCACCTGTTTTTTGGTGGAGAGCTTCTGGTGGTGATTGCTGTTTCCCTTCTTTAAGGGTGCGTTATCTTTGCACCAGGCTCTTCGAACGAAGTTTAGTTCGGAGCGTATTTAATGTCGTTAAATCAATTAGTTGTAGCCAAGTTTGGTGGGACCTCTGTTGCAGATTACCCTGCGATGAGTCGTTGTGCCGATATCGTTTTAGCAAATCCTAATACCCGTGTTGTAGTGGTAAGTGCATCAAGTGGTGTGACTAATTTATTGGTTGAGCTAACCAGTGCCAACGTCAATGACGAGCGTCGTTTAAGTTTATTAAAGCAAATAGCACAAATTCAATACCGAATTATTGACCAATTAGGGCGTCCACAAGATATCGCTGCACAAATCGATAAATTACTCAGCCGGATGTCAGTATTAAGTGAATCTCTGGTACTGGATCGTAGTAAAGCGCTGATGGATGAATTGCTGTCGATGGGCGAACAGTGTTCATCAGTGTTATTTGCCGCAGTTATCCGTGAAAAAGGTACCGCATCGAATGCGTTTGATGTGCGCCAGGTATTACGTACCGATAGCCATTTTGGTCGTGCAGAACCGCAAATTGAACAAATTGCCACCTTATCGGGTGATTTTTTACAGCCATTATTAGCTAATCAAGTGATAGTGACTCAAGGCTTTATTGGTGCAGACGAACAGGGCCGTACAACCACATTAGGCCGTGGAGGCAGTGATTATTCTGCTGCGTTACTTGCTGAGGCGTTATCGGCTCATGCTGTCGAAATTTGGACCGATGTAGCGGGCATTTACACCACAGATCCACGTTTAGCACCCAATGCGCGCCCTATTGCGGAGATCAGCTTCAACGAAGCCGCAGAAATGGCAACTTTTGGCGCAAAAGTTTTGCATCCAGCGACAATTTTGCCAGCCGTGCGTCAGAAAATTCAGGTGTTTGTTGGCTCAAGTAAAGATCCTGATGCCGGTGGCACCTGGATCCGTCATCAAGTAGAAGATACACCTGTTTACCGTGCGGTAGCATTACGTCGCGATCAAACCTTATTAAATCTACACAGTTTACAAATGCTCCATGCTCAGGGCTTTCTAGCAGAAACATTTGCCACATTAGCGCGTCATAAAATCTCAGTCGATTTGATCACCACTTCAGAGGTTAATGTCTCGCTCACATTAGACAAAACTGGATCAGACTCAAGTGGTCAAGGCTTGCTAAGCGAATCATTATTACAAGAATTGTCTCAGCATTGCCGTGTGCGCGTCGAAGACAAGCTAGCCTTAGTTGCCATTATCGGTAATAAAATTGCTTCAACGGCTGGTATTTGTAGTCGAGTGTTTCAGGTTTTAGAAAAACACAATGTGCGGATGATTTGCCAAGGTGCCAGTCCACATAACTTATGTGTGTTAGTGGATGAAGCCGAAGCCGCGCAAGTGGTATTAGCCTTACATCAAAATCTGTTTGAGTCATAAGTTACGGAGCCATTGATGACTAAAGCAATACGAAGTGCACTCAATGTTGGTGAACTTGCCGCGGGGCAAATGCTAAATGTGCCTTTATTTACCTTTAAAGGCACAGATAGCACAGCTCCTGCTGTGTATGTTCAGGCCAATGTGCATGGCGCAGAAGTGCAGGGTAATGCGGTGATTTATCAGTTGATGAGCATGCTCGAAAACTGTCAGGTTTTAGGCGATATTGTGCTTGCCCCTTTAGCCAATCCCTTGGGAATTAACCAAAAAAGTGGTGAGTTTACTTTAGGTCGGTTTGATCCTATTACAGGGGTTAACTGGAATCGAGAGTATTTAGATCACAAGGTCGATGTTGCTGCTTGGTATTTCGAGCATCAAAGCTTGTCTGATGCACAATTGATTCAAGCCTATAAATCTATGCTAGTTGAAGCCTGTGAAAGCAAATTACAGCAGCCTTGGGGGATCACCACAGGTCATCGTTTAGCGGTGAGTTTACAGTCATTGGCCCATCGAGCGGATATTGTGTTAGATCTGCACACTGGGCCAAAGTCATGTAAACACCTTTATTGTCCCGAATACGATATGCGTTCAGCGCGTTTTTTCTCTATTCCTTACAGCCTAATTATTCCTAATAGTTTTGGCGGTGCGATGGACGAAGCGGCGTTTTGTCCTTGGTGGCAGCTTACTGAATATGCCGCCAGCCAAGGGCGTCATTTTACAGTGCCAGTGGCCGCGTTTACCCTTGAACTTGCTAGTCAAGAGCGAATTGATATGGCCGATGCGCTGGTCGATGCTAAAGGCATTATGGCGTATTTAAGCCATCGCGGGGTGATTAAAGAAGTAATACAACCCGCTGAAATGCCGCGTTATGCATGTTATTTAAAGGACTATAAAAAGTTTCATGCACCGCAATCTGGCATGGTCGAATATTGCGCGACAGTTGGTCAACCTTTGCTTGCGGGACAAACCTTAGTGAATATGCTTAGATTGGATTTATACGGTTCGGACCAAGCGTTCACACCACTGAGTTTAGATAAAGACTGCGTGCCTATTTTGCACTTTGCATCGGCTTCTGTGCATCAAGGCACTGAGCTTTATAAAGTAATGACCAATGTGTTTGAGCTTTGATTTTGGTGTTTCTGATAGCCATGGAAGGCTTGCTAAATTCTTCAGGTAAAGAATTTTGATGATCTAGATTTATATTGGATAGCCCGTGTTAACGCTAAGCCTTAATCAAATCAATTGCCTGCCGTAGTAGTGTTCAGGATGAACGGAATGTCGCGATCACATGCATGTGAACGAGCGACCTTACGTGTAAGCACTTCTGTGACTCGCAGCAAGTACGTCCCTTTAAGCTCAACGATGGCCTCCCTGCCATCGACGGTCACAGCCGCGCTTAAACCTAATATCTTCGATTGGGCTTCATTGGAAATAAAGCTCTAGATCTTGGTTGTTATTCGTAGCAATACTAGTGGTCAAATCGAAGAGGAGAAAATTCAGGTGCAGATGAGCCAGCGAGTATCCAAAACAGGGATGTTTTGGTTAAGCCCACATGGACGTGCTTGCGGCGTCTCGCTGGATTATCTGCACTAAAGCCTGCGGCAGGCAATTGATTAACATGAATTATTGGTCACAAATTTACCAACAAAAAATTGAGACAAATATTAAAAGTCGCATTAAGCTTTATACAGATCAGGTTCTAGTTTATTGATAATGATAATTAAGATTGGTATTTTTTAAGTTGGGTTCTATTTAAGCCTACACTCTCATGGGCTATTCTTTGTGAGTTGATGCAGTTGAATACCGCTTCAACTCACTTCAAATCAACTAGCTTTTTAAGATTTCTAGTGGCATACGCAGCATGTCATCACCCGTATCAGCAACGAGCCAAATGATCGCGACTAAACTTCCCACGGTAAGCAAATACCAAATCGTTGAAAAGATTTGGCCATAACGGTCGAGTGGCAACAAATGACTGTGATGACGTCCTCGCCATTCGAAAACAATTTCTAAACTGCCGATAAGCAACAAGAAGCCCAATAAGGCTAACCCTAGATTGTAACTGATATACACCCCAATGGCCGCGCCTGCGATACAGGCGATTAACCCTGCAAGACTGTTCATTGAAAAACTGATGCTTTTTAAAATATGGCCGCCGTCTAATGGCAAAATAGGCAATAGATTAAACAGGTTGAGTAAAGCATTAAAGGCAGCTAATCCGGCAAAGAATACATTGCCTGTGACCCAGTAGGCCACCAAACTCGCTATTGATAAAAATAAGCCAAAGGTTGGGCCCATAATGGAGATCACCACATCTTGCCAGCGGGTGTTAATCCGTTCGTCGCATAAGGCTAAACCGCCCATAAAAGGGATTAGATAAATGCCTTTGGTTTTCATGCCAAAGTGTTTCATGGCTTTAATGTGGCCATACTCATGAAATACCAAACAGGCAATGAGGGCGAGTGCGAACTCGATAGAGAATAACCATGAATAAGCCGCCACGCTGGCACCGGCTAATAGCGCTTTGACGACCTTTGCGCTTTTTAGCAGTTTAAAACCTAATGAGGCTAAGCCAATCATACTGATTTTATTGGCTTTGGGTGTTGGAATTTCAGGTACCTGTTGTTCAATATCTTTGGTGGTACGCTGTCCCTGACTGACCTGCTCTTCATCAATTAATACACAATATTCCAAATTGAATGGCTGCCATTTCACATCGACTTCCAAACGGACGGGAATTTTTTTTACTTGAGTTTCAACTAGCGTGTCGCTTTGGGGAGTTTGTGATAAAGCCTCATTAGAAGTGGACGGCGATGGCTGCAAGGTCAACTCAAATTGATGAATATTAAATACCTGGTTATCAGGAGTGGCTGATTTTTGTGACACGAGCTGATTGTCCCAGTATAACTGTTGCCAACCTGCCATTGAGCCTTCTAAACGTAACCGTTTGCCCAGACACTCAATATTTAATAACTCCATGCACACTCTCAAACTCACTCACTAAAATTAGCGCTATTTTGCCAGAGGGTTAGCAATAGCTCAATCAATCTAGCTGATCTATTATCGCAAATCCCTGTTCGAAACTGGTGAACATTAGTTTACTGCTGCAACAATGTCCCTGCAATTGAGCATATTGTTGTACCAAAGGAATAAACTGACTGACGGTTAATTTACCAGAGGGGATAAGGCTGTGCTGACTAGCTTGCGGAGAAAGTAAATAGCATTGGCCGTTACTATCAATGAGTTGGTCTTCAGGAGCAAGATGGATGGCATCAGTGATAAGAAAATTTTGCCATGCATGAGGATCTTTAATGTAGATGAGCTCATCGTGCAAATGCAGTTGCACGATGGCTGGCCAATAGATGTTATTCATGAGGTGAACGACCTAGCATGATAGAGCGTTGTCATTAAGGTTGTTAATTCAACGATTATTTACTGTAGTCATAACTGATTTCGGCATTAATATTTTTAACCACGCAGGGACCATGCTCTCGCTGAGTTCTATTTTGCGCATTACCAATATGCACTTCAACGTTTGCAAATATATTTCGGCCAGCTTTGATAAAATATTTATCGTAGTAATCTTCGACTTCATTCTTAATTTGTTCGAATTCAATTTCTTCTTTCAAACGTTCAGCCGCAATCTGATTTTTTTGATCCAGCATCATTTTCACTTGCTCAATCATACCTGCATCATTTTGCCATTCTGATTTCGGAGGCAGTTTTTTTAACCTAGATTCAATATCAAGTCCTGCGACGACAAGCTGTTTAACGCTTTCATCTAAGGCTTTTAAATTCTGCTTTAATTCTTGTTGCTGCATGCCACAAAATAATTCAGTTTTTGTGCCAGCCGTTGCGCCAAATGCTACAGCGTGAATGCCTTTTGCTGCAGTCGCTTTTCCGCCAACTAAGTCACCACGTTTACCTGTGGCATCGCTTACTGTGATGGTAGTGCCTGCTTCAGAGTGACTATGTAATAGCTGTTTGGTGACGAGAATCTCACCTTTTGCTGTTAGCTCTGAATATTGCACAAACTGAGCGCAAATCTGTCCATGAGCCGTAATTTTGGTACTGAGTTCATGATCTTTAATTAATCGGCCAATAACGCCTTTACTAACAATAACATCACCTTCGGCCTCAAGGGTGGCTGAATCAACAAAGCCCATGACGGTAATGTCGCCGGTGGACTTCACTTCCATGCCTTCGTGGACATCGCCAGTGATTAAGATACTGCCTTTAAAGTCGACATGACCATATTTCACGTCGACATTTTTAATCTGCAGTACATCATCAACTTGCATGCCCTTACGATTTTCAACCGGTTGACCGCATACGGTGGCGATCAGTTTATTCGGATCGTTTGGGTGAAGGGCTGTACCGTCTCCGGGGATCATTAATAAATCCTTACCCGGCATTTGATTTAAGATATCACCATGCACGTTATAACCTGGTACGCCTTCAGTAGCTGGCTTTTTGATCATTAAAACATCGTTGGGTTTGACGGTAACCAGTGCACCTAAGTTGCGCATATCAACAGAGCCATCTTCGCGCTCTTGAGGTTGTAGTAATCGTTCACGTGCTAACGGGACTTTACGGGTCAGTATGGCATGTTCACCATTTACTGGCGCTTTACCTGTGGCAATTTCACCTTCGCAGCTTTCACCAGGAGGTAGAATATCTAATCTTTGCATCAGCGCCATAATTTTAGGTTTACTTAAACCCATTTTAATTTTATGGCTTTTAAGGGTATTTAATACATCGGCTAATGCAATATCTTTTCCACCCCAAGCAGAGGTAATGGTCATTGAAGCATGCATTTTGTCATCGCTGACTTTAATGCTAATGGTGCCATCTTTGCGTTCTGCTATCGTGAAAAAGAGTTCGTGTTTTCCGGGGTTTTGACCGCAAAGCGAATTAACTTCATTCACGGCTTTGTCAATAGCAGGGGTAATGGGGGATAGCATGGCAAATTCAGGCTGTTTCAGTAGCTGAATGATATCCTCATTTGAAATCGGCCCGTGCGTGTTCGGGGTGAGTCTTAGCTCCACCTTAGATAGATCGGCACTTAATACGGCACATGTAGGTTCTAACATAACATCCTTTTCTTTATTTTTTTTATTTGAGATATTAGGTTTGATAAATATCAACGTAGCCTAAATCTAGCTGAATTTAGCTTGATAATCCAGCATCAAAGCCTTTAGCTATGCGTAAAGTGGCATTAATTTGTAAGTTATGTTTGATGTTTGGTTTACTAAACTTTCTGTAAGTACAATTTGTACTTGTTGTTTTCGGCTGGCACATTGACTGAGCCAAAAGCATTGGCAATGTTATCGGCATAGGGTAAGTGCCTGTTTGCCACAATTTGCCACACTCCTTTCGGATTTAAACGCGCGGCGCTTTGGCTAACAAATGCATTGGCAATAGCAAAGGTGCTGTCTAATCCATCGTGAAAAGGTGGATTAGAAATAATACCGTCAAATTTATCGTTAATTTGGTTAAACCCGTCAGATGGGTACACTTTAGCCTGCATTTTGTTGGCTTTTAAGGTTAACTGACATGACGCAAGTGCCATGGCATTAATGTCGATACATTCAATATTGAGGCTCGGGTACTGTTTTAGTAATGCCACGGTAATCACGCCGGCACCGCAGCCAAAATCTAATACCCGGCCGTTTAATTGAGGTAAATGAGATAGCAGCAGTTCAGTACCTAGGTCGAGTTTTTTCTCGCTAAATACTCCAACAAAGTTACAAATGGTGATTTCACCTTGCGGAGTGGCCAAGGTGTATTCGCTGACCCAATCTTGCATGATTAATGCAGGTGCTGGGCGGGTTAGAAAGGCACGGTAAAGTAAACTATGGCGCGCATTATCAAGCTTGATTGCGGGGGTAAAAAAATCGGGCAATAATTTGCCTACAGATTTAATCCCACCTTTGTTTTCACCGACAATAAGTAATAAACCGTCGTCATTAAGATGGTTGGCCGCTAAGGTAAATAAATACTCAGCTAAGGGCTTGGCTTTAGGGAAATACACTATGACAGCATCAAACTTTTCACTATTAAGCGTGTCGGGTAATTTGTGGCCAAAGTAACAACTTAGGTTGTCATTTGCTAAAGGGGCTAACGTTAAATGGTGATGGTAGTCTAAGGCTAAAGCGGTAACCTGTTTGGCGCTTTCTAGGCATTGCTGGGCTAACGTATCAGACTCATAATTAATGATAAGCAGGTTAAGGCCGGCAAATTCGTCGCTGTTTCTTAATATTAATTGAGATGGATTTGTTAACACCTTGACCTACTTCATTTTTCATTGAAACATTTAAAAGATTGAAGCGACGGACGTCGCTTCAAAGTTACTTTTACTGGCTAAATACCTGCCCACATTTTCAAGCATAATGCTTTATAGGCAATTATCGCTTGTTATTGCACTGATGTGGGCAATAGGCTGAAAATCTTATTAGCGATGTCGATATTATCCTGATGGCCTGAAAACAGTTTAGCCCCTGGGCCTGAAGCAAACACTTGCACATCACCACCCGTGTGACCTTCTGTTGTCCAGCCAGTATTTGAATAAATATCGATAAGCTTACGTAATGCAATTGCCATCGCTTCGTTTCCCTGCATACGAGCATTGGTTAGCGTAGCGAACTCTTGTATTTTTGGTTCAAAACCTAATAAGTCAGTGACGATTGGTTGCCATTCTTGTGCGGCGATCGCTTTGGCAGCAATCATATCTGGACTGGATTTTACCCGCTGTAGTACTTCTGGTTTCCAGGCATATTCACCGTTAGCACCAACAGATAAGCCACCTGTGTTATGGTCAGCGGTGACTATCATTAGGGTGTCTTTTTGTTGGCGAACAAATTGTTCTACCACCTCTATACTGTGGGCAAAACCGTCCATTTCAGCCATGGCAGTAGCGATATCATTACTGTGCCCCGCCCAATCTATTAAGCTGCCCTCTACAAGTAGTACAAAACCATTTGGGTTTTGAGATAACAACTCGAGTGATTTTTGTGTCAGCAAGCTGAGCTGATTGGCTGGTTTGTTATTGATCACCCAAGGTAATTGTACGTCTGCCAATAACCCCAACACTTTAGGTGTGGTGACAGAGTCAAGTTGGCTCATTTCTGTGATGTGCTGGTAACCTTTCGCGGTGAATTTGTTAATTAGCTCTTCTGAAAAGTAGCGCTGTCCGCCACCTAAAATAACATCTGCATCGGTATCAAGATAGCGCTCGGCAATTTCAGTATAGTTTTTACGGCTTTCACTGTGGGTTAAAAAGGCAGCTGGTGTGGCATGGTTTACCTGTGAGCTTACCGCAACCCCTGTTGATAAACCTAATGCTTTGGCTTTTTCAAGCAAGGTGGCAAGCTCACGTTTTTCAACATCAACACTGATCGCCCCGTTATAACTTTTAAAGCCAGTCGATAAAGCGGTTGCCGCCGCTGCTGAGTCGGTTACATAACCGCTGACTCTGGCAGGATAGGTGCTGGCCATACCAACAAGAAGACGGTCAAATACTGTCTGCTCAACTTCTTCGGTTTCAGGGTTGTCCTTATAGTAACGGTATCCCGAGGTGTAAGCGGGCCCCATTCCATCCCCTATCATGATAATGATATTTTTCGGACGAGATTGAGAGATGTTTTGGGCATTATTTGCCATAGCAATCGCCGCTGGCGTACTTGCTTGGGCTTGCTTGTCTGTTGCTAAGTTATCGTCATTAGCCACTGCATTAACGGCAAATAGTTGGCTAGATGCCAAAATGAATGCAGCAATAAAACCACGGTATGTGTTTAAAAACAGCATGAAAGTTCCTGATTATTAAGCGTTGTTTACACGAGCCTCGATAGCATCCATTAGCATTCCGGTAATATCTACGTCGAATGCGGCTTCGATTTCACGAATGCACGTTGGGCTGGTGACGTTTATTTCGGTGAGTTTATCACCAATCACATCTAAACCGACAAAAATTAAGCCGCGTTTTTTCAATTCGGGACCTAGGGCTCGGGCTATTTTCCAATCACTTTCTGATAAAGGTTGTGCAACGCCACTGCCACCTGCAGCTAAATTACCGCGGGTTTCACCTTTCATCGGAATACGGGCTAATGAATAAGGAACCGGTTCACCATCAACCACTAAAATGCGTTTGTCGCCTAAGGTAATTTCAGGAATAAATGCCTGAGCCATAGCATATTGTTGGCCGTGGTTGGTTAAGGTTTCAATGATCACGCCGACGTTCGGGTCATCTTGCTTAATTCTGAAAATAGAACTGCCGCCCATGCCGTCTAACGGCTTGATGATAATGTCAGATTTTTGCTGGTGAAACGCACGAATACGTTTGGCATCGCGAGTTACTATTGTTTCAGGGGTGAATTCTGAAAACCAAGCTGTGAAGAGTTTTTCATTAGCATCGCGTAAGCTTTGCGGCTTGTTGACGATAAGTGTGCCTTGTTCTTCGGCACGCTCAAGCATATAGGTTGCATAGATAAATTCAGTATCAAACGGCGGATCTTTTCGCATCAATACCACATCTAAGTCTGATAAAGGGCTATCGGTTGCTTCGCCTAGTTCAAACCATTTAGCCGCATCATTGTAAACGGTTAACGGGCGCATGTTGCCCATTGCTTTACCGTTAACCATAGCTAAATCATGCATTTCCATATAGAACAATTGATAACCGCGAGACTGCGCGGCAAGTAACATGGCAAAGCTTGAGTCTTTTTTGATATTGATGTCGCTAATTGGGTCCATCACTATGCCGAGCTTGATCATCTAGATATCCTTAAAATGTGATTATGTTATTGGGTGTGAGCAAGGCTCATTAACCGATATCACCAAATTTCAGTTGTAATGCCGTGATTGCAGTAAGTGCCGCAGTTTCGGTGCGCAGCACTCTTGGGCCTAATAATACGTCGGTAAAACTAAATTGTTCAGTCATGCTAATTTCTTGATCCGATAAGCCGCCTTCTGGGCCTATTAATAAGCGTACTTTATTGTGTTGGCCTAATTGGGTTAAGCCATTAATGCCGTGAGCCGCTCGCGGATGTAAATTCAGTTTCAATGCCTGGGTTTGTTCTTGGCACCAATCTAATAAATCCATAGCTGGGCGCACTTGAGGCACAACACTGCGACCGGATTGTTCGCATGCACTGATGACAATTTTTTGCCATTGTTGGATCTTTTTCTCTAACCGTTCGCCATTCAGCTTAACACCACAGCGTTCAGAAAATAACGGTGTAATAGTGGTTACGCCTAACTCGACCGATTTTTGAATGGTAAAGTCCATTCGATCACCGCGAGAGATGACTTGTCCTAGGTGCAAATCGAGTGGTGATTCGGTTAGATTCGCCGTGGCAGATAAGACCTTTACCGAGACATTTTTCTTACTGGATTGCGTTATTTCAGCTAAATAATCATTACCATCACCACAAAAAAGGCTGATTTGATCACCTTCATTCATACGTAACACTCTGCCAATATGTGCAGCGCCATCTTCATCTAAAGCAACAATTTGACCTATATGTAAAGTGTCAATCGCTTGGTAAATCTTCGGGATTCTCATAGGTTGCGTTATCCGAGCTGAGTGTTATTGACTTAAACCTAGATTCTGACATTGTTTGTAGACAAAATCATTATGATTGCCTTGTGCAGTAGCAATTAACTTATCACGTTTACATTCATTTTTATCCACTGGGTACATTTTATCCCATGCCTGAAAAAGTTGGCGTTGGCTGGATGAAATTTGCAACTTGTATGATTGCTGCATATAGAAGTAAGTTCTGGCAATCGCACCACGACTTTGTGCTGGTGGCTGCACTTTTCGGCCTTTAAAGTCGACTATCATCTCGCATTGACCGTATTGGTCGGCTTTACCATTCCACTGACTAAAACGAAAATTACTGCGATCGCCGTTCACCTCACCAATAGCGGGAGTGAGGTTATGTAAATCTGATTCCATTTTGTTAAATTCTGGGCTGGTTTTACCACAGTTTTTACGTCCACCTTGCTGCCAGCATTGCAGCTGATGACCAAATTCCCACGCAGGAACTACATGTTCCCATTCTATTCGGTTGGCGCGAACTTGCTGCTTACGCACTTGATAGCCGCAAGTGTGATGTTCTGGTTGCCACACTTTACCGGCAATAGTGATATCGCAACCACAGTAAAAGCTTTTTAGCGGCAAGTTATGTTGATAGATCTTGCGGATCATTTTTTTAGCCTGATTAAAACTCGTTGGGTGTGCAGCAGAGTGAGTGGTAATCGGAGCAATCAAAACGCATAGCAAGCTGCAAAATACGATTGAACGCATTTTGATAGATGGAAAAAGCATAATAGCGCGAACCTTAATATGATGAACTGTGCAGACTCAAACGGCTAAATAACCCACCTTGTCTGTCATTTTTGCGTGATGGTAAGGGATACTTTCGACTGATGCAATGCTGGGGGATGAAATCTGCTCAATATTGATTTTAACGCTGTTTATTGCCTAGTTAGTGTGACGTGATAGCAACAAATAATGGCTTACTGGAAATGATTAATATCAGCAGTATAAAAAGCGCCATGCTGATATTGGGAAGTAAACTGTACTTGAATGCTGCTTTAGGATGGTTAAATTCAAACGATTGATATTTGGAAATAAAAATAACCGAACTGATAAAAGAAGTACTTATATAAGCAAACAGCCCCCAATTCTCCAACATAAATTCATATGGGAACCCATAGTTTGAAAAGGTGAATGCGATTAAGCAAGCTGCTGTTGGGATAGCAAAAACAATATTGAATATGGCAACTGTCCAAGTTATCCCGAGGTAGCTAGGTAGATTTTTGATGTTATTAATCACACGAGTCCTTTGTATGACGTTAGCTTTTAGGCGATGCAATCAACTTTGTCATTAAGCTGAAAAGTAATCAACTTTTCATCATTGGGAGTAGTTTGACCTGCTAGGCGAATAATAAAGTCAGCCACATTTTTATTATATCGATAAGTTAAAGCTATTTGCTTAACCAAGGGTATTTCGATTATGTGTTAGACAGGATTGCTTTGTAGCATGTGCTGGCAGGTTTTACAGCGATATTGGCTTTTACCACGCACCACATTGTTATGGCGTCTGATGCTAAGTTGAACACTACCGCAACCACAAAAATATTCAAATTGTTTACCGCGAACCGATAGTGTGTCTAATTTATGGGTAGTTTTAGGGGCGCGATGATAAACCCTACGCATAATGCTTTGCCATTCAACACCATGGGGTTTTACGCGTCCAAATACTTGAAAGCAAATTAGGTGGCTGATTTCGTGGGGGACAACATCATCGATAAAGGCACTGATATTTTCCTCTAACAGCACTGGATTGAAGCGCAATTTGTTTAGCTGTAAATGCGCGGTGCCGGCACTTTTCCCCCTAAGAGTAAATTGTACGACTGGGCGAGGAAATGACGTTTTAAAGTATTGCTCAGCAAGTTGGTAATCGACTTCTAGTTTATCCAAAATGGTTTGTTGCAGTGGCGTGACAATTTGAGCTTTGGACACACGTGCTTTAGATATGCTGGGTTTGGCGTTGACCAATCCCAGCGCATGACTTAGATGACGTAAATGCTTATTGAAATACTGCTGCATTTGAATCTACAACCTATTTAGAAAACCAATATATTAACGACTTGCTGGATACTACAAAGTTGCCGCAGCGGCAGCCACCATAGCCTTAATTTGTTCAACAATTGCGTATTCCACCTCAGCGTCATGTCCCTTTACTTTGGGCGTGTGTATGTGCCCAACGGGTAGGTTTCGATTAAACTGTTGCATTAATAAGATGCTGCGGTAAGAAATCTCATTTGAAAGATAACCACCACCTGAGCCCTCTACTGAGGTGACATTTTGTAATTCGTTAATGGATTTAGCATTAAATTGACCGCCAGCCACAGTGCTGACCAGATGGTTATCATTCACTTGCCACTTGCCTTTGACCTGTTGCATAGCGGCAACAGGGAGCGAAAATTCTACAAATTCAGGACCATTTAGGGCTTTGTTATTCAAGAATGGCGCAATAGGGTTAGTTTTTGACGCACCCGTTAACACATTCAAATTATCTGGTGCTGCGGCAGTGCGATTGCGAGAGGGAAAACGTTCAATGTCAAACTGTTCACGTCCCATACTGACGGTGAAAATCATATCTACATTGTTATCTCGATAAATTGGGGTTAATAACGATTCAATTATGCCATTATCAAAATCAGCAAAGCGCACAGGGATCATTACGGTTTCAATTTGGGCTTTTTTACCATTCACGTTAAATGTGTAGCCATCCAAGGCTAAAGCCGTCACCCCAGAAGGGTTGCTTTGGCCAATGTCGTTGTCTAAAAAGAAGGGATCAAATCCGGTTAGCAGAATTTTGATACGGCTGTCGGCTTTGAAATCGATATCGCTAAAACCGCGTGAAGACTTCTCTATTGCACTGACCAGTATTTCACGCTGCCAACTTGCAATGTTAAAGCCCGCAGCTTGTGTTTTTAAGCTGGAGCGCATTATAAGGCGGCTCCAGTATAAAGTGCGATCATCGGTATTGCCCGATTGCACATCTCTAACCGCTTGTTGCCATAAGCGCTGGCCTTCGTTTGCAACCATTTGGGTAATAGTTAACTCGTTAGATTCGCTGAGTAACTTATTGCTAAGTCCTTGTGAAATACCCTGATATCGTTCCACTACTTGCGGCATGGTTTTGCTGGCGAGAGGCAGACGTAACTCTTCAACATCTTTTGATAGGGTGTTGGCCTGAGTGATCATGCTAGCACTCATAAGGAATAGGCATGATAAGGTCAGTAAGTGCTTAGTTGTCATCTTGTTGGTCCTTGTCTGTGTCAGGCGAAACATATTGAGCCATGGTTATTCGGTTATAGCATAAAAAGGTCTATGAATGGCAATGGCTTACTTTACGATTGAGGTTAGTGATTCTTGGTTGCTGTATCTTTTAGAAATAAAGTCTAAGAAAGCACTGATATTTGATGCTAATTGCCTGCGGCTAGAATACACCCCATATACTTTAATCGGATCCATTGGCCATTCTTGTAATATAGGCACTAAACTGCCGGATGCAATTTCTTGCTTGCAACTGGTGTTGGATAGCAGGGCGATCCCAAAATCATCCAGTGCGAATCGTTTTACCATTTTAGCGCTATTGACCCTCACTTTACGCTGAAAAGTCGCCATTATTTTACGATTTCCTTTACCAATGGACCAAATTGGCGCCGATAAACTGGTGCCTAATAAAATACCTTGGTGTTTAGCCAGTTCTTGTGGGGTAGCGGGGGCACCGTATTTTTTAATGTAATTGGGACTGGCAACTAAAATAGGTTGACGTTCAAACAGTAATCTTGCCACTAAGTCAGACGATTGTAATGGGCCATACTTTATTGCGATATCGTAACCTTCACCAACTAAACCTATGTCGTTATCGGTAAACTGGATATCTAGTTCAATGTTTGGGTATAAGCGCATAAAGCTAGAACATAAATGGCCAATGACTTCTTGAGAAAAAGACACCGGAATGGCAATTCTAAGCGAGCCCGAAATATCGCTATGGGTGTTTTCAATAATTGCTTTTGCAGCTTCAATTTCTTGACTTATGGTTTCACAGTGCTGAAAAAACAGCGCACCAATTTGCGTGAGACTAATATTTCGTGAATCTCGTTGCAGTAAACGTACTCCTAATTCTTCCTCAAGTTGTGCAACTTTTCGGCTAATTGTTGATTTAGGTTGTCCGATGTCTCGTGCAGCTTGAGAGAATCCGTTAGCCCTTACTACCGCTGTAAACAGCATCATACCGTTCAAATCCGGCATTACACCCTCACTGTCTCAAAAATGGAACGAAGCGTCCAATGTAGTTTATATGGTAATTAGGCTATTAACAAAGTTATATTTACGGGCTAAAAATTTCAGAGGCTAACGACGCAGAGGATCTAAGGATGACCAGCAAAAAGCAGCCCGCTAACAAGACCCAAGTATTATCAGCAGATCCATTATTTTTACAAGCTGAACACTTGGCAAAAGATTTTTCGTTATTTCCTGCTCATAGTAAGCAGAGTTTGTCGGAAGAAATTAAAGGGTTATTAACTGAAGATGCAATTCAATCAAACTTAAAAGGTTTGGCATCTTTAGATGTTGACGGTTATGTCAACAAAGTTATTTTACCATCTCAAGATAAAAATCGTCCTGGCGCTAAGCGTATGATTGCCGATCTTAAAGGCAAAATCATATCAGAAAGCCACATAGGGTCATTTTACCGTGCTGAAGTAGAATTAAACTTCGGTACCCGTACTCGTCGGGTAGGCTTTATTGCCCAAGAGCGCAGTACAGCAAACGGCGCGTGGATGCCTGAGCATCATTTAGCAGCCTGTAAAGCGATCCGTCACTTTGCTGAGTTGTCTATGCCGATTGTTTACCTTATTGACACCCCAGGTGCTGATGCGGGTGAAGTGGCAAACAGTCAAAACCAAGCGCATACCATTTCTAAAGCGATTGCAGAAAGTGCCAATGTTGACGTACCCACTGTCGGTATTGTGATTGGTGCAGGCTACTCAGGTGGTGCTATTCCACTGGCTGCCGCGAACATTTTATTGTCTATTCGTGATGGTATTTTCAATACCATTCAACCTCAGGGCTTACAAAGCATTGCGCGTAAGTACAACTTGTCTTGGCAAGAATGTGCTAAGTCTGTTGGAGTATCACCTGAAGAGTTATATACCGCGGGATGTATTGACGGTATTGTTGATTTTACGCCAAGCGATAAAGACGAACGTCAGCATAACTTACGTCGTGCGATTATCAGTTCTATTGAAGCCATTGAACGCGCTGCAGTAAATTTCGTACGCGAGTCTGACGATTTGAAAGAACACTATGATCGCAGTTTACAGCGTTTCTTAGCACCTTCTAAAAACCTTATCACTCTTGAGAATAACACCGGATTGGCTGTTGCAAGCAACCCTACTATGCATCACAACATTTTTGGTAGTGCATATCGTTATTTACGTTACTTAACCTTACGCAGTCGCATCCATTCTATTTCATTAGAGCAGTATGGCCGTTTGTCAAAAGTCAGCGTACCAGAAGGCGACTTACTTGAGCGTATTAAGCAAGAGCAGGAGCGCGTATTCCAAGCTTGGTTAACTAACCCAGATAAATTGGTTTATGACGAAGAACTAAACAAGCTATGGGGTAACTTTACCGCTAAGCGCAGTGAAGTGTCGACCGAACGTAACGTGATTACTCGCTTTATTTTAGGTGAACCCAAAGAGAACTATAAAAAAGCCCGTAAGGCATTGTTGTTCAACATTGGTTGGTCTTTATACCATCGCTGGAAAAGCAATGCTGCTAACAACTTTAAAGGCTTAATTCAGCATTTAGAATCGTTACCTAAGTCGGCTACCCAAGCGCCTTGGCCAGAGCTTAACCAACTGACGGTATTGGATGTGGTTGTGAATGATGAGCTACGTGAAGATTTCATTTGGCAATGTCATAACATTCTTATCTTCAACGCCTTATATGACAACGTAGTAGGCAGCTTAGCGTCGATTTCTAAAGAAGCTATGATGTCTAAAAGCTTAGCTCGCGCTTCGGTTGATAAGTTATTACACAAGTCGATTGATATTGCGTTATCTACTCATAATGAAGCGAACGACAAAGCTAAGTTCTACAAATGGCTTAAATACTTCATGGATCAGTCTAACCGTGCAGAGCTATTAACCCGTGTAGAACAATGGAAGAGTGTTGGTTTCCCACAGCTTAACGATTCATTATTCGTTATTTTGACGTATTTCTTCGAACGCTTATTACCAGAATACTTCGATAGTGAAGACGAACACGACAAATACACTGGGGCGATTAACCCTGTGCGTATTGGGCGCCGTAAAGACTTCTGGAACCGCTTGACCATGGGTTATCAAGATTTGTTAATCCAGAAAGTGCTTCGTGAAGAAAAGCAAAAAGGCAAAATGGGTTGGGAGAGTGTTATTGCCAAGTTCTTCACCAAGTTTGATGAAATTGATGCAGACAAAATGTCAGCAAACTTGCTTAACTTCCCTGGTTTCCGTTTATCAATTGAAGATGCTATTGATAAGAAAATTCGTCCATGCGGTTTGATTACTGGCTTGGCTGATTTTAAACATGACGGTAAAAAATTACGTGTTGGTGTTGCAGTATCCAATACCGCATTCCAAGCGGGTGCATTCGATATGGCCAGTGCTGAGAAATTCAGTGCGCTATTGATTGAGTGTGCTAAGCGCAAATTACCTGTGATCTGTTTTATCAGTTCAGGTGGTATGCAAACTAAAGAAGGTGCCGCGGCACTATTCTCAATGGCAGTTGTTAATGACCGTATCACTCGTTTTATTCGTGATAACGAATTACCAGTATTGATGTTTGGTTTCGGTGACTGTACTGGTGGTGCGCAAGCTAGCTTTGTGACTCATCCTTTAGTGCAAACGTATTATTTGTCAGGAACAAATATGCCATTTGCTGGGCAAATGGTTGTGCCTGCATACTTACCGTCTACAGCGACATTGTCTAACTATTTATCTAAAGTTCCAGGGGCAATGACAGGTTTGGTTTATAACCCGTTCAGTGACACTTTGGATGGCCAGTTAAGCGGTATTGACCCATTAATGCCGTTACCAACAGCACATATTGAAGATGTTATTGGTCAAGCTTTATCAACATTAGTGCCTGAGGTCGTTGAGGTTGAAGAAGTGATTCTTCAAGATGATCCACGCGCCCTAATGAAGCCAATCAATAAAGTCTTGATCCATGCTCGCGGTTGTACAGCGGTTAAATTAATTCGCAAAGCCCATGACAACAACATCAACGTGGTATTGGTTGCATCAGATCCTGATATGACCTCAGTGCCTGCAGATATGTTGAAAGAAAACGACAAGCTAGTTTGTATCGGTGGTAACACGTCTGATGAAAGTTACTTAAATGCCTACTCGGTATTGCGAGTCGCTGATTACGAAGACGTAGATGCATTGCACCCAGGTATTGGTTTCTTATCTGAAAGCCCTCAATTTGCTGCATTGTGTGTTAACAACGGCGTAAACTTTGTTGGCCCAAGCGTACACTCAATGACAACGATGGGTAACAAGTCAAATGCTATCCATACTTCACAAGCGCAAAATGTACCGGTTGTTCCAGGTAGCCATGGCATTTTGACTAACGCTGAACAAGCTGTGAATGTGGCGATTGAAATTGGTTATCCAGTGCTACTTAAAGCCGTACAAGGTGGTGGTGGTAAAGGTATTCAGGTTGTCAAACGCCCAGAAGACATGATTGGTTTATTCCAAAAAACCGCTACAGAAGCTGCAGCGGCATTTGGTAATGGCGATTTATACCTAGAAAAATATGTTACTTCATTACGTCATATTGAAGTGCAGTTACTGCGTGACAAGTTTGGTAATACCAAAGTATTGGGTATTCGTGATTGTTCTGTGCAACGTAATAACCAGAAAGTGATTGAAGAATCTGGTTCGACTATGTTGCCAGAAGAGTTAAAGCAAAAGGTGATGGATTACACCCGTGCTTTAGGTGATGCCACAGACTATATGGGTGCGGGTACGGTTGAGTTTATCTACAACTTAGATGCTAACGAAGTATACTTCATGGAAATGAATACCCGTTTACAGGTTGAGCATCCAGTCACCGAAGCAACTTCTGGTATTGATATCGTCAGTGCACAGTTTGATATCGCAGCAGGTCGCTCAATTGAGAAATTAGAACCTGTTGATCAAGGGTATGCGATGGAAGTGCGTGTTACGGCTGAAAAAGCCGCTCTCGATAGCCATGGCATTCTACAATTATTGCCTAACCCAGGTATGATTACAGAATGCATCATGCCACAGCGTGATGATGTTGAGCTGATTTCTATTGCTGAAACCGGTAAAGAAGTCTCACCATACTATGACAGCTTAATCGCGCAGATCATTATTCGTGGCAGCGATCGTGAAGATGTGGTCAAGAAAATGTATGACTACTTAGATACTGTTGTCATCAAGGGTATTGCAACTAACATTCCGTTATTGAAACGTATTCTGAAGGATACCACCTTTAACGAAGGTGTTTACGATACCAACTACTTACCACGTTTAATGGCTGAGTTAGATATTCCTGAGCTTATCGCTGAAATGGAAGCCGCAGCTGAAACCGTGAAAGTTGATACTGAGTCACTGCGAGTTGGTGAAAGTAATGAGCTTAAAGTATTGGCACAGGGCGCAGGTATTTTCTATACCTCACCAGCACCGGGTGAAGCTGATTTTGTTAAGGAAGGCGACATAGTAACCGTTGACCAAACTTTAGCATTAACAGAAGCAATGAAAATGTTCTCACAAGTCACCTTGGCAGGTTTTAATCGTCAAGATGCGGTGTTGTATCCTGAAGATCAGACATATCGAATTGAGCGTATTTTGAATAGTAATGGCCAGCAAGTTTCACAAAATGACCTGCTATTTGTTATTTCGCCAGTTGAGTCGTAAATAAGGCAATAAATTGACAACAAAGTAATGTGGTCAACTTGCAATAAAAATACCCGCGAATAGCGGGTATTTTTTTGCTCAAATCGGGTACATTTTTTAATAAAAAAAACGCTAATTGACACCAGAGCGAATTAATAGGCTTTTTTTTATCAAACTGAGGCTTTTTTACTGTTTGTTTAAAAAATATTCGATTATTTTTATTTTATTGTTTTATATGGGTTTAAGCTCAAAAATAGGCTTTTTTTTTGATGAAAAGTCATAAATATTGCAACTCCCATTTGCGCCCAGCAAGGTTCCAATTTACAATATGCGCCTTAAATAACCTGATGTGCGGTGTGTCGGTAGTTTTTTCGCATGCTCCGTCTACTTCTTAAACTAATCATTAAAGTTGAATCATGACCGAATTATCCAAATACAGAAACATTGGTATCTTCGCTCACGTTGACGCGGGTAAAACCACGACCACCGAGCGTATTCTTAAGCTAACCGGTAAGATCCATAAGATCGGCGAAGTACATGATGGTGAATCTACTACTGACTTCATGGAACAGGAAGCTGAGCGCGGTATTACCATTCAGTCAGCAGCAGTAAGCTGTTTCTGGAATGACCACCGTTTCAACGTTATCGATACTCCAGGCCACGTTGACTTCACAGTTGAAGTATATCGTTCGCTTAAAGTACTTGACGGTGGTATCGGCGTATTCTGTGGTTCTGGTGGTGTTGAACCTCAATCAGAAACCAACTGGCGTTATGCTAACGATTCAGAAGTTTCGCGTATCATCTTCGTAAACAAGTTAGACCGTATGGGTGCTGATTTCTTACGTGTTGTTAAGCAAACTAAAGACGTTTTAGCGGCTAACCCACTAGTTATGGTTCTACCTATCGGTATCGAAGACCAGTTCACTGGTGTTGTTGACCTATTAACTCGTAAAGCACACATTTGGGATGATTCTGGTTTACCAGAAAACTTCGTCGTTCAAGATGTGCCAGCTGACATGGTAGACTTAGTTGAAGAATACCGTGAAATGCTAATCGAATCTGCAGTAGAAATGGACGACGATTTAATGGAAGCTTACATGGAAGGTAATGAACCTTCTATCGAAGACATTAAGCGTTGTATCCGTGCGGGTACTCGTACTATGCATTTCTTCCCAACATACTGTGGTTCTGCATTCAAAAACAAAGGTATGCAGTTATTATTAGATGCAGTTGTTGATTACCTACCAGATCCAGTTGAAGTTGATCCACAACCGTTAACTGATGAAGAAGGTAACGAAACAGGTGAATTCGCAATCGTTGATGCAGATGCGCCATTAAAAGCGTTAGCGTTCAAGATTATGGATGACCGTTTTGGTGCATTAACATTCGTACGTATCTACTCAGGCCGTATCAAGAAGGGTGACACCATCCTTAACTCTGCTACTGGTAAAACTGAGCGTGTTGGCCGTATGGTTGAGATGCAAGCTAACGAACGTAACGAATTAGAATCAGCTCAAGCTGGTGACATTATCGCTATCGTTGGTATGAAAAACGTACAAACAGGTCACACTCTATGTGATCCTAAGCACCCATGTACGCTTGAAGCAATGGTATTCCCAGAGCCAGTTATCTCTATCGCTGTAGCGCCAAAAGATAAAGGCGGTTCAGAGAAAATGGGTATCGCTATCGGTAAAATGATTGCAGAAGATCCATCTTTCCGCGTAGAAACTGACGAAGATTCAGGTGAAACCATCCTTAAAGGTATGGGCGAGCTTCACTTAGACATTAAAGTAGACATCCTTAAGCGTACTTATGGTGTTGAACTAATCGTTGGTGAGCCTCAAGTTGCTTACCGTGAAACTATCACAGCAGAAGTTGAAGATAGCTACACGCATAAGAAACAGTCTGGTGGTTCTGGTCAGTTTGGTAAGATTGACTATAAGATCCGTCCTGGTGAAGCAAACACTGGCTTCGTGTTCAAATCATCAGTTGTTGGTGGTAACGTACCTAAAGAATTCTGGCCTGCGGTTCAGAAAGGTTTTGGTAGCATGATGAACACAGGTACTATCGCTGGCTTCCCAGTGTTAGACGTTGAATTTGAATTAACTGATGGTGCATTCCACGCAGTTGACTCATCAGCAATCGCGTTCGAAATCGCTGCTAAAGGCGCTTTCCGTCAATCTATCGCTAAAGCTAAGCCACAACTTCTTGAGCCTATCATGAAAGTTGACGTGTTCAGCCCAGACGACAACGTTGGTGACGTAATTGGTGACTTAAACCGTCGTCGCGGTATGATCAAAGATCAAAACGCTGGCGTTACTGGTGTTCGTATCAAGGCTGACGTACCGTTATCAGAAATGTTCGGTTACATCGGTTCACTACGTACAATGACTTCTGGTCGTGGTCAGTTCTCTATGGAATTTGCTCACTACTCACCTTGTCCAAACAGCGTTTCTGAGAAAGTTGTTGCTCAAGTTAAAGAACGTAAAGCTGCTGAAGCTAAGAAGTAATTCTTAACTTAACAGTTTAAAAAACCGCTGCTTGCAGCGGTTTTTTTATGCCTGAAATTTAACTCATTTAAGTAAGCTGAATTGGTGTTATATTCTTTATTGATATCGAGAATGCTTGGGTAATAGCAAAACGAAATGGCAGTTGTACAATAATAAGATAGCGAATGCGTCTATATTCTAACTGGGGATTATTCATTTATGTGCGCGGTTTGGTAGCGCTAATTTCGGCTATTAAATCTATACAAAACAACTTTTTGATTCAATCACTTTTGATACACCAAGAAACGGTTAATAGACTAGTTATTCCTGTCAAAATTGGACTTGTTACTAGTAGGCAATTCAAGTTTGATTATTAATCGCGCCAAGGTTTTTATGCAGGGTTGAGGTTAGGTGTTTTTGAGCTAAATCCGATTTACGTTGAACCATTGAACATATAAAAATGCCACTTCATTTGAAGTGGCATTTTTGTTATTACAAAAACTTATTTAGAATGAGTATTATCGACAATAGTGTCTTTATTTGCAGCTTGGGCAACATGACATTGAACACAGAAGTAGTATTCATTGTTAAATTTACCATCTGACTCAAGATGAGATTTATCCACCGCAGTGGCTTTCATCTTGGCTGCTTTTTCGGTGCTATGGCAGGTTAAACACCCATTTTTTTTGGTTGTAATTGAATAGCTGTCCTTATGCGGGATTAGTGGCGGTTGGTGAATAAAGGTACGTTCAATCGCTTTGCCTTTTGTTGGATAAGTTGGCATAGCGTCCGCTGCTAATGCGGTTGTTACTTCAGCTTGGCGTAATGAATTCACCTCTACTGACGTCGTTTCAGCTTGTCCGCCAAAGGTGGTTAATCCCAAGACTAATGTTGCCACACTCAATAATGTTTTCATGTTTTGCTCCGTAACATCCTAGATGAATGTTTCAAATTCGGGTGGTGAGCGGTTAATTAAGTGAACCTAATTACCTTAACTCACCACATCTTTAATGGTGCGAGTGACTTATGCTTTGATGACCTTAACAGGACATTTTTTGAAGTCAGTTTCTTTCGATAGCGGGTCAGTTGCATCTAACAAGAGTTTGTTTACAAGCTGTCTGGCATCAAAGAAAGGCATGAACACCACACCTCTAGGTGGCTTGTTACGGCCTTTGGTTTCAACGCGTGTTTTGATTTCACCGCGAGGTGAGGCGACAATGACTTCATCGCCACGATTGACACCCCGTGCTTTAGCATCTTCTGGATGCATAAAGATTTGTGCATCAGGATAAGCTTTATGCAGTTCAGGTACGCGGGCCGTCATCGACGCCGTGTGCCAGTGTTCAAGTACACGCCCCGTTGACATCCATAAATCATATTCGGTGTTAGGCTCTTCTGCAGCCGGCTCGTAAGGTAGTGCGAAAATAACCGCTTTACCGTCTGGTTTGCCGTAGAAGTTAAACCCTTCACCCGCCTTAACATAAGGATCGCTGCCTTCAACAAAACGGCGCAATGTTTCTTTTCCGTTTACAACCGGCCAACGTTTACCACGGTTTTCATGGTAGGAGTCAAAAGTATCCAAATCGTGCGCGTGGCCACGACCAAACTGCGCATATTCTTCAAATAGCCCTTTCTGTAGGTAGAAACCAAAGTCTTTACTCTCGTCGTTATAGGCCCCTTTACATTCAGATGCAGGGAACTTATTCACGACACCATTGGCAAACAGAATGTCGTATAACGTCTTATCAGCATACTCAGGCTTTTTCGCGATAAGTTCAGCAGGCCATACTTCTGACACTTTAAAGCGCTTTGAGAACTCAACTAACTGCCATAGATCTGATTTAGCACCTTCGGGGGTAGGTACCTGCTGATGCCACATATGGGTGCGGCGTTCAGCGTTACCGTAAGCACCTTCTTTTTCTACCCACATTGCTGTTGGGAGAATGAGGTCAGCGGCGGTAGCTGTGACAGTTGGGTAAGGATCTGATACCACGATAAAGTTTTCCGGATTACGGAATCCGGGATAAATTTCATCATTGATATTTGGGCCAGCCTGCATGTTGTTGGTACACATGGTCCAATAACAGTTTAGCTTGCCGTCTTTAAGCATACGACTTTGAAGAACAGCATGGAAACCTGGTTTTGGCGGGATCGCGCCGGCTGGTAATTGCCAAAGTTTTTCGGTAATTTCACGGTGCTTATCGTTATTTACCACCATGTCAGCTGGCAGACGATGGGCAAACGTTCCCACTTCACGTGCAGTACCACATGCCGAAGGCTGGCCTGTTAATGAGAACGGACTGTTACCTGGTGTGGCAATTTTTCCTGTTAACAAATGGATGTTGTAAAGCATGTTATTGGCCCACACACCGCGAACGTGTTGGTTAATACCCATGGTCCATAAGCTCATCACTTTGATGTTTGGATCAGCATAAGCTTTTGCCATTGTTTCGAGATTTTCAACCGGTACACCACTCATTTTTGAAGCATACTCAACGGTATAGGTGCTGACGAATTTAGCATATTCCTCAAAACTAATAGGGGTTGCACCACCATCATCTGGATTTTTAGCTTTCTTTTGTAGCGGGTGATCAGGACGTAAACCATAACCAATGTCTGTCACACCAAGGGCAAATTTGGTGTGCTTGGTAACGAAGTCTTTGTTTACGGCATTATTTTGAATGATGTAGTTAGCAATATAGTTTAATAATACTAAGTCTGTTTGTGGCTTGAAAATCATTGGGTTATCAGCTAAATCGAAGCTGCGGTTTTCAAACGTCGATAACACATGAACGCGGGCATCTTTGTGGCTTAAACGACGGTCAGTTAGACGAGCCCATAAAATAGGGTGCATTTCGGCCATATTTGCGCCCCAAAGCACGAAATGATCAGCCGCTTCTAAGTCATCATAACAACCCATTGGCTCATCAATACCAAAGGTACGCATAAAACCGCCCACCGCAGATGCCATACAGTGACGCGCATTTGGATCGAGATTGTTAGTTAAGAAACCCGCTTTGTGCAGTTTAGCTGCAGCGTAACCTTCCCAAATTGTCCATTGACCAGAACCAAACATACCCACAGATGTCGGGCCTTTCTTAGCAATACTGGCTTTCCATTTGTCGGCCATAGTATCAAGTGCTACATCCCAGCTGACTGGAGTGAACTCACCTTCTTTATGATACTTGCCATCTTTCATGCGCAATAATGGTGAAGTTAGGCGATCTTTACCATACATGATTTTTGATAAGAAGTAGCCTTTAACACAGTTAAGGCCTTTGTTGACAGGGCTTTCAGGGTCACCTTGGGTAGCAACAACTTTACCGCCTTTGGTACCCACTAAAACACTACAGCCGACGCCGCAAAAACGACAGGGGGCTTTGTCCCATTTTACGTCAGAGCTACCTTCGGCAGCGTTCACGACACTAATAGGGATTGCTAAGCCAACAGCAGAGGCTGCGGCTGCAGCTGCGTTAGCCTTTAGAAACTCGCGACGGCTTATGCTCATGGTGTTCCTCACTCTTTTATTGATTTAAACTCACAAATACACATGACATTCATGTTTGTTATGTTATTGAGTGTAAACCTGATAAATTGTAAGGGTATACCTCAGAATGGGTATACTGATTAATAGTTGCTCGACGTCACATTTTTTTGCGTGAGCAAGATCTCATTTTATTACTAATGAAAATGCTGGTTTAGATAACGCTTTTATAGAATTTAGGCTAAATGGTTAACCTACTCATAAAGGAGTGTTTGAGGTCATGGTTAATAGCCAGTTAGCTCCATATATCCCTCACCTGTATGTGAACCATTTATCTTTATTGGCCCCTCCCAGTATGTGGTTGAGAGTGGCATTTCGCTATTGGGGTTTAAGGCCTGAGTAGTAATATGGATGTTTTCACTGTGAATGTCGATTTTCCAGGCTGTTGGGTAACGGGTGTTATTTTGGCTATGCCATAACGTTGGCTGCATATCAATATCACTGGGATTGATGGCACTGTTGATGTTGCGACCCGTGCCATCTGCAAGCATCAGTCTAGCACTGTAAAAATTGTCGCTTGGCTGTTGCCCCCTTAATCTGAATATCATTAATGTTTGCTGTTGATTTAAACGAATAGAAAACCAATCCCACCCTTGTTGGCTTTGGGTTAATAACTGTGAACTCCATTCTCTATCTAGCCAGGCATCGCCTGAGACCGAAACCGTTTTACCTTCGCGGGTGATGGTGCCGGTGACTTCAATATAGGGCTGGCTATAGTAATGTGAGGCTACCTGAGCATCAGCACTTTTTACACTGAATCCTTGATCGCCCTGTAATTGAAATTGTGCATTGCTGTTTAGTTCAAGTTGATATGCAAACTCAGGCTCTACAACACTCAAAGTAGCTGGAAATGGTTGTTGAGTTTTACTTTGCCAGCGCCAATTTTCTAAGTAAATTGAAAAGGGATCCGCACAGACATGGGCAAATTCAGGATGACTACGGGAAAACTTTTCCGCGCTATAATGTTTCGTTTTTGTTGTGAGCGCTGCGTGCGCCATAAACATCTGATTCGTCGCCCATATTGATTTGGGGCTGATTGCCAAGTTATCTGGTGGACTTAAGGCGCTGCGAAATTGCGTCCATTGAATGCCAATTGACTCACCCTCCGACGTGATTAAATTAGCCGTGATATACCACCATTCAATACGGTATCCTTCGTGGGGTAAATGATCCTTAGGAAACTCAATACGATTGTCTTTACTCACTTGATGATATTGCAATAACGTATCATCTACGGCTAATAGCTTACCCATTGAAATATCATTGTCTTGCTGGTTTATTTGTCCATTTTTTTGCGGTTGAGGTTGGCAACCGCTCGTGCATAGACTTACCCCACACAGTGCCAAACCACAAAATATTATCGAGCGTAGGCGATTCATTATAATGATTCCTGTTGTAGGCTACTGATCAGTGGCTTACGTGTTTGCCAATATAAAGGTAAAGCCACGGCAACCAAGCAACTTATCATGGCGATTGCGACAATTCGTCCATATGCAGGCCAGTCCCATAGCATGGCAATGGTCCAGCCAAAGGCCTGTAAGGTAACTTTGTTAATCAGCAGATAACCTAAGATTGCTCCCATGGGCAGTGCAAGCAAGCAGGTAAATAATACAATCAACATCATCTGGGAGGTCACCATGACCCTGAGCTGTGTTCTACTCACTCCTAACGCATATAACCTTGCTAATGGTGCTAGCCTTGCCTGAGTCAGCATAATACAAGCACTAAACAGACCGATGGTTGCGACCAGTAAGGTTAAGCTATTCAGTACGACAGTAATTGAAAAGGTTTTGGTGAACATTTTAATGGCTTCATCTTTAATGCCTTTCTGGCTATACATGTGAGCCGATGATAACCCTTGCTGGGTTATCAATTGTTGCTGTAGTTCTTCACTATCTCCCTGGTAATTAACCGCTAGGCTTATAGGGTGTAAAGGTAAAGCATATTGCTGCCAAACACTTGGGGAAATAATCACTTCGCCTATGGGATTACCGTAATCAAAATAAATCCCACTGATGATAAATTCCTGTGTTTTTTCCGTCTGATTAGTTGTAGATGTTGGCGAAAGCGTGTCATGCAGTTTGTCTATTTTAATCTGGTCACCGACATTGAGTTGATATTTGATTGATAAAGGCTCGCTGATCAACACAGTTTGCTCCTGCTGAAATTGTTGCCAAAATAATCCAGACCTTGTGGTGGGAGACTTAAATGCTGTGGTGTGTTTGATAGAGTAAATATCTCTGCTGACTAAGTTAATCGGTACCGATGAGTGAGCCTTAATTTCAAGCTTGGCTTTGGTCGTCCATTGTTGATATATCGCGGTGATCTTAGGATCGGCTTGGAGCCAGGCATTAATTTCAGGGATAACATCGGGGTTGGGTTTGATATATAAATCAGCATGAAGCCTTGTATCTAACCATTGCTTTAGGGTGACTTCAAAACTGCCCACTAAGGTGTTCATGGAGATGTTGGCACATAATGCGAGTAATATTGCCATCATGGCTAAAGAAAGCGGGGCGATAATCTCCTTTGTTTCAGCCACCACATAATGCCAAATTCCTTTTGGCATTAAAGGCAATAATAGTTTTACGCCAACATTGATTGTCATAGGTAAAAGTAACGGAATAGCAACCGTTACTAATCCTAGTAAAAGCAAACTGAGTTTATATTGTGTGGTAATGCTAAACAGTACGGCTGTTATTCCTAATATGATGCAGGCCGCAAACGCTTGTCGTTTGAAGCGATTCTCTAGCGGGATTAGCTGTGCTTGGCGTTGGCCACCTTGGGCGAGCGGAACCCTTGATAGCTGAATGAGTAATGGCCAACATGCGGCTAATGAGGCAAATAAAGTTAGCCCAAGTCCTTGAGCAAACCACTGCCACTGCCACAAACCAGGTAAGAGTTTAGCGCCATATATTTGCGCTAAGGTGATAGCAACCATGGGTTGTAACCATTGTGACAGTTGTAGTCCCATCATAAAGCCGACAAGGCTACCAATAACAACCAGCAAGACGATTTCAAGCACAAGTGCAGTAAGTAAATTATGGCGCCCTATCCCCATTTGAAGCAGTTGAATAAACAGTTTTTGCCTCTTCATCAAGCTGTAGCGCACCCCGTTATAGGCAATAAATAATCCTACTACAAAGGCGAGCATACTCATCGCATCTAAATTCAGATGAAAACTATTGGTCAGTGCGCTGAGGGACTCACCATCATCTTGACGATCTATGATGATTTGGCGGCTATCAAGTCCGGCATCTTCGAGCGCATTAATGACAATGTTTTTTTGGGAGTCAATATCGAGAGTTTGGGTTTGTTGCTGAAAAAATACCGCAATATAACTTAATTGATCAGGCATTTGTAATAACTGCTGAGCAAACGAGATATCCGCCAACATGTTATTACCTAAGCCAAGGTTTTCCTCTACTGCAATAAGCTCAAGGGGAATATCATTTAGCACTAATGGCCCTTTGGCCAATGCATTAACTTTATCAACCACGCTAGCTGACATCATCACCGCAGCGTGGCCATTTAACAATCGCTCCAGTGGTATCGATTTGAATGGGGCATAGGATGACGACGTGGCTGTTTGGGTATTGGACGTGGGCTTAATTGACACCGCAGCTATAATATCGCTGCCCGTGACTTTCCATGAGCGTCCTTGCGGATCGCTGGCGATCCCTTCAATGACTGCTAAAGCTGGAATACCTGCACGGCGTAGGGCGAAATAAGCACTTTCATCAAGACTGGTTTGATCTTTATTACTGAGGTAGAAACTTGCACGCTGGCTTAGTAACTCGGTTGCAGCGCCATAGCTTTGTTTGGCATTTTCATTCGTCGCTTTAACGCCTATTAACAGAGTGACGGCAAGAATAATACCCAATAAAATGGCGCTGGCTTGAATAGGTGCCTTAAAATAATGACGACTAAATACGCTTAAGCAGCGGCTGATAAGTGGCAATGAAAGTGTCATAGAAACTTACGCCAATGCTTGAGCATGGGTTTCAACAATATGCCCTTGTTGCAGGTGCCAGCGAGTTTGCATAAACTCGGCACATTGATCGCTGTGGGTGACCATTAAAATGCAACTATTGGCTTGCTTGGCTAAATCCGTTAGCAGAGCCATAACCTGCATCCCGGCTTGCTCATCTAAATTACCTGTTGGTTCATCGGCTAATAACAATTTCGGCTTGTGGGCGAGGGCACGCGCGATAGCTACGCGTTGCTGCTGACCACCTGATAAGGTCTCCACTGGGCGTGATAACAACTCAACTATGCCTAGTTGCGCACACAATTCATCGCACCATGGGCTCCATGTTTGTTGATTTAATGACAATGAAAAGCTGATGTTATCTTTGACATTCAAAGGTGTGAGCAAATTAAATTGTTGAAATACGACTCCGAGTGACTGACGTCTAAATCGGCTCCAATGCTGATCTTGCCAAGGCGAAGTGTCATCTAATTGTGTTGAAACGTGGTTATTTGTCGCAGAGCTGAGCAATAACTGACCTGAGTCTAAGTGTTCAAAACCAGCAATAATATTTAATAAAGTACTTTTACCGCTGCCACTGGGTCCTGTTAAGGCGACAGTTTGCCCTTGATGTAGGCTTAGACTGACATCATCAAGTACTTGATGGAAAGTACTGCCATCTTTGAAGCCTTTTTTGATATTTTTCAGTGCAACAATAATGCTCATACTTATCCTTGTTAATGTACGCCTTTTATGGGTATTTTTTCCTCTAAGGGTACGTCCTTTCTAGGGGGAAAGATCATTTAGACTAAACCTGATTCAAACCAACCTTGATAATGGCCTTTAGGTATCGCAAGCGCAGCTTTGGCTTTATCGGGGTAGTTACTAAATACTCCATCTACTCCTATGGCCTGCAAAGCACGAATGTCATCGGGGTTATCTACCGTATACACGTACACTTTAGCCCCACGCTGGTGGGCGTCGTCAATGAGCGCCTGGCTGATAAACCCAAGGTCAATATGCAATGAATATGCTTGTAAATCGCTGACAGACTTTGCTAAATCAAGGGGGATGCCCCCCAGTAATGGCGCTATATAGGCTTGAGGCTTAGCCTGCTTGAGTTTGGCAAGATAGGGATGGTTAAAAGAGCTGAAAAGTAGCTGTGCAGGGGTAAAGTTCAGCTGGCTAATAACATCATCATACATGGCTAACATAGGTTCAACGGTGTTATCACCTTTGAGTTCTATGTTTACGATACATTGACCTTTTATTAAGCTTAATACTTGCCATAATGTCGGTATTGGCTGCCCGTTTACATTTAAATTAGCCAGTTCAGATAATGAAGATTGGCGAATAAGCCCTTTGCCATTGGATTTTCCTTCTAAACGGCGATCATGAAATACCACAAGTTCGTTTTCAACATTGTGCACATCAAGTTCAATCGCTTCGGCACCTAAATCTAGCGCTAATTGCATCGAAATTAATGTATTTTCGGGTTGATAACCGCTGGCGCCTCGATGGGCAAAGATAAGCATTATTGCTCCTAGCTTACAGGCAATGACATAAAAACCTAATTTGCCCTAATTTCAACAATATGGCTAGAGCTGTTGAACTTTCGATATAATTTTTTGCGCAATTCGTTGCCATTTTCGGCAACACCAAGCCTGTTAGGTGTGGTTATTATATGTGAGTGAATTTTAATTAATAACGATTGGCAGTCACTCGGTGATTCAGTTCATTTGAGGTAGGTTTCACAACTTAAGTGCAGCATAGCTAAATAACAGTAAAATTTAAGCTTTATGTTTTCTATGACTTTGTTGGGTTTCAAATAAAGCCGTGGCAACGATAATTGCACCGCCGAATAAGGTTCTAGTGCTTAGGTGTTCATCAAGAATAATTAATGCAAACATGGCACCATAAAAAGGCTGTAAGCATGACACTAACCCCACAGTTTTAGCACTCAAATAGCGTAATGCATTAGTGAATAATGCATGTGGCGCAGCGGTAAAGACTACCCCTAATAAAATAATTAACCCGACAGTATGCTGATTTAAGTCTGCGAGAGTTACATCTTGCCAAGGACTTAGGAACACCACAGCGACTAAGGTTTGGTAAAACATCGCATGTGGGCCGCTGTAACCAGTGAAGTAGCGTTTATGCAATAAATTACGTGCAGTGAATAACATTGCTGAGATAACGCCAACGATAATCCCTAAAGTGATATCATTGTCGAGGTTAGGCTCGGGGATCAGTAGTATGACGCCAACAAGTACCGCTACACCAGATAGAACATCAACCAACTTTAACTGGGTACGATTTATGATGGGCTCGATTAATACTGTCATTACAGGATAGGTAAAAAAGGCGATCATTCCTATTGCTACCGAGGATAATTGCATTGCGGCAAAGTAAGTAACCCAGTGGCAGCTAACTAATACACCAAGCAAAATGGCAATGAAGTAATCCTTTTTATGTCTTAGCAATAAGGTTTGTTTACTGGCTTTGACTAATATTGCCAGCACCAAAGCCGCAACCGCACAGCGCAAAAAAGTAATATTAAGCGCACTTAGCGGAATAAGTTTAGAGAATAGCGCCGTACCACCAAAAAGTAATACGGCTAGATGGACTTCAATAAGACCTGAGCGGGGATTAACGGTTGTCACATTAACACTGGTTATTTAAGGTTAATGTTTGCAAAGGCTTGACCCATACGCGTGGTTTCGCCGGGTTCAACACCATCAGCAAAAGTGTCGATAGCATCTTGAGCAAACAGCATAACAACGGTACTACCTAACTTGAAACGCCCCATTTCAGCCCCTTTTTCTAAGGTCAATGCTTCTGGTCCTGTGGTTGGGTAATCCCAGCTAAACACTTGCTTACCACCAGGTGGTGTGACAGTGCCTGCCCAAACTGTCTCTATGCTGGCAACGATAGTTGCGCCAACTAATACCATGGCCAATGGACCTACTTCAGTTTCAAAAATAGCCACAACACGTTCATTGCGAGCAAATAAACCAGGTACATTTTGTGCCGTTAGTGGGTTAACTGAAAACAAATCGCCAGGTACATAGGTCATTTTAGACAGGGTGCCTTTTATTGGCATATGGATTCGATGGTAATCTTTAGGCGCAAGATAAATAGTGGCAAAGTCGCCACCATCAAAACGCTCAGCGTCTGCTTTATCGCCACCTAATAAGGCTTGTGAAGTGTAACTGTGTCCTTTAGCCTGAAAGATATTGCCTGCTTCAATAGGACCACATTGACTGACAGCACCATCAACTGGGTGTGCCATTATGTTTGTTTGTTGGTTTATTGGACGTAAACCTTGCTTTAACTCACGGGTGAAAAAAGCATTAAACGTATGGTAATCCTCAGGTTCACTTTTAGCGGCTTCAGACATATCAATTTTGTATTGTTTGATAAACCATTTTATAAATGCGGTGGTTAATGCACCGGCTTCAGCTGCTGCAAACTTGCCAACTAAGCGTGATAAAAAATGTTTTGGCATAATGTATTGCAACGCAATTTTTAATGAGTCCAATTGAATTCCCTTACTCTTTTTTTATGTCGTTTTACGAAAATATAGGTTGTTGGATTATTCTATTACAGCTATCAAGCAATGAGTAACATGATTCATTTAGATATCGTCGATGGCTCGAAAATGCCGAGCATGGCGTTGTTCGTCAAGACTGGCAATAATACGGCTGTAATTATAAAACCTATCCTGGGCTATTTTGCCTTCTTTTAAAGCCTCTTGCAGTGCGCATCCAGGGTCATCCCCATGTTTACAGTCTCTAAATTTGCAGGTGCCTAAAAAGTCTCTAAATTCGATAAAACACCAACCAACTCTTTGTGCATCTAAATGCCACAGGGCAAATTCACGCACCCCCGGAGAGTCAATTAAATCTCCGCCGCTGGCAAAATGTAACAATTTAGCTGTGGTAGTCGTATGTTGGCCTAAACCTGAATTATCAGAAACGTCACCAATTAATAAGTCTGCTTCAGGCATTAATGCATTGATCAATGATGATTTACCTACACCAGATTGGCCTGCAAATACGCTGACTTTATCTTTCAGTAATGCTTTAATATCGTCAATACCTTCACCCGTATGACTACTGAGTTGATAAACTTGATAGCCAATATCACGATAGCGATTTAGCGCTTGCTCAATTTCAGGCCGGGTTTCATCGGTTAATAAATCGATTTTGTTTAACACTATGACAGGTGCGATGTCGGTATCTTCGCAGGCAACTAAATATCTGTCGATAATCTGGGTGGTGAAGCTAGGTAAAACTGACGACACAATTAGAATTTGGTCAATATTGGCGGCAATAATTTTTACGCCATCATAGAGATCAGGACGTGTAAGGGACGATTTTCGAGGGTGAACCGCCTCTACAATTCCACCAATATTTGAGCCTGATTGCACTTCAGTAGCTAAACGGACGATTACATTGTCACCGGTAACCAAACTGGTGACGGCACGGCGAATATTACAACGGGTAATAGTGCCATCTTGGGTTTCAATATCCGCATGTTGTCCAAAACGAGATATCACCACACCGGCTTGTTCAGGTGTGAGTAAATGATCTTGAAGGTCAGCATTATCGCTGGCGGAATCGGTGCGTTTTAATCGTTTTGACTGATTAGCACGCATGCGCCTTAATTGGCCTTGGCTTAGGGGTTTCTTTTTACTCACAGGCAGATCTTCATTAATAAAGGTATTTTTTTGTGTATTAAAAGGATTATGATACACCCAATGAAATAAAAAAGCCTGAATTTAGGGCGATAGATAGAATAAGGCGAACAAATGGCTGCTGATGCGAAAAATTTGATATGGGTTGATCTTGAAATGACAGGCCTTGAACCTGAAGTTGATAGAATTATTGAAATTGCTACTTTAGTGACAGATCAAGATTTAAATATCATAGCTCAAGGACCTGTTTTAGCGATTCATCAAACCGATGCCGTCATTGCGGGTATGGATGATTGGAATCAAAAGCACCATGGTGAGTCTGGATTGATCGATCGCGTAAAGGCCAGTCAATATTCTGAGCAAGATGCGATAGAGCAAACCATTGCATTTTTATCTCAATATGTGCCGAAGGGAGCTTCTCCAATGTGTGGTAATAGCATTGGCCAAGATCGTCGTTTTTTAAATAAATATATGCTTGAACTAGAAGATTATTTCCATTATCGCAATGTTGATGTGAGCACGATTAAAGAATTAGTGCGCCGTTGGAGCCCTGCAACTATGGATGGCTTTACAAAAAAGAATACTCATCAGGCATTAGAAGATATCAAAGAATCGATAGCAGAGTTGCAATATTATCGTAGTCAGGTATTTAAAATTTAAGCAAACGATTCAGTTTTTGCAAAAAGAGTGCAAAAAGGGGTTGCAGCATAGTAAATATTACCTATAATGCGGCCTCAACTTTCTACAGAGCGCCAAACTCTGATTAATAGAAAGAATGAAATTTGAAAGTTTGCGACATTAGCTCAGTTGGTAGAGCGATACCTTGCCAAGGTATAGGTCATCGGTTCGAACCCGATATGTCGCTCCAAATTTCAATGCTAAGATTTGCGACATTAGCTCAGTTGGCAGGTAGAAAGACGATACCTTTTGATTGTGACTGATTAAGCCAAGATATGCGACATTAGCTCAGTTGGTAGAGCGATACCTTGCCAAGGTATAGGTCATCGGTTCGAACCCGATATGTCGCTCCAAATCTCAGTGCCAAGATATGCGACATTAGCTCAGTTGGTAGAGCGATACCTTGCCAAGGTATAGGTCATCGGTTCGAACCCGATATGTCGCTCCAAATCTCTATCCAAATCCAAATCCAAATTGATAATAAATTAGCTCAGTTGAGTTAATTGAAAGAGTTGATACCCTCTTTTTTGCCAAGGTATAGGTCATAGATTCGAACCGCTCTTTATAAAATAAGGTCGCTCCAAATCTCTATTCAAATCCAAATCCAAATTAAAATTGAGAATAAATTAACTCAGTTGAGTTAATTGAAAGAGTTGATACCCTCTTTTTTGCCAAGGTATAGGTCATCGGTTCGAACCGCTCTTTATAAGTTAAGGTCGCTCCAAATCTCTATTCAAATCCAAATCCAAATCCAAATTCAAATTGATAATAAATTAGCTCAGTTGAGTTAATTGAAAGAGTTGATACCCTCTTTTTTGCCAAGGTATAGGTCATAGATTCGAACCGCTCTTGATTCGATAAGATCGCTGCAATCTTATAAATACCCCTATTGTTTCCTCAACAATCAATCCAATCATCTCTTAAAAACGCACCTTGTTAGAGAAATCTATTCAAAAATTAAAATAAGCTTAGATGTGTTACAAAGGTTCGATATTGGTGTTCAATAACATCCCATATTGATTATTTTATCAATGGAATACAGTGCAAATATGCACTATCTATTTAAAAAAATAGCCTGCTATTGTGACAAAATATTGCTTATATTTTAAGTAGATACTAATCTTTGATTAATTGCAGGTAAAAAGGCCGTTTTAATGAATGACGAGTTAACCCACTTACCAAGATCATCTTGTTCTAATTGTGCTAATTCAGCGCCTCTCGAATTTGATTTTACTATGGCTTTTCAGCCTATTGTGAATTGTCGGACCCAAAGTATCTTTGGTTATGAAGCCTTAGTTCGTGGTGTTAACAATGAATCTGCTTTTGAGGTCCTGTCTCAAGTCAATACCGAAAATCGATATGCTTTTGATCAACTTTGCCGAGTTAAAGCTATTGCTCTTGCCTCAGAACTGGGTATAACGTCGATGCTGAGTATTAATTTTTTACCCAATGCGATTTACAACCCTGAGCGCTGTATTCGTACCACATTAGAGGCTGCTAAAAAGTATCAATTTCCAACTGAAAATATCATGTTTGAATTTACTGAAGTTGAGAAAATTGAAGATAGCCAACATCTGAAAAGTATTGTGGATTATTATCAGTTACTGGGATTTAAAACGGCAACTGACGATTTTGGCTCTGGTTATTCGGGATTAAATTTATTGGCAGATTTTCAGACAGATATTATTAAATTTGATATGGGATTGATCAGAAACATAGACAAGGACAAAGTGCGGCAGTCAATGTTAAAACATTGTCTAGCTATGTTTGCCGAGCTTAACATCACGCCTTTAGCTGAGGGGATTGAAAGCAAAGAAGAGTATATCTTTCTTAAAAACGCCGGCGTCGAATTAATGCAAGGTTATTTTTTTGCTAAACCTGGGTTCGAATGTTTGCCTACAGTCAGTTTTCAATAAGTCAGTCATAGTTAATTGATCTTAACTTAGCATTGCTAAACGATATTGATGTTTATAGGGCAATTTGCCTTGTTCAGTTGGTTTGTGCGCGGCGATTATTCGATTTCAGTTTATTGACATGTGCAAAACCTGAATAAATACAGATAAGTGATCTACAACCCATTTCTTAATCTACTTCTAATATATCTAGCTACCATCATTAAAAAATATGACCTTGCTCAAATAATAGTTAACTGAAATTTCTAATAATGATGTTAACAAAGTTACCTGAGACCATCAGGCTGTAAAGTGAGGTAGTAAAATATGCGCATTCAGCAGTTAAGTGAATTACTTGAGTATGTTGCCAATTGCCGTTTAGGCATGAGTAAGTTGTATAAACGATTACATCGAAATGCTGACTCGTCTCGCGTTAAGCTAATGTTGGAATACTTTCAACAGCATGAGCAGCATATTTACGATACCTTAGAAAGCTATATTGAAGATGCTCCTGCAAAAATCCTTGATACTTGGTATCAGGACGTAGTGTTTGAGGATTTTCTCAAACGCTGTGATGAAACATCTTTACCCGCGAATATGGACGAAGAGCAATTGTTAGAATTGCACCTTGATCTAGAGAACCGTTTGATAGCTCTACTTGAGAAAACCGCCGAGCTGACCTCATCAAATGATGCAAAAAGTGCTTTATTAGATGTTATTCGTGTGGCGCAAACTCAACAAAAAAGATTAGTGCACAGTGTATTGCGAATGGATGATATTTAAAAATTAAGCTTTAAGTCATATAACAGCCGCTTTGATTTATGCCAGCAATTAGATTGCTGGCATTTTTATTTGTTGAAAAAGCCTATGGCAGCTGTAGGAGTTAAATATAGAACTCTGGTATATTGTACGTTTGGATCTCTTTTATGATTTTATTGGCCGTTTGATATGACTTCTATTGTTAAAAATCTTGAAAATGAACAAGCTACAGTGGCGATGGGGCAATTTGTTGCTCAAGGTCTAACTCCTCCATTGACGATTTTTTTAACCGGTGATTTAGGGGCAGGTAAAACCACCTTAAGCAGAGGTATTATTCAATCCTTAGGTCATAAAGGTGCGGTTAAAAGTCCAACTTACACCTTAGTTGAACCCTATGAATTTGAGGGTTTTGATGTATATCATTTTGATTTATATCGTGTAGCTGATCCTGAAGAGTTAGAGTTTATGGGGATTCGTGATTACTTTAACTCCAGCAGTATTTGTTTAGTTGAATGGCCAGAACACGGGCAGGGAATGCTACCTGAAGCAGACATTCATTTACATTTACGTTATAAAGACAATCAACGAGAAATTGAAATCAACGCTTTGTCTGCTTCTGGGCAGGCTATTTTGACAAAATTAAAATAATAATGACTGTAAATAAAATATTTTTCTATTGCGCCTTTTTAGTCGCAACCAGCTTTTCATTTGCTGCACAGAGCGCGAATGATCTTGATAGTGTGCGTATTTGGGCTGCACCTGAATCCACTCGTGTGGTTTTTGATTTATCTCAAGCACCTGAATATGACTCTTTTACATTAACAGGGCCAGACCGATTAGTTGTAGACATAAAAAATGCCAGTAACAAAGTGAAGCTGGATAAATTAAGCAACAATAGCAAACTCATTAAACGTATTCGTGTCAGTAGCCCTCCAGTGAAAGGGACACTTAGATTGGTACTTGATCTGACTAAGCCGATTAAATCTAATCTTTTCACCTTATCTCCAACGGCACCATATGGTAATCGCTTAGTGGTCGATTTAGATGATTCATTTAGTGAAGAAGCCAGAGCAAAAGCGACTATTCATTCCTCAGGAACCAATCGAGATATCATCATTGCTATTGATGCTGGTCATGGTGGAGAAGATCCTGGTTCTATCGGTCCATCAGGGATGTATGAAAAGCGGGTAGTATTGGATATTTCAAAACGCTTAGCGGATAAAATTAATGCAACTCCGGGCATGCAAGCTGTGATGACCCGAACAGGAGACTACTTTGTTGACTTAAATCGCCGCTCTGAATTAGCGCGCCGAAGTAAGGCGGATTTATTATTGTCTATTCACGCGGATGCATTTACCTCACCTCAACCAAGAGGCGCTTCTGTGTGGGTACTTTCTATGCGCCGAGCAGACAGTGAATTAGGTCGACTATTAGAACAAACCGAAAAACATTCTGAATTACTAGGTGGTGTGGGCGATATTATTCAAAACTCCGATGTTGAAAAATATTTAGTCCAAACCCTCATTGATATGCAGAAAAATAACTCAATGGTTATGAGTAATGATATTGCCAAAGATATTTTACGCGACTTAGATTCAGTCACCCATTTGCATAAAAAAGCACCGGAAGCTGCGAGTTTAGCGGTATTAAAAGCGGCGGATATTCCATCAATTTTAATTGAAACTGGATTTATTTCTAACCCAGGTGAAGAGAAATTATTAACCAATCGCAACCATCAGCAAAAATTGGCGAATGCCATCCATAAAGGGGTTGTGCGTTATTTTGAAACTAATCCACCTTCGGGCACTTTAGTTGCACAAAGCGCTAACACTAAACATAAAGTCAAATCAGGTGAATCGTTATCACTAATTGCCAGACGTTATGGTGTGAGTGTTGATGGCATCAAAAAAGCGAATAATTTAAAGTCTGATGTGGTTAGAATTGGCCAGCAACTGATTATTCCAAGGGCGTAATCATGGCTATTCAACTGTTACCTCCTCAACTTGCAAACCAGATAGCCGCTGGTGAAGTGGTTGAACGTCCGGCATCTGTAGTTAAAGAGTTGGTTGAAAACAGTTTAGATGCTGGGGCGACACGGGTTGATATTGAAATTGATAAAGGCGGCAGCAAACTTATTCGTATCCGCGATAATGGTGCTGGCATTCCTAAAGACGAACTTGCTTTAGCACTCTCTCGTCATGCCACATCAAAAGTACACAGTTTAGATGATCTAGAAGCCATCATGAGTTTTGGTTTTAGGGGCGAGGCGCTAGCGAGTATCAGTTCTGTTGCGAGGTTAACCTTAACCTCTAAAACTGTAGAGCAAACTGAAGCATGGCAAGCCTTTGCTGAAGGCTCACAAATGGATGTTAAAATTACCCCAGCGGCTCACCCTCAGGGTTCTACTATTGATGTTGTCGATTTATTCTTTAATACCCCTGCCAGAAGACGTTTTTTAAAAAGTGATAAAACTGAGTTTACTCATATTGATGAATGGTTAAAGCGGATTGCTATTGCGCGTTGCGATATTCACTTTACCTTGACCCACAATGGCAAATTAGTGCGTCAATATCGACCTGCGAATACCGATATTCAACATCAACAACGCTTAGGTCAAATCTGTGGCCGCCAGTTTGCTGAAAATGCACTGACCGTTTCCTGTGAACACGATGGCTTGTCTCTTCGAGGGTACTTACAGTCGCCGTTTGACAATGTGATCAGTGAAAGTAGCTATTTTTATGTCAATGGACGTTTAGTGCGTGACCGACTGGTTAATCATGCCGTGCGACAAGCTTTTGCTGAACATGGAGTAGAACATCAACCAGGTTACGTGCTGATGCTTGATTTAGATCCTCATCAAGTTGATGTAAATGTTCACCCAGCAAAACATGAAGTACGTTTTCATCAATCACGTTATGTGCATGACTTTATTTTACAAGCCTTGCAGTCTGCATTGTCGCAAATGGTTGAATTAGTCTCTCAACAATCTAGGGCAAATGTTTCGAATGAAAATAAATCTTCTCAACAATCGGATTATTCTCATTCGCAGTCAAAAACCGACGACTTTGCCTTAGCCGACTCCGCACAGGGACTTTCTCGGCAGGAATATGCATCATCTAATGATTCTCGTCGCCCTAATAGCGTTAGCCAATTTGGCAGTATGCATGTTCCAGGTCAGGCAAGTCATTCATTTGGTGGATACTCTTCTGATATAAAACCTCGCTATGATTCAAGCGTTGATAAGCATGAACAATTAAATCGGGCTTTCACCCAATCGCCAAACACATCAGTTACTCAAGCCGCCATTAACAGCTATGGGCAACTGTTACAAAACCCTGAACATGCCAAAAGTGCACCTGACGATACACATCAAACACATGTGCTTACTCAGGATATTGCCAACTTGGCCGAGATGCCAAATGTGCTCGATGGGCAATTTTGGGTTTTAGTTGATGAAAATGAATTAAAATTAATGCCGATACTTGCCGTGCAGCAAGCGGTTTTACGCCATGAGATTTTGCATAAATTAGCCACGGGATTAATTGGCCAACCTCTACTTATGCCTGTATCTGTAAAGGCTGATCCAGATTGGCAATTAACCCTAGATCAAAATGAACCATTTTGGCGTCAATTGGGTATTGAATTAACAATTCGTTACGGGCAGTTGATTATTAAAAAAGTGCCCCCATATTTGAGAGATAGCCAATTAGCGGCAGTTATTCCAGAACTATTACAATGGATGAATGCGACCAAACCCAATAATGAAGCTTTAGCATTATGGATTGCGCAACAATCGACCAAACAGTTTATGACTGCACAAACTATTTGGCAAAAGTTTTGTCTACTGCAAGATGAAGCTAAGCAAATAATTTTAGCGAATGCCCAGGTACTTCCTTGGCAAGCATGGATTAAAGAAAACGCGTGAATACAATCGAACAGCCAAAAATAATTTTTTTAATGGGGCCTACAGCCTCAGGTAAAACTTCGTTGGCGATTCAAATGGCTCAGCAGCATAACTGTGAGTTAATTTCGGTTGATTCGGCGCTGATTTATCGTGACATGGATGTAGGCACTGCCAAGCCTACAGCAGAAGAACTTGCATTAGCCCCTCATCGTTTGATCGATATACTCGATCCGAGTGAAAGTTATTCTGCAGCTGATTTTCGTCGTGATGCGTTAGCTGAAATTGAGAAAATTATTGCTCGTGGTAAAACTCCTTTATTAGTAGGTGGTACCATGATGTACTTCAAAGCATTACTTGAGGGTTTGTCACCTTTACCAAGTGCAGATGAAGCCATTAGAGCGCAAATTTTTGCTGAGGCAGAGTGCCTAGGCTGGGAAGTGTTACACCGCCAGTTGTGCGAAATTGACCCTGTTGCCGGTGAGCGAATTCATCCAAATGACCCTCAAAGATTGTCGCGGGCACTGGAAGTGTTTCGCATAACGGGTAAAACAATGACCGAGTTAACTCAAACTAAGTCAGCAGCCTTGCCCTATGATGTAGTACAATTTGCAATAGCGCCGACAGATAGAAAAGTATTACATGATTTGATTGCAAAACGATTTGTGATGATGCTTGAACAAGGTTTTACACAGGAAGTTGCTCGTTTAAAAGCGCGCGGCGATCTACATTTAGATATGCCATCTATGCGTTGTGTGGGTTATCGGCAGTGTTGGCAGTATCTAGATAATGAATATGATCATGCGACTATGGTCGAAAAAGCTACCGCAGCTACTAGGCAATTGGCCAAACGTCAATTAACATGGTTGAGAAGTTGGCCTGATTTACAGTGGCTTGAAAGCGGCGATGAAAAGAATTTAGTTACACTTATGCGACAATGCCGCTAGCTAATTAGCTGTTACTGTATAATACTCAAACTAAACAATAAAACTTGAATTACGTATTTTAAAAAGAAAAAGGAAATTACAAAATGGCTAAGGGGCAATCTTTACAAGACCCATTTTTAAACGCTCTACGTCGTGAGCGTGTACCCGTTTCAATTTATTTAGTAAACGGTATCAAACTGCAAGGACAGGTTGAGTCTTTTGATCAATTCGTGATCCTACTAAAAAACACAGTGAGTCAAATGGTTTACAAACATGCCATTTCGACAGTCGTTCCAGCGCGTCCATTCAATGTATCAAATCATCAAGGCCCTAATGCTTCTGATGAAGATGACGCGGAATAATAACTAAAAAGGATATGCTTCTTGTTTGATCGTTATGAAGCTGGAGAAACAGCAGTACTTGTTCATATCGAGTTTTCTGACGAAGAACGTCGTGAAGATTTATTGGAATTACAGCTATTAGTTGAGTCTGCAGGTGCACGCTCGGTAGGGGTAATAACAGGTAGTCGTCGTTCGCCTGACCGTAAGTTTTTTATCGGTACGGGCAAGGCAGAAGAGTTGGCTGCTATGGTTGCAGCAACAGAAGCCAATGTCGTTATTTTTAATCATGCGCTGAGCCCCGCCCAAGAGCGTAATCTTGAGGCTGTGTGTCAATGTAGAGTATTAGATAGAACAACATTAATCCTAGATATATTTGCTCAACGAGCCCGTACTCACGAAGGCAAGTTACAAGTGGAGCTAGCGCAATTGCGCCACATGTCAACGCGTCTAATTCGTGGATGGACTCACCTTGAGCGACAAAAAGGTGGTATCGGTATGCGTGGGCCCGGGGAAACTCAGCTCGAAACCGATAGACGTTTACTGCGTGGCCGGATTAAGAATATTAATAAACGCCTCGATAAAGTAGATAAACAACGTGAGCAAAGCCGCCGAGCTCGTAAACGCAGTGACATGGCCACAGTAGCGTTAGTGGGGTATACCAATGCCGGGAAATCGACATTGTTTAACTCCTTAACACTGTCTGAGGTATATGCCGCTGATCAATTGTTCGCCACTCTTGATCCAACACTGCGTAAGCTAGAATTACCCGATGGTGCAGTGATATTAGCTGACACCGTTGGTTTTATTCGTCATTTACCCCATGACCTAGTTGCGGCGTTTAAAGCCACACTACAGGAAACACGCCAAGCGGATTTACTATTACATATAGTTGATTGTGCTGATGACAACATGACTGAAAATTTCGAGCAGGTACAAAGCGTACTTGAAGAAATCGAAGCGGATGAAATCACTCAATTAGTCGTGTGTAATAAGATCGATTTACTTGAAGACTTTGCCCCTCGAATTGACTATGACGATGAAGGCAAACCTGAGCGTGTGTGGGTATCTGCACAAAAACGCATTGGATTTGATCTGCTATTACAGGCTGTTACTGAGTTAATTGGTGCGGTTATCTATGAGCGGACATTGAAAATACCAGCCTCTGCTGGACATTATCTTGGCCAGTTTTATCGACTGGATGCAATACAGCAGAAAGAGTATGACGATCTGGGGAACTGTATTTTGTCTGTTCGTCTTTCGGAAGCCGATTGGCGCCGATTAATGAAACAGAGTCAGGGGGAATTGGAAACTCTTGTTTTTGAACCATCAGAAGCAGAAGTATCTTGTTAATCTCATTTATTTCATCCAATTATGGAGTGCTAAATGGCTTGGAATGAGCCCGGTAACAAGGGGAATAAAGACCCTTGGGGAAATAAAGGTGGTAACGATAAAGGACCACCGGATCTCGACGAAGTTTTTCGTAACCTTTCAAAACGTTTTGGCGGTAAAGGTGGTGGGGCTGCTTCAGGGCAACCTTTTAACTCTACCTTCATCGTAATTCTTGTTGCGATCGCATTAATTGTATGGGGCCTATCGGGTCTATATACGGTTAAAGAAGCAGAGCGCGGAGTGATGCTACGTTTTGGTCAACACATTGGTGAAGTAGGCCCTGGTCTACATTGGAAAGCGACTTTTATTGATGAAGTCTTTCCAATTGACGTGAAAACGTATCGTACTATTCCTGCGTCAGGCAGCATGTTGACATCAGATGAAAACGTAGTGAAAGTTGAGCTTGTGGTGCAGTACAGTATCCAAGATGCTTATTCATATGTTTTTAGTGCTGTCGATGCAAACGCCAGTTTACGTGAGGCTACAGACAGCGCATTGCGCTATGTTGTTGGTCATAATCGTATGGACGATATTTTAACCACAGGCCGTGATGCGATCCGTCGCGACACGTGGCGTGAGCTAGAACGTATTATTGAGCCTTACAAGTTAGGTCTTAAAATTGAAGACGTTAACTTCTTGCCCGCTCGTCCACCAGAAGAAGTGAAAGATGCTTTTGATGATGCGATTTCAGCTCAAGAGGATGAACAGCGTTTTATTCGTGAAGCAGAAGCTTATTCTCGCGAAATTGAACCTAAAGCTCGTGGTCAAGTTGAACGTATGGCGCAGCAAGCAAATGCTTATAAGCAGCGTGTTGTGTTAGAAGCTGAAGGTAAAGTCGCTCGTTTTGAAAAGCTTTTACCTGAATATAAAGCGGCGCCAGAAGTCACTCGCAAACGTTTGTACTTAGATGCTATGCAAGATGTGATGTCTGATACCAATAAAGTGTTAATTGATGCTAAAAACAACGGCAATTTAATGTATTTACCGTTAGATAAGCTGATGAACAATGATAAGGCTAGCCGTAAAGCGGTAGAGCCAGAAGTTGAACGTCATATTAACTCTGTTTCAGGTAATGCAAATACTCCAGTAACGAGTATGCCTACAGATGGTCGTTTATCTCGTGAAGAGCGAACTCGCCAAGGGAGAGGATAACTCATGGGTAGATTTGGTTTAATTATTCTTGTGGTGATCCTAGGTATTGGTTTTTCATCTGTGATGGTTGTCAACGAAGGTGAGCGAGCTATCGTTTCGCGCTTCGGTAAAGTAGTCAAAGACAACATTGATGGTGAAGAGGTGACTCGCGTATTTCAACCGGGCTTACACATTAAGTTTCCAGTTGTAGATAAGCCACGTTATATGGATGCTCGTATCCAGACTTTAGATGGTGCTGCTGACCGTTTCGTTACATCTGAAAAGAAAGACTTAATGGTGGATTCGTACGTAAAATGGCGTATCAATGATTTTGAAAAGTATTATCTTTCTACTAATGGCGGTATTAAAGCCAATGCAGAAAAGTTATTACAAGCCAAAATCAGCAACGATTTACGTACCGAATTTGGTCGTCGCACGATTAGAGAGATTGTTTCTGGTAAGCGTGATGAGCTGCAAATTGATGCGTTAACCAATGCATCTGAAAGTGCTGCTAACTTAGGTATTGAAGTTGTTGACGTTCGTGTTAAGCAAATTAACTTACCTGCAAACGTGAGTAATAGTATTTACCAACGTATGCGTGCCGAGCGTCAAGCGGTAGCAAAAGAGCATCGTGCTCAAGGTAAAGAACAGGCTGAAATTATCCGTGCAACAACCGATGCAAACGTGACGGTTAAAGTTGCAGGTGCAGAGCGTAATGCATTAACCATTCGTGGTGACGGCGATGCGCTTGCGGCTAAGATTTATGCTGATGCTTACAACAAAGATGCAGAGTTTTATGGCTTTTTACGTAGCTTAGAAGCTTATAAAGAAAGTTTTGCAGGCAATTCAGATATCATGGTGCTAGAGCCGGATAGTGATTTCTTTAAGTACATGAAGTCAATGAATGGAAAATAAACTAACTTGTTAGTTTTTGTGGAAAAGCCCGATAGTTATCGGGCTTTTTTGTGCCTATATTTAGTGAATTATTATCATCGTTTGCTATAAAAAAATAATTATTTTTAAACTCTACTGCTTTGGTCTAAATTAGCTAAACTTGTTTAAATTGATATTAATTTAAATCAATGGCTTATAGGCATATTTTTGTTAATTTTCAGCTCAAAAATATTCACTTTTAAACCGAAAAAGTTACATTTTTTCGTCAATACGACTTAATCCGCAATTTAGTTGTGTGTTTTCGCTATGATCTGCTTCTAATTTTTCGCTATAATGAGCCCCGCCTCAAACTATGATAATTTAACGCGACCCTAACAGGGGTTAAATTATTGAAATATAAAAATTCCAACACCCTCTGGGAGATAAGTGGATGAGCAATGCGCCAGTCGATACCGGACGTCGCAGATTCCTGACAGCCGCAACCGCCGTAGTAGGTGGTGCAGGTGCCGTAGCTGTAGCGGTTCCTTTCATCAAGTCATGGAATCCGAGTGCCAAAGCGAAAGCTGCAGGTGCGCCGGTCGAAGTAAATATTAGTAAAGTAGAGCCAGGTCAGTTAATTCGTGTCGAATGGCGCGGAAAACCTGTTTGGGTCGTACGTCGTACAGAAGCTGTATTAAACGGACTTGCCTCGTTAGATGGCCAATTACGTGATCCTGCTTCAGAAGAAATGCAGCAACCTGAGTACGCTCAAAATGCCGCACGTTCAATTAAGCCAGAGTTCTTTATTGCTGTCGGTATTTGTACTCACTTAGGTTGTTCACCTACTTATTTACCAGATTCATTTGGTGAGCAAGTAGAAGGTGTGCCATCTGGTTTCTTCTGTCCTTGTCATGGTTCTAAGTTTGATATGGCCGGTCGTGTGTTCCAAGGCGTTCCTGCGCCATTGAACCTCGTTATTCCGCCACATCACTATGTTGATGACAATACTGTGCTCATCGGTCTTGATACGGGAGCGGCGTAATGGTTAAGAATATTATTGATTGGATTGATGCTCGCATCCCAATGACGGCGACCTATAATCGCCATGTTGGTCAATATCCGACACCGAAGAACTTTAACTTTTGGTATTTCTTTGGTTCATTAGCTCTATTAGTTTTAGTTAATCAGTTACTAACAGGTATTTGGTTAACCATGAACTACGTACCAACAGCGGAAGGTGCTTTCGCTTCTGTTGAATACATCATGCGTGATGTTGAATATGGTTGGTTACTTCGATATATGCACTCCACCGGAGCCTCAGCGTTCTTCGTGGTGATTTATTTACATATGTTCCGTGGATTAATCTACGGTTCTTACCAGAAGCCAAGAGAATTACTCTGGTTATTCGGTATGTTGATATTCCTCGTGCTAATGGCTGAAGCCTTCATGGGTTACCTACTTCCTTGGGGACAAATGTCTTACTGGGGTGCACAGGTAATTATTTCATTGTTCGGTGCCATTCCTGTTATTGGTGATGACCTAACACTATGGATCCGTGGTGACTACGTTATCTCTGGTGCAACGCTAAACCGCTTCTTCGCATTGCATGTTATTGCTTTGCCTTTAGTGTTAGTTGTATTGGTGTTCTTACATTTAATCGCCTTACACGAAGTGGGTTCTAACAACCCTGATGGTGTTGAGATTAAAAAGAATAAAGACGAAAACGGCTGGCCAGTTGATGCGATCCCATTCCACCCTTATTACACTGTTAAAGACATTATGGGTGTGGCTGGTTTCTTAATTGTGTTCTGTTACGTGCTGTTCTTTATGCCAGAAGGTGGTGGATATTTCCTAGAGAAGCCAAACTTTGAAGCAGCGAACCCAATGAAAACACCTGAGCACATTGCCCCAGTTTGGTACTTCACGCCGTTCTATGCAATTTTACGTGCAATTCCTGACAAACTATTAGGGGTTGTCGGCATGGGCTTGTCGATTGCGGTATTGTTTATTCTACCTTGGCTTGATCGCTGTAAAGTGAAATCAATCCGCTACCGTGGTTTGATCCACAAGATAAACATTGCTCAATTTACTGTGTCGTTCATCGTTTTAGGTTATTTAGGTGCGGTTCCAGCAACACCTACACTAACGATTGTTGCACGTATTTTCACTCTGACTTATTTTGGTTTCTTCGTCGCCCTTTGGGTGTACAGTAAAAATGAGAAAACTAAGCCAGAGCCAACGAGGGTGACACACTAATGAAAAAGTTATTGATTGCATTAGTAACATTAGTGCCATCTCTTGCTATGGCAGCGGGTGGTCATAATGTTCATTTAGAAAGCGCTAACGTTGATTTACATGATACAGCTTCACTAGAGCGTGGTTTGGATATGTTCCAACACTATTGTTCTGGTTGTCATAGCACTCAGTATCAACGTTATGAGCGTGTCGCAACGGATTTGAATATCTCTGCAGATGATATGCGTAATAAGTATATGTTCACCGGAGCTAAAATCGGTGAGCTTATGGAAAACTCAATCCCTACAGCTGATGCTGCTAAATGGTTTGGTGCTGCGCCACCAGACTTAACTTTAGTTGCCCGTGTACGTGGTGCTGATTGGGTTTACTCATACTTAAAAGGCTTCTATGCAGACGAGTCTCGTCCATTTGGTGTGAATAATACCGTATTCCCATTAGTGGGTATGCCTCATGTTTTACAAGGTCTTCAAGGACTTCCAGTAAAACAAGAAGACGGCACATTCGTGACCACTGGTGGTTCAATGACCGCTGAAGAGTATGACCAAGCGATGCGTGATTTGACCGGTTTCCTTGTATATTCAGGTGATCCAGTTAAGTTAGAGCGTGAAGCTTTAGGTTGGTGGGTACTCGGATTCCTGTTTATTTTCTTCATCATTGCTTACTTCTTGAAGAAAGAATACTGGAAAGATGTGCACTAGCATCAAATAACGGGTAAAATGTATTATCCGCGTAATGTAAACGAGGGGCTTAGCCCCTCGTTTGTTTTGTTTTTTTAGATTCTGGAGGGTATAAATGGCTGTTGCTGCCAACAAACGCTCTATCATGACACTGTTTTCTGGTGCCGATGATTTATATAGCCATCAAGTGCGTATCGTATTGGCTGAGAAAGGGGTTACCGTTGATGTTTTACAGGTAGACCCAAGTGAAATGCCAGAAGAACTACTTGAAGTAAATCCATATAACTCTGTGCCAACGTTAGTTGACCGTGAATTAGTGTTATATGAATCTCGTATCATTATGGAGTATTTGGACGAGCGCTTCCCGCACCCACCACTTATGCCTGTTTACCCTGTATCACGTGGCCAAAGCCGCTTAATGATGCATCGCATAGATACTGATTGGTATGCTCTTGTAGAACGTATTCGTAAAGGTGACAAAGCGGATGCAGCTCGTAAAGAGTTGACTGAAAGCTTAGTTGCTTTAGCACCCGTTTTTGCTGAGATGCCATACTTCATGAATGAAGAATTTGGTTTATCTGATTGCTATTTAGGCCCATTATTATGGCGTCTACCTGTATTAGGTATCAATTTAGATCCTCGTACAGCAAAAGAAATTAATGCTTACATGACCCGTATTTTTGAACGTGAGTCATTTAAAGCATCGTTAACAGAGGCTGAGCGCGAAATGCGCATGGGCATGTAATGAAAGCTATTACTCCTAACCGTCCTTATTTGTTGCGGGCTTATTATGAGTGGTTAATGGATAATCACTTTACGCCGCATGTTGTGGTTGATGCATTTGTAGAAGGTACTCAGGTACCTCAACAATTTGTTAAAGATGGACAAATTGTTTTAAATATCAGCACAGGTGCTGTTATGGGTTTACAAATGAATAATGACGCTGTTGAGTTTAATGCTCGTTTTGGTGGAGTGCCACAGCAAGTTTACTTGCCTATGGCCTCAATCATTGCTATTTATGCTCGTGAAAATGGTGCCGGCACTGTGTTTGATATGGAAGATGCTTACATAGCTGATGATGAACCGAAAGAGACATCGCCAGGATTAGCTTCTGTTGATACTAAGGCTGCACAGCCGCAAGTAGCAAAAGATGACGAAAAGCCGAAACGTAAAAGCCACCTCACTGTTGTAAAGTAAACAACATAAGGTCTAATAGAAAACCAGCCTTAGTGCTGGTTTTTTTAATGGTAGTGACCCAACTAAGCCGGAATTAGCATGTTGCTGATGATAGATAATTACGACTCTTTTACCTTTAACTTAGTGCAGTATTTTCAAGCGCTAGGTGAAGAGATTGTGGTTAAACGTAATAATGAAATTACAGTTGCTGACATAGATAAGTTATCCCCTTCGCACATTGTTATCTCTCCAGGGCCTTGCTCACCCAATGAAGCGGGTATTTCACTGGATGTGATCCGCCAATATGCGGGAAAATTACCGATACTCGGTGTTTGTTTAGGGCATCAAGCTATAGCACAGGTTTTTGGTGCCAATGTCATTCGGGCAAAGCGGGTTATGCATGGTAAAACCAGCATCATAAGTCATACCGGCAAAGGGTTATTTCAAGGCTTAAATCAGCCGTTAACTGTTGCTCGCTATCATTCATTACTGGTTGATGCATTACCTGAAGGATTTGTGCTTGACGCTTGGTACGACGACCCAATTCATGGCCGTGAGATAATGGGCATGAGTCATCTTACGATGCCGCTTTACAGTGTTCAGTTTCATCCTGAAGCGATATTGACCGAGCAGGGTCATGAATTACTGGCTAATTTTTTACGTCAATGATCTAAAAGTAAATTAATAATTCGATTTACAAAGTCATTCTGTTACAACTTTCCGCATAATTCAGCGCGAAACCTTGTATGCAATTGTGCTATAAAGTACCCCTAAAATAATAACATCTTCATTATAGGGATAATTATGTCTGGTTTTGCGATTACTTCGCCTTTCATTCGTCGTTTTGCTTTTAGTGCCTTAACGCTTGCGCTTGTTAGCGGCTGCAGTGCTACAGCACAAGCCCCTGCTCAAACCAATACCCTGAGCAATAACGTATCCGTTCAAGTTCCCTTAGCGCAGCCTCCAAAAGCGCAGCAGCCATTAACCTTAAACCAAATTATGGCTAACCCAGATTGGATGGGGATTTTTGCTCAAGGCGCTTATTGGTCAGACGATAGCCAGTCAATTTATTTTAAACGTCAAGCTCATCAAGCGCCTGTAGCGGATTATTACCTACAAGGCATTGAGCAAAATTCGGCCAGTAAACTTAATTTAGATCAATTGCACTTAGCCGATCAAAAAAACGCGGTACTTAATTTAGCGGGCACGAAAAAAGCTTACCTTTACCAAGGTAATCTTTTTGTTAAAGATTTAGTTAATGGTGAAATTAACCAAATTACTAAACAAAATGCTGCCATCAGCGGTGTGCGATTTCTTTCTAATGGTGATTTAGCTTATTGGCAGGGAAATAACATTTTCCGTTTACATCAGTCATCAGGCTTGATTGAACAGATTGCTAATATCCAAATGGCAAATGAACCTAAATCAATCCAAGATCCAAGTTCTTATATTGCTAAGCAGCAACATCGTTTAATCGAATATGTTGCACTGCAGCATAATAACGCCAAAGCACAACAGCAATATCAGCAGCAGTTAGCTGAGGTTGACCCTAGCTTTGCAGCCAAGACCTGGTATTTAGGTGATGCAGAAGTGGTCTCTGATATTAGTTTGTCAGCAGATGGACGCTATGCCTTACTCGCATTAACCGATAAAAATTATACCTGGCGCGCTGAACACGACATTATGCCAAACTATCTTGGACAAGATGGCTATGTTGACGCTGTGCCAGCTAGAGCTCGAGTGGCAGAGGATAAGTTTCCTGGCCAGCGTTTAGTGGTGCTAGATTTAACTGAACATGTGAAAAAAGACATTACCATTGAAGGGTTAACAGGGTTCGATGAAGATGTACTCGCTGACGTAAAACAAGAAAATGCGGCTGCAAAAGGTGAGACATATGAAAGCAAGAAATCACCTCGTTTAATTCAATTGATGCAAGATTGGGAGTGGAGCCAAAGCGCGATTCAATGGCACCCTACTGAAAATAAACTGCTTGTTATGATTGAAGCCGTAGACAACAAAGATCGCTGGATAGCGTCTGTTGATCTAGATAAAGGTTCCTTAACGACAGAGCATCGTTTACATGATGATGCATGGGTTAACTATAATTTTAATCAATATGGTTGGTTGCCTAACTCTGACAGCTTCTATTTTTTATCAGAAGAAACGGGTTATTCACACTTATATGTAAAAGAAGTCGGCAAAAAAGCACGGGCACTTACTCAAGGTCAGTTTGTGGTTGATGATGTGACATTATCACCTGATGCTAAGCATATTGTGTATCGCGCGAATGCCGACCATCCTGGTAGCTATAACGTTTACCGTGTGGAAATAGCATCGGGAAAAATGGAGCAGCTGACAAACTGGTTTGGTACTTTATCGTATGTATTAAGCCCGGATGGACAATCTTTATTGCTTGATGCCTCTTCACTGATTAAACCTAATGAATTGTATATTCAACCTATTGGTGGAAAACTCTCTCAATTAACCGATTACACCAGTGATGCATTCAAAGAATATGCATGGCAAGCCCCTAAAGTTGTCGCTGTGCCTTCTAATCATGGTGCGGGTGACGTTTACGCCAGAGTTTATTTACCAGAGGGCTTTGAAGCGCAAGGCGCTGATAAATACCCCGCAGTGATTTTTAACCATGGCGCGGGTTATCTGCAAAATGCCCATTACGGCTTTTCAGGTTACTTCCGTGAATTTATGTTCCACAACATGTTAGCGCAACAGGGCTATGTAGTGATGGATATGGATTTCCGCGGTTCAAAAGGTTATGGGCGCGATTGGCGAACTGCTGTTTACCGTAATATGGGCACACCTGAAGTTGAAGACTTAAAAGATGGTGTGTCTTGGATGGCAAATAACGCCAATGTAGATACCGCTAAAGTGGGTACTTATGGTGGTTCGTACGGTGGTTTCTTAACCTTTATGGCATTATTCAATGAACCTGAGTTATTTCAAGCTGGAGCGGCGTTGCGTCCTGTAACTGATTGGGCACATTATAATGCGCCTTATACCTCTAATATCCTTAATACACCGGATATCGACCCTATTGCCTATGAGCGTAGTTCACCGATTGAACATGCTGATGGATTGCAAAAACCGTTATTAATTATGACAGGGGTATTAGATGATAACGTTTTCTTCCAAGATAGCGTGCGTTTGGTGCAACGTTTAATCGAACTGGAAAAGCCGATGTTTGAAACGTCAATTTATCCTGTAGAGCCGCACGGCTTTAAACAGCCCTCAAGCTGGTTAGATGAATATCGTCGAATTTATAAGCTATTTGAGCAAGAGTTAAAAAAATAAACCTTTGTTAGATCAATTAAGGCTTCCTTTAGGAAGCCTTAATTTTTATTATGTTAACTATGATTACAGATAAGGTTTAATTGCGTGGCAGTATCGATAGCAGGTGGAGTTCGTCCAGGTAAGTTGATTGAAATTGAGCGACGTTTATATCAACATCTTATTGTCGGTAAGCACAAGGCTGCGGCTATGGAGGATGATGTCAACGACAAACTTGAAGCCGATGCCAATAAACTGGATATTGAACGTCAAGCGATCACACTTAGATTAGAAAAGCAGGCTAAAGCTCAGGCTATTTATAAGGCCATTTCCCAGCAATTAACCGAAACTGTTAATAATAGTATTGAACATAAATTGGCTTCGACAGAATTGTTATTAAGCCATTCAGGTGTACTAGAAGGGCAAATTTTACTCCTTGATCTATTGCTTGAAAAAGACCCCAATTTTGGCCGAATAAGACCAATCATTTCAAGCATATCTTGGCTTTCACGAGATTTAATCACCCTGATTAACAGTCCTGCGTCTAAGCATCGTCGCCCTAAAACCTCCGATGTTCAAGTTACTGATATTAAGTTAATTTTAAATTATATTGGTCTTGAGAATCTGCGTTTATTAATTCCTTATTTTTGTATTCGCCATTGGCTTCCTAGCGGCCATGCAAATTTGCTTTGGACCACCCGCAAATTATGGCGCTATAGCATGATTACCGCGATTGCTGCTCAAGCCTTAGCGCAATTGCACAATCGTCCAACTCACGTCAGTTATACCTGTGCCTTGCTGTACCAGTTAGGCACCTCAGTCATTCTGAGCAGCAGTGCTAAAGTGTTTGAAAAGCATTGGGGTACTTGGTTGCGAGAAGCCAGCCAAAGCCGCGATAAAGAGGTTTATGATGCAGTTATGGCGACAGAGTTTCCTGCTGAACAAGTCTTTAATCATGTGATGGAGCATGGGCATCATTTAAATTGGCAATTACTTGAGCAACTAGAATTTAGCGACAGTGCGATTACAAAAGTATTAAAAGAGTTAGACCAAGATTACCATTTTAGCGATTTATCAATTGATGCAGCCATCGTCGCTAAAGCCAGCTGTTTTGCAAAAATCATATTATTAGAAGAATATCAGTTGCTCGAGCCGCAAGAGCGAAAAATTTTGCTGGATTATTATGAGTTCACCCCCCAAGAAGTGATTCGACTCAAAGCACAGAATTATCGAAAACTCGATTTAACTTAACGAAATGTTTCAAGGTTATTTTTTCGGCGAATTGTTGAACAATAAAATGTATACACCAAAATCAAACGGCTGCTTATTTTTTAGCTGTGGTGTTTTGCTTGGTTTTTCCTATGCCCATTGAGTAACTATCCTCAGAACGGGATAATTAAGGCGTATCAAACTGCTCTTTGCACTGCTAACTCTGTTGCATTTATTTGTAATAGGCATGCCATTAACGGGTGAATCCACATTGTTATCAGCACAAGGTTCAACTTTGACTGTAAACAATTAAATATGAGTGCTTAAAATCGCGTTTATTGTTTATTAACCCGAATAGAGGTTAACTTAAATGTGCGATTCAAATGCTAAATTGCTGAGATTTTTGTTTATCCATTTAATTGCTTCTGTCTAATGGAGGTGAACTAAAGATAAGCAGGGACATGTAGATTATTCAGTAGTGCATATAACTATGTTAATTTTGTGTAATTATTCATTTTCTATGAATTGCCACTCATTTAACGATCAAATAACTTTTTTTATGACTATTTATGCTGAATAGCCCCAGTTAAAGCGCTTTAATCGGCCCTTTTTATCAATCTTTATTCAGTTATAGCGCTGCCTTAACAGAAGTTAATTGGCGATTACTGGTATTTTGATCACATTTTCGCTAATAATGGTTAATAAGTTATACAAGCATTCGTCGTTACCCGATTAAATAACAATGAAAACGACGATATTTAGCGGCTTTGCAGCCGTTTACAAAAACAAAGGATGAAATTGAATGACTGTTGAAATGAATCTTAACCGTGCCCAGTTTGATGAAGTAATGGTGCCTAATTATGCGCCTGCCGCGGTAATTCCTGTTAAAGGTGAAGGTAGCCGTGTTTGGGATCAAGAAGGTAACGAATTTATCGATTTTGCCGGTGGCATTGCAGTTAACTGTTTAGGACATTGTCATCCTGCATTAGTGTCAGCATTGAAAGAGCAAGGTGAAAAACTTTGGCATCTTTCGAATGTTATGACGAACGAGCCAGCATTAGCATTGGCGACTAAATTAGTAAACGCCACTTTTGCTGAGCGTGTTTATTTTGCTAACTCGGGTGCTGAAGCAAATGAAGCGGCTTTAAAGCTTGCTCGTCGTTATGCTTTAGATAACCACGGAGCACAAAAAGATCAAATCATTGCCTTTGATAAAGCCTTCCATGGTCGTACATTCTTTACTGTTACAGTAGGTGGTCAAGCGGCTTATTCTGATGGCTTTGGTCCTAAACCACAAAGTATCACTCACGTACCATTTAACGATATCGCAGCATTAGAAGCCGTTGTTTCTGACAAGACTTGTGCCATCATGCTTGAGCCTTTACAAGGTGAGGGTGGTATTATCAATGGTGACCCTGAATTCTTAAAAGCGGTTCGCGCATTAGCGGACAAGCATGATGCATTGGTCATTTTTGATGAAGTACAAACTGGTGTTGGCCGTACAGGCGAATTATTTGCCTATATGGGCACTGACATTGTTCCTGATATTTTAACTAGCGCTAAAGCGTTAGGTGGTGGTTTCCCGATTGCAGCAATGTTAACAACCGCTAAAATTGCCGCTCATCTTAAAATTGGTACTCATGGTTCAACATACGGCGGCAATCCATTAGCCTGTGCTATCGGTAATGCGGTAATGGATGTTGTGAATACTAAAGAAGTATTAGAAGGCGTTAAGCACCGTGAACAGTTATTCCGCGATGGTCTTGCTGCCATCAACGCTAAATATGATGTATTCAGCGAAGTGCGTGGAAAAGGCATGTTATTAGGTGCGGTACTTAATGAAAAGTATGAAGGCCGCAGTCGTGATTTCTTAGTTGCATCAGTTGCAGAGGGAGTTATGACTCTGATGGCTGGTGCTAACGTAGTCCGTTTTGCTCCTTCATTAGTGATCCCAGAAGCTGACATCGCTGAAGGTTTAGCGCGTTTTGAACGTGCTGTTGCCAAAGTGGTTGCAGGTTAATACATAAAGAGCGCATTGACTTGCGCTCTTTTTGTTTGGGTCAGTGTTAGATAAAGGCGTTTTCCATTGTTGTTAACGCCTTACTTGTCTAACACCATGAGGAGATTTAGATGTTAATCATACGTCCAATCTGTGCCAGTGATTATGAAGCGCTTTACGGCATTGCCGTCGAGTCTGGCCATGGATTCACTTCTTTACCAGTAAATGAAGATTTGCTGCGTTCAAAGATTGCGAGGGCTGAAGCATCTTTTACTAAAGACGTTAATAAGCCGTTCGATGAAGGCTATTTAATGGTCCTTGAAGATACCACCACAAAGCAAGTGGTTGGAACTTGTGGTATTGAAGCCGCAGTTGGGATGGAAGACGCGTTTTACCATTACCGTTTAGGAACAGAAGTTTACCATTCAAAGCAAATTGCCGTTCGCAATGAAGTTGAAACACTCACCCTATGCCACGATTACACCGGGGCTGCTGAGTTATGTACTTTATTCTTAAAAGATGCCTATCGTAAGGGGAATAACGGTCGCATGTTATCCCGTTCTCGCTTTTTGTTTCTGGCTCAACATCAGCATCGTTTTGGCGAAACTGTCATTGCAGAAATGCGTGGTGTAAGCGATGCGAAAGGTGACTCTCCTTTTTATGAGTGGTTACAAAAGCATTTTCTTGGTATTGATTTTGTTGAAGCTGATTACCTATCAGGTTTAGGTAAAAAAGCGTTTATGGCCGAAATGATGCCTCGCAGTCCTGTTTATGTGTGTATGTTACCTAAAAAAGCACAAAACGTGATTGGTGAAGTACACACCAATACCAAACCAGCATTGCGTCTATTGCAAGCTGAAGGTTTCAAGTTTAGAAATTATGTCGATATTTTTGATGGTGGCCCAACGGTTGAATGTGGTTTAACGGATATAAAATCTGTTAAACGCAGTCGTTTATTAACCGTTGAAATTGGCAAGATGCCTCATACCGACACCCAATTCATTATTTCAAATACCAAGCTGGCAGATTATCGCGCAACTGCGGCAAAGCTTAGTGTATCTGATGAACATGACAATGTTGTCCTATCACCAGAACTAGCTCAGGGCTTAATGGTTGAAAATGGGCAACAAGTTCGTGTGCTTTCATTGTAGGAGAATACGATGACTCAATTTATTAAAGGTCAATGGCTAGCTGGCGAAGGCCATGATGTTCAATCAACTAACCCAGCAAATGGCGAAGTCATTTGGCAAGGTAAAACCGCCACAGCAGCGCAGGTAGATAGCGCTGTAGAAGCCGCTCGAGCCGCTCAGTTTGATTGGTTTATGCTAGGCTATGAAGGCCGTTTAGCGATTGTTGAAGCTTATCGTGATCAGTTAGAAGCTCACAAAGCTGAAATTGCCGAAACAATTGCACAAGAAACCGGAAAGCCACAATGGGAAACCGCAACAGAAGCGGGTGCCATGATAGGTAAAATTGGTTTGTCAGCTAAAGCGCATGATAAACGTACTGGTACAGAAACCGACGATTTACCAGCCGGACGTGCAGTATTACGTCATAAGCCTCACGGTGTTGTTGCAGTATTTGGGCCGTATAACTTCCCTGGTCACTTACCGAATGGTCATATCGTGCCAGCTTTATTAGCCGGTAATACTGTGGTATTCAAACCGTCAGAATTAACCCCTAAAGTAGCTGAGCTGATGCTTAAATGTTGGGAAAAAGCAGGATTACCAGCGGGCATTATTAACTTGGTTCAAGGTGAAGTTGAAACGGGTAAAGCACTGGCTTCTCATCCTCAAATTGATGGATTGTTCTTTACTGGTAGCTCACGTACAGGCCATATTTTACATCAGCAATATGCGGGTCATCCGGGTAAGATTTTAGCTTTAGAAATGGGTGGTAATAATCCTTTAATTATTAAAGGAGTAAGCGATACTAAAGCGGCTGTTCACGACATTATCCAATCGGCTTATATTTCATCTGGCCAACGTTGTACCTGTGCGCGTCGCTTGTATGTTGAACAAGGCGCAGAAGGCGATGAATTAATTGCTCAGCTAATCGCTGCTGTAAAGCAAATTAAAGTCGGCGCATGGAATAGTCAGCCACAACCGTTTATGGGCTCGATGATCTCAGAAACCGCAGCACGCGGAATGGTTGCAGCACAAGCAACTTTACAGTCGTTAGGTGGCGTATCGTTAATTGAGCTTCAACAAGTTGAAGTGGGCACAGGTATAGTGTCACCGGGATTGATTGATGTAACGGCAATTGAAAAGTTACCAGATGATGAGTATTTCGGGCCATTATTACAGTTAGTGCGCTACAGTGATTTTGATGAAGCTATCCGCTTGGCTAATGATACCCGTTATGGCTTATCAGCAGGATTATTGGCCGATAGTCGTGAAGATTATGACTACTTCTTAGCTCGTATCCGCGCAGGTATTGTTAACTGGAATAAGCAAATTACGGGTGCATCTGGTGCAGCCCCGTTTGGTGGTGTTGGCGCTTCTGGTAATCACAGAGCAAGTGCATTTTATGCTGCTGATTATTGTGCTTATCCTGTGGCTTCAATGGAAGCTGACAGCGTGAGTTTACCAACAAGCCTAAGCCCAGGTTTATCGATTTAACTGCATTTAGCCTAACTAACCTTCACTCGGGTTAAGAGCTGAGGTTAACTATTAGGCGCAGTTGTTGATGCGCGTTAAGTTAGTCCTTAACGCGTGTTTAAATTTGAAACATCAGATTGCGATTACCCCGAATTTAATTTTAATCTTTATTTTAGAAGGATTTAACCATGCATACTGACGTGAACACGTTGTTTGCTGCTATGTGGCAAGACTATATAAAAATGACCCCATCTGCTGCAAAAATTCATCAATTACTCGGAAAAGGTGCACCGATCATCAATGATCATATTGCACTTCGTACCTTTAATATTGCCAAAGTAAATTTAAGTGTATTGGCTAAACATTTTACCTCTATTGGTTATGTTGATTGCGGTGACTATAAGTTTGAGCAGAAAAAGCTAGTTGCAAAACACTTTGAACATCCAGACCCGACTCAGCCTAAAGTGTTTATTTCTGAGTTATTAGTAGAAGAATTTAGTCCTCAACTACAACAGACCATTAAAGGTTTTATTGACCAGGTTGATGAGTCTGCTTTAGTTGCAGATAACTTTATTTATTCTGGTCGTCACTGGCAATTAGATAAAGCCACATATCAGGCGTTATTGGCCGAAAGCGAATATGCTGCTTGGGTTGCTGCAATTGGTTATCGTGCTAACCACTTCACCGTATCCATCAATGATCTACCTGATTTCGAGCGTATAGAAGATGTGAATCAGGCATTAAAAGATGCTGGATTTGTGCTTAATGCATCAGGTGGCGAAATTAAAGGTACACCTGAGGTGTTATTAGAGCAATCTTCAACCATGGCGGATAAAGTTGTCGTAAGCTTTACTGATGGCGATGCTGAGATCCCAAGTTGTTTCTATGAGTTTGCCCGTCGTTATCCAATGGAGAATGGCAAGCTTTACACTGGGTTTGTGGCTGCATCAGCGGACAAGATTTTTGAAAGCACCAATGTCATGATGTAAGTCATGCAAGCGTAAAGTTCGGTTGTGATGCTACATGAAACTTTAAAGCCTCATCTTTGCAGTTTAAAGCAGATGAGGCTTTTTTGTTGCCTAACATAGTGCACTTATACCAATCACAGTAAATAAGTGGCCTGAAATAGCGTAGGAAAAATGCGTGATAACAAGGCAGATTTTTTTGATAAGTAGTTATTCTACAATCAAAAAATCTAACGCCGTTATCAGGTATTATCACAAGCTAGAAAGATCAGTTATTTATTACGATTGGTATTAAATACTCGATTGAGTTTGCGGAATAACAACGGTTACCGCTAGACCTGACAACAGTTCACTGGCGCTAAACTGCAATGAAAATCCATATTGGTCACAGATCTCTTTAACAATCGATAATCCTAATCCATGACCCATAACGTCTTCATCTAAACGCGTACCTCGCGCTGTGAGTAGCGCTAATTGATCCTGCTGGACACCAGGACCATCATCATCAACTGTGATAATAATAGAATGTCCATGCTGTTTTTTAAGGGATATTTGCACATTTGAATTTGCCCATTTGAACGCATTATCAAGCAGGTTGCCAAACAGTTCCATACCATCTTCTCTGTGAATAGGAATACGCGACAATTGCTGGGGATTATTGAGTTCACCAGATATGATTTTATGGCGATATACCTTGTTTAATGTATTGACCAAGCTGGTAAAGTCTTTATTTACCACCATTTGTGCAGCTGGAAGCATATCGCCAGTCACCCTTGCCGCGGCGAGTTTACGTTCGATCATTTTTCTTATCTGATCTAGCTGCTGTTGCATGGCTATCGCGGTTTCAGGATCGGTTAATCCCAGCGCTTCTACCTGCTGTTGCATAATTGCTAACGGAGTTTTTAACCCATGGCTTAAGTTGCCTAGGTTATTACGGCTACGTTCTATTTGTTTTGCCGTGTAGTCGAGTAATTGATTATAAGTTTCTGCTAACGGTTGAATTTCAGTGGGGATCTGCTGAGTGTCAAGGGCACTGATTTCGCCTTGTCTTAATCTAGCTAAAGATTGTTGGATTTTCTTCACAGGCTTGAAAGACTGCCGTAAAATCACAAAAATCCCGCAGATCATGGCCAGTAACATACCAATATTAATGGCTAATTTAGTGCCGTATACTTCACTGAACACGCGCCTGCCGATACTCAGATCCTGTGCAACGGTCAAGGTTGCCGTATTCGGCGTGGCCTCTGAACCAATGCCAATTGATAATAGCTGCATATCATTATTCTTAGGGCCTTTTGCCTGCCATACACGTTTTTCAGAATCTGCTAACGGCGCAATTTCCAGTTCAACATCCCACAATGATCGCGAGCGGATCACTTGATTGGGTAAGTTGAGTTGGTAATAACGGCCTGAATATGCGGGTTTGTAAAAGCTGGACAGTTGGCGTGAGTCAATTTCAATTTCGCCATCTTGTAACCGAGTGGCCAGAATGACATGCTCTAAATCCTCTTCAAGACGATTGATGATAGAGTCGTGAAAGGCTTCTCTGAGCATAGATTCAAATAGCATTAACCCTATGATAGTGCTTAAAATAACAAGACCGCTCAACCAGAGGCTGAGCTTTGAACGAATTGAGATCATTGTTCCACTATGCCGTGGAAAATGTATCCTTGTCCCCGTCGTGTTTCAATCGTGGTTTTGCCTAACTTTTTACGTAAATGGGTGACATATACTTCAACAACATTACTTTCTTTTTCATCATCAAATTGATACAGCTTATCGGTTAGCTGTGTTTTTGAAAGCAGCTTTTTAGGCGACATTAAAAAGATTTTTAGTAATCTAAATTCCATCGCTGTCAATTCAAACTCTTGTTCAGCGACTATCACTTTTTGCTCTGCTTCATCTAAGGTTACCCCCGCAAAACTGAGCTGCTTTGAAGAGCTGTTCGCACGGCCATGGGCCCGATTAATCAAGGCTTGAATACGCGCGAGTAATTCTTGAGCGTGGAATGGTTTACCTAAATAATCATCGGCACCGGCGTTAAATCCTTCGACCTTTTCATGCCATTGCGAACGAGCTGTGAGCATAATCACCGGCGTTTCTATGCCTTTTTCGCGCCAACTGGTGACTAAATTAAGGCCATTACCATCAGGCAAGCCAATATCAAGAATAATGCAGTCGTATTGGGTTTCTTTAATGAGGTAATCGGCTTCAATGGCCTTGTCTGTTACATCGGTAACATAGCCAGCTTGTTTGAGTTGCTTTTCTAGTTCAGCCACTAAAAGTGGATTGTCTTCAACGAGTAGCAGTTTCATGTTGTGTGCATTCACTAGGTAATTGAGTTAACGAATTGAGAGTACCACTTTTTGCATCAAATTGCAGATTAACGGTGTGACCTTGTTTTAACTGTAATTGTAGATCATATCGCCAGGTATTGTTCTGCTGAAACAGCTGTGCATCGATTAGCTGAACATCACAATATTGGGCTAACCAATTTAAACTGTCATCTAAAGAGCGGATATAGCCTTGGCTGACCAGCTGTTGCACATGGTCATGATCCACTTCAAATAGTTGTTGGGCGTCAACTAAGTGGGTGTTTAATGTACTAAGACTAAATAAGCCTATAGTGATAAACAAGGACATACTCACTCCAAGACATAAAAAAAGTGGTGTTCAGATAAACTGTCACCACTTTAATAATCTTGGCTTAAATCAAGCTGAAGCTTAACTTAACGCGTACCGTAAACCACGATTGTTTTACCGTGCGCTTGAATCAAATTCTGCTCTTCAAGCATCTTTAAGATACGCCCTACGGTTTCACGTGAGCAGCCAACAATTTGGCCAATCTCTTGACGAGTAATTTTGATTTGCATACCGTCAGGGTGTGTCATTGCATCAGGCTCTTTCGCAAGATGTAATAATGTCTGCGCGATACGACCAGCAACATCTAAGAAAGCTAAATCACCCACTTTTTGGCTGGTGCTTTGTAAGCGGTAAGCCATTTGAGCAGATAATTTCATCAGGATTTCAGGATTAACCTGGATCAGCTGCTTAAACTTTTTGTAAGAGATTTCAGCAATCTCACAGGCCTGTTTTGCTCGAACCCAAGCCGTACGTTCAGCTTGTTCTTCAAACAGGCCTAGCTCGCCGATAAAGTCACCTTGATTGAGATAAGACAGGATCATTTCTTTACCTTCTTCATCTTTAATCAATACCGCAACTGAACCTTTAACGATGTAATATAACGTATCAGAATCTTCACCAGCATGGATCAATGTGCTTTTTGCTGGGTATTTATGAATGTGACAGTGTGACAGAAACCATTCCAATGTAGGATCTGGTTTTGGCTTACCAATCAGAGCCATTGTATATTCCTCGATTGATTAAAAAGTAAGTAAGTAATCTCTAATTAAGCATTTTACGCTGTTTACTAAGGTAAAACTTTGATGGAGATCGAATTTAGTAACACGGCATTCTATATTAACTGGCTCAATTTTAGATTTATTTGCTCATATTTGGGCGTTGGGTCAATTAAAATGTCATAGTCTGGGCAAAATCACAATAATTTCACCTAAGCGTTTATGTAAGAGTGATTTTTATTATTGATATTAATTATCATTAATAATTGGTGCATGTTCTATGATAGTTTATTGTATTGCAAGTCTCAGATGGTTTATGTTGAATATGTTGTTGCTGTCGTTATCGAGGTTAATGTGAAAAAGTTATTTCAAATTGGATTATGTTGTGCCTTATTGCATGAGGTAATACTACCTGACGTGCAAGCATTTACACTGCCTCAAACTATGGCCTCTCAAACACAATCTCGAGTGGTACACATTCAATTAAAAGCCTCACAAGGTGATGCTGACGCGCAATTTTTACTGGGATTAATGTACTTATCGGGACGGTTTGTCACCCCTAATGTTCCTGAAGGGTTTATGTGGGTTGAACAGGCCGCTAATCAGCAGCACTTAAAAGCCCAGCAAACGATTGCTGATTTAACCTTTGAAGGAAAATTAGTACCGCGTAATCTGTTAAAAGCCGAGAAATGGTATTTGGCCATGAGCGAGCAAGGCGATAAGTGGGCTAATTTTCGTTTAGGTTTTATTTATGCTGCTGGTGGTGATGGTATTGAGCGCAACTGCGGTAAAGCTTTGGCTCAGTTCGGTACCGCTGGGGATGATGTTTCTTTAGGCAATGTGGCATGGATTTTAGCGACTTGCCCTGAATCCGAATATCGTGACGGTTCGAAAGCGGTGAGTTTGTCACTCAAACTGCTTGAGGCTAATCAAGGCGATCCGACCATATTAGATAATTTAGCTGCAGGTTATGCCGAGCTTGGCGATTTTACCCAAGCGGTGAGCGTCCAGAAAAAGGCGATTGATGCCTTAAAACTTTACCCTGAAGTGGCTAAAAGCGATGAGTTTTTACAGCGGTTACAACAGTACGAGAATAATCAAGCTTACCGTGAGGTGATCCCGCTTGTTGATTAAGCTGGATAGAAAAGGCATTCAGATAAGTAAACGCCAATATGCTCAAGGTGCTAACAGATAAATATGGGGGAATTAACACATGAGCATATCAGCTATCGTTCTTTCGCCTGAAGTCCCGATAGCGGTAGAATAATATAACTAGCTTAATGCAAACTTAAGTCTGCATTAATCGTTTTTACTGGCAAAGTTGTTATCTAAAATAGCTTAACCCGCATGACGTCTGATTCAAAAACGCCATAGTTTAGTGCATCAACCCTTGTTAAGCCGAAGGCGGCTAACGGGCTTAACAATTTCTCCCTAGTCATGTTGTTGAACTGTTTTAGTCATCTAGTTTTTCAACTTCAATCCGCTTATCCATTAAATCTTTAATCAATGGCGTTAAGATCAACTCCATCGCTAAAGACATTTTGCCTCCGGGAACCACTAAAGTGTTTACCCGAGACATAAATGAGCCTTGGATCATGCTCAAATAGTAAGGGAAGTCGACATTATTCATGCCACGAAAACGAATAACCACAAAGCTTTCATCTAAACTTGGAATGTCTTTGGCGCTAAAAGGGTTGGAAGTATCAACGGTAGGTACACGTTGAAAGTTAATATGAGTACGAGAGAATTGCGGCGTCATATGGTTAATATAATCATCCATACTGCGCACGATTGAGCCCATTACCTTTTCGCGGCTATGGCCACGATCATTGGTGTCACGAATAATCTTTTGGATCCACTCTAGGTTAACAATCGGCACCATACCAATGAGTAGATCAACATGCTTTGCGACGTCAGCATCATCGGTAACCACGCCACCGTGTAACCCTTCGTAATACAACATATCTGTGTTAGGTGGTAAATCTCGCCACTGGGTGAAAGTACCTGGCATTTGGTTAAAGGGAACGGCTTCATCAAAGGTATGTAAATAACTGCGGGTTTTACCTGTGCCGGTTTCACTGTAGCTGGTGAAACATTCTTCTAGTTTGATGAAGTTATTCGCTTCTGGACCGAAATAACTAATATTACGATTTTCAGCTTGGGATTTACGGATTAACACTTCCATTTCGGCACGAGTAAAATTATGAAAGCTGTCTCCCTCAACAAAGGCCGCATTAATCCCCAGTTGGCGAAAAATATGCGTAAAAGCCATTGTCGTTGTTGTTGTACCGGCGCCAGATGAGCCCGTTACAGCAATAATAGGGTGTTTAGCTGACATTGTTCCTGCCTAGAAATCATAAGAATAAATATTTACTACATGGCATTTTGTTAATGCAATGTATACGTTGGACTCACATTTATACGGTAGTTAAGACCTTTTGGTCAATATTAGGCCGAGTTATTATTTTGAATGAATAATATTTTGTCGGTGCCTAATGGCAATCGATTCGTCATCTTCACTGTATTCGACGACAAGCTCACCTGTTTTTAAAGCCTGTTTACATTGGTTAATCATGCCAGACAGTTGTTGGCGATTAAATTCACTAAAGCCACCATCTTCCACCTGAGTCAGTAAGTGTTCTTTAATCAAATTGTTTAGCGTTTCAGCATCTAATCCCAGCAGGGTTTCATAGGGGATGATCATAGGTTATCACCTTGTTGAGTGTCGGGTTGCTTTGCAAGTAAGAATGTCAGTACCCGCTTTTCAAGATAGTAGCTTGGTTTCCATGGCCAGCCACCATCAATAAACCCGACATGGCCACCATTATCATGCAGCTCATAATGGACGCTATCGGATAATTCTTCTTGAGTTGGAATGACGGCATCCGTCATAAAGGGATCGTCTTTGGCATGAATAATCAAGGTCGGTTTGCGGATATGTTTTAATAACCCCAATGCACTTGAGCGTGTGTAATAATCCTCTACGCCGTTAAATCCATGCAAAGGTGCTGTGACTTTGTCATCAAATTGATAAAAAGTTTTTAGCTGCTTTAACTCAGCTTTACTTAGCGGCATTTGGGCAACTAAATCATGATTATCTATTTTTTCACTGATCTTTTGTTGTAAACGTGTAATTAAATGAGTTTGATAGATTTTAGAGAAGCCCTTTTCGAGTTTTTTAGCGCAGGCACTGAGCGTTAACGGTGCTGATATGACTACCGCACGATCGAGTAAACTATCATCTTGGGTGGTTCCCTGATATTTGGCTAATACATTGCCGCCCAAGCTATAACCCACGGCAAATAATGCTGAATCAGGATAATAGGTTTTGAGTTGTTGCAGAGTGAATGCCAAATCGTTGAAATCACCACTGTGATAACTTCGCGCAAGACGATTAGGCACACCTGAGCAGCTGCGATGATGATGCACAACCGAACATAACTTTTCTTGCTTAGCCGCAACTAGCATTCTACGGGCATAATGCGACTCTGTGCCCCCTTCTAGTCCGTGACTAATCACCAAAATGGGTTCACCATTCTGTGGGGTACCTGACCAGTCTAAATCGATGAAATCACCGTCTGGTAGTTCCTGTCTTTGGCGGAAAATATCTGGTTTGTCCACTTTAAATATAAACGGCAAAATAGTCTGTATATGCGGGTTAGCGGCCCACCAAGGTGGCGTAAAAAGGCTTTTTGTCGGCATGTGTCATTCTATGAGTGTTTGTGAAAGTTTAAACGTGTGTTTAAATACCATTCATATCACTTTAACACAGATAAAAATCTCACAACAAAAGAATAGGGGTGATGGCATGAAACGTCGTACTTTTTTGACCAGCGCTTTTGCGGGAACCGCTGCGCTTGCGTTAGGGGTTAGTTGGTATTCATCCGATCCTATTCAAGTGGGTGAAGACGTTAATTATCGTGTGTTATTCAGTGTGTTGATCCCTGCGTTATTAGACGGCGCCTTACCAGAGGTTGCAAGCCAAAGAAAGATAGCCATAGACACCACTTTGGATTCCATTCAGGCTTCCATTTCAGTATTACCAGAGGAGCAACAAGTAGAGCTTAAAGAGTTACTCGCCCTACTTGAAAGCCGACTCGGTTTATTATTACTCACAGGAAGTATGACACCTTTAATGTTGCGCTCACCCATTGAGTTAGTGGATATGCTTGAAGAGTGGCGTTTTCATTATTTAGATATGATTCAGACTGCATACCTAGGCTTAAGAGAGCTAATTCTAGCCAGCTATTATTCTAGCCCTGCTCATTGGGGAAAATTAGGTTACGCAAAACCGACTTTTTTGCTTAATACCTAACCGCCACAATTTGTTCTGCTAAAGGAGTATATTCAATTGGCTATTATCGATCCTATTACTACGGGTTTAGAATCTGGCTGGCAGCATATCGATGCCAGCACTTTGCAGCAAAATCGTCATTTTGAAGCAGATGTTATTATTGTTGGGACGGGAGCTGGTGGCGGAACGGCGGCAGAGATCTTAACTGATGCCGGGCTGACGGTGATCATGATCGAAGGTGGCGCACTCAAATCATCTAAAGATTTTGATATGGAAGAGCGCCACGCTTACCCTAATTTGTATCAACAAGCCGCAGCGATGAAAACCGCTGACAAAGGTATTGGCATCTTTCAAGGTCGTGCCGTTGGAGGCTCAACAACCATCAATTGGACCACATCGATTAGAACACCCAAGCCAACGCTCGACTTTTGGGCTGCTGAGCGTTCGGTAATCAACACTTCTGCCGAAGAGATGTTGCCATGGTTTGAAAAGATGGAACAACGCCTGAACATCAAAGAATGGCAGTATGAACCGAATCGAAATAATGGTGTGTTGCGTGAAGGTTGTGAAAAACTGGGCTGGGAACACACGGTTATTAAGCGTAACGTCAGCGGCTGTTGGAACACTGGGTACTGCGGTATGGGCTGCCCGGTGAATGCGAAGCAATCTATGTTGGTCACCACTATTCCTGCAGCCTTGAATAAGGGGGCAACCTTGATTTCACGTGCCAAAGTGACTCGATTAGAGCATAAAGGCGACAAGGTAAGTGGTTTAACTGCGTATGCTTTAACTGAAGGTTTACAGCCTACTGGTGTGGAACTAACCTTCAGTGGCAAACATTATATTTTAAGTGCTGGTGCAATCCATACGCCCACCATTTTAATGCGTTCAAATGTGCCTGATCCACATAAGCTATTGGGTAAAACCTTTTTGCACCCTTCATTATTATCAGGTGCTATGTTCGATGATCAGATTAATGGTCACAGCGGTGCGCCGCAATCTATTTACTCCGATCAGTTTGTTTGGCATGACGGCGCGACAGGTGATTTAGGCTATAAATTAGAAGTTGCGCCAATTCACCCCGTGTTAATTGCCTCTAAAACTATTGGTTTTGGTCAGAGCCATGCGCAGTTAATGGCTAACTTTAATAAGTTGCAGGTGGTGATTGCACTGATACGAGACGGCTTTAATGAACAATGTGCTGGTGGACAGGTTCGCTTAACCGATCATGGTTTTGCATTGGATTATCCGTTAACTGAGGGCTTTTGGGCTGGCGCAAGAAAAGCCTTCTTATCTATGGCTGAGTTACAGTTTGCTGCAGGGGCTAAAAGGGTATTGCCAATGAATGATGGACTATCATTTTTAACCTCATGGAAGCAGGCGCAAGAAGTCATAGGCTCAATGGATTTGCGCTTATTGAAAACCATTGTTGCTTCAGCGCATGTCATGGGGGGCTGTCCTATGGGCGAGGACACGATCAAAGCTATGGTGGATAGCTTCGGCCAATCACATTACTTTGATAATTTATCTGTATTTGATGGGTCAATGTTTCAAACCAGCTTAGGCGCAAATCCACAGCTATCTATTTATGGATTAGTGGCTAGAAATGCCACCTTGTTAGCCCAGCGATTAACGCCAACAGCGATATAGCGAGTGACCTTAACTCTTCGAAATAGTTTGCGGCAGGTGAGTGCTATCTAGACCAAATAAACTTAAATAATGCTGGGTGTTGTTAGCTACTGAGTTTTCATGCAATGGTTCACCTTGAATGAGATTAACCTGTTGCAATAGCATCTTTTGTGACTTTCGCTCCATGATCAACTCAACATCTAACATTTTTTGGTATTCGGTGGCCGCTAAATGCGCTTTAGCAATTCGGCGTAATTGGCGGTAGGGTGTTAACACATTGGTTTCCCATTGCTCTATCACTTCCGTTAATTGTTGCCATTGAAGGAGATTAAGTAAGTAACCTTGTTGATCTAAGCCTTGCGCCAACAACAATAAATTGACGTTGACTTGATAATCATCTTGCAGCGCGATATAGGCTTTGGGGTTGAAATTATATTGTTGTTCACATTGTTGCCAAATTTGCATCGAAAATGTGGTGTTAGACAAGCTTGCCGCTCCCATTACCGCTCCTTGATATATTCTTGGGCATGTTTTATTCAAACATATGCCCGTTTACGGCTGATCATAGATAGAAAATGTATCTTGCTTAGCCAATGTCAGCTTTCACACTCTGTTCAATGGCTTCGATTTGCTCTTGGAGCTCTAACCAATTCATTTCGCTTTCATCCATTGCCTGAGTCAGCTGTGTCCGCTCATTAAGAACCTGAGTCATTTTCGCTTTGTTTTCTGCTTCATATAGGGTGCCATCAGCTAAGACGATTTCAAGTTCAGCTAAACGATCCGTCAACTTTTGTTGCTCAGTTTCTAATTTTACTTGCTGCTTTCGCAGGGGTGAGACTTTTTGACGTAATTCAGCCTCAATGCGTTTTTGCAGTTTTTTGTCTACTTGCGCGGTATCGCTTTTTACATTATCAGACTTGTTACTGGCTTGAGCGGCTTTTGCTGCATCGAGTAGCCATTGGTGGTAATCATCTAAGTCACCATCAAAAGGTTGCACAACACCTTGATCAACAAGGTAGTAGTCGCTACAACTTAAACGAAGTAAATGACGATCATGCGATACGATAACCATTGCGCCTTCAAATGTTTGCAATGCCATCGTAAGCGCATGACGCATTTCTAAATCAAGGTGGTTGGTCGGTTCATCAAGCAGGAGTAAATTAGGGCGTTGCCAGACCAATAAAGCCAATACTAAGCGGGCTTTTTCGCCGCCAGAGAAAGGTCTTACGGCTGATAAGGCCATATCACCATTAAAACCAAATCCACCTAAAAAGTTACGTAACTCTTGTTCTCTGGCATTTGGCGCTAGGCGAGCAAGATGTTGTAATGGGGTATCATCAAGTTGTAAAAATTCAATTTGATGCTGGGCAAAGTATCCAATATTTAAACCTGGGTTGGGCTCGTATTTCCCCGATAACGCCTGTAATTGACCCGAAAGCAATTTAATTAAGGTCGACTTACCCGCGCCATTTCGTCCCAGTAAACCAATGCGAGCACCGGGCACTAAGTTGAGCTGCACTTTGCTTAAAATGGTTTTTTCACCATAACCTACCGATACTTGCTCCATAGTGACCAGTGGGTTGGGTAAGGCTTCAGGCTCACGAAAGGCCATTTGAAAAGGGTTATCTGCTTGAGATGGCAATAACTCTGTCATCCTTTCTAATGCTTTTAAACGGCTTTGTGCTTGCTTGGCTTTACTGGCTTTGTAGCGAAAACGATCCACAAAAGATTGCATATGCGCGCGGTCTTTCTGTTGGCGTTCAAATGCCACTTGTTGCTGCGATAAACGTTCAGCTCGAATATGTTCAAAGGCGCTGTAGCCGCCCTTATAAAAATTGAGCTTATGGTTTTCTACATGAATAATTTCATCGACAATCGCATCAATAAAATCCCTATCATGGGAAATAAGAATTAAGGTGCCTTGATAAGATTTAATCCAACCCTCTAACCAATACATGGTGTCTAAGTCTAAGTGGTTGGTGGGCTCATCGAGTAACAGCAAATCGGAGCGGCATAAAAGCGCCTGGGCAAGGTTTAAACGCATGCGCCAGCCACCAGAAAAGCTTTTTACCGGATGACTTTGTTCTGCATCGTTAAAGCCAAGGCCCGCCAGCAATGCGCCAGCACGGGCACGAATAGCATAACCGCCAATGGCATCAATTTTTCCATGAATTAAGGCAATCGCATTGCCATTATTTTCATCCTGGGCTTTGGCCAGTTCAGCTTCTAATTGTCGAAATTCAGTATCACCATCAAGCACGTACTCTAATGCAGAGACATCAAGAGCCGGTGTTTCTTGGGCAACAGATGATATTTGCCAGTTTGCAGGTAATGAAAACTCACCTTTATCTAAATGTAAATGCCCTAAAATTAAGGCTAATAAAGATGACTTTCCGGTGCCATTTGCGCCGACTAAACCGACCTTGTGACCAGGATAAATGGTCACAGAAGTTTCGTCGAGTAGGGTTTTACTGCCTCGAATTAATTGGGCTTGGCTAATACTGATCATGAATGCAACTTGACGCTATAAAATAAAGTGGGGGGATAATACCGTATTCGTTATTTATTTCCCACAATCGCGGGACGCAAGAAGACTAATAGGGCAAAATAGTCGTATACCGTAGAATTAGTCAATCAACCTAGAGTATATGATGACCAAAATAAAAAAACGTTTTGTGGCAGGGGCAAAATGTCCCAAATGTGGTGCAAAAGACAGTATCTTATTATTTAAAGAAAACAATATAGAAACCATTGAGTGCACCGATTGTGATTATCGTGAGCAGCAAACGGATATCGCTGTCCCTAAAAAGGCGACAGGGAATATGATTGGGGTATTTAAGCCTGAATAAATCTGCTGTGAGTGGAGAGGGGTGAGCAACTAGCTGAATATGAGATAAGCCCAATCGAAAACTTATCTCGTCAGGCTTGGTGACGATTATGAGTAAGTTTACGACAGAAATAGTTGGTTTTAGAAAGTTAAACTCATTAAGCCTTGTACTACTGACTCATTAATTCATCTGGTGTGACTTCGCCTTCAATTTTTTGTTTATGCTTATTTAATACTTCAATCACATTGCTGTTGTTTAGCATGAGTTGGTCAAATCGCTCGTTGATTTCTTGAAGCTCTAGTGCATAACTTGGATCATCTTTTGCTTTGGTTTGCCAAAAACGTTTGCGATCTAGTTTTTGTATTTCACTGGCACGTAATATCTCAAAATAACTATTTTCTTGCTTTAAACGATAAATTTCACCGTCAAGCAATAGGAGAAGTTTTTCTTTGGAAATGGTCTGCTTATTAAGAAGGGCTCTAAGTGGGTCGATTTTAGTTTCACGTTTGTCTGAATCGACTTCAGTCGTGATACCATTTTCATACTCAATTTTATGTTGACGAAATTCTTCAGGACAAATGCTATGGCTAAAGACGACTTTGTCATCTTTCATACATTTATAGATAGCATTAGTGTTAGCCCAAGCTATGACCGGACTGAAGAAAAATACCACTAAATAAACAATTTTTGCCATGCGGCCACATATCCTTTTGTAAATCCACGATATAACATTAGTTAGTATAGGCTCATAGCTGCGTTACTGTATAAAAAAATTGGATGTATTTATACTAAGTAACTCTTGCCAAGTTTAACGATAAATAGCGTTTATTTACAATTGATTTTTATTTGACATGGTTAACTGTGTGTTAAATCCGAAGTGGGTAGGCATTGAATGAAGTTTATGCCCCTCATACGATAGAAATATGAAGGGCAGAGGACAGAGGACTATCGGGTAAACGTGAGATTATCAATTAATCTGGCTTTGCCAAGATAAGCCGCGGCAACGATAACCAGTTCTTTATCATAGTCACATGCAGGCTTTAAATTATGAGCATTTCTAAGCTCAAGATAGTCAGGAGTAAAACCCACTGCAATCAGTGATTGCTTTGCAGTTTGTGTGACAGTTTCTATATCCAACCCTTGTTGTACACTTGCCGCCATATGATCTAATGCTTGCTTTAGCGCTGCGGCATGAATTTTTTCTTGTGCTGTTAAGTAGCCATTTCTTGAACTCATGGCTAAACCTGATGGTTCACGTATGGTATCAACGCCAATAATATCAATGGGCAATGATAAATCTTCCACCATGGTTTTAATGACTAATAATTGTTGAAAATCTTTTTTGCCAAATAAGGCCATATCTGGCTGAACAATATTAAACAATTTGTTGACGATAGTTGCCACGCCACGAAAATGGCCAGGGCGGCTTGCGCCACAAAGTTCATCACCAATCTCGGGAACATCAACATACGTCTGTTGCGCTAATCCTTTGGGATAAATGATGTCTGGCGTCGGCGTAAACAATAACTCTGCCCCAGCTGCGATTAACGCTTTGCTGTCTTCATCCAAAGTGCGGGGGTAAGCGTCAAGATCTTCATTCTGACCAAACTGCATTGGATTAACAAAAATAGACACGACCACATGGTCAGCTTGGTTACGTGCTTGCTGCACTAAGGTGATGTGCCCTTGGTGTAAATTACCCATGGTCGGCACAAATGCAATGGTTTCGCCTTTGGTGCGCCAAGCATTAACTTGCGCACGAATATCTGTGATGGCGGCGGTAGTGATCATGATTGATTAAACCTGCAAAAATAATTAGTTAAAAATGTGTTCTTCAGCAGGGAAGGTACCGTCAGCTACTTCATCGATGTAAGCTCGAATGGCGCTGCGAATTTCACCCGTTTGCTTTAAGTAATTTTTAGAAAAGCGTGGTATATATCCACTAGATATACCTAGTACATCATGCATGACCAAAATTTGACCGTCGGTATCCGCGCCTGCACCAATGCCAATCACAGGAATTGTTAATGCTTCGGTAATAGCTTTGGCTAATGTGGCAGGAATGCACTCAAGCACTAATAATTGTGCCCCTGCAGCTTGCAATGCTTTTGCTTCATCCAAAATACGTTGAGCATTATCCGCATCTCGTCCCTGCACTTTAAAACCACCAAATACATGGACAGATTGAGGAGTAAGCCCCAAATGAGCACAGACAGGGATCCCTCTTTCGGTAAGCATTTTAACGCTTTCTAGTAGCCAATGACCGCCTTCAACTTTGACCATGTTGGCGCCTGCTTGCATTAGCTTTGCGGCATTTTCCATAGTTTGTTCTGGCGTTGAGTAGCTCATAAACGGCATGTCAGCGATTAATAGTGCACGGCTAATGCCGCGGCGCACACAAGCAGTATGATAGGCAATGTCAGCAACCGTAACAGGTAGGGTATCATCATGGCCCTGTAATACCATGCCCATAGAATCACCGACTAAGAGTACGTCAATCCCTTCACTGTCGAAGGCGTTCGCAAAACTGGCATCATATGCTGTCAGCGCGGTAAATTTTTTACCTTCTTGTTTAAATTTGATTAAGGTTGAGCTAGTGACTTTTGACATAGTGGACTCTTAAAACAATTCAAATTAATACGCTATGGAGCATATACTCTAAAGTGGTAAAATCAACTCTTTACTGGATAATTTATGCAGTGACTGGTGCATTTCTGTGGTTACTAAAGATGTTAATGCCTGACCACAAGGTAAGATTAAATCTCTAGCAATCTCAGCTAAGGGGACCAAGACAAAATTGCGTTGTTTCATACCATAATGCGGTACTTGTAACCTGGGCTGGTCAATCACTTGTTGCCCATATAACAACAAATCAAGATCTAATGTTCTAGGCCCCCAATGTGCTTTTCTGATTCGCCCCTGTTGTTGTTCAATATTTTGTAGCGCATCTAATAACGCTATCGGGGCTAGCTGAGTCTGAAAGCGGGCAACTGCATTGATATAGTCTGGCTGGCTGATGTCACCCATAGGTGTCGAGCTATAAAAGCTAGAAACTGTGAGTTCGCCGAAATCAGCCATCTTTTCTAATGCAGCAACAGCTTGATTAAGCTGTTGCACTGGTTGTTCAAGATTTGCGCCTAAAGCGACATAAATTAAGGTCATTATTCAACCGAGGTATCAGGGCTTTTAGCGGCAGGTTTACGCTTTCTTTTTCGCTGAGTCGCATTGCGATTTCGGTTACCACCAGCTTTGTTTGAGCTTTTTGCGATCACATTACGTTGTGCTTCATCGCCCTCAACAAAGGCTTGCCACCAACTCGCTTGCTTAGCCGCGTTACCGCCTTCAGCTTCACCACGTAATAATAGTAAATCATACGCTGCACGAAATTTAGGGTGTTCTAACAGCTTAAATGCACGAGTACCCTGGCTGCGTTCAAATCTCATTTGCAATAGCCAGATATCTTTTGCTGGTGTACTAAAGCGTCGTGGAATACTGATTGTTCGACACTGTTCTTCCATTACATCGCCCATCGCCGCGACTTGCGCATCATACAAAGGCAGACCACTTTCAAGGGCGATATCATCTGCGCGTTGTTTTAATGGATACCATAATAACGCGGCATAGAAAAATGCCGGGGTAACAGGTTTGTCTTGGTTTACACGCTCATCGGTGCTGCGCATAACCAAATGTAACATCTTAACCGCATGACCTTTTGGTAATTCAGAGATCACACCTTGAATTTGGGGAAACAAAGGAGCAAACAAACCAAAGTCTTGCATCATTTGGTAATTAGCCTGGGCTTTACCGGCAAAGAAAAGCTTTAAGACTTCTTCATACATTCGCGCAGCAGGAATATCCGCTAATAACGGCGCTAATGATTTAATCGGTGCAGCGGTAATGGCTTCGATTTGCATGTCTAATTTAGTGGCAAACCTTACCGCGCGTAACATGCGCACAGGATCTTCACGGTAACGGGTTTCGGGATCGCCAATTAATTTGATTTTACGGGCATGTAAGTCATCAATCCCGCCGCCATAGCTACGGATAGAAAAGTCACTGATATCGTAATACAACGCGTTAACGGTAAAGTCACGACGTTCAGCATCTTCATCAATCTCACCATAAACGTTGTCACGTAAAAGGCGACCTTCAGCATTCGATTTGGAAATGTTATCGCTGTTCTCACCGTGGTGACCGCGGAAGGTGGCAACCTCAATCACGTCGCGTCCAAACACGATATGTGCTAAACGAAAACGACGTCCCACTAAACGACAATTGCGAAACAGCTTTTTAATTTCATCTGGCGTAGCGTTGGTGACCACATCAAAATCTTTGGGCTCTAGCCCTAATAAGATGTCACGAACACCACCACCCACTAAATAGGCTTTAAACCCTGACTTGTGCAGTCGATAAAGCACTTTGAGTGCATTTTCACTGATTTGGCGGCGCGAAATATCGTGGCTATCACGGTTTATGATATCCAAACGTAAGCCATTTTCTTCTACAGACGGCATTTCGAGCTCGGGTGCTGCTTTATTATCATCAAATAATTGTTTGCAGAACTGACTAATACGGCGAAAAATAATACACCTCGTTGAAGCTAAATTCATTGATTAAAAATCTGGCGGGTATGATATACCAATTGCGATCGAATGAGTAGATAGGGAGCGTGATAAGTACTGGCGATTAAATTCACTGCTGGCTTTTAAGCTAGGGTGACTCGCAAGCGGTTTGCGGCAAAATGATTTCTGCTTGCTTGGGGATATTGGTTAACGAAAATTGGCTAATGGCCTGTGAAAGCATCACATCAACGTGATCAATATCTACAGTGGCTTGACCTAAAAAGGCCAGTGCTGCATTAAGGCTTTGCTGGGGAGCCTTGATATCAATTGCTGGTGCATAGTTTTGTTTAGAGAGTTTGAATCCTGGCTTGGCGCAAGCCAGCGGTAAATGTAACCATGTTGGTGCAGGGACATTCAGCATATTGAATAAACATATTTGCCTACAACTGGCTTCCAATAAGTCACTGCCTCTGACGACTTCCGTTATGCCTTGAAAGGCATCATCTAATACAACAGCAAGCTGGTATGCAAATAGCCCATCACTGCGTTTTATAATGAAGTCTTCAGCCGCAAACGCTTGGTCAACCCAAATTTCGCCTCTATTGATATCGCAAAAATGATCCACTTTGGCACTGTTACGTAGCCGAATCGCCCCGCTTGAATGCGATTTTACTCCGCTACCACAACGGCCATCATATACCCCGCCCATAGCATTAATCATTTTTCGCGTGCATTGGCAATAATAGGCTTGATTGTTTGCCAGAAGCTGTTCGATGCAATCTTGGTAGGCTTGACTGCGCTTGCTTTGATAGAGTACTGAATCGTGCCAATTCAAGCCATAGGCTTCAAGTGTACGGAGTATTTCGTCACTAGCCCCTTTCACTTCACGAGGGGGATCAAGATCTTCCATCCTCACCAGCCACTGTCCAGCTAAACTATGGGCGCGCAGATAACTGCCAAGAGCAGCAATTAATGAACCAAAATGGAGTGAACCTGACGGGGATGGCGCAAAGCGTCCGATATATGACATATCTTAATGCAATATAATTTGAGGGGGATAAATAGAAAGGGCGAGAATAATCTCGCCCTAAACGTATTTAACCAGCCATTTGCTTTTCTTTGATTTCTGCTAATGTTTTGCAGTCAATACATTGATCAGCTGTTGGTCTTGCTTCAAGACGACGGATACCAATTTCGATACCACATGAGTCACAAAAACCAAAATCGTCTTCTTCGATTTTTTGTAATGTTTTCTCAATCTTCTTGATGAGCTTACGTTCTCTATCACGAGCGCGAAGTTCTAAACTGAACTCTTCTTCTTGAGCTGCACGATCGACAGGATCTGGAAAATTAGCAGCTTCGTCTTGCATATGAGTCAGTGTACGGTCTACTTCTTCACGCAATTGGTTACGCCATGCTTCGAGGATCAGCTTAAAGTGACCACGTTGCTTGGTATTCATATACTCCTCACCGGCTTTCTCTTGGTAAGGTTCTACACCTGCGATAGCGAGTACGCCAAGTTTTTTCGTGCCTTCAGGCATAACGCATCTCCTGTTATCATTTGCGATTAAATTGCGTCTTAATTTTACGGCCGCTATCTATACCAGAATCTGTATAGCGAGGCAAACTTTTTACTGGATAAATCGTTATTATTTGATCTACGCAATCACTTTGCATGGACCGGTAATAAAACTGGCATGGGGTGAAACAGAGCTTTGGTATGCCAGCACTTCAACGCCTAATTTAATTGCTTGCTTGAGTAAGTCTGCGTAAAGAGGATCGATATGTTTAGCGGGTTTGACTACTGATATTCCACTGTGCTGTACCACAAACAATAATACCGCGCGATGGCCCTGTTGTACCATTTGGATGAGTTCTCGCAGATGCTTTTGTCCCCGCGTTGTAACAGCATCAGGAAAATAACCCACTCCAGCTTCTAACAAAGTACAACTCTTAATTTCAATATAACACTTAGGTTTGTCTTGGCCAGTTAAAAGAATATCAATTCGGCTATTTTCTTCTCCGTATTTGACTTCCCTTTGTAAACTTGTGTAGCCGTTTAGCTCACTAATTATTCCCTTGTTAATAGCTTCCTCTGCCAGAGCATTGGCTCGACCACTGTTAATACCAATGAGGTGTTGCTCATCTGATTGCATGATTTCAAACGTATAAGGATATTTGCGTTTGGGGTTGGCAGATTCTGAGAACCACACGCTTTGCCCTGGATATAAGCAATTTTTCATTGATCCAGTATTGGGGCAATGGATCGTGATTTCGCTGCCATCATCTAAAATAATGTCAGTTAAGAAGCGCTTATAACGTTTGATTAATCGGCCATGTTGTAGAGGGGGAGTAAAGTCCATAATGTGATATTTTTGCCGTAAATAATGGCAACCATACAGCATTAGATAAAAGAATGTGACTGCTGATATACTCGTTTTAATTTCGTCATATCAGTTTAGCGAGTTAGTTTTTAGACTGATGTCACTCACAGTCGCGGCAAAACAAGGAATTTATCATGCAAGTACAAGTAATGACCGTCACTTTAACCCAAGCAGCTCCTTCTTTACATTGGGGAAAAGCCGATGTCACCTTTGAAGGGCAAAAGGCCTTCATTCATTTAAATGGCAATGCCCCATTACGCCAAGTACAAATGGCCGCTCGTAAAATTCGTAGCCAAGGGATCAATCAAGTTCAACTTGAAGGTGAGTTATGGACGCTAGATTTACAATGGGTGTTTGCGCAAGGGTTTGCAACAGCAAAACCAGGTTATGAAGTACTTTGGTGTGGCGATGAAGCAGAGCAACAAACCCTAGCACATCGTCTTGAAGCGGCTAATTTTGCGCGCAAGTTAACGAATGATACCCCAGAAGATCTTTCTCCAGTATCTTTGGCCACTCAAGCTGCTAACTGGCTTAAAGCTATCGGCGGCGACAAAGTCAGTTTCAATCTCATTGAGGGTCAGGCGTTATTAGAGAAAAAGTGGGTAGGTATTCATGCCGTTGGTCGTGGTAGTGACCGTCCGCCAGCATTACTTGAGTTAGATTTCAATCCTTTATCTGCAGACGCGCCCGTGGATATTGCCTTGGTCGGTAAAGGCATTACCTTTGACTCAGGTGGATATAGTCTAAAATCCTCTGTGGGTATGTTGGCGATGAAATGCGATATGGGTGGTGCTGCTACGGTAACTGCAGCCTTGGGCTTAGCGATAAAGTCAGGCTTAAATAAACGCGTGAAGTTGTACTTATGTTGTGCTGAAAACTTAGTCAGTGGTCATGCATTCAAATTAGGCGATATTCTTACCTACAAAAATGGCACCACAGTTGAAATTGTCAACACGGATGCTGAAGGGCGATTAGTGCTTGCTGATGGCTTGCAAGCGGCTTCTGAATCAGGTGCTAAATTAATTATCGATGCCGCCACGTTAACTGGTGCAGCCGTAATGGCCGTGAGTAATGAATATAATGCGATTTTCTCGCCACAAACCGAGACAATCAAAATGGCGCAACAATGTGCTGCAGCCGTGGGTGAAAATGTGTGGCCGTTGCCATTAGATCCTTGGCATCGTGATGCATGTCCATCAGCTTATGCAGATACAGCAAATAGTCGCCCTGTTAAAGGTGGCGGTGCTGGTGGGGCATCTAATGCCGCGGGTTTCTTGTGGCGCTTTGTTTCACCTAATGCAAACTGGCTTCATATTGATTTAGCGGCAGCATTTGAATCTTCCGCAACAGGCCTATGGGGCGCAGGAGCGACTGCTCACGGCGTACTGACAGTTGCCGAGCTATTAAAACGCTAGGTCATTGTGCTGAAAGTTAACCTTTTTGTGTAAAGGTTATCGGTAAAAATAAAAGCCATCGTAAGATGGCTTTTATTTTTCTATTTATTGATCTGGCACCAATGGCCAGCTGTGCAGTATGTCATACTGCACGCCAGATTGGCTATTGTATGATTCATATAAGTGTAGCTGTGACACAGGAACGTTAACGGGGAGTAAGTCGTTCAAACCCATGACGGGCTGTTGAGGTAAAGTCATACAGCTTGCCCGTCGAAAGAGGGTGAGATGGGGACAATAATGATATGTACTTTGATGCAAACCAAGCTTGGCAGCTATCTGCTGAACTTGTGAGGCCATGGTTAAAAGTGGTGTATGAGCCTGGCCTTGTAAACAAATGATTTGTGGTTTTTGCCAGCAAGAGATTGCAGATAACACGAGTTCGAATGATGGTTTCTCAAGCGCATCGACCTCAGTTAACAACGCGGGTATGCAAGACGGTTTTACCTGGCCTAGAAAGCCAAGGGTAATATGCATGTTAGATTGTAATACAGCTAAAGCTTCTGTATTAATGTATAATGTAAGCTTTTGCTGCATATCAAAAAATTGACACTCTAGAGTTTTTTTGACGCTAAATCCAAGAAATAACCTTTTAGTGGTATTTTGCATATTCAGCTTCTTTAGTTATCTCGCAATATCGAGTTACACAGTGTCATAATATGAAAAATAACATGATGTCTTACTGACTAACACCTTGTTTTCTACTATTGTTATTCTTGAGTGATTATCAATCAACAAACAAAAACGTGCCTTGGGACATTTTTGCTAGCATAACAACAAAAATAGGTCGGCAGATCAGGGATAGATTATCGTGCGTATATATGGAATGGATCTGCTGATTTAGTAGGTTTCCGAAAATGTTAAAGCTAACTTAATTGAGTTGATGAATGGCTGAAAGTACTCCACAATTGTTGAAACTAGCATTAGCTAATGGTTCTTTACAGGACAGCGAAAACACTTCCATTATGATGCTGGATGATGTGTTGGCGTTTGTGTGTAAACAGCTTAATTGTGATGCCGTATTCGCGATTAAAAGTTGCCATAGCAATAATACTTTTTCGGCAAGTTTAGAGGTAGTGGATACATCCATTACTACTGTGGTCAGTCATTTTCGTGATTATTTATCGTTTCAAGGTCAATTAACCCAAGCCATCGAAAACGATCAAGCGTTAATTGATGCGTTATTAAGTCATCAACATCCTGTACATATTTTTCAAGAACTTACCTCCCCAGATAGTCAGCAAGCCCAAAAAATATCGCAATATTTAAGTCTGCACATAGATAAAAGTGTCCGCATATTTCATGGTGAAGTTACTCCTGCTGTGTGCGTGGGTAATGTCACAATGGTGTTAATAGCTACGACTTTTCAGCCTGTGGCAATGCTTTCTAAGCAAGAAAAACCGTTGAGTTGCGAGAGTTTTTGGCAATCAATGTTAGACGAACATTGTTTTCAGCTAGCAAGCGCATTTGAACTGACTCGTTTATCGAGTTTACTTGACAGTAAAGAGAAGCAATATCAAGAGTTGTTTAGCCATTTGCCTATGGCATGTGCTTTGATTGATATTGAAGATAAAGTGGTGTTACAAAATCAAGTGTCTGACAATATGCTCAAGTTTCAAATTGGCCAAAGTTTGTTTGACGGTCTTAGACATGATGACCATGCATTATTGAAAGACACGCTGCATATCGTGAGACAGGGCGTACTTCGCCAGGCATGGTGTGAAATTCCAATAAAATTAGGGCTATCAACTCATTGGTACAAAATGAGCTTTTGTCATGCGCTGAACTTGCAACAACAGCTATTGCTTATGGTTGAAGATGTCACAGAGCGTTATCGTTTGGCAGATGAACTCACCTTTCATTCAAACCACGATGCATTAACGGGTTTACCCAATCGGGTGCAATTTGAAGGTATGTTAGATGAGCTTCTGTCCAATGATGAAGATATTCCAGCATGCGTGGCATTTCTCGATTTAGATCAATTTCAGGTGGTGAATGATCTTAGTGGTCATCAAGCCGGAGATGAACTGTTGCAGCAGGTTTCCAAGCGACTTAAGCAGCTGGTGCGCAAAGGCGATGTGGTTGCCCGTTTAGGTGGCGATGAGTTTGGTATTTTAATGTACTACTCTGATGAAGTTGCGGCCAAACAAGTGGCAAAGCGGATATGCCAGCAGTTGTCGGAGCATGAGTTTAAATGGAAGAAAGTTAAACATAATGTCAGCATTAGCATTGGTATTTCAACATTTAGTCATAGCTCTAAAGATATTTACGAGGTCATGAGCCAAGCTGATGCTGCGTGCCGTTTAGCAAAAGAAGAAGGGAGAAATCGTTGGCATTATTTTAATTCCGATGATCCGCAAGTTCATATTTTATATAGTCAAATGATAGCTTCAGTGGATATTACAGGCGCGCTTGCCCTGAATCAGTTTGAGTTATTTTATCAGTTAATAGAACCGCTTGATAAAAATGAACAGGGTTTGCACATGGAGATTTTGCTGCGAATGGTGCAAGAAGATGGCGCATATGTGTCGCCAGCCATCTTTTTACCGGCAGCAGAGCGTTATAATTTAGCCTCGCGAGTGGATCAATGGGTTATTGATAATCTGCTCAAATGGGGCGGAGAAAACCTTAAAATTTGGCGTGAAATGTCGATGGTCTCTGTTAACTTGTCTGCGATGTCATTGGCCGACCAAAAATTTATGGGCTGGCTTGAAATGCGTTTAATGGTTGAGCCTGAGTTAGTTGATAAATTGTGCTTTGAAATTACTGAGACTGCCGCAGTAAGCCAACTCGAGCAAGCGACGGCATTAATTGATTTGTTGCGTCCATTAGGTTGTAAATTAGCCTTAGATGACTTTGGTTCAGGCTTTTCAAGTTTTGCCTATTTAAAAACATTAGATGTGGATTTTGTCAAAATTGATGGTCAGTTTGTAGTAAACGTTTGCTCTGACCGTAGCGATAAAGCGATTGTTTCGGCCATTTGTCAGCTAGCAAAAGACATGGAGTTTGAGGTGATTGCTGAATTTGTCGAAACCGCTGAAATTGGCATAAAACTTAAATCATTGGGAGTGGATTATGCCCAAGGTTATGCCATCAATAAACCTTGCCCATTATCCACACTTACATCGGGGATCCGTTCTCCTTGGTTAGCGCTGCATTCACCAGATGAAGTGATTTACGATATTTAATCTGCTTGTTATTTGCAATAAATATCAGTGTCAGTAAACTTGCCGTCAGTGTTATTCCTACACCCCATAAAGCGCGTAGCCTAAAATGGCTTTTACGGCTATTTACTTTCAAGTTGGCCAATGACTGATCTAACCAATATGACTCTTTCAGCTTTCGATGTTCCTATTACGGCGGTACTTCCTGAAATCCTTCAAGCAGTAGAGAGTGTTAATCAAATTATTCTCCAAGCTCCAACAGGGGCGGGTAAATCAACAGCCTTACCATTAGCTTTACTTCAATCAGGCCTAATTAAGGGCAAAATATTAATGTTGGAGCCTCGGCGAGTGGCTACGCGTAATATTGCTAAATTCATTGCCAAGCAATTGAAGCAACCTGTCGGCCAGCAAGTGGGATACCGAGTTCGTGGTGACAGTCAGGTTAGTGCGCATACTCAGCTAGAAGTGGTCACTGAAGGTATCTTAACGCGAATGATTCAAGATGATCCTGAATTAGTCGGCATTGATATGATCATTTTTGATGAAATTCATGAGCGCCATTTACCTACAGATATTGGTCTTGCGCTTGCTTTGGAGGTGCAATCGTCTTTACGTGATGATTTGATAATAATGGCGATGTCAGCCACATTATCGGGATTATCGTTGCAAGATTTAATGCCTAATGCGCATGTAGTATTCAGTGAGGGCCGCAGTTTTCCTGTTGATATAGACTATGTCCCAATGGGCGCTTCAGCTGACTGGCTCAGTCACATGGCTAAAGTGATCACCGAGTTGATGACAAGCTCAACCAATCACAACTCAAATAGTGATGCTAGTGAGCCAGGCTCTTTGTTAGCATTTTTGCCCGGTAAAGCAGAAATTAATCGACTTGCCGCCATGCTGGCACCTAAATTAGCTGATGATATTTTACTGTGCCCTTTATATGGCGACTTAAGCTCAGTAGAGCAAGATAAAGCTATTCAAACGACAGCAAATGGATGGCGCAAAGTTGTCTTAGCCACTAACGTTGCAGAGTCCAGTTTAACTATCGAAGGCATCACCATAGTGGTTGATAGCGGCTATCAACGTAGTGCAAATTTCAATCCCAAAACTGGGGTGTCAAAACTGAGTTTAACCCGAATTAGCCAGTCATCAGCCATACAGCGCAGTGGCCGAGCAGGGCGATTATCTGCAGGAAAAGCTGTCAGATTATGGAGTCAGGAAGAGCACGGTCGATTATTAAAAGTCACTCCCCCCGAAATTGTATTATCTGAATTAACCACTGTGGCCTTAGATTGTGCCTGTTGGGGGGCAAAGCAATTTAGCGATTTAGCCCTACTTACTCCAGCACCTAAAGTAAATGAGCAGTTAGCATGGCAGCTATTACAGCAACTGGAATTGGTGGATAAAGACCGCAAATTAACCTCGCTTGGCCGAGAGGCGCATCACTTAGGTTGTCACCCTCGATTGGCTCATATGTTGCTTCAAGCTAAAGTGCTAGCAGAGATAAATACCACGCCGCATTTTGCATTACTTGCCTGCTTGTTGGCCTGCATTGTCGAAGCGCGTGGATTACCTGGTAAAGGGGCTGATATTAGCGGTTATTTATCGATGGCAACCCAAGGCCAAATGGGGCAGCAGGCAAAAGTTTGGCAAAAAAAGCTGTCTTTATCGGGGGATTTGAAACAAGCCGTAAGTGGGGCTAATGATTACGATATTGGCCATCTTTTAGGATTAGCTTATCCAGATAGAATAGCTAAAGCCCGCGGTCAGTTGGGTTTTCTCCTCAGTAACGGCACGGGCGTCACCCTTGACCCACAAGATCCTCTTTGCCATGCACCTTGGTTAGTGGTGGCTGATTTTCAAGAAACCCAAGGTCGAACGGCCGGTAGAGTCTATCTTGCTTGTGCGTTGGATGAGCGCTTAATTAATCATGAGCTGGCACATTTAGTCACGACTCAAAGAGTCAGTGGTTGGGATGATGCTAAGGGGCGTTTTTTTGCTGAGACACAAACACAACTCGGCAGTATTTTACTGAAATCGGTTCGAGATAATAGTGTCAGCAATGATGATATCCGCTGTGCCCTTGTGGCATTGGTGCAGCAAAATGGGCTATCTGTTTTAAATATCGATGACGGTGTTAAGCAGCTGCAATTAAGAGTCATTATGGCTAGTTGTTTGTCGGAGCATCTAGCATGGCCTGATTACAGCGATAGTGGTCTGATGGAAAGCATCGATAAATGGTTAACGCCCTATCTAACAGAGGTACGTAATTTAGCGCAATTAGCCAAATTGGATTGCAGCAAACTGTTGCTGAATCATTTAACGTGGGAGTTACAACAAACATTGAATGATTTGGCTCCCACTCGCTGGCTAATGGCAACAGGAACCTATGCGCCAATTCGATACCAGTTGCCTGTTGATGAGCATGGTCAGGCTTATTTTGAACATACCCAGGCACGAGCATTTCTCAGTGTCAGACTGCAAGAAGCATTGGGAATGGCGCAAAGCCCGAGATTATTTAATGGTAAATTAACAGTAACCATGGAATTATTGTCACCGGCGCACAGGCCGCTAGCCACAACCGCAGATTTAGCCAGTTTTTGGCAAGGTCCCTATGTAGACGTAAAAAAAGAAATGCGTGGCCGTTACCCAAAGCATTTATGGCCTGATGATCCTGTAAATACCACGGCAACCAAATTTACTAAAAAGAAAACCCCAGGCTTATAAGCCCGTTAGAACCTATCTAATGCATGACGTTGTAGAGAGACATGGCAAAAAATAAATCGACAAAGAAGCACTCTAAAAAACACAGTAAAGGTTGGCTACGAAGCCTATGGTCTTTGACATGGAAACTGTCATTAATCGGCATTGCTTTTGTGACGTTTTATGCCATCTATTTGGATCAAATCATTGCGCAAAAGTTTGAAGGCCAAAAGTGGCATTTACCTGCGCAAATCTTCAGCCGTTCAATGGCGCTGTATCCTGGCGCGGCGATTAACCACCCGCAATTAATGGCTGAGTTGAAATTATTGGGTTATCGCAAGGTGAGTAATCCTCGTCAAGTCGGCGAGTTTTCAGCGTCAAGCACCCGAATTGAGCTTTGGCGCCGTCCTTTTTTACATCCAGAGGGCAACCAAGCAGAACAACGGGTTATGATCAGTTTTGATAGTTTAGGGGTTAATTCTGTCAAACGTATGAGTGATAAACGCGAGTTAGCCGTTTTTCATTTAGAACCGGTATTACTTGATCGCATTATTGCTGGAGACGGTGAAGATAGATTATTTGTACCCACAACCGAAATGCCTAGTTTGATTGTTGAGTCACTATTGCAGGTAGAAGATCGTAGCTTCTATGAACATCATGGTGTTAATCCATTTGCGATAGCAAGAGCTGCGATTGTCAACATTACAGCGGGTAGAGCAGTGCAAGGGGGCTCTACCTTAACTCAACAATTAGCCAAAAACTTCTTTTTAAGCAGTGAGCGTTCGCTTATCCGTAAAGCACGTGAGGCGTTAATGGCGATTATTATCGATTTTCGCTACAGCAAAGATGAAATCTTAGAAGCTTATTTAAATGAAGTTTACATGGGCCAGGATAAATCCCGCGGCGTCCACGGTATGGGATTAGCGTCGCAATTCTATTTTGGACGCCCAATAGCCGAGCTAACCGTTGCCCAGCAAGCGTTTTTAGTGGCAATGATTAAAGGACCATCGTATTACAACCCATGGCGTTATCCTGAACGAGCGCAAGAGCGACGCGATCTTGTGTTACGCATATTAATGGAAAACGATAAGTTGACTGTAGCGCAGTACAAAGCGGCTGCGGAATCACCATTAGGACTACGAGACGGTAAAAAGTCAGTGCATCAAAAACTGCCCGCTTTTTTTGCTGTGGTTAAAAATGAGCTACGGAATCGCTATGGTGACAGTTTATTGAATCAATCTGGCGTTAAGGTATACACCACTTTAGATCCAATGGCCCAAGATGCCGCAGAGAAAGCCGTTGTATCAACCTTAAAGTCCTTAGACAAACGGGTTAAAAATGTCCAAGTAGGTATGGTTGTCACAGACAAGTATACCGGGGGTATTGCTGCCATGGTTGGAGATAAACAACCTGGTTTTGAAGGTTTTAACCGTGCCGTTGAGATCCGTCGGCCAATAGGGTCGCTAATTAAGCCATTTGTATATGCCACAGCATTAACAAAAGGGGATAAGTTTAGTTTAGCTAGCCCACTTGCCGATAAGCCTATTACCTTAACAAACGAACAAGGTAAAACTTGGTCGCCCAAAAACGTGGATAAACAATTTAGTGGTGAAGTGTCTCTATTAGAGGCGTTCGCTAATTCAATGAACGTACCCACAGTAAATGCAGGTTTAGCCATAGGTGTCGAGAATGTGGCCAATACCCTGCAACAAGCGGGTTGGAATGAGTCTATTGCACCTTACCCATCTATGCTACTTGGCGCAGTGAATGGCTCGCCATTAATGGTGGCACAGGTTTATCAAACTATTGCGGACGAGGGGCGTTATCGTAAGTTAACCTCAATTACGGCGGTGTTGGATAGCCAAAATACCCCATTAGCGGTGACGCATTCAGCCAGTGAAATGGCGATAGATCCCGCGACAGATTATCTGGTGCAATATGCCATGAATCAAGTTGTGGTCAAGGGCACAGGTAAACGTTTGGGTGCAGCATTCCCTGGGGTGAAATTGGCCGGTAAAACGGGCACCAGTAACGATAGTCGTGACTCTTGGTTTGCAGGTTTTGATGAACGAAATGTTGCAGCAATTTGGGTTGGTCAAGACGATAACAGTAAAACAGGTTTATACGGTAGCAGCGGTGCTATGGCGGTTTACCAAGCATTTTTACAGCAACGTCCACCGCTGAGTTTACGCATGCCACCGGTTCAGGGCATAGTGAATGGCTACTTTGACCGCACCAATGGTGCGCCGATGCAGCCTAATTGTCACAATGTGATTAATTTACCTGCCCACAATGTGAGTTATAAACCTGCGGCAAATTGTGGAGAACCCTTGTCCTGGTGGCAAAAGCTATTGGGCGAGTAATTCTTTAAGGAAAAGCTTAGGGTAAGATTGCGCCCACAGGCATTAGCTGTCTGTGGGGGTATTTTATTGTCCATTTGTTGGCCATGTGAGGAAGGGGTTCATCGTTCATGGCTGTTAATCGGTAAAACGCAACCTTACTCGCGAGTGGTGTGTAATAATTGTTATTATTGTCCTGAGTGCTTTAGCTGCTTTAACATTGATGCTGAGTCTTTTTGCGTCAAAGGCGCTAGTTATTGAGTTGCATAACACACGCTTGAGGACGTAAAAGTTGTGGCTGTCGATTTTAGTGCGATTTCAAACTCAACCTTTTACAGTCTATTCACCGAGCTATTTCATCGAACTATTTCTTAGACAACTCATTCCTAAGTTGAGTAATTTCATGCAACATTTCAATTTGATTTTTTTCCATTTGATGTTGATTGGTCTCCATTCGCGACAATACCAGTTCTAACTCAGCTCTAATTAATTCCTGTTGTGACTCTTTGCGCTCTTGCTCATCAGGGGTCACAAATACCGAAGCCATATAACCAGATATGACCCCGAAAAAGCTTACGCCACTGATAATCACAATGCCACCAATGACATGACCTAAGGTACTAACAGGATAGAAATCTCCGTAACCCACGGTGGATATTGTCACTAACGCCCACCAAATCGCTTGCTCGGCGGTGTGGATATTTGCCCCTTCTGCACCACTTTCAACTAATAAAATCAGCACTGACGCATTGGCTAAAATTAATACCGTGGCTAACAAAAGGCTTGCTAGAGTGGCTTGTTTCTTTTGTCTTAGTAACGGCCAAAAAATTGAGCGGCTCATGCGGATAAGCCTTATGACCCTAAGTATTTGGAATACACGAGCAATTCTTAATGCTTCAATGGCGGGAATGCTGGCCAAAAAGTCTATCCAATGGTGGCGCAGAAAATAGACTTTATCGCGTGCTTTATGTACCCCCCAAAAAAAGCGGGCCATAAAAATAAAGCAAATACCGCTGTCGATATATAACAGCAGACGATATGTTTCTTTGTCGAGCTTACCAAATGCTAAGGCCAGCACTATGATGACAGAGAAAAATGACAATACCATCATGGCCAGTTCAATTGGTTCAAGGGTGTTAAGTGTTTTGGATGACCATGGTTTAGATTTGAACATTACAAAGTCCGTTTATAAGTTGTCTGAGGCAATTTATCTTCCCCATAATAAAAAACGCGCTAGGCAAAAGTCTAGCGCGTTTTAATAATTTATATTGGACTATCTGATAATTACTTCTTATCAACAAAGTGAACTAAGTCATCAAGGACACGTTTTTTAATTTCAAGTTGTGCATCAGAAGCTAAACCGTATCTTTCAGCTAACAATATATAATCTTCACCACTTAAGGAAACGGTCAGCCTTGGACGTTTGGGGCGTTTTGAAACCGATAAACCTAGAATAGTTCTTATTTGATCTGAAGGGCTAACACCTCGATCCAGTGCCGCTTTGCGAATGGAGTATTGAAACTTTTCATCAATATCAAAAGCCACTTGAGTGGCTTTGGCAGCTTTTTGATTATTTAACCATTTCTCAGGTAATGGTTTGCCTTTACTCATAGAGGCGACTCTCCTTGATTAACTAGCAGGCCAGTATTCGCGAATATCGGTTAATGGACGATAAAGGGTTAGCATCACTTCTGTATCACCACCATCGTAAACTTCAATATCAACTGCAAGTGTTTCGGCATTATTGATCAATGAATAACTTTCGAACGCTTCACCCCGTGCGCCGTTTTCATCTTGAGGGGGCTTTTGATTGCGGTAATCTTCTCGATGAAAATAACCAAAACCTGCAAACTCCACCTGATGATAATTGTCAGCTAGCCATTGGCTGAACTCTTGAGCTAATTCCGCCGCTAAAGGTTCTGGTGTAAGGGTGGCCTTACCGGGTTCTTCAAATATTTCAGCAAAGGCATCTAAGTCAAACAGCTGTTCAACCATAGCGCGATTAATTTTGATAGAAAAGCTTAAATACGCTTCGTCTTCAACCACATAAGACAGATAAATGGCATTATCACTGTGGCCGCGTAATAAGTATTCACATTGCTGAGAGCGCTGATATTCATAGGTATGGATTGCTTCAACCTTTAACTGCTGCCCACGCAGTTGCGCAGGCAGAGCAAAACTGTCATCAAGGGTGATCATATCACCCTTGAGCAGTTTACTGGGATGGTCAAGCAGACGCTTAGGGGCTTCTTTTTTGCCAAATAGGCCGCTTAAAAATCCCATAGTCAATTAGCCTTTTCTTGCTTTAATGCGATCAAGAACAGCATTGGCGCTCGACTTTTGCTCACCAATACCTGCTTCAGCCAGCTTAGCGTGTAAAGACTTATCGCTGTTCTCTTCTGCTAAGGTTTCAGAGGCTTTTAAGCGATCATCAAACTGTTGCTGACGTGCTTTGATCCGCTCTAATGAGTCTTTAGCATTAAGCAGTTTTGAGTTGCTAGATGCAAATGAATCAGTAATGGTTGCTGTTGCTTTTTGCACGCTTTCGGTGGTTTTTACCATGCTTAATTGGCGCTGGTAATCAGATAACTGACGTTCAGTTTTCTTAACCAAATCTTTAAGGCGAACAGCATGAGCACTAAAGCTATCATTTGCTGCTTGTTGCTCTGATAGCTCTTGATCAAGTTGAGCGATTTTTTCTGCAATCTCAATAGCTAATGCTTCATTCTCTTTCTCTAAAGCCTGGGTAACATAACCTTCATGTTCAGCAATGCTGCGCTTTAAGCGGTCAACTTCACGGTTAGCTTGCATTTCTTTCGCCATAACGTCAGTTAACTCACGCTTGGCTTTGGTTAAATGCTTTTCTGCATCGCGAATTTCTTGTTCAAAAATGCGTGTTGAGTTTGCGTCAACAATACTTTGGCCTACTTCTGTTGCACCGCCACGAAATGCGGTAAGAATTTTATTTAAAATGCCCATAATTGACTCCTTAATTCAAAAACTCTGAGAGTTCGTCGATGACTTCCAAACAGTTGTCTGAAAGTACTGCTAATTCTTGCTCAATCTCTTCCATGCTTGATTCGACTGATAGTGCGCCATAGACCACATATTTATCGTCAATTTTTGCAAATGAAGACAGTGGCATCGGAATGTTGAGCTCTAACATGGTCTCAAACATTTCTGCACGACGAGCTTGATTGACTTCATCCTCGCCCCACAAATAACTGATACACAATATTTGGTTGTCAGTGACGGAGACAAAAACCGGAATCTCTTCTCGGCTTACCACATTGACTTGAAGTACTTCTACATCACCGTCAATCGGGTAACAATCAAATTGAAAACCGGTACGACTTTTGTCACAAAGACCATTCAAATGGTTAGCAATAGTATGGATGTTCATAGTTGTCCTTAATTGACATATTATGTCTGTGTTCAAAGATAGCATCGAGACATAATATGTCAAGCGCTATCGTGTCCATTAAAAAAGATTCATCGCTTCATTTTCTGACCATGCGGCTAAATGATAATGATAAAGTTGCAATGAACCAATTTCGTTAATTTTTACATCTTGTTGTTCTGCATAGTAATTACCTGGAAATTCAAATGCACCATGGACTAACCCTAAGGTTAACCAGTCACTTTTTATCGGTAATTGAGTAAGTGCCGTTAGCCTGTTTTTAGGTGATAAACCTTGTTTACTGCCGATGCTCCAACCCCATTCACCAAAACTGGGTACATTATGATGGAACTGATCGACCTTAAAACCTGCTGAGGTTAATGTTTTACCTATGGATATAAAGGCTTTAGGGGCGTGGTAAGGTGAGGTTGACTGCACTGTGACTATGCCATCGGCACTAAGCAGTTCATTCAGTTTGCGATAGAATAAGTCAGAATAGAGTTTATTTAAATCTGGGTGACTGGGATCAGGTAAGTCGACAATGATGGCGTCGAAATGCTGACCATCAGCAATTAAGGTATCCACCCCGTTAAACGCGTCATCATTGATGAGCGTTAGCCTAGGGTCATTCAAACTATTGCCATTTAATGCCAGCATGGCTTTGCTCAAGAAAGCTGGCATATCTTCGGGAGGCGACTTAAATAAACTGACTAAGTCTTTATCTAAATCCATTAATGTTACTGATTTAGGATCCCAAGCTAACACCTGCTTCAAACCTAGGCCATCTCCACCACCAATAATCAATACTTTGTCATGGCGGGCACTGGCAGCCAGTGTGGGATGCACTAAAAACTGATGATAAATATGTTCATCACTACTAGAAAATTGCAGCCTACCATTGATGTATAAATTATAAACGGGTTCTAATCCATTGCCTCTGAGACGTTCAGTAAATGTCAGTTGTTGGAACCGCGTCGATTTTGCATAAACAACTTTATCTTTGTAGAGTAAATTATTGAAGTGTTGTTCCCACTGCGGCCCTTTGGTTGCTAATAGGCCAATGCAAACACTGGCAACAATATGCCCCACCAGTAGCCATTTAGCATGACTAATGTTATGCCAAAAGCGCCAAATAAATATGGCTCCAGCAATAAGGTTGACGCTCGCGGTTAGTGCGGCAGCAAGTTGGATATCAATCGCCAGCATAAAGAACACCCAAATCGCGGCACCAATACCTGCTCCTATATAGTCGGCACCATAAATCGTACCAGCATTATGCAGTAAATGGGCTTCAGATAATGACTGTCTTACTCTCGCTATCAGAGGAATTTCCATACCAATCATTAAGCCTAATAGCACGCCCCATAAATAAGGCAGGTATTCACTAAGGGTTTGTAAGCTAGCAATAAAGCCGCCATTTGGCAGTTGATCTGGAGGCAAACCTAAGGTGTTAGCGATCGCTAAGGGGAGTTGCTGGCCAAAACCAATAACGGCAGCCGTGATGATAATAGCAAATGAGCCGCACAAAGCGACAGAGAGTTCTAAAATAGCAAAACCGGTGAAAGCGCATTTGATTTTACGGGCGGCAAATGCGCCTATCCCCATAGAAACAATCATTAGGCCGATCATGGTATAAATTGCGGCTTCTAATGCGCCTAATATACGCCCCGCATAGTGCGATAGTAGGTATTCATAGATTAACCCACAGCCTGCAAGCAGTGCCATAATGCCTAGTAATAAGGCATCATCAAACCAAGTAATCCGTTTATTAAGCGATAAAGAAGAGGGCGCAGTTGCACTTTGCTTGAGCGCCTCCTGTGCCGATTGAGGTTGTTGTGCTTCAAGCAAAGTATCAGACATCGTTATTAGGCCATTAACGCCGTTAAGATTAAGGCTACAGCAATGCTGATCGCCATCTCAACTGCGGCGATACCTATGTTGTGTTGTTTTTCGACTTCTTCAGCCAAATTGATCCCCGCCAAGACTAACTTTTTAACTAAGGCGATCACTAAGCTCATCAATACTAGCATCACGAATGAGAAAATTAACCAGCCAAAAATATTGTTTAAATATGCTGTAGGGATATACAAAATAAAGTGGCTTGCAGCATTAAAACTCAATGCCATGGCAATCATATAACCACTATGGCGGATAGCTAAGGCGGTTTGCCCTTGCTTTAATGCCTGCTGCATAGAGGCATCTTGGTTACGTTTTGCGTAACGATTTTCACGTAAACGGGTTAACAGTACCAATATCAATTGTGATACTAAAAACGCGCTGAAAATGGCAATGAAAGTATCAATGGTAATATCTTCAGCCCACATTAACACTGCGCGAATAATGATTGCTGTTGCAATCGCGGCAGCGGCATCGACAACCGCAACCGACACATTACCTTTGAGGATTTCTTCATTTTTAGGAAATTCATTTAAAGCAATTTTATCATGTAGATAGCGACCTAATTTAATCAGTATTAAACCGAATAAACCGTAGGCTGTCATGCCGATAGCCTCGGTGGTGTAAGATACTGCTGCCTCACCAGTGATCGCGCCAGTGAGTACAATCCCAAGTGCTGCCACCGCGCCAGCGGTACTGATACCAAAAGCAAAATTATCATGTTCAGCCAGCTCTTTAGTGCTGTTAACCTTAATTGACCAACCTTGAAGATATCGCATCAAGGCTAGTAGTACGATTGCAATGGCTAAATCAATTGCAAGAATAATTAACAGTGGCTCTGTGATGCCATATTGTTGAAGAAATGTCATTGTCAGTCCTACCTATTTACCACGGCTAATGCCGCGAGTGGTGCGGCTACTTGAATTACGGAAACTACTGGTTTTCGAATAACTTGAGCGAAACTTGCTCGTTGATGTACGAGTGGTTGTACTCGCTTTTGGCGCACTGGCACTTTGACGAGACAAACTAGTGGCGCCGGTTTTGGGCTTGGCATACGGGCTGTCAAAGCGCTTACCTTGGCGTTCAAAACTCTTTTTTGTTTGCTGATAAGTATTATTTTGCGCAGTTGCTTGTCTTGGCGAGGTATAACGATATCTACCTACATCATTGTAGTAACTGTAGCCACGAAGGCTTGACCAATTGTCATAACGGATTGGACGTTGGAATACATTAGAAAACATGGCATACATGCCATACCAAGCCCAGAAAGATGTGCCGCTTGAGTCTGACTGCCAACTGCCGTAAGAAGGGTTGCCAACCAACTGGCTACCGGGGCCAAAATCTTCACTGCCATTGGCTAATGCGGCCGCCTCACGGCTGATTGAATTTACCCTTGCCAATTTACCTTTAGACAAGTCAGCAACCACGTTAACAGGATCAGATAACATGTCGTTATATAAACTTGGATCAGTGGCTTGGTAGACGTTTTCAGCTTCGGCAAGTTGTTGGTCTAAATTGATAAAGTTGGCCGCTGTGCTCAGGTCATTATTTCTACGCAATAAAGATTGAAACATCGGGCCTTGAGTGGTGGCATCTAGCGCTAACTCGCTCAAAAGTGGAGCGAGTTCTGGGCTTTGTTTAGCAAGTAAATCACTATATTGCTGCAATAAAGTGGCATTACGTAATTGATTGCTCTCAAGGCCAGTTTTGAGTTGCGCTAAACGTTGCGTGGTTAGCTGTTGATATTTAGCAATTTGCTCAGGTCGATCATCACCGCAGCCTGTCAAATTTAGGCTAAGAAAAACAATGATGAAAAACGTGAATACACGGGGAAGCTTACCTGCCATGTTTTCTCCAAGTGTTATAAAATTCATGCGCATAGAGTGCAATTTTTAATGTGCGTTTGCGACAGGGTATAGTATCTTGAGATTATAAATATTATCTCTGCATCAAGATATAACATTCTTGACATAATATGTCCAATCTTGAATCTAATCAAAGGACCATTATCGCCATGCCATCAAAAAGTAACAAGGTATTATCTGCACAAATGCAACAAACAGCAGAAAGTTACTGGTTAAGATTAATCGACCTCTGGCCTGAGGCTTTGTCACTTACCGATAATCAGCAATCTGAAATCAAAACTATATTCAGTTTAAGCGATTATATTGCCGAGCAACTTAACCGCCATCCTGAATGGATCCCAATGCTTTTTGATGGCTTGCTTGATGAAGTAGTGCGGGCTGATTTTGATAAAGAATTGCATCAAATATTGCTCGATTTAACGACTGAAGATCAAGTCAAGTCGGCATTGCGGCAATATCGTAATAAGCAAATGGTGCGTTTAGCTTGGCGAGATTTTGCTAATTACTCAAAACTAGAAGATTCGTTAATTGATCTTTCTTCACTGGCCGAAGCGCTGGTTATTGCAGCGCGAGATTGGCTTTATGTGGATTTATGTAAGCAGTTGGGTACACCTTCAGATGCAGAGGGTAAACCCCAGCCTTTGTTGATTTTAGGCATGGGTAAGCTAGGTGGACGAGAGCTTAACTTTTCCTCTGATATTGATTTAATTTTTACCTTTCCCGAACATGGTGAAACCATCGGCGGACGTCGCGCGATTGCTAATCAGCAGTTTTTTATTCGCATGGGGCAAAAACTGGTTAATTTGTTAGATCAAGTTACCGCAGATGGATTTGTGTTTCGGGTCGATATGCGTTTACGCCCTTATGGTGAAAGTGGCCCTCTTGTGGTTAGTTTTGCAGGCCTTGAAGATTATTATCAGGAACAAGGCCGCGATTGGGAACGTTATGCCATGGTTAAAGCGCGCGTATTAGGGCCATGGAGCGGATATTGCGATGAATTACACGATTTATTACGACCTTTTGTTTATCGTCGTTATATCGATTTTTCTGCCATTGAATCATTGCGTAAAATGAAACAGATGATCGCCCAGGAAGTGCGTCGTCGTCAGTTAACCGATAACATCAAGCTTGGTGCTGGCGGCATCCGGGAAGTGGAGTTCGTGGTGCAAAGCTTCCAGTTAATTCGTGGTGGACGTGAGCCGGCATTACGTCAGCAAAGCTTATTTGGTGCGATTGATACCTTGTATAGCTTGGGGCAATTAGAGTATCTGGCTGTGGATGAGCTGAAGCACTCATATATTTTGTTGCGTCGTGTGGAAAACCTGCTGCAAGCCATTGATGATAAACAAACCCAAACCTTGCCCAACAATTCATTAGATTGGCAGCGTTTGTGTTACAGCATGAATTTAACCAACGAAACCGATTTACGGACTCACATAGAAGCGGCGATGGCAAAAATTCATCGTCATTTTAATGCCACTGTAGGTGGCAGTGACTCACATGAACACAGCGATCATTGGACAAGTTTGTTTTGGAATATCCAACAAGATGATCACGCTGACACTCTATTGCAGGAACAACAAATTGAAGATCCTGAGTTATGGCCACTACTCAGTGATTGGCGTAACACAGTTTCCAAACGCTCAATTGGACCTCGAGGCCGAGAAACGCTTGACCGTTTAATGCCAAAGTTGCTTGAAGAATTAATGGTGCAAACCAAACCGAGTGCGGCATTTAAACCCGTTTCTAATGTGTTAGATAAAATTCTGACTCGTACTACGTATTTAGAACTCTTGTGTGAAAATCCGGGGGCGCGCCAACAATTAGTCAGCTTATGTTGTGCAAGTCCTTGGATTGCCAAAGAGCTTGCTAACTTTCCAATGCTATTGGATGAGTTGATAGATCCCGCTCAATTATACGATATTACCTCCATTGATGATTACCCCAGCGAGCTTCGCCAGTATCTGTTACGTGTGCCAGAAGATGACATGGAACAGCAAATGGAAGCCTTGCGGCAATTTAAGCTATCACAACAATTAAAAATTGCTGCTGCAGACGTAACAGGTGTATTACCTGTCATGCAGGTGAGTGATCATTTAACTTTTTTAGCTGAAGCGATAATTGAGCAAGTGGTTTTGCATGCCTGGCATCAGGTAGCGGCAAGACATGGTGTGCCACCAGGTGCTAACCAAAATGAAATGGGCTTTGCGGTAATAGGTTATGGCAAATTAGGTGGTATTGAGCTGGGTTATGGTTCCGATTTAGATTTGGTTTTTTTACACAGCAATAATAATGTTGGAAGCACGGATGGTGAGCGTCCGATTGACAGTAGCCACTTCTACCTCAAGCTAGCTCAACGCATAGTGCATCTATTTGCCACCCGAACCACTTCGGGAGAATTGTATGAAGTTGATATGCGTTTACGGCCCTCAGGGGCTTCAGGATTATTAGTCAGTGAGATTGAGCGTTTTGGTGAATATCAAAATAAAGAGGCCTGGACATGGGAACATCAAGCCTTGGTACGTTCTCGGTTTGTATTTGGCGATCATGATTTAGCACATCGTTTTAGCCTGCTTCGTGCTCAAGTGCTACAAAACCCGCGTGATAAAAGGGAATTGGCGATAGCCGTTCGTGAGATGCGTATAAAAATGCGCGATCATTTATTGCACACCAGTGAAGGCATGTTCAATCTAAAACAAAGTGCTGGTGGCATTGCCGATATTGAGTTTATTGCTCAGTTTATGGTGTTGGCATACTCCCATGAATATCCAGAGCTCACTGTATGGTCAGACAATGTGCGAATTTTTGAGGTGTTGGCTGATTTAGAGTTAATGCCGGTGATGCAAGCGCAGCATTTAACCCAAACTTATTGTTGGCTACGTGATAAGAATCATGAATTAACTCTACAACAAATGAGTGGCCAGCTTGAAAGTAGTCTTGTGGCAGATAAAACCGATACAGTGATTGAAATTTATCGTCAAATCCTTGAGATGTGATATTAATTTTTCAACCAATTTGATTAAATGAGTTAACACTGCTTTAGTGTATAAAGTACCTACAAAAGGTGAATGATTGAATGTTATGTGCACCCATACCTGCAGATGAGCATACTCGACTAGAAACATTACGTGGTTTAAATGTGCTTGATACCGTGGCCGAAGAGCGGTTTGATCGTATTACCCGTCTTGCTAAACGTTTATTTGGCGTGTCGATATGTCTGGTTAGCTTGGTGGATGAAGACCGTCAATGGTTTAAATCAGCGCAAGGCATAGAAGTCGAACAAACGGGTAGAGATATTTCTTTTTGTGGTCATGCAATTTTGCAACATGATGTTTTTGTTGTGGAAGACACCTTTAAAGATGAACGTTTTGTTGATAATCCATTGGTGACAAAACCGCCTAAAATTCGCTTTTATGCGGGATATCCCCTGACCATGCCCAATAACGTGCGCATAGGTACACTGTGCCTAATTGACGATAAACCGCGTCAATTTTCGCAAGATGATCGCCATGCTCTGACAGATCTTGGTCATCTTGTCGAAGATGAGATTGTGGCAATTCAGCAAGCAACATTAGATCCTTTAACGGCTATTTCAAACCGTCGAGGCTTTGAAATGCTAGCCAGTCAAGTGATAGCCAATGGTGATCGACAAGGCATTAATACCAGTCTGTTATTCTTCGATTTAGATCATTTCAAACAGATTAACGATCAATTTGGTCATGCTGAAGGTGATAAAGCATTACAGCAGTTTGCCGGATTATTGTTAGACGGCTTTAGAGAATCTGATGTTATTGCTCGTTTTGCTGGTGATGAGTTCATCGTATTGTTAAGTTATGAGGCCGAGCTTAATTTGGATGCGGTATTGAAGCGCTTCGATGCCTTGGTCCATACCCATAATCAACAAAATGACTCAGCCTATAAATTGGTTTACAGCACAGGCGTTGCCCACCGTGCATATAACAGCTCACTGTCTTTAAACGAATATCTGGCTCAGGCAGATAAAGCGATGTTTGCGATTAAAGCGCTGCATCATAAGTAAACTCAATAACATACATGAATCGTCAGTTTTGCTGTAAAGGCATATTCAGACAATAAAAAAACAGGTTAACGTAAAGTTAACCTGTTTTTATTGGCAAGCATAAAAACGGTTAATTTAGTGCCAGTTTTTCAATCCATATTTGGTACAAAGGTAAACCAACAAGTACGTTCACTGGGAAGGTTATTCCAAGTGATGCTAGCATCGCCAAACCAATATTAGCATCAGGTATTGCCGCTTTAATTGCTGCAGGTGCGGCAATATATGAAGCACTGGCGCTTAATCCTGCCAACACTAAAATACTGCCAGAGGGTAAATCAAGCATAAAGCCTAAGCCAATACCCACCCAAGCTAATACAAAGGGGGCTATGGCGGCAAATGTTAATAAACGCCATTGCTTATAAGGTAATGGGAAACAGACTTTTGCTGTGCTAATACCCATTTCTAATAGGAATAAGGCTAAAAGTGTTTTAAATCCGCCCATTAGTATAGGGGTTAATGGCGCCATACCCTCAGAGCCATATAGCCAGCCGATAACCACACCACCACACAGTAATACCACCCCGCGACTGGTGAGTGCTTCATGCAACACACTGCCGTGAGAAGCCGTTGTTATTTGAGGATTATTTTTAGCTTCTAAATGACGATGTAGCCATAGCATAATAATAATGGCGGGTAATTCTAATAAAACTAAGTAAAGCGTGGTTTCTGGACGTAAGGGCAAATCTGAATAATCGACCATAGCGAGCACCACGGCGAACGTTCCCGCACTCACTGAGCCATAGTGAGCGGCAATACTGATGGCTTCTTTTTGTTCCAGCAGGATCACTTTGCGTAAAATGGGATATAAGGTCAGCGGGATAATAAAGCCCAAAGCAATAATTGCAATTAACTCACTGATTTGTAATGTATGTGTTTCTCCATGTAATGCCATGCCGCCCTTTAAACCTAGGGTTAGCATTAACAAAATTGTGAGGGTTTCATAGGTGGCTTTAGGGACTTTAAGATCTGATTTAATTAATCCTGCAAGCAAGCCTAAAGCAAAGAAAGCAATAACAATATCAGGCATAGTGATTTGAGCTCTCGTAATGAAAAACGTGTAATAGCATAATTTTGTGGGCTGATTGTGCCTTGTTATCGTATTCGATAGCAATGCTTTTAATGGGACATTATTGCAAAAAATCTGTAACAATTTTCATCTAATACCTCAGGTTAAAATGGATCTGAATCACCTGGGTATCTAAGAGTGTAATTAGACCTATTTGATTAAAGAGACAGCCATGAAAAATGAAATTGATATTCACAGAGCATTACGTGTATTTAATAAAGTCACAACGTTAGGTGATAAACAGTCTGATTCGACCGAATCGGTTTATCATTTATGCGGTCTTAATGCGTTAACTGATTTTGATGGTTATACGATTAGCTTAAGTGATGCGCAGGTGAGGTTAGATATTTTCTTTCATAATAAATATACGTTTGATTACCCCAATCATGAGGCGCTTGAAAATTTTTTGACCCGTTTTACTGACGTTGAAAAATACAGTAAAAATTAATTTTTTAGCCAACGTCTCATTTCAATTAATCGGCTATAGGTTCTTTTAAACTCAAAAGATAATGCTCCATCTTGATATAGGCTTTCTAATGAGTGGGCTGAGTGAATGATAAGACAGACTTTTTGATCGTATAACTGATCGACCAAACTAATGAAACGTCTGGTGGGATCATCTTGAATCGAATATGCCAATTGTCTTTCTCCTGTCGAGGTGGCCATTACGCCATCTTCAGTGCCCCTCGCTTTGATCCAAGAGCGAATTTCACCCCCTAAAGCGGGCACATGACTGAGTAAAATGGCCTTAAATTTTCCCGCAAGTTCAATATAATCTAACGCACTTCTCGGGCCATCGCATAGGGCGTTAAATTCAAACCAAGCCAACTCGCCAATCGCCGCTTTGATCGGAATTAACCGCTGACAAATTGAAATGTGATCAGATTGGAAAGTCTTGCTACTGGATGAAATAAATACGCATTCATGCTTGAGTAAAGTGTAAATTTGTTCAGGTTTTTGACTCGAGGGCAAAGTAAATAGCACTGAACTGTCAGCTAAACTCGAGGCATGGTTTACTGATGCATTATCTGCCGTCAGCCTATGATCAATACGGCCATTAAGATGAACTTCTTGGGTGTATTGTTTCAGTAATTCAATCGTCGGCATAAAGCGGTCTCGTTGCAGCCCACCTTTATATAAATCATTAATGGCAATGTTTGATGTCGCAACTAACACCACACCTTCAGCAAATAAAGTGTCGAAGAGTCGGGCTAGTAAAATAGCATCGCCAATGTCAGCAACAAAAAATTCATCGAAGCAAATTAGTCGATATTGTTTGGCAATATCTTTAGCAATATAGGTCAGTGGTTCTCTTATACCAGATGTTTGATTGAGGCGTTGATGCAACATAGCCATAAATCGGTGAAAGTGCAGTCTCAGTTTTGGGGTGTTTTTCACACTGTGATAAAACAAATCCATCAAGAAGGTTTTCCCTCTGCCGACATCTCCCCAAAGATAAAGCCCTTTGCTATGACTGGCAGAGTCAAGGGTGTTTAATTGCTGGAAAAGAGCATCTAATGCTCGTAGGGCTTCAGTTTGAGCTTCATCAGCCAACACGCATATTTGGCTTAAAGCTTGGTATTGTGCGATAGGAGAAAGTGTCATAACTGTATATTTAGGGGCTATTGCGGCCAGTATACCTTATTCCGGTCATATCATCATGGGTCGCGTTTATGGCTAGATTGATGTAAATTTGCAACATAGTGATAACCTGCAAAGGATAAAATAATGAATAATAAAACTAAGGGGATAACCTATATTGGCGCCGAAATGACCCTTAATGGTGAAATGGACATTAAAGGGCCTGCGTTAATTGCTGGAAAAGTCACAGGGATCGTGCGTTCAAATGATCAAATTAAAATTGAGCCGGGAGGCGAAGTAGATGGCGAAGTTTTTTGCCAAGAACTTCGTGTAAGTGGCACATTAAAAGGTAAATTATTTTGCAATAAATTGGTTATTGTAAGCGCTGGTTTAGTCGAAGCTGATGTGTCTAGCCATGATATGGAAATTTACGATGGCGGTCAGTTTATTGGTATGCGTACCACAGGTCCGGAAGCCAATGTGTTACCTATGCCTGCCCATGTAATACTTAATGAGACAATTGAGCCTGTGAATAATCGTTCACACCCAAACCATGAGCTGACAGATATTCAACAAAGTGTGCCATCTACACCCGCTAAAAACCTTGATAGCAATGCCGACGACAATAAAGTTCAGCCTAACAACAAATCAAGTAAAGCCTTTTTGACAGTCAGTGCTCTCGTGGTGATTGCGGTTGGAGTTTGGCAATTTGACGCTTTAAGCTTGCTAAAATCACCTCAGCCTACTAGTAATGAGCCCGCATTATTTACCCAGCCATTACCATCGGTTGACAATGTCACTGAACGTAATGCCGCTAAATTGTTAAAGGATGTGCAAAATGAGCACTCTTTTATTGAGCAACGCGAAGAACTGGTTAATGCTGGTTTAGCCGATCCTGATGTGGCAATGGAAGATTTAGATGCGATGGCCGCATCCAATGAACTAATGGCCGACGGTAATGAGGCCGCCGCAACTGTGGTTAATGATGCAGGAGCCGCTCTGCCTGCGAATGAAAACCTGCAAAAACAGGCTGGTAGCATAAAAGAAGTTGCCAGCAAGCCGACCACCAAGCAGTAGCTAAGGTGAAGTGATTTACAGAGGCAGTTGATAGACATCACTAGATTTACCCACAGTTAGCTTCAGCCGTTGTATTGTTTTCATCTTGCCCCAAATTAGCGCCAAGAGAATGTATGCGTAAAACAGATAAGAGAACTGATAACCAATTGATAAGCCAACTAAACGAGGTTTGTGAATTTGCGTTAGAGGAGTTTAATGGTTTTATATGGCTGACACACCAAGTTAACTATGCTCAGTTTCCGAAGAGTTTACGAGTTGTCTGTGTGTTCGACACGCGTGACAACCTTCAGCAATTTACACTGGCGCAAAACCAGCATGTGCTGAGCGCGTTAATTGTAAAAAAGTTACTCGACATCAATGTCGTTATTAAAAATCAGCAAATTTCGTATGATTGTGAACAAAATTGTCAGCAAGATAATAATGGCAACTGGGCGCTAAGACTTGGCTAAATAGCATTAGCGACTTAGGGTTATCGAACATGGCAGGATTGATATTCAATAACCCTGTTAAATCAACTAAGCTAGCTATCTACCTCAGGTGATTAAGATTTCCTGCTTTTATCATTTACGCTAATCATTTTAGTTGTGCTAACACAAACAAAAACGGCTTACATGTCAATGTAAGCCGTTTCTTATATTGTCTTAAAGCTTAAGGATTGATACGTGTTGGGATGCCCGTACGTTGTTCAAGTAAGCGTTTTAAAACAAACGAATCCGTTTCTGGATGAGCAATAAAGCGTGTGGTTTCTTTATTGAATGTTAAGGCAACAGGCTCTTTTGATTCGAACTCATTTTGTGTTTTAGAAAGTGGCTGGTGGACTTCTAAATAACGATTTCCATCAGGCTCTTCAGTAAACTTAACTGGTTGGTTAATAAATTCAACACGAGTACCAACAGGTACGGTATTAAATAAATGTTCGATATCTTCATGGCGTAAACGCACACAGCCCTGGCTTACACGTAAGCCAATACCAAAGGTGGCGTTAGTGCCGTGAATTGCAAATAAGTTACCAATATAAAGCGCATGTAGCCCCATCGGGTTATCAGGGCCTGCCGGCCATACTGCGGGCAACGTTATTCCTTGAGCTTCATAAATCTTGCGGGTTGTTGCCGTTGGGGTCCAGGTAGGATTGGCGCGTTTACGTTGTACGCTTGTTACCCAGTTTTCAGGGGTGTCTCGACCGATTTGACCAATACCAATGGGTAAAACTTCTACTGTATTAGTGCCTTTCGGGAAGTAGTACAGACGCATTTCGGCAACGTTAATGATAATACCTTCATGTTTAGTATTAGGTAAAATTAACTGATGCGGGATCACTAAGGTGCTGCCAGGGGTGGGTAAAAAGGGATCAACGCCAGGATTTGCTTCTAATACATTGGTTAAACCTAATTTAAATTCAGCCGCAATCTCTTCCAGTGTCAGTTTACCTTCAGGCACAACGTAGTATTGGTTTTCACCTACCAACATGCTTCCTTTTGCGGGTAAGCGATATTCCAAAGCAAAGCTATTAAAGCTTAAAAGCGTTGCTGCTGTGGCCAAAATAACAAATTTTAAAAGGTTTAACATAGTGCTTTGGTGTTCCTATCTAATAGGGGGAATTTAGTTAAAAGCTAATGCTTTTTAATTGGGCGCATCGTCACTTATTCAGGTCAAAATATCAACCCATTTTTGCTTTCATTACTGACTATTTATTCAATAGTCGAGCCAATTGAATTCAGATGATAACCACACAGTTTGTGGCATCCTGTTTTAGTGCTTTGTCTCAATCATATAGCGATGGACCATTTTCTTGTGGACGGGTTTTAAAACGCCTATGTAGCCACATGTATTGAGCGCGGTTTTTATTGATGATTTGTTCAATGATTTGGTTGCCGCGTATTGCATCTTCAAGCTCACTCTCTCCTGGAAAGTTTTCCAGTGGAGGCATAATTTCAATGGTATAGCCTTTGTCATCAGCGCTTCTTTCTACGACAAAAGGCAGCACATTGGCTTTGCCCAGTTTGGCTAACGAAGTTGCGCCAGTAATGGTTGCGGCATCAGGGACGGCAAAAAAAGGAATAAATACCGCACTGGAACGGCCAAAATCTTGATCTGCGGTGTACCAAACTACATCAGGTGTTCGCAGGCTGCGGATCATTTGTCGCACATCACGTTTCGGCACAAGTCCTTTGTTGGAACGTAAACGTCCTTTAACCTGTAAGTATTCCATAACCGGATTATTGTGCGGACGATAAACCCCAATAGATGGTCGGAATTGGCCAAAAATACGCGCTCCCATTTCTAATGGTAAGCAATGTACGGCAAATAAAATCACGCCTTTACCCGCAAGCAAACTGTTTTCAATATGTTGCTCGCCTTTCATGGTCATGTGAGCCTGAACTTTTTCGTCTGACCACCACCAAGCATTTGCAGAATCAAATATGGCTTTACCTGTTTCTTCAAAATTACGTTTTAATAATGCTTGCTGTTGATCTTCAGGCATATCAGGAAAGCATAAGCTGATATTACGTTTGGCTGTATGGATGCGACTGCCTGCAAGCATCATAGCTAACCGTCCAATACCCGCTCCCAGTTTCATTTGGATTGCTAAAGGCAGCACTTGAGTTACGCGCATCATTAATACCCCTAACCATAGTAACCAATACTTAGGGTGATACAGATTAGAGGTGAATTCAGCTTTTTCGACCACAAAGGACTCGTTTATCGATTAAAATTTTTAATATTCTAACTCATTTTTATCGAAAAATTAGGTACAATCAGGGTAATTTTTTACAACAAACAGTGATTTCGCTATGAAGGTTTCTCTTCCTGCTTTTGAAAATGCCCGAGTTTTAGTGCTTGGTGATGTGATGCTAGACCGTTATTGGGTAGGCCCAACGGGGCGTATTTCTCCCGAAGCACCAGTTCCTGTTGTAAAAATTAACCAAATTGAAGACCGACCAGGTGGCGCTGCAAACGTAGCATTAAACGTCGCCACACTCGGTGGGCAAGTCAAATTAGCTGGCTTAGTGGGTAAAGATGAAACCGCAGCGGCGTTAACCTTAGGTGTTAGAACTTTAGGCGTTGAGCCTCAATGGTTAGCGGTTGAGGGTAAACCGACTATCACTAAACTAAGAGTGTTATCGCGTAATCAACAGTTAATCAGACTCGACTTCGAAGAGCCTTTTGAAGCCTGTTATAGCCAAACCTTATTCGATCAAACCGAAGCCTTATTAGATAACGTTGATGTATTGGTGCTATCGGATTATGCCAAAGGGGCTATTTCACAACCTCAAGCCTTTATTGCCAAAGCGCGAGCAAAAGGGGTGAGTGTTTTAGTGGACCCTAAAGGCAGTGATTTTGAACGCTATCGCGGTGCTTCATTGATCACTCCCAATATGAGTGAGTTTGAAGCTGTCGTCGGCGCAGTGACCTGTGAAGATGATTTAATTGCTAAAGCGAAAGGTTTATTAACGGCCCATGATTTTGATGCAATTTTAGTGACCCGTTCAGAAAAAGGCATGACATTAATTACCCAGAATGAGCCTGAATTACATATTCCTACTGTAGCTCGTGAAGTTCACGACGTAACCGGAGCCGGTGATACTGTGATTTCTGCGTTAGCGACCTCTATTGCTGCTGGTGCGTCGTTAGCGCAAGCCTGTGCGATAGCAAATACCGCAGCGGGTATTGTTGTGGGTAAATTGGGTACCTCTACAGTAAGCAGAATTGAATTGATTAATGCGCTTAAAATAAATCAGGGTGAATCCGGTTTTGGGGTTATGAGCGAGGATCAATTAGCTTATGCGATGGACCAAGCACGCCTGCGCGGAGAGAAAATCGTCATGACAAATGGCTGCTTTGATATTTTACATGCAGGTCATGTCAGTTATTTGCAGCAAGCGCGCGCACTGGGTGATCGCTTAATTGTTGCGGTCAATGATGATGCCTCAGTGAAACGCTTAAAAGGCAATGGTCGTCCTGTTAACCCTGCTGATCGCCGTATGGCAGTATTGGCCGGACTCGCATCTGTTGATTGGGTTGTGCCATTTACCGAAGATACACCACAGCGCGTGATTGCACGACTGCTTCCCGATTCACTAGTGAAAGGCGGTGATTACAAAGTGGAAGAAATCGCCGGTGGTGCAGAAGTTATAGCTAATGGCGGTCAAGTTGAAGTGCTTGGTTTTGAAGATGGCGTGTCTACAACCGCGATTATTCAAAACATTATGGCAAACAAGTAATTTGCATCGGTTGTTGCTAACAATACGCCCCTGCAATGTGCTAGCTAGATGGCAGGGGAGAATGAGCCGACTGATAACATTATGCAGCGGCTCAGTTTTTATTGGTTTGTTATCCTTTAATGCGTTTGCTCAATCGCTTGAAGAGCCAGTTAACCTTCAAGCGCCCGAGTTACTCACAGAAGCTACTAATTGGGTGACTGTACTCGACAAGCAAGCCTTAGTTTGTCAACTCGCTGACCTTGAGTCCTGTCTTAAAAACTTACCTTCTTCTTTACAACATCAAGCAGCACTTTCAGCGATCAATGTCCGCCAAGCTATGGGCTTAAAAAGCGCCATGGTGCTTGTGGTTGAACATCAATCAATTGCAGGGGTTATCATAGTTCAAGCTGAGCGTGAGCCTAAGTCACAAACTGGATCGTTAGGGCTAAACACCTATGGTATTGAGTTGGCTAATCAAACGCAGTTGAGTCTTTGGCATGAAATTGGCCACCTACATAATATCGACTTACAAGGTAAGGCGTTACCATTAAGGTTAAGTGATTATCAGCATGAATGGCTGGCGGATGTGTATTTGTTTTGGCGTTTAGCCCAGACGAAACAACTTCATTTGGCATGGCAACAATTACACCGTCGAAATCTTGCCGTGATCCACGACAGTGATAATTTGTCCCACTGGAGTGCGCCACAATTACAGTTTCTATTGCAGCAATATGATCAACAAACCTTAGCCACATCGATTAATTATGTGGATTTTATTACAGAGGTTTATCCGCTTTTACCTAATTTTTCAGACCGAGATATGGCGGAGTTTTCCAGTCTAATTCAGCGCACTTTTGGTGCTGGCGTCGTACAACCTTTGCCTAATTATATGTTTTGGCGTCAACCCAGTTTGGCTGCAATTTTACATCCTACGTTAAATTATTTAATGGGCGAAACCGCTGCCCAAAAATGGCTTAGTCAACATTTTATCCCTGCTGACAACTTGTAAGCGCTTCCATTTGTTTTTATTAATTTTGTTATATTAATTATTACCTTAGCTTTGAATTTTTTATTTTCATCATTTAGCAAAGACGGATACGAGAATAGCTATTGAATTGTAAGGATAAAATATTGTGGATGATCTTATTATCAGTGTAACAAATTGTCACATAGGATAATGTACGGTTAAAAATGTTGTAAATTTTGGTGGGAAAAGCGGAATTTTAAGGTTTCGTCTGGTAAGATCTTGCCCCAAATTATTACCGAGACCTAGCACTATGGCCAAACGTTCACGCATTGAAACCGAGCAAACAGTAAACCAAATTCTGGACGAAGCGCTTAAACAGATTCTTACGATAGGTTTTGATGCAATGTCATACACGACTTTGTCTACAGCAACTGGGATAAGTCGGACTGGAATAAGTCATCATTTTCCTAAAAAAACTGAATTTCTGGTGCGCCTAGATCATCGTATTGGTCAGCTGTTTGTCGATGCGCTTAATTTTGATTCAATAACTTCATTAGAATCCAGTTGGAAACAGGCATTACAACTAACGGAGCATAAAGCGGTATTGAAACTATTTTTCAGTCTTTGTGGTACAAACAGTGATAACGTTACCTATTTTAAAGCCATGAATAGCGCTCAAAAATTAGCGTTATTGCAATTAGGCGAAGCAGGTGAAAAATGCGTAGCGCAACTTATTGGTCACAGCGCAATTACGCTACTTGAAAACGCTTTACCATTAGAGGCGGCATAAATAGTTTGGTGTAAATATAAAGCAACTCCCTTTTATTGACTAAAAGTATTCAGAGGCGCTGGATTCAAATACACCATTATATGCCGATTTAGCGATTAGTTTAAAATAGTATAACCACGTTTAATCATGCAGTTACGTACTACAAGTTGTTTTTCTGCTTCATAATTTGCTTGATTATTTTTGCGACCACGTGAGCCGCCTAAAGTGCCCGTAGTTCCCTCTATTCCCGCGCCAATTTTTGGCACCTTGGGTTCCACTCCCTCCAGCAATAGCAACACCTACAGCACCTAGAGCGGCGCCTTTGGCTGCACTGCCAAGCATGTTTCTAGATTGGGTTTCTTTTTGAACTTGTTCAGATATTTCAGTGCATTGATGTTGATCAAAAATGAAGTCTTTTTCATCGACATCTGATTTGTCATAAATAATGTTCGCATTGGCTGTAAATGCGCAAAATGAAAGGGCAATGAGTATTATTTTTTCCATAATATTTCCTTGTGACTTCAGCAATAACTAAGGTTGAATGTCACTTAAGGTTAACATTAGCAAAAAATTGATATCGAATATCGCTTATTCCTCATGTAATAAGCGATATTGTGGATAAAGCGAGGGCCGTTATAACGTGACTTTACGAGACTCGTAGAACTGACACATTTGTTGGGCTTTATCTTCCTCATATTCTCTTAGACCACTAAGAACTAAGGTTTTCTTTCCGGTACCTATCACTGTTTCATTCTGACGAAGCTCAAAGGTTAGCGTTACATCACCACGTTTACCATTGATTAATAACTGCTGGTCGATTAAATGAAGGTTAATGTCATCAAAGTCAAAATGATCTAAATGAAATGACATGCTTTCATAGATAACTAATGGGCGGTCAGGGTTTATCATCATTTTATGTTGCTTCATCATAGGCACTAAAACGTGGATAAAATTTAACCCTGAAAATGCCACATAGCTTTTAATAAATGCCGCTGTTTGCGTGTCGCACTGGCAAATATCACCTTGACGAGATACATGCATATACTCTTTGTTTTTGACATCGCTGATTGTAAAGTTATCTTCAACCGCATCAGGCAGCGTCAATTCAATTCCATCACCTACCATGCCGGCAAATTTAAAGGTCATGTTTTGGCTTAAACCATATTCTGTTAATACCAGCGCGAATAATAAGTCACCAGGCACACAAAAGCGTTTTGCGCCGACATCATGGATTGGGTTGAAATCTTCAGCTACTCGTTTAGCAAAGTCACTTGCTTGTTGGGCAGAAATAAAAACGCTTTGATCTTGTTTTGAATAATATGGCGATAAAAACATGATGGAATGAGTCTTATAATAAGGATTAATTTTTTCAGGGCAGTGTACTGCACATTTCACAAATAACTCACCCGATGACTAGATTCTTTCAACTTTAATCTCAAAGTGAATGAATTTTATACACTATTATGGGTGATCTGTCTCACAAACCTAGCCATAAGCATAACAATTCCGCCTTGTTTGTAAATATATCGTATCTCATTGTTGATTTTAATGTCCGCTTAAGTAAAAATACGCACAATTAGAAACACAAATAAGAATTGTTCTTATTAGCATTGAAGTTAAATGTGGTATTGGGAGATATAAAGATGAGCCAGTCAAACACCTTACGTTTGAGTGTTTTAGCAAGTGCATTATTAATGACAATGGGCGCAAGTGCCGCTGAAAAAGCTGTGCAAGATACGCAAGTGGCTACCACTAACATTGAACAAATTACAATTTTTGGTAGTCGTAACCCGATTAATACTGTTCCTGGCAGTGCGCACGTTATTTCAGCTGCAGATATTGAGCAGTTTAAATATACCGATATCATGCGTACGTTGGCTTCAATTCCTGGTGTTTATATCCAAGAAGAAGATGGCTACGGATTACGTCCAAATTTAGGTATGCGTGGTACAGGTCAAAATCGTTCTGAAAAGATCACTATCATGGAAGATGGCGTATTAGCCGCGCCAGCACCTTACGCATCACCAGCTGCTTATTATTTCCCTACCTCAGGGCGTATGCAAAGTGTTGAAATTCTTAAAGGTAGCTCAACAGTTAAATATGGACCACGTACAACGGGTGGCGTAATTAACATGTTATCTCGTCAAATCCCTGAAACAGAACTTGCAGGTAAAGTCGATGTTGCTGCCGGCCAAGATGGTTTTGGTAAAGTACACGCATATGCTGGCGGTCAAGGTGAACGTATTGGCGCAGTGACTGAAATTTATCGTTATCAAGCCGATGGTTTCCGTGACATTAACGGTGTCGGTGGCGATACTGGTTTTGTTAAAAATGATGCGTTAGCAAAAGTAAGCATTAAAACTGACAAAACCGCAAAATATCAACAAATTGTTGAATTAAAACTTAAGTACGCGGATGAGGTTTCTAACGAAACTTACATGGGCTTAACTGATGACGATTATGCTGCAACGCCATTTATGCGTTATTCAGCTTCACAAAAAGATCAGATGACCACTGAGCATAAACAAGTGCAGTTAAATCATGTGATTGAATTTAATGATGACTTGTCATTAAACACAACTGCCTACTATAACGATTTTCACCGTAACTGGTACAAAGCCGATAAAGTTGACGGTGCAAGTTTAAGTAGTGGTGGTGTACAAAACGCAGCTGATTTTGACAAAGGATTAGTGACAGCACCTATTGATGTTAGCGTTAAAGCGAATAACCGTAGTTATTTATCTCAGGGTTTACAAACTCAACTAAATTACTACGTTGGTAACCATGAACTGGCATTCGGTGCGCGTTACCATGAAGATGAAATGGACCGTTACCAATGGGCGGACATTTATCAATTAGACACCAACCAAGTGATGAGCCGCACTCAAAGCGGTATTCCTGGTACAGACTCAAACCGTATTGATAGCGCGGATGCTTGGGCGTTGTTTGTACAAGATCGCATGACCATTGGCGATTTTGCAATTACTGCGGGTATTCGTTACGAAGATGTCACCACTAATCGTTTAGATTGGGGTAAAGCAAATCCTGGTCGCGATGGCCAACCAAGCAAAGATGTTGATAACAGTTTCAGTGCTGTTATGCCTTCTTTATCGGCAACGTATCAGGTAAATGACGCGCTAATTCTATTAGCGGGCGTTCAAAAAGGTTTCTCTCCTGCAGCGCCAGGTAATGCGGATGGCCAAGAGGAAGAAAGCTGGAACTATGAAGCTGGCTTACGTTATAACCAAGGTGCATTAACTTCAGAAGCGATTGCATTCTTTGGTGATTACAGCAACATGCACGGTAACTGTACAGCGGCTCAAGGTTGTGACGATAACAACATTGATAACCAATATAATGCTGGTGAAGTGGACGTAAGTGGTATCGAGTTAAGTTTAGGATATGAGTTTAATCAAAAAGGCGAATTCACTTTCCCGGTGAAAATGGCTTATACCTATACCAATGCTGAATTCGGCTCAGATTTCTCATCTGACTTTGAAAGCTGGGACAATGTTAAAAAAGGCGACTCGTTAACATATTTACCTGATAACCAGTTATTCATTTCTGCGGGTATTGCTGCGCAAAACTGGCAAGTGACATTGGCAGGTCGATACACGGATGACATGCGCACGAAAGCGGGTCAAGGTGATATTCCTGCTGATCAGTTAATTGCTTCTAAAACGGTATTTGATTTATCAGCGCGTTACTTTATAAACGATGTGTCAGAAGTGTACCTAAATGTCGATAACTTATTTGACGAAACGTACGTGACTACCCGTGTACACGGTTCAGTATTTGCCGGTAAGCCACAGTCTGCAACCTTAGGTTATAGCTACAAGTTTTAATTGTTAACCTCTGATTATTTCTAAATGAGATGATCGAAATAACGGCACTAAAAAGGGCTGACCATTATTATGGCCAGCCCTTTTTGTTCTCTAGGGGTTATCCCCATATTCCTAACGCGCCAATCGATGTTTTTGCTCAACCAAAGTGGCTGTTGATGGTGTGCAAGTGCAGCATAACCAAGCAATTGCACCTAGCGACTTAATTGCTGGCAATGATCTGAATGCCAAGGTGAGCTATGTTAGGCTATCAAAGCAGTGATACAAAGGCGACGTCATGCTTACCCTGTTGTTTAACCTGGTACATGGCTTTATCGGCTTGCTCATATGCATGGGAGAAGGCTGTCGGGGCTGAAAAGGCACACACTCCAATACTTAAGCCAATTTGGGCTTTGTGTTGTTCAATGGTGGTGGGGTGGTTAAATTGTTGCAATAGGGTGTTAGCAAAGGGGGTTAATATTTCGGCTTGATGAACTGTGGTTAAAATAACAAATTCATCACCGCCAATTCGAGCAATAGCATGCTGGCCAGCGCCCAACAAATTTTTAGCCGTCTGGCTAATGGTATTCGCCACATGGATTAATAGTAAATCACCAATGCGATGGCCCGCTTTATCATTAATGCCCTTAAAGCCATCTAAATCAATGAAAATTAGTGCACCTTTAGCCTGCGGATGTTTGAAGTTTTTCTGATAGTGACTTTTTAGCGCATTACGGTTAAGTAGGTTAGTTAGGGGATCATAATGGGCTAAACGTGCTAATTCCTGCTCGTAGCGTTTTTCTTGAGTGATATCTGTGTGGGTGCCCATAATGCGTTTGGGCTGACCGTTTTCCGTAAACTCAATAATCCGGCCGCGATCAGATACCCAACTTACACTGCCATCTTTATGCAGCATACGATGCACAGCACGGTATACATTCTCTTTACCTTCGACATGATCATAGAAGGCTTTTATTACCCAATCTTTGTCATCAGGGTGAAGATGCGACTTCCAGCTATCGATATGGGCAGGGCGTTCCTCTAAGGTATATCCTAATAGTGCGCCCCACTCTTGGTTGTACATGGTCAGAATGCCACTGGGAATATCTTGCTCCCATAAGCATAACCCCGTGCCATCTAATGTGGCATGGAGCTTTTCTTCAGTCAGCTTGAGTGTTTGCTGGAGTTGCAGTTTTTGCTTTTTTAACTCAGATACCTGTGATTGATAATCTGATAATTCGCTCTTAAGATTGGCGATTTGAGCCTGTAACTGTTGCAACTCATTGGTTGGGCTATCCATTTATTCTATAGCTTTCCTTTTTTCATTGCTGCTGTGGGTTGCGCTATCTTTACCATTATGCCGCTTGGTTTGAGCACTTAGTAAATGATGACTGGGTTAATCAGAGAGGGATAATTGCCCCTACCGATATTATCCAGCCAACTTACAAGTACCGAAAAAGCAATATTCCCACTCTTGCTTAGTCGCACTTCAGTGAATTTAAGACGCAAGCGTTAAAAAGACCGCTAAATTAAATCCATTGTATAATTTTTAACCAAGGTGTATTTAACCGGTTAAGAGGCAACTTTAGATTCATTTTTAAGATATCATCTTCGCTCATTTATAACACCGAAAAAAGCCAAAAAAATACCAGCCATTTGGCTGGTATTGGGATTATTGAAAACGGTGTTATAGCGCTTTTAGAATCGCTTCTACGCTTTCTTTAGCATCACCAAATAACATTTGGGTGTTATCTTTAAAGAACAACGGGTTTTGCACGCCAGCATAACCTGTGTTCATTGAACGTTTAAAGCCAATCACGTTTTGGGCTTTCCACACTTCTAACACAGGCATACCCGCAATTGGACTGTTTGGATCTTCCATTGCCGCTGGGTTAACTGTGTCATTAGCACCAATCACTAAAACGGTATCAGTGTCAGCGAAATCTTCATTGATTTCGTCCATCTCTAATACGATGTCATAAGGCACTTTTGCTTCAGCCAATAATACGTTCATGTGACCAGGCAAGCGTCCTGCAACAGGATGAATACCAAAGCGAACTTTAATGCCTAAATCACGTAACTTGCGGGTGATTTCAGCTACAGGATACTGGGCTTGTGCAACCGCCATACCGTAACCTGGGGTGATGATCACTGAGTCTGAGTTTCTTAGCATATCAGCTACATCTTCGGCGGTGGTTTCGCGGTATTCACCCACTTCTTCATCGCCACTAGAAGCTACGCTATCGTTACCAAATCCACCTGCGATCACAGATATAAATGAACGATTCATTGCTTTACACATAATGTAAGACAGAATTGCGCCCGATGAACCCACTAGGGCACCAACGATGATTAACAAATCGTTTGATAGCATGAAACCCGCAGCGGCAGCGGCCCAACCTGAGTATGAGTTCAGCATTGACACCACAACTGGCATATCTGCTCCGCCTATTGAGGCCACTAAATGCCAACCAAATGCGAAGGCTATTAAGGTCATAATGAGGATCGGAGTGATTGCCCCACCGGTTTGCACAAATTGCACCATTAAAATTAACGATACAATGACGGCAACAAGGTTCATCTTATGGCGATGCGGTAAGGTTAATGCTTTTGATGGGATCAATCCGCGTAATTTACCAAATGCCACCACAGAACCTGTGAAGGTGACCGCACCAATGAACACGCCTAGAAACACTTCAACAAGGTGAATGTTCAGCATAGCCCCAGTAAGGTGGTGACTGTCTTGCTGAGCCTGACTTGCCTGAGCAAAAGCGGCTTCAGCGGTAGCAAGAGTGCTATCTAAATCATTACCAATAGCAACCACAATTTCATTAATGGCTTGTGGGTGTAAATCGATAAAGCTGTTGTAGCCCACTAAAACGGCAGCCATACCCACAAAACTGTGAAGAATAGCAACCAGTTCAGGCATTTCGGTCATTTCAACTTTTAGGGCTAAACGGACACCAATTGCGCCGCCAATCACCATAGCTAAAATAATCCACACAACGCCTGTGGTACTTGGGTTTAAAATGGTTGCGCCAAGCGCAATGGTCATCCCTATGATGCCAAATAAATTGCCGTTCTTAGCCGTTTCTTGTTTTGAAAGCCCCGCAAGGCTTAAAATAAAGAATACCGCCGCGACAATATACGATGCTGTTACCAGTCCTTCTGACACGATAATTCCCCTTAATCTTTACGGAACATTTTCAGCATGCGCTGAGTGACGGTAAAACCACCAAAAATGTTAATGCTTGCAATTAACACGGCAACAAATGACAGCACTGTGACTAAAGTTGATCCCTGGCCTATTTGCAGTAATGCCCCCACCACAATAATGCCTGAAATCGCATTGGTTACTGACATCAGCGGTGTGTGTAATGAGTGTGACACGTTCCAAACCACGTAGTAACCCACCACACAGGACAATATAAATACCGTAAAGTGAGATAAAAACGCTGGTGGGGCAACGGCTGCAATGGCGGCAAAAGCAGCAATACCCGCAGCACCTAAAACATACTTAAGCTTAGAAGGGGCTTTGGGTTCAACCGTTTTGGCCACAGGTGCAGCAGCGGGCTTGGCTGGTGCAGCGGATACCGAAATGGCTGGTGGCGGGAAAGTAATTTCACCATTATGGGTTACTGTCATGTTACGCATAACCACATCGTCAAAGTTAAGTACGGCATTTCCGTCTTTCTCTTTGCACATTAACTTCATCAAGTTAACAAGGTTAGTGCCGTATAGTTGCGATGATTGCGCAGGAAGTCGACCGGGAAGATCGGTGTAACCCAGTACTTTTACGCCGTTGTCGGTGATAAATTTCTCACCCGTTACGGTATATTCACAGTTACCGCCAGTGGCCGCAGCCAAATCGACGATCACCGAGCCTGACTTCATGCTATCAACCATGTCTTTAGTAATCAGTTTAGGTGCAGGACGTCCAGGAATAAGCGCTGTGGTAATAATGATGTCGACATCTTTGGCTTGCTCGGCAAATAATGCCATTTCAGCCGCAATGAATTCTTCTGACATGACTTTCGCATAACCGTCAGATGAACCGCCTTCGGTGTTTTCAAACTCGAGTTTTAAAAACTCGCCACCCATAGATTCGATTTGCTCGGCTACTTCAAGGCGAGTATCAAATGCGCGTACTATCGCGCCTAAAGAACCCGCGGCACCAATTGCGGCAAGACCGGCGACACCAGCACCAATGACCAGCACTTTGGCGGGTGGTACTTTACCCGCAGCGGTAATTTGGCCAGTAAAAAAACGCCCAAATTCATGTGCGGCTTCAACAACTGCACGGTAGCCACCAATATTGGCCATAGATGATAGGGCATCTAATGACTGGGCACGTGAAATCCGTGGCACCATATCCATCGCCATCACGGTGATTTTTTTCTGAGATAATTTTTCAACCAATTCAGGATTTTGAGCAGGCCAAATAAAGCTGACAATTGTCGTGCCTGGCTTCATTTTCTCAATTTCTTCATCTGTAGGTGCGTTAACTTTAAAAATAAAGTCAGCTTGAAACGCATCTTCTACAATTTCGGCCCCAGCGTGTTCAAATGCAGCATTATCAAAACTTGATAATTTACCTACATCCGCCTCTATGGCCACACTAAAGCCGAGCTTTTTTAGTTGTACCACGGTTGCTGGCGTCGCTGCTGCGCGCGTTTCACCTGCGATACTTTCTCTCGGTATTCCAATCTGCATGACTGATCCCTGATGGTTAATGATTAAAATGCAATAAGGCTCCCCAGCCGAATTGCATGATAGTTTCACATGATGACTTGTTAACGGTCGTTATTAACAAATCATCGAATTAGGCTGGCATTGATGGGTCTTGATGAACATCAATACGTCTCTGTTAACGATTCCTTCTGGGAATTATTTTCATTATCTTTTTCAGAGAACAATTAACCTGATAGATAATCAATAGTTAATCCAACTGTCTAGCTTGCTGCAGACACTTCAATCGCACAAGTGCTACAAGGTTAATAAACGCTGTTTTAATTAAGGGAAATTAAAAAGTTTTAACTAACCCACACTTTTGTAGCCTAAAAAAGCATCTTTGCATATTCCTAAATGGAATAAAAAATTATCTTTTATTCTTTTTTGCTTTTAACTGACAGGAGTAAGCTTGACCACATTACACTGTTATAAGGCCGTCTTATGTTGTTAAAAGAACTATCTGCATTAGCTTCACCATTGTCACAAGGGCAAGTTGATAAGCTAAAACAACTCACTTCTGAGTTATCCGCTGTGCAACTTGCTTGGGTGAGTGGCTACTTAGCTGCAAGCGCTAACCAAGGTCAGGTAGTCGCATCTGATGGCGCTGCACAAACCAGTGCAAGCCAAACAATCACCATTCTTTATGGCAGCCAAACTGGTAACGGTCGTGGTGTAGCAACTGAATTAGCTGCTAAAGCACAGGCACAAGGTTATACCGTTAACCTAGCATCAATGGGCGAGTACAACGTGCGCCAGTTGAAGCAAGAAACCTTATTGTTAGCGGTTGTCAGTACCCATGGTGAAGGCGAAGCCCCTGATGACGCTATGGAACTGCATAAGTTTTTAGCATCAAAGCGTGCTCCCAAATTAGATCACTTGCATTATTCAGTATTGGCATTGGGCGATTCGAGTTACGAGTTTTACTGCCAAACCGGTAAAGACTTCGATGCGCGTTTTGCAGCATTAGGGGCGAAACAATTATTACCGTTAGCCGAATGTGATGTTGATTACGAGCAAGCTGCTGCGGATTGGCAAGACAGTGTGGTTGAAGCGGTTAAACCACATATTCAAACTGCAAGTGCCAGTGTCGTGTCTTTAGCACCGGTTCAAGCTTCAAGCAGCGAGTTTACCAAGCAAAATCCGTATGCTGCTGAAGTATTAGTGAGTCAAAAATTAACAGGCCGTGATTCAGATCGTGATGTTCGCCACGTTGAAATTGATTTAGGTGAGTCAGGTATTACTTATCAAGTCGGCGATGCATTAGGTATTTGGTTTAGCAACAACCAAAACCTAGTGAGCGAAATCATTTCAGGTTTAGCATTAAACGCTGCAACTGAAGTGACCGTCGGTAAAGAAGTGGTCAGTTTGCAGGCCGCATTGACTGATAAAAAAGAGTTAACCCAATTATATCCAGGCCTTGTTAAAGCTTGGGCAGAGTTTAGCGCTAATGCGGATTTACTGGCATTAAGTGAAGATAAAGAGCAAACGCGTCAGTTTATTCTTAAGCACCAACTTGCTGATTTAGTTAAAATCTACCCAGCTAAAGTCACCGCTGAGCAATTAGTTGAAGTGTTACGTCCGCTAACGCCGCGTTTATACTCAATTGCGTCTAGTCAGGCTGAAGTAGAAACTGAAGTGCATCTAACGGTCGCTTTGGTTGAAGATGAGCGTCAGGGACAAGCACGATTTGGCGGCGCATCACATTTCTTAGCTTCAGCAGAAGAAGGTCAGGAAGTGAAGGTGTATGTTGAGCCGAATAATCATTTCCGCTTACCAGCAAACCCACAAACCCCAGTTATCATGGTGGGTCCTGGTACGGGTGTTGCCCCTTTCCGCGCCTTTATGCAGCAACGTGTGGCTGATGGTGTAGACGGCAATAGCTGGTTATTCTTTGGTAATCCTCACTTTGAACAGGACTTCTTGTATCAGGTTGAGTGGCAACAGTATTTGAAAAATGGTGACTTGAGTCGTTTAGATGTCGCGTTTTCTCGTGACCAAGCAGAGAAAGTTTATGTGCAACATAGGATCACTCAGCAAGCAGCTTTAGTGTGGCAATGGTTACAAGATGGGGCTCACGTTTATATCTGTGGTGATGCTGAGCGTATGGCTAAAGATGTTCACCAAGCATTATTGAATGTTGCCATTACTGAGGGTGGATTAACACCTGAAGCCGCTGAGACTTATTTTGAAGAGTTACGCAGCAGTAAGCGTTATCAGAAAGACGTGTATTAACCGTCAAGGTTAACCCAAACAAAGTATATTAGGCTTAGCTGCCGAGTGAAAATTGCGACTTGATGAGTCATGACACAGCAATATTGCAGCTAAGTGATTATCGAATAAGAGGCGGTCACCATGAGTGAGCAAAAGTTAGCAGTAAACGAATATTTAAAAATCGACAGTGATTATCTGCGCGGTACCATTCAAGAAGGGTTAGATACCCAAGTAACGGGATCATTCAGTGATGGCGATCAGCAGTTAATTAAATTCCACGGTTTTTACCAACAGGATGACCGTGATTTACGTAATGAACGTAAAGAGCAAAAACTAGAGCCTTTATATAGTTTTATGCTTCGTGCACGTGTGCCTGGTGGTATTTGTTCACCAGCACAGTGGTTAGATGTGGATAAAATTTCATCTACCTTAACCACCTCAAACAGTATTCGTTTAACCACGCGTCAAACGTTTCAATATCACGGTATTCCAAAGCGTAATCTAAAAACTTTGATCCAAGGGTTAGACAGAGCCGCGCTTGATTCGATTGCGGCCTGTGGCGACGTTAACCGTAACGTGATGTGTAATCCAAACCCGGTTGAGTCTAAGTTACATCAACAGGCTTACGCTGTGGCCAAAGAGCTATCAGATCACTTACTGCCGCATACTCGCGCTTATGCCGAGATTTGGTTAGATGAAGAGAAACTGCTTGATACCGAAACCAATGAACCTGTTTATGGCAAAACCTATTTGCCACGTAAGTTCAAAATGGCGGTATCTGTGCCACCAGACAATGATGTGGATGTTTACACCAACGATTTAGGCTTTATCGCTATCGCTGAACAAGGCGAACTGATTGGCTTTAACTTGGTTGCTGGCGGCGGCATGGGTTCAACCCATGGCGAAGTGGAAACCTTCCCACGCCTAGCGGATGACTTTGGCTTTATCCAAACCGCTGATGTGATTAAGTTTGCCGAAGCCGTTATGACAGTACAACGTGACTGGGGCAACCGTGTTAACCGTAAGCGTTCACGCTTAAAATACACGATTGTTGACCATGGTTATGATGCGTTTAAAGCCGAAGTTGAAAAGCGTGCAGGGGTAGCATTTGCACCTAAGCGCGACGTAGTGATTGGCGATCGCGGCGATCGTTATGGCTGGGTTGAAGGTATCGACAACAAGTGGCACTTAACCTTGTTTATCGAAAGTGGCCGTATTAAAGATATGCCAGGTAAAACACTGCAAACCGGTTTACGTGAAATAGCTAAAATTCATAAAGGCGATTTCCGTATGACCTCTAATCAAAATATGATTATTGCCAGTGTTGCGGCTGAAGATAAGGCTGAAATTGAAGGCTTAGCCCGCAAGCACGGCCTATTAGGTGAAGTGCTATCGGCAACTCGCGGTCACTCTATTGCCTGTGTGGCATTGCCAACCTGTGCCCTAGCGATGGCAGAAGCTGAGCGTTATTTCCCAGCGTTTATTGATCATATTGATGCATTACAACAAAAGCACGGTATTGCTGATCAAGCCATAGTGGTGCGCATGACAGGTTGTCCTAACGGTTGTGCACGTCCATTTGCGGCAGAAATTGGTTTAGTGGGTAAAGCTCCTGGTCGTTATAATTTGTATTTAGGTGCTAGCTTCGAAGGTACGCGTTTGAACAAAATGCACAGAGAAAACATTCAAGAAGCAGAGATTCTAGCTGAATTGGATGGCTTGTTTGGCCGCTACGCTGTTGAGCGTGACGCTGGCGAGACCTTTGGTAACTTCACTGTGCGTATTGGTGTTGTAAAGGCGGTTTTAGATGCCGCTAAAGACTTTCATGGGTGATTTAATATGAATACTGTAGCCAATGCTACAGCCCAAGCCTTCATTAGCCCTGAGCAATTAGTTCAATTGCTCAGTCAGCCAAAAGAGGTACAAAAGACAGAACTGGATAATATAAACCAGTTCTTGTCGGGGTTGACAGCACAACAACGCGTGGCATGGGGGCTGGCCTTCTTGCCTGGCGAACATGCTTTATCGTCTAGCTTTGGTATTCAAGCTGCAGTGATGCTGCATATGGTCAGTCAAGTGCAAGCTGATATTCCGGTTATTTTGACCGATACAGGTTACTTGTTTGCTGAAACCTACCAATTTATCGATGAGTTAACCGAGCGGTTAAAGCTGAATTTACAGGTTTATCGTGCCGAGCAAACGCCAGCATGGCAAGAGGCGCGCTTTGGTAAATTATGGGAACAAGGTTTAGATGAGCTTGAGCAATATAATCGTTTAAACAAAGTTGAGCCAATGCAGCGGGCATTAGCTGAGTTGAATGTGGGCACCTGGTTTGCTGGTTTACGACGTACCCAAGCCAGCACCCGTGAGGCTTTGCCGATACTCGCGATTCACGGTAATCGTTTTAAGCTGTTACCGATAATCGAATGGAGTAATAAAGATGTGCATGTGTATTTAACTGAGCACAATTTGCCATACCACCCATTATGGGAGCAGGGCTATGTGTCGGTGGGCGATACTCATTCAACTAAGCCTTTAGAACTGGGTATGAGTGAAGAAGACACACGCTTTAATGGCATGAAACGAGAATGTGGTCTGCATTACGAAATTTAATCGTAAGCTGCAAAAATTAATTCATTGGTAACTATCTGAAATTCAAATAACTACCAAAAAATGGTTAATTATTGTTTAAAAAAACAGGCAAAAATCAGCTGTATCTACTACATTTATTGACTTCCGTAGACGGTTTTTGTTGACACTTTTTAGGATTGTTTTTGCAATCTAAGTACCTCCAAAAGCTTCGCTCGCCTCCTCGAGCACATTGATTGACTTGTTAGCGTATAAGCAATCAAATTTAAGCCCCAACAAGCAATGCTTGTTGGGGCTTTCTGTTATGTTCTATCTGTTATTGAGCATATATCGTTTATGGTTCACTTTTGGACAATATTGGGTAGGAAGGTGACTTCAAGTGCAAATGATCCCGCGAGACGACGCAAGCACGTCCGTGTGGGCTTAACCAAAACCAATAACATCCTTGTTAAACAGCCAGTTCGGCATCCATGCCTCTCGCTCAAAAATGTTTCACTGAGTGAAACTTCGCCCTGTTTTGGATACTCGCTGACTCCTCAGTACCTGAATTTTATCTCTTCGATTTGCCCTCATTGATAGCGGTGGAAAAGCTAAATCAGAACAGGAGTTAACTCACTTTTGGACAGTATTTGGTAGGAAGGTGACTTCAAGTGCAAATGATCCCGCGAGACGCCGCAAGCACGTCCGTGTGGGCTTAACCAAAACATCCATGTTTTGGATACTCGCAGGCTCATCAGAACCTGAATTTTTGTTTCTTCGATTAAGCTTTATTTTAGGTGGGCACAAAACGATAAACACAAACAGTTAACCAATTTTTGGACAGAATGAGTTAGGTGCTTTGCTTGATTAGTGCTTGAAGAATTACTTTATATATGGCAAAACTTCTAAACTAGTGGCCAAATTCACTCATCCTCTTCAGTGTGATGAGTTTCTGGACATAAATGACCTGCTATTCCATGCAGTAGTATACTAAGCCTCGATTGGTCGGCATGTGCCATTGCCATATCTATTTTGCTGTGACCATATCCGGTACGGTATTTGTCTGCTTCTTCATGAAGGTCAGAAGCGGTCCTTGAACGGATATCAAAATTAGGTGCATCGTCCTTAGAAATATATGTATCAATATCAGTGAACAATTTCTCATCTGGCAACTCAAGGATGAGATTCAAGCATGCCAAACCACAACAAGCTGATTCTAAGGATGCCCTACCAGTCTGATATTTACCGACCTTACGTGCCCAGCTAAGAAGCAAGCTTCGAATTTCAAGAGCTTCGATATCACAACCAAGTTTATGTGCATCTACTGCGGATTCGAAGATATTATCTGCGATACGGAACGTTTCTAGATATTTTATTGTTTCTTCATCATCAGGAACCCAAGAAAGAACATTAATCAACCAAATGGCCGATTTTCTTAGTTTGTCTCTATGATGATCATCGCAAACATCCGAACAAGAAACGGCGAGGAGTAATTTTGTGATGTGTACAATCCAGTGGATTAAATCGAACGTAAGTTGAGATCTTTTCTCAATAGCCAGCAATAATAATTCTTTTTCAGTTTGATATAACCCATCTCCCCACTCCTCTATATGGCCAACAACTCGCAGTGCGGCCTCATCGCTGGGTTCTGCATTGGATAAAGCATTTGCTAGCTCCGTAAACCATGCCATTAAAGTATCGTTACTGGTTCCTGAATAGTAAGGCGCTAAGCTTGTGCTATGTACTCTTGTTGGCTGTGAATCCGGTATATTGAGGTATATTTCAGCAATCAGTTTTACATCAGCTCGAACCTCTTTGATTGCATAACTCACTTTCCATGACTCGCTTCTCAATAATTCAAAGGTCAGTCTTGCGAGCTGCTTTACTGCCACCTGAGTTACCGGCTGGTAATTTTTGTTAACTGCTCCTGTGCAAGCGATTAGCGCAATTTTCTCAGAGATAGTAGCGATGTACTCAGACTTGTCGTTATGTACGATTAGTCGACCTGCATTTCCGAGTAAGCTTACGCCCTCAATTAATACATCAGCCATATCATGAGGAATAACACTTTCTACTGCACTTGTCAGATAGCCAGACACTAGATGAGCATGAGACCGTGGTGCATGTACATCGCCGTATTCAATGGACAAATAAAGCTGTGTGAGCTGAAGTAGGCTGTGTAAATTTTGTTTTATGAATTGCTCATCTTTGCGTGAAACGCCTACTTGGATATTCTGCCGTAAATGTTCAAGTGTATTTGTTAGAAAATCATCAGATGCCAGCGAATTATCAAAAAAGTAACTGTTTGAGAAAAAGGTCTTTCCTTTTGTCTTAATATATAACGCATTAACTGCTACTATCCCATTAAGCGCAACCCGTGAAACATCATGGTCGCCTTGTTCAGCGTAGCGCCTTGAAAAGGCAATACAATAGAATATGGCCTGATCGGCTGATGATGTCCAGTTTGGATGTAGCTGAAAGTAAGTAACACGGTCCATATCGTACTTACTTCTTAATTCATCATCTTCTGCTCCACCATTTGCATTTTCTCGAAGTAGCGGTGTCGTTCGTTTTATTGCTCTATCCCATATTTTAAAATCTCTTTCCGTATCAGCGACCACAAGACCCAGTTGCATAGTAGGGCTAATCAAAGCAAGCGCTCTACGATACGCAAGTACAAATAACAATATAATTAGAAACGAACACCAGACTGTTGCTAATGTAGCGACGGATACCCAGGATTTATCTGGAATTAGTGAAAATGCTGTGATTATCAATGCCAATGAGAATGTAGAAGTAAATGCGCCAAGCAACTTTACGTCTGAACTAAACTTCCTGAACAAGCCATGCGGCATGCGCTCTACATTTACCTGCATAGCAAACATAATGAGTGAGAACGCAATCGCGGTAGCGCCGATCATGGCACCACCAAGTGAAAGGAATAGCGCCCTAATCGAATCTAGTCGTCCTGATTGGGAAAAATATGGTTCTAAATAATTTTGAAGCGCTGGAAAAGAGATTGCGCTTGCAATCATTAGCACTGCTAGAAAGAACAAGCCTAATCCGCCAGCATATTTAGACTTGAAATTGAAAAGCCAATTTTTCCCAAGATATAGATATTGCCAAGATTTGGCGTGCCAAAGCGACAATGACTCTTTTACATTTGATGTAATGGCAAGGGGTATTCGTCTTATCTTTTTCCAGTTCGATATGGCTTTATCGATCACAGTTTGGCGCTCCCTTTATTTAATGAAGCCTTTTAAAATCAATTCGTAGGGTAAGTAATTTTACAGGTTCATAATGTTAGTATCGGTAAGACACACAACGCCTCAAGAAGAGGTGCCGCTTGCGGAATCCTTCTTTCTTGAGTGGTTAGGTGTCGGTGCTTTATTTCTGTTGAATTCATCTGGATTTGATTGAACTATTTTGAATTTATATTCAGCTATAGTGTGGGTAAGTCTATGCAATAGTTTCTCTATCTTGTATATCTCTGTTTCTTCTAGATAAAGAGCTTCCTGGAATTGCTCAATAGGCATTCTTATATCATGGTCATCAAAAGGTTTAAAGGAATACGTTATATATTCCATTTGCTCCTCATCTGAATGACTTACCACTTTGTCCCTTAACCTTATGAGCTTATCTTTCAGCTCACATTCTTCTGTGGTGAATTCAAAGCCAATCGCCAATAAATCTAGCTGCTCCCGTCCTCTTCCTGTTTTGAAAGGGCGAGCAAATGAAACAATTAATGTAGTTTCAAAACATCTAAATCTTCTAAGATCAACTTTATTGTATTTCTTTTCATACTCACACTCTTCTATTAGGAAAGTTAAAGCCGACAGTGCTTGCTGAAAGTCCCATCCTGAATAGATGATTCTGTGTGAAATTGAGCAAATCCCTTTATTCATATTTATTCATCCTAAAAGCACCTAACAGCTTATTGATTAGCAGCAGGATAACCTCCTGCTTTCTTGTAAGTTTCCTCGTCAAAGTATTACTTTTAAGTGTTTGTTGTAAATATACAATTTAGCAAAAACACAAATTTAGTGGGTCAGAGTAAACTTTATAAAAAGTTGGTAGGCACATGTTATTGAATGGCTTTTTCTTCCTTAAATGGTCCGCACGATGATTGTGTTCGTGCTAACCCGACTTTGTCCTTAACATCTCATACTGTAATCCACTTTATAGCTTTAATTCAATGTTTTAATAAAAGTTATCTTGAGTATGTTAAGTAAGCCTATTACTTCAATTTAAGTCATTACCTGCCGTGTTTATCCGCTAAATTTTCGCAGCTTCGATTTGACTATATTCGTAACTAAAAGAAACAAATTCTTCCTGACTCAATTTGAATTGAGACCATCGAGAAAAGGTCGTGAGCTTGGCATGGATGCCAAACTAGCTTTCGTTAGGCCAGGGTCACTCTTTGGCATCCTTGCCACCGTGACATTTGTAAATCCATTTACTTCAGATACCTATCGTAAGCGTTAGGGAGATTTTGTATTAGCCGACAATGACCTAAGCAAGCTACAAATGAAGTTTAAAGCTGGATCATTCCCCATCGAAAATATGCGCTTTTCAGCATTTTTCGTCTGGTGTGGGCGAAGCGCCACGACGTTAGTGGCCGCAGACCATCTCCAAATAAACCTTTGGGGTAAAACCAAGTCAGCGTTTTAAAATAATCTTTTTCCATTCAATCTTTAAACCCCGCTGGTTGGGCTAAATGTGTTGAATCTAGCTTATTGATTACAAATCTCATTCTGAGTTGGGATTCAATATTACAATCATCATCATTATTAAATAGCAGCCTAAGCTAATGCGCTAAGGTCGAATTAATGTTAAATTATTGAATTGTTTACCTATGTATTTGTAGGTACTTTTGAGCAACAAAATCCTCATGACTCTCATGGAAGAGTTAATAAGTGAATAAATTGGAGTTTATAAATGAATAAAATGGCAGTTGCAGTGGCAATACTCGCCGTGGGTGCAGGTGGATATTATTTTAGCCAGCAATCTAACACAGTCGCGTTAAATCCAATTTTGGATTATGTCCCTGCAGATACCTTAGCGTTTTCCGGGCAATTAACTCCTTTTCCAATTAAAGATTATCTTTATAGCACCGCAGGAAATGCTCAGGGGTATTCGATTGAGCAGTTGAATGAGTTAACTGATTTTACTGAGCCACACGAAAAGTTTTTTCTTAGCTTATATAAACAGTATTTGAGTTTGATGACTGACCCAGATACGCTTGTTGCGCATTATGGTCTGCCAGATGAAATGCAAAGTTATGCTTATACCCTTGGCGCACTGCCTGTGATGAAGCTGCAACTTGCCGATGCAAAGGCTTTTTGGCGCGAGTTAGACCGCGCAGAACAAGAAAGCGGCTTAGTTCATACTAGCGCCACCATAGCCGGACTTGAATACCGTGCATATCGCATAACCGGTGCCGATTCAGAAGAGACTGTGGATGTTGTTTTTGCTGAAAATCAAGGCTGGCTAACCATTACGTTAAACACCTCGCTTAACCAAGCCGAATTGTTAGAAACGGCGCTTGGCGCGAAAAAGGTGGTTAATCCTATCTCTGCGACCACTATTTTAGACGACATTGCCAAGCAGCATCACTTTACTCAAGACAGCATTAGTTTTGTTAACCATGTTGAGTTAATCAAGGGAATAACTACTGTCGATGGCAACATGCTTGCAAAGCAGATTACCCAATTAGCCTCATTACAAGATGATAATCCGTTTGCAGAGTTGCACAGTGAGCAATGCAAAACAGAGTTAATGGCAATAGCCAATAACTGGCCAAGAACCGTGATGGGGTTTAATTCTTATTCGGTTTCTCGTGAAGAAAGTGCATTTGATGCGCGTGTGGTGATTGAGAGCAAAAATGCGGTTATTCTTAATGCTCTGACCAAAATGCGCGGCTTTATCCCTGATTTTGGTGCAGATGCGGCAAATCATATTTTATCCGTAGGGCTGGGTATGGATGTGGCGCAGCTAGCGCCTTCGCTAAACGCCGTTTGGAAAGACTTAACCACGCCAACATATCAATGCCAAGCATTAGCTGAAAGTCAGTATGCATTGACAGAGTTTAACCCTGCGATGGTTGGCATGATGACAGGTATGGCCAATGGCGTTAAAGGCTTAAACTTAACCGTAATGGATTACCAACTAAAGGATGCTGATGGTTCTCCAGCATTTGATAAATTAGATGCATTGGTGAGCTTGTCTGCCGAAAACCCAGCCATGCTAGTGGATATGGTTAAGCCTTTTTACCCACCGCTAGCACAGGTTAATTTGGCTGTGGATGGCGATGCCGTTGATGTGACGTCATTACTCATGTTGCCTCCTGAGTTTGGTGTACAAGCTAAAATGGCGATTAGGGGACAACATTTAGTGTTGTTTACTGGTGATGCGGCACAAAGCTTAGCTGATCAATTAGCGAAACAACCGCTGGTTGCCAATGGTCTTGTTAACTTCACCGCGGATTATGAAAAAATGTTTTCGCCATTAATCACTATGATTGAACAAAGTGGTGAGCAAGTACCTGAAGAATTATCAATGATGAAAGACTACAACATGCGCATGCAAATGACGGTTGATATTAATAGTCAAGGTATTGAAATTGGCTCTAAAATGAGCTCAAAAGCACCTAAATAACCTCAACTTTGGTTAAGTAACGGCTGTAAAAATAAAAAACCTAGAACAGTGTTCTAGGTTTTTTTGTACTAAATGATGGTTCATTACAGTAAATCGTTTAACGCCAAGCCAATGCCAATGCGTTGATTATGTTGATTATAATCAATTAAACTTTCACCATAGCCGTTAAAGTATTGCGCATATACGCGCAAGTTACCCACAATCGGGTAACTGTAGGTAAACTCAAATGCACCTTTGTTATCAGATGATAAGTTGTTACGCAGTAGCATCATAAATCTATGTTTATCTAGTCCATACACGCCGGTTAATTCAAAATGCCCCATGTAGTCATTAATATCTGGGTTGTCATCACCACGTGAATCGGTAGGAAAGGCTTTTTCATCTTCAGGTAAGCGCCACCAAGCTTTTAAGCCTAATGCAAAAGGGCCTCGGTCAAATATCATGTTGCCATAAATGCGGTTCCAGCTTCGTGATAATGGATCCGTTTGTCCATTAGACTGATGAACCATACCCACACCCCAAAAAGAGTTTGTTAGCCCTGCAATTTCCCAGTCATTATTAAATAACATGAACACTTCGGGTTCATGGTTGGTTTCTCTAAAGGGAGAAGAAACATCCTTATTGTAAACTTGCCAGTAGGATTGATTGGTATAAGCAAAAAATAAATGCCCATTGTCACCAAACACATTATACCAAATTGGAAATTTGAAGCTGATTTGGAATTTAGCTTCCATTTCATCAACTTCAACCTCTTGATTAGGGTACTTCTCTTTAAATGGCTCATTGTTAGGGCGTGTTTGATAAGTGACCGGTAAGATGTAGTTAGCTTTATGCGGGGTGATGACAAAAGGTCTGTCAGATGTGGCCAGTTCATCTTTAACTCGCTCATCTAATAGTGAGTCTTCGGCGTGCAAAAATGAAGAGAAAGTACATATAACTACAGGTAGCAACATTATAAATTGTTTCGGATTCATTAATTTTGGCTCACTAAAATGTGGTTATTATGTTGCTATTGTAAGCAGAATCTTGATGTTAAAACACATGCTTTTTATTTTTTAAGCCAGATGGAAAAAAACTCCCCGACTCTTATATAGCTAAATGGAATAAAAACTAACTATTTACTATTGTATATGGAATATATAAACCGCTATATTTGATGCTAATCAAAGAATACGAGGTAAGTGTGATGGAATTAGTATCAATGCCAGGCCAGCAAGCAAAAGGCAAAGTGTGGTTGGTGGGCGCAGGCCCAGGCGATATTGAGCTATTGACCGTTAAAGCTTATCGTATTCTTAAGCAAGCTGATGTGGTGCTTTATGACGCATTAGTGAGTCAGGATATACAAGATTTAATTCCACACGGCGCTGAAAAAATTGCCGTAGGCAAACGCGCGGGTAAGCACAGTGCGAGTCAAGATGAAATCAATCAGTTACTGGTGACTAAAGCCTATACCCGTAAAAATGTCGTGCGTTTAAAAGGTGGCGACCCGTTTATTTTTGGCCGAGGCGGTGAAGAATTACAAACCTTAGTTGAAGCTGGGGTTGCATTTGAAGTGGTGCCTGGTATCACTGCCGCAAGTGGCACGTCCGCTTATGCGGGTATTCCGTTAACGCATCGTGATCATGCCCAAGGAGTGACATTTATTACTGGTCATTGCCAATTGGCTAGTCGTCCTATGGATTGGCAGGGTTATGCGAATCCAAATAATACATTAGTGGTTTACATGGGTATTTTAAATGCCGATGTGATCAGTAAAGGTTTGATCAATGCGGGCCGTGGTGCAGACACCCCGGTGGCGATAGTGTCGAAAGCGACAACTCAAGATCAGCAGCGTTTTATTGGCACACTTGGCGAACTTGGACAATTAGCAGCCGATCCTGCTTTAGAGATGCCTGCGTTGATGATCATTGGTGAAGTGGTATCACTTGCCGATTCGCTGAATTGGTTTCAGCCGCAATCAACCCAAGAAAACGCAACAGTTAACCAAGGTGCTGTTTCAGTTAACGCACTGTAATACGAATTAAATTAATGGATCGCAACAGCGATTCACCCTTAATTAGCAAACGGAGATCCATCATGGCAGGTCGTTCATTAAGCCATTTACAACAACTTGAAGCGGAAAGCATTCAAATCATTCGTGAAGTTGCCGCTGAGTTTGATAACCCTGTGATGCTTTACTCAATAGGTAAAGACTCTTCAGTGATGCTGCACTTAGCACGTAAGGCTTTTTATCCAGGAAAAATTCCTTTCCCACTATTGCATGTCGATACGGGTTGGAAATTTAAAGAAATGATCCAGTTCCGTGATGCACAGGCTAAAGCATTTGGCTTTGAGTTGTTAACGCATACCAATCAAGAAGGTGTTGAGCAGGGCGTAGGCCCGTTTACCCATGGTAGCGCTAAGCACACAGACATAATGAAAACTCAGGCTTTAAAGCAAGCGTTAAACCAATATGGTTTTGATGCTGCGTTTGGTGGTGCACGCCGTGATGAAGAAAAATCTCGTGCTAAAGAACGTGTTTACTCATTCCGTGATAAACATCACCGCTGGGATCCTAAAAACCAACGTCCAGAGTTATGGCGTACCTATAACGGTGCGGTAAATAAAGGCGAAAGTATTCGTGTTTTCCCATTATCAAACTGGACTGAGTTAGATATTTGGCAATATATCTATCAAGAAAACATTGAAATTGTACCGCTCTATTTTGCTGCAGACCGTCCGGTAGTGAATAAAGGTGGTCAGCTGATCATGAAAGATGATGACCGCTTACCGTTAGAAGCCGGCGAAGAAATTACCACTGAGCGTGTGCGATTTAGAACATTAGGGTGTTACCCTCTGACCGCCGCGATGCATTCAGACGCAGATAGCCTTGAAAAAATTATCGAGGAAATGCTGTTAACTCGCTCAAGTGAACGCCAGGGCCGACTGATCGATTCAGATCAAAGTGCGTCAATGGAACAGAAAAAGCGTCAAGGTTACTTCTAGCCATTGTGGCAAAACAAGGTCAGTAACCAGATTGATAAACTCGAATTGAGTGAGAAAGAATATGAATCAAGCAGTAAATAACACTACCCGTATGGCCGCTGAAATTCTCGAGCACGGCGTAAAGCAATATTTAGCTCTTCAACAAAATAAAGGTCTGTTACGCTTCTTAACCTGTGGCAGTGTTGATGACGGTAAAAGTACCTTAATTGGTCGTTTACTCCATGACAGTGCGCAAATTTATGAAGATCAGTTAGCGAGCTTAAAAAGCGATAGCGCCAAAATGGGTACCACAGGCGAAGCCATTGATTTAGCGCTTTTAGTTGATGGTTTACAGGCGGAACGCGAACAAGGCATCACCATTGATGTGGCTTACCGTTATTTCTCAAGTGAAAAGCGTAAGTTCATCATTGCCGACACACCGGGTCACGAGCAATACACTCGCAACATGGCAACAGGTGCATCTACCTGTGATCTAGCCGTTATTTTGGTTGATGCTCGTTATGGCGTACAAACCCAAACTAAGCGTCATGCTTTTATCGCATCTTTGTTAGGTTTACGTCACTTTGTGGTTGCCGTGAACAAGATGGATTTAGTCGGCTTCGACGAAAAAATATTTAACCAAATTCAGGCAGACTTTGCTGATTTTGTGAAAGATTTTGGCGATTTAGACATTCACTATGTGCCGTTATCAGCCTTAAATGGCGACAACGTGGTTAACCGCAGTAGCCAAAGTGATTGGTATACAGGCGGTACTTTACTTGAATTACTTGAAACGATTGATACACAGCGTGAGTTAAGTGAATTGCCAGTACGTTTTCCTGTGCAATATGTGTTGCGTCCAAATCTCGATTTTCGTGGGTTTTCAGGCACATTATCTTCAGGCGTCCTGAAAGTCGGCGATGAAGTGGTGGCATTACCTTCGAATAAACGCAGCAAAGTTGAACGCATTGTCACTTTTGATGGCGATTTAGCTGAAGCGGTAGCTGGCCAAGCTGTGACTATCACCTTAGAAGATGAAATTGACATTTCTCGCGGTGATTTATTGGCAAAACCCGAAAGTGCCCCAAGTCTTGCTAATCATATTGTTGCTGATTTAGTGTGGATGGATGAAAAGCCATTACAAATTGGTCAGCTTTATGACGTAAAAGTGGCCGGTAAGAAAACCCAAGCTGTTGTGAGTGAAATTGAATATATCACTGATGTGAATACGCTTGAGCGCAGTGCTGCAACCTCATTGAGTTTAAATACTATTGCTCGTGTGAAGCTAGATTTAACCGAAACGGTAGTATTAGATGCTTATAGCTTAGTGCGTGATACTGGCGGCATGATCTTAATCGATCGCTTATCTAATGCCACTGTAGCAGCAGTGATGGTCGTTGATGGCTATCAAGGTCAAAAGCAAGTGAGCAATGAGTTCAGCCCATTTGAACTTGAGTTTAATGCGCTAGTTCGCAAGCATTATCCACACTGGAATGCCCGCGATATTAGTTTGCTTGGAAAATAATCTATGAGCGAAATGTGGCTGTTAGCGATCATATTGTTAGCAATGGTAGGCGGTCTGATAGCAGGGGCCGCCAAACCTGCCACAATGTTTTCTATGGCACTATTAAGTGCCTATTTATTAGGATTAGTTGAACTTAATCAAGCGTTAATGAGCTTTACTAACAATGGGTTAATTGTTTTGGTTTTGCTGGTGCTTGCCGCTACAGCACTAGAAAAAACTTGGCTTATCGGTAAATTAAGTCAAGTCATTGGGAAAGGTAGCTTATTTAGCACTCTGGCAAAAATGGGGATATCAACGGCAATATTATCCTCGTTTACCAATAACACTGCGGTAGTGGCATCGTTAATTGGGGTCGTTAGGCGTAATCAAGCCCATGCGCCATCAAAGTTATTACTGCCATTAAACTATGCCGCCATTTTAGGCGGAACATTAACCTTGATTGGTACCTCAACCAACCTGATTGTTAACTCATTTGTGGAAAACGCAGGCCTTAAACCCCTGGGCTTTTTTGAGTTTACCCAAGTTGGTATTTTGGTGGTCATAACTGGCTTATTGATTTTAATGTTACTGGCAAATACCTTACCCGACCGCCGTGAAGAAAACCAAGATGAGGCTTTACCTTATCTGCTAGAAGCCCATGTTGCTAAAAACTCACAGTTGGTTGGACACAGTGTGGTTGATAACCGTCTGCGTGCACTGAAAAAATTGTACTTAGTTGAGTTAGAGCGTAGCGGAATTCGTATTTGCCCAGTGCCACCTAATATGGTGATTCAAGCTGGCGATATGCTGCGATTTAGTGGTGCGGTTGAATCTGTCGAGTTATTACATCAGTTTGATGGACTTGAATGGTTTGGCAAACAACATGCTAAGGGGCAAAACCTGGTTGAAGCCGTATTAGGACCCTCGTCTAAATTAGTCGGCACCACCCTAAAGGACGCGCGTTTTCGTGAGCTTTATGATTCGGCTGTTATGGCCATTCGTCGTGGACATGCACCCCTTAAGGGCGGTTTGGGCGATATCGTTTTGCAGCCTGGAGATGTGTTACTGATAACCCCTGGTGATCGCTTTAGCCATAGCCCTAATTTAAGTACCGATTTTGCTGCGATCAGCGGTTTAGATTTAAATGTGCGTTTAGATGATAAGCGCAGTAACTGGGTCATTTTAGGCTTCGTGTTGACCATATTAGCTAGCGTTACCGAGTTAGTCCCTTTGGCGAAAGGGTTAGTGGTTTTATTGCTGAGCTACTTTGCCATTGGTGCGGTGAGTTTATCGGAATTAAAACGTCGTTTCCCGCTTGAATTAGTCGTGATTGTCGGCAGCGCTCTGTGTTTGGCGACCTTGATGATTGACACAGGTTTAGCCAAAAATTTAGCTGATGGTGTCATTAGTGTTTTTAATGGTTATGGGGTGTTTGCAGCATTTGTTGGAGTGTTTTTCATCACTTTGGTTGTGACGGAATTAATCACCAATAATGCCGCAGCAGCACTGGCATTCCCAGTTGCTTATGCTGTTGCTACCAGTTATGGCGTTGATCCACGGCCATTTATTATGGCGGTGGTATTTGGTGCCAGTGCCAGCTTTATATCTCCCTATGGTTATCAAACTAACTTAATGGTGTATAACGCTGGAAATTATAAATTGTCTGATTTTGTGCGAGTCGGTCTGCCTTTATCTGTGGTGTATTCACTGACCGTCATCTTTGCTGTGCCGTATTTCTTTCCATTTTAAGCATCATGAAAAGTTGGGCAAACGTTAACTTACCTCCTCTTTGCACCGCGGTAGAGGTTAAGAATTGCATTTTAGTTGTTATATGTCGTGTCGAGTTATGGCATAAAAGGAGTAGTTATGACTGATATCGTTTGGCATCAGCATGAAATAGATCAAGCCGCTCGTGGGCGTCAAAAGAATCAAAACCCAGTGTTATTATGGTTTACTGGCTTATCAGGCTCAGGTAAGTCAACACTTGCTGGGGCATTAGAGCATGCGTTATTTGAAGCTGGTTTTCATACTTATTTGCTTGATGGTGATAATGTTCGTCATGGCTTATGTAAAGACTTAGGTTTTAGCCTGGACGATCGTGATGAAAATTTGCGCCGTGTTGGTGAAGTCGCCAAGTTGATGGTTGATGCAGGGCTAGTTGTGCTTTCTGCGTTTATTTCACCCACTCGTGCCGAGCGTGAGCGGGTAAGAAAGTTATTCCCAGAAGGTAAATTCATTGAAGTGCATGTTTCGACACCTTTGAGTGTGTGTGAATCTCGTGATCCTAAAGGCTTGTATGCCAAAGCGCGTAAAGGTGAAATTGCTCACTTTACCGGGATCTCATCACCCTATGAAGATCCCGACTCAGCAGAGTTAACCATAGATACCAGCAAAGGCGATTTAGCCACCCAAGTACAAGCTTTAGTCGATTATTTGAGTGCGCTACAGGTGATTGATGGCGAAAAAATGGTCGCAGGTTTAGGGATTTAAACGTATCGGTGTGATTGATTTCACACCGATAATTATCAATTTATTGAGTTTTAAGTAAGCTTATGGCCGATGGTAATGATGTTAAGCCATACTCACTTAAAATGTTTTTTATGCGTTCAATAAATTTTGGCTTATGTTGGCGAACAACATGATAAACCTGAAAGCATTTGATAATGTTTTCCTCGGTTAACTGTTTTTCTGCTGCATAAGTCGCTGCGAGATAACAACGGATCATAAAGCAGTCTATGATAAGTTGTTGAAATACTTGTTCAGGATCATGTTCTGCGTGCATAGGGAAATGGTTATGGAACATTGAATAAAGAATGAATTTAGTAAATAGTTCAGAGTGATCCGTTAGTTGTGTTTCTACTTCGGTGTTCCAAATCCCATTAATCCCCTCAATTGAGTAATCATTTTGTTCGTTACACAAGGCGGTAATGGCGTTGTTAATCGATTCAAACCTAGGCCGTGTACTTCGTGAGTGCATGGTACACAATGCATCATGTATGGCTACAAACGTGTGTTTTTGAGGCAGTGATGTATATGGAATCGTGTTGAATTGTTCAGAAATCATGCCCATTTTCGACATGCTGAGCAATTGGTTATAACGCACCTCTAATTGCTCGATGTTAGCTTTATTGGTACGCACTTCGTCACTGGTTTTTACAAGTAGCCCGATAGCTAAAAACGATTCTTGCCAATTTAATCCTGAATTTAATAATAGATCTAAACTGTATTCATAGGTTTTTTCTAACCATTCAGGGCTGGGAGGGTTAACCGTTTTATTGCCACTCGCGTTAGCCGAAAACTGAAAGGCATTGTCATCAAATAACACTATACGTGCCACTTCAGGGCAAGATAAATACAGGCTTTGATACTTATCTGGACCAATAAACTGATCCCTTTTAGGATATGTTTTACAGGTATGGCTTAGGGCTTTCTCGCCCGCTTTGGCATGAATGTTACACAGTTTTTGTGGTGTTAAAAAAGGGCAAGCGCCATTTTTATCTAAATTGACTATCGCCCATGAGCTTTCACTGTCTTTGGTTTCATATAAAGCAAATTTGGCAACATCAGCTAAGTATTTATTTTTCAGTGTTTTTTTATAGCTTTGTTTATCAAAAGTAATCATCCAATCATTACAGCAACTATCTGCGCATTTAGGCCCAATACAACTGAATAAACTGACATAACTAGGCTTGATTGTAAGGTTTTCCATGCGAATCCTTTTGAGTGGTTATATCAATATTTGATTATTCATTTAGGCCTAAATAGTGTATTAAATCAATACTTGATTTAATACACGTTGCCAATTACCTCCCATAATACGATCACGATCCGATGATTTAAAGCGGGCTTTTTTTAAGGCATCGTCAATGCGGCTCATGCGTTCAATGGTGTTTAATTCTGGGATCACCACATGTTTAGGTTCCACATCAAAACCGAGTACATTTTTAGCCCGCAAACTGTGCCACCAATCTAAGTACTCTTTAACCCCTTCGGCATTATCATTATTGAGCTTTAATAGGTTCTCTTGGCCACGTAGTGGATAATCATTGGCAATGGCAACACTGTCTACGCCTGCAATTCTGACCACATGATCTATCTGCTTAATGTAATCGTTAATGGTTGGAACAGGGCGATTGGTTAGCCAAAAGCTCATCATGAAAATACCAAATACACCACCGGTATCAGCGATAGCACGGATCACTTCGTCAGGTGAACAGCGAGCATGATTGACAATGCTTCTGACTGCGCCGTGGCTTTGCACTATCGGGCTTTTGCTGGCCTTGGCGGTATCAAGAGCGGTTTTGGGACTGGAGTGGCTGACATCTATCAGCATATGACGATGGTTTAGCGCTTCGATTAACTCATGTCCCGCGGGCGTCAAGGGGAGGTTCAGTCCTGCTTTACCATTGTTATCGAGTGCGCCACCGGCAAAACGATTACCGTAATGGTGGGTTAATTGTAATACGCGTAAACCTTGTTGTTTAAATTCTTCTAATTGCTGCCAATTGGTTTGACTACTGTCATCTTCAACACAATCCGCACCTTGAATTTGAAAAAATACCGCAGTCCGTTTTGAGTCAAATGCTCTGCTAATATCTAATCCACTTTGCCCTTGTAAATAGACTTCAGGGTTGGCGTCGACAATCGCTTTCGCGGCTTTAATGCTTTTGATGCAGGCGTTGTAACTGCGTTTGTAATTAGTGGTGCCATCAGCTTGTTTTATGGCTTCAATGTCGGATATGTCGGCAATAAATGCACTGAGTTGAGAGGCTTTTACATCATTAATATCTTTGGGTAAAAAAGATAAGCCATCGATAAACAAGGGGCGGTGATCAACGGCCCAGGCATGTTGGCTGACAAATGGACTACATAACGCTGCTGCGCCAAGGCCTTTAAGTAATTTACGGCGGGTGAGCAAGTCATGTGACATTAACTGTGTATCCTTTTAATTTGTCTTGGTTGCGTAACTTTTAATGGCCTGCGATAAGGCATGTAATCCATTGGTACGCGATGGGCTTAACTGTCCGTTTAACCCTAAGTTTTCAAAATAGGCGACCACATCAAATTGGGCTATTTCATTGCGGGTTCGTCCCTGTGTTGCCGCAAGCAATAAACCAATCAGTCCTTTGACTATACGTGCATCGCTGTCGGCCAAATAAAAATGTTGTCCATCAATTTGTTGATGGTACAACCATGCTTGGCTTTCGCAGCCTTTTACCTGAGCGTCTTGATGGCGGAATTCATCCGCTAAGTTTGGCAGTTTTTTGCCTAATAACATTATTTGGCGGTATTTCTCTTGCCAGTTTGTGGCTTGTTCTATCAGTTTAGCGCCGTTGATCACGTCGTCTGATAAGGGTAAGAACAGGGTTACATCTGGTTGTGGCATGGCGTTGATAGTCATGTTTGGCCTTACAATAAAATGGATTTTACTTCAGCAAGTGCGTTAATAAAGCGATCAATATCTTGCTGATTGCTATATATCCCAATAGAGGCTCTACAACAGCCTTTTATCTGCAAACTTTGCATCAACGGCATGGCGCAATGATGACCGCCGCGGATCGCCACGCCTTGCTGATCTAATAAAATGCCCACATCTTGATGGTGTTCATCAGCCAGATTAAACGCCACAGCCCCAATATTGTCATTGTTGGGCCTTACACCATATACGCTAATATCGCCCAATTGGCTTAACTGTTGCTGAAGATAGTGAATTAATTGCTGTTCATGCTGATGAATAAGCGTTTGAGGTAATTCAGCTAAAAAGGTGATGGCGGCGCCTAACCCAATGACGGCTGCTATGGCAGGAGTGCCCGCTTCTAACCTATTGGGGAGTTCACCGTAGGAGGTACCATCAAAGCTGACGGTTTTGATCATCTCTCCGCCAGTAAGCATAGGGGTTAATTTTTCTAACGCATCAAGCTTGCCGTAAAGTATGCCTACGCCGGTTGGACCATACATTTTATGGCCTGAAAAAACATAGTAATCACAATCAATTGATTGCACATCGACGTTAAGATGCGCCACAGCTTGTGCCCCATCAATTAAGGTCATGGCGCCGACATTATTGGCTTTGGCAACCATGGCTTTGACGGGGTTAATGGTGCCCATGGCATTGGTCACATGGGACAGCGCGACTAGCTTTGGCGCTTGGGTTAATAACGCGTCATAAGCACTATGATTAATGCAACCGTCTGAGTCTAACGGGATTGGGATTACATTCGCACCGGTGCGTTTTGCAAGGGCTTGCCAGGGCACAATATTCGCATGATGAGCTGCGCCATCGACCAGAATCACATCACCCGCTTTGAATAAGTCGGTTAATCCGTGAGCCACCATATTGATGGATTCAGTTGTCCCATGAGTAAACACAATTTGCTGGGTTGTGGCGGCATTAATAAAGCCCTGCACCTGGACGCGAACCTGTTCATATTGCAGTGTTGCCTTTGCGGCTAATTGATGTGCGGCGCGGTGGACGTTGGCATTATCAAGCTGATAATAGTGGTTCATCGCATCAATAACAGATTGTGGTTTTTGGCTGGTGGCAGCCGTATCTAAATAACACAGAGGGTTATCGCCTAGCTGTTGTTGTAGCGCAGGAAATTGGCTTCGTATGGCTTGATGATCAAATTGGCAGTCGGTCATTCGCTTAACACTCATTAAAAAGGCATCAAGATCTTCAATGATATTGATGCCTAATGCAAGGTTAACCTAATTTAAGCCTATTTATGGGCAAGGGAATCGGTACAAATTAGCCAGTTCATCTAATCGAGTTGCGATTTCGTCAGACAATATGACTTTATGGCTGTCTATATTCTCTTTCAACTGATGTAGGTTTGTTGCGCCGATGATATTTGATGCCACAAATTGACGAGAGTTAACAAAAGCCAATGCCATTTGCGCAGGACTTAAGCCAAACTCTCTGGCTAAATCAACGTAAGCTTGAGTGGCTTCGAGTGCCATTGGGGTGCTGTTGTAACGCGCAAAACGCTTATGAATGGTTAATCTTGCACCTTCTGGCCATTGATCATGTTCATATTTACCGGTTAAGGCACCAAAGGCTAATGGCGAGTAGGGTAACAAGGGCACATTTTCACGCTGGCTAATTTCAGACATGCCAATTTCAAAACTACGATTCAGTAAGTTATACGGGTTTTGTATGCTCACAATACGCGGTAAATCGTGTTTCTCGGCTAAACGCAGGTATTGCATAAAACCCCAAGGCGTTTCGTTTGAAATACCGATATAACGCACTTTCCCTTGCTTGATCACTTCAGCCAAGGCTTCAAGTGTTTCTAAAATGGGGGTGTAATGTTCTTTCTCATTATGGCTGTACATCATATCGCCAAAGAAATTGGTATTTCTATCTGGCCAATGCACCTGATATAAGTCGATAGTGTCGATTTGCATGCGGGAGAGTGAGTCTTCTACCGCTTGATGAATGTTACGCCAGTTCAATGCCATGTTTGGGCGAATATAATCACCTTTAAGACCTGGCGCGGCCACTTTACTGGCAATAATGAGTTCATCACGGTTGCCTTGCGCTTTTAGGTAGCGCCCTAAAATACGCTCAGTTTCACCTTGTGTTTCTGCCGTTGGCGGCACGGGATACATTTCAGCGGTATCAATAAAGTTAATACCTTGACCGATGGCGTAGTCTAATTGTTCGAATGCTTCTGACTCAGTATTCTGTTCACCCCAAGTCATGGTACCTAAACAGATCTTGCTAACTTCTAGGCTTGAATGCCCAAGACGTCGATATTCCATATCATCCTCCTGATGGAAACCCTTGCTTTGAGGCTATCAAGCTTTGCACAGATTGCAAAGGTTATTGATTCATCAGTAAATGTGTTGCTTAAAAAACAAGCTAAACCTTTTAGGTTTCAAATGAGTATGGCGAGGTATAGCAAATGCAAACCGATTAAAGTGTTTTTATCATCGCGATTTCACAGGCGTCATGTCCTGTTTCACCTAAGTGTTGGCAGCGATCAAATCCCAGTGTGTTATATAAGGCTAAGGCTTCAACCAATACCGCGGTGGTTTCTAAATAGATTTGTATAAAGCCCTGTTTTTTAGCAAACTCAAAGGCTAAATTAGACAGCGTTTTAGCCAGTCCTTTACCGCGCACCTCAGGTAAAAAATACATTTTTTGCAATTCACAAATTGAAGTCTGTCCTGCTAGAGGCGCCACACCTGCGCCACCAATAATCTTGCCATCGAGTTCAATAACCCAATAACAAGCACGATCGCTACTATACACTTGGCTTAAAGTATCTAAGGTTTTGTCTGCCACACTAAACCCTTTATCTGGGGTTAGCCCATATTCTGCTGACACTAAGCGGATCACTTTGGCGATCCCAGCATCATCATTGGCGGTTAATCGTCTAATTACTGGTGACGCTGAAGACATAATGAGTTACTCAACAAGGGATAATGTGAATTATTCAGCAAAAAATGCTGGATTGATAAAAGGCGCCATGGCTAACACTATGGCTTGAGTATAAATACTGCCACGGGTAGCTAAGCCCTGGGTAAGCAATCCAATTGCGCCGCCTTTTTGTTTAATATTCTCAGTGTTAAACAGTCTGTCCATGACATGACCCAGCTCTTCTCCCCCTTCGAGTGCTTGAAAGACTTTTGGCGGTAAAGGTAACAATGCGCTGCGGCCAATGCTTAATTTACCTTGATGAATAATGGCCATGTAAGCAAAAGTGGCAGCACCATGCTCAAATTGATCCACTCCACCTTCCATAGCAATATAAAAACTGGCAGGTTGATGATGCTCAATCGCGTATTGTTGACAAAATTTAGCGCGATTAATTGCACCTAATTTGGTTTCGGCTTCGGTCATAGGTTGCTCAGCAACTAAAGACGGGGCATGCATTCCGTGGCACTCAATATGAGCATCTGGAAAATACAGAGCGATAGCATCGCGCGCAGCGCCAATTTTTACAGGATTATTGGAGCCGACTAGAATTGAAATAGGTTGTTGTGTCATATGATGCGTTTTACTGATTGTACTGATGTAAATATAAGCGTCATCATAGCAGAAGTGTATAAATGAAATGAGTGAAAAGTCGTAACTGTTAGTGTTTTTGACTTATGATGGCAAACAACAATTTATTCTCTATTATATAAAACAATCACTTAACTTTTGGCGCGTGAATTGCTTGGTATAAACTATCAACCCTGCATCATTAAGATGAGCTGCGATAAATTATCCCCAGCTATTTATCGTTTTGATGCCATTAGCCAATTAAATCAACAAGGATGAGCAACATGGCCACCATGAAAACCAAATTAGTATTAGTGGGCGCAGCTACCGCGCTATTAGTGATGTATACCGATGTATTTAATGTGTCATATAGCATTGCCAGTGATCTTGAACAAAAGCAGCGAGTATTGAGCCTAGATACCAACGATATTGAACAGCTTATCGCTGAAACCGGTGCAGGTATGCTAATCATTAAAGGTGATGAAAATGCCGATAAAATTACTGTCAGTGCCGAAGTGTTCGCCGAGGACGATAGCGACGTGACTTTAAGCCTAGTTAAATCGGGCTCCCAGGCAAAATTAATTGCTCAGGTAGAGCAAGATTCGAGCTGGAGTGGCTCGGATTCGCCACGTATTGATGTGACCTTGACGGTGCCGAAAAGCTTAAAAATGGATATCACCGACGGTTCCGGGTCTATCGATATTCAAGGGATGAATGCCGATATTACCCTTACCGATGGCTCAGGTAGTATCAGCTTAGATGGCGCCAAGCAGCTAAGTATTAAAGATGGTTCTGGCAGTATTCACGCAAGTAATGTACTGGGAAGTGTCAGCATAAAAGATGGTTCGGGCAGTATTGAACTGACTGATGTGGATGGAAATGTCGACATCAAAGATGGCTCAGGCAGTATGACAGTGCAGCGAGTGTCTGGATTGGTAACCATAGATGACGGTTCAGGCAGTATCAATGTTGATTATGCCAAAGGATTAACGATTCATAGCGCGGGCTCTGGCGCTGTTAATTATCAACATATCGAGGGTGAAGTTAACCTGTAAACTGTATTCATCGCGACAGTATGGCGGTCATTTTTGCTGAGGTTTACCCAGGACTCGTCTGATAAGCGATAGACTGAATTTGGTGGGCATGGCATGATCGCCCTTTGGGACTTATTGAGAGTTAACATCACAGATGGCAAAGAAGTTTTATGTAGTGTGGCAAGGACACAAACCAGGTATTTACACAACCTGGGATGAAGCCAAACGTCAGGTTGATAAGTTTTCTGGTGCAAAGTATAAATCGTTTCCAACTGAAGCAGAGGCAAAAGCGGCTTTTGCTCAATCGGCTAATAAAGCGATTTTTTCGGCTCAGGTTTCTGCCAGTAAAAGCGCTGCTAATAAAGGTGCTAAACCAGTAACATCTGCCAATAACACTGTGGCGGAACATCAACCTGAGGCACTATGTGAATTTGATCTTGTGCTATACACAGATGGCGGCTGCGATCCTAACCCCGGTAAAGCCGGTTCAGGTGTTGCTGCATATTGTAACGGTAAACTGTCAAACTTATGGTATGGGTTGTTCAATCCCAATGGCACTAATAACACCGCTGAGTTGAATGCCTTATATGAAGCGATCAAAATGGCAGCGATCGCATTGAATGATAATTTAACCGTGCGAATTTACAGTGATTCGCAATATTCGATTAATTGTATTAGTAATTGGGCCTATGGTTGGAAAGCCAAAGGTTGGACTCGCAAAGGTGGTGAAATTGCCAATTTGGCACTGATTAAACAGGCCCATGACTTGTATGATCAATATAAAGATCGTTTCGATATTGTACACGTAGCAGCCCACGTGGGTATTGAAGGCAATGAGCTGGCCGATAGAATGTCTATTTATGCGGTTGATCAGCAACAAAGGGATTTCGTCGAGTACCCGCAACCTATCAATTTAGCGGCAATTATGGCGATGCGCGCAGGTTAAATCAGTTAAGTCACTGATAATATAAAACGGGCCTAATGGCCCGTTATGTTTTGCATCGTTTTTTCAAAGCGTTAGTTCAAGACTACTTTACTTTCTCTTCGTACATTAAGTAGTGACTTTGCTTCATACCTAAGGCTTCATAAGTACTTTGAGCGGGTTTGTTTTCATGCTCAACGTATAAGCGGAAACTTGCCGCATCGCCATTCTTTGCTGCCATGTCTTTTACAGCTTGATAAAGCTTGCCGTAGATCCCTTGGCGACGGTTTTGCGGGCGAATATAAACGCTTTGGATCCAGTAGTATTGACTTGCGCGCCAGTCACTCCACTCAAACGTCACCATTAACGAGCCAACAATATCACCATCAACTTCAGCCACTAAATAAAAACCACGCTCAGGGTGGCTTAATAAACCATTAACGCCACGGGTAAGGGGGTCATTATCTAATTGCAGGTTTTCAGTCTCCATCGCCATCGCTTGGTTAAAGTTCACTAGGGCGATTAAATCGGTTAATTGACCTTTTCTTATTTTCATTTTTTATCTCTTTTTTGGGTCGATATTCGACTAAAGTCTACTATGCTTAATCTATTCTACTTAAGGTATTCGTTATTTAACCTCAATGTGGCAAAAGGTCAGTTTTAACCATTTAAATTATTGAAAATTAAAGTGGTTATATTAATAGTGATGTGCGTAACATCTTCTGATTACTCACCTTTTTTGGCCAAGATTGTGATTATGATTATTTGAAGGTGAATTATGACTAAGCAATATCAATTCAGGGTGCATCGGCATCCTACTATAAATTGTTCATCAACTCATAATACTTGTATCAATGATACGTTAAATGATCCTGTATCTAACAAGAGTCAAGCTGAGCAATCGATTAACCATCCGCTGCATTTTTGTTTAACCTTATTAACCTTTGGCTTATGGGGCATTATTTGGTGGCGCTTGATTTTGAACGATCGAGGAGAAGCTGGATTTATTAGCGCCTTGGATGATGATTATTGGAGTTATTTAATCGAACGAGAACAGCCTCCCGCGGCACTGTATCAAGTGCATATTGGTCAAAAAAGCACTGAGACTGTGTTTGAGGCTTAATCTGGGTTCAAATGTTGTTTGGTAATACAGACCTTAACAAACGAAGTTAATCAGTTGCTTTCAAACTTGCGGGTTATTGTGATATCACATTGGACAAAGTTCTAAGCTCGATATTTAAACACATAGCTGCCATTGGCTGGTTTTGAGTAAACACTTATTTACCACACTCCACTAATGGATAATTGAAATTATTACGCCAATCCAGTAATGTGACGCCACAATAGATAGAAGATCTATGTCACACATTGCATAAATAGATGGAGATGATTATGAAAGTTGCTGTACTTGGTGCTGCTGGTGGTATTGGCCAGGCTTTAGCTTTATTGTTAAAAACTCAACTGCCTGCGGGCTCAAAGTTGTCTCTATATGACATCGCTCCTGTTACTCCTGGTGTTGCGGTTGACTTAAGTCACATCCCAACTGATGTTGAAGTAAAAGGTTTTGCTGGTGAAGACCCAACGGCTGCATTAGTTGATGCTGACGTGGTATTAATGTCTGCTGGTGTTGCCCGTAAGCCGGGTATGGATCGTTCAGATCTATTCAATATCAACGCAGGTATTGTTCGTAACCTAATGGAAAAAGTGGCTGTTACTTGTCCTAAAGCATTAGTGGGTATTATTACTAACCCTGTTAACACTACAGTAGCCATTGCTGCTGAAGTATTAAAAAATGCCGGTGTTTATGACAAAAACCGTCTATTCGGTATCACAACGCTTGACGTTATCCGTAGCGAAACCTTCATTGCTGAATTGAAAGGCGTGAACGTAGCTGACGTGAACATCAATGTTATTGGTGGCCACAGTGGTGTGACTATTCTTCCTCTTCTTTCACAAGTTGAAGGCGTAAGCTTCACTGATGAAGAAGTTGCAGCATTAACTAAGCGTATCCAAAACGCAGGTACTGAAGTTGTTGAAGCTAAAGCCGGTGGCGGTAGTGCAACATTATCAATGGGCCAAGCAGCATGTCGCTTTGGTTTATCTTTAGTACGTGGCCTTCAAGGTGAAGCAAACGTTGTTGAATGTGCATACGTAGATGGCGGCAGTGAACATGCTGAATTCTTCGCACAGCCAGTTGTTTTAGGCAAAAACGGCGTAGAAAAAGTATTACCTTATGGTGAAATCAGCGCATTTGAAGCTAACGCTCGTGATGCAATGCTAGATACCCTAAAAGGTGACATTAAATTAGGTGTTGAATTCGTTAAGTAATTCTTCTCACTAATTAAAAACGCGAAGCAATGCTTCGCGTTTTTTTATGCCGAAAAAGGGGTTATCCCATGTCATTTGAGGTTAATCCATTTACATGTTTTACACTCGAATAAAATCAAACTGGCAATCATCAACAGCCCAAGTGATGATTACCAAGTAATACTTTTCCCAGCCCAGTCGACAAAACTGGCTTCACCATCGACATCACTTTTATCCGCAATATCAATTAACTGTTTTGCCACAAACTCAGGGGTAAACAATTTGCCTTTAGCGACATTTGCTTGAAATGGCTTAGATAAAGGCGTATCGGTTGTTCCTGGGTGAAAAGCTAACAGTTTGACATGTTTTAATCTTCTCGCGTATTCAATAGCAGTGGTTTTTATCAGCATATTCAGTGCGGCTTTTGAGGCTCGATAACCATACCAGCCACCTAATTGATTATCACTAATACTGCCGACTCTGGCACTTAATACAGACACCACACATTTTTGAGTATTGGCGTTGGGGGATAAAAGCGGAGTAAGGTACTTAAGCCACATCATTGGTGTAATACTGTTGGCCTCAAATAACCACTTTAATGCCTGGGCATCGATATCTTCAATGCGTTTTTCAGGCGCAATATTGAGGTGTTCTGTACCACTGTTAGTATGGGGTTGTTGATCAACTCGGCGGTGCAACACACCATTACAAATGAAAACCCTCACAATTGCGCCGCGATAACGGTATAACTGCTGAGATACTGTTTCAATCGATTCACAATAGTAAGCACATTCTATCAATTCTAATGTGACAAACTCATTAGTCACAACAGGGATACTTAGCTGACCTTGGCTAATACAAATAATGTTTGTCGGTATTTGTTGTTCGGTGTGGCGCGAAAATAGCTCAGCTATAACGGCTTTAGCAATACCCGATGATGCGCCGATAATCAAATAGGTGTTTGTTGTCATGCTTTAGGTTCAATTGAACAGGAATCAGCAGTACAGCGTTTTTGGCCTGTTAACAAATACGAAATCCTGTAGCGATTTTTAGCAAACGCTAAATAGGCTTTGTCGGCAACGGGTTTTATCAGTGGTAAACGTAGCAGTTTTACCCAACAATGTTTACCGGTTAACCCCCATGCCATAGCTGTGACATCTAAGCCGAACAGCATTTTTCCATCAGCGGTTAATCCGTGTAGGATAGTGTTGGCTTTTTCAATATCAATATCTGGGTAACGTGTTAATAATTCTGCAGAATTTAAATCTTCTAAGTGAATTTTATTCAGCCTATCATTTTTTTTAAGCTGCGCCATTTCATTCGCGCACAGTGGACAAGCACTGTCATAAAAAATGGTTAATTCCATACTAAAAAGCCTTATAAGTGATAGGTGAGCCATGCTAATTATACGCATAGCTTCATCACGTGGATCTTATTTTCTTTTTAGCCTCTTTTTGTATTGAACAGTGGTGATGCTTTAACGGCTATAGTGTTACACTTTGTTCATGTTAGTCGTTGATGGATCAATTCACTATGAAAGTTTACTTATCTTTTAGTCAGTTACTCATACTTGTTATGTCTAATTTGATGCTTATTTCCCATGCTGTTAAGGCCGAAAATGTCGATACAGTGGCCGAAACTCAATCCGCTCGCCCTGTTAAAGTGATTCAATTAGATATTGGTAAAGGTAATCGTGAAAGAGTATTACCAGCCGAGGTGAGGGCATCTGACAAAGCGGCGTTATCTTTTAGGGTGGCAGGACAAATTGCCAAAATTAATGTTCGCCCAGGGGCGCATGTTAAAACCGGAGATGTGTTAGCTGAACTAGACAATGATTTATATCAACAGCAATATGAAGTTGCTAAAGCCCAATATGAACTGGCTAAAGTGTTATTTGAGCGTAACAGTTCGTTGGTAGAGCAAGGGGTTGTGTCGCGTAATGATTATGATCAATCCAAAAGTGACTTCACCATCGCCACAGCCGCATTAGATAAAGCTAAAACTGACCTAACCTATACCAAATTAGTCGCACCCTATGATGGGGTGATTTCTAAACGTAATCGACGAGCCTTTGAATTTGTTAAAGCACAAGAAGCGGTGCTTGGGATCAGAACGGAATCATTTATTGATGTTGGTTTTCAATTACCTGAGCAATTTGTCGGCGCTATCCAAAGCCAGAGTCAACAAGGTAAGTCAGTTAACAGCATTGAAGTAAAGTTTGATAGTCGCCAGATTTGGTATCCCGCCACATTAAAAGAAATGAGCACTTTAGCCGATGCCAGCACCGGCAGTTACACCCTTATTCTAACTCTGCCAATGCCTGAAAAATTGAACGTATTACCGGGGATGGCCGCCTCGGTGAAAGTGAAATTGCCCTACAGAGGTTCTCAGAGCAATCCGACCATTCCCGCGGGCGCAATAGTAGAGCAGCAGGGACAATCTTTTGTATATCGCTGGTTACCTAATGACAAGAAAGTTGAAAAGGTCGCTGTGACGCTACAAGACAATCAATTAATTTCAGGCATGGAAGATGGTGACTGGTTGGTAATTGCTGGTGCTACTGAATTAGCAGACGGTGATGCCGCAGTGCAATGGATTAAAGAGCGAGGACTGTAAGATGCCATTTACTCAACATAAACATTATCGATTGTTAAGCCTGTTCGCATTAGGTTTTCTCCTTAGCGCGTGTCAGCCAGCAGAGCCAATGCAGGCTAAACCAACATTAATCAAGACATATACGTTACCTACTGTTGATAACCAAGTATTACGTGAGTTTAACGGTGTATCTCGGGCACAGGATTTGACCCGATTAGCTTTTCGAGTCGAAGGCCGAATAGCGCAAATTCCGGTTTCAAAAGGGCAGGAAATAAAACAAGGTCAGGTGCTTGCGGTGTTAGAGAAACGCGATTATCAAATTACCCTTGAAGATCGTAACGCACGTATGGAAGTCGCCGAAAAGCAAGCTAAACGCGTTAAGCAGTTAGTTGACAAAAAACTCATGGCTCAAGCCGAATATGATCAAATTAATGCCCAATATTTAGTCGCTAAAGCTCAAGCCAAGCAAGCTGAATTAACCCTGCAATATACCGTACTTCGCGCACCGTTTGATGGCATGGTCAGTGATGTGTTTTTAGAATCATTTGAAAACGTTCAGCCGGGCGTTGCGGTATTAAGTGTTCAAAAGGTTGAGCAAATTGAAGTCGACATTCAAATGCCCGATACCCTCATTGCTGTGGCGTACCGTGGCAAAGAAGATGGCTCATTAAAAGTGCAGTTTGAAGCTTTTGAGGGGCAGTATTTCGATGGTCACTTACTTGAGGTGAATACCGAAAAAGATCCTAAAACCTCCACGTATATCGCCACTATCGTGGTCGATTTAGACCCTAGTTTTAAAGTGCTTGAAGGTATGCCGGCTAAAGTATCTATTAACTTAAGCAATATTACCTATACCTATAATCGCGAATACTTGCTGCCGATTAATGCTGTGGTGATGAAAGACGGTGATGATTTGATTAATCAGGAAAGTGGTGTGTGGTTATATGATGCCGCCTCTCAAACCGTTACATATCAAGCGGTTCGTTTAGGGGTGATCGTTGGCGATCAAATCGAAGTGGTTGAAGGGCTAAAAGATGGCCAAACCATTGTTACCGTAGGAGCCTCAAGATTACTTGAAGGCCAACATGTTGAATTGGTCAAAGGATAATCATCTATGAATATTGCAGGTTATTTCGTTAAAAATACCGTTATTAGTTGGATGTTTACCCTGATTTTACTGGTTGGTGGCTTAATGGCGTTTACCGGATTAGGTCAGTTAGAAGATCCGCCATTTACCATCAAAGATGCCGTTGTGGTCACCCTCTATCCTGGTGCAACGTCTACCGAGGTAGAGGAAGAGGTGACATATTTAGTCGAAAAGGCGATTCAAGAATTACCCTATATCGATAAAATCCGTTCGTTAAGTACCTCTGGCATGTCACAAATTACTGTGACCATGAAAAATAATTACGGCCCGAATGAGTTGCCGCAAATTTGGGATGAATTACGCCGTAAAGTGAATGATATGTCATCTAGTCTTCCACCAGGAGCAAGAGCGCCTATGGTGAATGATGACTTTGGTGATGTATACGGCATTATGCTGATGGTCAGTGGTGAAGATTACAGTTACCGCGATATTTCAGATTATGTCGATTACGTAAAGCGTGAATTAGAGCTGATCCCTGGCGTAGGTAAAGTGTCTTTAGCGGGTAAACAACAGGAGCAAGTGTTTGTTGAAATGTCGCTTAATAAAGCGGCCAGTTCAAATATTGATCCACAGTTAGTCACCAACTTGCTTAACTCACAAAACTTAGTTTCCGATGCCGGTAATATTCAAGTTGCGGGTGATAACTTAAAAATTCGCACCAGCGGTGGTTTCCGCTCAGTACAAGAATTAGAGGAGTTAATTATTCCCGGTACGACTGGCGATAAACTTATCTACTTAAAAGATATCGCTACTGTATCGCGTGGATTTCAAAATATTCCCACTAACCTTTTAAGCTTTAACCAAAATCGAGCAATCAATTTAGGTATTTCCTTTTCATCTGGGGTCAACGTAGTTGAAGTTGGTAAGTTGGTTGATGCCAAGTTAGCTTCAATAGAAAATGCCCGTCCGGCAGGAATGAAAATTGAAACCATGTACAACCAGCCAAACGAGGTGGATGCTTCTGTTAGCAGCTTTGTATGGAACCTTATCGCTGCCGTTGTGATTGTAATTGGTGTACTGCTAGTCTTTATGGGACTGAAAAGCGGTATTTTGATTGGGTTAATTTTATTTTTAACCTGCTTGGGCACGTTTATGTTGATGCTCCAGGCTGAGATTGAGCTACAACGTATCTCGCTGGGGGCATTGATTATTGCTTTAGGTATGCTGGTGGACAATGCCATTGTGGTGGTGGAGGGAATACTCATAGGTCGCCAGCGAGGGCAAACCACACTCGAAGCGGCACAAGCCATTGTTAAACAAACCATGTGGCCATTACTAGGCGCTACAGTGATTGCAATTACCGCATTCGCGCCAATCGGGTTATCGCCTGATGCAACCGGTGAGTTTGCCGGGTCATTATTCTGGGTGTTGTTGTTTTCGTTGTTTTTATCTTGGATTACCGCCATCACGATCACCCCATTTTTTGCGCAAATGTTTTTTGGCGTAGAAGGTGAAAAGCAACAAGAAGGTGAAATAAAAGATCCCTACGCCGGCGCATTTTTTGTGTATTACAAAGTGCTACTGAATATTTGTATGAAATACCGCTGGGCCAGCACCATAGCGGTTGTTATTACTTTTGTAGCTTCGGTTGCTGGCTTTGCATACGTTAAGCAATCTTTCTTTCCGCCATCGACTACGCCGATCTTTTTAGTCGATGTGTGGATGCCTGAGGGCACAGATATTCGTGAAACACAAAATATCATTGAAGCTATGGAAGCCAAAGCGGCCAGCATAGACAATGTCGAATTTGTGTCATCGACCATAGGCAAAGGCTTTCCTCGCTTCTTGTTAACCTACTCGCCAGAGAAAAACTTTGGCTCTTATGGGCAGATTGCTATTCGAACGAGTAGCTTTGATACCTTAGAAACCGTGATGTTAACCTTCAGAGAATTTGCTGAAACTAATTTTGCCCAAACTCAGCTGAAGTTTAAACGATTAGAAATCGGCCCATCCACCGATGCCAAAATTGAAGCAAGGATCAGCGGTCCAGATCCTGACGTACTGCGTGAAATTGGCGCACAGGTGATGAGTGTGTTCAACGCAACACCGGGTACGGTTAACGTGCGCCATGACTGGCGTGAACGAGTAAAATATATTTCGCCACGTTTTAACGAGACCCAAGCTCGTCGTTTGGGCATTGTTAAAAGTAATGTCGATAAGTCATTTCTATTTGCTTTCTCAGGTGTGCAAATTGGGGTGTATCGCGAAGGTACAACCTTGTTGCCAATTATTGGACGACTTCCCGCAGAGGAACGTATCGACATAGAGTCGATGGAAAGCTTGCGTATATGGAGCCCTGTGGTTAATGGCTTTGTACCTATGCAGCAAGTCGTTGATGGTTTTGATGTTAAGTTTGAAGACCCCATCATTCAACGTCGTGATAGAAAACGCACCTTAACCGTGTTTGCTGATGCCGATTTTGCCTATGATCTTTTGCCTGCAGCATTATTTACCAAAGTTAAGCCGCAGGTTGAAGCCATCAAACTCCCTCCAGGATACGAACTGCAATGGGGCGGCGAATTTGAATCATCAAGTGATGCGCAAGAGTCATTATTTGCCACCTTGCCATTGGGATTTTTATTCATGTTTTTAATTACCGTATTCTTATTTAACTCGGTTCGTAAACCATTGGTGATATGGTGTTGTGTGCCGTTAGCCCTTATTGGTATTACGTCTGGGTTAATCATTCTTGATAAACCCTTTAGTTTTATGGCGTTATTAGGGATGCTAAGTTTATCGGGCATGTTACTGAAAAACGGCATTGTATTGCTTGATCAAATCAACACCGAAATAAATGAAGGCAAAGAAATTTTTCAGGCGGTGTTTGAGTCTACCGTTAGCCGTGTTAGGCCTGTATGTATGGCTGCGGTGACAACCATCTTGGGCGTGTTACCGTTAATTACCGATGCGTTTTTTGAGTCATTAGCTGCAGTGGTAATGTTCGGTTTAGGTGTGGCGACAGTACTGACGCTACTGATTGTGCCGGTGTTTTACATTATTTTCTTCAATGTGAAATACCGTGATTACAAAACCTTCTAAGCCAATTTAGTCTAATACGTGTGTTGTTAAAGCCCTATTCAATGAATAGGGCTTTTTTATTGGCATGTGAACCTTTGTCTATTTCATCGCGTATCAAAGAATATATTCGTTTAATTAGAGCCAATATTATGTCTTTAACAACAGGGGCTTACAGCCAAGCAATTATTAATGTCACCAATTTACGTTTGCGCACTTTCATCGGCTTTAACCCGGATGAAAGGGAGAAGCAGCAAGATGTGGTGATCAATATTGAAATTCACTATCCAGCAGATAAATCATTTCAAACAGACAATGTCGCCGACGCCTTAAACTACAAAGTGATCACCAAAAAGGTGATTCAGCATGTTGAAGAAGGGCGATTTTTATTACTCGAAAAATTAGTCGCTGATGTCGTGGATATCTGCAGTGAACACCCATCGGTGACATTGGCTAAAGTCACCATAGACAAGCCACATGCTTTAAGGTTCGCTGATTCAGTGTCCTTATCTTTAGAGCACCGTCGTTAACCTTACTTACGAGACTTATCTTATGTCAGCAGCAAATAATATGATTTCAGCAGCCGCACAAAAAGTGCAGTCAGCATTAGTTGAGCACGGGTTAGAAACGCCATTATTACCATCAGAACTCAGCTCTGAACAAAAATATGAGCGTATCAAAGGATTAATGACTGAGGTGGTGGCGACCTTAGGGCTTGATTTGACCGACGACAGTCTAGCGGAAACGCCGCACCGGATTGCCAAAATGTATGTCAATGAAATATTTTCGGGATTGGATTACGCCAACTTCCCTAAGATTAGCCAAATCGACAATAAAATGGGCGTAGAGGAAATGGTTAAAGTGAGTAATATCAGTGTGGTTAGCACCTGTGAACATCACTTTATCACCATAGATGGTATCGCCAAGGTAGCCTATATCCCTAAAGGAAAAATTATTGGTTTGTCGAAAATAAATCGCATCGTGCGATTTTTTGCCCAACGTCCTCAGGTACAGGAGCGATTAACCCAGCAAGTGTTAGTGGCATTGCAAACTTTGCTGGATACCCAAGATGTGGCCGTTAGCATTAATGCTACCCATTATTGCGTTAAATCGCGTGGCATTATGGACACCACTTCAAGCACGCAAACTACCGCGTTGGGCGGCAGCTTCAAAGCGAATCCTTCTACCCGAGCAGAGTTTCTGGCCGCGTAAAAACCGCGATGCTAACCTGATTGGTGAATATGAAGTTAAATTAAGGCATTGTTAACTGACAATGCCTTTGCTACTGGGTAGAATAACGCTCAATTGTTCTTAAATAGAGTTTTTGCATGCACGTACATATTCTTGGCATTTGTGGCACCTTTATGGGCGGTTTGGCTTTGTTAGCACGCGCAATGGGGCACAAAGTGACGGGCAGTGATGCCAATGTCTATCCACCAATGAGCACTCAGCTAGAGCAACAGGGCATAGAATTAATTCAAGGCTTTGACCCTTCCCAGTTAGGCGAAGAAGGTAAAAACCAACCGGATCTTGTGGTCATTGGTAATGCCATGAGTCGAGGCAACCTATGTGTTGAAGCCGTACTCAACCGAGGTATTAAGTACACTTCAGGTCCACAATTTTTGTCCGAACATATTTTGCCAAACCGTTGGGTACTTGCGGTATCGGGCACCCACGGTAAAACATCGACCTCAAGTATGTTGGCTTGGATATTAGAATACTGTGGTTACCAGCCCGGTTTTTTAATTGGTGGTGTGCCGCAAAATTTTGGGGTTTCAGCCCGTTTAGGTGACTCGCCATTTTTTGTGGTCGAAGCCGATGAATACGACAGTGCATTTTTTGATAAGCGTTCTAAGTTTGTCCATTATCGCCCACGCACGCTGGTTATTAATAATTTAGAGTTTGACCATGCGGATATCTTTGCCGATTTAGCCGCCATTCAACGTCAGTTTAACCATGTCATCCGTACTGTTCCGGGCGAAGGTAAAGTGATTTGGCCTAAAGATGTCACCGCAGTGCAACAAGTGATGGATATGGGCTGCTGGAGCGAACAAGAAACCTTTAGCCAGCAAGCGGATAATTCTGGGTGGCAGGGTAAATGTATTGCCGCCGATGGTCATAAGTTTGAAGTGTTTTTTAAAGGCCAATCGCAGGGGATGTTGGATTGGGGCTTAATTGGTCAGCACAATATTGAAAATGCGGTAATGGCGATAGCTGCAGCAAGGCATGTCGGCGTCACACCGGTTAATGCCATTGAAGCATTAACCCAGTTTAGCCCGCCCAAAAGGCGCATGGAATTACTGGCGACGCCGAATAATATTGCGGTTTATGATGACTTTGCTCACCATCCGACCGCGATTGAAACCACGTTAAAAGGCTTACGCGCTAAAGTGGGTAATGGCAAAATCATTGTGGTGCTTGAGCCGCGCTCAAACACCATGAAAAGTGGTGTACACAAAGATACTTTAGCCAGCTCAATGGCTCTAGCAAACGAAGCCTGGTTATATCAGGCGAGTAACGTGGGCTGGGATATTGCCGACAATATGCGCTCGGCAACCATACCTGTCACCGTTAGCGATGATATTAGCCATATTGTGACTAAAGTCAGTCAGGCAGCTCACCCTGGCGACACCATTGTGGTCATGAGTAACGGTGGATTTAATGGTATTCATCAACAAATCATTCAGGCATTGCTTAATCAATAACCCAAGCGTTACATGAGCTGTTATGGGGAGCACCGAATAAGGATCAATCATGGCGTATGCCAGAAAAGAGAAAGCAATTAGCCTAGCGTGGACCGGAGCATCGGGGGCACCTTATGGTATCAAGTTACTGCAATGCCTTCTTGCGGCTGATTATCAGGTTTTTTTGATGATTTCTAGCGCGGCTAGAGTGGTATTAGCCACAGAACATGCACTGCAATTAAGTGCAAACCCTGATAAAGCGCGTGAACAATTACTCAGTTATTTTGCTGAGCAACAAATCGCCTTAATGGGGGAGTTAGTCGTATTAGGCAAAGATGAATGGTTTTCTCCGCCAGCATCAGGTAGCGCCGCGCCGAAACAAATGGTCATTTGCCCCTGTTCAACAGGCACATTAGCCGCTGTTGCCACGGGAATGAGTAATAATTTATTAGAACGTGCAGCTGATGTGGTACTAAAAGAACGCGGTCAGTTAATCCTTGTTCCTAGAGAAACTCCCTTTAGTGCCATACACTTAGAGCATATGTTAAGCCTAACGCGCAATGGCGCAACCATAATGCCTGCTGCGCCGGGGTTTTATCATAATCCCAAATCGATAGAAGATCTGGTAAACTTCATGGTTTCCCGAATTCTGGATCATTTGGGAATTGCACACGCACTGACAAATCGCTGGGGTTACGGCACTGATGCCCCCCAAGATATCGATAATTGAGAACCGTATGAAACACACGATTGAACCTATGATTTCAACCGAAGAAATCAACCAAACTTTAGATCAATTAGCCGAGCGTATTAACGCCCACTATGCCAATAGCGAACGTTTACTTATGGTTGGCTTATTAAAAGGCTCAGTGGTCTTTATGGCCGATTTATGTCGCCGTATTAAAGGCCACGTTGAAATCGACTTTATGTCAGTTTCAAGTTATGGCAATGCCACCACTAGTTCTCGTGATGTGAAAATTTTAAAAGATGTGCAATCTGATATTGGCGACCGCGACGTGTTAATTGTGGAAGACTTAATTGACTCAGGCAACACTTTGAACAAGGTGCGTGAAATTTTATTATTACGCAATCCGAAAAGTTTAGCCCTGTGTACCTTATTGGATAAGCCTGAGCGTCGTGAAGTGGATGTGCCAGTGGACTTTATCGGTATGACGATCCCTGATGAATTTATCGTAGGTTATGGTATTGATTACGCAGAGCAGTATCGTAACTTGCCTTACATAGCTAAAGTTGTGCCGCTGTAAGCGAGCAAACAAACCTGATGACTCCCGCAATTGTGGGAGTTTTTTTCACCCTTATTAACGGATCAGAAAAGGATATCAACATGAGTGATAACGCCAATGCCTTGGTGATCGAAAACCTGCAAAAAACCTATAAAGGCGGAGTTCACGCGGTAAAAGACATTAGTTTAACCGTTAAGCAAGGCGATTTTTTTGCCTTGTTAGGGCCTAACGGTGCGGGTAAGTCGACCACAATTGGTATTATTAGCTCATTAGTGCAAAAAACCACTGGCAGCGTTAAGGTATTTGGTTTTGATATCGACAAACAGCTTGAACAGGCTAAATTGTGCATTGGATTAGTGCCACAAGAGTTCAACTTTAATCAGTTTGAAACCGTGCTACAAATTGTGGTTAATCAGGCTGGTTATTACGGTGTACCTAGACACATTGCTTTTCAAAGAGCTGAAAAATATTTATCCCAGCTCGATTTATGGGAAAAACGCGACAGCCAGGCTCGTGCCTTATCTGGCGGTATGAAGCGTCGTTTAATGATAGCCCGTGCATTAATGCATGAGCCTAAATTGCTGATCCTTGATGAACCTACCGCGGGAGTTGATATTGAACTGCGCCGTTCAATGTGGGAATTTTTAAAGGAAATTAATCAGCAAGGTGTAACGATTATTCTGACCACTCATTACCTGGAAGAAGCCGAAATGTTGTGCCGCAATATTGGCATTATCGATAAAGGCTTATTGATTGAATGCACCAGCATGAAAAGCTTACTCAGCAAGCTGGATGTCGAAACGTTCATTTTAGATATTCGTCATGAAATTCATAGCGTACCTGCGTTAACCAATATGACCTGTCGGATTGTCGATAATCATACCCTTGAAGTTGATGTGGCTAAAGCCAATAATTTGAATGATTTATTTAGCCAACTCAGTGTGCTGAATATTGAAGTGTTATCCATGCGCAATAAAGCCAATCGCCTTGAGGAATTGTTTGTGGAATTAGTCGAAAAAGCCAAGGAGACCAAATAATGAACACACTGTATTGGGTCGCCTTTAAAAGTATTCTGATTAAAGAAATCAATCGCTTTACCCGTATTTGGGTGCAAACCTTACTGCCGCCAGCCATCACCATGACCTTATATTTTCTCATTTTTGGCAACTTGGTCGGTAGCCGGATCGGTGAGATGGGCGGTGTAAGTTATATGGAGTTTATTGCGCCAGGTTTAATCATGATGTCGGTTATCACCAACTCTTATTCTAATGTGGCTTCATCTTTTTATAGTGCTAAGTTTCAAGGCAATATTGAAGAAATCATGGTCGCGCCAGTACCGCATTATGTGATGATTGCAGGTTATGTAGGCGGCGGCGTTGCCCGTGGTTTATGCGTTGGCTTGATTGTGACTTTGGTGGCAATGTTTTTTGTTAACTTAAGCCTGCATCATGTTGGCTTAGTGATCATGACCGTATTCTTAACCTCAGTGTTGTTCGCCCTTGGCGGTTTAATCAATGCCGTGTTTGCCAAAAGTTTTGACGATATCAGCATTATTCCTACCTTCATATTAACCCCGTTAACCTATCTTGGCGGCGTGTTTTACTCGTTATCATTGTTGCCAGAGTTTTGGCAGGGTGTATCAGGATTAAATCCTGTGGTGTATATGATCAATGTATTCCGCTACGGTTTTTTAGGGTTTGCAGATATCAGTATTCCTTTATCAATAGCGATTATGGTCGGCTTTTGTGCCACCTTATGGTTTGTGGCTTATTATTTGATATCTCGTGGCATAGGACTACGCAGCTAAAAATGTATTTAACCTCGACTCTGGTTTAAATTTAAGAAATTTTTAAATACGATTCAAATGCTTATGTTTTAATCTGTACTGATGACAAGATGAGTTGACTTGCAATAGTGGGTTCATTGCAAGTCAACTCAACCCAGTGAACGCGACAAAAAGCTGGGTGATATGGGTGAGTATCCCGAGCTGAGGTGAATTAATTTGTTTTATGCGTATAAGGGTCTTTATTAAGACTCTTTGCTCTTCTCAAACTGAGTCTTGCCTATGGATATGACTCATAAAATTAAGTTAATGCGGCGTGTTAGCTTGATGATCAAGTGCATTTTTTATGGATAAAAGTGCGTTCAAATTGTTCTGCATTCATTGGTTTGCCATAAAAATAACCTTGACCTAAATCACAGCGTTCTTTGCGGATAAAGGCATCTTGGTTGATGGTTTCAACGCCTTCAGCAATCACTTCTAAATTGAGTTTTTTACCTATCGCTATGATGGTTTTAGTTAGCTCCCTATCTTGTTTATTCTCTTCTAGTTTTTTTATAAAACAGCGATCTATTTTTAGGGTATTAAATGAGTATTTTTGTAAGTAACTTAACGATGAATAACCCGTACCAAAGTCATCCAACGAGATTTTTATCCCAAGTTGTTGTAGTTTTTGAATTGTAAAGTGAGCTATGTGCTCATCTTGTAATAATAAACCTTCAGTTATTTCAAGCTCTAAAGCGGTTGCTGGTAGTTGATACAGTTTAAGTAAGTCAGCAACGTGATCAATAAAACGAGGATTACGGATTTGTAATGGTGAAATATTGATTGCAATCTTAAAGTCGTGCTCTACGGTTTTATACCATTTAGCCGTTTGAGAAAGGGCTGTATGAAGTACAAAATTACCTATATCAATAATTTGGCCATTGCGTTCTGCTAAAGAAATAAATTTATCAGGAGGGACATTACCTAATACGGGGTTATGCCAACGAAGTAGCGCCTCTGCACCCACAACTCTTTGTGTTTTTAGGTGAACTAGCGGTTGATAATTAAGGCTTAACTCATTCTTATTTAATGCATCCATTAAACGTGATTCAAGTTGAGAGCGTAAATTTAAGTTCTGTTGAGTGTGTTGGTTAAAAAAACTATGGCTTGATCCATTTGACTTGCTTATGGTCATGGCCGCACTGGCTTTTTGAATAAGCGAAATTGCTTCAATCCCATCATTAGGGGCTTGCGAAATTCCCATACTTGAGGGAATGGTGATGTTGAAGTCATTGATAGTAAAAGGAGTAGAGCAACAGCCTAATGCTGATTCAATTAACTCAAACACAGCATTTTTGGCAGATGCATGTGTTTGAATAATGACAAATTCGACACCTGCAATCCGAGAGATAAAGGTGTTTTTATTAATCAGTTTTTGTAACCGCTGACTTAATATTGCAAGTGCTTTGTCGCCAATCAAGTAACCATAACTATCATTAATTGATTTAAAATTACGTAATCCAAGATACAGTACAGAGACTTTATCTTTAGGTTTTCCTTTTTCGAGCATGCTAGATAACGTATTGATTAGGGTGATGCGATTTGGTAATCCTGTGAGGGGATCATAGTTTTTGTGGTATTCAAGTGTTGTTTCAGTGAGGGCACTATTTTCAATTTCTTTTATTAATTTTTCACTGAGCTCAACTAACTCTTGAGTGCGAAGTTGTACTTTTCTTTCTAACTCTTGATTCTGGATTTGTAATTTAGTTTGCTGATATAGGGTCATCAAATTTGATTCAATTGCGCTTTGAAAACGCGCCAGAAGGCTACGAAATTTTTCGGTATAAACATGCTCTTTGTTATCGAGCATGCAGATCGTTCCAAATGTCCCTTTTTGATTAGGCCAACGAAGTGGTAAACCGCAATAGGCGATCATGCCGAGTTTTATATCAGGGTTGTTATTCCAAAGATCGTCTTTAAGAGCATTAGGAATATGGAGCTCTTTTGCTTCATGAATCACGGTTTCACAGTAAAGGCCGTGCCCTAAATTTTCGCTATCATGTTTTTTATAAGGATTGCCACTAGTACGACTTGAGGCAAATACTTCGATGCTTGCCTTATGAACGCGCATTATTAATGCTACAGGGGTGTTGGCCAATTCTGAAAGTAAATCTAAGGTCTGTTGCCAGTTATCAAACATTTCATTGGGAACAATGATTTTTGATGTATCAATGTCAAAAGTGGAATCGTCTACTTTGGACTGATTGATGGCAGCAGTGTATGTCATAGCAGTTAGCTCCGAAAGGCAGTGCTTAAATTGTAGCTGTTTTATAATGAATGTGTATTTTTGTATGTTTAATGAGCATAGTATGGCTGCAAGCTTATGTTAATTTTTCAAGCTAATTAGCTGGTTTTTTTGGGTTCATGGTTTATTAGTCAAATAAGGCTTTTATTCAAAGCAAGCACTGAATATGTCACTCTTTATGGGCAGTCGCGTAAAATTACTGCTAATCTAATACTTGTTCTATACGCACCTTTTATTCTCCTTACTGAGTTGATATTTGTTCTTAGAGCTAAGTGAGTATTATGACAAAGAGTAAGATATGAAAATCTTTTACTTTCTCATCATTATCCTTTGGGGAGGAGTGCTTACTATTGTCTACAATCAGGGTCATAAAAGTGTTGAAAACCAACTTATTAGTTCATTAAAAAGCAATGAGCGTGAGATTGGTCAGATGTTAGATGTCGCCATTGCCTACAACGAATCAATCACAGAACAATTGATTTTGAATTTCGATTTAGATGATCAATCTAGCCCGCATCCTTTAATCGCTTCATTTAAAAATTTCCCAGCAATAAATACTTATGGCTTGCAAGGTGACGAAACCTTTGCGGGTAAGCCATTGAAAGCCAATTTGACCGGGGCTGGGTCATTAGCTGATGTCGATGCTGAAGAATGGTCTGAAATTAACGCGGTATTAGGCTTAAATTTATCTGCACCAATCGCGGCTAAAGGCCAGCAATTCTTATGGTCTTATTACACGTCTCAAAAAGGCTTTATCTTACTCAGTCCGAGTGTACCGACTGAGCAATTTCATTTTGCCGAATATATCTATTCTAAACCTTTCTGGAAAATCGCCACCCCAGAGCAAAATCCAACGAAAGAAACTGTAGTGTCAGATTTGTATGATGATGCCGCAGGGGCTGGGTTGATGATTTCGATATCCACGCCAGTTTACTATCGCGATACTTTTAAAGGTGCGGTGTCGTTAGATGTGGGCTTGGAATACCTGAACAATGTTTTACATTCTGATTTATTAGTATTGGAAAATAACATTAGTCTGATTTCAGATAAGGGGAAGGTGGTCGCTAATAAGGCATTTAAAGATTTAGATGATATTGGCTTTGAGCTAAATGATCAGGTGTTAAATTATCAACTAGTCCAATTTTCTGGCGGGTATTACATTCTATCTAATCAGGTTAAAGGAAAGTTTTACATTGCCTATCAGTTATCCGATGAGCAATTACAAAACCTTGTAGTGGAAAACATTTATGGTCGTTTAGTTATCGTGTCAATGTTTGTGATTATTCTATGGCTGCTGGTTAAGTTGTTCGACATGCTTTGCAAAACCAGAAAACTGGCAGATTTAGATGGTTTAAGTAAATTGTATAACCGTATGTGTTTAGAGCGATTATCAAATGATGCGATCGAAGCCGCGATTAAAAATGATCAGCCAATTAGCGTTATCATGATAGATATTGATTTTTTTAAACAATTGAATGATGAGCATGGTCATCATGCGGGCGATCAAGGCATTATCAATGTTGCCTCGGTTATCAAGCGTAACGTGAGAAAAGTTGATATTGTGGGTCGCTATGGCGGCGAAGAGTTTTTAATTACGGTTCCAAATACCAATCTCGAAACTGCCACATATTTAGCTGAACGGATCCGCACAGAGATTGAGCGCTCGATATTTTATGGTGATACAAAGGTCACTGTCAGTATTGGAGTGGCTGAATGTAAAGCCTTTAATCTTAATAGCTTTCAAGAGTTGTGTAAAAAAGCCGATTTAGCCCTTTATCAGGCCAAAGAAAATGGTCGCAACAAATGTGTTGTGTATAGCCATGAAATGGAAATATACAATCAGCGCCATAGTTAGATGGTGAGTCAACACAGTGTATTTATCTCTTAAGCGGAGTTGAGGGCCATAATGAAACATAAATTACTGTGGTCTAGTGGCTTGTTATTGATCACCGGCATTGCCTTTGGCTATATTGAAACTACCTATTATCAATATCTTGATGAAAATAATGCCTTGATTGAAAGCTGGTTTTTACCCTTGAGTATGTTGTTTGTGTTTTTAGGGTGTTTAGGGATGTTTTTATTCATCATCAGAGCAATTTGGTTAGTACTCAAAAAGCTTAACCAATAGCATAGTTAATTAAGGGCTTTAATGTCTGGCATTACCGAACTCGATACACTTTTACAGTCTATGCAACCACAATTACTTGATACCGAATGGGTATTTTGTACTGTTCCAGGTTGTTTAGGTGATTATTTAGCCTTAAATCCCATTGCGACCTTTATGGAGCCAGAAGGGTTAACTTTGGTACTTGAAAAGCTTGAGGCCATAAAGGCAGGTTTAGTTTTTGAGCAGACGTTTCGTCAAATTACCCTATCTGTGCATTCGAGTTTAGAGGCCGTGGGCTTAACCGCTGCGGTAGCTGCAAAGTTAACAACGAAAGGAATAAGCGCCAATGTCATTGCCGCTTATTATCACGACCATATTTTTGTCCCATCAGCTAAAGCCTCAGCGGCATTGGTCGCGTTACAAGAATTGTCATCATAAGCATCATAAGCATCATAAGGGGTAAGTATGACCTATGATGAACGTCTAGTCATGCTCAGCAGGCCTTAGCTGAGTGAAAAATGAGAAAGCAGAATTAGGCGTGGTGATACACTGTTTGCTTGATTGAGCTCAATCAACATCAGGCTCTTATTTCGGCATGATGTTGTAATACTTCTTCTAACCAATACTCTGCAGCTTCTAAGGTTTTAAACATTTGAATATTGTCGGCTTTCATAGAAGGTGACATGTTTTTCATTATTGTTGCCAAAATAGCAGCATCGAACACAAAGGCTTTGGCTAACATGTTTTGCTGATTAACCCATATATTGTATTGATCAAGTACTTGGTAAGCTTCAGGTGTACCGCCAAATAAGTCTAAGTTATTGACCAAAATTGCAAATGGCTTGCCCTCTAATTGTTTAACAAGCTCAATAACCGCCTCGGCATAGCGTTTGGCACCGAACTCGTTGAATGAACCTATCAGCTTAGTTTTAATGATCTTGCCTTCAAGGCTAATGCTAAACTCACCATGTTCAACCGACATAAGTCACCTAATCTTGTGTGTTTGATAAAGTAATAGCATAAGATTATTCTTATATACAAATTATTTGATCAATGAAGTGTTCTAATTGCGCAGTATTATCCTAATAAATAGAATTTATCTAGCCATTTTATGCAATTTTCATTCAACTAAATAGTCGATAGAGTGGATGCAATACACTAACGCACTGTGGTGTTGGTCAGGCTATTTAGAGGTTAATATGAATATCATCAGTAAGACTCAATCACGCCCAGCCATGGACGGTGATGGCGTTAATATTAAGCGTGTTGCCGATTTTGGTCAGCAACGTTTTGATCCTTATTTAATGTTGGATGAAATTAAATCTGATGATAAACAAGATTTTATTGGCGGATTCCCTCCACATCCCCATCGCGGCATCGAAACCTTTACCTACATTATCAAAGGCGGTTTTGAACACCGTGATCACATGGGTAATGTCAAGGCTATTCGTGCTGGCGATGTGCAATGGATGAGCACGGGCAGTGGCGTGATTCATTCTGAAATGCCGCTAGCGGATGCGAATGAGGGCTTACATGGTTTTCAAATCTGGATAAACATGCCCGCTAAAGACAAAATGCGTCCGGCTATTTATCGTGATACGACCCTTAATGCTAATCCCAGTTTGAGCAACGATAAGGGCGCCAAGCTGATTGCGTTAGCCGGCACTTGGCAGTTTGCAGATACACCAGACAGTATAAGCAATACCCATATTGAAGGGCTTGCGGGCAATGGCGCCATTGCCGATTTAACCTTGATAGCCAACAATCAGGTCAGCTTGGCATTAAATCAATATGAGGCTGTTAGCGTTTACCTTTATCAAGGCTCGTTAATTGCCAATGTCGACGGCGAAAAGTTATCATTTTCAGCGGGCACTATGCTGAGTATAAATCCACAAATGCTGGCACAATTTCATGCAGGCGAAGCGGGCTTAGGCTGTTTAATTCTGGCGGGAAATCCAATTAAAGAGCAGATTGTGCACATGGGACCGTTTGTGATGAACACTCAAGCTGAAATTAATCAGGCGGTAGAAGACTATCAGCAAGGACGTTTTGGTACCTTATCATTGAGTTGATGTTAAATTGTGCAAATTTTACCGTGATGAAAAACAATGATGCGGTAATTAAGGCAGTTTATTGCTATAATTAGCGCGTTCCGGCCAAAGCCATTTGCTTTGGCCTTATTATTTTCCGTTAGCTTTAAGCACAGGATATTCCCTTGAGTCAGTCACCTTCGCAAGTTGCCCGTCAGGCATTTTCATCATTAAACTTAAAACCCGAGTTATTAGATAACCTTAGCACTATGGGCTATGACTCTATGACACAAATTCAAGCCGAAAGTTTGCCACCAATTTTGGCGGGTGATGATGTTATTGGCCAAGGAAAAACTGGCTCAGGTAAAACCGCAGCCTTCGGTTTAGGCTTACTCAACAAGTTAGATGTGAAGCGTTTTCGCATTCAAACTATGGTGCTGTGCCCAACGCGCGAATTAGCCGATCAGGTCGCTAAAGAAATTCGTACTCTGGCCCGTGGAATTCATAACGTTAAAGTGCTGACATTATGTGGCGGCGTGCCGATGGGACCACAAATTGGCTCGCTTGAACACGGTGCTCACATTATCGTTGGTACACCTGGGCGTATTATTGATCATTTAGATCGTAACCGTTTGGACCTCAGCAATGTCAATATGTTGGTATTAGACGAAGCCGATCGCATGCTGGAAATGGGCTTCCAAGAACACATTGACGCGATTATCGATCAAACTCCGCATGAGCGCCAAACACTGCTATTTAGTGCGACGTTCCCAGAGCAAATTCAGTCTATTGCCGAACGTATCATGTATAAGCCTGTGATGGTGAAAGTGGAATCAACCCACGACAACTTAACCATCGAACAGCACTTTTACCGTATTGAAGATAACCAAGGCCGTTTAGAAGCCTTACGTTTATTACTGCTAGATAAGCAACCAGAAAGCGCAGTCGTGTTTTGTAATACCAAGCGTGAAACACAGCAGGTAGCTGATTCATTACTTGAGTTTGGCTTCAGTGTTTTAGCGTTACACGGTGATTTAGAACAACGCGATCGCGATCAAATGTTACTGCAATTTGCCAATAAAAGTGCCCGTATTCTTGTGGCGACCGACGTTGCTGCCCGTGGTTTAGATATTGATGCTTTAGATGCGGTATTTAACTACCACCTAGCCTATGACAGTGAAGTGCATATTCACCGAATTGGCCGTACTGGTCGTGCGGGTAGCCAAGGAGCCGCATACAGCTTTTTTGGTGAGAATGACGGCTACAAAATGGCAATGATTGAAGAAGCACTGAACAAAGATATAGTGGCAGCCACCTTGCCACCGCTTAGTGCATTAAACAAAGCGCCGCTGCAAGCGCTGATGCAAACCATTCAAATTGACGCGGGTAAAAAGCAAAAAATTCGCCCAGGCGATATTGTTGGTGCGCTAACGGGTGATAACGGTATCGAGTTTAATGATATTGGTAAAATCAAAGTGACTGACATTCGCGCCTATGTTGCGGTATCGCGCGAAGTGGCCCAAAAAGCGATGAATAAAATTACCAAGGGTAAACTAAAGGGTAAAACCTACCGTGCTTGGTTTATGTAATTAACCTTGATAAGTTAACCAGCTTAACAAGCATAAAAAAGGAGCATTTAGCTCCTTTTTTATTGCCTTTAAACTCTGAATCACAATGTTTAGTTGATACTTTGTTTAAACTCGGCTTTGGTATTGTCATTGGCTTTGTTGTACCAATAATCCAGCATTTGACGGATCTCAGCTTGATCTTGTTCTATGGTTTTTGGCGCAACAGCGCTTGTCGGGGCGGCTATTGGGGTGGGGGGAGAGATTGAAACTGGCGCAACAATAGTTGCGGATGCGGCGGTTGCTGTAGCTACGCCTTGAGGTGGCGCAATACTCACAGGTGCCACAGGCGCAGCAACTACGTAAGCTAGGGCAAATTGGCTAACAGCGGCCGCTTGTTGGCTTAGATTATAGGCCGCAAGTTCCTGTAGGTAGTTACGGCCAAATTGTAAGCCGCTTTTAGTTAATATATCGGTTTGAATGGTCACTTTTCCGCTATCACTGCTGATCGCTATCTCGGGGTGTTTATTAAAACGGTTTGCCTGTTTGGCCTGAGTAATGTTGGGTAACATCAGTTGATAGGATTTATTTTCAGCGTTAAAACGTATGACCACCACCTCAGACTCAAAACGCTCTATGCTGCCACGCTCACGAAATGAGCCAGTATAACGTAAGGCTATTTGGTTAACGCCCTCAACTAAATCGATGGTATTTTCAGCTTCAATAGGCTGACCATTAACGGCCATGATATTTGCCGTACTTGGTAGGGTTAATGTGCTAGCAACTAGCGTAGGGCTGGTGAAGCTAACCAAGAAAACGAATGCCGTAAAAAGCTGATTCATTGACATATCCTGTACTGTGGTTGTGTATATCCAACGTCGGGTTATAACATAAAATAGTCTTAATCGTCCTAAAGTAACATTATATTTAAGGTTTTATCCTAAATGACCCCAGCCATTAACTTAGTCAAAAAGCATCGCCTTCATTTTACTGTGCATGAATATCAGCATGATCCAGCCGCAGCTTCTTATGGTTTAGAAGCGGCTGAAAAATTAAATCTGGCCGCCCAATGGGTATTTAAAACCTTAGTGGTAGAAACTGATACCCACCAACTAGCAGTGGCAATATTGCCGGTAGATCAACAGCTAAATTTCAAAAAAATGGCTAAAGCGCTGAAGGTGAAAAAAGTACAAATGGCTGACACCATCAAGGTTGAGCGAACAACCGGATACGTCTTAGGGGGTGTAAGTCCATTAGGGCAAAAAAAGCGCTTAACCACTGTGATTCATCAAACTGCAGCAACCTTAACCGATATCTATTTTAGTGCCGGTAAAAGAGGCTTAGAGCTACAAATGGCGCCTAGTGATTTGCAGTCGTTATTAACTGCCAGCTTCAGCGATATCGTCAATGATTAACGCCATTATCAGGTTATAAATCCTAAATACACCCTAGAACTGATTTTGTTCGCCCTACTATTCAAATTGTGGTCTGAGGGCTTCAGGCAAATTAAAATTGACTGCCTGTTGCGTCACTGGGCAAATAAATGCGAACTCACAGCAACAGAGTTTTAAATCAGGCGCGTCGTTGCCGGCATTACCGTGTAAGCGATCGCCAACGACGCTATGACCTAGGCTTGCCATATGAATGCGAATTTGATGCTTGCGGCCAGAGGCTATTTTTACTCGCACTTTTGACTGATCAAGTGTGGCATTGTATTCCATCAATGTGGCGTAAGATAACGCAGGTTTACCATCAACATAGGTATCAATCGTTTGGGTCGTTTCAGCAAAACGGCCATGCACAATCACCTGATAAAACTTATCTAATTGGCGTACTTCAAACAACTTCGCCACAGCCGCAGTGGCTTTTTTAGTGTGGCCGATAATAATCAACCCAGATGCCGCGCGGTCTAATCGATGAATAATATACGCACTGCGTTGCGGCTCAGTGTTTAACTCAATATAACGATTAATCGTAGTGTGGTCGCTCCACTTTGATGCCTGACAGCGTAAGCCATAGGGTTTGTACCACAAGCTGTATTCACCTTGGTCAAACATCAACTGCGCCGCAGCGGGGACTTCGGCTAAAATATGGCTGTTGTAATAAAGATGAAGTTTATCACCCACTGATAAAGCCTTTTTAGCGCGGCGTAAACGATTAACTTGTTTGCCGTGGGTGTGCCAAACGGCGCCTTTTTGCATCGCTTGTTTGATCACCTGCTTTGATAACCCCGACTGTTGTGACAATAAGGTCACGGCGTCAAAATGGGTATCAGTGATATCAATGTGACATTCAATGGCGTTATCTGTTGCTGGTACTAAATCAGGCATAAGGCGGATCAAGTCGGAATAATATGGGGTTATTTTACGTGATTTTGCCACTAAAAAGGCATTCAATTAATAATAATTCAAGTCACTTTATTGGCGAGATAAAACAGCGTAGCATGAGCGCTATTATCGAGTGTGATGTTTGGAGTATTCATTGGACCATTTTGTTTGGAATCTAGACCCTATTTTAGTGTCATTTATGGGGTTGACCGTACATTGGTACGGCGCATTGTTTGCCACTGCAATTGCAGCTGGTTTTCAAGTGATGAAAAAAATCTATAAAGCCGAAGGCTTAGATTTAGAATCATTAGACAACCTATTAGTTTACTGCGTTGTCGGCATTATTGTTGGCGCAAGATTAGCGCATTGCGCCTTTTACGACCCGAGTTATTATTTTGCCAACCCGATGAAAATATTTGCTATTTGGGAAGGCGGACTGGCCAGCCATGGTGGTGGATTAGGGGCAATATTGGCCTTGTATTACTACAAACGTAAAGTGGGTTTACCTTTCTTATTTTTGCTCGATAGACTAGCCATAGCGACGGCTATTTTTGGCTTTTTTGTGCGTATGGCAAACTTTGCAAATTCAGAAATCTTAGGACAGCCCACAGATAAACCGTGGGGGATTATTTTTGAACGTATTGATCTGCTACCGCGTCATCCAGCGCAATTGTATGAAGCCGTGGCCTACCTAGTTATCTTTTTGTTACTGGCGCTGTTGTATAGCAAATCTCAGCTGAAACAAAAGCACGGCGGCCTATTTGGACTGTTTTTAGTGCTGGTGTTTAGTGCCCGTTTTGCCATCGAAACCGTGAAGATCAGCCAAACCGCTTACCAAGAAACCTTAATGACAGCAGGGCAGTGGTTAAGTGTGCCGTTTCTGGTAGTGGGGTGCTTTTTGCTGGTACGGGCGTTAATTAAACCCGCCGCTCCCGCGATAAAATAGCGCGTTAATCTCACAAGGTGTAAGTAGGTACTTACTTACGGTTTAGACTTTATAACCTATACATTGATAAAAGCGGCCTTTAATGGCCGCTTTTTGTATTTGCTCCGTCAGTGTGGTTAATCAATGACCTTTTACGGTTATTTTAACTTAAACACGACCTCAACGCGGTCGCTGATAGTCACTTGGCCTTGCTGATAGCTTGCCGCCGCACCACTGTCTGCCTGTGCTGCCATTTTGTACTGTACGGGTTGAATAGGGTGCTGATCAAAGTATCTGATTTGCCATACACCCTCGACCTTTTTATCAAATCCTTTGGCTAATGATTGGGCTTTTTGCTTAGCATCTTCAATTGCCGCTTGACGCGCTTGTTCGATAAAGTCTGCGCGCTTGCTTGAAGTTAACTCAATAGAGTTAACGCGGTTGATACCTTGCTCTAATGCACTGTCTAATAAGTCATTAAGCTGTTCAAGTTGCTTAACTGTAATGGTCATTCTGCGGCTGGCTTGATAGCCTTTTAATGTAGCAGGCTCATTTTTTTGGTAATGATATTGTGGGTGCAAGTTTAAATTGGCACTTTGAATATCATGTTTATCCACGCCAGCTTGCTGTAAGCGGTTTAGAAACTGGCTAATCGCTTTATCTGAGGCATCTTTGGCCGCTTTTGCTGTTGGCGCTTCGACAACCACTTCAATATTAACCACGGCCATATCGGCATCTATCACAATTTCACTGGCGCCTGAGGTTTCAATGTGGGGAAAGTTGTAATCAGCAGCAAGGCTAGGAATGCGGTAAAGGCGAGTGCTGAGGTTAATGCTGTAAGGGCAAAAGTTTTCGTTAGTAATGTCATATATGTACTCCACAAAAAATAAAGGTATCGACCAGATTGACACTCAATCGTGGTCGATTAATCAATGATTTGTGGCTATAAACGAGGCTAACAGCCAAAAGGGTTATTTTTTAATAAATTATTTTTTGGCTGTTTTATCTGCATTGATTATCTTGCAGAGGTTAGCTTAATACAACATGCAAATGGCTAGGGCCTGTTTTATGCAAATTACAGGCTTAAGCTAATACGGTTACGGCCTTCAGATTTTGCGCGATAAAGAGCGGTGTCTGCGGCGCAAATTAATGCCATTGCGGTGCGGAATTGGCCTTTTTGCTCACAGGCTATACCTTGGCTTACACTCACTTTAACTTCTTGAGTTAAACCCATATCAGTAAATTTAATTTGATTAATTTGGCGTTGAATTTTTTCAGCCACTCTTTGTGCTTGAGCCTGACTAAAGTTAGGCAGAATAACCGTAAACTCTTCACCGCCAAAGCGGGCGGCTAAACAGTCACGGTTTGGCATGGATGAATGAATCACTTGGGCTACTTTTTGTAAGCACTTATCGCCATTAATGTGGCCATAGTTGTCGTTAAACAGCTTAAAAAAGTCGATATCAATCAAAATCAAACTTAATGGCTGTTGATGCTGCATGCTATCTTCCCAAGCATTTTGCAGGGCTTCATCAAAGGCGTGACGATTGGCTAAATTGGTTAATTTATCGGTATTGGCTAGACGGGTTAACTCAGCAAATTTTTCTTTATGGCTGGTCAGATTATGCATAACGCCAATGATAAGCGGTTTGGCATGCTCGCCAGCCGGTAAACACGATAATGATAAATCAGCATCTACCAAACTTGAATCGACACGTTGCAGCACAATTTCTTTCGGGCCATGATTAAACGGGGTGAAAGTTTCGCGCCAGTGGGCAAACAAATCTTGGTATTCTTCCTGGTAGGCAGAGTTAACAAAGTTAGTCCATTTTTGGCCAATCAATAATTCTTTTGGCGCACCAAATAGCTTAGCCGCATGTTGATTAATCATCTCAATTACGCCCTCATCGTTGACCACAAAAATGGCTTCTGAAATGGCATTCATTAAAAAGTTTAAGCTAGAAAGCTGATTAGCTTGGTCTAAAGTGTGCTCAATAACCTGAGGTGTTTTCGGTGCAATGGCGGTATTTTTTAATGCGCTGGATTCAACCGGAACTGAGGCGGTTGGTTTGTCCGGTGTAGGGAAATTTTTACCCGATAACGCTTTGGCAAGTTCGGTGGCACGGGTCAATGTGTCATGGATTTCTTGGTAATTGTCAGAGGTTATCATGCTCAGTCCTTTCTATTATAAAGTGTGTATCAAACAAAAGTATTTTGATGACACACACTTTATTCAAAAAAGTAAAAAGTAGCCTTCCGTTAACCTTCTGGTTTTAAGGTATTGTTTTTATTTTGATTTAATATATTAGCTTGGGCGATTGATTACTTCAGGATCTGGACTTAATAGCAGATGAGAGCTAAAGCCTGGAGTCGAATTTGACAGTATAAGTCTAAACTCGGTATTGCCAATCACTTGGTCGGTATCGCTTAACTGCAATGTGTTGCCATTATTTACTACCTGTACTTGATCAATCACGCCATCAAACGGGGTTGAAAATGCGGCGCCAACAAAGGCTAATCCGCGCGCTGTTTTATCGATTAAGTTGTACGATATTAAGCCATTTTCGGTCATGATAACATCGCCACTTCTTGGGTTATTGTTTTCATCGGTATAGCTGAAAATAGGCTGATTGTTTTCTAAAGTCACAATCACATTAATAATTGTTTCTTGGTTATTTAGTGCTGACATTGAAGCTACCTTATTGTTAGTGAGTAAATTGATAGTTAGTTATTGCTGAATTTTGTAATTGTTGCAAAATTTGAGGGTACAGAGTTAGCTCATCAATACAATCTAATGCCCTAGCATAGGGTACTAAATATTCTGGGTCATTAGTGGTTGCTACTAGCTTACTTAGTAAATCGATTGTTTTACGGCATAATAATTTAGCTTGTTCTGGCTGATTTAGCTGACTTAAAATGGCGGCTTGGGACACCTGGCTTTCAGCTAACTTGGATTTGTAGGATGATTTCTGATCAAATTGAATAACTAGCTCGTTGAATGAGTGGGTGGCCGTTTCTGCATAGGTCAGGCTTTCTTCGACAGCGCCTGTGTGCATTAAATATTGCGCCGCGGCTAATTCATATAATGCCCATAACTCTTGTTTTTTAGTTGAGCTACTGAGTACTTGATCGTCAGTTAACATTTTAGCTAAAGCATTGATGCTATGAGGTGTGCTCTTATCGATGATGGTGCTAGCATTTTTTAGCATATCAATGTAAATCATTGACTGCTGGGTAATCCACATATCATTATCAGGGTCTTGTTTTATCGCTTTGTTGATAGTTTTTATTGCTTGGTGCATTTTTTCATTAGCCCTACCTACATCATCTTGGAATATTAATAATCTAGCTAATAGCAAATAACTGCTGGATAACCTATCAAGTATATAAGGCTGTTTTTCACCAGCAAGACGGGTAAGCAGCATTTGTATTTCTGTATGAATATTAATTGCCGTTGGCACATCACCTTGTGAAGTCGCAGCACTGGCAAGCCATGAATGTGTATTGGCAACATCAGCAATGAGCTGACTATTAGATTCATCCTGCTTTAATAACGAGAGTTTTAACTCAAGTGAATGCTCAAATGCCTGCCTTGCAGCGTTAAAGTTTTGTTGCTCCATATACGCTGAGCCGATGGAGTTATGGGCGTAGGATAATTCCATCACTGCATCAAAGTTCGTTGGGGCATATTGATACATGGTTTGGCTGTATTGCAGATATAACTCAAACCAGGGCAATGTGGCTTGCCAGTCGCTTTTATCATATTCCAGTTGGCCTAACCAAAAGGCATTGGCGCCTAAGGTTTTAAGTAAAGATAAATTGTTGGCTTGTAAATCGACTAATGGCAGCATTTTTTCCCTTGCGGCAAGCAAGGCGCTTTTGGCTTCTTCGGTATTGCCGCGCGAGTAGGCGACTTCGCCCATGGCTTCTAAGGTTTGCCCATGCTGAAAGCGTGCTTCAAAGCTAAGGTGGCGCGCGTCGTCTGCATTGCTGAAGTTACTGAAATATTCTAAGGCCTTATTGCTTATACCATCAAGCAAGTCCATGCGGCCAATGCTGCGCATTTTGTCGGCGAATTCACCTACCATGAAACCGAGTAAGTTCTCAGCCGCTAAACGTTTTTCTTGGGCGCGGTGCTCCGCTTCTGTGCTTCTAACTGTCATAAATACCGACAGCACAGTTAATAGGCACAGTATGGCTATAGTGGACATTTTCGCTAGGCGTTTTAGCCCAGCACTTTTCTTTGAGGCTTGAATAAAAGCATGTTGCTCGGTGTCGAGGTTAAATAAGGGGTTATGCACTAGTGCTAGCGCCTCTTGTAGTGGCTTGCCTTCGGTCAGTAAATAGGCGCTTTGCTGCTGTTCGTCGAGCCAACGCTGGCTAAGGATCACTAGGCGAGAGTTAACCCGCAGGCTGTCGCGGTGGGCTTCTATCCATTGTAATACTCGCGGCCAGCGCCTTAGCAGGGCTTCGTGGGCAACACTGAAACATCCTTGGCCATTTTGCAGGTGTGACACAAATAAGCGGTTATCCACCAGAGTTTGTACTAGGGCGGTTTCGTTGTCGTCACTGAGTTGACTCCAACGGGCTGCGCGGCTGGTGATATTGGTTTCGTCCGCTGATAGTGTCACCAGCAATGATAATACTTTACTCAGGCAGTGTTGATGTTTTGCGGCTAATGCGGCAAATATGCCTTCAGCTTTTTGGCCGATGGCGCCTTCAATGCCGCCAAGCTTTTGGTACACAGACACAAGTAAGGTGTCGTTGTCATCGCGTTGTAAATAGAGCTCTTGCAAGGTGTATTGCAGCATCGGCAGGGCGTCGGGGTTGTTGGCCGCTTCGCTGCACAGTAGTTCATCTAACGGGCTGCTGGTTTGTGGGTCTGTGTCCCATTTAAGGCCTGCTGCTTTGGCTGGCAGGCGGATCATTTGCAGTAACTCGGTGCGGCTGGGGGGCGCTAAATCAAAGTGCGAGCCGTTGGCTTTACCGGCCATTAAACTTGGGCGGCTGACCACCTGCGGATAAAAATCGTTTCGACAGGCACTGAACAGCATAAAGCAGCCGCTGGTGGCGAGTGACTCGATGATATCTAATGCCGTTTGAATTTCTGGCTCGGTGAATAACGGTGATGATAATAAGACTTCTAGGCGGTCAATAAATAGCGATAGTTTGGGCGTATAAGCTGCATCTGTTAGTTGTATGCTGGCTAACGCCTGTTGAGCTTGTTTGATAACCTCTGGCATATCTTGTTGTAATAAGTCGGCAAGGCTTTGTGCGGTCATGCCCTCAAATACCGGAATATCATTTATGTCTAAATCGAGCATGGCCAGCGCGATGTCGGTAAACAACCTATCTTGGCTGATATCGGCTAAATCTAAGCTGGTGTGAGACACAATACGAATACCATCAAACCCCTGCGGGCGCATAAATTGTGGCACCACACCGGCATTTAATAATGATGACTTACCGCTGCCACTAGGGCCGAGTAATAAACAAAATGCTCGGCCAAATTGCACTTGCTTGCTCATGCGTTTTAATAAGGTGCTGATTTGTTCGGTGCGGCCGTAAAAAACATCGGCGTCTTTGGCGTCAAATGCCCGTAAACCGGGGAAAGGCGAGCCACCCTGCCAGGTGTGTTGTTCTATGTGTTCATCAAGCTCAATTAACGGAAAATTGACCTCTGCTAAGGTGCGATAGCCGCGTTTACGAATGGTTTCAATAAATTCAGGCTTAGATGCACTGTCGCCAAGGGCTTTGCGAAGTTGGGTAATGATTTTGTGTAGCGGATTGTCGCCTATTACAGTATGGCCCCAGCACTGCTCAACAATTTCATCTGGGCTGAGTACTTCACCTGAGTGTTGGCAAAGCAGTTGCAACACTTGCATGGCTTTAGGCTCTATTTGTTTGATGTCACTACCCAGCTGTAAGCTGTTGCTTGTCGGGTTGACTTGCCACGGGCCAAAAAAGAAATGTTGTTTGCTCATGCTATATTCTCATGTTGTTATTTATGCAGCTAAATAATCTCAACTCTGGTTTAGAGATGAATGAATGTCGCTGAGATCTGTTTGATATGCACTTATTATCCACAGCTGAGGTTAAATATTAATCGGTCAAACGGTTTGAGTTTAATTGGCTTATATCAACCGTTTCACCTTGTTCGATTTTTTTTATCGCGGCACAAATACGCTGATTGATTGGCGTAGCCACATGATATTGCTGACCTAGTTTTACCACAGCACCATTAAGATAATCTATTTCGGTTAAGCGCTTAGCTTGCAGATCTTCCCACATAGAGGAGCGGGCATTGGGATCGATATCTAACATAGATTTTGCCAACATGGAAAATAATCCATTTGGTAGGCTGAGTATTACCGGCACCCAGTTGGGCGGCACTTTGGTAAATTGAGCAACAGGGCGGTTGGTTTGCTGACAAACCTTAAGCCATTCTTGCATTGCTTGGGCCAATAAACGCCTTAATGGCCGTTGTTTAAGCTGGGCCTGTATGGGTAAATCACAAATGGCGTTGAGGGCATTGTTAAGGTTAAGCAACAGTTTACCGTTTATGACTGCCGCCATATCGTCATGCAATTGGCAACTTAGCCCCCGCTGAAGCATGGCGTGGCTAATTTGCAGTGTGTGTTGACAACGCGGCCAGATAAATTGTCCTTCAGTGCCTTTATGAAAACGGGCATTTGCTAATTGCAGTACGTTAAAAGGGGTAATGCCCTGATAGCATTTTCTGTCGGGTAAATGATGTGCAGCATCATCAAAACTGCCAAGGCCATTTTGCATGAAAACAATGCTGCTGTTGGCATGGGTAATACTAAGCAGTTGCGGATAACTTTGTTTGATTTGATGGCATTTTACGGTAACAAATACCACATCAAAATGTGCGCTGATATTGGTGGTCTGTTCGATAGCGGTGATCATCTTGGTTGGCATAACGGATTGACTCATGCCCTGATAATCACTGATATGAATGCCGTTGTTGTCGATGATGCTGCGTTTGATGCGCTCACGGCAAATTAAGCTCACATCAAGGTCTGCAAGCAACAGCGTTGCCGCTAAATAACAACCTGTGGAGCCAGCACCATAAACGGCAATGTTCATTTTATTCTACCCAATGCAGTACATCGCGAATAATCGACCAGCGTGGTGGGGTGTTTGTTGCCCCTTGGCCGAGCATCCAATAGTTATAATATTGCTGTTGATGTCCATCAACTTGGCGTAGGTTTTGCCAATTATTGACATAGTTGAGTAGCGATTGGTTATTGGAGGCGACGGCGTAGGCTACCGGATAGCGAACATTATTTTCGAGTAAGGTAATGCCGTAACTGGGAAAAAATAAGCTCCATGCTGAGCCGGCTTCCGCGCTAATGATTAACGCATCGTATTGATGATTTTTTTGCCTAAAAAACAATTGATAACCACTGATTTGTTTAAAGGTGATATTGGCAAACTTCTGTTTGATGGCTTGTATCGAATTATTGTGTTCTACATAGGCTAGGGTGATGTTATCGAGCGCACGGATACTGTCGGTGGTTTTGAATTGGTTGACCATATGATCAGGCGCGGCAATTGCAAAGTTAAGCTCCAATACCTGATTGGTGTAGCTAAGATCGCCCATTAACTCAATGTCCATCGCTAAGCCTGACATGGCAATATCAAAGTATCCCGCCTGCAGTGATGCGACTAAATCTTTCTTTTTGAAGGGAACAAACTCAACTTTAACGTTTAGATCTTCTGCCAGTTTACTGGCCATGGCGCTGTCAAAACCAACAAGCTCGCCAGCATTATTGTAATAGCTGAAGGGGACATTGCTGGGGATATAACCTACCTTGAGTATGCCGCGTTGTTTAATCATTTCAACACTGGCAATCGGGCTGGTGGGGGTTTTACCGAGTTGTGGATATTGGGTTTTAACGATAGTCGGTACTTTATCCGCAACTTGCATATTGGCAATCACCCCGCTGGTGACTTCTGGGCTGTGAATAAATAAGCCCATTCCCACACGGCAAACCAGTACGGTAATGATAATGCTGCCTGCTACGCCTAAGGTCATTTTAAGCAATTGCGGTAAAAAGCATTTGAGATTTTTTTGAAACATGGCCGCTGTCAGTAAGGTCAAAATAAATAAATTCATTACCGCGGTGATGGAGTTAAATTTACCGGTAATAAACCCTGACATGACAAAAAGTTGGAATAAATCTGCAGGTAAATGAACGAGGTCGAGCATAAAGGGAATGGCCACATACACACTACCAAACAGGGCGAGTAAGCCACTAACCGATAATGACAGTTGATCTAATAACTCGATAGGCGTGCCATTAAACCAGCTGCAAAAGTACACGAATAGAATAACCGTGAGCTTGCCGATATTGGGAAAGGTAAATGCAATTGGCACCAGAATTTCAATTAAGGTGTCGGTGTCTTCGCCACTGGTGTTATGGCTTTTCATAACTTGCTTGCATTCTTCAACAATCACCGGCAGCACAATAAAGATATTGCCCGTAGCAAAGGCGGTGACCAAGCTAGCCTTGGACATTTGAATGGTTTGCCAATAGGTAATGGGCGTAACCGATGCCACTATCCAAGGTAACACTGCAAAGGTAAGCACCAAACACAGGGCAAAATAACTGATGAGATACACTTGCATACTGGCAAACTCATCAACGCCCATTGTGCCAGCAGCCGAGGCCGACATGGCAAAAATACCGATAGGCAACACTTTTACCATGCCCTGAGTGATGCGGCCAAAAATTTCGCCACAAGTATGCATAAACGCTAATAGCTGGGTTTTGTTGTCGCCTTTCATGCCGATTAACGCTAATCCCATGGCAATGCTAAATACCACCATCGCGGGCACGTAACCAGCAGCCATAGATTCAAAGGGGTTTGCGGGGATATATAACTTGAAATAATCTATTTCAACTACGGGTTCAGTAATGCTGGTACTGAAGAAAGAGGCTGATTCTACAAACGGAAAAGACAGTGGCATTAAAGCGACAAGCAATAACCCCAGTGCCCAGAGTATCAGCATGATCACCCCCGCACGGCTGAAGATGAGTTTGGCGGTATCGGGCTTTAGTTTGCCTATGCCACCGACGAGCGACACCACGATGTAAGGCAACACGGTCATTTGCATCAGTAAAATCACCCCTGTGCCTATGGTGCTTAACCAACCGACCGACTCGCCAAAAAATATGCCGACCGCAAAACCAATCAACATGGCGACGATCATTTGGGTGGCACTGGTCATCGCAAGGAGTTTTTTTAGCACGGGATATTGCTCTCTTTTTTAGACTAGGGTGAATGAACATTTCTGCCTAATCTATACCGAAATCTCTATTAAGGTGTTACGGTTAAAGGCTAATTGTTAATAATATAAATTTAACAGTATTTAATGTCGATTAACACCTTGTTGGTACTGACTTTACCCAAGCGGTTTAATAATCGAACAAAGCGACTAAATTTAGCAGTAATAACAGCAAAAAACGCTGTATTTGGCGACTTTATCGATTGCTCTTCAAATTCATTATCGAGTGCTTAAAACATGCAAACAACTTTATTGAGCGTTAACAAACTTACCCTAGCCATGGCTGGCCTGTTATTGGCATTTTCTTCTCAGGCTGCTGAGATTTCATTATTGCAAGCAGGCCAATTACTTGCTGTACCTGGGGAGAAGCCAACCAAAGAGCAAACTTTAGTGATTAAGGATGGGGTGATTATTGATGTGCTTCAAGGCTATGTTGATTCTGTCAGCCATAGCCAAGATGATACCCTAAAGGTGATCGATTTAAAGCAAGCTTTTGTGATGCCAGGCTTAATGGATATGCATGTGCACTTACAGGGGGAATTAGGCCCTAAAAATGACAGCCAAAAACTGCGAATGTCTGATGCCGATGTTGCCATGCACAGTGCGTATTTTGCCAAGAAAACCTTATTGGCAGGCTTTACCACAGTAAGAGATTTAGGCGCTAAAGCTGAGCAAATATATGCTCTGCGTGATGCCGTGAATAAAGGCTGGGTTGATGGCCCAAGAATTATTGCATCAGGCGGGGTATCGGTTACCGGTGGCCATGGTGATGTTGATGGTATGAGCCCTGATTTACTCGATTTATACACAGAAAAAACCATTTGTGACGGCCCTTATGATTGTCGCCGTGCAACGCGCCGTGCGATTAAGTTTGGTGCCGATGTGATTAAAATTACCTCAACAGGCGGCGTGTTGTCTGACACTAATACCGGCACGGGTCAGCAAATGGAAAGCGATGAGCTAAAAGAAGTGATTGATGCTGCCCATGCTTTAGGGCGTAAAGTGGCTAGCCATGCCCATTCGGCCGCCGGCATTAATGCGGCATTGCTTGCGGGTGTTGATAGCATTGAGCATGGCAGCTATGCCGATAAAGAGAGTATCAAACTGTTTAAAAAAACCGGCGCTTATCTTGTGCCAACGCTATTAGCGGGTGATACCGTGGTGCAAATGGCCAAAACTACAGATGTGTTGTCGCCTGCGATAAAAGAAAAGGCGATTCGCGTTGGCGGCGATATGATGGCTAACTTTAAAGCCTCTTACCAAGCGGGAGTTAAGATAGCTTATGGCACTGACAGCGGTGTATCGCATCATGGCGATAATGCTAAAGAAGCGGTTTTAATGCATAGTGCGGGTATGAGCAATATGGATATTCTAACCAGCGCGACGGTGAATGCGGCTGAATTGATTGATATGTCGGCAAGTCTAGGCACGCTTGAGAAAGGCAAAATTGCCGATATTATTGCTACCTCACAAAGTCCGCTTGATAACATCGAAACCTTATTAAATGTTCCCTTCGTGATGAAGTCAGGCATTGTTTATAAACAAGAGTGATAAGTTCAATATATACCCAAACAACCTGAAGATACGTGTTTCAGAGCTTCACCGTGTTTTCAATACTAGGCGCGTTAATGCGGTAATGTAGGTACCTTATAAATTAGCGCAACAACGCTCTTGATTTAAAAATCAGGGGAACACGGTGAAACTCCCTGAGGGCAAGTTTTACACGCGTTTATGCTGCGTTATTGATTTTGAAAAGGGAATAACCATTACCCGCAATCAATGCCTTGCCTAAACGCGAGTAAATTCTTGCTGAAATCGAGCATCTTCAGGTTCTTTGGGTATATCAGCAAATCTGACACTGGTAATCTTTCGTAACTCACGGGTTTTATGCAGGTAAAGTCCGTGGGTTATGCCGATCTTCGTATCCATTTCATTTGATAATCGAACCTGATGAGTAACCAATATGATATTATTTGATTGTGCACAATTGATTATTGCGATAACAATGTGTTTTAATAGCTTCACTCAACAACATCGTTGCGAATGTTAAGGCAGATTAATGTGCTTTGGTAGCTTATGGCGAAATGCATCTAAGCGCAGTTTGAGATCGGCCATTTCGGCTTCATCAATACCACTTTGCGCTTTAACTTGCTGGGTGATTTTCATGGCTTTTGACTTCAGCGCCGCGCCTTTTTCAGTAAGAGTTAATGACAGTTGTCTGTCGTCCTCTGGGTGTCTAACGCGTTGAATATAATCTAATGCCTCAAGCCGCTTAACCACAGGGGTAATTGCCCCAGGTTGTTGGGCTAACTTATGGGCGATATCTTTCAGGTTTAAGCCTTCATCTTGCCAAATGATCAACATGACAAGGTATTGAGTGTAGGTGAGCTCGATTGCGCTTAATAAAGGTTTATAAAGCTGAGTAATCGCAAGTGATGTCGAATAAACAGCGAAACAAAGTTGATTATCAAGATGTAAATGATGGTCTTCTTTCATAACTCACTCTGTTTTGACTGTGAGCTAAATGGCTCACAGTAACGTAAATAGGTAAAACGTGTGACGATGTTACCACTGTTGTTTTCGCTATTGTAGCTATCATTGAATCAACCCTTGTCAGCGTTTTGTATTGCAATTAAAAGGATCAATTATGTCATCTCACAATCGTCGTATTGTTTTAGCCTCTCGTCCACAGGGCGAACCGACCGCAGAAAACTTTCGTTTAGAAACCGTAAATAAACCGACACCGCAGTCTGGTGAAGTGTTATTGCGTGCGGTTTATTTATCATTAGACCCTTACATGCGTGGGCGCATGAATGATGCAAAATCTTACGCTGATCCTGTGGCTATTGATGAGGTGATGGTTGGGGCAACTGTTTCACAGGTTGAAGCGAGTCAACACCCAGATTACAAGGTAGGCGATTGGGTATTAGCCTTCGGCGGTTGGCAGGATTACTGCGTATCAAACGGTGAAGGCTTAATGCATTTAGGCACGAGTCCAAGCATGCCATCTTATGCGCTAGGCATTATGGGAATGCCAGGGTTTACCGCTTATATGGGGTTGTTGGATATCGGTGCACCCAAAGCGGGTGAAACCTTAGTGGTTGCGGCGGCGACAGGGCCAGTGGGCGCAACAGTGGGGCAAATTGGTAAGCTTAAAGGCTGTAAAGTGGTGGGTATTGCTGGTGGGGCTGAAAAGTGTCGCCATGCGGTTGAAGTGCTTGGTTTTGATGCCTGTATTGACCATAAAGCTGCCGACTTTGCTGAGCAATTAGCCGCGCATTGTGACAAGGGAATTGATGTGTATTTTGAAAACGTCGGTGGCAAAGTATTTGATGCCGTTTTACCTATACTAAACACAGGTGCACGAGTGCCAGTATGTGGCATGATTTCACAATATAACGCCACCTCGTTGCCAGCTGGGCCGGATCGTTTGTCGTTATTAATGGGCACCTTGTTGGTGAAGCGAATTAAAATGCAAGGCTTCATTATTTTTGATGATTATGGTCATCGTTACCCTGAGTTTGCTAATGATATGAGCAAATGGTTGGCCAATGGTGAAATCCAATATCGTGAGCATTTAGTTGACGGTATTGAAAATACTCCCCAAGCGTTTATCGGCCTGTTGAAAGGCGAAAATTTTGGCAAGTTAGTGATTAAACTTAATGAACCGTTAACCGCATAAGTAAGCCAGTTATTTGAATTAAAATCAATAAATTAACCAGTAGGAATTAATTAAATGAAAGTGTTAATGGTATTAACATCGCATGACAAATTAGGCGATACAGGACATAAAACGGGCTTTTGGCTTGAAGAGTTAGCGGCGCCATATTACGTGTTTAAAGACAATAATGTCGAAGTGGTTCTGGCATCGCCGTTAGGTGGCCAACCGCCTTTAGATCCTAAAAGCGATGAAGCTGATTTTCAAACTGCGTCGACTCAGCGTTTTAAATTAGATAGTCACGCGCAACAACAACTGGCTAGCACATTAGTGTTGTCGACAGTGAATGTTGCTGATTACGACGCGGTGTTTTATCCAGGTGGTCATGGTCCGTTATGGGATTTGGCCGAAGACAGCACATCAATTGCGTTAATTGAAAATGCGTTAAAGCAAGACAAGGTTTTAGGGTTAGTTTGTCATGCACCTGGCGCGCTGAAGCACGCTAAAAATGCTGATGGCACATCAATTGTTAAAGACAAAAAAGTCACAGGCTTTACCAATGGAGAAGAAGATGCGGTGCAGTTAACCGACATAGTGCCCTTTTTAGTCGAAGACATGTTGATTGCTAACGGTGCTAAATATGCCAAGGCTGCTGACTGGCACCCGTTTGCACAGGTGGATGGCAAGTTAGTGACAGGTCAAAATCCGGCATCATCTGAGCTAGTTGCCCACCAAATGTTGGCGCTGTTAAATTAAGCTAAGTATGTCTCAATAACCCACACTACTAGGTTATTGATTGCGTATTGAAAAGCAAACTCAGGTTTGCTTTTTTTGTTAGTCACTCCCTAAACGTCAGTCTAGGGTTTGATAATCTATTAATTATTATCAATAGAGTGGTTAAAGTTTATTCGAATGTCAAAATAATGCTATATTATGCGCCTTATTCCACACCCTAGATTTAAGGATTACGTTAACCCAATGAATTCGTTGACCGAAGAAGAGTTAGCCTGTTTTAGTGACCTATTTACTTCAAGTAAAACGGGAGGCATGTTGCATGCAAAAACCGATGCAGATGTGATGGCTGATAACGCTTTAAGTGTGTCTACTGAGATCCCTCAGGTGCTTGCCAATATTTTAGGCGAGGCGAAGTTAACGTTATTGGCAGAGATCAGCCATTACCGTCTATGGTTTCCGTTAGTGTTAAAGCGTGATGAATTAGGACAATTTATCCCGGTGTTAGGTGTACCAGAAGTGGTCGATATTCTTGGTGGTGAGCGCAGCTGGCGAGTAACAGATTTAAAAGATGTTACCGTGATTGATGATGCTGATCAGCCCGTCGAAGTGTTGTCATTATCCAGTTCGGGCTTAACCATCAAAATGCGTAATGAGGCGCATGCTGATATGCCTAAATCAGGTAAGTTAATGCTAAGTAATGGCTTAGAAGTGGATGTTGATTTTGAACCGGTTCGTGCTGAAAATGGCATTATGGCGGCTAAAATTAATGCCCATGGTGAAGCAAGAGAAGCGTTAAGGCAGTTTTTATTTAGCGCGCATAAAGCGAAATACTCCCACCTTTATAAAATTTAACTTAACCTGTTTATGGCTCCAGTTAGTTATCGATTTTAAAATCTCTTTCTAATAGTTTTTTCAACATACTGATAAAGTTAACGTCGGGTTTAGCCGCAATTAGCTGGCAAATCTCATCTCCAATGGCGGTAAATCGGTAGTAAGTAAAAAGCAGGTGTTGATTGTTGGTTTGCACGGTAAAACTGTCATGTACAAACTGCAATGGCAATTTTACTTTGGCATCGAGTAAACCCGTTTCAAACTCACTGTTATGCAAAATTCCCGCATCCATTAAGGTTAAAATATTCGAATATGGTAGCCCGAATTGAGATAGTGGAATGTTAATATGGTTGTGTTTTCTGAAATATTGCTTCAACCCGCCGTTAGTGCGCAATCCACTGAGTAATTTGTAGCGATTATCTGTGCCAATTCTTGCCGACATGCCTAAAGCTTTCTCTAACAATATTGCTTCACGAAAGGTAAATTGTTTCAAAACCGCTAGCGATCTCAGGCTGAAGTTTCCGGGTGAAACAATTTCGCTGGCTAAAATTCTTGCCCATAAATCTTGCATTTTCGGGTTATGAATTTGCTCCGCCATGTGAAAGAATTGATATCCCCAGTCGGCATCTAAATCCACTCCGGTAACATCTGATGGGGTGTAATTGAGCGCCAGTGCGAAAATAGTTTCTAGATTAGCTTGATGAGCGCTAAGCAATTTGCGCTGACGATGTTGCGCGCGTTCAGCTACAGATGCGGTCGAAGGACGATAATCATCCTCACTGGCTAGGCCTAATATTCTGCCAAGTAATAGGGCTTTCTTGCGTGCTGAAATATCGGCAGTTTCGGTTATTTTTTTATCAAGCTCAGCCATATTTTTATCCATTTACCAAAAATTTTGTGGGTACACTATTTAACCTTAACGGGTTAAGAGATGAATAAACTATATTTAAAACACAATATTCAATCGCTAACAATCAAACTTGAACTTTGTTCTGATCACCAGGCCAGTTTACGCGTCAATAACGGGTCTATTACAAGTCAATCCAACTACAAGTCAATTCAACGCAGTTAGTTATGCAAATAGCTGTTTGATGGATTTATTATCCCAGCTGAGGTTATTTAAGGGTTTTGGGCCAATAGGTTTCTTGACCTGGTTTTGGGGTGCGCGGCACATTAAAGGCCAATAACAATGAACATACCGCAAAGCCTGTACCGATGAAAAACACGTATTTAGGCGAGCTTAACCACAGCATGCCGAGCAGTACCGGGATCACGACTGCGGCAATGTGATTGATGGTAAAGCTTACCGACATTGTAGAGGCAATATCTTGTTTATCGGCGATTTTTTGAAAGTAGGTTTTCATTGCAATTGCCATGGCAAATAACAAGTGGTCAATAACATATAAGCCTGCCGCGACTTGGGCATTTTCAACATATGCATAACTGATGAAAATGATAATTAACCCAAGGTATTCAAAAATCAAAGCATTTCGTTCACCGATACGGCCGATCAATCGACCAATAGCGGGGGCGAATAATAAGTTAATCACATAATTGATGTGAAAAAGTGCGGTGATTTCAGTGACAGAATAACCGAACTTTTCGACCATCATAAAGCCTGCGAATACCATGAAAATTTGCCGACGCGCTCCTGAAAAAAACGTCAGTAGGTAGTAAAGCCAATACCGCTTACGCAGCAATAAATGTTTATGTTGCGTGGCATGAATTTTAAAGCGCGGAAAATAAATGCTCATCATCAGCACCATGCTTAATCCGAGTAAGCCTATGATGGCATACATCCAAACATAGTCTAATTTCAGCCATGTCATGATAACCCAAATACTGCCATAACCAATTAAGGCTGCGGCCGAGCGCCATGCTAAAGCTTTACCCATAAATCCGGGCGCTTCTGCTTTATCGACCCATTGTAGCGTTAGGGACTGATTGATGGTTTCGAAATAATGAAAACCTACAGACATTAAAATAGTGGTTAAGTACAGGCCGATGACTTGAGGAAAAAAGCCGGTTATCGCAACGCCAATACATAGCAGGGCGAGCGATAATAAGGCAAAGGCTTGTTCACGGATCAGTAGCAACACAAAAACGGCGGTAAAGGCTAAAAATCCGGGGACCTCACGCAAGCTTTGTAATATGCCAATCTCAGCCCCAGTAAATGCAGCTCTTTCAATCACAAAGTTGTTTAACAACGCCTGCCAAACCGCAAATACCATCGACATAACAAAGGTCATCCACAGCAGTAAATGCAATGGATTGGCTTGGTATTTTGTGGTGGGTGAAACATCGAGTAATTGTGCAGCGGGCGAGGTCATAAAACACCTGAAATAGCGAACAATGAAGAATATTTCACCATAGTCGCAAAAAAACATTTTTATGGGAAGTGTAATTTATTTGTAAATAGTATTACGAAAAAAGATCTAAATTTTAATGCAAATGATTATCAATTAGATTAGTATGTGGCCGATTATTAAAATAACCTTAACTATTTAGGTGTAAGTGGAGAGTTGATATGAATAGCAAAATCTCACTATTGGCGATGACTTTAGCGAGTGTTATGGGGTTAGGTTCATTTGCCAGTGCAAATGAAGCTAATGAAACAGATGCACTTGCTAAAGCCATTGCGAAACAAGAAACAGAAATAGCTGCGTTAAAGCAGCAGTTGCTACTCATTACACAGCAACAGCAGTCACAGTCTACCCAGCAACAAGTTGAGCGCGATACTTTAGCCTCAAAAGTTGAACAGGTTGCAGGTGAGATTTCAAGCGCACAAGATCGTTACCGCCGTTTCAGTTTTAAATCCTATGGTACCGCCAATTACACAAGCGATGAGTATTTCGATAACGTTCAAGATACCACCCCTGAACGCCGTAATCGTTTTGACCTAGAGCGCATCGTCACTGAATTTGGATATCAGTTCACTGATGAGTGGAGCATGGAAGTTGAAATTGAATATGAGCATGGTGGTACTGGCACATCACTTGAATATGATGGTTTCGATGAATTTGGCGAGTTTGAATCAGAAGTTGAAGCGGGCGGTGAAGTCATTGTTGAAAAAGCAGAAATTCGCTATCGCCCCAGTGAAGCATTTGGAGTTAAGTTCGGTAATATTCATTTGCCAATTGGCTTAACAAGTATATTACATAAGCCTAATCAGTACCTTACTGTTCAGCGCCATAAAAGCGAAGCGGCAATGTTACCTGCGGTTTGGAATGAAAACGGTATTGGTGTTTATGGTCAAGTCAGTGATTTTCATTATCAAGCCCAAATTGTCAGTGGCTTAAACTCTGAATATTTCCGCACTTATGATTGGTCAGCATCTGGTCATCAAAAACGTTTTGAACATGTTAATGGTGATGACTTAGCCTTTGCTGGCCGTTTAGATTATGGCAGCTTTAAAACCGGTAGCGCAGTGGGCGTTGCCTATTACTATGGCAATACTTCAGGCAATCGCCATAAAAGTAACAAGTTAGATGTTGATGGTGCGATCAGCATTGTGTCTGTTGCCGGTGCGTTTGTGGAAGGTCCATGGATTTTGCGCGGTCAATACCTTTACGGCACCTTAGACAATACCGATGCCATCACCCAAGCCAATAAAACCACCCCAGGTTTGCGCCCAGGAAACTTTGCACAGTTAGGGTCTGAATCACAATCCTTCTTTATTGAAGCCGGTATGAAGCTGGATAGCTGGTTGAATATTCCGCTCACTGTTTTTGCCAATATCGATTACTCAAATCCATTAATGGCTGTCGAAACGGGCACTGCCACTAAGCGCTTTGAAAATACCTGGAGCAGCGTAGGGGTGAATTACTTCCCTATTCCTGAGGTGGTGATTAAAGCGGAAGGAGGTTTACATCAGGTGGCAGTAGCCAGTATTCCAGACACTAACTTCTTTGCGTTAGGCGTTGGTTACCAATTCTCGTTATAAGCCGCTAGGCGTTTTTTGTTACATATTTATCTTAAATACATGGAGTTATTATGAAGTTTACCTATTCAGTCATCGCATTATCTTTAGTTATGGGCTTATCGGCCTGTGGCGGTTCTGGCTCAGATGAAACCACCCCGACAACCCCGACAGTTCCAGATAATCGTTTTTCATTTGTGGCAACCGAGATGATTACCAACTTAACCGATGAGGTTATTGTGGCGGGTTATGCTGATTTGGCCACGAAAGGTGAGGCATTATTATTAGCCACACAAAGTTTGATTAACTCTACATCGCAAGCCGATTTAGTGGCAGCACAAGCGGCTTGGAAAGCAGCTCGTCAACCATGGGAACAGGGCGAATCGCATATTTTTGGTCCTGTTGATTCATTAAGCATTGATCCGCATTTAGACAGCTGGCCACTCAATACCTCTGACTTGCAAACACAGTTAAACAGCGCAGCAGGCTTTGACGCTGAAACCATTAAAGGTTGGAATGATGACGTACAAGGTTTCCACACCATGGAGTATTTATTGTTTGGTGATGGCGTAAATGATAACAGCAAAGACATTGCTGAGCTGACCCCGCGCGAGCGTGAATATTTAGTGGCTTTAGCAGAAGTGTTTCGTGATTACGCTAAACAACTGGATGATGCATGGCAAATTAGCCACAACCCCCAAGATGCCAACGCATTGCCATATGCAGAGTTATTAAAAGGCTCAGGTGCCGCCAATAACACTATTTACTCATCAGAACTTGCGGTGATTGAAGAGTTAGTCAACGGCATGATTGGCATTGTTGATGAAGTCGGTAACGGTAAAATTGCTGATCCATTTGGTGACTCAATAGCCACTGCGGATACATCAAAAGTGGAGTCTCAGTATTCGTGGAATTCATTAACTGACTTTGCTAACAATATTATTGGTGTGCGTAACGTCTACCAAGGCGAGTACACAGGGCAGGCTGACAAACAAGGCATCATAGATTTTGTTGCCGCAGCAGATGCCACTCTTGCTACTCGTATCGCCAGTGAAATTGATGATGTCATCCTCAAAATTCAAGCAATTAAGGGCAGCTCAGATTTACCCTTCCGTCAAGCCATATTAGATGCCGATGGCCGCGCCCGTGTGCAGATTGCTGTGGACGCGTTATCTAAATTACAAACCTCTTTAGAGTCAGACGTATTGCCATTGTTATCTAAATGGAAAGCCAGTTAACACTGCACCCATTAGCCCCTGTTTTATCGTCAAGCAGGGGCTTTTTATACACATAAAACAGTGTGAGTTATATGATGAAAATAACACGTAAATCTAACACCTTAATGTCAGTGATGATGGCAATCGGGTTAGTCGGATGTGGTGGCAGTGGCGAAGAGCAAAGTACCATTGTCCCTGAGCCTCCCGTTGTAACTTATCCCGCGTTTACCGATATAACCGCCGCAGGGGGAGAAACGACTACCTATGATGCAAATAATTCAGGCCACGGTTTTTCAACACCCGCGCCGAACTTAACTGAAAATGAACTGGCTTTGCATTTAGAGGGCGACGTTAATTTTGAAGCGTCTTTTACCACTGCGCCAAATACAGCGCACCCAGCGTTAGATGGTTTAGGCCCTGTATTTAATAATGCCGATTGTAACTCTTGTCATCAACGCGATGGCCGTAATTCAACGCCATTTTTAGCGGCAAATGAAACCCGAGTTAAACTTGGTTCTGCTGCTGGGATCTTTTTAAGGATCAGTAAAGCACCTGATGAGGTTTGTACTCAGGGAACGCTAGAAAACAACTATTGTGCGCCCATTGCCGTGCCTGATTTTGGCGGGCAACTATTTCATCGCGGCGTATTAAAGGCAAGATCCGATTGGGAAAGTAATGCTTTTGTGGGCCAGGCTGATGTGTATCTTTCCTATGAACGCAGCGAAATTAGCTATGCCGATGGCAAAGTCGTTCAATTGAAAAAGCCATTGTTTGATGTTGAAAACCCCTATGATGCCCCTGGCGAAACCAAGCAAAGTGCAAATATCACCTCTAATTTACTGCAAGATGACGTACTGATGGGCTGGCGTAATGGCATGCCTGTATTCGGCTTAGGCTTATTAGAAGCGATCCCCGAGGCGGATATTTTGGCAAATACGGACGAAAACGATACCAATGGTGACGGCATATCAGGCCGAGCTAACTGGGTATTCGATGCCATAAAAGCCAGAGACGGAGTCGCGCATCCAGTATCACTTGGGCGTTTTGGGTGGAAAGCCAATACCCCAAGTGTCAGAGTGCAATCACTAGGGGCATTGAGAGGTGATATTGGTATCACCAACCCATTGTTCCCAGATGAAAGTATTGCTGGCACCAGTTTGCATGATGCATATTTAACTCGCACTGGGTTTGTTGATACTGGCAGCGACGAAAATGGCGAACCAGAGGCTGATGAGGCTTTCAGTGATGCAGTGACTTTCTATGCTGAAACCCTAGCAGTGCCTGCTAGACGTAACGTAACAAATAGCAATGTACGAGAGGGCGCGCGCTTATTTGAACATCTTAATTGCACCGGTTGTCATGTGGCATCTTTTACCACCAAAACTGCGGGAGACATAGGTGGCGTGCCTATGAGCGATAGTTTAAAAGGCCAAGTGATATATCCTTTTACTGACATGTTACTCCATGACATGGGCGATGAGTTGGCGGATGGTCGTGCTGACTTCTTGGCCAATGGTAATGAATGGCGCACCCGTCCTTTATGGGGGATTGGGTTAACACAAACCGTCAATCCGCAAGCAGGTTTTTTACATGATGGCCGCGCGGCGACATTGGAAGAAGCCATTTTATGGCATGGCGGTGAAGCTAAAAACAGTCAGCAGGCGTTTATGGTATTAACCTTAGCTGAGCGTGAGCAAGTGATCGCGTTTTTAATGTCACTGTAGCGGTTTTGGTCGAATGTTTGTTGGCCTGTCATTTGCCACAAAACAAACAGAAAAGATTAACTGGTCTTAGATTAAAGAAGCAAGGTGTCGCCTTGCTTCTTTTTTTGGGGCAGACTTTGATGTTAATCACGTGATCTGTTTCAAGGTCATGGTTGTTTTTATCAAGTAATATAAACAGGATTAATGACTTGATTAGGCGGACATATGACTCAGATCCTTCTTGTTTATTCCAGTGTTCATGGACAAACGCGTAAAATATGCGAATACATTCAACAAAAAGTGCAGCAGTCTGATCACCAAGTAACCTTAGCGGCCTTAGATGATGTGACTGACCTTTCAGGCTTTGATAAAATTTACATAGGTGCCAGTATTCGTCACGGCAAACATCGTCCTGCACTGTATGAATTTATTCAGCGTCATCAGGTACAGCTTGAAACTAAACCCAGTGGTTTTTTCTCTGTCAGCTTGGTGGCACGTAAACCCCACAAAAATACTCCAGAAACAAATGCCTACATGCAAGCGTTTTTACAGCAAACCATTTGGAAACCTAAATTATTACAAACATTTGCCGGTAATTTAGATTATCAGGGCTATGGACCAATGGATCGTCATATTATTCGATTTATTATGTGGATCACTAAAGGGCCAACCGATCCAAATACTAAAGTTGAATATACTGACTGGCAAAAAGTGGACGATTTTGCACAACAAATGATAGAGGCTTAACGCTATGGCGTTGTTGCCTATTTGGCGTAGCATTGAAACAAAGTTACATGCGGCTGTGTTAGTGATGTCACTGCTTTTAGTGTGTAGTAGTCCTTGGATATTTATTGCGAAGCAGCTTAGCCCTAAAGCAGGATTTTGGGATGTATTCCATGTTTATGGCGGGTTATTTACCGCCGTTATTGGCTTATTGTTTGCCATTAAAGTGTGCACTAAAGGACAATGGCGTTTGTTTTTTCCTTGGTTAGTGGCTGATTTTAGTCAACTTAAAGCAGATATTTTCGGTATGGTAAAAGGCCGCTTACCGCTTTCAGGGGGTAAAGGCCTACTTAGTGTGATTGAGGGTGGCGGCGTTATCTTGCTGTTGCTAGTGGCCATATCTGGTGTGCTTTGGTATCTAGCCGACCCTAGTGATGCCTTAATGTGGCGCAGTTATCATAAGGTATTCGCACAGGGCTTTATTGGATTTATTGTTATTCATCTGCTGTTGGCGCTGCTGCATATTCGCGATTTTTTTGGTTAATTCACTTTCCTGCTCATTCTTTACTGATATTTAACTTCAACTCAGGTTAACAGATGAATAAATGATATTTAAAACATCAATATTCAATCGCTTATATTCAATCGCTTATATTCAAACTTGAACTTTGCTCTGATAACAAGGTGCATTTACGCGTCAATAGCGGGTCTATTGCAAGTTAATGCAACGCAGTTAGCGGTGCAAAGAGCTGTTTGATATGCATTTATTAACCCGAGCTGAGGTTATTTAACATGATTTGATTTATCACCTCTTGCTATTTATGTTACCGAGCGGTCTAATTGCGCCGCTTTATTAGCATATTTATGGAGATGGATAGATGCGAGTTACTCTTTGTTGTTTATTGGCTTTAGGGGTTATAAGTGTAGGTGGTTGCAGTGCAACTCAAAATAATTTTGCCTCAAAAGTGAAGTCAGAAGGTGCACAACACCTTGATTTATCACAGCAATGGGAACAAGGCGAGAAAGATGTTAAGGCCGGCAGTGAGCAATTAAGGGATGGCCGTCAGTTAGTGCAAGAGGGCAGTCATGAAATCCGTGAAGGCGAGCGATTAATTGCAGAGGCACAGCTAGCTGGCGAACGTCATCGACAGGCTTTTGTCGCATTTTCTGGTAATTTGCAAGGGGCGCAATCGGCTAAGCGCGCCGCAGAAATGCTGCAAAAACTAGAAGAGATTAACGATCTTTGGGAAGATGCTGACGAGAAATACTTTGATGGCAAAGAGCAGGTTGAAGATGGCAATACTAAGTTAGCTGAAGGTGAAAGCGCCATTGAACAGGGGCAAAGTTTAGTCAATAGTGGTCGTAACCGTATGTCACAAGCTGAAGCAAAATACCAACAACGCACAGGCAAAGGACTGGTTGAGCAAATGCACATAGAAGAGCAGCCGCGAAATTTCTAGATTTCTCCAATAAAAAACCGATATTGTTTGAGCAATATCGGTTTGCATCATGGTTATTTGGGGCGGCGTTACTTTTTCAGTGCCAAATAGTTCATCACATTGACTAAGTCATCAAGGGTACGCATTTCGTTCATATTGATGGCGTATTTGTCGTTAACAATAAATGTTGGCACGCTTTGAATACGGAACATCACTTGCTGTTGGCGCCATAAACTGAGCTTTTTCTCGGTTTCAGGGCTATCAGCTAATGCATCATATTTGGCGCCATCAATATCAAATTTAGCAAATACTTTTTTGATGTCGTCGCGGTTATTCACTGCTGGTGCGTGTTCATGGCCTGGCGCACTATGGTCGTGACCTGAGTCGTTACCTTCACCTTGAATGGCGCCGAACATCGCTACTTTTAAGGCTTGTTGATCATCAAAAGTGTGGATAACAGCTAATGCGCGCATTACCTCGGTGCCGATGTCACTATTCATGAAATCAACGTGCTTAGTGTCGAATGTCACTTGCTTATCTAAACCCGCTTTGATTTCTGGTAAGTATTTGGTTTCCATATTGAAACAGTTGTGACAATAAAAAGAGAAAAACTCGGTCACTTTCGGCTCGCTAGGAACCACTTTATTGGAAATCTGCGTGTAGTGTTTGCCCTCAACAAATTGCGCGGCAAAGGTGCTCAAAGGAGCAATGACTAAGGTAACGGCTAGTGCTAAATGTTTAAACATGAAGACCTCAAAAAGTATGTTTATCAATAATGTTTACAGTGCTAATGATGACATATTTTGTCAAAGTCTGTGGCTAAATTTGTGTGATCCAGTTGTGATTTGCGACAAATACAGGTATTTGCTAATCAGCTTTATGCTGTTAAATACTAGGCCACTAGGCTTTTATCACGCAGTGTTTGCCAAGCTTCGCATACTTCTTTAAAGCGTTCGGCATTGCCTTGATCGCGATCGGGGTGCCACTTTAAGGCAAGTTTTTTCCATTGTCTTCTGATGTCTCTATCTGACGCGGTTTCATCCAATTCGAATACTTTTAATGCATGACCTTTATTCATTAATTGAATGTTGATACCTATATATTGCTGGTAACTGGTCCAAAAAGACTCCAGCATTTCACGTACCACATTGACGCAGGTATCGTAATTTTTCCAATCTAGATAGTAGTCTCGTAGCGCAGCGTCTTGACGATGTAACAAGTCTGCGTTGCCGGGGACAATACGAAACAATTGAATTTCCATTGATTTGACTTGAAGCCATTGTTTAGGAAGTAAAATGTCTTGTAATTCATACAGGGCATTCATCAATAAGAAATTACGTTTAAATAGGTCTTTTTCGGGCAAGGGATCTAAGTTGTGCATTAATCCTTTGTTTTGTAATTCGGTGGCAAGATGGTGCACTTTCCAGCTTTGATTCGATGACTGCAATACACTTAATAACGGCCAAATAAGCGGGTTGTCACCTTTTTGAGCCGTCATCTCAGATGATGTCTGTGCTAACGCGGCGGTTGAATGTTTTTCAAATAACATAACGAGCGTCTTCATCCTGTTTTGACGATAAAAAATACTATGCCATAGTGATGATGCAAGGAAAAGCAGATTTTTATGCCATGGATATTTGAGTAATTACGTAATATCTGCGAACAATACAGGCAAAGTATTTTGATTTGGTATAAAATTCGCCGCAATAAAAATGGGGGCACAGACCAATGACTGACAAACACTATATTAGCGCACAACAATTACTTGAAGATTCATTCCGCTTAGCCGCGCAAGTTTATGAATCTGGCTTTAGACCGCAATTTATTGTCGGTATTTGGCGAGGCGGCGCACCAATTGGTATTGCTGTGCAAGAATATTTTGATTTCAAAAAGGTTGAAACTGACCACATTGCGGTGCGTACTTCATCTTATTACGGTATTGGTACTGACAAGCAAGATAAAAATATTAAAGTGCACGGTTTGCATTACATTATTGAAAACGCCAATGCCAGCGATGGCTTACTGATTGTTGATGATGTGTTTGATTCTGGTCGTAGTATCCATGCACTGATTGGTAAATTGCAAAAATTTATGCGTTTGAATATTCCAAGTGATATTCGCGTAGCTTGCCCATACTACAAGCCAAACAACACTAAAGTGCCATTAAAGCCTGATTATTTCATTCACGAATCCGATGAGTGGTTAGTGTTCCCGCATGAAGTAACGGGTTTAACACCTGAAGAAATAGCAAGCGGCAAAGGTGATTTTAAAAACATCCAAGATTTATTTATCTAAACTGGGTATTTTTACAACAAATTTGCTAGAATAGTAAACATTATACTAGTGCGCCAACAAACTTTGTTGGCGCACTTTTTTATCCACCGACTTTTGCTAAACAAGAAGAATTGATTACCCTTATGGCTTCTGTTGAATTATTTACCCCAGCACCTACCCCAAAGCGTCAGCTTGAACTGTTAGCACCCGCTAAAAATGCCGATTATGGTATTGAGGCTATTCGTCATGGTGCTGATGCTGTGTACATAGGTGGACCTGCATTTGGCGCTCGTCATAATGCGGGAAATAGTGTTGAAGATATTGCCCGTCTTGCTGAGTTTGCCCATCGTTATCATGCCCAGGTGTTTGTGGCGTTGAATACTATTTTGATGGATGACGAACTGCCTAAAGCACAGCAATTGATTTGGGACTTATACCATGCTGGTGTCGATGCGCTAATTATTCAAGACATGGGCGTTTTGCAATTAGATTTGCCGCCAATTGCATTACATGCCAGTACGCAAATGGATAACCGCACCCCTGAAAAAGCGGTGTTTCTAGAGCAAGTCGGTTTCTCGCAGGTGGTTTTAGCCCGTGAGCTAAATATCCCTCAAATTCGAGATATTGCTGCTAGCACAAAAATGAAACTTGAGTTTTTCATTCATGGCGCTTTGTGTGTGAGCTACAGCGGCTTATGTAATTTAAGCCACGCTTACTCAAATCGCAGTGCCAACCGTGGCGAGTGTTCGCAAATGTGTCGTTTGCCGTGCAATTTAACCACGCGCGATGGCGATGTTTTAGCCGAGAATCAGCACTTATTATCCCTTAAAGATAATAACCAAACGGATAATTTAGAAGCATTAATTGATGCTGGTGTCACCTCGTTCAAAGTGGAAGGCCGCTTAAAAGACATTACCTACTTGAAGAACGTGACGGCGCATTATCGTAAGCAGCTTGATGCTATTATTGATAAGCGTAACGATTTAGCGTCCATCTCCCATGGACGTTGCGAGTTCAACTTTACCCCAGATCCTGACAAAAGCTTTAACCGTGGTAAAACAGACTACTTTGTGAATCAACGAACTGAAGCGATTGAACACTTTAGCTCACCAAAGTTTATCGGTGAAAAAGTGGGGCGTATTACCCAGGTTGGTAAAGATTTTATCAAAATCGATATCACAGAAAGCGGCAAAGATATTGTGTTCAACAACGGCGATGGTTTGTGCTTTTTTGTTGAACATTATGAAACTCAACGCTTGTCTGATGATAAACTGGCAGGCACCCGAGTAAACCGTGCTGATGGCAATACTTTGTATTTAACAGAAGTGCCAAAAGATTTAAAAGTTGGCGTGATGATGTTCAGAAACTTCGACCATAAATTTGAGTCGACGTTAAATAAAGATTCAGCCAGCCGTAAAATCAGTGTTGATATGCAGTTTTATGATACCGATGACGGGGTGGCTTTATCGCTAACAGATGCACATGGTATTAGTGCGAGTGTCAGTTTACAGTGTGAAAAACAAGCGGCTAACGACCAGCCTAAATCGGCTGCAAACCTGAAAAAACAGTTAGGTAAATTAGGCAGCACAGATTTTGTTGCCAATAAAATTAACTTACTTGTTGAGCAAGTATGGTTTTTACCTTCGTCAGTGGTCAACGAATTAAGACGTGATGCGGTTGATGCATTAATGTTGGCTAGGGTCAGTGCTTATAAGCGTCCTGAGCGCTGGTTACACGATAAAAATGCGCGTTTCCCACAAAAGTCTCTTAGCTTTTTATCCAATGTGGCTAACGAGCAAGCGCGTAGCTTTTACGAGCAACACGGTGTTATTCAAATGGAAGACACCTATGAAAAGAATAAAGTACTGCATGATGCACCATTGATGGTGACAAAGCATTGTTTGCGTTACAGCTTTAATTTATGCCCTAAAGAAGTGGAAGGCATAAAAGCAGATCCCATGTTCTTAGATGTGGGTAAAGATAAATTGAAATTAGTGTTTGATTGCCAAAAATGCGAGATGATGATTGTTGGCTCAAATCAAATGGTAAAAAGTTAAGTTGTGTAACAACTGCCCATAAAGAAAAATAGGCTATGCCTATTAAAGCGTTAATTCACTAGGAAAAATAGACAAATGAGTCAAAGTAAAAAGTATGCATTTCGTGTGTTTCAAGCTGACAGCGGCTGGAAAACAGAAATCACTCGCCGTATGACAGCAACCAAAACAGTGGTATCAAAAAGTCATGATGGTTTTGCGACTGAAGCAGAAGCGACAGCATGGGGCGAAGAAGCATTAAAAGGTTTCTTAGGCAAACAGGCTGAGCGCAATAAACGTAAAACTGAGAAGCACCTAAAAGCCAAAAGCATTGCTGCAGCCATCGCGGCAGAATCAGGTGAGTCTGATGAAGACTTTCCAGATGATGACGATGAAGAGCTTGGTTAGTCACTCTTGTTATTAAATACGCAGTAAATTGTTAGAGATAAGTTTCAAAAAGTGGCTGTTGTGATATATAGTTGGTCGAAAATCTCGACAGTTTAGCTAAATATCAAAATGGCCTCATCAAAGGGTGTTGATGAAATTTTTAAAAGGAAGATATGTAATGAAATCGTTTGCCGCAATAAAGCTTATGTTGGGTCTAGTGTGTTTAGTGCCATGCGCTTTGCTGTCTGCAAAACCGTATTTTCCTATCAATACTATTTTTGGTGAAGATGATCAGAGTATTGGCAAAGTCGAAATGCCCAAAGATGTGCAGCAATTAACAGACTTTGCCTCTAAATTTGGTTTTTTACCTCCACTTAATTGGAAGCTCGCATTTCATGAAATGCAGGGCGATATGTTTATGGCTGAGTTTATTCCAGCTAATGAAACATTAAATGATTGGAGTGGCCTTGTTTGCATGCAAGGTTTTAAAGGGTTGGCCAACGACATTGAACCGCAAAAGTTTCTTGACGGTATGGCCGACACTTATGCCGAAAACTGCGACGGTAAAGTGATTTATACTGTTTTAGGTACCTCGAAAGTTGAAGGTTTGAATGCTGTGCACGGTATTTTAGGCTGTACAGTGATGCCAAACATTCACCACGCTTCGATTTTTGTTGAAAAAGATTTTGCCAGTATTCCTAAAGGCGAAATTGGATTTTTTACGGTAGTCAGCGGTTCGCAAGATTTGTATTTGTTGCACAAATCGATTCGACAAGCCGTGTTCCGAGAAAATGAACCACCCATCAATGCCAATAATTATCGTGAGTTTATGGCAAACAATTAATCACAGTTTTGTTTCATTTTTCAGCTTATGCTGAATAATTATAATGAAAATCCATTGTTGAACTCCCTAGTGCATATATCTAATCCCTAGCATAAACCGTATAATTGCCGCGATTTTATGGTCATGATGACTAGTCAATCTTTTGTGGTGCCATACGTTTAACTGGCGTGTGGATAATCGGGAAATCAGTGTAAATCTGATACTGCCCCCGCAACGGTGAAAGGTTAGGGCGATATGAAATAGCATATAGCTCGTTTGTAGAATGTATTATTCTGACAAAATACCTCAGTCCGGAGACCGGCCCTAAAGATGATTTTGAGATTTCGGTGGGCAGATCTTAAGATGTAATAAGCTATTTTCAAATTCGACTCTTATGTTTGAAGTTGAAAGCGTTTTATTGCGACGCAACTGCCCCATTTTCCCTTTTAGGAGTTAAAGGTAAATGGGTATTAATCCAACAAAATTAGCCTTGTCATTAAGCGCTATTCTCGGACTTTCAAGTCTTTCTTTACTTACGTTTGCCGCTGATGCGCCAACAAACGTAAATGATGTCAAGTCTCAATCAGAAGACACTATGGTAGTTATAGGCCGTAGTGTTGATTCACCCTTAAATATTGCCGCCAATGTAAACGTGATTGATGCCGCTGAAATTCAAATGAGCGGTGCCACCAATTTAGGTGATTTATTACGTGGACAAAGCGGTATTCAAATTTCAAATAACAATACTGGTCCAGTATTCTCAATGCGTGGTTTTAGCGCATCACAAGCGGCAAATAATACCCTTATTTTGGTTGATGGTCGCAGATTGAATAATATTGATATTGCGGCACCAAGTATCAGTGCCATTTCACTGAACCAAATTGAGCGCGTTGAAATTTTATCGGGCAGTTCTGGGGTGTTATATGGCGATCAAGCGGTAGGTGGGGTAATTAACATCATTACCAAAACACCTACAAGTACAGGTGGTGGTCTGGCATTGTCTGCGGGGAGTTTTGATACGTTTGAAGCCAAAGGTGATGTGTCCGGTGCGATTAATGATACTTGGCAATATTACCTAGCGGGCAACTATAACGAATCTGACAACTATCGTGATGATAATGCAAATAAAACCAGTTCGATTTTAGGCCGTTTACAATATAAGACTCAAGTTGAAGATTTTTATGTTGAAGCAAACTACTTTGATAATGATCGTAAAACCCCAGGTTCATTATCAAAGGATCAGCTGGATCAAAATCCTCGCCAGTCAAACCCATGGAACAAAGGGGATTATATCCATGAAATGACTACCGCTTTACGCAGTGGTTATCATTATCAAATGTCTGATACCTGGACCCTAGGCGCGGATGTGAGCTATAGCGACAGTAATAACACCAATATTCAATGGGGTGGTTATGGTCGTAATGACCGCACGCTATTGTCGATTTCCCCAAAAGCGGTAGCCAATTATCAAGTGAAAAATGGCGAGTTAAAAATCATCACAGGTATCGATTATAACCTTGGTGAGTCTACTTTCAGCTGGGGCAGAAGCAATCAACAAACTCAAAGCAGTGCTTATATTCAGGCAAGCGTTCCGTTAACAACCTCATTATCGTATGTCGTAGGTGGTCGTTATGCTAAAGCTGAAGATGAGTTAGTCGATGGCAATGTCTATCCGAACGGTATCGATTTAGATCAAGATGAAAATGCCTTTGAGTTAGGCTTAAATTATCGTCCAAATACGGCTCACCGTTTATACGTGCGCGCCGATGATAACTTCCGTTTTGCTAAAGTGGACGAGCAAGCTTATACCTCTCCAGGCACTGTGGGGTTAAAACCACAAGTTGGCCGCTCGTACGAGGCAGGTTGGGATTATATTAATGACATTCATAGCCTTAAGCTAAATGTGTTTCAACTTGATTTAGAAGATGAAATTATTTGGGATCCTAGTGCGCCAAAACCAATTGGTGGTGGTTTTAATGGTGCTAACGTAAACGCGGATGCTTCGCGTCGATATGGCATCAGCCCAAGCTATGATGTGCAGGTTACTCCAAACTGGCTATTAGGTTTGTCCTATGACTACATTGATGCTGAATTTACCGAAGGTGCGAATGATGGCAAGGCGCTGTCATGGGTAGCTAAACACAGTGGTCGCGGTTATATCAGTTATGACTTTGCCGAAAACTGGCAAGTTTTTGCTGAAGGTATTTATACTGGAGAGCGCTTTATGGAAGGTGATAATGCCAATGTTGATGCTAAATTAGATAGCTATGTACTGACAAATATCGCCCTTAATTATACGCAATCTCAGTGGACTGCAAGTTTACGTCTTGATAACTTGCTAGACGAAGACTATGTCAGCGCAGGTTACTATTCTGCATGGGGCAGTGGCTATTATCCAGGTGATGGGCGTAATATCCGTTTAACGGCAGGATATCGTTTTTAAGCGTTAGTTATTTAAATACTATTATTAGTAATTTAGAAAGCGACTATACTTTAATTAAGCCAACGAGTTTCTTGTTGGCTTTTTTATGATATTGTTTTGCCAACAGCCAAAATACGTATAAATAATTAAGGTGATAGTGGCTTATGACAAATCTTGAGCAAAGAGTATTAACTCAAGTTAGTGCGATTATTCGTAATGAAGACCAGGTGATCGGACGTCGCGGTATTCTTGTGCCGTTAAAAAAAGCATTAATCAATGAAGCTAATATAAAGATTATTATTGATATTGTGTCTGAAGATCCGGCGTTGGCGGCTCACTTATTGTTACGCAGTAACACAGCTGTAACAGCGGGGTTGGTATCAACAAAAAATCGTAGTATCAAAGATGCGCTGATCCGCCTAGGCCAGGTGAATATTTACCGTTATGCGTTTTCGTTTTATCTAAAAGAGCGTTTAGATGAATTAGACGAACCTTATAAGAAGTTGGTTAAAGGTTATTGGAAACTGAATGAAATCATTGCAGTCGACTCTGTTAGCTTGTTAAGGGAAGAAACAGACAAGGGTAACGGCCTAAAAATTGATGCCGATGAGATGCAAACCTTAGCCCTATTTAGTGTATTTGGACAGGTTATTACCTTAACGGCATTTGCTTATTTAAACAGCGAACAAGAAAGACCTATATCGCTTAAAGTCATAAAAAGTTTACTTGAAACCCATCAACAAACACTCTCTATTGAAGCATTTGAATCATTAGGATTGGATGATGATTTACGCAATGAATTCTTGATTGCACACAATCTACAACAAACAACAAACCCTGACTCAGCAGGGCTTTTGTTACGTCGTGTGTTGTCAAAACGTGGTTTACTAATTAACCCTTTGTAGTTGTAACCCTTCTTGAGCCACTAACTCTAACCATTTTTGAATCAAGTTAGCATTAGTGGCATCGCGTCTATAAGCACCAAATAGTGGACGCTTTAATCCTTCAGCCCCTAATTTTACCGAGGTCAGACTTAAGCCTTGGCTTTCTTTAATCGACCATGTCGGCAATGCGGCTACACCATCATTACATGCAACGCGCTGAAGCAGCATTGAAGTCAAATCACATTGCTTCTGCTCACCAATTTCAATGCCTGCGGGTTCTAAAAAGTGCTTGTAAATATCTAAACGAGTCAATGGCACTGGGTAAGTTAATAGCGTTTGCTTTGCCAGGTTTGCTGGCGTAATAAATGCCTGCGCTGCTAAGGCATTATCGTTAGCAACAACCAGCTTCACTTCAAAATCAAAAAGATGTTGATAGGCGAGTGTATGTCCTGGTACCGGATCTGAGGTTAACACTATGTCTAACCCACCTGTTTCAAGCGCATTTAACGAGTCGAAAAGATGGCGGCTAGAAATATCTATTTGAGCATCAGGCGCTTGTAGCTTAAATGCCTCAATTACTGGCATTAACCATCTAAAGCAACTGTGGCATTCAATACCTAATTTCAGCTGCTGGTTTTCACCTTCTAAACCACGCTTTAAATCAGATTCGGTGGCAATTACCTTCGGCAGAATTTCTTCAGCAAGATTAAGTAGGCGGGCACCTTCGTGAGTGAAGGTTAGCGGCTTACTTTTACGCACAAAGATAGCGGAGTTAATTCGGGTTTCTAATTCTTTAATCTGATGAGAAAGTGCCGATTGGGTTACAAAGCGTTTCTTAGCCGCTCCTGCTAAGCTGCCACTTTCCTTTAACGCCATTAAGGTGCGAAGGTGTCTAAGTTCTATCATTACTCACTCCACATGAAACTTACTCAACTTACCGATGAAATCAATTCGATTGCTTGGTTGCAGGTTAGCACAATAAACTTCTAGACGTCCAGACGCCTGTGTAATTTTTTTACACCAAGGTAACAACTATTTGCTCATTCACAAGGAAAGTAGTATGAAAATTACAAATCTCGGTTTCCCTCGCATCGGTCGTCAACGTGAACTTAAATTTGCTTTAGAGAAGTATTGGCGTGGTGAAATTAATCAAAGTCAGTTGGTTCAAGTAGCTGATGAGCTAAAAAAGCTGCATTGGGATTGGCAATCTCAGGCAGGAGTTGAATTATTGCCTGTGGGTGATTTTGCCTATTATGATCAGGTGCTTACCCTTAGTGCTACATTGAATGCAATACCTAAGCGTCATCGAGATTTTGACAGCCAAGGCAACGAAAACCCTATCGACTTAGATACATTGTTTCGCGTAGCGCGTGGCAGAGCGCCGAGCGGTCAGCATGCTTGTGCGGCAGAAATGACCAAGTTTTTTAATACCAATTATCATTATCAAGTGCCTGAACTGAGCCAAGACCAGCGGTTTAATATTGCCTATACGCAGATTTTTGATGAAGTGACTCAGGCGCAATCTCTCGGTTACCAAGCTAAGCCAGTTTTATTGGGGCCGGTCACTTATTTGTATTTATCTAAAACAGTGGGCGAATTTGACAAGTTAAGTTTATTGCCGCAATTACTGGAAACTTATCAAAACATTTTGGCGCGCTTCGCTGAGCAAGGTGTGAACTGGGTGCAGTTAGATGAACCTATTCTAGCCGCCGATTTATCGGCTGATTGGCAAGAAGCGATACGCCATAGTTATCAGGTTTTCGCGCAGCATAAACCGCAAACAGTCCGTTTATTATTGGCCAGTTATTATGGTTCTATCGCCCATCATCACGCTTTGGTCAGTGCTTTACCTGTTGAGGGGCTTCACTTAGATTTAATCAGTGATAAAAATCAACTTGGGTTATTTTCTGCCACCTTATCGACCGATCAAGTGCTGTCGCTAGGGGTCATTAATGGCCGCAATGTGTGGGCTGCAGATGTTGATGTGATCGCCGAGCAAATCCAAGCTGTGGCAACTGATTTGGGTGATAGATTATGGATTGCGCCTTCGTGTTCATTGCTGCACTCTCCGGTTGATTTAGACAGTGAGCAGCAATTAATACCTGAGTTACAGGGGCAGCTAGCGTTTGCTAAGCAAAAGCTTTTTGAGCTAAATGATTTACAGGTTTTATTGGGCCATGATGATCTGCGTGCCAAGCAATTGATTATTGCACGCTGCCAGTCTCGCCGTGCAGCTAAAGCGGCTAATGCTGATCAGCAAGTTATTGACCGCGTTGCAAAACTTAAAGCTAACGATTTTGAGCGTGATAGTGAATTTTCAAGCAGAATATTTGCCCAACATCAAAAACTAAAATTACCCTTATTACCTACGACGACTATTGGTTCTTTCCCACAAACCCCTGCTATACGAGGTCTACGAAGCCGTTGGCGTAAGGGCGAGGTGAGTGATCAACAATATCAAAGTCAACTGCAGTTGGTGACCAAAGACACAATCGAACGTCAGTTAAAGCTAGGCATTGATGTGCTAGTGCATGGTGAAGCTGAACGTAATGATATGGTGGAATATTTTGCAGAATACCTTGATGGTGTAGGTTTTACCCAATTCGGTTGGGTACAGAGTTACGGGTCTCGCTGTGTTAAACCGCCATTAATTTACGGTGATGTAAGCCGTCCTCGCGCCATGACGGTTGAATGGGCTACCTATGCGCAAAGTTTAACTGAAAAGCCAGTGAAGGGGATGTTAACAGGGCCTGTGACTATCTTACATTGGTCGTTTGCCCGTGAAGATATCAGCCGCGAAACGATTGCTAATCAAATCGCATTGGCTATTCGTGATGAAGTGGTTGATTTAGAGCAAGCTGGCATAGGGATTATTCAAATTGATGAACCCGCGTTTAGAGAAGGCTTACCGATAAAGAAAACCGAGTGGCAGACATATTTAAACTGGGCTGTAGATGCATTTAAACTGTCCGCTGCAGGTGTCGAAGACCAGACACAAATTCATACCCACATGTGTTACAGCGAGTTCAACGACACCATTGAAGCGATAGCAGCAATGGATGCTGATGTGATAACCATCGAAACATCACGCTCGCATATGGAGCTGTTAAATGCATTTGAAAGCTTCGCTTATCCGAATGATATTGGGCCTGGGGTATATGATATTCATTCACCTAACATCCCATCGGTTGAAGAAATTGTCACGTTAATGACTAAAGCGGCTGATAAAATTCCTGTTAAACAACTGTGGGTGAATCCCGACTGCGGCTTAAAAACCCGCACCTGGGATGAAGTAGAACCCGCACTGAAAAATCTGGTTGAAGCGACTAAAATTTTACGTCGTCAATTTTAACATAAGCTGATTTTTGGTGTGGTGATACTGTTAAGCCAACTGCACCAAGATCTCATCTAATGCAAATTTGCTAAAGGCTTACGCATCCCGTGGTAAGCCTTTTTGAATACTGCGAATAACTCGTTGGGTTTTTCGATTAACAGGCGCGTTCGATGCGGCGGTTTGTAACGCAAGTTTAGCTTGTTGTTGCACAATGGCCCATTCAATGTGTTCTAGTACTAACTTCCCAATATCGGCTTCAAGTGCTTTTTGCTGCAGCGCTTCAATGATAGTCAAATTGGCGGGGGCATTGCCTAATGCAACAGCAATGTTTCGTAGCCACTGTTTGTGGCCAATTCGGCGGATAGCACTGCCTTCAGTGAGACTTAAAAAGGTTTTTTCTGACCATGCAAACAGGCTGAGTAAATCCGGTTGAAGTAAGGCTGGTCTTGTATGGAAATCAGTTTCTTCAGTTAATGGTGCTTTGGCATTGACAGGGCAAACAAGTTGGCAATCATCACATCCGTAAATACGGTTACCAATTAGTGGGCGAAATTCTTCAGGTATGGCAGTTTGCAGCTCAATGGTTAAATAGGAAATACAGCGTCTAGCATCAACGACATACGGCGCGACGATAGCATCTGTAGGGCATGATTTTATGCACGCTACACAAGTGTTACAACCCTCGGCTATTGGGATATCTGTCGGTAATGGCAGATTAATTAATAACTCGCCTAAAAAAAACCAACTGCCAGCATCTGGGTGCAAAATCAAAGAATGTTTACCTGTCCAACCTAGTCCAGCTTTTGCGGCAAGAGGGCGCTCTAATATGGGCGCTGAGTCCACAAAAGGTCGAAAGTCTGTGTCGTTAACATCAAGTGCTTTACAGTGGGCATCGATTTTATCGCCGAGTTTCTTAAGGCGTTGACGCATAAGTTTATGGTAATCACGACCCCCTGCGTAACGTGAAATATAACCTAAATTAGGATCGGTTAAGTTACTTGCAAAGCCCGCATCAGGAGGTAAATAATCCATGCGAGCACTAATCACCCTAATGCAACCGGGATGAAGTTCAGCAGGCCTCGCACGCATCATACCGTGATTAGCCATGTACCCCATGTCGCCGTGATAACCTTTATCCAACCAGACTTGAAGTTCGGCTTCATGTTCAGATAGGTCGACATCGGTAATGCCAATATGCGCAAATCCCAACTCTTTTCCCCATTGCTTAATTTGTCGAGCAAGCTTGGCAAGTTGGTTTACACTTAATACTGAATGTGGCATTTGAGACGTCAACGAGGCGGTACTATCAGACATGATTTATCGTTCAGTTTGAGTGAGTTTTCCTGCTGATTATACGCTATCTCTAACGGACTATCGTTTTTTTTCATCAAACGGAGTGATGAGGTTTCTGTCTTACAGACTTTGGAGTGGTTATTGAAGCAACTTATTAATTCGTTAGGGTGTATGCTGGTTTTATTGCATAGCAATCAAACCATAGCAGAAGAACCCTTGATGGTCATTGCCGAAGATTGGGCACCTATGAGTTACCGTATTAATGATAAACCTACAGGCTATGCGATTGAGTTAACTCAGACCTTGCAGCAACAATTATCCCACACTGAGCCAATTGTATTTTTGCCTTGGGCACGGGCTAATCAACTCGGGCAATCACGTAAAAACGTTTTGTTAATTGCCATGTCTAAAAATCAACAACGGCTTAATCAATTTTCATTTGTGGGCCCGATTGCAGAAGGCAGTATGGGGATATTTGTACGAAAAGATGATGCTATTCAATTGCAAGATTTAAATGGTATGACTAATCAGGGCAGTATTGGAGTATATCGCGATGGTGATTGCCAGCAAACCTTAGGGCAAACACATCCTAAACAGTTGGCCGTGGCCAGTTATCCAGAGCAAACGGCAAAGCAGTTATTGTTATCTAGAGTGCGCTTTTGGTGTCAGGCAGATTTAGGCGTGCCTTATACTTTAAATCAAATAGGTAAAAATAAATCAGATGTCAGAATGGCATATCAAATTAAACCATTGGCAATTTATTTGGCATTTTCTGACGGTACCTCACCTGAGCTTGTTCAGCAATGGCACCAAGCTCTCGTCAAATATATGCAAACCCCTGAATATACCGCGCTATATCAAAAGTGGTTTGAAACCGACTTACACCCAAATGAGCCCAAATTATTTGCTGTGGGTCATTAAGCACTTTTTACGCAATTTCTACCAGCAGATTTAGCTTTGTACAAAGCGGTATCTGCTTTCAACAACAACGGCGATAACTCGGCTTCATTCTCAAGGCTAGCAACACCGGCACTCACTGTTTGATGTAGGTCTGGTGCAATATGACTCCAGTCATAATTAGCAATGCAGTCTAGTAAGCGTTGAGCTATTTCCATTGCGGTATTGTGGGTAATATTAGGTAACAGAACTAAAAACTCTTCACCACCCACACGACCGACGACATCGGTTTCTCGCATCATTCCCATAGTTAATGAAGCCAACTTCACTAGCACTTTGTCGCCTATATCGTGGCCAAATTTATCATTCACTTGTTTAAAATGATCCGCATCAAATAAGATAATCGAAAATGGCTGACGCGACAGTTTTGCATGTTTAATAAAATTGTCACTTTGGCTATAGATAGCACGGCGATTTGATAAGCTGGTTAACTCGTCTGTTAATGCTAAGTTTTGGTATTTGCGCTTACGTTTTAACTGCTTATATGCAAATACTGATACTATGATTAGAATTATTGCAACCAGAATGATAATCACTATCTGTAAACTTTCGTTGCGCTGCATTATTTGCAACTGCAACTCTTTATCTGTGGTGGCTTTTAGTAAGTTTTCATTTTCATCAAGCACTTTATCTGTGTTAAATCGGGTCTGCATTTCTGCATTTCTATCAGACATAATTTGTTTGTCTAATGAAAGGTGCATCTCTAAAAAGGCCGTTAAGCTTTTATAGGCATTTTCAATATCACCTTTAGCATAATAAATTTGGCTTTGTAGTCGCAGATTTTTACTTTCGCCTCGTCGATTCCCCCCTCGTTTGAAATCGATAGAGGCTTTCTTGCTGTGCTCAAGTGCGTTATCCAGCTCATTTTTTGTGAAATAAGCTTCGGCAAAAAATAAGCTCAAAAAGCTATGCTGACCATCATATTCCACAGGTATATGAGGTTCAGCCTCTTTTAGCAGTGTTAAGGCTTTGTCTACTTGTCCTTGCTTAATAAGGTTGCCTGCAATATTCACTTTGGTGCTAGCGACGGCATTAGTTTCTTTTTTAGATTGCCAAAATTTTAACGATTTATAAAAACGCTCGGTGGATTCTTGTAAACGTCCTAGTTCTTCTAGTGAAAAAGCAATTTGCACATTAACGTTGTCGGCTTCAAATAGCATGCCGGAGGTTAAGTATGTTTGTTCCAGTTTCATTTGATATTTTATTGCGGTTTCAGGATCGCCAAAGCGACGATAGCTGGCCGCGAGATTGTTTAAATTATCATTTGCCCAGTAGGTTACATTGAGCTTTTCATAAAGGTGCTGTGCGGTAATCAGGTCTTCTAAGGCGGTGGCGTAATCGCCTTGATATGATTGCATTGCTCCACGAATACTGCGTCCATCGACAATTAATCTGGGGCTTTCAAGTTCATAAGCATTACTGATCGCAGTTGACAGATCTTTTAACGCGCCATCTAATTGACCCGCATATTGTTTGTAATTGCCTAAACAGAGAAGTAAATCGGTATTGATTTCAGAGGGGTAGGGTTCTGCATAAATAAGTAACTGTTGCTCAGCATACTCAATCGCTTTAAGAAGTTCTTCAGGCGTCTCTGAAGGTTGATTCCAACAGGTTAAGCGGATTAATAGTTTTTGACGGACTTCATCATCATTGGCAATAATACTCTTGTATTCAGCTAATAAGGCATCAACTTCTTTTTCATTGTAATTTACAAGTTCAAATTTTTGATAAATTTCATCCGCCCGAGCATTGTCATAATACTCAGCATTAACAGCTTGAGATGATAATAAAGTGAATAGCAAGGCGATGCTAAAAATACTTGAGATTCGATTATTCAATATTATTGGCCACTTAATGATTTTTATTTTTATTTTTATAAAACAATCAAAATTGTTCAAACATATTTAATGTTTAGCCTAACAATTGTAACTGCTAACCTGATACTTAACAAATTTATTACAAATATTGCCCTAATGTAACTGGTTGTAAAGCTGTTCAGCCTTTTGGTATTAAGGCGTCTGTTTGCAATTTAAAGCGCTGAAGCGTATAACGTCGCGATTATCTTACCTGCTGTTAAAAGAATACTGCTATGAATTTTACAATTATTGTGCGCCTGATCTTGATGGCTTTTTGTTTTACCTCATTTTCAGGAGTGGCTAAAGGCAATCTTGAAACCTCAGGTGATGCGCTTCATATCGCATTACCCGCAGCTGCACTAGCAGCGGCTTTAACGGTAGAGGATGACTATCAAGGAACGTGGCAATTAGTGCAAGCTGGTGTGTCTAGTCGAGTGGTTGTTGAAGCATTAAAGTGGGGCGTTGATAAACAAAGGCCCGATGGCAGTGGCAATGACTCTTTCCCATCAGGCCATACAGCGGATAGTTTTGCGGCAGCAACTTTTATCAATCAACGTTATGGTTGGGAATACGGCGTACCATCTTATATTGCCGCATCTTATGTGGCTTACACTCGGGTGGCGAGTGATAAACATCACATTGAAGATGTGTTAGCTGGCGCTGCAATTGGTATGCTAGCAGGGTGGTATTTTACCGATCCTTATGAAGATATTAGTATTATCCCCTTGGCGAATAATGGCACGTATGGTGTGTTAATTAGCGGGCGTTTTTAATTGAAAGAAGGTGTAATCATGGTTGAGCAAACCTATAAAGAAACGGCAAAAACAGTGTGTTATAACGTGGCAAACAAAGTGCTGCCAATGGATCAACTGCCTGATGGTTTAAAAGAAGCTTACGAAGGCATGTTTGAAGAGTTGATTGCTGATAAGGCGCACGCATTTAGTCAGGCATGGAACAAACTTCCCCCAAGCGCACAAAAGCTTATATCTCAGGCCGAATTTCATGGGTTTTACATTGCCAATGCCTGGATGCAACTGAGCCGTGTTGCCCAAGAAATTGCCGATAGTAATGATACTGAAGAAGAAATGAACGATAAAGAATATGATGGCGTGTTTGGTCGTTTAGCTGAACAATCATTACGCGAGTGTTTGCGCAAATTGAAAAAAGCTCGCACCGACAGAGTAATGCTCAATAGCTTTAAAAAGGTCATGGCCAAATAAGCTCTTTTTTAATATCTTGGTTTAAATAAAAATCCCAGTAATCAATTACTGGGATTTTTTATATCGCTATGCAGGCATTTTGATTAGAAGGCTGTACGGCGGTAACGACGATACTCAGGTTGCCAGAAATTATTATCAATGGCTTGCTGTAATAGTTCATCGGTGCAAGGTAAGGCTAAGCCTTGCTCAATAGCCACTTTTGCCACCGCAAACGCAATGTATTTACTGACTTTGTGAATATCTTCTAGTTTAGGCAGTAACGAACCTTCACCCGTTGTCCCCAGTGGAGAACATTCAGATAAGGCACGGCTAGAAGCCATCAGCATTTCATCAGAAACTCGTGTAGCGCCGCAAGATAACACACCTAAGCCAATACCTGGGAAGATGAAGCTGTTATTACATTGAGCTATTTCGAAAGTTTCCCCATTCACCACCACAGGTTCAAATGGACTACCCGTGGCAACAAGTGCTTGGCCAGATGTCCAATGTAAAATGTCTTTTGGCGTGGCTTCAACACGGCTGGTTGGGTTTGATAATGGAAAGACAATAGGACGCGGGCAGTGGCTGTGCATTGCTCTAATAATGTCTTCAGTGAATAACCCAGGCGCACCAGAAACGCCAATTAATACGGTTGGTTTGGCATTATTGACGACATGTAATAACGATACGTTATCGCTATAATTATCCCACTTTTCTACGGTATCTAACTTCTGTGCTAAGTTAGTTTGAAATGGGAGTAGGTTAGGCATGTTGTCAAGTAATAAGCCCCAACGGTCTACCATAAAGACTTGTGAACGAGCTTGCTGATCACTAATGCCTTCAGACACCATCTGGGCGATAATCGCTTCTGCAATACCGCAACCGGCGCTACCCGCACCTAAAAATACAATGCGCTGTTTGCTTAATTGAGTATTAGCCGCTTTACTGGCGGCTAATAATGAGCCAACCGTTACGGCTGCCGTGCCTTGAATATCGTCGTTAAAACAACAATATTGGTCTTTGTATCGCTCAAGCAGTGGCATGGCATTTTTTTGGGCAAAATCTTCAAATTGAATCAATGCATCAGGCCATCTGCGGTTAACCGCTTGCATAAATGCTTCAACAAACTCTTTATATTCATCGCCGCCAATACGCTGATGACGCCAACCCATATACATAGGATCTTCTAGTAATTGTGGGTTATCGGTTCCGACATCTAAGGTTACCGCAAGGCAGTAGGCCGGACTGATCCCGCCACAGCTAGTATAAAGTGACAGTTTTCCAATCGGAATACCCATGCCACCAATGCCCTGATCACCTAAGCCTAAAATTCGCTCGCCATCGGTTACCACTATCACTTTAACTTTGTGACGGGTTGAGTTATTTAAAATGTCATCGATGCGGTCTTTGTTTGGGTATGAAATAAATAAGCCACGATTACGACGATAGTTTTTTGAAAAGCGCTCACATGCTAAACCTACGGTAGGCGTATAAATGATAGGCATCATTTCACTGATATTATTACGTACCAGTGAGTAAAACAGTGTTTCGTTGGTATCTTGAATATTACGCAGATAAATGTGTTTATCTAGGTCATTGGTAAAGTTAGTGAACTGCTGATACGCACGGGCGACTTGTTCGTCAATGGTTTCAATTACCCAAGGTAACAAGCCTTCAAGGTTAAACGAAATTCGTTCATCTTCTGTAAATGCAGTGCCTTTATTCAGTAGCGGAGATTCTAAAATGGCAGGGCCGGCAAAAGGAAGATAGAGGGGGCGTTTAGTATCGTCCATGGGTAACCTTTATTGTGAGTTGTTTGATAGGTTCAATAGAGAAGTAGATTAACATGACTAGCATTTATTGTGGTCTGTTAAGTGATGAATTTCACACTTTTTTTGATAGCAGATTGTTTGAATTTAATCCAAAAGACAAAAATGCACAGCTCTGGCTGTGCATTTTTGAGTAAAACCTATTTACCGCGATGTTTGATTGATAATCCCTTTAGGAAGTTTCTCAATATTTGATCGCCGCAGGCTTTGTAGTTTTTATGCTCAGGATTACGGAACAGTGCGCCTAATTCAGACTTAGTCATGCTGAAATCTGCTAACGTTAGCATTGCTAGAATATCTTCTTCACGTAGGGTAAGTGCTACACGTAATTTTTTGAACATCAAGTTGTTGGTCAAGTTTTTAACGGGCTTAGGAACTTCAGCACCTTCTTGTAAACCACGATTATGGATGATAAAACCATCTAAAAACTGACACATTAATGTGTCGTTAATTGCTTGATATCCTTCCTCTTCTTCTTTTTTAAGCATCGCAATCACTTTATCAGTGGCGACATCGGCATTGGCTTTAGCAAAAACACTGCTAACCTGAGCGTTAGACAAGTCGAAGATGAATCGAATACGGCGAAGAATATCGTTGTTTATCATAGTTCTCTCTGGCGCGGCTGCGCGAGTTATGTGGATGCACTAATTTGCCGCTATAGTATATCGCAATTTACCCAGCTTGCTTATGTATTATGCCAATTTCTCAATAGTCAGGATTATTTAGTTCAGGTAACCGCGTCAGCGCTAAAGGTATGCACTCAATCATGCAGCTAAAATGAATATTGGTACGCGCTATGTTGTTGATGACCAATACCAGTTCAATGTGAAGTGCTATACCAATAAATAAATACTAAGGCGAAACCGATTAAGTAGAGTAATCCTACCCATGACAGGATACGCATTTTTGCACCATAGCGTTGTGCTTCGGGTAAATGTTTTGACACCATCAGTTTGAAATTGAGTCCCGCAAAAATAATCGTGGTCATAAACGCCAGTATCATTACAAACTCTAATAACGGAAGTAACGCGCCCTTAAAAAACAAGATTAGCCCTAAACCTAACGCACTGACCGCTATCATAATTAGATTGAGTCTGTTTGGGTTGTCTGGCTGTTTGGCTAAGAGTTGCCAGCCCATATTCAGGGTGCGGCTGTAACCGTCTATTACGGTAACAGTGGTACTGAAAATACATAAAAAAGCCACAATGCCAATTAAGTAGCGTGTGTCTTCGCCCATCACCTGACTGTATAAATGGATTAATTGATTGGCAAATTGAGCGCCGGAATTTGAAAACTGTTCGCCAGAGCCATGCATAACCAAAGCGCCTAATGCCAAAAACACAATCGCTAGAATAGCGGTGGTGATATAGCCTAAATTGAAGTCAAATAACGCCTGCTCTGGTGTAACCCATTGCGTTTTTTTCTTTTCGAGCAACCATAAAGAATTCCATGCGCTAACCTCTATAGGGGCGGGCATCCAGCCCATCATCGCAACCAGAAAACCGACATTTGCCCATTGCCAGGCGTCTGCGGCTGAAGTTGGCGTAGGTTGTCCCCATTGGTTAGTGAACGCCAGTGAAACGGCGATTAATGTGGTTAGAGTTAAGATAAGCATGATCACTTTAGTGACACCATCTAACCATTTGTAATGGCCTAAGATGAGTAGCAGAAGTGAGCTAATCAATACCAAAAAGGCCAGAATATCAATTGAAAGGGGAATAAATTGCGTCAACATGGCTGCGGTTAACATACAAACCCCAGCGGTACTCGCGATAGCAGCAATCACATTGAGCCCAGTAAATAGCGCCAGATAACTCTTTCCTTGACGTAAATATCCATGCAGCAAACTTTCGCCGGTTGCCGCAGTATAGCGAGCCCCTGCGGCAAAAAAAGGATACTTGAGCAGATTAACCGCCAATACTAACCAAGCTAATTGCCAGCCGAACTCGGCTCCTGCTCTGGTTGATGCAACTAAATGAGATGCGCCAATGGCAGCGGCCGCCATCAAAATACCTGGTCCAAGCCCAGATACTAAATGTAACAATTTTGTTTCCTTTGCTGCACGGGTTGAAGGGTTTGGCATTTCTATTGTCTGCTGTCTCATTTATTAATATTAAATTATCTTTTATTTTATAGTGTTAGCTTGCCACAACAAGATGTTAAGTAAAACCTCGGTTTGATACAAAAAGGCAACAATTTCTGTTTTAGATGATTGACTTTTTACCATAACGCTCTAGTTTAGTGGTGGCTTGGATTTTTCAGCAAGCCTTCACTTTACATCGCATTTAAGTGCAAGAATAAAAATACTAAATTATATTAAGGAAGATTATGAAAAGACCTCAACTATTGCGCAGTGCATCCGCTGTTGCTATCTCTTTGGCGTTAATGCCCATCTCTATTGCCACTCAAGCCGCTGAAGCTCAAGAAGCTAAAGTTGAACGTATAGAAGTGACTGGCTCTCGCATTAAGCGTACTGATGTAGAAGGCCCATCTCCAGTACAATCGCTCAATAAAGATGACATTGCTAACATGGGGTTTGATAACCTACAACAATTATTAGAGCGTATGCCAGCCAATGGCTCTGGTGCTTTTTCTACTCGCGGCAACAGTCAAGATTCAACCGCAAATGGCGGTGCATCTATCAGCTTACGTGGCTTAGGTCCTGATGCAACATTAGTATTAATTAATGGCCGAAGAGTTGGCAATAGTGCGTTTGCTGAAGGGATCTCAAACTCCTTCGTAGACATTAATAACATTCCAGTCTCGGCTATCGAACGTATCGACATTTTAAAAGATGGTGCTTCAGCTATTTATGGTTCAGATGCGATTGCCGGTGTGGTCAATATTGTATTAAAGAAAGATATTGAAGGTATTGAAGTTAATTTAGGTTACGGCGATGACAGTGGCACAGGATATGATGAAACTACAGCTAGCTTAGTGTGGGGCGTTAAAGCGGATAAAGGTAGTGCATCGATTATTTTAGATTACTTTACTAACGGTACTTTATCTGCGGAAGATATGGGACGATTTGGTACAGCGAATCAATCGCCATACGGTGGTGAAGATTATCGCTCATCACGTGGTTACCCAGGATACTTTTATGTTAATGGCGTAAAAACCATAGACCCTGATTGTCCTCCTGAAAATGCGACCGCAAGTGGTAGCTGTTTATTTGATTATGGCCCTTACAATTTAACCATTCCAACCTCAGAGCGCGTTGGTGCGATAGGCCAGTTTGATTATATGTTAGGTGAGGATTTAACAGCATTTTTAGAATTATCTGTACAACATAATACTTCTGAAGCGGGTGGTGCACCAACGCCATTAGATGAAGATGCAGGCTTGACTGTACCAGGTTCACATCCTAATAATCCATTTGGACAAGATATTGAAATCGGTCGTTATCGTACCGTCGATGCTGGAGCGCGTCGCTGGGATATTGAGTCTGATACTATGCGAATTGTCGCTGGTCTTCGTGGTGTTGTGAATGATTGGGATTGGGAGGTTTCGGCTCAACGCGGTCGTAGTGAATCAACTCAATCAGGTGACCGTTCGCAAGGATGGGTAAGAACCGACTATTTACAAGCAGAAATTGATGCCGGAAATTATAACCCATTTGGGGCAACGGTTAATTCGCAAGATGTAATAGATCGCATTACCACCAGTTTAGTTAGACAAGGTAAGTCAAGTATCACAGCTTATGATGCGAGCATTACAGGCCAAGCATTCACGATCGCTGATCGCGATATTATGATGGCTGCTGGTGCTGAATACCGTGAAGAGAGTGTCAGTGATGTTCCTGATGAACAGTTCCGACGCGGTCTGATTTTTGGTACTGAAGCGGTTTCAGCTTATGGTTCACGAGATCAATATGCGGCATATGTGGAGTTTTCAATTCCGGTTGCGGATAATTTTGAATTACAGTTAGCCGGTCGCTATGACAATTACAGTGATTTTGGTTCAACCACCAACCCTAAAGTCGCCTTCCAATGGGGTATTCTTGATGAATTAACGGCGAGGGGATCATGGTCAACTGGATTCCGTGCACCTTCATTAGCCCAAATTGGCTTAGGCCCATCAGAAAAAAGTGATTTCTTAGTTGATAGTTATCGTTGTGCTGCTGATAACGTAGATTGTGAGTTATTGGACTATAATTTTGTGTTTGCGGGTAACCCTAACCTAGATGCTGAGGAATCAGAAACTTGGAACATAGGGATGATTTGGGCACCAAGCCAAGCATTTGATATTGGTTTCGATCTATTTAATATTGTTCAAGACAATAAGATTGACTCTCTACAAAACCAAGATCTTTACGATGAAAATTGTAATGATCAAAACAGTTCTATTTGTTTACGCAATACTCCACAAGCTGGCGAAACTTATGGTTCAATTGATGTCATTAAATCTGCTTTTGTGAATATTGGTTCTCAAGAAGTTCAAGGTGTGGATTTATCTACCCATTATAACCTTGGCTTAAATAGCTTCGGCGATATTAAATTTGGCGTAGAGTACAGCTATTTAATCAGTTTTGAAAAAGAAGTGGATAGCAACACCATAGATTACACTGGTCAGTATGAATATCCACAGCACCGTTGGTTAGCAACAACCAATTGGAACAAAGATGACTTTGCCGCTAACATCAATTTTAGCTACACAGGCGAGTTTGAAGATTATAATAAAACGCGTACTGTTGATTCACAGTTGTTAGTTGATATGTCAGGTTCATATCGTTTCAATGACATGTTTAAATTGTCAGTTGGCGTGAATAACGTATTTGACGAGTCGCCATCATTTGCCATTGGCGATGGTGATGCCGATTTATACGGTTATGCAATGGGAGTTCACAATCCATTAGGACGATTTGTTTACACTAAAGTCAGCATGAAGTTCTAGAATTAACCTTGTATGAAAACGATTGCCCACATTAGCTTAACTCAGTAATGTGGGTTTTTTATTAATTCGAAACTAGGTAGATAAAATGATCACTTTACATGGCACGCCACGCAGTCGTGCATTACGGGTTTCATGGTTACTTGAAGAGTTAAACGTTGAATGGCGGTTTAGGTTCATTAATTTTGCAAAGGGAGATAATCGCAGCAAGGATTTTCTTGCGTTAAATCCTAGTGGCAAAATGCCAGTGATTGAAGACGGGAATCTAGTATTAACCGAATCGGCAGCTATTTTACGTTATCTAGCTGAAAAATATGGTAAAGGACAATTTTTACCTCAACCAGGTACTGAGCAATCTGCGAAACATGAAGAGTGGGTCAGCTTTGTTATCTGCGAGCTTGAGCAAGCATTATGGAGTATGGGTAAACATCGCTTTGCCTTACCAGAAGAGCAGCGATTAACCACCATGTTGCCGGTGGCCACATTTGAATTTGACCGGGCAGCAAAGATAGCTGAATCTTGGGTGCCTGAGTCGGGGTATTTATTAGGTGAGCAATTTACCGTTGCGGATGTGCTATTAACACAAACATTAATGTGGGCAACCGCCTTTAAACAAACGATTCCACCTAAACTGAGTGCTTATCTGGCGCGAGTACAAACTCGTCCGGCATTGGTGGCGGTATTAGAAAAAACAGAAGCTATTGCCAAAGCAGAACAAGCTGAATAATCTGCATTAACAATAAACAAGGGAAGCAAACGCTTCCCTTTTTGGGTTTAAGCAAACAAGGTTGTCGCTTATTAAAGCTGGGTTGCGGCCCATTTAGCACGGCTTTCACGACTTTCGCTCATGCCATTATCTGCTCGGTAAGCTTTATAAGCTTCTGCATCTAATGCGATTAAACTTACATCGACTTCAAGGACTAATTTACATTCTTTTTTAATCCGCCAAGCTGCAGTGTTATATAACTCAGTTAATGGCAAAGAGCTTAAAAACTCAGGGTTATATTGGTTATAAAGCGCTTGCGTTGGGTAAACCACAAACGCTAAGCGGCGCTTAGGTTCTTTTTTAAATAACTCTTCAATGCCATCAGTGGTGTTAAGTACCTGCATTTCAATAATATCATCTATTTCGAGTAGCTTTTTTTGAGCAGGAACAGGCGCTGAGGTTTCACCAGCTTCCCAAGCCGTTACAGCTTCTGCTGTGGTTTTAGTGATAAGGGCAACTTGCTCGATGCTTAATCCAAATGATTGGCGTAAACATAACATTTCAATGGCATTTAAGCCTGATTCTTTAGACATGATATTTCCTACAAAATTTTTAACCTCAACTCGGGTAAAGAGATGAGTAAATGATATTTAAATCGCTAATATTCAATTTCTTACAATAGAAATTGAACTTTGCATTGATAACAAGGCGCATTTACGCGTCAATAGCGGGTCTATAGCAAATCAATTCAACGCAGTTAGCGCAGCAAAAAGCTGTTTGATATGCATTTTTATCCCAAGCTGAGGTTTAGCAAAACAACTTACTGAGCCAGCCAGACGTCGTCAACCCAATCCCAAAACGATTCCCAGACCTCATCGGTAAAGTCACCGTCTTGCCAAAATTGCACCTGACCATTCTCTTCAATGCAGTAAAAGCTATCACCGACTTGGCAAATTGGAATTTGCTCTCTCGGTAACCCGATAGACCACGCATAGCTGGCGACTTCCGGCAAAAAAGTATGCGAGTAGGGATCGGCAGCGGTTACAGGTTCATATGCGCTATAAATCACATTGCTGGCATGGAGTAAATATTCTTTTAATTCAGCAGGCAAGCCAATTAATATCTGTTCTTCAACTTCAACAAGTTGCTCAAAAGTAGGCAACTCTAGCGGAACAGGAACGGTTTCACTTAACTCTTGTAGTTGGTCAATAATTTCGTGCATTGGGGATCCTTAAGTCGCAATGGCGGTCAATGCGATATTGGCGCGATTATAGCAGAAATATTCCTCTATTCTGTACTCAGGTTTTTAAGTTACCTAACTATATGTAAAGTAATGGCTTTGAGCGTGATAGCTTTGATGGAATCATTGACTACTTTAGATAATGTCAATTTTAACGAGGACGATAGTGACTAGGCGAGTCATCACTTGATAGTTAATCGCAAAATACCCCATTGATATTAGTTTGCAATATGAACTCAATTGCTGGAATGAATGGCGGGATTTTAGGCAAAAAAATGCGCTCATAGGAGCGCAAAGGGTGGGTGGAAAGTCGCTGTAATTAGGCGGCTTGTTGAAAGCTCGCGGTTACCGCTTCGCGTTTGTAGACTAACCAAGCTTTGTGATATTGCTTATGAGATTGTTGACGGATTTGAGTAATTCTCTGCATCTCAAGTTCGCTTAGGGCGCGGTGTTCTAGATTCGCTCTGTTTTCAATGTTCTGAATTTGCTGGTAATCCTGATGATCTTGTCCACTTTTAATCGCGGCAATGGTTTGTAAATGTAATTGAACTTCAACAATCATCTGACTTTGTGGCAGTTTAATCAGCACATTCAAATCGCGGTAACCAGAGGCTTTTGGATTAGCAAAACGGTTTTTAATTTGAACGATTTCACTGTTTTCATGCAACATTTGATAACTCGCCATTAGATTCTCGACATTGTTGGCGACAATACTGCCGCGGGCAATATCGGTAATTAGGCGAGCATCACCATTAAACTTATTATCGACTTTTTGTAACGCACGGTCATAACTTTTAGTTAGCGGCAATAGCATATCCACTTCGGCATTAACGCTTATTGCCGATAAAAGCTGGCTTAATTCCTGCTGTGCGTATTCAGCTTGCAACATTAAATGATTTAAGTCGGCAGATTGTTGCATTGGCGCATACGCCTGGTAATCGGCAATAGCGTAAAGGTTGTCGAGTGCACTATCGGCACTCGGGGTGGTTCCACTTAGGTTTACGCCATATGGGACTTTATCTGTCGGCTCATTAACTGACACCTGTGGCTGTGCGGCAACCTGACGGGTCGTTAATAGAATCAAAAAGATAAACAGAGTACGAAAGAGTTTATTCAATGCTAAATTCTCCAAGCTGTTAGCCTAGAGTCACTGTAACTTGACTGAGCTGTACCAATACTGAATAAGTCTTTGGATTTGATGACAGAGGATAAAGAAAAGGGCGCCATAGGCGCCCTTGGTGATCTATAAGCGAATGCTTACCAAATTTTAACGCGTGATTCAGGTGCGATATACATTTTATCACCTTCTTTCACGTCATAGGTTTGGTAGAACTCTGGCATATTTGATAACGCGCCAAGTGCACGGAAGTGACCTGGTGAATGAGGATCAGTTGCTACGCGGTTACGCATGGCTTCTTCTTTCATTTTTACGCGCCAAATTTGGCTAAAGCCCATAAAGAAACGTTGATCGCCAGTTAGGCCATCGATAACCGGTGCTTCTTTACCGTTTAATGACATCTTGTAAGCTTTATAAGCAATCGTTACGCCTGATAAGTCACCGATGTTCTCACCTAAAGTAAGCTCACCATTGACATGTAAATCATCAAATACTTGGTAGCCATCATATTGAGCAACTAGTGCTTTACCTTTGGATTCAAACGCTTTTAAATCAGCTTCTGTCCACCAGTCGCGCATATTACCTTCACCGTCAAACTTAGCGCCCTGATCGTCAAAACCGTGGCCCATTTCATGACCGATAACCGCGCCAATACCGCCGTAGTTAACAGCATCATCAGCTTCTAAGTTAAAGAATGGTGGTTGTAAAATTGCCGCTGGGAACACAATTTCATTCATTGTAGGGTTGTAATAAGCGTTAACCGTTTGAGGAGTCATGTGCCACTCATCTTTATCGATAGGCTGACCTAACTTAGCCACATTACGGTTATGTTCCACTACAGATGCACGTTTAGCATTACCGACTAAATCGTCAGCTTTGATTGATAGCTTGCTGTAATCCGCCCAATTTTTTGGATAACCAATTTTCGGGTTGAATTTAGCCAGTTTATCCTTGGCAGCTACTTTTGTGCTGTCGCTCATCCAGTCAAGTGATTCGATACTTGAACCGTAAGCACTGCGAAGATTTTCAACTAAACCTTCCATACGATCTTTCGCTTCAGGTACGAAGTGACGTTTAACATACACTTTACCGACCACTTCACCTAAGGTATTGCTGACCGCAGTCACACCGCGCTTCCAACGAGGTTCTTGCTCGGCTTGACCGTTTAAGGTTTTAGAGAAAAATTCGAAGTTTTCAGTGTCTAAAGCTTCTGACAAGTTGCTTGCAGCATGTGTCAGCGCTTGCCATGTCATGTAGGTTTTCCACGTTGCTAGATCATTGGCTTTAAGCACATCATTTAAGCCTTGAATATAGCTAGGTTGATTAATAATGATATCTGCTTGCTTATCGCCACCTAAAGCTGCCAAGTAACCGTTCCAGTTAATATCTGGGGCTAAAGTTGCTAGCTCACTAACTTGATACTTGTTATAGGTTTTTGTGCTGTCGCGAGTTTCAACAACATCCCAATGCTTTTCCGCAATGGCCGTTTCAAGTGCTAATACAGTTTCAGCCGCCGCTTTACCATTTGGTAATCCAGCTAAAGTGAACATCTTTTCAATGTGTTCAACAAAGGCTTTACGGATGTTGACGAAGCGCTCACCTTCGTTAAAGTAATAATCTTTTTCTGGCAGGCTTAAACCGTATTGCCAAATGTGAGTCGCATAACGGGTTGAATCTTTTGCATCAACATTGATGTAGAAAGCCAGTGGCGTACCGCCGCCGTTGACTTGGTTTTCACCAAAAAATGTCACTAATTCATTTTTGTCTTTTAATGCAGCGATTTTATCGAATGTGGCTTGAAGAGGTGTAACACCTAATTTATTCAAGGTTTCAACATCCATGAATGAGCGATAAAGATCAGCAACCTTTTGCTCATCAGTGCCTTGTGTAAGTGAGTCAGATGCACTTACATCTTCAATAATCGCTTTTACGTCATCACGGGCATTTTCACGTAGGTCATAAAAAGCACCAATGTTAGTACGGTCGCCAGGGATCTCAGCGCTAGTCATCCAGCCGCCGTTAACATATAAATAAAAATCATCCTGTGGACGTACATTTTTATCCATATTGTCGAAAGTAATACCTGATGTTAGCGCTTTTTCTACTGCTGCGGCTGTGGCTGTTTTAGCCACATCAGCTGTTGCTACTGTTTCAGTGGTTGTTTTTGTATCGTTATTACAAGCGCTTAAGCCTGCGATTAGTGAAGCACACAGCCCACCAATAACCAGTTTTTTCATGTTATTTCCCTTGCATTTTAAGTTGCCCATCAATGGAGGCGAGGTGATTTATTATTTTTATCAAATTTTCATAATGAAAGATGACATTATTATTTTTGTAACGGCTATGTTAAGGGCTTGTCATCCCTTAACACAAGTGAGTTGCTGGTTTTTTATCGGTTTATTTTGTCACTAGGTGTAACGAAAAGTACGATTGTTGAAGCCGAGGAGCTTATTAGCACAAGATAATGTTTATCGATAAGTCACTGAATAAGCAAAAACGATATGCTCTGGAGATTGGTTACTTGCAGTGGATGTTAGCGAAAAATCGATGTTCGACGTTTAGTGTAAACATTTTTGATATAGGGCAATCGATTAATAACTTGGCATCATGACGCATTTTAAGCCGTATTTATTGCCTGGGTTCTCGCTTTGGTCGAGCGCTAGCTACTTTAATACTGCTTAGTATCATTTCAATTTTTCATTTAAGCCCTCATAATATAACCAAATTAAATGGTGGGTATGGATTGTGCGTTTAGACAAATTTATTTGTGAAAGTACCGAGTTGACTCGTTCAATGGCTAAAAAAGCTTTACATCGCAGTGATGTGACCTGTGATGGTGTGGTCGTTAAAGATTCTGGCTTCAAAGTGACAGACAACACGGTTGTTCGATTAGAGGGACAAGTGATCTCTTTAGTGGGTGAGCGCTACATTATGATGCACAAGCCAGTAGATACCATCTGTTCTACCATTGATGAGGTGTATCCTTCAGTGCTGAGTTTAATGGATATTGAGAAGGCCGATACATTACACATTGCAGGTCGACTAGATGCTGATACCACCGGGCTAGTGCTGATTACCAGTGACGGTCAATGGTCACACAAAATAACCTCACCTAAAAAAGATTGTGGCAAACGTTACTTAGTCGAGTTAGCCGAGCCCATTTCGGAGCAGTTAGTGTCGGTTTTTGCGCAAGGGATTGAACTACGTAACGAAGACGGATTAACCAAACCTGCAGTATTGTCTATTATTGATAACCATAATGCCCGACTGACTATTAGTGAAGGTAAATACCATCAGGTTAAGCGGATGTTTGCAGCCGTTGGTAATAAAGTGGTGACTTTGCATCGAGAATGTGTGGGTGAGATTGAGCTAGACCCCGACTTAGCACCAGGTGAATGGCGCCATTTAACCCAAGCTGAAATTAACTCTATTGCTTAAGGTTGAGTTATTTTAATTTGATGATAAATTGTACTGAGTGTTGTGATAATGTAAATATCAACATGAGTTTACAAAATAAAACTTAAAATTTTGATGTTGTTAGCGTTTTTGACATTATTTTTTGATATGTAGGCTAAAATAGTTATTAATAGATGGATTAAATGAGTGCAGTGAAGGTTGAGCTTTGGAACGCGTAATACTGACCTGCGCCTAAATGACTTAGGAGTATATATGAAATATTCAATCTTATTTGCTGCACTATTCTTTGCTGGTTCTGCTGCTGCTGTTGATTGTGTTGAATGTCACGAAAACGTAGACATTGCAGCACATACTGAAAATGAAGCAACTTTAGCTGTTTGTGCTGATTGCCACGCCATTGGCGACGCGCATGAAATCGATATGGAAATGCACAGCACTGAGTTGACAATCAAAGAGTGTACTGATTGTCACGAGATGGAAAAAAAGTAATTTCGTCTATTGCGGCTTAGTTAGCAATGATTAAAGGTCTTCTTAGGAAGGCCTTTTTTATTCATTAAAGTGAGCGAAAATATCTGCAATATACGACCGTCTAGAAAACTAAATGGTTTTAGCTGCTTTCTGATGGTCAGGAAGTTTGTTATGTAGATGATTTTATAAATAACCTTATCTCGGGATAATTCATCCATATCAAAAAACTCTTTTAACCGCTAACGGCGTTAAATTTACTTGTAGTCGATTCCCTATATAACGCGAAAATTCGCCTTGTTATCAGTATAAAGGGTTATTTCCTATAAGTTGTTGAAATTGAAGTTTAAAATTTATCCCCTTAACTCTGAACCCGAGTGGAGGTTAAATCTACTTTATCAACTGAACATAAAGTCATGAATAGCACAACCATACACATGGCTCCCTCTATTACTTATTTTTGAGTAGTGAAGCAATTAATTGCAGCTAGCATTGTTTAATCTTCAGTTTTAATTTTGTTTGCCGATATTACATTACAGGGCATTTTTTATAAGTCGCCGATAAACCTATTAATAATCGAAAAATATTCATAAATTTTTAATCTTAATATTCGCTTACACACCAAAAAACAACTATATATTAACTATTACATTTTAAAAAAATCCAGAAGAAGGATTAGAGTATGCAAATTCGTTCAAAGCTGATGTTGAGTGCTGTAGTGTCTATTTCAGCACTGGTAGCAATGTTTGCGTTACAACAGTACTCTGCAAATGTTCAGCAGAAATTGTCAATTGCGATCACAAGTGTGATGGAGATTGAAAAAGAAATATTCTCACTGAGAAAAGAAGAAAAAGATTTTCTTAGCCGACTTGATGTTAAATATATTGATAAACATCAACAGAATTCGGCCGATTTGTCGGTGCTATTTGACCATGTTGAACAGGTCTTAAACGATAGAAATATTCCTACCAATGCGCTCGACGGTTTGAGAAATAGCGTCAACCTTTACCTTGACGCATTCAATGATATTGTCAATTTGCAGAAAGAAATCGGCTTAACACCCAAAACAGGTTTATACGGGCAATTAAGAGAAGCCGTTCATAATGTTGAAACTATCTTGGATGCCAATGATGAAGATGCATTGTTGGTCATTATGTTGCAGCTTCGCCGTAATGAAAAAGACTTCATGCTTCGTAGCGACCTTAAGTACAACGACACCTTTAAAGAGAATATCGCTAAATTCAAGCAAGCCGTTAACAGCTCATATTTATCGTCGGATGTGAAGTCGCAGTTACAAAGCAATATTGATCAATACCAAAAAGATTTCCAGGCGTTGGTGAGTAAAAGAGAAGAGTTCGGGTTATCTGAATCCAGCGGTAAGATGAAGCAGCTTCGCGATGCAATTTATCAAACCGATACTGACAGAGAAGTACTACACGATCAAACCTTGGCTGAAATTCAAGAGGCTAAAGATAATGGTACTTATATCGGTGGGGGGATATTTTTACTGATTACTTTAGCCCTGTGTATTTTTACTTATTATATTATTCGTAGCATTATTGCCCCTGTTGAAAATATTACCCGAGTTATCTCAAGTATTGAGCAAACTAAGAATTTAACGATGCGTTGTGACACTTCCGGTGAGGATGAATTGTCACAAATAGCGGTGCATTTTAATAGCATGGTGGGATCGTTTCAGAACTTAATTGAGCAAGTGAATGAAGCCGTTGATGCTATGAATGACTCATGCCATGAGCTTTCAAAAAATGCCAATGTCGCTTCTGAAGGTGTGTTAAGGCAGTTGAATGAAACCGATATGGTGGCCACTGCGATAACGGAAATGGGCGCTACCATTGATGAAATTGCTAAAAATACTGAGTTGGCAGCTTTAAAAGCAAGTCAAACACATGATAATGCTCGAAGCGGGCAAACGGGTGTAGAAGAAACTATCGCTAAAATCGAATTATTAGCCAGTCAGTTAAATGACTCTTCTAAAGTTGTGTCTGAGTTAGAGCAAGACAGTAAAACCATTGGTAGTGTATTAGATGTGATCCGGGGTATTGCTGAGCAAACTAATTTGCTGGCACTAAATGCCGCAATTGAAGCAGCAAGAGCGGGTGAGCAAGGGCGAGGCTTTGCGGTGGTTGCAGATGAGGTGCGCAGTCTTGCAATGCGGACTCAAGAATCAACTGAAGAGATCGCAGGTATTATTAGTACCTTACAGACACGAACTCGTTCAATTGTGCAATTGATGGAAACCAGCCAAAGACAAGGTGCTGAAAGTGCTGAACAAGCAGCCAGTGCAGGTACATTGTTACGTCAAATAAACGATGATGTTACCAATATCATGGACATGAGTACTCAAATTGCTGCAGCAATTGAAGAGCAAAGCATGGTTGCAGCAGAGGTAAATAAAAACGTGGTAGTGATACGTGATATTGCCGATGAGTCATCGCATGCTTCTGAAGAGAATGCGGCGGCATCAGAAGATTTACGCATTCGTGCAGCAGGTTTACACAAGTCGGTAAGCATATTTAAAATCTAGCCTTAATGGATAGTAAAATAAAAACCTAACTCATAGAGTTAGGTTTTTTGTTTTTATTTCGGGCAGTGACTTAACTTAAACTTGGCTAAAGTGACGAATAATTTAGATTTAACTAGCTAATATTCAATTGCTTATAGCACAAACTTGAACTGTGCATTGATAACAAAATGAGTTTACGCGTTAATAGCTAAACTGTTACAAGTAAATTCAACATAGTATCGGTGCAAGATACTATTGAATAAGCATTTATTCACCGAGCATAGGTTACTTAGAGGTGACTGTTTTTACGCCTTCAGGTGTGCCGACAAGTAAAACATCTGCACCACGGTTAGCAAATAGACCGTTAGTTACTACGCCAACAATTGCATTGATCTTAGTTTCCATCACTTTGGGATCTAAGATTTTCATGTTGTGAACATCTAAAATAACATTACCATTATCTGTGATAACACCTTGACGATATTCAGGATCACCGCCTAACTTAACCAATTCACGGGCAACGTATGAGCGTGCCATTGGGATCACTTCAACAGGTAGCGGAAAATCACCTAAAATTGATACTTCTTTGGTGTTATCAACGATACAAATGAACTTTTTAGCCACGGCCGCAACGATTTTCTCACGGGTTAATGCCGCGCCACCGCCTTTAATCATATCCATACGGTCATTAATTTCATCAGCACCATCAACATAAACAGCAATTTCAGAAACATTATTTAAATCAAAAACTTCAATGCCCAATTGTTTCAGTTTGGCGGTTGATGCTTCAGAGCTTGATACCGCGCCTTGAATATCATCTTTTATTGTCGCTAAAGCATCAATAAAGTGGTTAACCGTTGACCCTGTACCCACGCCAACGATTGTGTCTCTTTCGACATATTTCAGTGCTGCCCATCCGGCTGCTTTTTTCATTTCATCTTGAGTCATTAGGCTATTCCATTGGTGGCTTTAAAAAGAAGACTTTAAAAATTAGCAAGATTATAACGCAACTTGTGGTTAAAACATTTGCTTGCTGTCATAAAATTGTGCATTTTTAAATGCATCTAATACCCGGACATTAATGTCACTAATAAATTTCTTTTCTAAACGCACATCCATCACATATGCCTTAACGGTAATGGTTTGTATATGCTGACCAAAACTGAATTCAGTTCCAAGAATGACATTAACGGGTTTATTCAAAAAGGTATAAGGCGAGCACTGGGTTGCTTCTTTAGCCAAAGCCATGGCTTTTTTATGATCAACATCTATGGGTAAGTTAAATTGAATTGCCACCATTTCATCAAGGGCACCGCTATTCGCGTTTGATACAGCCGTTTTCAGGGCTTCGGCATTAGGCACCATGATGGTGTTGTCATCAAAAGTGCGTAGCCAGGTGACACTCCATTCTAACTTAGTGACCTCGCCATAATGGCCACCTAAGGTGACCATGTCGCCAACACGATAGGGCGGGTTTAGCATAATAATAAAACCTGCAATCATGTTTTTTGCGGGCTCTTGGGTGGCTAAACCTATGACAATACTGACAGACCCTATCATGGCTAATACCACGTTTTGATGTGGAGCAATAATTCCAACTAGGGTGTATGTGATCACTCCACCCCAAATAAATAACCGAATAAATGGGTATAACCTGCCCCAGAGTAATCGGTATTTAGGCAACTTGATGGTTAGCTGATCTAAACTCATTTTTATGCCGATTAGCATTACCCAAGCAAGGCCACATATCAGCATAATAAGGGTCATTTTTTCAAATGAAATAATATTGATCAGTGATTGCAAAGCATCTGTGCTGGATTCCATTCTAACTCCCTTTACTGCTGGTTATAGACTAAATAGCTTGTTGTGATTAACCAAGTGGACTGCCACAATTTGGGTTAATGCAGGGGTAATTTGATAATAATGGCGCACAAAATCTTCTTCACAGTACTGAGGAATAATTAACCCTTGGCGACTTAAAAACTCTAATGTTAACGAACTCTTTTCAACAGAAATGTTGAAAATAATACTCAAATTTTCAACGGTTAACCCGCCGTGAATATAAATTTCGGCCAGTGCAAATAGTGACTCTTCATCTAAACAACTTAAAGCTTTGGTATCGACCGAAATAATATCAGTAGAGGGCAGCTTACTTAGCTGCTTGATGCCTTGGGTGGCAATCGATCGCTTTAATAGTAATAAGGCCAATTTCGGATGACCCTGACTATTTGCTACCAAGGTTTTACTGTGTTCTTCAATCGCCGTTAATTCAATATCTAATGGAGCAGCTTTCGCCGTATCATCCAAGGTTTTTATTGCGCTTTGTGCGGGTAACGTTATCCCTAAATCAGCTAAATGTAAGCTTAAAAGCGTATGCATGGCTGGTTGATTAAGATAAGCAAGATGTACCACCGTTTTAAAAAAATGGCTTATTTGGTATAGAGACGATAGTCGCTGCCAAACATATGTTTCACACCCCATAATCCAACAATGCTTTTGACGAGTTTCCATTAAAATCGTAGCTAAGGTGACTAATGCTTGATAGTTACCCATGCGCCTCAGCATTAACTTATGCATGTCATCAATAAAAATGATCTTTGCGGGTTGAGCATTAATCAAGCTTATTGCATCGGTAATTGACTGGGGATCATCATTAATATCAAAGCAACTAAATAAGCTAGATATCGCTTCTTTTGTGGATAAGGGGGCACGATAAAAACTTAGCCACAAAATAGGTTCAGCAGCTGCTTGGCTGTGAATAATGTTGTTAATGAAATGGCTTAGACCAGCACCAAATGGGGCTGTGATGGCACTCAGTTCACCTTGCTGTTTTCGCCATAATTCAATGGCATTGCTTATTTGCTCCATAGCGAGTTCACGCCCTAAAAGCGGACTGATGTTATCTTTATGTATTACATAGGGTTGCTGCTTTAATTGCCCCCTAGTGCCATGGTGTGAATAAGTTTGCGCAATCGCTTTTAAAGACAGCTTGTCACTGGGTTCTGTTTCAATTTGTTGTGGCGCGAACAGCGTTTTTATTTTGTTGATTAATTGCTGCCAGTGAGTCGTGATGGCATTGATCGTTACAGCCATAATATTATCCGTTTGATAAACTCATCCATGAAAAGACTTAAGTACTATATAAAGAATAGCAAATCAAATAAGTCAATTAAGTGTAATGGGCTAGATAAAATAGACACTATTACAATTAATTAGGTTAGTCATACTAAAGGGCGGAGGCAAATAGAATCGTCTTTTAATTAGCATAATTGCGTGTAAAAAAACAACGAATGTCGCTAAGTAAAGCTATTGTGATATTTAAGTAACATTTAAAGGTGTTTTTATGATTATTTGACTCGCTGAGTCATGATTACATAGCGTATACTTTATTTTATTTATTCATTAAATGTACTTTATTATGCCATTCAAAGCCGTTTTTTCGACAGTCATGTTACTTGCAAGCTTGTCTTCTACTCTAGTGGCTGCTAAGCCCGTGTCATCTACCGGCCTACAAGAGTTAGCGGCTGGAAGCGCGATGTTGGTTGATTTAAAAACCAATGAAGTGCTTTACTCAAGTAATATTAACCAACAAGTGCCTATAGCCTCTGTGACCAAACTGATGACTGCGATGGTTGTTTTAGACGCTAAGTTACCCTTAGATGAAATGATTACGGTCGACATCAGCGATGCTAAAATTATGCGCAATGTGCATTCGCGAGTACGTGTTGGCAGTGTGGTAAGTCGCGAAACCATGATGTTGCTAACCTTGATGTCTTCAGAAAACCGTGCAGCAACGGCATTGGCCCATCATTATCCTGGGGGATATTTCGCGTTCATTAAAGCCATGAACGCCAAAGCCAAAGCTCTCGGAATGAATCAAACTCGATATGCAGAACCAACGGGCTTATCGGCTGATAATGTCTCTAGTGCCAGAGATTTGATTATTTTACTGCAAGAAAGTCAAAAATACCCCTTACTTGGCAAGCTGAGTTCAACTAAGAAAAAACATGTTATTTTTAGTAGTCCAAAATATAAACTCGATTTTCACAACACCAATAAATTGGTATCAAAAGACAGTTGGAATATCGCGTTAACCAAAACCGGTTATACCAGTAAAGCTGGACATTGTTTAATCATGCTAACTGAAATGAATAAGCGGAAAGTGGCATTTGTAGTGCTAGACGCATTTGGTAAATATACCCATATGGCTGATGCGAACAGACTAAAGAAATGGCTTGAAACGGGCAAGGTTACGCCTATTCCTGCTTCAGCCAAAGCGTATAAAAGTCAGAAGCAAAGTAGTTAATTAAGCTACAAATATGGGTGTTTCGATTATTGATTAGCGGTTTGGTCGGTATTTGCTACGATAAAGCTATTTTTATCGCATAAAGTCAGCGTCATTCAGTGCTCTTACTCGTCCCAGTTATGTCAATAACTGGGATTTTTGTATCTGATTGAATCATGTCGATGTTAAGTGATCATTTTGTGTGTTTTCGCGGTATAACATCAGCAGTAAATCTTTGGAGATAAACATGCTTAATATGGATTTTCGTCTGCGGGTGCATATCAATACATTTGATGAGCAATGGCAACCAAGCCCCGCAGCGGGTGTGTGGCGTAAACGGCTTGCAAGAGAAGAGGCTGAACGAGGCCATGCAACCAGTATTGTAAAATATGATGCGGGTGCTAGCTTTGCGACTCATCCACACCCATTAGGGGAAGAGATACTCGTATTGTCAGGGGTGTTTTCCGATGAAACCGGTGATTACCCCGCCGGTAGCTACCTTCGTAATCCACAAGGTTTTAGCCATGCGCCTTTTAGCCTTCAAGGGTGCGAATTACTGGTAAAACTGCATCAGTTTCAAACTACAGATACCGAGCAAGTTCGAGTCGATACGCACAATACACCTTGGTTGCCAGGTTATGGCGACTTAAAGGTGATGCCATTGCATCAACATAATACAGAATCTACCGCACTTGTATTTTGGCCCGCTGGGGCAAAGTTTCAACCTCATCGTCATTTTGGTGGCGAAGAAATTTACGTCATAAGTGGTGTGTTTATGGATGAATTTGGTCAGTATCCAGCAGGCTCTTGGCTGCGAAGTCCACATTTAAGTCAACATAATCCTTATGTGGAACAAGATACGATTATTTGGGTTAAAACCGGCCACCTATAATTAAGTCGTTGTGTTATTGGACTTTTAAAAATTCAATTTTAACGATATATTAACCTTTCACCTATATCAGGATAAATATTAGCAATGGATGCTTTTACTTTACATATATCAACGGCGATTGTCAGTGCCATGATGGTCGTCAGTTTGCTCACCTTTTATTTTGTCGGTAATCGTGAGCGCAGTCTTATCGACTGGAGTATTGCTGGTGGATTATTCTTTTTTAGCAATGCCGTAGGTATTGCCTCTTATTTTTTAGATATTCCCTATTGGCTTGGTCCCGCATTAACTAATGCTTGTTATATTCTGGCTCATCTAGCATTGCTTGCAGGTATTAGGCGCCATCTTTTATTGCCAGCAAACTGGTCGCTAATGCTTTGGGTTGCCGTGGCGGTGTTTTTTGCTCATTACATACCAGGTTTATTAGAAACAATTACCCATAGATTACTTTATATTTATCCGTTATTAATGGCGATCAATGTTTTCACTGTGTTCACGATCGTCAAGGGCGTAAAATCGAAAAAACTTCACGTCATTTATTATCCCTTTATGTTTGCTGAGTTAATCTTTTTTGGTCAGCAATTAGTGCGATTTATCTTTATTGTGTTCGACAATCAATTGCCTTTAAGCATTTCGGGTGATCATTTGTTACAGACCTTGGGCACCTTAGCTGTGATGACTTTTTTATTACTGATGATTTTGTCCTGTTGTCTTATCGTTTACCGTCAACAGCAGCTTAAATTATTCGATGCACTTGCGGTTGATCCATTAACCGGCTTACTGAATAGCCAATCTTTACCAAAGCAAGCAAAACACATTTTTGCGCAATGTAATACTGCCAAGCCCTTAGGTATTATGGTGGTTGAGATAGCTGCATTACCTCAATTAAGTGGACAATATGGCTACGTGGCAAGTGATAGCGTGATAAAGCATATTGCCAATGTGTTGAAATTTACTACTCATATTGAAGGCGGTATTTTCCGAAGTCACACGAATAAATTTGCGTTGTTTATTACAGGTGCGAAGACCGAGCAATTGCAGCGTTTAAGTGAGCGCTTAGTTGAAAAAGTGGCCTTATCACAAATAAAGGGCTTGCCTGATAGCATTCAGCTTAATTTGCATGTCGGTTATTCGATACAAACTTCCGATGATCAAAGCTGGCAACTACTGCTGCAGCAGGCAGAGCAAAAATTAACGCAAACTAAGCCCACGGATCAGACACTAGACCAGAGGAATGATAAAAATATCATCTTTGATAGATTCGGTTTTATTGCTTGATGGCTGTGAATTAAATAGAGTGTGAATGGGTTTGTTATGTAAAAAAATGCGGCAATGAGCCGCGTTTTTCTGACAGCCAGCGCTAACGAGATCGCATTACAGTTTACTGACTTTGTACATCACTAGGCAGCGTGACAAAAATATCCCGCTAAATATGCCATATAACATACAAATAAAAGCAATATTTAACGTGTTATCAAGCATGGGTGAAGCACTCGCACTTGCAAAACCAACCAAATATTTAGTAAAGAAAATAGCCATCATTAAGAGTAGAGGAACCCAGCTTCCTGGAATGGTTAGAGTCTCTTGTTGTTTAGAGAACACCACCGACTTTGGAAAAGCGAGTTTTATTCCAACCGCTGTTGTTACAAAAAAACCAATCATCCAAAAGCCAATTGTCAGTAATGCTATGTCAAATGCAGAAATGACCCCCACTAATGAAAAGATAATCATAGCCAAAGGTAAAATGAAAATTGTTCTGAGTTTTACCACGCGCGGCTGACGCTGGGTTAATCCTAAAGCCAGCAGTGAAAAAAACACTGCAAATACCCAGACAGGGGTGTGAGTGATGACATCTTGCAAAACCAATATCCTTATTTTAATTGCTGCAGAATAATGCCTTTATTGCTTGGTTATCAGTTTACCTCGCACCTAAGACATTGAATGTGGTGAATATAGCGAATAATTGATAATAGGCATAGTTTATTTAACAATATTTTTACATGTGTGTTTTTGAAGTCAATTTGATGAAGTAAATATTTTGCTGGAGTGGGTTTTAGCCAATCATCCTAGGTCAGTTTTACTTGGTATGGCTTATCACCTCAGCTTGTCATATCAAACCGCTTTTACGCCCTTTAAGGTGGGGATTAGTCGCAATAGCCTAGGGCGTTTAGGCGTAATTGTGCGATTGTCAGTAGCAAGTGCAAATTTGGCGGCAAATACTTTGATGTTTATATTTCTGATTTAACTTCAATAGCTAATTGGCTTGCTGTTGAAATTAAGTCACATCAATTTTGTTGGGAATGTGCCATTAACGGAAGATAAACCTAGCATTCGTCTTCCGTTAATTCTTCAGCAGCAATAAAATAAATTGATAACAAAATCATTTATCATTCAGTACACAGGCTAATAGCGCCTTACTCTGGATCATAATCTAACACAGGAGCTAACCAACGCTCGGTTTCTGCTAGGGTCATGCCTTTACGTTTAGCATAGTCTTCAACCTGATCCTTACCCACATTCGTCACCCCAAAGTAGCGTGATTTAGGGTGGGCGAAATACCAGCCAGAGACTGCCGCTGTTGGGAACATGGCATAGCTTTCGGTAATATTTAAGCCAATGGTTTCATTTGGCTTTAATAGATCCCATAGTAAGCCTTTTTCGGTGTGATCTGGGCATGCAGGGTAACCCGGTGCAGGGCGAATACCTTTGTACTTTTCGCGAATTAAGGACTCATTATCCAGTGCTTCATCTGCAGCATAACCCCAAAACTCTTTACGCACTCTTTCATGCATGCGTTCGGCAAAAGCTTCAGCTAAACGGTCGGCAAGGCATTTCAGCATAATGGCATTATAGTCGTCATGATTGGCTTCAAAACGGGCAACGTGCTCATCAATACCGTGCCCAGCAGTGACTGCAAAGCCACCCATGTAGTCAGCCACGCCTGAGTCTTTGGGTGCTACGAAGTCTGATAAACAGAAGTTGTCATTGCCAACACGCTCAAGTTGCATCCGTAAATGGTGAGTGGTCATTTCTACCTGAGTTCGGCTTTCATCTGTGTAAAGCTCAATATCATCATGATTAACTGTGTTGGCTGGGAATAATCCCATTACCGCTTTTGCGGTTAACCATTTTTCACTGATGATGGTTTGCAGCATAGCTTTACCGTCGGCAAATAGTTTGCGCGCTTCTTCGCCAACGACGTTATCGTCTAAAATATCAGGGTAGCGGCCATGAAGCTCCCAGCTTCTAAAGAAAGGTGTCCAGTCAATCCGATCAACTAAATCTTCAAGCGGGTAATCATCGAATACTTGGCGCCCCAATACATTCGGTTTAAATGGGGTATAGTTTTCCCAATCATGTGTGCAGCGATTTTCGCGGGCAACCTCAATGGGGACAATGGTTTTACGCTTAGTTTGTGATAAACGTTTTTCACGCATAACATCATACTCAGCATATTCTTCGTCAATGGTCGCTTGGCGAGTGTCATTATTGATAAGCTTAGACACCATAGGTACTGCGCGTGAAGCATCGGCAATATAAATTGCCCCATGAGGGTAATGTGGTGCAATTTTCACTGCGGTATGAATTTTTGAACAGGTAGCCCCACCAATAATGGCTGGAATAGTCAGCCCTTCACGATGGAATGTTTTGACGTTATGCACCATTTCATCAAGGCTGGGTGTGATCAGTCCCGACATGCCAATAATATCAATGTTGTGCTCTTTTACTGCGTCAAGAATTTTATCAACCGATACCATTACACCTAAATCGACAACCTCGTAGCCATTACAAGCCAGTACCACGCCGACAATGTTTTTGCCGATATCGTGCACGTCACCTTTAACTGTGACCATTAAAATTCGCCCGTTTGATTGGCCTTCTACTTTTTCAAGTTCGATAAACGGGTTTAAATAGGCCACGGCTTTTTTCATTACTCGAGCCGATTTTACTACTTGAGGCAGGAACATTTTACCCGCACCAAATAAGTCGCCAACCACATTCATGCCATCCATCAACGGCCCTTCAATCACATCAAGCGGTCTTGTGGCTTGTAAGCGGGCTTCTTCCGTATCGACATCAATAAACTCAGTGATACCTTTAACGAGGGCGTGGGATAAACGTTCATTTACTGGCAAACTGCGCCATGCTAAATCTTCTTTTTTAGCCACTTGGCTGCCGTCACCACGATATTTTTCGGCGATATCGAGTAACTGTTCGGTGTTTGTTGAATCGGCAACGGGGCAGGGTAGATTCAATACCACGTTTTCGACTTTGTCTTTTAAATCGGCGTCAATGTCATCGTAAATAGCCAGCTGGCCAGCGTTTACAATACCCATGTCCATACCCGCTTGAATGGCATGGTATAAAAACACCGCATGGATAGCTTCACGTACCGGGTTGTTACCACGAAACGAGAAAGACACGTTTGATACGCCACCGGAAATCATCGCATAAGGTAAAGTAGATTTAATGTCTTTAATGGACTCGATAAAATCGACTGCGTAGTTGTCGTGCTCTTCAATACCTGTGGCTATCGCAAAAATGTTGGGGTCGAAAATAATGTCTTCTGGCGGAAAGCCAACCACGTCGACTAACAAACGGTAGGCTCGGGTACAAATTTCAGTTTTACGGGCGCGAGTATCAGCTTGGCCTTCTTCATCAAAAGCCATCACAATCGCAGCTGCACCATAACGTTTAACTAAGGTGGCTTGTTTAATAAAGGCTTCTTCGCCTTCTTTCATCGAAATCGAGTTGACAATCGACTTACCCTGTACGCATTTAAGGCCAGCTTCAATCACTTCCCATTTGGATGAGTCAATCATGATTGGCACCCGGGAGATATCAGGCTCTGAGGCGATCAAATTCAAAAACTTCTTCATCGACTCAGCACCATCAAGCATGCCTTCGTCCATGTTTACGTCGATGATTTGTGCGCCGTTCTCAACCTGCTCGCGGACAACATCGAGGGCTTCTTCAAATTTCTCTTCTTTAATAAGGCGTAAAAACTTTGCCGAACCTGTTACGTTAGCGCGTTCACCCACGTTAACGAATAAAGAGCTAGCATCAATGGTTAATGGCTCTAGTCCAGACAGGCGACATGCAACCGGAATATCAGGAATACTTCGCGGCTCATGATTGATCACAGATTCACGAATAGTTTCAATGTGTGCCGGCGTGCTACCACAACAGCCACCGACAATATTGAGCATACCTTCACGGGCCCAGTCGCTGATCACTTCTGCCATTTCTTCAGGCGTTTCATCGTAACCGCCAAACTCATTGGGCAAGCCAGCATTAGGATGAGCAGAAACATAACATTCGGCAATTCGAGAGAGTTCTTCAACGTAAGGACGAAGCTCTTTTGGGCCTAAAGCACAGTTAAGTCCAATGGATAATGGCTTGATGTGGCGCAGTGAGTTATAGAAACCTTCTGTTGTTTGCCCTGTAAGGGTACGTCCTGATGCATCTGTGATGGTACCTGAGATCATCACCGGCAAACGATCGCCTAGCTCGTCAAAGACTTTCTCAATAGCAAACAGTGCCGCTTTGGCGTTAAGCGTATCAAAAATGGTTTCAACCATGATGATATCAGCGCCGCCTTGAATCAGCGCAGTGGTTGATTCAACATAAGCTTCTACTAGCTCATCAAAGCTGACATTTCGAAAGCTTGGGTCGTTTACATCTGGACTGATGGAACAGGTGCGGTTGGTGGGGCCAAGTACCCCAGCAACGTAACGTGGATAGCCAGTTTGCGCGGCAACTTCATCGGCGGCTTCACGGGCAACTTGGGCACCTTGTAAATTGATTTCTGCCGACAACGACTGCATGTCGTAATCAGCCATAGCAATGGTGGTGGCATTAAAGGTATTGGTTTCAATAATGTCAGCACCTGCCAACAAATATTTAGTATGAATATCTTTGATAATTTGGCGTTGGCTCAGCACCAACATGTCGTTGTTACCTTTAACATCGCAATGCCAGTCTTTAAAACGCTCACCGCGATAGTCGGCTTCTTCCAATTTGTAGTCTTGGATCATGGTGCCCATTGCACCGTCGAGAATGACAATTCGCTCTTTCAGCGTAGTTGTAAGTTGTTCAAGAACCTGACTGTAGGAAGTCGACTTAAGCATAACTCATTACCTTTTAATGCGGTGGCGCTTAGCTAACAAGGCACCAAATTGTATCTAACTTATTATATTATCGAGTTTTAATTAATGCATCGTGAATAGCGGGCACTCGACAAGCAGAATTTTGTTTGGACATTTATACGTATAGACGTCCATAATACGCGAGTTGTTATCTTTAGGGCAAGGCAGAAATCCATGAAACATCTTCAATTGGTATTCCTGCGCCATGGTCACTGCCAAGGCGGAGACATTCTGCGTGGAAAAACCAATGTGCCTTTGTCAGAAAATGGCCTAATACAAATGCAGCAGGCTTTTGCTAGTTTGCTTACATTGCCTGATGTTGTGTATTCATCTTCACTTAAACGCTGCCTGCAGTTTAGTGACCTTATCGCAAAACAGCATCAATTGCCCATCAAGGTGTTGGACGGTTTACAAGAAATTGATTTTGGAGAATGGGATGGTCAAACATGGCAAACCCTGTATCAAAAGCATGAGCCACAGTTAACCGAATATTGGTCAAACCCTTGGGATATTAAGCACACACCGCCAAAGGCAGAGTATTTGGGTGATTTTAGTGCCAGAGTGCAAGCTGCTGTGTCGCAAATAATATGGCAGATGCTGCAGCGTTCAGCAGCAGAACCTGAGTCCTATAAAGAAGATTCGATCCCATCGGCATTAATAGTCACCCACGGTGGCGTGATGCGATGTATAATGGCTGCCATCTTGGGTGTTGAGCAAGCTGCAGGTATTTTTAGTCAGTTTCATTTACCTTATGCTGCGCTATTTCATGTTGATGTTTTTGTCGATGGGCAATACCTTGAAAATGTCGACCAAGATACATTCGCGTTTAAAAACCTTAGTGTGAGATTAAACTGGCCAGCGCTGAGTGATTCATCACAAGGTTAACGCCAATCGTAAAATATAGTCATGAGTATTGGGAATCGGGAAAGCCCGAACTGTACCCGCAACTGTGAATATGATGCCAGCCTTACTTGGTAAGCCATATAAGTCAGATACCAGCTTGAGACTATCCATTTTTGCCTGAGCGGGATAACTCAGTGGGGCATATATATGTTTGAAATTCTGTTTGCTTTTATAGTCGGTAACCTTGCTATAGGTGGTCTTATTTATCTAGCTGCAAGGCTATATTTGGGAGGCGATGTTTGATGTCTTCAAGTATTGATGCCGTTATCGTAACATCTCACTCTGATAATCTAGCCTTGTCTGTTAATGGTATTAGTTGGCATGTTGACGATGCCGCTATCTTAGCGGATATTTCCTTTGCGCTTCACAAAAAGCAAATGCTCGGGGTGATAGGGCCAAATGGTGCGGGTAAGTCGAGTTTACTTCGATGTCTTTATCGTTATATCACTCCCACACATGGGCAAATCCGCCTGTTTGATCAAGATATTAACCAATTTAGCGCCAAGGCATTTGCTACCCAAGTTGCCGTAGTACAGCAAGACACGCTACAATTTTTTGATATGAATACCAGCCAGCTGGTGGCCATGGGGTTAACGCCGCACAAAGGCATGTTCGATGGCCACACCACCGCTGATAATCAACTGATAAACGATGCCATTCAAAAAGTGGGTTTAACCGACAAGGCCTTTTTGCAATACAGTCAATTGTCAGGAGGTGAAAAACAGCGCGCATTAATCGCCAGAGCCATAGTGCAACGTCCTAAATTATTGATACTTGATGAGCCCACAAATCATTTAGATATTCGTTACCAGATCCAAATTCTAGAGTTGGTCAAAAGCTTAGGCATTACCGTTATCGCCTCTATCCATGATTTAAATTTAGCCAGCGCTATGTGTGATACTTTGGTATTGCTCAATAAAGGCCAGCTGGTGGCTCAAGGCACGCCTAGCGCGGTACTCACAGAGGCACAAATTGGTGAGGTATTTGAGGTATGTTGTGAGGTCAAGCCGCATCCGCAACATGCTAAACCCTTAGTGAATTACTTTTACGGTTATATGTCGCAACCTTTACCTCATTCGCCATATAAGCCGAGCCCTAAAGCCGAACAACATTCATCTTTGTGTGATATTGAGGTTCAGTCATGAGCCCAGTTAAAGATCAATACAGGTATCGACTATTTCTATGTTTTTTAGCCTTGTTTGCCACATTAAGCCCTATTGCAGCGGCAAGTTTTGGCGCTGCGAATATCAGCTTTAATGATGTGCTTCAGGCCCTAATGCAGCATCTTCCTTGGCAAGAGAGCGCGCAATCATCTGGCATAACCGAACGGATCGTATTTGAGCTGCGTTTTCCGCGCATTGTGCTTGCGTTTATTGCCGGAGCAGGCTTGGCGCTAGCGGGTAGCGTGTTACAAACTGTTACCCGTAATCCGTTGGCTGATCCCTATTTGTTTGGTATTAGTTCCGGAGCCTCTTTTGGCGCGGTATTAGTATTCAGCTTTTTGTCCAGTGGGCTGTTCGATCAAATTCAGGTAACGGCCATGTCTTCTGGGCGACTTGATTGGTGGAGTTGGCAAAACTTGTTATTACCCGTAGGGGCATTTGCTGGGGCCTGTTTATCGGTATTGTTGGTGTTGAGTTTGTCAGGTTTAGGACGAAGCAGCCAGGTTGAACGCATGTTGTTATCGGGTGTGGCAACCTCGTTTTTATTCGGGGCACTGACCAGTTTATTACTGTATTTTTCAAACCCACAAGCCACGGCATCAGTACTGTTTTGGTCATTAGGTAGCTTTGCTAAAGCTAACTGGGTTGGGGTGATTCTCCCCAGTGTTATTGTGCTAGGCAGTTTAGCGGTGATTGTTGTTTTTAAACGCCAAATTGTAGCACTGCAAGCGGGAGATGAAACAGCCCATACCCTAGGGGTCAATGTGGCTAAATTACGTCTTAATATGCTGTTGCTGTGCTCGTTAATTACCGCGGTATTAGTGGCTAGTTGTGGCGGAATTGGCTTTGTAGGGTTGATGATCCCCCATTGTGTTCGCCTACTGTTTCCTGGACGTCAGCCTATGATAGTGACCGCCATTGTGGGTGGGTTATTTATGGTGTGGATTGATGTTGTGGCGCGCTGCGTATTAGGTAATCAGGAGTTACCTGTCGGTATTATCACAGCGGCAATAGGCAGCGTGTTCTTCTTATTTATCTTAAGACATCGGCGTTAAATGCCTGTGTTGTTAATTTCTTTGTCATTGTTATCTTTGTGGAGCGTTTATGTTTGCAGTTGACCACGTTAGTCATAAATTCGACGACATCATCCAGCATAAAATTGATCAAAAAACCAAACCTAAAGGTGCGCTAGGTCAGTTGGAGTTATTGGCTAAACAGGTTGCACAAGTTCAGTTATCACGTGATCCAAAGGCTAAAAAACTGCATATAACTCAGCCAGGATTACTGGTGTTTGCAGCTGACCATGGCATCGCGCAATATGGTGTGTCGATTGCGCCAAGTGAAGTCACCAGCCAAATGGTCGCGAATTTTGTTAACGGTGGCGCAGCGGTTAATGTGTTCTGCCGTCAAATGGGTTTTAATCTGGAAGTGATAGATGCTGGAATACTTGCTCCGTTAGGCTTGGATGGTATTACTGAACACAGATTGGGTAATGGTACTGCGGCAATGCATCTAGCGCCAGCAATGAGCCTTGAGCAAGTTAAACAAGGTTTTGAGGCGGCTCATGAAGTTGTTGAACGTCATGTATTGTCGGGGTGTAACCTTATCGCGTTAGGTGAAATGGGGATAGGTAACACCTCTTCAGCGGCTGCAATTATGGCTGCTTTGTTGGAGCTTGACGTGACTAGTTGTGTCGGCAGAGGTACTGGCATAGATGATAAAACCTTGGCTTTGAAAACAGCGTTGCTTAATGAAGCATTGAAATTACATCGACCCAAATTGACTTCGCCAGTGCATATATTGGCTTATTTAGGTGGCTTTGAAATTGTGCAAATGACGGGGGCAATTTTAGCCGCAGCAGAACAGAAAATATTAGTGTTAATAGATGGGTTTATCTCTACCGCAGCGGCTCTTGTCGCTGTAAGATTACACCCTGCAGCAAGAGACTATTTAGTGTTTGCCCATGAGTCGGAAGAGCAGGGGCATAAATTGATGTTAAGCCATCTAGGGGCACAGCCAATTTTATCTTTGGGCTTACGCCTAGGTGAAGGAACCGGAGCCGCATTAGCGTTACCAATAGTTCAAGCCGCAGTGAATTTTTATAATGAGATGGCCAGCTTTGAAGATGCTGGCGTCGAGAATGTGGTCTAAGGAAAGTATGTTCAATCTATACCGTGGTTTAAGACAGTTAAATTTATTTTTTGTCGCGTTGAGCTTTTTTACGCGCCTGCCCATTCCATCTTGGGTGGTCATTGATGCTGAAAAACTCAATCAATCAAGCCGATATTTTGGGGTAGTAGGATTAGCTATTGGCTTAATCAGCGGGTTAATTTTTTGGCTAGCTCAGTTGGTGCTGCCAGCCAATATTGCTGTGCTACTAGCCATGGTTGCCGGAGTGTTAGCAACAGGTGCTTTCCATGAAGATGGCTTAGCGGATACCGCCGATGGCTTTGGTGGCGGCTGGAGCGTTGAAGATAAGCTGCGCATTATGAAAGACTCACGTCTTGGCAGCTATGGTGCATTAGCCATTGGTTTAGCATTATTATTAAAGTGGCAGTTGTTGGTTGAGTTGGCGTTATACAGCCCAATGGCAGCCATTAGCGGTTTTGTGGTGGCGCATACATTAAGTCGTGTGTTAGCCGCGAGCCTAATTTTTAGTGAAAAATATGTCCGTGATGACAGCGGTAAATCTAAACCATTAGCACAGCAACAATCATTTAATGATCTGTTAATTTTATTAGCCAGCGGTTTGTTTGTTTTACTCTGGTTAAACGGCGTGGCCGCTTTTGCTTTGTTTATTATTCTGTGGTGTGTCAGGTTTTTATTGGGCAGCTTATTTAGGCGACAAATTGGTGGCTATACCGGTGATACTTTGGGTGCTGCGCAACAAGTCAGTGAAATAGTATGTTACCTGGTAATCTTGGTGGTTGGATTAAGTTAATGATCCATTTAGTGCTTGGGGGCGCCAGAAGCGGTAAAAGCCGATTTGCTGAAAACTGGGTCGCCCAGATGACAGCCTCAATCCCCCAAGCTTGCCCCCCTGTGTACATTGCAACCGCCACCATAGGCAATGATGACGAGATGGCAAACAGAATTGCTCGTCATCAAGGCGATAGAAGAACCAGTGCTTTAGCCTGGATAACTTTAGAGACACCATTGGCATTAGCCGAGTGTTTAACGCGAATAGATAAAGCTAATCAAGTTATTCTGGTTGATTGCCTAACCCTCTACTTAACCAATCACCTATTGCGCGCTAGTCTCAATACCACAGCTGAAACCTTGCGCAGAATGTCGGCAACAAATTTAGCCTCTCACGACTGGCAAACAGAAAAAAATCATCTTCTAGCGGTATTGCCGACACTTAAATCACATGTGGTTTTGGTCAGTAACGAAGTGGGCTCAGGTATTGTGCCTATGGGCGAACTGAGTAGAGAGTTTGTCGATCAAGCCGGATGGCTAAATCAAGCAATTGCCGCGCTGGCGGATGAGGTTAGTCTTGTCGTGGCAGGATTACCACTTATGTTAAAAACAGCTATCAATTCATGATCATAAATAACCCTCAAGTATCAAATATTACTTTAATGACTCAATTTAGCCGATTGCAAGGCAGCTTAATGGTGCAAGGCACCACCTCCGATGCAGGAAAAAGTACCTTAGTCGCGGGGTTGTGTCGGTTGTTTGCGCGTAAAGGCATTAATGTTGCGCCATTTAAACCACAGAATATGGCATTAAACAGCGCTGTCACCGAAGATGGCGGGGAAATTGGCCGAGCCCAAGCGCTGCAGGCGGTGGCATGTCATCTTAAACCCCATACCGATTTTAATCCTGTATTGCTCAAGCCTAGCTCAGACACAGGTGCGCAAGTGATTATTCACGGTAAAGCGTTAACCAACCTTGAAGCTAAAGCTTTTTTCGGGCCCCAAAGTCAAGGTTATAAGACCATGGCGCTTAATGCCGTTATGACATCCTTTAATCGCCTACAGCAAAGGTATGATTTGGTGATTATTGAAGGTGCAGGCAGCCCGGCAGAAATCAATTTACGCCAAGGTGATATCGCCAATATGGGGTTTGCTGAAGAGGCCGATTGTCCGGTGATTATTATTGCCGATATTGATAAAGGCGGCGTATTTGCCCACCTTGTGGGTACACTGGCTTTATTAAGTCCGTCAGAACAAGCTAGGGTAAAAGGATTTGTGATAAACCGTTTTAGGGGAGATATCAGCCTACTGCAATCTGGCATAGATTGGCTAGAAAACTATACCCAAAAACCGGTGCTAGGAGTCTTGCCTTATTTACACGATCTACATTTAGACGCCGAAGACAGTTTAATCGCATCACCTGCTTCAACCCAGTGCAATGCTTCACAACAAAAGCTGGTGGTTTTAGTGTTAGTGTTTCCGCGGATCAGTAATCATACTGATTTTGATCCGTTAAGGCTGCACCCTCAGGTGGAGTTTCGATATATCAGTATGGCGGAACAACATAAACCCTTTCCTGCTGCCGATTTAATCATTCTACCTGGCAGTAAAAATGTACGTGCAGATCTGAATTTCATGCGGCAACAGGGCTGGGATAAAGCCATTTTTAAGCATTTACGCTATGGCGGCAAAGTGATGGGGATTTGCGGTGGTTATCAAATGCTTGGGAAAATGATTGCTGATCCCTTAGGTATTGAAGATGTCGCTGGCAGCACTCCAGGGTTAGGCCTATTAGATATCGTTACCGAATTGACAGCCAAAAAAGTGCTTACTCAGGTGAGCGGCCAGTTACAACTTAATCAACAACAGGTGCGTTTTGACGGCTATGAAATTCATTGTGGGATATCAAATTTTACCGCGACAACCGTGACTCACCCCGTCACTATTTCAACGCCTACGGGGCAAAACGATGGGCAAGTAAGCCAAGATAATCGGATCCTCGGTACCTATATTCATGGATTATTAGATAACCCATCAGCGTGCCAGCTGCTTTTAGATTGGGCAGGGCTTGAGCAAGCTCAAGTTATCGACATCAACCAAATCCGCGAACAACAATTGAACCGCCTAGCCGATGTACTTGAAGAACATTTAGATTTGAAAAAGTTAATAGGAGTGATTGGATGATGGATAGCAACAAAGACGAAAACCACATTGACGAACAAAAAGCCCAACGTCATAAGGCTCGCCAACAAAAAGTAAAACAAGGTGTGGATGCAAAGATTGCCGCAGCACAGGAAGAAAAAGGTATTTTACTGGTGTTAACGGGTAACGGTAAGGGCAAGTCAACCTCAGGTTTTGGCTCGGTTGCTCGCGCCGTCGGCCATGGTCAAAAAGCTGCTGTGGTGCAGTTTATCAAAGGCACTTGGGCTTGTGGTGAACGTAATTTACTGGAAGGGGCAGGTGTTGAATTTCATGTCATGGGCACAGGTTTTACCTGGGAAACCCAAGACAAAGAAAAAGACACTAAAGCGGCCATGGAAGCCTGGGAACACGCCGAGAAACTATTGCAGGATGAGTCAGTTAACTTATTGTTGTTAGATGAATTAACTTACATGGTTAGCTACCATTATATTGAACTTGAACGCGTATTAACGGCTTTAAAAAACAGACCCGCAATGCAACATGTGATTATTACCGGCCGAGCTTGTCATCGAGAAATTATTGAGCTTGCGGATACCGTCAGCGAAGTGCAACCCATCAAACACGCGTTTAATGCAGGTATCAAAGCCCAGTTAGGGTTTGATTATTAATCTTATTATTTGTCGCTAAAAGCATAATATGCTTCTAGCGGCATTATTTATTGGCGCAAATCCAATTCACTACTTTCTGCTGCATTTTGATTTGTAGAGACAGATATTAACGACAGATTCAAGTTCATCACAACTAACTCCCACCCAGCTAACGTATGCTTGTCTAAGCACAAAAACATTTTCAAGATCTTAACAGCTTAGGTTGTCGATATTTGACCACATCAATTCATTCAAATTTAAAATAACCGCCTTGTTTAAATAAGGATGGGCTTGACCACTTTACTCTGCACTACTTATTTTTTGAATAATAAAATGCCGACTGAAAGACTATTGGCGACTAGACTAAATAATGATTTTCCCTCAAGTAAAGCTGAAGATTAATTGAGTATCTTTTTCATAAACTCGCTATTTATGATTTGGTGTCTAAGCTTAAAAAAAAGGAGCCGCCATGTTTAAAAGTATCCGTATCAAGTTCTCGTTAATGTTTATAGCCATTGTCATTGTGTTAATTTCAGTGACGATATTTGATGCTAGCAGAATCAATAACACATTAGCGCAGTTACAAGAGTTCAGCCAACAGTTCAATCCGGCCACTTCTGCGATTTTGAACGCTGATAGAGATTTATATCAGGCACAATTAAGTGCAGTAAGTTTGCTGGATAAAGATCTGAGTGATAGTCAACGACAAAAAGAAATACAAAATTGGCAAGATAATGTTGATCAGGCTAAAGACAGAATGTTGCAATTTAGACAACTGTTAACCGGCCACCCCATGGTCACAGGTGCCACCAAGGATTTCGACAGACAATTTACTACTTGGTATCAAGCTTCAAGCCGTGTCATTGAAGCCGTTAAAAAGCAAGACTTTGTCAATGCCAAAAAAATTCATAATGAGGTTGCAGAAAAAGAGTTTGGCACCTTAAGAGATATTTATAACGCCGCAGGTGAAGCCGCTGACAATAGGGTTAAAGAGCTTGATGACATAATCAGCGAACGTACGGCAACTGAGAACACTATGTCGATTGTTATCTCATTGATTGTGGTGATTTTCGCGTTAGTTGTAGCCTATTATGGCCCGAAAACTATTGTGGATGCGATTAATGACATTACCCACAGAATTAATGATATTGCAAATGGTGATGGCAACCTCACGCAGCGGATCAAAATTAGTCGAGAGGATGAAATTAGTAGTTTAGCAAGAGCATTTAATCTGTTTGTTGAGCAATTACAAAACATGATAATCAGTATTAACTCGCACTCCAATGAAGTGAATCTTTCCGTCGAAAAACTATCCCAAAAATCTAGCGAGACATTAGATATTAGTACAGATCAATCGCAATTTGTGGAAACCATTGTTACAGCTGTGAATGAGATGAGTGCAGCAGTAAGAGAAGTGGCATCAAATGCAATGGACACAGCGACTGAAATCAATAAGGTTAACGATCAAACTATCGAAGGGAAAAGAGTCTTAGGATTATCGATTGATCAAATTGATGAGCTTTCCTCTTCAGTTAGCCAAGCGGTAAAAGTGATAGAAAAATTATCAGAAAACTCATCTAGTATTGCTTCTGTACTGGATGTCATACGCGGTATTGCTGAGCAAACAAACCTATTGGCTTTGAACGCAGCGATCGAAGCAGCAAGGGCTGGCGAACAAGGCCGAGGGTTTGCTGTTGTAGCTGATGAAGTGAGAACCTTAGCCAGCAGAACGGAAACTTCCACCCAAGATATTCAAAAAATGATTGAGATATTGCAGCAAGGGGTTTCTGATGCTGTCAAAACCATCGAAGCTGGGGCGGCATTAACTGACTCAACAGTTGCACTAACAGCACAAACACAAACCGCTTTGGATGAGATTTTATCTTCAACATCTAGAGTGAGTGATATGTCGAGTCAAACAGCCACAGCAACCGAGGAGCAAACTCATGTATCTGAGGAAATTAACCGTAATCTCACTGAACTTTCGGACAAAACGATACATTGCCATGATGTGATTAATGAAACCCAATCGATTGTGAAAGCAACTCGAACAATATGCAATAAACTACAACGCGAGGTATCTCGTTTTAAAGTTGCCTAAATATAGTGTTACCACGTTATTGTTGTGAGTTGTTGATTTGTCATTCTTTAATCTAAAATCTTGATTATAAATGAATATAAAACAACTGGTTATACCGATGTTTTGGTTGAAATTACCTGCGATAGACTAACTAATGACGCCTAACTTCGACTTGTTATCAGTGCAAAGTTTAAGTTTTACTGTAAGTCTATTGATTAATAGTGTTTTTAAATATGGTTTATTCATCTATTAATCCGATTTGAGGTTATTAGCATAATAAATATGCAATGTGATCTTTTATAAAAATCGTTAGTTGCCTGTGCTTGAATATTTGATTTATCTGTTTATCTTTGCAGCAATAAGTGAATGTGTTTCACCCAATAAAAAGGCCAACTTAGATTAAGTTGGCCTTTCATTTTTATTTTAACAGCCTAGCGGCGTCTTCTACTACGACGGCGCATACGGCCTTCTTTGTCGGCTGAGGTATCACCTGTGGTGCCATTTTTCTCTTCATGGTGATCGTCATGTTCGTCGTGATCATCATCTAAGTTGTCGTTACTGTGGGCTAAAGTAACTGGAGAATCCAATTTTACTTCTTGCTTAGGTTCAACTTTCTTGTCGCCTCTGAATACTGATTTCAAAATGCTGGTGACACCTTGTAGCTTTGCCGGTGCTTCTGTTTTGGTTTTTTCAGTATCAGATTTTTTGCTGGTTTTTTCAGTCGGCACAGCAGGGCTTTCTTCAAAAACTTTTTCCAGTTTTTGTTCTATATTGTTTTTAAGTTCTTCAGAAAATTGAATATTATCAATTTTCTCTTGCGACTTTTTTGGCGCGATGTCATCAATCGATTCCCCCGGCTTTAAGCGCACTGCAACATTATCTAAGCTTGCTGAAGGACGAATAGGCTGTGGGTCTAAAGATGCAGTTCTTGGTCTGATTTCGGCGACGTTATCTAAGTTTGTTGCTTTAACGGCAACGGGATCTAAAGATAGCGATTTTGTCGGAATGGGATCTAGGCTCAAACTTGGGCTAGCTATTGGATCTAATGCAGATCTTGGCGTTGCTATCGGATCTAGAGATAGCGATTTTGTTGCTACAGGATCTAAAGATGATGTTATAGCCTCAGAAAGCGATTTTGTGGCTACAGGATCTAAAGATGATGTTATAGCCTCAGAAAGTGATTTTGTGGCTACAGGATCTAAAGATGATGTTATAGCCTCAGAAAGTGATTTTGTGGCTACAGGATCTAAAGACGCAGATATAGGATCATGAGCAGGTTTAGTCACAACAGGATCTAAAGACGCAGCGATAGGTTCAGAAGTAGGTTTAGCAACAACAGGGTCTAAAGATACATTAGGTGTGCTGTCTAATATCGCTTGAGGAGGCGTAGGAACAGATGCTTGATCTTGTGCTCGCTCAACAACACGCTTGTCAAACTCGCTGGTCACTTCGGTGATTTCAGATTTGGCAATGCTAACGGCATCAACCAATTCTTCTAATATCTTTTGATAGCCTTCGTACTTGTTTTCAATGGTATTGATGTTGTTTTTCACATCATCACTTAGCTTGCTAGTAAGGCGCTTGTAGATATTAATCTCTTGTTCTAGCTCATAAAGATATGTTTTAGAATACTTTACAGACTCATCCATCTCATTGATTTTTTCATGTAGTTCATTACGTTTGGTATTGAATTCATTAATCAATTCGGTAGGAATTTCAGCTGGTGATGTTGGCGGCGGAACAACGCCCGCAAACTCGCCAATGTGGCTAACCGGTAGCCATTGGGTAAATGAAGGGTGCCAGCCATAGCAGTCAGGCTCATTTTGTAAAAATGCAATAGCCTCACTTTGAGTTAATGGCCCTGAAACATCGCCATCATGTGAAAAAAACCATTTTTTCATAGTTATCATTCTTATTTAGTCGTTATCAACAGTGGTTGTGATCGCAATCAGATCAAAAACATTAATTCGCTACGCCAGCCAGCTTACGTTGTAAAGCTTCATACTGTTCATTTACACTGCGAATTGTTGCTTTCACTTCTTGATTCAAATTCTGGGTGACCGTTTTGGTTTTATTGGTATCGCGATCAAAATCAGCAAAAGCACTTGTAATGGCTTTTAATGTGGTTTCAATGCGGCTTAATTCAGTATTAAGCTCTTGTTCTTTAGCAATAAAACGCTCAACTAGTTTTTTAGGGATCGCTTGGGGAGGCGGTGGTGGTGTGATAACAATATCAAACTCATCAACGTGGCTCACCGGTATCCATTGCGCATAAGAAGGATGCCAAGCATAGGTATGCGGATTTTTTTCGATAAACTTGTTGGACTCTGCCAGACCTAAAGGTCCGCTAACTTCACCATTATTTGAGAAATACCACTCTTTCATAGTTCCACTCTTATCCTTAATAGTGTTAAGCTTATAATTATATGTTAATCAGGGTCTTAGCTGTTTTTTGTTACTGCATTTAAGGTGTTTTTATTCAAATCACCTCATTTTTTTGTTGATTTTTTAAGCAAAAAAAATCATTGGCGTAGCAGTAAAATTATAAATATTTGCTTACATTAACCTATATTTTTTAACATGACCACTATTAATCAATGATCGATCCTTTCAAAGTGTCAGCTGAATTTAACACTCTTTTATAAAAGTAAGATTTGATTGATTTTTAGCCGAGTAGAATAAGTGGCATTCAGTGTTGTTTTTGAATTTGCTTATTCAAAATCCGCTAGCACAGTAAACTCAACCCATTGGCCGCTAGAGGGGTGGATAAAACCAATATAGGCCGCATGCAGGTGTAACCGCTTGGCTTGCTGACCATACAAATCATCCCCCACGATCGGTAAACCTAAGCCCAAATGATGCGCACAATGCACCCTAAGTTGATGGGTACGGCCGGTTTTAGGATAGAGGTGTAATAGGGTGGTTTCACCTTTGCTTTTATAAACTTCCCAGAAGGTTTCAGCATTTTTTCCATGCTCATAACACACTAATTGCTTTGGTCGATCATTTAAGTCGACACGCAGCGGTAAAGTGATGCGGCCTTGTTTTTGGCTAGGCCTACCCGCTACTAGGGCGATATAGCGTTTTGTCACAGTACGATTGATAAATTGCTGTTGTAAGGCTTTATTCGCTTCTTTTGTTAATGCGATGACCATTAAGCCTGATGTCGACATATCAAGCCGATGCACGATCAAAGGCCCTGTCGCTTGTGGGAAACGTTGCTGCATACGGGTTTGCACCGAGTCGGTGACATTTTTACCCGCAACAGATAGCATTTCAGCTGGCTTATTAATGATGGCAAAATCCGCATCCTGATAAACAATGTCTATGTGTTTATCTTCAGCGGTGTTGATGATTAATGGGTCTGGGTCGACCTGCATATCGGATAACATATGCCCCAAAATTGGCCGGCATTTACTGTGGCATGCAGGGTAGTAATTTTGATGTTGTTTGATCTCTGACTTGGGGGATTGTCCCCACCAAAACTCAGCCATGGCTATCGGGGTTAATTGCTGCTTAAAAGCATATTGCAATAATTTGGGGGCGGCACATTCTCCAGCCCCCGCGGGTGACAGATGATTTGGCGCATCAAAAAATAGGCTATTTAAATCACGGGTAAGCCCGGTAATGTTTAAAAACTGGTATTGATTGAACAGCTTCTGTTGTAATTGGTTAGACAGTTGCTTACGGTGTTTTTTAAGTTGTTTAATCTGATGCAGGTGCTTATCGACTTGTCGTTGTGTGTGCTCAATTTTTGCCATCCAGTGTTGTTTTAACTCGGCTAATTGATATTTTTGCTGCACACTTTGACGGCTAAGCTCAATTGACAAGCTTTTAAATGCTTCAGCACTGAGCTTACCCTCAGTTAAATCGATATAGGCTTGTTCGCGTTGATCTTTTCTGTGTTTACGGTTTTCGATTATGCTTGAACGTAATAAAGCTAATGCCGTATCAGCCTGTTGCTGTTGCTTCGCGAGCAAGTTTTGTAAAAGTGCCAATTCTGGTTCAGATTCATGCTGAATAATTGACTGATTGATATCATTAATTTGTTTGTTTTCTGCGCTAAAGAAACTGTCTTTTGTCAGCATATCAAAAACAGGTGGCACAAAAGGTGGCAGAATATTTTGATCGGCAAGCTTGCCTGAAAATGCCGCTAAAAACCCCACTTTTCCCTGTTGATCTTTTACCACTAACACCCCAAACATTTTTCCAATGATCATGCCACGATCATTTTCAGGGTCTAAACCAAAGTTATGCTGCCAAGGATTTTTTATTAATAACTCTTGCTGTAATTGCTGTGCGGCTTGTAAACATATTGGGTGTGGCTGGTAGTAAAACGGAAATGTAAAAGAGGCTGGTAAACTGTGTTGGGCAATACTGTCACTGAATTGAATAAAGCAGGGATCGATATCAGACATGGTAAAAGGCCACTCACAGCATAAAAAGGACTGGCATTTTACCTTGTTGGTTTAGGGGATGCATCATTAACTGAGGTTATTTATGCGTTCGCTTCAAATGCTGATGACATCCTATGGCTATCTGAGTGACGTTGCTGCAACACCCTATAAGGTTGGCGCAAGGGGAGATGGATTTACTCCAATGGTAGTTCAGCCATTAAGCCGATTAAATTGTTATCCGGGTCTCGTAAAAAGCCAATCCATAAATGGTGGTCGGTCATTTTGGCTGCCAGCTGCGGCTCGCGTTCAAAGGTCATGCCTTTCGCTTTTAGTTGGGCTGCGGCGTCGTGGATATCTGACATCTGATAATAAATTACTGAGGTTTTATGGTCTTCACTTTTTCCCTGCAAGGTGGTGAGCATTAAGCGTGTTTCACCACAGTTAAAAAACGCTAACCCCGATGGGACTTCAAATAATAAGCTTAAGCCAAGCATATCGCGATAAAAGGCGACGGATTTACTGATGTCGGTAACGGCAATAGCAATTTGGCCAATTTTTTCAATCTGAAAACTCATGTTGGTCAAGTTCCTTATAAATAATGGGGCTGGGGTAAGCAATTAGATCTAAGTCATTAAGTATGTATCAATTTTGAGTTGATGCCACAATTATGCCTTGGGGATGACTTATCAATGGTGGAGTGATGGAAATAAGGACTGACTAAGGATGCGTAATAGTTAGCGGACTGATAGGTTAAACCTTTGTGCTTAACTGAATTTAAATTCAAATTCAAATCTTAGCCAAAGTCTAAGTCTGAGAATATAGCGTTTGCAAATTATTGCTTTTAGGCAACATTGGGGTTATTCAAAATAGTGTCTCACTCAACATTTATTGAGTGAGACACAGTGGCGATTAAGTCGCCTTTATACTCGGTGCAGAGCGCACAGTTTGTTACCATCTGGGTCACGCAAATAGGCTAGGTATAATTGAAAGCCTGGGCCTTGACGAATACCGGGGGCATCTTCACAGGCGGTGCCGCCATTGTTAACTCCAGCGGCTTCCCAAGCATTGGCAAGTTCTGGCGTTGCTGCAGCAAAACCTATGGTTGTGCCATTACCGTGACAAGCGGGTTCACCATTAATCGGTTTGGTTAATGCAAAAATACCCGTAGGGGTGAAGTAGAAACAACGCCCCTTTTCGTCGATAGTACCCGGTGCGTGACCTAATTCGCCTAAAATAGCATCGTAAAACTTTTTCGATTTTTCAATATCGTTAACACCGATCATAACGTGACTAAACATGGTGACTCTCCTTGTAACAACTCTTGCCGAGTTGATTTTATTAATGGTTTTTACTGCAGGTATAGTTAAAAACTTATTGTAATTGCTGACTATTATATTTTTCTATTAGGTTTATGGTGTGATTGAGTAAAGTGCTATCGCCTAGTGCCCCATGGCCTGGAATAACTTGATTAATATGCGGAAATTGTTGGATGACTTTTTTCACTGTCAATGGCCAAGCTTGCATATCGGCTTCTGCTATATATCCCATGCTTGTTGAGTTAAGTGATTTAATCAGGCAGCCGCCAAAAAGTATTTGCTGTTTGGGTAACCATACCACAAGGTTATCTTGGGTGTGCCCAGCGCCCATGTCATACACCTCGATAAGATCAGTTTGCATAATATAACGCTTATCTTTGAATATTTTTTGTGCTTGGGGTTTGTGGGCCTTAGCTAAAATTTGTTGGGTGGTTTCAGAGACTATGGTGTTAATGCCCTGACGGTTTAAATAGCCAATGCCGCCAGCACGATCCTGATGTGAATGGGTTGAAACACTGGCTACCGCGGTAAAACCTTGTTGATTTATCCAATCAAGTAGCTTTGCTGTGTCCTTGTCAGTCCATGGTGTATCAATGATATACGCCAGCTTATTTTGCACAACGACTAGGCCATTAGCGTCAACCATACCAAAATTGGGGACATTTAAATATGAACTATGCTGATAAACCCCCTCGGCAATTTGAGTAATAAGCAGCTGTTCAGCCTCGCGTGCAAGGTTACTGCTAGTTGCTATTTGGCTTTTTGAGCCAGTAGTGGGTATTGATAGCTGTTTTATATCTGCATTCGGTGTGACAGTTTGTGCTTGGTTTGTATGGTTAACCAATAACATCAACACACATAAACTTTTCAAGCTAATTGATATCGCAAGGTTCATATTTATTCCAGATGACATTTGGCAGTGGTGGGTAATGAAGCTGTTGCCATCACCGGCATAATAGACCGATTATGTTACGCTTTTCTTGCATCATCGCTAGGTTGATGAACAGAAAATAATGCGCTTACATTCACCTTTGCTTTAATTTTGGTCGCTAATAAATAAATCCCTGCTAACTTGCGATGAATAAAAATAGCATCCATAGGTGGCGTGTGCCATTCATCTTGTTGAGTGCTCATCACTTTTGCCGCATCAGTAATACGTTTCGCTAGCTGACTTTGCGCAAAATCATACTCGCCATCGCAGCGTAATGGCTCACAGGCTTGGTGAAATATATCCACAATCAGCTGTTGTTGGTGGGGGGTAATATTATCTTGAAAAAAGCCAATATCAGCTGCAGCGCGGGTAATTAATTCATAGTCACTGGTCATTGCCCCTAGCATTAATTGCTTGTAACCATTAGACAAATATTCAGGAACAGCGCGGGTCGCACCAAAATCTAACAGGACAATTTTTCCGGTATCAGCTTGGTATTGAAAATTGCCAAAATTAGGATCGGTTTGCACTAACTTAAAGGTAAATAACTCATCTAAAAATAGTTGTAATAATTGACGGGCAATTTTATTTCGGCTGCTTTGGTCAAGTGATATTACGGATTCTATTGGCGCACCTTCGACAAATTCCATGCTCAAGATGCTGTCATTACTTAACTGCGGATAGACTTTAGGTACCACAAAGTGAGTTTGTTGCTTAACCCAGTTTTGGTATTGATTGAGTAAGGCCGCTTCGTGAATGTAATCAGCTTCGTGGTGCAACTGTTGTTTGGCCTGCAGCAGAAGCTGGTCAAGTTTGACATTATCCGGCACAAGCCCCGACATTTTTAATAACGTGGCCACGTTATCTATGTCGCTGTCGATACTGTCTTTAATCCCAGGATATTGAATTTTGACGGCAAGTTTTTCGCCTGTGGCTAAATAGGCTAAATGTACCTGACCAATGGATGCAGCAGCAAATGGGCGTAATTCAAACTGACCAAATGCATCAAGCCAGTGCTCGCCCCATTGGCTTTTTAAAACGCCAACAAGTTGTTTGTGAGGCATAAAGTTAGCTTCAGAACGTAATTTGGCTAAAACCTCTGACAGCTCAGGTGGCAATAATTCTCCCGCATCCATAGACAGCATCTGGCCTACTTTCATTGCCGCGCCACGAAGCTGAGCCAATTTGTCGGCGACGTGACCCATATTCGTTGGCGTCATGATCAGTTGTTGTAGTTTAGGTGATTGTCCTTGGCTGTATTGCTTCATCCCTTCTTTAATCACATTACCCACAAGGCGAGTGGCTAAACCGCCAAAGGCTGAAAAGCGTGAAAGTCGGCTGCTAGGAATTTTTGCGCTTTTTAAAGGATCGGATTGTTTATTCATAACCAGCTAACAGGATCAAAAACATAATTGATGATACGCCGATTAGCGCGAAAAGATCATTTAATCAGTTTTAATAATGCTTTAAATCGATCACCTTCAGCCTGATGTTGCAGTTCAAATAATAACGACTCCACATTGGTGAGTTGTGCGCCAAGGTTTAACATCATTTGAATACCTAGCACCTTGTTGTCGATTGACCGCGAAGACAGCGCATCGGCGACTATGTGAACATCAAAATCATGTTGTAGTAAATCTTTGCACGTTTGATAAACGCAGACATGGGTTTCAATACCACATAAAATCACTTGTTTACGGCCTTTTTTGGCGAGCAAGGTTTGTACTTGTTCCGATTGCCAGCCGCTAAAATGCTGTTTTGCAATAGGCTGGCAAATGGGGGAAAGTATTTCAGCAAGTTCAGCTGAGGTGGTGCCAAGCTTGTCGGGCAACTGCTCTAGCCAAATTACCGGCATACCAAATAGCGCAGTGCCCTTAATCAGGGTCGCTATATGGTGATGCAATTGGGCGGAATGTTGCATCACTTGTGCAAGCTTATCTTGAACATCAACGACCATTAGTACGCAATCTGCCGGATTTATCATATTCGGACTCGCTTTAGTGTAAGTGGTAAGAATGGAATAATGCTGCAACAACTATGACAGTAGATGGTTTTTTAGACAAGTTTCCAATAGGGCCTTAGTCTAAAGGGAGTAATGGTAAAAGGATTTATAACGATGAATAAAAGAATTGTAGTGTGTGCCGATGGCACCTGGAATCGTCCAGAGCTTGATGTAGCAAAGGATTATGCCACCAATGTGCTGAAAATTGCCCGCGCTATTCAGCCGATTGCCGCTGACGGTAAGCCGCAGCAAGTATTTTATGATTGGGGAATAGGTTCGTATCATGACGCCTTAGTTGGCGGCGCGACGGGACGCGGATTACATAAAAACATTGTCGACGGTTATCGTTACATTGTGCAAAATTATTCGCCTGGAGATGAGATTTGGCTGTTCGGTTTTAGTCGTGGCGCTTACACGGTGCGCTGTTTATCTGGCTTAATTAATAATTGCGGCATTATTAAACGCCCCGAAGCAAAATATATTCAGCAGGCATTTGAGCATTACAAAACCCAGGATGTGAAATATGCCCCAGATGGCAGTAAATCGATTGACTTTAGAAAACAATTTTCACACCCCTCAAGAGATGTGGCCTTTATTGGTGTGTGGGACACAGTAGGCGCTATGGGGATCCCATTTTCATTTCTAGGGTTGTTTGAGGACAAAGATGAGTTTTATGACACCAAAATTGGCGGCAATGTCAAAGTGGCGCGTCATGCTTTAGCGATTGATGAACACCGTGAAGACTTTGCACCGACATTATGGTCACCCAAAGATGGGGTGAGTATCGAACAAATGTGGTTTGCCGGTGCACACAGTAATGTGGGAGGCAGTTATGCCCCAGATGCTGATGGCACAGCGTTATCAGATATCCCGTTACAATGGATGATGCAACAAGCTCAGTTAAGTGGGTTAAATATTGAAAATCATTTATTGAATGGTATTGTGCTTAACCCGTTAGCCAAGATGATGAACTCTAGACGTAAGTTTTATCGCTTAAAGCAAAAAACGTTACGCCCAATTGACACCACAGATACCATCAAAGTGCATGATTCAGTTAAGCTGCGTTGGCAGCAAAATGAGCAATATCGTCCAGAAAATCTCATCGAATTTGCAAAATTGCAGGCTTGGTAAGGGGGGCATTTAACCTTTCAAACCTGAGGATATTGAATAGTACCAGATGTTTTTTCACTTTTACTCCATGTTAATTTTTTATGATAAGGATTTTCGTTTGCCACATTTTATTGTTAACCAATTGATCCGAGTAGTTATTTTGTTTGTGACCCTAACGGGCGGTGCCGTTTTAGCGGCTGATAATCAGCCAAGTGATAACCATGCGGTAAAACGGATTGTGGCATTGTCGCCCCATGGGGTAGAAATGCTATTTGCGATAGGTGCTGGCGAAAAGATTGTCGCCACCACAGATCATGCCGATTACCCTGAAGCGGCAAAATCTATCCCTCGCATCGGCGGGTATTACGGTATTCAAATTGAGCGCATTATTGAGCTAAATCCGGATTTGGTGGTGGTGTGGCAAAGTGGTAATAAACTGGAAGACATTAATCAAATTAAGCAGTTAGGTTTTAAGGTGTTCAATAGCGATCCCAAGTCATTAGATGATGTAGCGAGTGAGTTAGAACACTTAGGACAGCTGACAGGTTTGCAAACACAGGCTTATCAGGTTGCCGCAGATTATCGAACGCAATTGGCCGATATTCGTCAGCACAATAGCAGTAAGCCGTCAGTTAAAGTGTTTTATCAACTCTGGTCAACGCCTTTGATGACAGTGGCGAAAGGCAGCTGGATACAGCACAGTATTTCGGCATGTCATGGCGATAACGTGTTTTACGATGCCGCCAGTGAGTATCCACAAATCAGTATCGAGAATGTATTACTCACCCAAGCACAAGTGATATTACAAAGCCAGGATAAGGGTAATATTTTAGGTGTTGATTGGTCGGCATGGCCAGAATTACCTGCGGTAAAAAACAAGCATATTTACCAACTCAATGCAGATTTACTGCACCGAGCTTCTCCCAGAGCACTATTAGGTGTAAAAGCTTTATGTGAGGCCTTAGACAAGGCACGCCAGTCAAGTTACTAAAACGCCAGGCATATGTTGAGTGTCATCTTGTAGTAAATGCAATTGGCTGACACTCAAACAGTGTGACGATATATTGTCATAGCTAATATCACCGCAAGATAAATTGAAATTTTAGCCAGCCATGGAACACTGGCTGTTTAGCGTTTCTGGTTCGGGGCATTTTATTTAAACACTATTCATTTATGGCGTGATGATAAGCGCTATTTTAGAGGCGTATTAACCCTAATTATCAAGCTAAGATAAGTGTTCCTAGAGTTGATATTAGTGCTGTGAATGCTCAACAAAGCCTTCTTGATAACCCTATGCCGTTTCTATTCCAACAGGCTCTATGCTAAACAACGTTTTATTCATTTTCATCTACCCCTGAATATTCAATATGACAGAAATAAAGTGTCCGTTCGGACACTTTATTTATTTTCGGACAGTTTTGTGAGTGTCCGCGGACACTTCCAAGGTGTTTTATACGAACGAGTTTGTTATATGTTGTTGTTTTTGTTTTATAAAATAATTTTGGCACGAGCTGTGCTTTATCTTGGTTAGTTAGCATTGTTGTGGTCTCTCTTGAATACAGCAAATTGCATTAAGGAATTGACAATGATTAAAGATACCAGCGGCCAAGACAGAGTTGTAGCACCTCAATTGAAGCACAAATTGAGAGTGCCTTTAATTTTAGCAGTCTTAACTATTTCTGTCAGTGCTTTGGTATGGGTAAGTTTGCAGTACGACGGCAATATCCGTTCCATAGAGTCCAAAGACTTACGATTAGCAACGTTAACTCGTGGCACCTTAGTGAGAGATATTGCCACAACGGGGAAGATTGTAGCGGCAAATGCGCCGATTCTATACAGCACCGAAGAAGGTGTGGTCACGTTATTAAGTTTACCTGGTGATGAAGTCGAACAAGGGCAAGTTGTGGCACAAATAGAAAGCCATAAATTACAAAGTAGTTTTGAGCAGCAGCAATCATTATTGGCATCAATGGAAAGTAGTTTGGAACGAGCCAAATTAGATGCTCGTAGAGAACAATTAAAAGTCAGCCAAGTACTTGATATGGCAAAAGTCGATTTAGAGGCCGCTGAACGTGAAAGTCGCCGAGGTGATCAATTAATTGAAACTAGCTTGATCAGCAGAATTGATTTTGAAAAAGGTAAAGATGACTTACATAAAGCGATGCTATTACATAAGCACGCTATTGAAGAAGTCGATTTAATGCGCGACACATTAGCATTTGAGCTTAAAAATCGTGCATTAGAAGTGGAAAGACAAGCATTAGTGGTTACTGAGTTAACGCGACAAATCGCTGCGCTTAACATCAAAGCACCAGTGAAAGGCATAATTGGTAATTGGTTAGTTGAGCAAAAAGCACGTATCGGGGCAACTCAGCCCATTCTCACTGTGGTTGATTTAAGTGCCTTTGAAGCAGAACTTGCGGTAGCTGAATCTTATGCAGACGATTTAGGCATTGGTATGGAAGTTGAACTTAGTTTTGGCAGTATTAACGTGATTGGCCATCTAGCATCTATATCCCCTGAAGTACGTAATCGCGAAGTGACAGCAAGAGTGCGTTTTAATGCAAATGATCAATTGTCATTACGCCAAAATCAACGTTTATCCGCACGGGTATTATTAGAAAATCGACCCAACGTACTCATGGTTAAGCGTGGTGATTTTTTGAATCGCGGCGGTGCTACAGCTTACTTACTTAAAGATGATATTGCCTATAAAACACCTGTAACACTCGGCGCAAGAAGCATGAGTCAAGTTGAAATTGTTGATGGGGGTAAAGAAGGTGATATTTGGGTTATATCGGGTACAGAAGCCTTTAGCAATGATGACAGCATTCAAATCAGATAGTGCGGATAGGAAAGTGACGTTGAAATTAACGGTACAGAGGACACAACAATGAAACTGACACACATCAAGCCTGTTATTGCTGTGATGGCATTGATTCTACTGAGTTTATCAGTGAACTATAGAGTTAATTCAAGTTTAGATTGGTTAGTATTTACTTTTCAAGTAATTGATTTAACAGTGATAGTGTCAGAGAAAACGCAATGCGGATTTAACAGTGAAATGTTTAGAATATTAGCCGATTTTGATTTTTATTCCGCTATAAAAATGGTTTTAAATTATTAATTACGATCACTTTTACCCACAATTTTTTGAACAATCGATAAATGTAAACTGCGTCTAATGTAGTGAGCGATAAATAAGGAATTCACATGTTATCAATGAAGAATATCAGCAAAGTGTTTAAAACGGATTTAGTTGAAACTCATGCATTACGCGAGTTTAACCTTAATGTTGCTGAAGGTGAGTTTGTGGCTGTCACAGGGCCGTCAGGTTCCGGTAAAACCACATTTTTAAATATTGCCGGCTTATTAGAAGGATTTACTGAAGGAGAATACTGCTTAGATGGGGTGAATGTATCTAATTTGAGTGATAACAAAAGTGCTCAAATTCGTAATGAAAAAATAGGTTTTATTTTTCAGGGTTTTAACCTTATTCCTGATTTAAATTTGGCTGAAAATGTGGAAGTTCCATTACGCTATAGAGGCGTAAAGTCGAGTGAACGTAAGCGTCGTGTTGAAGCCGCATTGGAGCAAGTGGGATTAGCAGCAAGAATGAAGCACCTACCAACCCAGTTATCTGGTGGTCAACAACAACGTGTTGCCATTGCCAGAGCATTAGCGGGTGAGCCGCGCTTTTTGCTTGCCGATGAACCAACAGGTAATTTAGATAGCTTAATGGCGCGCCAAGTGATGGAGCTTTTAGAAAACATTAATCAGTCAGGTACAACCATTATCATGGTGACCCATGATGCAGAACTTGCCCGTCGAGCTCAACGAAATATTCAAATTGTCGACGGTCAGGTTTGTGATTTTTCTATGTATCAAAAAGCCGATCATAGTGTGGTGGCCGAGCTTAAGAAAGTGGCTGACCAAAAGCAAGCCGCCGAACTAAATCAGATTGTTAGCGGCGCATAATTATTCGCAAGGAGAATCACTATGTTTTTATATTATTGCGACCTTGCTTGGCGCAGCATAAAGAAAACCCCAATGTTGTCATTACTTATGGTGCTGGCAATTTCTATTGGTATCGGCATTACAATTACCACATTGAATGTATATAAAACCATGTCATATAACCCCGCAGGGGATCGAAATGATCAAGTTAATTCGATTCAATTGTGGAGCCAGGGTTTAGATACCTGGGATGAATTTAATACCAATATGACGTTTACCGACGTGTCAAATTTAAGAAATAATAATGAACTCGCTATAAAAGCGGCTTCATATCGCACGGGACTGGCCATGCAGTCGGATGATGAGACCAAAGCGCCAGTATTAAGAAGTGTACGCGTTACGGATACTGATTTTTTCACTATTTTTGACGTTCCTTTTCTATTTGGTAATCGCTGGAATAAAAGTGTTGATTTACAACCTGCTTACCAAGTTGTGATTGGCGAGCAAATAAATAACACATTTTTTGATGGCAAAAACAGCGTAGGAAAGACGATTTATTTAAATCGTAAGCCTTATCAAGTGGTCGGAGTGATCAAGGATTGGAACCCAAAACCTAAATATTACGACCCAACCAATGGTGCATTTAATGATGCAGAACACATCTTTATTCCTTTTTCATTAAGTGAACAAGAAGAGTTTGATGTATGGGGAAATACTAGTGGTTGGCGATTTGAGCCAATGCTGAGTTATCAAGACCGGTTACGATCTGAAAAAACTTGGATTCAATTTTGGACATTACTTGAGACCACTGAAGAAAAAAATCAATTACAGAGTTGGTTAACCCGTTATGTTGAGCAACAGCGTAGTTTTGGGCGTTTCACCGACACCGCTAAAACGCCAGCCGAATCGGCACAAATCAGTCCTGTTGATAAATTGTTGGAAGATAACAATGCTGTACCTAGTGACAATAAAATATTAGTCGGTTTAAGCGTGTTGTTTTTAATTGTTTGCTTGGTAAATATTTTGGGACTGCTACTGACTAAATTCTTAAAACGTGCACCAGAAGTTGGTGTGCGCCGCGCCATTGGTGCAAGTCGTGGGCAAATATTTGCACAATACATGGTTGAAGTGGGGATGATTGGCTTTATTGGTGGCATTGTTGGTTTACTTTGGGCGTGGGGAACATTAACCCTGCTACATGCTGAGTTTAACGTTGACCCAAGTGTGACTGGGCTAGATAGCAGTATGTGGTTTGTTACACCCTTGATAGCAATTTCAACCGCTGCGCTTGCGGGTGTTTATCCCGCTTGGGTCGTGTGCCGTACTAAACCGAGTGTGTACTTAAAAGCACAATAATCACTATTAAGATTAATAGTACAAGGAGCTTACATGTTACATATCAAACCAATAGTGTCTAGTTTAATGCGCAGTAAAAGTGGCCCTTTATTGCTGCTGTTACAAATTATTTTATCGGTTGCTATTGTTGCCAATGCCAGTTTTATTATTCATGAACGCCTAACCATGATGCAGCGTGAGTCTGGTTTTACAGAAGATCAAATACTCAGTTTTAATGTTTATAACTTTGACCCAGAAATTGATAACGTTAAGCAGAATATTATCGATCAGCAAATACTCAGGGATATCCCCAACGTGATTGATGCAGCGTCAACCAATATGATGCCATTAAGTGACAGCGGTTGGATGGATCGGTTTGTCGATGGACCAGATGAAGATACCGCTAAAAGTATGCCGGGATTTGCCTTCTATTTAAGTAATGATCATTGGTTAAATGTGATGGGAGCAAAGATTGTTGATGGGCGTAATTTTAGGCCTGAAGAAATCAATACCAGAATTGATGAAACTGGTATGTTGGCGATTATTTCCCAGCCTTTGGCAAAAGAATTTTGGGGGGATGAATCACCTGTGGGTAAAACCGTTTATCAAGGCGAACAAACGATTAAAATTATCGGCGTAGTGGAAAAGCTGCAAGGCGCTTGGGTTGATCATCGCAACTTTGAATACAGCGTGTTGGCCAACATAGATTTTGGTGGCAATAACAGTAATAAAACTTATGTGGTTAGATCGTTGCCTGAGCACATTGCAGATTTACAAGAACAGATAGTCAAGGTGTTGCATGCAGAAAACCCAAATCGGGTGATTGACAGTTTCTCATCGTTAACTGAGATGAAAAATCTCACTTATAGTAACCACAGGCTTATGGCCACCATATTAAGCATTATGGTGATGTTACTGCTGTTGATAACGGCTTTAGGTTTAACGGGAATGGTGATGTTTAATATCCAACGTCGAACAAAACAAATTGGTACACGCAGGGCTTTAGGCGCTAAAAAAACCGATATTGTGAGTTACTTTATGGTTGAGAATTACATCATTTGTATTGCTGGTGGTCTGATTGGAGGAATGTTATCACTGCAATTAGGTAAGCAGTTAATGTCGTTATATAGTTTACCAATATTACCCATTGTTTATCCTGTTATTGCGGTGGTTGGGTTATTAGTGGTGACAACATTAGCTGTAATTGTACCAGCAGTTAGAGCATCAAGTATTTCGCCAGCTATGGCTACACGTAATGTGTAATCGCAGTTAATAAAATCTATTATTAACAGGAGCCGTAATATGTTTTCGTCAATGAGACCATTTTACGGTAGTTTGTTAGTTAAAATATCAGGCTTCATAAACTTGTTTGTGCAATCAACTCAATTTGGCGGGTTAATTTTAATTGTTATTTATCGATAACCATTAATCAGATAAAACTGAAGAGAAACAAATCACACATGGACAGTATTTTAGTCGTTGACGATAATCATGCAATTTGTAGTGCTCTGACATTAATGTTGGATATTCATGGCTATAAGTCATTAAGCTGTGACACACCAAAGCAAGCGTTACAGATTGTCGCTGAGCAAGACATTAGCTTAGTCATCCAAGATATGAACTTTACTCAGGACACTACATCTGGTGAAGAAGGTAAGCAGTTGTTCTACACATTACGTCAACAACAACCCAACTTACCTATTATTCTAATGACCGCATGGACTCAACTTGAAACCGCTGTTGAGCTAGTGAAAGCGGGTGCGGCTGATTACATGGGTAAGCCTTGGGATGATGCCAAGCTGCTTAATAGCATTAATAATTTGTTATCCATTTACCACCTTTCTAAGCAAAATAGCCAATTATCTCGGGTTGATTCAGAACGCATGAGTGCGATTAAAGATGCTGCTTTATGTGGCATGGTGTTTGGGAGTGGGGCTATGCAGCGCTGTATCGACTTAGCTCTGCAAGTGGCCCGTTCTGATGTATCCATTATGATCACCGGCCCAAATGGTGCTGGTAAAGATAAAATTGCTGATATTGTACAAGCTAATTCCCAATTAAAAGATAAGCCGTTTATTAAAGTCAACATTGGTGCACTGCCAATGGACCTATTGGAAGCAGAACTTTTTGGTGCAGAAGCTGGAGCTTTTACCGGCGCGAATAAGACACGTATTGGGCGTTTTGAAGCCGCAGATGGAGGAACTTTATTCCTCGATGAGATTGGCAATTTACCATTATCTGGACAAGTAAAATTACTTAGAGTGCTGCAAACTGGTGAGTTTGAGCGTTTGGGAAGTCACCAAACCCGTAAGGTCAATGTGCGGGTGATAAGTGCAACTAACGCTGATTTAGCGGAGGATATTGCCAATGGCTTATTTCGTGAGGATTTATTCTATAGATTAAATGTTATTGAGTTAGCAATTGCGCCGCTGCACCAACGAGTCGATGACATTTTACCCTTAGCACATCATTTTGTCGGAGATGCCTTTAGCTTTGATAAGTTAGCGCAGCAGGCATTGTTAACTCACTCTTGGTCGGGGAATGTGAGAGAGTTGGAAAATGTGTGTAAGCGTGCTGTCTTATTAGCTAAATCGGCTCAATTAACCTGTCATGATTTAGGTTTGTCAGTATTGGTCGAGCCCTCAGTTAAATTAAATGATCCAGAAGCTCAGCAAGCGCCAAATGCTATTGTTAGTAACTCAAACTGTGATTCTGAGCCGAGTAAACAACAGATTGAACAAGCATTAATCAACCAAAACGGGGTCATTGCCCGAGTTGCTAAATCATTAGGGTTAAGCCGTCAGGCATTATACCGACGAATGGAAAAACACGGTATTTCAAGCAGTAAATAAAGGTCTAGTTGTCGGATATTAACTTAGAGAATCATTATCATATGACATTACGCAGCAAGCTTATTGTAGGCAATTTTATCAGTATTTTATTGTCTGGTGCTGTCTTTTATGGTCTGTGGCAGTGGTTAGATAATGACTCATTATGGTTTGCCATTTTAGTCGGTTGTGGTACGACATTGCTATTAAGTATGTGGTCTACAAGGACGCTTGCTAATAGTTTGTCGGCATTAGAAGTGGGTTTGCTAAACTTTAAAGATAATGAGTTTAGTGTGTCATTACATCAGTATGGTGAATCGCAACTGGATGCTTTAGCTGAGTCATATAATCAAGCATCGGCAAAACTTCGCAGTGAGCGCCAGTTCATTTATCAGCGTGAGTTAATGCTCGATAAAGTGATTCAAAACTCTCCTAATATTATGTTGTTGGTGGATGATAACCAACGTGTTATTTATGCCAATGATGCTGCTAGGCATTTGTTTAACCAAGGTATAAAAATAGAAGGTTTACTGCTGACTGAATTGGTGTCTGTATTACCTGATGCATTAAGAAAAGCATTAACTAGTGAGCATGAAGGTCTGTTTTCAATTGGCGATAGCGAGCTGGAAAGCGGGTCTTTAACTGAAGTTGAAACTTGGCATATTGCTCGCGGGCGTTTTAACCAAAATAACCAACAGCATCATTTAATCTTGCTTAAACAGCTAACTAAAGAACTGAATCGGCAAGAAGTGGCAATTTGGAAAAAGGTCATTAGAATTATTAGCCATGAATTAAATAACTCGGTAGCACCAATAGCATCGATGGTTAACTCTGGCCGAGTGTTAACTAAGGATGTTAACAACGATAAGTTAACCCTCATTTTTGATACCATTGAGGATCGCACAGCCCATTTAAGCCAGTTTATTTCTCATTATGCTCAATTTGCCAAATTACCATTGCCGAAGAAATCAGCAGTTGATTGGAGCAAACTCATTGCGCAACTAGCGCAACAATACCCCGTAAACCTCATAACTGAGTTGCCGAAAAAGCCTATTGAATTAGATAGTGTTCAACTCGAGCAAGTGTTAATCAACTTACTTAAAAACGCCCATGAATCTGGTGCTGATAAAGAGCAAGTAAGCTTGTCTTTTCAGGAGGTTATCCTGCCATACTCGGGGATCTTCATTACTGTAACTGACAATGGTTCGGGTATGTCAAGTGAAGTATTATCGCAAGCATTATTGCCATTTTACTCTACCAAGCAATCGGGGACAGGGATTGGCTTGCCTTTGTGCCGTGAAATCGTTGAGGCACATGGTGGACATATCACCATGCAAAATCGACTAGAGGGGGGATTAAGTGTAAAGCTATGGCTGCCTAACAGTTAATCTCAACTTTCCAATACATTCAACCTTTCAAAATTCTCGATGTTCAATTGCGTTGCAACTAGTCAACCTTTGGATATGTTGCTTCGTGGGGATGGACAACTACTTGGCTAGTATCCGCTTCTAGTATGATTGTGAGGGCTGGCTTTGGTCATTACTCGCTCATTTTTGATGCTATTTCAGTGAATGAGATGATTACCCGTGATACCGTATCTGGATAAATAATAAAGCCCGAATGAATTCGGGCTCTTGGGACTTGTGCTGTTAGGCAGCTTTATAGATATTCAACTTCAAGTGAAATCAGTAATGCATCAGGGTCTTCCGTGGCAAATTCAGCTCTAATTTCATAATCAGGATTTTTAACTGTCATATTTTCTGACCAGAATGTGGCTTTGCCTGCATAACGGTCCATCATCCCCTGCTTGGTCGATGGAATATTAATCTGATTGAGAAAACGAGAGAATTCCTCGTCAGACTCAATAGGGTAGTTAATACTTTCAGATAATTTCACTTGTTTAATGGTATTGTTTTCATGCTTTACCTGGATGTTTTTAGATAAGACTTCCCAGCTACCATCGTCCGAGTAATTAATAACGTTGGGCACGTAATGTGTCACTAAATCTTGAATTTTGAGTTTTGCAGGTTTTGCTGTTGGTATTAGCAAATCATCCAATAGGTCAAGGTTCATTTGGGAATACTGGATGTGTTGTTCGTCTTTATCATATTGGCGCGAATAGAAAGTGAAACCGCTGAGCAGCAAGTCGGGTTCATTTTCGTTGTATGAAGAGTATTCAGCAAAATCTAATTTTAGTAGATTGTCGTTATTCGATACCGTGTATTCAGCTTTGGACTTTTGCTTAAGGTAGTTTAGCTTTTGGCGCACTTCAGATACATCATCACGAAACCTTGCTTTATCATCAATCAGCCAATTATTGTCAAAACTTTCTTCATATAAAATGGCGTTCTTGCCTGTGTAAGTCAGCAAAGATCTTTCTTTGTAGGCGATTTTTTTTACCTGATCATTTTCAATAAATAACCATAAATCACGACCATATAACCATGCGGTTGTATCAGCACTTAAAGTAAATGTTGCACTGGCAGGCCCAAGAATATTTAGCACATATTCGGTGGAGTTATTGATGTTAATGCCATAGGCACCTGACAAGGTGACATTGGTTGATGGTTTATGTCTTTTATGAGCTTTAGCGGCAAGCTTGGCTAACTCGAGTTGCGACATTAATGCTGGTTTAAAGTTTTTAGATGAAGTCCCGACAACGCCAGAGGAGTATGTTTTGCTTGGCTGTGTACGTACCACTATTTTTTCTGGTTCGGGCACAGTAATAGCGGATGCAATCCTTTGAGTGGGTTGAGCGGTTGTGCGCTCAAAGCTCAGAGGTCTGCGGCTCAATCGATTATATGCAGTGCTAACCGATGATAAGCTGTCATCTTCATCACAAAAATCAATTAAGTCAGCGGTAATAATGAGCTTATTCGTTTGGATAAGATTGGTAATGATAACCGCATCGACACGTTTCTCTTTGGCTTTTTGCCTAACAAGTTGAAAACTGCTTTCGATTAATTTGCTATTTGCACTACCCGTCAGTTTCTTTTCCACATAAATACCGTCAACAACCATCGGAGCACACGATGGCAGATAATCTAATATGGGAGGAAGCGATTTGGCGGTTGTAGGAATACTAAAAAGTAGCAGGGCAAAAACTAACAGTTTGTTCATTGTCGGGCACATCCTTTTGTTTTTATTGTTTTTGGCTATAAAATCGCTGACCAACTTAATGTTTTTACCCAGAGATTATGTTCATCTAGGCGTTTAAATACATCAGTTTAGTTAGCGATTGCTTAGCTATTTCTATCAATAATTTAGTATTATTTGTCAATCATAATGGAGTAGCGGCTCTAATTTAACAAGCTATTAACAAGTGTGTCAAAAATAATCTTTGATATACATGATATTAAAGTTATTTGGTGTGGGTGTTTATTTATAAAAGGGGAGGTTTCTGCTGTAGATTGGCATCATTAGGCCGCTAGTTATGCCGACTAAAGATTAGGGAGTAAACATTTTTTGCTCGAATGAAACCTATTCAGCAAACATCTGCTCGCCCTGATATATTGAATCGCTGTCATCAAAAAACATAACAATAAGGAATGAAAATGAATATTTTAATCATCTGTTTATTTATCGCGATGCTATTACCGTATCTGGCTAAAATGCCAGTCGCTGTAGCGATGGCAAAATTAGGCGGATATGACAATGCCCATCCTCGAGCCCAACAAGCCAAACTGACAGGATTTGGTGCAAGAGCCTTAGCAGGGCATCAAAATGCGTTCGAGTCATTGCTTATTTTTGGTCTGGCGGTATTAACAGTAATTGCTACCGATAAGGTTAATGAAACCTGCAGCATGTTAGCGATTACCCATGTTATCGCTCGAGTGGTTTACCATGCTTTATATTTATTAAATTATGGCACTTTACGGTCTTTATCTTGGTTTGTGGCAATAGGCGCGTCTATCGGGATTTTTGTTCAGGCATTATAATCTTATAGATTTTTACGTTTGATTCTAAAGCTGCCCCAGTGCTGCTTGTTCAATATTGACCAGTGTCGCTTTAGGTCTTAAATGCGATTGAGTCAGCGGTTGTATGATTGATAAGGGAATTAAACAAGGCGGTTGAAGATAATCCAATTAGCATGAAAAGTATTAAGCCAGTTGATTACTCGCAGCAAGCTTTGATGATGACATGATTAAATCAACAACACCTACCTAAACAGTAGGTGTGATGTTTGATGTGTTTGTTACTGGTTAACTTCTTCCGGTAATGTGTTTTCTTCAGACAAGGCTTCAACCAAGGACTTTTGATTTTCCAATGCTTCAGTTGATGGATTATCTGTATCGGCAGCGCCGCTTTCGTTTGGCGTTACACCCTCTAAATATTCAACTCTCTCATAACCGCGCTCATTCAGTTGGTCATTGACACAATCGAGTAAAAAAGAAGGGATTTCATTTTCTGGTAAAGAATCTTCTTGAGCGATTTCTGCACAGGCGGCTTTAAGCGAGATAATATCTTTTAGCTGTGCTTGAGGCTGTGCGTTAGCTGTAGCCGAAAATAACATTACAGTGGAGCAGAATAAACTAATAGCAGGGTATTTCATTGTTAATGTCCTATTTTCGATAGCACTTTATCATTTTTATGAGGTTAGTTATCAGCACCAGTAGCGCGATAACACGCGCTGTTTTTCAGTGGATTGTACTCAATGCTGTTAACCAAATATTAATCTAACTTCAACAAATTAACTATACCCTGCACAGTAAGAGTTTTTGTTAATGATTACTTTTATATTTTGCTGCGGATAAAAGCGATTGCTTCTTCAGATAATCCGCGTTTGCTTAAGTAACTTTTAGTGTTCGCTAGGGTGATCATAAAGCCTGTATTCATCTCGCTAATACGATATACGTCGGTCCATAAAGTGATTTGATTAACATAAGCAGACTCAATTATCATTCCCTCGTCATTTACAGTTAACGAGGCATTGTTATTAGCGGCTTTGCTCATCATTTGACGCCATAACCACCAAGTGCGTTTAAACTTAATACTCAGAGCCTCCACAACACTTAACCCTATAAAAAAGTAGCCTAAATAATAGGTGTTTTTGTGGGCAAGCTCATTATCGCCTAAATTGGTTGAAAGTAAGATACCTAGTCCAATAACCGTAAAAATAGCGGTTTTGATAAAGTCTTTACCTTTGATTTGAGGGTCGATTGAAGCATCATAGGTTTCGGCAAAGTAGCTTTTATCAAGAGTGAATTCATGGCTGAACGAAAATGGCTTTGTCATAGATGTTGGTAACTCTTGTCGGGTGAACTTTAGGTTTATACCAAGATGATTTCAACAATATTTCTCAATTGGAAAACCTTGATAGCTCACATTATGAATCGAATGGGTATGATACAGGCGGCTATTATCTCACAACTGGTTTGAATGGCTACTCACTGGCAAATAAAAACGCCGATAACCCGTAACGATTATCGACGTTAAGCACTTTGTTTCAAGTTGCTAATCGCCAACGGTTTGGTTGAGTAACGCTGTCAATTGTTGGCGCTCAGCATGGCTGAGTTGCTGACCTTGTGCATTGGACAGCAAGAAAACGTTATCCGCACGCTCGCCTACAGTGCTGATATTGGCACTGTGAATGGTCAATTCTTGTTTTCTAAATGCAGTGGATATTTGTTCCATAAACTCACTGGTATCAAGTGCAGACACATTAAGTACGGTACGTGTTGACTGACGAGAATATAAAAATTCAATACTCAACTGATTTTCAAAGCTTTTATGGGTGCGTGGCTGGCGGATTTTCGGCAGTTTGGCATCATGATCGAGCACGCGATAGAGTTTTTGTAGCACTTGCTTACGACGTGTCTCGCTAAAAATTGGCATATCATCAAAATCTAAAACCTTAAATGACTCAACCACATAGCCGTCTTTGGTTTTTGATATCTGTGCTTGTTTTACCGAAATTTTTAAAGTGGCTAGGGCATTGAATAATTTAACAAACAACCCTGGTCGGTCTTTACTGTAAACAAACACATCACTACAGCCTTTTACCGTTACGTTGTCGATTAATATTAAGGTTTCGAATTGACTATCGTAGTCGGGTTGTAATTGATGCTTAATTAAAGCTTTACTGTAGCGGGCAATATTATTGGCTTCGGCATGGCTAAAAAATGCCAATGGTAGACGCTTCCATAATGCTTTAACAGTATCAATATCGGCATCATCCGCCTGCAATATTTGCAGTGCATCTTGCTTATGATCACGCACAATTGCTCGCAACTGTTGGACATTTTCAAAGCCATTGTGAAGTGCTTTACGGGTTGAAAAATATAATTCTTTTAACAGTGCCGCTTTCCAGTTATTCCATAAATCATCATTGGTAGCTTGAATGTCGGCAATGGTTAAACAATAGAGAGCATCAAGACGAGTTTGACTACCAACGGCTTTGGCAAAACGATTAACTACATCTGGATCATGAATATCCATTCGCTGTGATGTAATCGACATCAAGAGATGGTTTTCTACGAGCCAACAAATTAATCGTTCTTGAGAAAGTTTTAGCTCATGAAACTTCGCAAATAAACGTGCATCTACCGCGCCTAATTCACTGTGATCACCGCCACGACCTTTGGCTAAATCATGGAATAAAGCCGCAAAAAGTAGCGAGGATTTATTCGGCATTTTGTCATAAATATCTGCAGCTAACTGCCTGTCTTTGTCTATAGTGCCGTTTTGAATATCTGTGCCATATCGATAAATGTTTTTAAGCACTTTATGGGTATGTTCATCCACGGTATAGGCGTGAAACAGGTCGAATTGCATTTGGCCTACTACTTCGCGCCATTGTGGTAAATATGATGCCAAAATACCATGCTGATGCATGAGGGTAATTGCTAACCCCATACCTTCAGGATGATTAAAAATTTGCTTAAAGGTGTGTCGGCAAACTTGAAAATCTTGTAAATCACCCATTAAGCGTCGTCGAACCTGTCGCAGTAAGCGCAGTGTTTCTGGGCTAATACCAATAATTTGATCATGGTGTGTAGCAATCAATAAAAATAGTGCCATGATTTGGGTGCGGTCAATAAACACATCTTCATCACGAACATGAATATGTTGGTCAACGATTTCAAATTTATCATTAATTGGGATAACGTGAGAGGGCGTATTTGGGGCTATTTCTCGGGCGAAATAGGCCATAAGTAGCTGGTTTAATTCACGTATGCGCTTCATTGCACGGAATATTTGGCGCATCATTTTTTCAATGGCAATATTGCCACCTTCACCTAATGAACTGCCTTCACCGAACCCCATCAGCTTAGCGACTTCAGCTTGATATTGAAGTAGCAAGCGATTTTCTGGACGGGCGGCGGCTTGATGCAGTGCAAAGCGCACCCTAAACAGGAAGTTTTGACACTCGATCAACTCGGCATATTCGTCATTGGTAAAAAAACCTTTGTGTCTTAATGTCAGCATATCCGCAACACCAAAATGTTTACGTGCCACCCAGGTTAAGGTTTGCAAATCGCGCATTCCGCCCGGGCTCGTTTTTAAATTGGGTTCAATACTGTATGCAGTCCCTTGTGCTTTCGCATGGCGTTGCTGTTGTTCTGTTAATTTTGCTTCAAAGAAGGTGTCGCTGCGCCAAAGCTCATCGCTGTATAGGGCATTGAGTACTTTGATAGCATGTCCTTGCTTACCTGCTATATGTCTAATTTCTAACAAACTCGTGGCAATAGTGACATCATCGCGGCAGCTTTGGTAAGTGTCTTGAAGTGAGCGAACACCATGGCCTAGGTCTAGATTTAAATCCCATAGCTGGGTTAAAAAGGCGCTGACTTTAGCTGAGTCTTGCTGAGTTAAAGGGGCATCGTGAATTATGCAAATGTCGATATCTGAAAAAGGATGCAAGGTCTGACGGCCATAACCGCCAACGGCATTGAGTGAGATTGTATCGACATCAAATTGATGTTGTTGCCAAAGTAGGCTGAGTAATTGGTCAAAAAAGTTAGCGCGATTGGTCAGCGTTTCGTTAATTGAGCAATGTAGAATGTTGTCTTCTAAAAGTTTATCTAATGATGAAATGGCTTGTTTAAGCTCATTGATATTCATCCCAGAGCGCAATTCTGTACTAGCAGGTTGCGAAATCATGTTACTCCTTGGTTGTTTTTTCCACCTACAGGGTAAGGTATTATGTAGCCTAACTCAACTTTGATAATTCTATAACATATGGTTTCCAAGCGTGGACGAATTGACACTTTTGTAGCTAAACGCCTGCAAATACCCAAAAAAATGGTGCGTAATTTGATTGTTTCCGAGCAGATATTCATCGATGGGGTTCAGGTGTTAAGTGCTGATACTCAAATTGATGAATTCAGTCTAATTGAATGTCAGGGGAATGTGTTGCAACAAAGGCAACGCGCTTATTGGATGCTACATAAGCCCAAAGGTGTGGTCAGCGCAACTATCGATAAACAACATGTTACGGCATTAGACTTATTAACAGGCGTTGATAGGGACTTACTGCACATTGCTGGACGGCTTGATCTAAATTCGACCGGATTATTGTTAATTACTAATGATGCAAAATGGTCCCAAAAATTAATGGCGCCAGAAAGCAAGGTCACTAAACGTTATTTAGTCACCTTAGCTAATCCAATTGATGCAAGCTATATCAAGGCTTTTGAGCAAGGAATGTGGTTTGAATATGAAGGCATTACCACTCAACCTGCAAAGCTCACTGTGCTTTCACAGCACCAGGCTATGGTTGAGCTAAAAGAAGGTAAGTATCACCAAATTAAGCGTATGTTTGGTCGTTTTCAAAACCCTGTGATTGAATTACATCGAGAGTCGGTGGGGGCAATCTGCTTAGACGATAATTTAGACCAAGGAAAATTTAGAGCCTTGTCAGTATCGGAGATTCATTCAATTTATACCCAAACAACTTGAAGATACGTGTTTCAGAGCTTCACCGTGTTTTCAATACTAGGCGCGTTAA
>NZ_BMOT01000003.1 GCF_014647215.1 Shewanella aestuarii
GGGAGCACGACTTAGTATTAGAATGAAGCGCTTAAATAGTGTAGAGCAACTCAAAGCAATCAGCTTTTCGAATTATTATTTAATGTCGAGTGACGTTAGATAAACCAAATTTGTCTGGAAACCATAGAGCTTCATTTCCAGGCGCCTAATACGCTTTAAATAGCAAAAGTAATGAAATTGTATCTACTCAGTAGTCATTTCAGAAACATAAAAGCAGTTTTGCTGATATGGCTCAGTCGGTAGAGCGCATCCTTGGTAAGGATGAGGTCCCCAGTTCGATTCTGGGTATCAGCACCACGAACAAACTAGTGAAACGTCCTAGTATAAAATTTGTTTGGAAACCATAGAGCTTTCATTTCCAAACTCCTAAATTCTCTTTAAGAGAGCAATAAGCCCGTTACTAACGTAACGGGCTTTTTTGTGTCTGCATTATTCGTGTTAAGTTTATCAATCAGGACTATGTTACTGATTTATTCATTTTCTTGATTAGAGGCAATATCATTATAAAAATTGATTATTGTTTCATTAATGCTTGTTGTCACGAATAAAGCTGGTTATAACATGTAGATACCCAATCCACTTAGATAGCACTTTTTACCTATGTCTCTACATTCAATCAGTAAATGGTCACAACCTAGCCGATTCCAACAGCACAATTTTGAGGGTGAGAAAAATACTCGATATGTGCTGTATCTTACATTAGTCACTATGATCATCGAGATTGTTGCAGGAACAATATACGGTTCTATGGCATTACTCGCTGATGGCTGGCACATGGGGACACATGCCGCAGCTTTCATGATTACTCTTTTTGCGTACCATTATGCGCGTAAACATGCCAATTCTCCTCAGTTTACCTATGGAACAGGTAAGGTCGGGGTTTTGGGTGGATTTACCAGTGCGATCGCATTAGGTTTAGTCGCATTAGTCATGCTAATAGAATCAATAAGCCGTTTATTTAATCCCCATAATATTCAATTTGAACAGGCTATTTTAGTTGCTGTTATTGGCCTTACGGTCAATATCGTTAGTGTATTTCTGTTGAAGGATCATCATACTCACGACCATCACGACCATCACGACCATCACGACCATCACGACCATCATGACCATCATGACCATCATGATCATCATGACCATAATCTTACTGCTGCCTACATGCATGTACTTGCGGATGCACTGACCTCTCTATTAGCGATTTTCGCTCTATTATTTGGGAAGTATATGGGGTGGTATTGGTTAGACCCTGTAATGGGGATAGTCGGAGCTGTCATTATCTCTAAATGGGCCTGGGGGTTAATACAACATACAAGTCCGCTGTTATTAGATGATAATCAAGCCGTAGCTTTACAAACAAAAGTTTCAGCGTTTTTACAACTTAATGATAAGCATGTTGTTGATATTCATTTAATGAGAGTAAATTCATCTGATTTTATTTTGGTAGCGATTATTGTTACTCATGATGATATTGACTGTCTGGCCTTAAAGAAATTAGTCACTGATAAATTTTCACAGATTAAGCATGTCACTTTGGAAATCCATCTATGTGATCTGCCTGACTGTGGGCAAGCGGCATCATTCAATCCATAAAAATCTGTAACTTGTTTGAAAATGCTTCAGTTAACGGTTTATATTGAAAAAGTGCTTTACCTTTTACAGTGGTTTTAGCATAATGCCCCTCGTCAACAGGGGTGTAGTTCCAATTGGTAGAACAGCGGTCTCCAAAACCGATGGTTGCGGGTTCGAGTCCTGCCACCCCTGCCAAATTTAGAAGGCCTAGCAGAAATGCTAGGCCTTTGTCTTTTCTGACTTTTATTCATTTTTCTATATTAAAACCACTTTTAAACTCATACTCATATTCTTCAGTATTTTCTATGAGGTGACAAAATGGTGACCACAACTATTTAGATATAGTTGTTTTATCTGTAATTTCTCTATTGATTCTTAATTTATATTAAGAAATGTTTAAGTTCCAAATTTGGTGGGGTTTAATCAAACGCCGAGTGTAGAGCTGCTGTTAGATCCTCTGTAGTTGTGGGATTACGATTGCTTGACAAATAGGAGTCCATGTAGCTCAAATAAAGGTGTGCGTTTCGAGTAATAGACGTTTCAATAAATGCCCTCCTCATTAAACAAGGTCGCAACTTCATTATCGCCAGCGTTGATCTCCGCCCCTAAATTGAAGCCCTGATCTTTATATGCGCCTAATTTTCTTGGCTGCATTACTGCATCAATAGGAACTATCTTTACAAGTGGCTTTCCCGATTTTGTGATCACAACCTCATTACCGTTTAATGCTTCAACAATAAGTGATGAGAGCGTGGCTTTGGCAACGTGCAAATTAACCTGCATTTTTAACCCCTCAATATGATTCAACTAGGTTCAACTAGGTTCAACTAAAGTGTGAAATGAGTGCAATTATACAATGTTCAATAATGACATTTGACCACCGCAACAAATCAGTCAGTTTACCTAAGTAAAGCAGATTGAATGACTTTTACAGATCTGCGTTTGCACTAAAAGAATTAATGCACTAATCAAGTAATTCAATTAATGGGATTTTTAAATCAAAATCTCAAACTGTGGAGTCAGCTTAAGGCATTGTATTAGTTGTAATAAAAATAATTAAACATTAGGCTGCGCTCGTGGTATCTATACTTTTTTACATCAATTTGGCACAGTTGCCAAGTTGCATAGCAGGGTTAAATATTTCCCGGCAGTTATTTACGTCTAATACCAACGGCTGTGCAGCCAATAATCAAGATTCTTTCTTAGAGTGGATGTTTTGGTGTTTTGCAATCAGATTCAATAGGCTGGAATCTTTATTGGTTGCCATATTAAAAGCGCTCATCAAAAAGTGACAAGTTAATTTATATTCCTAAGTGTATGGCCATCACTGGCTTAAAGGGCGCTAAAATTGACTCGGTAAACCCAAAATATCTGTTTTCTGATTTTCACTTCAATTCCGTATTGTCGAATTAAACCACCCAAATCGAGACAAAAAATGAACGTCAATGAGTGATTAATTTTCAGTTTAGTTATAAAGTAACCATTAGCTTTTAGGTGTGCGTCTTGTTACGTCAACGAATATCACATAAGTTATTAGCGCCCATATTGCGGGCGTTTTAAGCGAATTCATTGAGAATTTAATCATCAATAACTCCGATGATAAATCTTCAACAGGGTTAAAAATCGCGGGGATTATCTTTATTGATTAAGAGCATACTCAGTGAGTCATTTAAGCTAAAAATTATCGAGTTGAATTTATTTCACCAGCATGGATGGGCAATGCAGAGCTTTTTGCCGTTTGAATTTATGCTAATATGCATGGGTCTTTGATTAACGTTCATTATTGTTTTTTTATTGGGATATTTATGCAAATTATTATTTTAGAAAATGCTCAGCAAGTTGCGAGCAATGCAGCGCAATGGGTTGCAGAAGTCATCAAACAAAAAACAAATCCGGTTCTAGGTCTTGCAACGGGTAGCACGCCGATTAGTTTATACAAACTGCTTGTTGAAAAGCATCAACAAGCTCAATTAAGCTTTGAAAATGTGACTACATTTAATCTTGATGAATATCATAATATTGAAGCGGAAAATGCCCAAAGCTACCGTACCTTCATGAAAGAAAATTTGTTTGATCATGTCAACATTGATCAAGAAAAGACATATTTGCCAACTTGTCGCAGTGATCAAAATCCTCGCGTTCAAGGTCTTGCATACGAAGAGCAAATTAAAAATGCAGGTGGCGTAGATTTGCAAATTTTAGGTATTGGTGCCAATGGTCACATCGGCTTTAACGAACCAACGTCAAGCCTAGCGTCGCGTACTCGTATTAAAACCTTAACCAAGCAAACGTTACAAGATAACAGTCGCTTATTTAAAAAAGATGAATACCAACCTACTATGGCAATGACCATGGGGATCGCAACTATTCTTGATGCACGTTATGTATTGCTTATGGCAACGGGCAAGAATAAAGCTGCAGCGGTTAAGCAAATGATCACAGGTCCAGTAACGGCTATGTGTCCAGCATCTGCCTTACAAATGCATGAAAATGCAATTATTCTTATTGATAAAGACGCCGCGAGCGAATTAACTGAGCAAGAATACTTCCAATGGGCAAACCAAGAACACCAAAAAATTAACCAAACCTTCGGATTATTCATTTAATCGGTTTGACCAATGTCGGAGTTAAGCTGACATTTTTCCTCTAAAAAGTCATGTTGATTGACATGGCTTTTTTATGCCACAATTTGACTGCCGCCTTTATGCGTATTACATAGCAGGCTGACTAAGTTCGCAGTTATGGGCATTTTAATTGAATCTTGGCCGCATGGCTTGAACGTATTCATATTCGCTAGCCTTTCTAAGTTGCCATACGCAATGGCGGCTCACTCATTCAATTGCAGTCGGTTTGCTGTGTTGGACTCAATGCAGCTAACAAGCACAATGTCGGTAGGATTTTGCCTTTGGCTTTCCCTCATCCCCGCTAACCTGATATTCTTAGTTCACAATGGGTTTTTAGATAGTGAACATGGAAAAATCAGCGTTTCTTGATGCGATGAACATTACTCGTTGGCGCAGTGCCGATAAGCCGGGTAAACCTTTTTTAGTATTGCATGATATTGATGCTGATTTGTCTGCGCAGCCTTTTATTGAACAGGTGCTTGGGCTAGTTAATGTATCGCTTGACCAATGTGACTTTGACTGTGAAACACATAGAGGCCCACAGGTTGTTTGGGATATGCGTAAAACCAAACGTCGTCCACGTGTCGCTTGGCTTGTTACCGCTCCACTTGATGATGTGATGCAAAATGGTGATGAAAAACGTCAGCTTTGGCAGCAAATTTGTAAGGTCGTTAATAAACAGCAAAAAGAGAGGTAAGTGGCTGGCACTCATACCACGACACACTCGTTAACCTTTGTGTTCATATTCTTTCATATTTATTTCTTGTCAGTTCATATACATCCTAATAGCCATTCATAAGTTTTCCCTATAGTCATCCTATCAACAATAAGTGGTAAATATAGGGTGATAATTATGAACAAAATACATCAACTGACTCAATCAGCTTTACTTAGCAGCTTACTCTTGACCGCAATGCCATTCGCATTTGCCGCCGATGATACCGAGGTGTTAGGGGGTAAAATTAGCGGTAACATGACTTTCGCATCTGATTATGTTTTTCGGGGTGAATCTGAAACCATGGACGGCGACGTTCCCGTGGTACAAGGCACGTTAGGTTGGGCTAACGATGATGGCTGGTATACTGGCGTTTTTGCTTCAAATATTAAGTTTGCCGATCCTAATTTAGAAATCGTTACTGCGCCATACATTGGTAAGGCAGGCGAGTTTGGTGATAGCGGCATTACCTATGATGTAATGGTCTTTTCTTACCTTTATCCGGGAGCGTCGTATTCAAACTACACCGAATTATGGATTAAAGTGGGTAAACAGTTTGGCCGTGCAAATCTGCAACTTGAAGTGACACCAACGGTGGAAGACTGGTTTGGTGTTGATGGTTGGCAAGGGGTGAACTATGCGGTACATCCTAGTTATCAATTCGATAGCGGCTGGAAAGTTTCAGGCAGTGTTGGATACCAGGATTTAGATGGCGAGGGTGCAGAAGGTTGGGGACATTGGAATCTTGGCGTCAGTAAAGCCTATGCAGGGATTAATTTTGACGTGCGTTACCATGGCAGCACAGTTGATTCTGATCATAAAGTGTATGGCACCCAAACCGAAATTTTTGATGATCGCCTCGTTGTAGGCATCAGCAAAAGCTTCTAAATCTAGATAAAATATATTTTAGGATCTGCTTGGCACCCTGAGTTTGTGCTGAACAGGTCCTTTTTTATCGCTACTTTATCGCTTTCACCCACATTAGTTGATTGTTGCTATATCCATATATGAAAAATTATGAATAATAATGGATATTGATTCCACACTAACTGGAAAATGAAATGGCACATACTGGGTTAGCAAGTACTGTACTCGTTGTTGATGATGAAGCAGTGATCCGTGCTCGGCTAAAAGGCTACTTTGAGCGAGAGGGCTACCGTGTACTTGAAGCCGCAGATGGTGAGCAAATGTGGCAACAGTTTGCTAAACAACACATAGATTTAGTGATGTTAGATGTGAATTTGCCCGGTGTGGATGGTTTAAGCTTAGCCCGTGATTTACGCAGCCGTTCCGATGTCGGGATTATTTTGGTTACAGGCAGAGATGAAACTATCGACAAAATTGTCGGCCTTGAAATGGGCGCCGATGATTATGTGACTAAACCCTTTGAACTTAGAGAGCTGTTGGTTAGGGTGAAAAACTTGCTATGGCGGATTTCGTTAGTTAAAAAAGCTCAGCAGGAAGTGGTTAAGCAATTTGAAAAAAGTGATGACTTAATTGTTTTCGACCAATATGTTTTAGAACTCAATAGCCGTAAGTTATCTCGCGGTGATGAAGTGATTAAACTCACCAAAGCGGAATTTGAGCTACTGACGGCTTTTGCTTTACACCCACAACAGGTTTTATCTCGCGAACGTTTAATGCAGCAAACAAGTCATCGTAATGAAGATGTCAATGACAGAACCATAGACGTCATTATTCGCCGTTTACGTAACAAGCTTCAGGCTGATTTATTTGTTACCGTACATGGTGAAGGTTACTTATTTGCCACTAAGGTTGAAGACTAGCTGAGACCACACGATAGACTGGATAAAAATCAGCTGGCGCTAAGCTATTTTCAAGAGCATTAAAGGATACTTTACCTTGTGATAGCTTCAGTATTTGTGGGCCTATGTCACCAAAGGGGGCGGCACCTTCAAGTTCTTTGACTACCACATCAATGGCCAGCTTGCCTTGTAACACCACTTGATCATCTGTGCTAAAAGCCACTTTATTTCGATACAGTCCCCGTAATGTGGCGGGAGATAGATAACTACTCACCAACTTTACTTGCTTGGTCAGCTGTTTATGTTGTAAAGAGCCAATCGCAGCCTCAATGGCCACCGCACTACCTAAAATATAATCGGGAATATGATCATTCAGTAAGTGATGCAACTGATCACGGTATAGATTGCGATTATTATCAGTGTGGCGGATAGATGATACTTCTATCGGACGGTTTGCTATGGCATCAAGGATTCCAAGCTCAACCCAACTGCTACCGCCAACACCTTCAGGGCCAGTTAAAAGCGCAACTTTGAGCGGTTTATCTGTTGGGGCCTTAGGTTGCGATTGACTAATATAATTGCCAGCAATCCAACCCATTTGATACCAATTCACACCAACGCGGGTATTTATGATAGGGCTATTGAGCTGATTGACCAACGCAATAATTGGCTTATTGATAGTCCCTTTATAATGTTTAAGCAGATCTGGGCTGACAGTGCCAAGCAAAATGGCATCAAAAGGTTCGGTTAAACAGTGATCCAGCTGTTTTAGTTGTTGGTCTTTACGGTAATAACTGCCCGCTTCAAATAACTCAAGGTTAATCCCTAATTGGCTGGCGTGAGACACTAAACCATAATCGATCCCTATCCAATAAGCATCTTTAAGGTGAGGGACGAGTGCACAAATGCGCCAGTTTTTTTGGACAGACGTTAAGGCGTTATAATGGATTTTTTCAGTGGTTTGAATTTTTTGGTTAAATGGCGTGCGTTGTTCTAATGACCAGTGAGTGTCGTTTTTTGCTTCAACCAATGATGAAATTGTCCCTAAACAACAAATGAGTATATAAATGAGTTGTCGCATCTTATTGTCTCTATTAGGGTGTCTAAGCCGTTAGGTGAAAACACTGTGGTTTTTGTCGAGTAGATTGTAACAGTTTAAGGAATGAATGTGAGTGCTTTATCACTATCAGGTAAGAGCTTAGTTGGTCGCCTCATGTTGGCATTTAGTCTGTTAGGACTGCTATTACTATTATTAGTCAGCCTAGGCAGTTTATCCTTGTATTGGGTAAAATTAGCCGATCAGTATTTATACGAAGAAGCCTTACCTGCCTCGGAAACCGCCAGGCAACTTATGCAGTCGTCGAATGCATTACTCGACAATGCTCAAGGGCTTGAACGGGTGGAGGAAGAAGCCCAACGAGCATTTTTAGGACGTAAACTATCTTTAGAAAGCACTAATTTATTAGCGGCAATTGAACGACTTAACGCGTTAAATGTGCAAGATAATCATAACAATAAAGATAATCACTTGGCTTTACTTGCGGGAGACATTATCCATGATCTATCTGTTTTAGGACGACAGGTTGGCGCGCGTTTAGCATTAACCGCACTATTAGATGACAAAGGCAGTGATCTAGCCGAAGCGGCCAGTCGAAGCCGAGTATTGCTTGAAGCAGAGCAAGCGGTAGTTGACTCAGCTATTTTGGCCAAATTAAGCCTCGCTTATCCGCAAGTCGCCGGCGACAAACAAAGTGCCCATCTGCTCGATACCATCATAGAGCAAGATTTAGATATCAGAGAACGCTTAAATAGGGCGTTAGCCTTGATCCATCATATCGCATTAGTGGGTCAACTATTACAGTCACCCGAGCAACAACTTGGGTTGAATAAAGTATTAGACAGCATGACGCGGGTGCTTTATCAATCAGGGTTTCGCCCTAAAGTCAGTGGTCAAAATGTCACAGCTGCCCCCAACAATTCAGTCTCAGGATTTGATGTTGCAAATCACGCTATGGATAAACAAATTGATTTAATGCCACTTGAATTACTCAAGGGGCTTATTCGCGATCCTGTGAGGGCGACAGAGCTTGAGCAAGAATTAGTTTTGCTGAGGGAAGTGAATATAGGTTTACGTTTACAGCAGCAATACGCGGTGGTACTCGCCAAGCAAAATACCCAGCTAATGCAGTTAACCGACAAATTAAGCCAATTGAATAAGTCGGTCGATGGGGCGATGAAAGCCCAGCAAACCCAAGCGGACAATGCTAGGCGCGATTTTTTACAGCAGTTGTTTTGGGCAAAGTCCGGCCTATGGACAACAGGTGTGTTAATGTTCATTATCATTATGCTGGTGGTATATTGGGTGATTTATAAAGGGATTGCCCTGCGCCTAAATGAAGCAACCGCCGCGTTATCTCAATTAAGCCTAGGTAATACCGAGGTTGTGCTTGACCCCCATGGCGATGATGAACTCACCGCTATGGCATCGGCCATCGAGGCATTCAAGCAAAAAACCAGCCAAAATCAAGCGTTGCAAGCCGAGCTACAAGCGACTGCTTCAGAACTGATTGTGCATAAAGCCTCATTAGAAAATACCGTTCAGGCTCGCACCATTGAATTAGCCGAAACTAATCGTCAACTAGATGCTGAGGCCAAAGGGCACTCGGCAGCAAGGGAGATGGCTGAGCAGGCCAGCAATGCAAAATCATTATTTCTAGCCACCATGAGTCATGAAATTCGCACACCATTAAATGGGCTTTTAGGCTCGTTAACCTTATTAAGTCATTCGCCCTTACCGCCAGCTCAAAAGCAAATGCTGGCCTTGTCTCAATATAGCGGCACATTACTGCAAACCGTGTTGAACGACATTTTAGATTTTTCGCGCTTAGAACAAGGTAAGTTAACTAACGAACCGCGACCTGTTGCCTTAAATGATCTGTTAGATGAAGTGATGGCTGTGATGATGCCGGGGGCAGGCTTAGCGGGATTATTTTTAAAATTAAACCGTCAAAATTTGCCGCATTGGGTGTTTGTCGATGGCCCTAAGCTGCGTCAGGTGTTGTTTAATTTGTTGGGAAATGCCATTAAATTTACCGCAAAGGGCGGGATTGAATTACAGGTTGCCGTGGTGGAACAGCAGCTCACTTTCGCCGTTATTGATACTGGCGTCGGCATAAGTGAAACGGCAATGGGGCAATTATTCATTGCTTACAGTGCTCAACCCAATCAAGGACGCACCCGCGGTACAGGTTTAGGGCTGGCTATCTGTAAAGAGTTGGTCGCGTTAATGAATGATTTCGACAATAACAGCCAACACAAACTAGACAATGCCAGTCAATGTATTCGCGTAGATAGCCAAGTGGGTAAGGGCTCAACATTCAGTTTTAGTTTACCGCTGGTTATTTGTAATCAAGCCGATGAGTCAAGCCATATTGACCTGCCCAAAGTGGCGCCTAAAAACCTGCTGGTGATTGAAGATAATAAAGTTAATGCCATGGTTGCTCAGGGCTTTTTAGCTCACCTTGGGCATCAGTCGATATTAGTTGAAAGCTGCGCTGAGGCAAGAGCGGTTTATCGGCAGGATAACGCTGCACAGTTTGACGCGATTATGCTTGATATTCAGTTAGGTGATGGCTCGGGCATTGAGTTGTTAGCTGAGTTAACCCAGATTGCGCAAGCGGCACAATTAAGCGCTAATATCGCCGCGTTTACCGCGCAAGTGCAAGAAGATGATATGAAAATCTATGAAGCTGCAGGATTTGATTCAGTACTTGAAAAACCCCTCAACATGCAGGCTTTAGCTGCATGGGTTGGTGTTGCTAGTGAGGCATTTTCAACTGGCAATCACAGCGTGGAAGTTGCATGTACGAGCAATATGACAACGCTTGAACATGATGAATTGAGCCTCAATACTACAGATGATACAAGCATAATCAAGACGGAGGCTAATCTCCCTCCAAATGCTAAACCAGCGGTGTGTTTGCTCAATGAGCAACAAATTACTGAGGACTTACAATACCTAGGGGCAGATGTGTTAAACGAAATGCTAAGCTTGTTTAAAGTAAGCAGCAGCGCTCAGTTAGCAGCATTAGCTGGTTTACCCGCTCATAGCAGCGACTTATTACACGGACTTAAAGGCAGCAGCGCTAGCATGGGATTAGTTGCGTTAACGCGGCGTTGTCAGCAATTGGAATCTTGTACGTTTACCATTGAAGAGTATCAAGCGCTACAACAACTATGGCAGGATTCGATTGATGCCGTGTCGCTTAAGTTAGCTGAAACCGCCGGTTAATGCTATTGGCAGCTAATATCTTGTTGAGCCAAGCGGTTGTTCAACATTGTTGATTCAAACCTAAGGGCAAGCCTTGAGTCAAGGGACGTCCCCTTGTTCATCAGTTCTATTGATAGTGAGTCAGGGCATTAAGGTAATTGATTACGTGAATAAAAAAACACCGAGCAAGCTCGGTGTTTTGGTCTTTGGGGGAAAGGGTAAAACTAACTTGCTCGAAGAGCATCACAATCACTGGTAACCCAGGCTTGAGTCAGGCGGGCTAAGGCGGCATAAAAATTACCGCTATCAACCGCAACAACCTTATCTGTAAACCGGGGTAACCAAGCATGCAAGTATTGGGTGATAAAGGCTTGTTGTGTTTTATCGTCGCTGCAGCAGGCTTGGTGAGCGATGTAAGCTAAAATGACCGCGATATGATCAGCGGGTTCTGGAAACTCACTTTGCACCATCAGTTGACTTTGTTGTAAAAAAGTCTTCATTTGCTGGTGCTGCTCACCAAATAACAATACTTCATCCCCAACGTCATTATCGCCGAGGTACAAACTGGCATAGGGGCTTGCGCTATGTTTAGTGCCAACTAAAAACAAACCACAATAATCAGCCGCGAGTTCTAATAACGCCCTGTCAGAATTGAGAGTATTCAGCACTGAATTTAAGCTAGCGATATCTTGTGCTAATAAGGGATCGCTGGCCAGTTGAGCAAAGAAGGCTTGAGCCTGACTTGATGTCAGTTCATGCAATAGCTGATGATCAAGCTCTTTAGCAAAAAGCGATGAGAGCAGTCTGTATACCATAGCGCGGCCCTGGTTCATTGGGGTGGCATATATTTGCTTATCAATCATCTATGTATTCTCCTTTGACCCTATTCAGGTCGATTTTATCTTGGTGATTATTTAGCGCCAATGGGGCGTGGCGCTAAATAATCTAAATTAACGGCCCACTATAATTACACTTTCGCTTCAATCGGGCCGCTAAATGAGCTGACTTCTGGGACTTTGCCTTGATACTTTTCAAAGTTAACTAAACAAGTATAGGCAGCGCAGGCTTGGGCAAGCTTGGAAGTGCCGATATCTTGAGTCAAGGTATTTGGGTCTCCATAGCTACATAATGCACCTATTTCATTTCCGCCTTGTTTACTGCCATCTTTGCCAATAGGTCCGTACCAGGCGCCTTCGTGGATACGAATAACCCCGCGTGGGAAACTGTCTGATACCACAGCACCAGCAAGCAATTGGCCACGGTCGTTAAATACCCGCACTATGTCGCCGTCTTTAATACCTCGTTGCTGGGCATCGGTTGGGTTTAGGTAAACTGGCTCGCGACCTTTTACTGTGTAAGTTGCACGATATTCTTCAGACTCACACATTTGCGAATGTAAACGTTTATCTGGGTGACAAGATTGCATCCACACAGGGTACTTATCTGAGCCAGGGCCGCCATGGCTGCGTTCAGACTTTTCCATCCAGGTAGGATGGCCTGGGCAATCATCATAGTTAAACTGAGCAATTTTACGGCTGAATATCTCAATCAAACCTGATGGTGTACCCAGTGGTGCCATTTCTGGATCGTTTCTGAAATCAGCGTGACGCGTCCAAGGTTGACCTTCGCCAAAGTGAACATAACCATCTTTCCAGAAGGTATCGAAATCTGGCATGTCAAACTTGCCAGCGTTATCGGCTTTACACTCGTTATACAGCTTTTTCAGCCAATCAAACTCAGACATACCGCGGGTGTACTCTTGCTCTTTACCCATGATTTTGGCAAATCGAGTAAAGATTTCAAAGTCAGAAAGGCTTTCAAATAATGGTTCAACCATCTTTTGCATCGCCAAGACACCGCGGTTAGCGTAACTGCCATAGACATCAATGTCATTGCGTTCAAACGTGGTACAGGCAGGTAGTACGATATCAGAGAAACGGCATGTCGCCGTCCAGTTGATATCTATGGTGACCACACATTCAAGCTTTTTAAATGCTTGCTTCATTTTGTTTCTGTCTTGATGATGGTTCCATGGGTTGTTACCTGAAAACACCATCATTTTGACATCTGGATACGTCACTTTTGTGCCATTGGCATCAATGGTTTTACCCGGTTCTAAAATGGCATCAATCCAGCGTGCTACAGGAATAGTGCTACTTGCGCCTTTGAAATCATTATTATCAAACAGCGGCTTTTGGCCTTCATCTAAATTACGTGGGAATGCCCCAGGCGCAGCCGCTCCTGATGAGGGGACGCCAATACTTGAGTAATGGTGACCGTAGCTGATACCGCCGCCAGGTAAACCAATTTGGCCAATCATAGTGGCTAATACAGCGGCCATCCAATAAGGTTGTTCGCCGTGTTGTTGACGCTGAATACACCAGCCCATCATGATTTGAGTACGGCCTTTAGTCATTACCTTGGCTAAATCACGAATGATTTCAGGAGTCACGCCGGTAATTTTACTGGCCCATTCAGGGGTTTTTACAATGCCATCAGACTCACCTAAAAGGTAAGGTAGGAAGTGTTCAAAGCCTAGGCTGTATCCTTCGATAAACTTTTTATCATGCAGGTTTTGGGTCACCATTTCATGAGCAATGCCAAGCATTAATGCTACGTCAGTTTGTGGGTTGACATACAGTTGCTCACAACCCAAATACTTTTGCGTTTTAGTGACCACAGGATCGATGCTGATCACGCGGATCTTACCTTGCTTTACCTTTTCTTTCAGCTGCGCAAGGTAGCCATATGATTCATGGGTTTCAGCGTTCCAACCCACTTGCAGGTTTTTATAAGGATCGTTAGACCATAATATAATGGTGTTCGATTGCTCAAGGATTAACGGCCATGATGTACCTTGGGCGTATACCTCAGTTGAGCCTAAAATATAAGGTAAAATGGTTTGGCCAGCACCGGTAGAGTAATCACCAATTTTTTTAACAAAATTACCGTGCATACCAACAGCGCGTTGCATATGGCTAGTGCTTGAATGCAATTGCCCCGTTGCGCGCCAACCTGTTTGCCCCGCATGCAAGCCTGATGGACCATACTTGGTTTGTACTTCATCTAATGAGTCTTTGAACAGGTTCAATGCCTTGTCCCAAGTGACGCGCACAAAGCGGAAATCACCGCGCTGTGAAGTATCACTTTTATGACCCTTTAATAAAAAGTCTAAACGTACCATAGGGTAACGAACGCGAGATGGGTTATACACTAACCCTTTTACGCCGTTAATCATGTCGGTTGGGTACTTGTCTAAATCAAATGGGATCACCTGATCAATGACACCATTTTTACGCTTCATCTTGAATGCGCCAAAATGTGAGCCAGTGGTTAACCAGTCATCATTAGTCATGGTTCCTGCTGCCAAAGCCTTAAATGGCGCCAGCACAGATGCACTGCTTAGGCTAACAAATGAGGTTGCTGCTAAGCCTTTAAGAAAGTCTCTTCTGTTCATAATGATGTCCTATTAGTGCGCTGACTTGTCGAAAGTAGATGAATGTTCCTGCAGATACTTTTGCACGAGAGCTTGGGTATCTTGGTCCATGTTGACGAACGCTATCATGCCTTGAAACATACCAGGCCAGCTGTTGGCATCGAAGTGCGCTTCAGCTGGTTGGGTATGACACACACTACAACTGTTGGTATATGTGTCTCTTGCATAGTCCCACAGTGGCTGCAAGTCTTTTACAAGGTAATCTGCGTCGGTCCAAATTTTGGCTTCAACACGTTGCCAAATAAGTCCTGTCATCGGGTCTTCTTTTTGCTCGAAGACTTCCATTACACCTTCTTCAAGCGCGGCATCTTTTGACAATTGTGCCGATAAAATGTTTAGGCCAAAATCGTAGTAAATCACTCGGCCCGCGCCGACTTTTTTACGCCAGCCATCAATGCCAATTTTAACGCGATTCCCTTTGGTTTCTAACACGGTCACTTTAGTGGCAATGTTTAAGGTACCCGCTTCAACGTCAGTTTTTTCGTTGAAATAAAGTGGTTTGGTTAATGCGGTAAAGTAACTGCTGTTTGCTTCAAGGCTAGATTCGCCAGCACCGACTTGGGCAATTAATTCAGGTGCGCGTGAGGTCCCCATTTCTGGCAGTTTATGGGCAATCCCTTTGTGACAATCGATACAACTTTGGTCAGTTTCCGCCGCACGTTTCATTTGCTTTTGCGCCAGTTTTGACATGTCTTCCCACTTCATCGAGTCGTAGTTATGACAGTTTTTGCAGGCCAATGAATTATCACGGTCGAAACGTTTCCACTCACGGCTTGCCATTTCAAGACGTTTCGCTTCAAACTTTTCCTCGGTATTCACGGTTTGCATTAACCAGCCCCACATATCATGTGATGCTTCAATTTTACGGCCGATTTTACGGCTCCAATTATGCGGCACATGACAATCAGGACACGTAGCACGCACACCCGAGTGATTAGACCAATGCACTGTTTGCTGTAACTCTTGGTATGGCTTGCTTTCCATACTGTGACAACTAATACAAAACTCTTCTGTGTTAGTCAGCTCTAAAGCGGTATTAAAACCGCCCCAAAAAATAATGCCCATTAAAAAGGCTGAAAGGCTAATAGTGCCTAAAGTGAGGTATTTAGCTGGCTGGTTGAGTGTGCGCCAGGTATTAATAAACCATTTCATAACGACATCCTTAATGATATTGACCCAAAGTGAGAAGGATTAGTGAGCGACCACGCCACCAAAGGCTTGGATCATCCATATAACAAAGCCATAGGCACTAATGCTGGTGGCTGTAATAATGGGAAATAACAAAAAAATGATAAATCCCAGCGCCTTAAGTTCATTGAACTTCACTTTTTTAGGTGTTTCAGATAATTCTTTTGCGGTCATGATTTACTCTCTTAATGATGACTTCTACCGATGAAGTCCATCATAGATAAGAGTTGTTAATGACAGTCAGACTGTGGATGAATGAATTTAGACAACTTATGAAAGAATATGAACAAATCCGCAGATGACATTTTAAATCCGATAACAATTGTTTTAACTAGCTGATATGATTTGGGTATATCTGTTTGCTATCTTAGGTAGCATCAACCTGTAATTGCCCATTTTGTGGAAATATTTATGACTTATTCCTTGGTTGCGTTAACTGAAGATCACCTTGCTGAAATGTCAGTGATTGAACAGTCGTGCCATCATTCGCCAATGTCGTCTGCTACCTTAGCCAGTTGTTTTGGGCATTTATATCGTGTTGAGGGGGTGATGACAGATGGAAAATTGTTGGGGTTTAGTATTGTTCAGCAAGTGATTGATGAAGTGACCTTGATGGATATTTGCGTTGCCCCCTCAGCTCAAGGTTTAGGCCTAGGTAAGCGCTTATTAACTTCGTTAGTCGCACAGGCAAAGGCATTAAATGCTGTGGTGATTATGTTAGAGGTGCGCCAGTCGAACTTGAGTGCGATAAGTTTATATAAAACAGCAGGTTTTGTTGAAACCAGTCGTCGTAAAGGATATTACCCAACGGATATTGGTTATGAAGATGCTATTTTGATGGATTTGAGTGTATAACTTTTGGTGTTTGATACCGCCATGTTAAATACACAGCGGCTTTCAGATCCAAAGGTTATTTACAAATTACCGCTATAAATTAATTACTGATAATAATTTTCGGATCGGTACCTGCGCCACAACCTTCCATAACTACTTCATAATCATAGCTATCCCCAGGTAGAACTTCATCTTTTACTTTGCAGTTTTCACTACCCTTTTTGAAGTTTTTTCCACAGTTTTTAGCAAGTGGGGAATCATTCGAAAATTTCAGTTTAAACATTTTCTCTTCGAAGTGGGTTAACATAAAGTTGATGTTGTCTTTTTGTTTTGCACAGAGGCACGCAGCATCTGAACCGCATTGGTTATTTTCACAGCCGTTATCACCGACCACATAGACATCTGTTGCACAGGTATCTTCATTCTGGGGCGTGATCTCGACAATATAGTCTGCGGGATTAGCTGCGGCTGCAAAGATAATTAATATGGTCGCAACCACAACTTTTATTTGGCTGACGTGGACGGTCAATGTCTTTTTCATGTTCGTTTCCTTTGAGGTTGATGAACTTAAGGGTAAATAGTAGAAAACTGTATATCCTGGGCGAGCAGTTTTTTTGAGTAACCTAAATCAATTGCTTTAGTTATGCGTTCACGGGCTACTTGGGGTTGCTGACAGTTTATTGCAATGATTGCAATGTCATAATATAGATAAGGATCTGAGCTGTTTTCTGTATCTAAACGGTTTGCCGTCGACAAGGCATTACTGCACTGTGATAGCTCAGATTGATATCGACCAAGCATGGCATGGGTGGTGATATCGTTTGGGTTAATAAGTAACTGTTCTACGGTAAGTTTGTGAGCTTTTTTATAGGATTTTCTGGCCATTTTATGTTGGCCTGCAAATTTTTCCGCATCGCCTAAATTCCCCCACAATACTGGATTAGCAGGTTGTAATTCAGTGGCTTTTTTATAGTTATCGACAGCAAGTTCAAATTGTTGCCTAAAGAAATAGGCGGTGCCGAGGTTCGAATACGTCATGGCATTTGGGTTTAAACTTAGCGAATGTTGCCAAGCTTCACTAGCAGCCTCTAACTGATTGTCTAGGTAGAGGGAAGCGCCTAAATTACTAAATCCTAGATCGTAATTTGGCTTTAATAAAGTGACTTTGGCATATTGCTCGCTTGCTTGTAGATACTTGCCGCTTGAGAATAAAAAATCGCCGTAACTTTGATAATTTTTCCAATAGCCAGGTTCTAACTGGACAGCTCTTGCCAATAAAATTTCAGCTTCTGCGGATTGCCCTAGTGCACTCTTGCTCCTAGCTATGCCAACAATTGCTTGTAAGTTTTTATCATTCAATTTTAATGCTTGTCGATAATAGTCAACCGATGAAACATATTCCCCGCTGATAAGATTAAGATTTCCTAAGGCGACATAGCCTTCCTCTTTTAAGGCTGTAAGTTGCGTGAGTGAGTAACATACACGTTTAGCCGATTGAAAATGAGAAGGTTCTTTTGAAAGTTCATATTGGTCTAAATAGGTTTGGCATAAACCCGCGCTAGCCAAAGAGAAATTTGGGTCATAATTAAGAGAGTTTAAGAAAAATACTTCAGCTTCGTTTCTATTCTCTTTTGTTGGGATTTGAGATAAGGCATTCTTGCCTTGAATATACTGATCATAGGCTTTGAAATCATTCGTACTAATCACCAATTGGACATTGCCTTCGGTTTCCTCTTGGTTACCTTCAGCGATCATTGCTAAGGCATTAAACGCTTGTCGGTAAAGTTCTTTTTGCACAAACAATAAATTTTGAGTGTTACCTTTGACAACACTTGACCAGACTTGCAATGCAGTTTTTGTGTCACTGATATTCAGCATTACCCAAAATTCGTCAAGTTGGTCGACAATTTTTCCGTCAAGTAAATATCTTGCGCCGAGTTTATGTGCATAATCACTTAATGTACTTGAAACCAGTACTTCATTTACTGCCCGTTCAGAAACTAGATTGAAGTGTTTTTGCTTACTTAAAGCCGCAATAATTTCTCCTTGCAAGGTCGATTTAAAATATTCTGGCAAGCTTGTACTGTTATCAAATTGAAAAGGGGTTACAGCAAGTAAATTGTCTTGCACGGGAATGGTTAAGGTCATTCGGCTCATTGGTGCGGCGGTTGCGGCAATGGCTTGTTCTAATTCAATGGTTTCTATTAGGTGCAACGAAATAAATCCAACCAGTGTCGATAACACCCCAATAAATGAAAAATCCACAGCTAGTTGTTTAAAGAAACGTTTTTTTCTAGGGGTATTGTTTTGTTCCTTAAATAAGTTTTTCTTTTCTTTCAGCTCATGCAACCAAGTGAATAATAAGATGAGAGGAAATCCAATAACCAACATCAGCACAACTAATTTCATCCCCCATTGAGGGACATTAAAAATGGGAAAAACAATTGCAATAATTTGAATGATTAACCAAGTTATAATCGAGAATGCCGCACTTACTTTGAATAACTTAGAGTTCTTGAGTAAAGCGAATGATAAGTGCCATTTACTGTCGCTGATTACTGCGGTTGGAACCTGTGCAGTGTACTCTTGTGGTGCCTGGGGAGTTGAAGTAATTGCAGAGCCGTCAAGTCGTGTTACCGGAGCAATTAAACGATAGCCTCTTTTATTTATAGTTTGAATAAATTCAGGGGACTCTTTGTGGTCATCTAATGCGTGTCTAATTTCGCTAATGATATGAGTTAAACATTGTCGCTTATTTTTAATCTCTCCCCAGCCAAATATCAGCAGTTTCTGTGTCGATAACAATTGATTTGGTCGACTGCACATGAAAAGTAAGACTTCTATCGCTTTTGGGGTCAGATGGCGTTTCTGGCCACTGACAATCACTTCACTATCAATTGGACATACCACTACATTCGCCAACAAAAAACCGCCTAACAGATCAGCATTAATAGGGGGGTTATCGCTTTTACGTCTATCTCGATGTTCCATGAACAATCATTCCTAGAGTGACGAATTACAACTAATTGAATAAAAAGAATTTGTTGAAAAATAGCACTATTGATTTAAAAATAGACCTTTTGCATCAGAATTTAGTCTAGGAGTAATTTGATTAATCCGCAATTTGCCGCGGCCAATAATAGAGACGAAAGTGGCATTACCATTCATTCCCAGCGACTTTGGTCATTCCCAACAACTGTAAATGAATAAATGTTTCGCAAGGCAAAGTTTAGGATGGCTGAGAGTGACTAGCCAACAAAAGCAAATTTAGAGTTTGAACCAAGAATATGGGAGTTCTCAAGTTGAGCCTGAAAGCGATATATTATGTTTCGCTGCAAGATATTTATTTTTACTGTTAGTGATACCAAAGGCTAAATCGAAAATGCGAAATTTTTGAGCGTAAGCATGGAAGTGAACATCGATGGCTGGAGTGCCATCCTAGAGCTTTTATGGGCGTACTTGCAGTGTTTCACTACTGTGTAAGGTTGTTATTTACAGCCTTGGTATATTTTAAACATCACTTCTACAGGAAATTAATTAGAGTGAATTACATCGCTTATTGATACAAGCCAATACAAATAATCTATTGAGCGTGATGGTGGATATCTCTATTGGAACTCATGGCTCGTAGGTGATGCTTTTAAATCAAAAACGGCGCAATAAGCGCCGTTTTTATTCAAAACCACAGCAAGAAGTTATTTCACTTCTTTACCCTGAGCTTGTAAATCTGCATGGTAACTTGAACGAACAAGCGGGCCACAGGCTGCGTGGGTAAAGCCAATTTCATCAGCCAAAGCTTTAAGTTCATCAAACTCAGCTGGTGGCACGTAACGTTCAACCGGTAAATGGAATTTACTTGGCTGTAAATATTGACCTAATGTCAGCATTTCAACGTTATGAGCACGTAAGTCACGCAATACTTCTGCGATTTCTTCGTTGGTTTCACCTAAGCCCATCATCAAACCTGATTTGGTCGGTACATCTGGATGACGTTCTTTAAACTTTTTCAACAGGTCTAGCGACCATTGATAGTTAGCACCTGGGCGCGCTTTACGATAGTGTTTTGGCGCTGTTTCAAGATTGTGGTTAAACACATCTGGTGGCTCAGTGGCTAAGATGTCTAATGCTGCATCAATACGACCACGGAAATCAGGTACTAAAATCTCGATTTTGATCTCTGGATTGAGAATACGAATTTCACGGATACAATCGGCAAAATGCTGTGCGCCGCCATCCCGTAAATCATCACGGTCAACCGAGGTGATAACTACGTATTTAAGCTTCATATCCGCAATGGTTTGGGCCAGTTTTTTAGGCTCTTCCGCATCAGGCTGTAATGGGCGTCCATGGGCAACGTCACAAAATGGGCAACGACGGGTACAAATCGCGCCAAGGATCATGAAGGTGGCTGTACCGTGGTTGAAACATTCAGCAAGGTTAGGGCATGAGGCCTCTTCACACACTGAATGCAGACCGTTCTTACGTAACGCTGATTTAATATCAAGAATACGCTGGTTAGAAGCGGGCAGTTTTACACGTAACCAATCAGGCTTGCGCAACATGGTTTCGCGCTCTGAGGGTACAATTTTGATAGGAATGCGTGAAACTTTATCGGCGTCACGTAGTTTAACTCCCGGTTGTAATCTTTCAGGCCTATTCATTATTTTGCTAATCCTTGATGATGTACAAGTTGTTGATAGCCCATAACCTGGCTAAATGTTTGAATGAGTTTGTCGCCAGCTTCTTTAACGTTTTGCGGACCGCCAAGTGCTTTACATTGCACCATTTCAAGTCCGGCATACCCACACGGGTTAATGCGCTGAAATGGCGCTAAATCCATGTCGACGTTTAATGCTAAACCGTGGAATGAACAGCCTTTTCGAATACGTAAGCCTAATGAGGCCACTTTTCGCTCTTGCACATATACGCCTGGCGCATCAGCTTTGGCATAAGCTTCAACATCGTATTGGGCTAGCATATCGACAATACTTTGCTCGATGTTATTGACTAGCTGTCTAACACCCATTTTATTACGTTTTATGTCAATAAGTGGATAAACCACTAATTGCCCTGGGCCGTGATAGGTGACTTGCCCACCGCGATCAACCTGAATAACCGGGATCTCACCAGGGTTTAGAATATGCTCACTTTTACCCGCTTGACCTTGGGTAAACACTGGCGGGTGTTCAACAACCCAAAGTTCATCTTGGCTGTCGCTATCACGCGTGTCTGTGTATGTCTGCATGGCATGCCAAACAGACTCGTAGTCTTGCATGCCAAGGTGGCGAATGTGCAATGTTGAAGCTGACAAGGGCAACGTCTCCCCAAAGGTTGGACTGTTCAAGCACGACTTAAATAATTCCCGAGTATTATACTCAAGTTTTATCTATTTAACGTACTTTTTTAACCATTAGAGAACGCGTTTTACGCCTTCGATGGCGGCAAGATCAATATACGCTTTTTCGATATGTTCTTTGCTGGTGACGGTAATGCGGATTGTCACTGAGTAGTAACTACCTTTGCTGGATGCTTTTACTGTTGGTACATAGTCGCCTGGTGCTAATTGCTGGGCAACAGCAACAACGCGATCTGCTAAAGTATCATCGGCATCGCCGATCACTTTGAACGGACAAGCATTAGGGAAAGTCATGACTTCATCAAAAGTGGTATTTAACATCGGATTACTCTTTGGTGATTGTTAACACTAAATATGGTGGCAATTATACCTGATTCAAGTGCATTGTGATCTGAAATAATAAAGCCGCTATGTAAGCGGCTTTAATGCATTGATTTAAATCAAAATATTATAGTTACTCAAACCAGCTGGCAAACATCTGTTTGAAGTAATCCATAAGTTTGCTTATCCAGCTGCCTTCTTCTACGGCATTTAGCGTGACAAGCGGGAATTGAGCAATGTCTTTGCCGTCAAGTTGGAAGAACACACGACCCACAGTTTCGCCTTTTTCCAGTGGCGCGGTGAGTGGTTTGGTTAACTCAAAATTTGCTTGTAAATCTTTTGCTTTACCACGGCTGATGGTAATTGGGGTGTCAGTCATCACACCAAGGTCTACGTTATCAACGTCGCCGTACCAAATTTTTTGGCTAACAAAAGTATCACCGGCTTTATAAGGCGTGATCGTTTCAAAAAAGCGGAAACCATAGTTAAGCAGCTTTTTACTTTCGGCTTTTCGAGCAGACTCACTGCTGGTGCCCATCACAACAGTGACCAAGCGCATACCTTCATCGTTTGTTGCTGATGACACTAAGTTATAACCAGCGCCCGAAGTATGGCCGGTTTTAATGCCGTCAACTTTTAGGCTGTTGTCCCATAATAAACCGTTACGGTTATATTGGGTGATACCATTGAAGGTAAAAGATTTTTCTGAATAGACACGATATTCTTCGGGCACATCACGGATAAGTGCCGCACCTAAAATTGCCATGTCATAAGCGGTTGTTTTGTGATTGTCAGAATCTAAACCGTGGGAGTTTTCAAAGTAGCTGTTATTCATGCCTAATTGCTTGGCCCAAGAGTTCATTAAATCAACGAACGCGCCTTCTGTGCCAGCGATGTGTTCAGCCATAGCCACACAAGCATCATTACCTGATTGAATAATAATACCGCGATTCAAGTCAGCAACTTTTACCGTTTTACCGACTTCAATAAACATTTTTGAAGAGTCAGGGAAGTTTTTTGACCAAGCATTCTGAGTGATAAGCACATCGTCATCTAATGAGATGTTGCCCACTTTCACTTCGTGCCCAATCACATAACTGGTTAACATTTTGGTTAAGCTGGCAGGGTTTAAGCTGTCGTATGCATTTTGTTCGGCGATCACTTTGCCTGAATAATAGTCCATAAGTACGTAAGATTTGGCTGCAACACTAGGTGCATCCGGGGTTACCATTGGGGCACGATTAGGTGTTGGGCGTGCATCGGGCTGCGGTGTGTTAGCTAAAGAACTAAACGACACAAAAGAAAGCAGCAGGGCGGTAGCGATTGGGGCTTTGGCAATATTCATCATGAAATTAGCAAGTCTCTATTTAATTCGAAGATAAGACAATAAGAAATCGATTATAACATTAGTCACATCATTAATAGGCAATGAAATCTCATTAAGGTTCATTCATTACCTAAAAAAATGCTTAGGGTACAATAAAACTCTGCGGATATCCGCTACTATGCAGGTTATCTAATAGTTTATTGGTTAAGTATATTTTCCCAATAGGGCCTAACTGAATTCGGTGTAAGCCATTGCCAGAGACAATACGTGACGATACACCGTATTTACGTTCAAGTTCTTTGGCTAAGGTGTTTATTTTTAACTTGTCTTGAGAGGCGACTACCTGAATGTAGTGGTTTTCTACATCGGTCACGTCATTAATTGCACGTTGCTCATTCGATTCAACGTGGATCACCTCTAAGTGCACTTTCGCTGTCCCTTTTCCTAACATGCCAAGATGGTATGCACCAGCATAAGATAAATCAATGACACGGCCATGGTGAAAGGGGCCACGATCGTTGACCCTAACAATAATTTGCTTATTGTTTTCAAGGTTGGTGACTTTCACGTAACTGGGTAACGGTAAGTTTTTATGGGCCGCTGACATGGTGTACATGTCATAGGTCTCACCATTTGAGGTTAAATGACCATGAAACTTTGCTCCATACCATGATGCATGGCCCGTTTCGGTAAAACCTTTTCCTGTTGATAATACCTTGTAGCTTTTTCCCAGCACAGTGTAATTACGGTTACCTTGGCGGCTGTAATGTTCAAATTTAGGCACGGCATTTTGCACTTTGCTTACATCGGGGGCGTTATCTGGATAACGATCATCAGCCATGTGATAACGTCCAAACTGGCTTTTCGGCTTATGAGCTGTTTTCTTATGACTGGTTTCCGGCTGTGAGGAACAAGCCGTGATAAGCATAATCAAAATTAAGCTAATGGCACTGAAGAATATTTTATTTTGCATTGTATTGGGCTTTTAATTGCTCACTAAATTGATAAACGGCCATCGCATATAACGGGCTGCGGTTGTATCGGGTAATCACGTAAAAATTATTCAACCCTAGCCAGTATTCGTCAGCATTAGGTTGCTCTAATTTTACCAGCATAGCCTTTTGTGACACATCAATATCTTTTGCCGACGCGAGACTGAGGTTAGTCGATAAAATATCAGAAGCTTTGTAATGTAATCTTTCGTTAGTCCACACTTTGGCTTTGGGCGCTTTATTGGCTTTGTTTCTTAAGGGGAGCACCACTGGCTCATTTCTTTGCCAACCATGTTGATGAAAATAATTCGCCACACTGCCAATCGCATCCGCTTTACTGGTGAGTAAGTCACGGCGTCCATCACCACTAAAGTCGACCGAGTAATGACGGTAACTTGATGGAATAAACTGACCATAACCCATAGCGCCGGCATAAGAGCCTTTCAAGGTATCATTATCGAGTTGCTCTTCTTTTATCAATGACATTAAATTGCCATATTCACTTCTAAAAAAGGTGGCGCGCGGTGCGTAATAAAAACCTAGGGTATATAGGGCATCCTGAACACGGTAGTTACCCATGTAACCGCCGTAAAAGGTTTCAATGCCAATAATGGCGACGATGATTTGTGGGTCGACATTAAATTTATCGGCGGCTTTCGCTATGGTGTCAGCATTTTCATGCCAAAACTCTAAGCCTTTGGCTAAACGTTTTTCAGTTAAAAATATTGGATAATACTGATGCCAAGGTTTGGCTTCCCAAGGCTTGGTGATTGCGTCAATAACTTCTTGGGTATAAGTCGATTGGTTTAAAAATGCTTCGACTTCCTGCAGGCTAAAACCTTGCTTAATCTGGTCTGCCATAAATTGTTTTTTCAATGCATCAACATCTGTGCTGGCTGAGGCGGTGCCGATGTGAGCTGAAACAATTAACGCGACGGTACTAAAAAAGCGGGTTGATAATTTCATCAATGAATCCTATCGATCTATAAATCGTCTATGAGTTTGAATGCTCATCAAAATGCCGAAGCCTGTCATGAGTGTCATCATTGACGTTCCCCCATAACTGATCAGGGGTAACGGCACGCCAACCACAGGCAATATACCCGAAACCATGCCAATGTTAACGAAGATATACACAAAAAATGTCAATGTAATACTGCCAGCAAGCAGACGAGCAAAGCTGGTCTGTGCGCGGGAAGCAATAATGAGTCCGCGTCCGATAATATACAGATATATGGTTAATAGAAATAAGCTGCCGATTAAGCCAAACTCTTCACCGATAACTGCAAAGATAAAATCTGTGTGTCTTTCTGGTAAAAACTCAAGCTGAGATTGAGTACCATCTAACCAACCTTTACCCCAAACACCACCAGAACCGATAGCAATTTTTGATTGGATAATATGATAACCCGCACCCAAGGGGTCTTTTTCTGGGTCAAATAATGTCAGTACGCGGGTACGTTGATAGTCGTGCATTAAAAAGAACCATAGAATAGGCAAGAAAATTAACCCTGCTATGACTATGCCACCGACAATCAGCCAGCTCATTCCAGACAAAAACAGCACAAATACCCCAGATGCCGCCACTAAAATCGATGTGCCTAAGTCTGGTTGCTTGGCTATCAGTAGAGTCGGTATTAATAAAATGACTGCGCCGCCAGCGAGATAGCGCTTTTTGGGCGGTAGGGGGAATTTACTGATGTACCAAGCCATCATAATGGGGAAGGCCAGTTTCATTAACTCTGACGGCTGAAACTCCATAAAACCAAGATTTAACCAACGCTGCGCCCCTTTATTGATGGTGCCAAAAAAGTGCACCCCAAGCAGTAAAATAATTCCAGCAATATAAATAGGTAATGCCCAGCGCTTAAGTACTTCAGGGTTGATTTGTGCAACGGAAAACATGATCACTAATGACAAACCAATACGGGTTAATTGGCGCTCCATCATGGCAACGCTTTCGCCACTGGCGGAGTAAATGACAAATAAGCCAAAGGCCATTAATATCAAAATACCCGATAACAAGGGTAAATCTATGTGCAGTCTTTGCCAGATATTTTTTTTCTGATGATGCGAATTACTATGCATTTGGTTATTCATTTGGCAGCATCCATTCGTCTCTAAGCATATATTCGTCTAATAACGCACGCGCGAGCGGCCCGGCATTGGCGCCACCCCAACCCGCATTCTCTAGCACGACGGCAAGTACTATGCGTGGGTTTTCATATGGCGCGTAAGCCACAATTAACGCATTGTCCCTTAAATGTTCGGCAACTGTATCGGCATTGTATTTTTCATCCTGACCAACAGAGAACACTTGGGCTGTACCGGTTTTCATCGCGGCAGTATAGGTGGCATCGGTGAAGCGAGATTTGTCTGCGGTTTGGCGCATGGCTTCGTTAATGATGTCCCAGTTTTTCGGGTTTTTAAGAATAATCGGCTGATGCTCATCTATAGGCGCATCAATTTTTACCGTATCGTCTTTGAAGGTTTTGAGTAAATGTGGCGTAAAACGACGCCCTTTATTGGCCAAAATAGCAGTTGAGTTAGCCAGTTGTAGCGGGGTACTTGTCCAATAGCCTTGGCCAATTCCCACTGAAATACTGTCACCAATGTACCAGGCCTGGTTGTAACGTAATCGTTTCCAGTCCCTTGATGGCATAATGCCTGCGACTTCTTCATAAATGTCGACGTTGGTGCGCTCGCCAAAACCAAATTGCCCCATAAAGTTGGCCATTTTATCAATGCCAACTTTATAGACTAAGTCGTAAAAGAAAATATCACAGGAATCGACAATCGCGTGGTAAACATCCACCCATCCATGGCCCCATCGTTTCCAATCTCGCCATTTACGCTCAACGCCAGGGATCTGCCAAAAACCAGGATCCCACACTCGCGTTTTATCGTTGATAACGCGTTCTTCTAAACCCAATAAAGCCACTAAAGGTTTGATCGTCGATGCTGGAGAATATTGTCCTTGGGTAGCGCGATTAATCAGTGGACGAGATTTATCATTAAGAAGGTCGCTATAGCCTTTGCTACTGATACCATGAACAAATAAGTTAGCATCATAACTCGGGCTCGATACCATAGCTAAAATTCCGCCGTCGCGAGGGTCCATAGCCACCACTGAGCCACGCCTTCCCGCTAGTAGCTCCATGGCTTTTTGCTGTAGTTTTAAATCTAAGGTTAAATAAATATCTTTTCCCGGCGTGGGCGGGGTGACTTTTAAAGTGCGAATCACTCTGCCGCGGTTGTTGACTTCTTCCTCTAAATGCCCAGGTAAACCGTGTAATAAGCCCTCGTAAAACTTTTCAACACCTTGCTTGCCAATATCTTTAGTGGCTGCGTAGGTTTTCCAGTTATTACTTTGTTCTAATTGGGCTTTGTCGCGGGTGTTAATTTTGCCTACATAGCCCAGCACATGAGTCATTAACTCCGCATAGGGATAATAACGTTTCAAACCAGCCTCAACATAGATGCCAGGAAAACGATGCTGGTTCACTGAAAATGTCGCCACTTGTTCTTCGGTTAATTTACCTTTGATCGTGAGTGGTTTGAAGCGGCGATGAAACTTAAGGGTTTCTTTAATTTGCTCACGCTCATCAGCGTCAATTTCAATAATGCCATTGAGTTCATCGAAGGTTTCATCAAGATTTTTTATACGTTCTGGGATCATTTCTAACGAATGATATGGCTGATTTTCTGCCAGAAGTTGACCATGACGGTCGAAGATAAGTCCACGGCTTGGTGCGGTAGGAACAACCCTAATGCGGTTGTCATTCGAACGGGTTTCGTAGTCTTTATAGGAGACGACCTGTAATTGATACAGGTTGGAAAATAGCACGCTCAGTAAAATGAAGACGCAAATAAAAGTGAAAAATGCACGGCGTTTGAATAACGAGGCCTCGGCGGCATGGTCATGCATGGTGATGCGCTTCTTTGGCGGCACTTGGGTCTCCAGCTTTGGTAAAGCGAAACCTTAGCGTCGCTTTAATGGTGTTGTTATGTCAACAACCATGAAATTCTTTTAATGAATTTTCACCTTGATTACTCGCGGTGATAAGGGTGGTTATTATTGATACTCCATGCACGGTAGAGGCTTTCCCCTATCAGTACACGTACAAGTGGATGCGGTAATGTTAGGGCTGACAAACACCAGCTCTGATTTGCTGCGGCTTTACAGGCAGGGGCAAGTCCTTCTGGCCCACCAATCAGCAAACTTACATCACGCCCATCTAATTGCCACTTTGTCATTTGCTCTGCTAAATCGGGCGTTGTCCAATTTTTGCCGGGCAAATCTAAACTTACAATATGATTGCCTTTTGCTATCGCAGCGAGCATTAACTCACCTTCTTTTTGCAAAATGCGTGCAATATCAGCATTTTTGCCCCGTTTACCCGCAGGGATCTCGATAAGTTCAAGCGGCATATCCCTAGGGAAACGACGTTGATACTCCTCAAAGCCTCGGGTAACCCAATCGGGCATTTTTGTGCCTACGGCAATCAGTTGTAACTTCATTAGGCGTTAGGGTTAGCCCAAAGTTTTTCTAGGTCGTAGTATTCACGAGTTTGCTCTTGCATCACATGAACAATGACTTCACCTAAGTCTACCAGTACCCATTCGCTGCTATCACGGCCTTCAACACCTAATGGTTGCATGCCAGCTTTTTTCGCTTCTACCACAAGATGCTCACCAATTGAGCGAACGTGGGTTTTAGATGTACCAGTACAAATCACCATGGTATCGGTGATAGTTGATTGATTTTTAACATCTAATACAACAATGTTCTTTGCTTTTAAGTCTTCGATTTTATCGACGACGAAATCTTTCAGTTCGGTGCTTTGCACTCGAATTACCTCACTAGTCAAAATTAACGGAGCATTATACTCAATTTCATCCATTGGAAGCAATTAAGCAAAGTGCTTTATGGTAATCCTTTTAGATTTGGCTGAGGTGTAAATCAGCAGCAGAATTTGCGTTAGGGCAGGTAAAGTTGATGTTGCTGAATATAGTTTTCAGTACAAGGCGCGATCAAGTTCGACACATCTTCATTGCTTTGCAACTTTTTACGTACTTGGGTAGAAGAAATATCCTGTAAATTTATCTCAACGGGAATGATTGAGCCGAAAGTAGAATGACTTTGGCTAACCTGAGATTTTGCTAAGTGTGTGGCGCTGCTAATCGCTTTTTTATTTAATATTTTTTGCATTGGGTGGCTTGTTTCAAGATGCCAGCCTGGGCGCTTACACAGCACAATATGACACAGTTCAAACAGCTGTTGCCATAAATGCCAACTGGGTAAGTTGATAAATGAATCCATTCCCATAATGAAATAAAATTGATGCTGCGGGTAAGTTTGCGTTAATTGTTGCAGGGTCACCACTGTGTATGATGGCGTGTGGCGTTTAATTTCAATGTCGCAGAGTTTTAGTTCACTGTACTGCAGGCAAACTTGCTCCACCATGGCGACTCTATGTTGGCTATCGACATTAGTAGATTGCTTGTGGGGTGGGACATGATTGGGCATTAGCCACACTTCATCTAATTGCAGCTGAGTTTTAATTTCAAGGGCTGGACGAATATGGCCTAAATGGATTGGGTCAAAAGTGCCACCTAAAATACCGATGCGCATAATCAATCCTTAACGGTTAGCTAAGCTCTATATGAGCGAGACGATTATGGGCACGCGGGTCAAATAAAATACATAAGTGGCTCATGCCCACCCAATCTTCAATACCTTGTTGTTTTAAATTCAGCTCTAAGGTTGAGGCTAAACCCAGCATGTGTTCAATATGATGTAGCTCTAAACGGGTTAACGCGGCTTGATAGAGAGGCTTACGTTTGTCCCAAATGCGGTATTGTCCCCAGAGTTTGGTTAATGGTTCACCCTGATTTTGTGCCAATTTAAGGTTAAGTAACAGGGTGATTTCTTTAAAAATGGCCCACATTAAAATGGGCATTGCAGTGCCTTCACCCTGCAATTGGGCTAGCATGTGCTGCGCTTGTTTTTGATGATTATTTAAAATGGCGTCAGTTAATTGGAACACGCTGAATCGTGATTGATCTTCAAAATAGCTGCTCAGTTGTTCGGCACTGATATTGTTATCAGGGTTAACTAATTGCAGTATTTGCATGGCTTGCTCAGCAGCCAATAAATTCCCTTCAAAGAGATTGAACATCATGGCTTTAGCATCATGATGTAAGGTTAATTTATAATTTTGTATACGGTTGTCCAGCCAACGCTCAAATTGCTTACCCTCAGGGGTGGCACAAGGAATATACAACCCTTGGCTATCTAATGACTTAAACCATTTACTGTTGGTTTGTTCCAATCCAGCCTTAGGCCCCTGAATAATCAATACTATATCTGGATTTGGTTGCTGCAAGAGTAATTGAAAGACATTAGCACCATCGGTACCTGGTTTGCCATTAGGCAGGTGCAGTTCAATAATGCGTCTACTGGCAAATAAACTCATTGATTGCCATTCTTGGATTAAATCTTGCCAGTTAAAATGAGGATCTTGAATAAGCTGAACTCGCTCGTCAAAGCCTTGTTTTTTTGCGGCGTTAATGAGCTGTTTTTTGCAATCTTCAACCAACCACAAATCATCACCAAAGAGTAAGCAAACAGACGGTACTTTGGCGAGATTGTTTTTAAGCTGGTCAGGATAAACCCGCATTTATTCGTTACCGATTGAGGCAAGGATTTGAATAATACTATCAGCAGCTTGAACACGCATTTCGCGGGTTAATAATTCCATTTCACGGCTTTTGGCTAAAGCAGTGCGCGGATCGTCTTGATAGTCCCTGCGAACTTCGGTTTGATATTCCACAGGATCTTCTTCAGGTAACGCTACGGTGAAGGTCACTAAGTAGATTAACTCGTATTCAGCGACATTACCTGTTGGGTAAAGAGATAGGGTGGCGCGTTCTAATGAATCACTTACGAGCCTTAGCGTAGGTGTATCTTCGGCAGCAGAGACCATGGTGATACGGTTAATACGTAATCTGTCTTTAACTAGGCGGGTCAGTTCACTGTATTGATCGGTACTGCTTACATGCAATTGTTGTAATTCAACAGGGATCGAATAGCTACGCTGCAATTTAAAACCACAGCCAGCAGTGGCAAGTAAAGTGAGAGAGAGTAAAGCTAAGCCAATACGTTTTGCCAACATAAGAGTTATCGACATCCTTTTACATCCATGAGAGTCATGGCAATTAATATGAATGCCCATCTTATGCTGCTCATATAAGATGGGCAATAACACTCAATAGCGAACCCGCTAATGAGTGTTGTTTATGCTAGTTAGCAACAATATTAAGTAGCTTACCAGGAACATAAATCACTTTGCGGATGGTGAGTCCTTCAGAGTGTTTTTGAACATGCTCATCATCCATGGCGATGGCTTGAACTTGTTCTTGAGTTGCATCCGCTGCGACAGTGATTTTTGCACGTAACTTACCGTTAATTTGCACAATAATCAGTTTGCTGTCTTCAACTAGGGCTGACTCATCCACTTCAGGCCAGCGGCTATCTTCAATATCGCTATCATTGCCTAGCTCTTTCCAAAGGTTAAAGCTGATGTGTGGCACGATAGGGTAAAGTAAGCGTGTTACTGCTGACAATGCTTCTGCCATTAACGCGCGGTCTTGAGCAGACTCCTGCGGCGCTTTTAGCAAGTGGTTCATTAATTCCATTACCGCAGCAACAGCCGTGTTGAACATTTGACGGCGGCCAATATCATCACTGACTTTAGCAATCGTTTTGTGCAACTCACGGCGCAGTGCTTTTTGGCTACCGCTTAATGCTTTAATATCTAATGCTTCTGTTTTGCCTGCAGCAATATGATCGCTCGCCAGTTTCCAGAAACGTTTGATGAAGCGATGCGCTCCCTCAACACCAGACTCTTGCCATTCGAGGGTTAATTCTGGTGGTGACGCAAACATCATAAATAAGCGAACTGTATCAGCGCCGTATTTTTCTACCATTACTTGCGGGTCGATACCGTTGTTTTTAGACTTCGACATTTTGCTCATGCCAGTATAAACCAACTCGTTACCGTTTTTGTCGACCGCTTTGGTTACACGGCCTTTGTCATCTTTTTCTACGTCAACCACATCAAGTGGTGAAACCCACACGCGTGCGCCTTTGTCGTTGGTGTAGTAGTAAGCGTCAGCTAATACCATACCTTGTGTCAGTAATTGTTTAGCTGGCTCATTCGAGTTCACTAAATCCATATCACGTAACAATTTATGGAAGAAACGGAAATACAGTAAGTGCATACATGCGTGTTCAATACCGCCAATGTACTGATCAACCGGTAGCCAGTAGTTGGCTTTAGCTGGGTCTAACATTTGGTCCGCATGCGGGCTACAGTAGCGAGCGTAATACCAAGATGATTCCATGAAGGTGTCAAAGGTGTCGGTTTCGCGGAAAGCTGTTTGACCATTTACTGTGGTTTCAGCCCAAGCTTTATCTGCTTTGATCGGGCTTTGAATACCATCCATCACCACGTCTTCTGGCAAAATAACCGGAAGCTGGTCTTCAGGCGTAGGCATGACAGTCCCGTCTTCTAAGGTCACCATTGGAATCGGCGCGCCCCAGTAACGTTGACGAGAAACGCCCCAGTCACGTAAACGGAAGTTCACTTGACGCTTACCTTTGCCTTCTGCGGTGAGTTTAGTGTCAATTGCTTCAAATGCCGCTTGGAAATCTAAACCGTCTAACTCACCAGAATTAAATAACACGCCTTTATCAGTGAAAGCTTGTTCACTGATATCAACTTCGCCATCAACAGGCTTGATCACAGCTTCAATGTCTAAACCAAACTTTTTCGCAAACTCATAATCGCGTTGATCATGTGCTGGAACTGACATGACAGCGCCAGTGCCGTAATTCATTAAGACAAAGTTTGCGACCCAGATAGGTACAAGCTTGCCGCTGATCGGGTGCACAGCGTTCAAGCCTGTGGCGACGCCTTTTTTCTCCATCGAAGCCATCGCAGCTTCAGTGGTGTCAGCATTTTTACATTCTTCAATAAACTCAGCCAAAGCAGGGTTATTGGTCGCAGCTTGAACGGCTAAAGGGTGTCCTGCAGCAATTGCTACATAGGTCACGCCCATAACGGTATCTGGTCGGGTAGTGTAGATATCGAAACTTTGTTGGCTATTTTCCACTTGGAAGGTCATCTCAATACCTTCGCTGCGACCAATCCAGTTACGCTGCATGGCTTTTACCTGTTCAGGCCAGCCATCTAGTGTGTCGATATCGTTCAATAGCTCTTCCGCGTAATCAGTGATTTTAATAAACCACTGTGGAATTTCTTTTTGAACAACTTCGGTGTCACAGCGCCAACAACAACCGTCTTGTACTTGCTCATTGGCCAGTACGGTTTCGTCGTTTGGACACCAGTTAACCGATGAGGTTTTTTTATAAACTAAACCCTTTTCATACAGTTTAGTGAAAAACCATTGTTCCCAGCGATAGTATTCAGGGGTACAAGTGGCAATTTCACGACTCCAGTCATAACCAAAACCCAGTAGTTTAAGCTGGTTCTTCATGTACTCAATGTTTTCATAAGTCCATGGTGCTGGAGAGGTTTTGTTATTGATCGCTGCGTTTTCTGCAGGCAGGCCGAATGAATCCCAACCAATAGGCTGCAGGACATTTTTTCCTTGTAAACGTTGGTAACGAGCGACAACATCACCTATGGTGTAGTTACGGACGTGTCCCATGTGAAGGCGGCCTGACGGATAAGGGAACATAGAGAGGCAGTAAAACTTCTCTTTGGTCTCATCTTCAGTAACTTCGAAGGTTTTTTGGTCTTGCCAGTGCTTTTGCACTAAGGCTTCAATCTCTAAAGGATTATATTGCTCTTGCATCAATCTATTTCCGGCCATGCCGCCCATTGTTGGATTTGCACGTATTGTTTGATCTAACGCGCATTCGCGTGATGAATAACTGCATAGAATAAACTAGAAGTGATGCTTTAAAAAGGTTCGTCTTAAGGAGTATTGAATATGAGTGGAAGAAGTTCAGCATTATTGGCCTTGTATCAGGCATTAATTGAACAAGTTAAACAGCAGTTTGAACATGATAACTCATTGACTGCTAAAAGTTTGTTTAAGTCTATTACCCAAGGAAAAAACTATTTACAGCTCAAATCGCAGGCCAACGAACAAGAGTTAGCTTTAGTAGAAGAATTTTTAAAGCGTGACATCGCAAGCTATTTAAAAGAGCAAACGGCTGAGGATATTAGTTTTAGTCCTACGGCAATTGCCTTAGAAAACACGTTATGGCAGTGGTTAAGTGAAATCACTGACAGAAGTCAGGTACAGTGGCACGAGTTACAACAGGATTTTAAGCATCATGGTTGTTATAAATCTGGCGAAATTATCAATCAGGGCATGCTGACCTGTGATAATTGCGGTCATCAAATGCGCATTGATTTTCCAGGGGTCATACCTGATTGCCCGCAATGTGACAGTGACTCATTTTCACGAGAGCCATTGTCACCTTAATTCCACCACTAGAAATTGACGCGATAGTGGCAAGGACTGTTGCTGCTATTGCCAATCATTTCATCATAGGCGGTTTGCATTTCGATGATGGCGTAGCGAATACCTTGTAACTTTAGTAACTCTTCTGCTTGTTTTATTGAGTTTAAACTTAACAGTTTGCCATCTTTACTGCGGGCACTGCGAAAATTGCCATCATCATCTTTGACCCCAAGTAAGTAATGATTTGAATCCGCATAGCTGATGATGGTTGGGTGTAACGGCTGCGCTTCGATAGCTTGCTTTATTTCCGATAATTGCATTTTGAGCTCCCCAATAACATGGCGTCGATATCTTCTTTCAGTACGCAGTAAATTATTGGGTAGTTCATTTTTATACAAAATATTTAGCCAGGCAACCAAATTAGGGGATATTTTATTTATGCTGCAACTCTGCGGGAATACGCTATTGAGCTAAACTGAATTGATGCTCATAGAGCGCTGCAATCCACAACCTTGAGCAATGATTGGCGAATAAAGATATATTTTTTGCCAGAAAGCAGTGACAATGAATATCCACTCAAGTATATGAAAATACTCACGATACGCCACCAACTTCTAGAGTGACACAACTGATGTAAGATAGCTTGTTAGATATCTTTTTAGCAGTCGCTGTCTATGATGGCATAACTTGGTGGCGTAGTGGCATTAGCCGCTTGAGTGTAGTGAAAATAGCAGTTGTCATTGGCGACTTGACCATTTTCATCTTTATCATAGCCAATATAAGTATTGGCTATGCCTTGATATTGAACGGTGAAACTGTCATCAAGGTCAATCCATTTTTCAATGTCAGTATTATCTAAATAGCCCCATTTCAGACGTGTTTCAAAAATGCCATCGCCATCCAAATCTATATCGATTAAATCATCGCGCCCAGCAACGGGTTGAACTTGAAGGCTCGGCATTTGTGATTTGGCATACACCAATGAGTTGGCTGTTTTGACCGCAGCAGATAACCCGGACAGGGTACTGATACGCGCATCGGTACTGATATTAATAAATTTAGGTGCCGCGATGACAGCTAAAATACCTAAAATAATGATCACAACAACCAGTTCGATTAAAGTAAATCCTTGCTGATTGTTATTGGTTAAGCGTGTAGGTAAGTTAGGGTTAAATGGCACGGCTACCTCGATATCCTAATGATATTGCACAGAAGATTAGCAGTGAGCATAAAATTAATAAGGGCAATTGTCCAATACGTTTAAACCAGGTATCACCGTGATAAAGCGCGACTTCACTGACTAATACCGCAGTTTCAAACTGTGGCAAACTGTCAGTGATGTTGCCATAGGGATCAACAATAGCTGTTACGCCATTGTTGGTTGCTCGAAGTAAAGGTTTGCCCATTTCAATTGCACGCATTTGGGCTATTTCCATATGCTGTAATGGGCCATTAGAGGTTCCAAACCAAGCGTCATTGGAAACTGTTAACAAGAGATCCGTGTCGGCGTGGGTGTTGTCTCTGACTTGTTCAGGAAACACGATTTCATAACAAATTGCCGGAGCCACTTTATATCCCGTAGCCGTTAGATTAGGTTGAATAAAGTCACCTCGTTGAAAAGAGCTCATCGGCAGATTGAAAAAAGGTGCGAGGGGTCTTAGTAGTTCGGCAAACGGGACGAATTCACCTATAGGTAATAAGTGGTGTTTTCTGAATTCATTATCACCATTAATTTGATAATCTGCGCTAGGTTGTTGCTTACTGTGATGGTTGCCTAGGACGATTAAAGAATTATAAAAGTCATGCTCTTCACGGCTAATAATGCCTGTGATAATAGCGGTATTGTTTAAGTTAGCAACTTGGTTGGCATTAAGTAAAAAGTCTTCAACCATGGCTTCCGGTGCTGGGATGGCCGCTTCAGGCCAAATCACAATATCCACACTTGATTGTTCGTCAAAATGATTACGGGTTAAATCCATAAATTTGAGCATGGTTGGCCATAATGCATCTGGTTCCCATTTCATGCTTTGAGCGATATTACCTTGTACTAACGCCACTTTTACCGATTTTCCAGTAGCGACGACAGGGTTGATATATGGGGTAACTATGGTGGTCATAATGACAACCGATAACACTACCACTAAAGGTAATACGCGTTTTTGTGTTGTTAGCATTACCGCGCCAGCGACAATTGCTAGCACAAAACTGAGCCCAAGCGCCCCAATTAAGCTCGCCAGTTCACTTAGTGGGCCATTGGTTTGACTGTAACCAATCCATAACCATGGAAAACCGGTTAATACCCAGCCGCGAAGCCATTCGGTGAGTACCCATAACGCTGGGAATAGACCTAAATATTTAAATGTTAATTTTCCATAGCTGGCAAAAGTCGATTTAGGGGCAATTATTTTATTGAGTAAATAACCCGCTAATGCCGGATAAAGCCCTAAATACAGAGATAATACTGCCATTAATGCTAGCGATACGACTAAGGGTAAGCCGCCAAAAGTAGCCATACTGACATGTACCCAACTGATCCCAACGGCAAAGCTACCAAAACCGAAGCTGAGCCAGTAGCGAAACGCATGCTTACCAATGAGTTGCTGACTTTGCCATAACGCAAATGTCAGTGCGACAGGCATAAATAGCCACAAACCATAGGGAGCAAATGACAGTGAAGTGCTTGCACCGGCAGCAAATGCTGTGATTAAGCTGATTAAGTTTGATTGAGAATGAGGTAATAATTTATTCAGCACAACTTGCCTTATTTATCGCGTGGTTTAACAAATAATCGTTTTTGAAATGTTGTTTGTAGATTATGCCTGATTGGCTTTCGGTTAAATATCAAAGCTGGCTAATTTTAAATGAGATCGTAATAAAAAAGCAGCTTTAATTAATATTAAAGCTGCTTTAAGTGACATGTTTAGGTGATGTTCGCTTAATCGTCAGAACTAGTTTGGCTGTCTGGATCGGGCAGCTTAACTCTGAGTTGTATTAAGCGACGCGTATCAGCATTGGTCACTTTAAATTCAATATTATCGATCATGATGGTTTCATTTCGCTCTGGCAAATGACCAAATGCATGAGAAACGAGTCCGCCAACGGTATCAAATTCTTCATCACTGAAATGAGTGCCGCATGCTTCGTTAAAATCATCAATTTCAGTTAACGCTTTAACGATAAACACTGTGTTGCTAATTTTTTTCACTTCAGTGTCTTCAACTGAGCTGTGATCAAATTCATCTTCAATTTCACCGACGATTTCTTCAAGAATATCTTCGATGGTCACCAGGCCAGATACACCGCCGTATTCATCAACTACGATGGCCATATGATAACGTTGTGAACGGAACTCTTTTAACAACACATCGACACGCTTACTTTCAGGCACAACCACCGCTGGGCGGATAACTTGAGATAGAGTGAAAGGCACATCAGAATTTTTAAATCCATATTTCAAGAGGTCTTTTGCCAGCAAAATACCTTCAATATGATCTTTGTCTTCATTGACCACAGGGAAACGAGAGTGAGCAGAGCTGATAACGGTTTCTAACAGCTCATCGACGGAGCAGTCGATTTGGAGAGTAACAATTTGTGAGCGTGGGATCATAATGTCGCGCACGCGAAGGTCAGAAACCTCTAACACACCTTTGATCATTTCGCGGGTGTCTTCGGTGATCAAGTCGCGTTGTTCTGCGCCTGAAATCACGTCCACTAAGTCTTCGCGATTTTGAGGTTCGCCCTGGAATAATTGGTTAAATTTGTCGAACCAACTTTTCTTATAGGCGTTTGTACTCGGGGGGATATCGTCACTCATAATAGTTCCTAAATAGTTAACAGGGCAGGCATTGAGCCATCGCCAGGCAAGCTATTTATTTATGCTTCCTTATAGGGGTCTGAAAAACCTAAATGTTCAAGGAGTTGAGTCTCTAGAGACTCCATTTCCTCAGCTTCTTCGTCGATAATATGGTCATAACCCAGCAAATGCAAGCAACCATGTATGACCATGTGTGCCCAGTGGGCTTCTAACGATTTATTCTGCTCCAGTGCTTCTTTTTCTACCACATCAACACAGATGATTAAATCACCCAATAGTGGCAAATCGATTTCAGCTGGTGCTTCAAAAGGAAAAGACAGCACATTGGTGGGTTTGTCTTTTCCTCGGTAAGTATAGTTTAGCTGTTGGCTTTCAGTGGATTCGACTAAACGAATAGTCAGTTCAACCTCTGGCATTGTGTGCCCTACAGCTACGCGCACCCACGACTCAAACTGTGTTTGAGTGGGCAGGTTTTTAGCATCAACCGCTATTTGCAGATCTAAATCTAAACCTATCATACTCATTTTTGTTGGCTCAGGTTATCTTGGGCTGCGAGCTGGCGTTTTTGCTCACGTTCTTGGTAAGCTTTTTCTTTTGCCGCTTTTTCAATTTGTTCTTTTTGCTCAAATGCTTCATAAGCTTCAACAATTCGCGCCACTACCGGATGACGAACCACGTCTTGTGCCATGAAAAAATTGAAACTGATTTCAGGTACTTCGCTTAACACTTCGATAGCATGACGTAAGCCTGATTTTTGCCCACGGGGTAAATCGGTTTGAGTAATGTCACCGGTAATTACCGCCCGCGAGTTAAAGCCGATACGGGTTAAAAACATTTTCATTTGTTCTACCGTGGTATTTTGGCTCTCATCTAAAATAATAAATGCATCATTTAATGTGCGGCCGCGCATGTAAGCTAATGGAGCGACTTCAATCACGCTGCGCTCAATCAGTTTTTCAACTTTTTCAAAGCCCATCATTTCAAATAATGCATCATAGAGTGGACGTAAATAGGGATCGACTTTTTGGCTCAAATCACCAGGTAAAAAACCCAGTTTTTCACCCGCTTCAACCGCAGGCCGAGTCAATAAAATTCGACGAACTTCTTGGCGTTCATAAGCATCAACAGCCGCAGCGACCGCTAAATAGGTTTTACCTGTACCAGCAGGACCAATACCGAAACTAATATCATGGCGAGTGATATTGTGCATATACATGCTTTGATTCGGGGTACGTGGCTTAATGACGCCGCGCTTGGTCTTGATGTTAATGCCTGAATCATCCATACCGTCATCAGCTTCAAGCGCGATGGCCTCTTGGATGGCTAAGTGTACCATGTCGGGTTCTAAATCTGGGGTACTGCCTTTAACCGTTTGCGTTTCAATATAAAGCTGTTTAAGCAAGTTGTTTGCACTTAATGCATTACGCGGTAAGCCTACAATGGTGAAATGATTGTTTTTATGAATAATTTCCACACCTAAGCGACGTTCGATTTGTTTAATATTGTCGTCAAATGGGCCGCAGAGTGAAACTAAGCGGCGTGTATCTGAAGGTTCAAGATACAAGTTCATGGTGGTCACTTTAGTGGACAAATAAGGCTCCGATAACAATTATTTGGGTAATTAAAAACAGTGTACGTAGGTACTCAGCTTTTTTCTAGCACCCGATATTGATAGGTAAAAAATAAAAGGTGGACCAGCCACCTTTTATAATATGTCAATACGCTTAAACTATGCTTAAGGTTTAAATTGGGTCACGCCTATATCATCATCTTGCTTATGTTTGGCAAGAATTTCTGAAGGACGTAAGCTGCGACGTAAGTCCATTTCTGCTTCGCCGCGGATAAATTTACCGCGCAAAGAGTTGGTGTATACGTCAACAATTTCAACATCTACAAAACCACCGATGCTGGAATGTGGTGCTTCAAAGTTTACAACGCGATTGTTTTCCGTTCGGCCACGTAATTCCATTGGGTTTTTAACCGATGGGCCTTCAACTAACACACGTTGCACCGAGCCTAACATTTGACGGCTGTAGCGCATCGCTTGTTGGGTTATACGGTCTTGTAAAATGGCTAAACGCTGCTTTTTCTCTTCATCTGAGACGTCATCAGGTAAGTCAGCTGCAGGTGTACCTGGACGGGCACTGTAAATAAAGCTGAAGCTGTGGTCAAAACTGACATCTTCAATCAACTTCATAGTGTCTTCAAAGTCCTGCTGAGTTTCACCAGGGAAACCAATAATGAAGTCAGAGCTGATTTGAATATCGGGACGGGCTTTACGTAAACGGCGAATAATCGATTTGTATTCAATCGCCATATGGCCACGCTTCATTTGAGTCAAAATACGGTCAGAGCCTGATTGCACAGGTAGGTGCAAGAAGCTGACTAATTCAGGTGTATCTTCATACACATCGATAATATCTTGTGTGAACTCAATAGGATGACTTGTGGTAAAACGAATGCGGTCGATGCCATCAATGCTGGCAACTAAACGTAACAGTTCAGCAAAAGTACAAATCTGGTCATCATGGGTTGCACCTCGAAACGCGTTAACGTTTTGGCCCAAAAGGTTGACTTCACGTACACCTTGTTCAGCAAGTTGCGCAACTTCAAGAATCACATCATCAACAGGACGACTGACTTCTTCTCCGCGGGTGTAAGGCACTACGCAGAATGAACAATACTTGCTACATCCTTCCATGATTGATACGAAAGCCGTAGGACCTTCAGCTCGTGGTTCTGGTAAACGGTCAAATTTTTCAATTTCAGGGAAACTGATGTCAATAACCGCTTTTTCACCACGTTGAATTTGATCAATCATGTCAGGAAGACGGTGTAATGTTTGTGGGCCAAAAATAATATCAACGCATTGGGCGCGATCTTTAATGGCTTTACCTTCTTGAGACGCTACGCAGCCCCCTACACCAATAATCAAATTGGGATTTTTGTCTTTTAAGGTTTTCCATCTGCCTAATTGATGGAAAACCTTCTCCTGCGCTTTTTCGCGAATAGAACAAGTGTTTAGCAGCAATACGTCTGCTTCACTGGCATCCTCAGTTAAGGTATAGCCTTGGTATTCGTCTAATAAATCAGCCATCTTTGAAGAGTCATACTCATTCATTTGACAGCCCCAGGTTTTAATATGAAGTTTTTTACTCATCACTGCTCGCCGGTAACCTATAGTAAAAATAGCGCGATATTTTACCTGTTGTCAGCCCCTGTGGCTAGCCTTTGTGCGAGTTTCGCTAATATTACTCTGGCTGAGACAATACCCTTGCTTTTGCTAATGAATTAATCTCATCTTGAGATAGGGTAAATTTCGGTGCCGTTTGCACCATAAATACCCCAAATTCAGACGCCATATCCTGTGACTGGTTGCGCGCCTCGAGTACAATTTTCTGCTCAAGATCGCGATTAAAGTTTACCAGCATTTCCGTGGTTTGTTGATATAAGGCATAATCGAACGCATTGCGATAGGTTACCGTAATGATTTCAATGTTCGGACTTGTTGCCGATTGTGTGGTTGGGTTGATATTACTCTCTGCAATGGCTGTGCCTGCTAACATCATACCTGTTGCAATAACGCATATGTTTAGCGTGGTTGAAAATCGATTGATTCTATTTTGATAACGTTTCATGACTTCCTCGCTTAGCGCATCGCTTGTAAACTAAGGTTTGTAAGCTATCGCGCATTAATTTAGCCATCATTGGCTGATTTAACGTGAAACATTGGTTATCTACTTTGAGTATTTTGTCATACTCGTGAAAGTCGATAGGTTAATTTTATGCCTAAAGTACGTGTTAAATATGTCACCTTTGTAACCAAGTGTGGCTAAACCCTGTAATAGCAATATCTGTTCACAATTTAGTCAGTTTAGGTGTGTGTGCCTATTGGACTGAAGTTTTTTATTCAAGGAAGTGTCATGTCGCATACTCAATCTTCATCCGTCAAAGATAGCTCTGACACGAATAACTCTGTTCATCACTATGATGTCGTGATTAATGGGGGCGGTATGGTGGGTGCAGCTGTCGCCGTAGGCTTAGGCCAACTAGGGTTATCTGTGGCCGTTATTGAAGCAAGGCGGCCACAAGCGTTTGATGTTGAACAACCTCTTGATGTACGAGTATCTGCGATTAGTGTTGCATCGGCGCAATTGTTATCACGCCTTGGTGTGATGGACGAACTGCTAACATATCGTCATGTTCCTTATACCGGTCTCGAAACCTGGGAGATGGAGGGGTGCATGACTCAGTTTACGGCTGAGCAGGTGAGTGAGCCTCTTTTGGGCTACTTTTTTGAAAATCGATTAATTCAATTATGTTTATGGCAGCAAATCGATGCGTTAAAAAATGTCACCTTATTGTGCCCAGCTAAGGTAACAAAGTTTACCCGAGTGACCGCCTCAAATGATAATGGTCATGCTATTGAAGTGTTACTCGATGACGGCACAATTTTAGGTGCGTCGTTACTTGTTGGTGCCGATGGAGCACACTCACAGGTCAGACAATGGGCTGGCATAGGTATCACCGGATGGGATTATGCTCAATCCGCTATGCTCATAAATATTGAGACACAAACACCTCAGCAATCCGTTACCTGGCAACAATTTACCCCGCAAGGCCCGCGAAGTTTATTACCCCTACCGGGTAACCATGCTTCTTTAGTTTGGTATGACTCAGCGGCCAAAATAAAGCAATTGATGCAACTGAGTGATTTGCAATTAGCGGAACAAATTAAAACGCATTTCCCAAAAAGGTTGGATCCAAACTTTAGCGTTCAAGCCAAGGGAAGCTTTGGGTTAACCCGCCGCCATGCACAGCAATATTATCAGGAAAATTTGGTGATCCTGGGCGATGCGGCTCACACCATTAACCCTTTAGCTGGGCAAGGGGTGAATATTGGATTTAAAGATGTAGATGTATTGATTACTCAAATCGCCAGCGCAATCGGTAATGGTGAAGTGTGGTGGGATGATGCGGTATTAAAGCGTTACCAAGATGCACGATATTTAGATAATCAATTAATGATGAGCGCAATGGACATGTTTTATGCAGGTTTTAGCAATGATTTACTGCCGCTAAAATTACTGCGTAATGGCGCATTAAAGCTAGCCAACCTTGACAGCCCACTGAAGCAAAAAGTGCTCAGGTATGCGTTAGGCTTAAACTAGGGGGTGCGTTATTTACAGCGCCTTGTTGGCCGTTTAGATCAGACAGAGGCTTTGTGGCGTGGTTATTCAAGCTAAAAATCTGATAACGATGCAAAATCGGCTGTAAACGAAACGCGTTAGATCGGCGAAAACGTTTTACGCTTTGTTGAATTTACCTTCATGGAGAAAGCGTTACTTAGATTGAGTGGGCATCAATTCACAGCCTCAATTAAAATTTTTAATTAGCACGAAATTCAACCTGCAAAGGTCAGCAGCCCCTAGAAGATTAGCGTTAAAAAAATGCTGATGTGAATGGGTGTTTGTTGCTGACCAAATTGAGTGTTAAAATGCCGCGTTTTAAGGCTGTAGTACAACTAGTATTACAGGTTATCCATACAAGATTTAGGTAGTCATGAGTCACATTAAACTGATTGTAGGGTTAGCAAACCCGGGTGCTGAGTACGCGCAAACCCGCCACAATGCTGGTGCATGGTATGTTGAAGAGCTCGCGCGAGTTTATAATGTGCCACTGGTGGCTGAAAGTAAATATTTTGGCTTAACCGCAAGGGCGACGATTAATCATCGCGATGTGCGTTTGTTAATTCCAAGCACTTTTATGAATCTCAGCGGTAAATCTGTATCTGCATTAGCGAACTTTTTTCGAATTTTGCCTGAAGAAATTCTAGTCGCCCATGATGAGTTAGATATGCCCCCCGGCGTGGCTAAATTTAAATTAGGTGGCGGCCATGGCGGCCATAATGGGTTGAAAGACATTATATCGAGCCTTGCTAATGACAAAGGCTTCCACCGTTTACGGATTGGCATTGGCCATCCTGGTGATAAAAATCGAGTCTCTGGGTATGTGTTAGGCAAAGCGCCAGCAAGTGAGCAAGAGTTAATCACTGCGGCGATAGATGAAGCTGTACGATCAACAGATATTTTATATAAAGAAAACATGGCGAAAGCCATGACCAGACTACATTCGTTTAAAGCTGAATAGCTGAACGATACCAATTCGAACGTCATTATCAATGTGATAATTTTACATATAAAGGTATGCATATGGGTTTTAAATGCGGCATTGTTGGTTTGCCAAACGTCGGTAAGTCAACGCTGTTTAATGCACTTACACAAGCAGGTATCGAAGCGGCAAACTTTCCGTTTTGTACTATTGAGCCAAACACAGGTGTTGTGCCAGTGCCGGATCCGCGTCTTGATGCGTTAGCCGCCATTGTTAAACCCCAGCGTATATTGCCGACCACAATGGAATTTGTTGATATTGCTGGTTTGGTTGCGGGAGCATCGAAAGGTGAAGGCTTAGGCAATAAGTTTTTGGCTAACATTCGTGAAACCGATGCGATTGGTCATGTTGTTCGTTGTTTTGAAGACCCTAACATTGTCCATGTGGCTAATAAAATTGATCCAGCTGGCGATATTGAAGTGATCAACACCGAATTAGCATTAGCGGATTTAGACAGTTTAGAGCGTGCGATATTCCGTCAGCAAAAGAAAGCTAAAGGTGGCGATAAAGACGCTAAGTTTGAAGTGGAAGTATTAGAAAAAATGCGTCCAACTTTAGATGAAGGCCATATGCTACGTTCGTTAGACTTGGCAAAAGAAGAGTTAGCAGCCGTTGCTTACTTAAACTTTTTGACCTTAAAGCCTACCATGTATATTGCTAACGTGTCGGAAGATGGTTTCGAAAACAATCCGCATTTAGATGTTGTTAAAGCGATTGCTGCAAAAGAAAACGCAGTCGTCGTGGCAGTGTGTGCTGCGATTGAGTCAGAGCTTGCTGAAATGGAAGCGGATGAACGTGAAGAGTTTATGGCTGATTTAGGCATTGAAGAGCCAGGCCTTGATCGCGTTATTCGTGGCGGCTATAGCTTACTTAATTTACAAACCTACTTTACCGCAGGTGTAAAAGAAGTGCGTGCCTGGACAGTGCCTGTAGGAGCATCGGCGCCACAAGCTGCTGGCGTGATTCACACTGACTTTGAAAAAGGTTTTATTCGTGCTCAAGTGATGGCGTACGAAGACTTTATTACCTTCAAAGGTGAAGCGGGTGCCAAAGAAGCGGGTAAATTACGTGTAGAAGGTAAAACATACGTCGTTAAAGATGGCGATGTAATGCATTTCTTGTTCAACGTATAAAAAATATTTGGCGTAGCTTATTCATTAATTTGCTTGTTTGTATAGATTTTATACGTCGTAAGTAAGCTGAAATCGCTACGCCACAATATGAAATTGAATTGCTATTTTGGGGTTTGCTATAAAAAAGTGCTTTTTAGGGTAATAATTCGTTGGAACATTATTCAGTTTGGTGAAGTAATAGCCGAATAAGCAAGAATGATGAAAATAGCGAAAAAAAGCAGTTGACCTAGATACATCGAATAAGCATAATACGCCCCGTTCCTCGCTAAGAGGGCAGCGAAAATATAGTGGCAATGTAGCTCAGCTGGTTAGAGCACAGCACTCATAATGCTGGGGTCGCAGGTTCAAGTCCCGCCATTGCTACCATCTTCACTTTAAGTGAGTTCAAGATGTAAAACATGAACAGTTGTGCGGGAATGGTGAAATTGGTAGACACGCCAGATTTAGGTTCTGGTGCCGCAAGGTGTGAGAGTTCAAGTCTCTCTTCCCGTACCATTTATTAGAAAGACTGGCTAAGGCGGGTTTTTCAAAAAGTTTGTTTGGGGTATCGCCAAGTGGTAAGGCACCGGGTTTTGATCTCGGCATCCCCAGGTTCGAATCCTGGTACCCCAGCCATATTAAGCTGTACAGTTACAAAAGTTTAAAAGTTAGTTTGATAATCTTTGAAGATTATTGGGGTATCGCCAAGTGGTAAGGCACCGGGTTTTGATCTCGGCATCCCCAGGTTCGAATCCTGGTACCCCAGCCATTTTTTTGTAAGAAAAAATGTGGCAATGTAGCTCAGCTGGTTAGAGCACAGCACTCATAATGCTGGGGTCGCAGGTTCAAGTCCCGCCATTGCTACCATATTTTCTAGGTGGAATGGTAAAGCCAGTTCAGTTAGTTAATATCAAAGTTTACTCTAATATAAATTAGGGTATACTCGTAAAAGTTTGATGCGGGAATGGTGAAATTGGTAGACACGCCAGATTTAGGTTCTGGTGCCGCAAGGTGTGAGAGTTCAAGTCTCTCTTCCCGTACCATCAAATTCTTCTAAAAGTACTTCCTTTCGAAATTAAAATAATTGGGGTATCGCCAAGTGGTAAGGCACCGGGTTTTGATCTCGGCATTCCCAGGTTCGAATCCTGGTACCCCAGCCATTTACTCTGTCTTGCTATTCTCAAATCGTATTAATATCAATCGTAATAAATAACTGATCATTCTAGCTTGTGATAATACCTGATAACGGCGTTAGATTTTTGATTGTAGAATAACTACTTATCAAAAAAATCTGCCTTGTTATCACGCATTTTTCCTACGCTATTTCGGGCCACTTATTTACTGTGATTGGTATAAAAACCCCATTCGAATAAAACATGTGATAATGATTCAGCTTTTCCAGTATCCTGTTGCCATACTTTCTGGTGATTCAGTTTTCTGCTTTAGGTGTTTTTGACCGGTTGATTCAACATAGAAGATGGTGTTTAGGTGTAAGCTTCAAGTAAATGCCGTGCGAGATAGCTAAATATAGCGCTAATACCCAGCTTGATGCTTTTAATGCTGCGTAACGAGTTTAAACTTAGACTGACATGAAAATTGAAATAAAAGACATTACCACTGAAACTGTGAGCTGCTCAAATTGCCAGGCGTGTTGCTGCCGCTTAGAAGTGATGATTATTTCTGACACGGGTGTACCGAAGAAATATATAGCATTTGATAAGTGGGGAGGAGAAACCATGTTGCGTTTGTCTGATGGCTGGTGCTCTGCATTAGATAGAGAGTCTATGATGTGCACCATTTATGAAAATCGCCCCTGGATTTGCCGTGAATTTGAAATGGGTTCATATGAGTGTGTCACTCAAAGAGCCGAGGTGAGTTAATTTTCACTGTTTCATTGGTATCAAAATAAAAAATGCCGCTAATTATTAGCGGCATTGTCATTTTGATGAGTGCTAGTTTAAACCACGGCGCTTTAGCAAAGCATCTGTTGTAGGAGCTTGTCCTCTAAAGGATTGGTAAGCTTCCATTGGTGGCACGCTATTGCCTACTTCGCGGATCGTTTTACGATACTTCATGCCTATTTCACGGTTTAAACCGCCTTGTGTTTGTACATAAGCGAAAGCATCAGCCGCTAAGATCTCACTCCACATATAGGCATAGTAACTGGCAGAATACCCACCAGGGAATGAATGCGCAAAGAAGCTTGATTTGTAACGTGGTGGAACCGCAGCAATATCAACGCCATGCTTTTTGAGAGCCGCGGTTTCAAAGCTGGCGACATCTTGCAGTGGCGCATCAGCGGGCAATGAATGCCATTCTAGGTCCACTAAAGCTGCAGCCATGTATTCCAAGGTATCGAACCCTTGGTTAAAGCTGCGTGAGTTAAGTAACTTTTGCAGCAGAGGTTCTGGGATCACTTCACCTGTTTGATAATGTTTAGCATAGTTAGCTAGCACTTCGGGATGAGCTGCCCAGTCTTCTTCAAACGTTGATGGAAATTCAACAAAATCACGAGAAACAGACGTGCCAGCTAAGCTTGGATATGTCACTTTGGAGAACATACCATGAGTGCCATGCCCCATCTCATGAAACATAGTCGTGACTTCATCATAGCTGACAAACGTTGGCTCACCGTCAGGGGCTTTTTTAATGTTCATCACATTAACCACCACTGGCTTGGTCTCTAACAATGTAGATTGACCGACGAAAGAGCTCATCCATGCGCCACCACGTTTCCCTTCACGGGCGAAATAGTCGGCGTAGAAAATGGCCATTGAACTACCATCAACATCAAACATTTCATATGCTTTGACATCTTCATGATAGACAGGTAAATCTGGACGCGGCTTCAGGGTTACGCCATAAAGTTTTTCAAGGGTAAAAAACACCCCATCTTGTAACACACGTTCAAATTCGAAGTACGGTTTAATGGACGCTGAATCTAAATCAAATTTATCCTGGCGTACCTTTTCTGCGTAAAACTCCCAATCCCATGGGGCTAGCGTAAAGTCACCACCGGTTTTGGTGATCATCGCTTGTATGTCGGCAGCTTCTTTTTCGGTATTCGCGACAACCGCAGGCACCATAGACCCAAACATGCTGTAAACTGCTTCAGGCGTTTTTGCCATTTGCGGCGCTAATTGGTAATCGGCCCAACTTTTAAAGCCTAATAATGCTGCTCGTTCGGCGCGAAGTTGTGCTAATCGAGAAACTAATGATGCGGTTTCGTTTTCACCACTTAAACCGCGATTAGCAGAGGCTAACCAGATACGCTCACGCAGTTGACGGTTTTCAAGTTTCGCTAATACCGGTTGGCGAGTCGTGTTTGTGATATTGAGTAAGTACTTACCAGGATAGCCTTGTGCCTCAGCATCCACTTTAGCGGCTCGAATACTGCTATCTGATAACCCAGCTAATTCTTCAACAGAATCGATGACTACCGCATTTTGCTTAGTTAATGTCATCAGACGCTGGCTAAACTCATTGGTTAAAGTCGATTGTTCTTCGTTTAATAAGCGTATTTTAGCTTTTTGTGAGTCGGTTAACTTTGCCCCTGCCAGCACAAAGCGTTGATGATAAACTTCAATCAATCTCACTTCTTCGGCGGTCAAGTTAAGTGCGTGACGCTGTACATGAAGGCTGTCAATACGGTTGAACAGTGCACTATTGAGATGAATATTATCTGAATGCGCCGCCATAACTGGTGCCATATTGGCTTGTATTTCAAGTAATTGGGGATTGCTATTTGAACCCGTTAAATTATAGAAAATTTGTGAGGTTCGGGTAAGTAATTCACCGCTGGTTTCCAACGCGACAATGGTGTTATTGAAGCTTGCTTCTTCCGGATTATTTGCAATATCTAAAACCTGCTGGTAATGCTCTTTTATGCCTTGTTCTAATGCCGGCTGAAAATGTGCATCCTTGATAATGCTGAAGTCGGGCGCTTGGTACTGCAATGAACTGGGTGTTAGAAGCGGGTTCTGCATTTGGATATTTTGAGTGAGAGTGGTTTGAGCTGTTGATGTGTCATTCGCGATTGAACAACCTGTTGCCATTAACGATGTGGCTATTGATGCCGCCAGTAATGCTTTACGCATATTATCTATACCTTGAATAAATAGTGCCTATTATTTTTGTGCTGACAAGGTAGCAATCCAATCTTAAAAGTGACTTAATCGGTCGAATATTTGGATTTTAGAGTATAAAAAAATGCCGTTTGTAGTTATACAAACGGCATTCATAAAGCGGTATCAGTAAATGATTCGCGTCGTATTTAGTGGCGGAACATTGCTGAGATCGATTCTTCGTTGCTTACACGACGAATCGCTTCAGCAAGTACAGCTGACATAGTTAGCTGTGAAACTTTATCAACTTTAAGCATTTCAGGGCTTAATGGTACAGTATCAGTTACTATGACTTCATCAATCACTGAGTTAGCAATGTTTTGAGCAGCATTACCAGAGAAAACTGGGTGAGTCGCATAAGCAAACACGCGGTTAGCGCCATGTTCTTTTAGTGCCTCAGCCGCTTTACATAAGGTGCCACCGGTATCAATCATGTCGTCGACAATAATACAGTCACGGCCTTGAACGTCACCAATGATATGCATTACCTGAGCAACGTTTGCCTGTGGACGACGTTTATCTATGATCGCTAGATCTGAATCATCTAATAATTTAGCAACAGCACGGGCACGCACAACACCACCGATGTCTGGCGACACCACAACTGGGTTGTCTAATTTCTTCGCTAACATATCTTCTAGTAACACTGGGCTACCAAATACGTTATCGACAGGCACATCAAAGAAACCTTGAATTTGCTCTGCATGTAAATCACAGGTTAAAACACGGTCAACACCAACACTTGATAAGAAGTCGGCAACCACTTTAGCGGTAATAGGTACACGAGCGCTGCGTACACGACGGTCTTGGCGAGCGTAACCAAAGTAAGGAATTACTGCGGTAATACGGCCAGCAGAAGCACGACGTAGTGCATCAACCATCACGATTAATTCCATTAGGTTATCGTTGGTTGGTGCACAGGTAGATTGGATGATAAATACATCTGCACCACGCACGTTTTCGTTAATTTGAACACTGATTTCACCGTCGCTGAAACGGCCTACAACTGCGTCTCCAAGTTTGCAAAATAAACGGTCGGCAATCTTGGCGGCTAGATTTGGGGTAGCGTTACCAGCAAAGAGCTTGATGTCGGGCACTTTATGAACCTCAGGTGTTTGCTTAAAATTAGTGGCTAAATCAATTTTACGTGTTTGCACTCAAAATTGACTCAGAAGAATATTAATCGAGCTTACTTAATCGCGCTAATAGCGGCGATGTATTGAGCCCTTTTGCGACAAAGCCTTTCATGTCAGCCGGTAATTGCGCTAATACGTCAAATGCTTGTTGCGAATGCTTGAATTCCCCAAACACACATGCGCCTGTTCCGGTCATTCTCGACGGCGCATATTCTACCAGCCAGCTTAAGGCATTGGCAACTTGAGGGTGCTCTTTGATAACTAAATTTTGACAATCATTTGTCCATTTATTGGACATTAATGTGTCCAAGTGAAGCTTTGGTGTACAACGGGGCAAATCTGGGTGTTGGAAAATACTGCGGGTGCAAACATGGGTGTCGGGGGTAATCACCAAGTACCAATGTTCTTCTGGTGTAGCGCGTTGAAGTTTTTCACCCACACCTTCTGCAAAAGCGGCTAAACCATTAATAAATACAGGTACATCAGCACCTAGCGCTAATCCTAGTTCGGCCAGTTTTGCATTCGATAGGCGCGTATTCCACAGTGCATTTAGCGCCACGAGTGTGGTTGCAGCATCCGATGAACCGCCACCAAGACCGCCACCCATTGGCAATAATTTTTCTAACCAGATGACAGCGCCACCATGATATCCGCTGTAATCTTTTAACGATTTTGCAGCCTTAAGAATTAAGTTATCGCTGTCAGGGACAGAATCAGACATATTTGAATGCAGTTGAATTTCTGCGGTTTCAGTAATTTGAAAATCAAGGTAGTCGCAGCGATCGATAAATTGAAACAGGGTTTGCAACTCGTGATAACCGTCTTCACGTTGGCCGGTAACGTGTAAAAATAAATTTAATTTTGCAGGCGCAGGCCAGCGCTTGGAGACCGGAAAAGAGGTTTTCACATTATTATCCTATTTATTCTCATGTGGGCTTTTTATTTTGGCGTCAAAGCCTGCCATAAATTGGTTTGTATTTTGATCTGAATGTCATCACGTTCTATCTTTAACTGCCTTGGCACTAAGGTACCACTTTGCTGCTGCCAGTTAATAAAACTTACCTTCCAGTCTGATTGCGCATCAGGACTGCTGAACTGCTTAATTTGGCCTAGTGAATCATAGCTGATAACTTTATCGTTCTTGCCGACTCTTCCTGTCAGCCATAAAGGAATATCACTAAAGGGAATGGTGATACCACTGATACCTTCTAGTAAGGCTTGGGCGTCATTATCGTGGTAGGTCTTACCCTCTACCTCCAGTGTCGCCAGACCTTGAATATTTTTTAACGTAAGCACATTGGTACCTAGCGGCGTTGTGAGACGAAGTTCGTTACCTTGAAGATGATGAAACCAATATAGGTTAGTGCTGAATTTGTCAGTTGAAGACTTGAATGCAATCTTGCCTTGAAGCTCCCAGTTATTCGCTTCTTGAGTATTTGTGACTTCAATTGGCTGGTATTCTTGAGTCGGTAAGGTGCTACATCCACTTAACAGCAGTAAAGCCGTGGCTAAGGCAAAATAGTATGATTTTATAAAACGTGGCAAAAGAGGCTCGTATACAAAACAGAGGATGTCTCTATAATACTGCTCATTAGCAAAGTTGTAAAAATGCTTTTGCGATTCAAATTAAGATACTGTTACCAGAAAGAAAAAATTAGACATATATTCGGTTTTGTTAACCCTATTGTGTTTTTAATCGGGCTGATTAAGTAGAATGGCCTAATTAACGATACCGAGAAGAACTTAGAACGAGTCAGATGAGCCTAGTAGCAATCGGGATAAACCATAAAACCGCCACGGTAGATTTGCGTGAGAAAGTCGCTTTTTCGCCAGACAGAATACACGATGCGATGAAAAGCTTGGCCAGTCGCACCTCAACGGGTGAAGCTGTGATCGTGTCTACCTGTAACCGTACCGAACTTTATTGCAATAACGCCAGCGAAACAGACATTATTGAATGGCTGCAGGATTATCATGGTTTAAGCCATGAAGAATTGATGCCCTGTATTTACGCCTATAAAGAGCAAGTTGCGGTAAAACATTTGATGCGAGTATCGTCAGGCTTAGATTCTTTGGTGTTGGGTGAACCGCAAATTCTCGGCCAGGTAAAACAAGCTTTTGCCAAAGCCAAAGAGGCGGGCACAACCGCAATTACCATCGACAGATTGTTTCAAAATACCTTCTCAGTGGCTAAAAAAGTTCGTACAGAAACAGAAATCGGTGCGGCAGCAGTATCGGTTGCATTCGCCGCAGTGAGCATGGCGAAACATATTTTCTCCAGTTTAAGTCGCACAAAAGTCCTGTTAATTGGTGCTGGTGAGACAATAGAACTTGTGGCTAAGCACCTTAAAGATAATGAAGTTGCCTCTATTGTTGTCGCCAATCGAACTATTGAACGCGCACAGGCCATGTGTGAAGAGTTCAATGCGACTGCAATTACACTGCAGCAAATTCCTGATTACCTTGCAAAGGCGGATATTGTGATATCCTCTACCGCCAGCCCATTACCCATTTTAGGTAAAGGTATGGTCGAAAAGGCACTCAAACAACGTCGTCACCAACCTATGTTGCTTGTCGATATTGCTGTGCCAAGAGATATTGAAGCGGAAGTCGGTGAGTTAGACGACGCTTTCCTTTATACTGTGGACGATTTACATAGTATCATTGAACAGAACATGGCTTCCCGAAAGGAAGCGGCCGAGCAAGCTGAATTAATAACTGAAGAACAATCCCATATATTTATGGAATGGGTTCGTTCTTTAGAGTCTGTTGACAGTATTCGTGAGTATCGCAGCCAAAGTGTGGCAATTAAAGACGAGTTAGTTGAACGTGCCTTGAACAAATTGGCTCAAGGTGGCGATGGCGAGCAAGTATTATTGGAATTAGCGAATAGATTAACCAATCGCCTGATCCACGCACCCACACAAGCGTTAACGGCAGCAAGCCGTCAAGGCGATTTGAATACGTTAGGACAATTAAGAATAGCGCTCGGACTCGATAAAAATTAAGGTTAGCGAGCTAAATGAAAGAATCCGTTATCCGCAAGCTTGAAGGCTTGCTTGAGCGAAATGAAGAAGTACTGGCTTTATTATCTGATGCTGGCGTGATCGCCGATCAAGAGCGTTTTCGCGCACTATCAAAAGAATATTCTCAACTTGAAGATGTCGTAAAAGGTTTCAAAGATTTTCAACAAGCCCAAGTAGACCTTGAGTCTGCAAAGGAAATGCTTGAAGAAGATGACGCCGAAATGCGTGAAATGGCCCAAGAAGAAATCAAACAGGCGAAAGTTGAATTAGTCCGTTTAGAAGATGAATTGCAAATTCTGTTACTGCCTAAAGATCCCAACGATGATACCAATGCGTTTATGGAAATTCGTGCCGGAGCAGGTGGTGATGAAGCGGCTATTTTTGCTGGCGATCTATATCGTATGTACAGCAAGTATGCAGAAGCAAATCGTTGGCAGATGGAAATCATGAGCGTCAACGAAGGCGAACATGGCGGCTTTAAAGAGATAATCGTTAAAGTCAGTGGTGAAAGCGTTTACGGCCGCTTGAAGTATGAATCTGGTGGACACCGTGTACAGCGTGTTCCTGAAACCGAATCTCAGGGGCGTGTGCATACCTCAGCATGTACCGTGGTTGTGATGCATGAAGTGCCTGAAGCCGAAGCGATTTCAATTAACCCAGCTGATTTAAAAGTAGATACGTTCCGCGCATCTGGTGCCGGTGGGCAGCACGTTAACAAAACTGACTCCGCGATTCGTATTACCCATATTCCATCGGGTATTATTGTTGAGTGTCAGGATCAACGTTCGCAGCACAAAAACCGTGCGCAAGCGATGAGTGTTTTGGCGGCTCGAATTCAAGCCGTTGAAGATGAAAAACGTCGCAGTGAAGAAGAATCGACGCGTCGTAGCCTAGTGGCTAGTGGCGATCGCTCTGAGCGTATTAGAACTTACAATTACCCACAAGGTCGAGTCAGTGACCATCGCATCAACTTAACGCTTTATCGCTTAGGTGAAGTGATGGAAGGTGATTTGAATGCATTACTAGATCCGATTATGCAAGAGCATCAAGCGGACTTACTTGCAGCCTTGTCTGGCGACTAAGGACATCTTTTGCCCCAGTCATCTTATTCAACCATAGTTGAAGCCCAACAATGGGCTTTTTCACAACTAGCAGCAACCTCTGAATCTGCCCACGTAGATGCAGAGGCATTGCTGGTTCATTGTCTCAATAAATCGCGTAGTTTCTTATATACTTGGCCTGAAAAAACATTGACGGTCGAGCAATTTAAAAACTTTCAGCAAATGGTCAAAAAACGTCAACAAGGCATGCCTGTCGCGCATATTATTGGCGAGCGTGAATTTTGGTCGTTACCTTTTATTGTTAATGAGTCGACACTCATTCCGCGCCCAGATACTGAGATTTTAGTTGAAACAGCACTTAATCTTGACGTGCGTTTTAATGCTAGAGTGCTGGATTTAGGCACAGGGACGGGGGCAATTGCATTATCCATTGCCCATGAAAGGCCTAAATGGCGAATTACTGCGATTGATAAAGTGCCTGAAGCGGTAGCGCTAGCCAAAGCCAATCGTGCCAATCTTAACCTTGAACAAGTTGAGATTTTACAATCAGATTGGTTTAGTGCGGTCAAAGATAGAGACTTTGATTTGATTGTCTCTAACCCGCCATATATTGATGAGCAAGACGAGCATTTGCACATGGGTGATGTTCGCTTTGAACCGCAAAGTGCCTTAACTGCTGCGGACGAAGGCTTTGCCGATCTTTATCATATTGCTGATAAAGCTCGTGAACATTTATTACCTGGCGGTTTCTTATTGCTTGAACATGGTTATCAGCAAGCGATAAAAGTGAGACAGAAATTGATTGATTTAGGATACCAAGACGTAGCAACTGTGCGCGACTTTGGCAGCAATGATCGCTGCACCATAGGAACATGGACTGAATAGCGATCGTAGCTGATGCTATTGGAAAGCGGTTAGTTTATCGAGTAAACTAGCCGCTATTTTATTTATGCCCAACTGAGAACAACAATAATGGAAACATTTTACAGTTTATATCCAGCGGTAAAGCATACTCATTTAATGTTTATTGCTTTGAGCGTCGCGTTTTTTATTTTGCGCTTTGTACTGCATATTCGCCAATCGCCGCTTATGGACAGAAAATTTCTTAAAGTGGCACCGCATGTAATTGATACTTTCTTATTAGTGTCAGGCTTTACCCTTTGCTTTATGATCAAGCAGTATCCGTTTGTGGATCCATGGATGACCGAAAAAATCATCTGTGTTGTGGCATACATTGTATTAGGGATCATGGCACTTAAATCTAACCGAAATAAACTGTTCAAGTTTTTTGCCTTTATTGGTGCAATCGGTTGGTTAGTGTTAGCGGCCAAGCTGGCTCATTTTAAACAAGTCGTATTAATGGGTTAATTGATTTTTAATGGCAAAACTTCAACTTGATGATGCAGTTTCTATACCTGAAACTGCATTTGAGCTTTCTGAACATTTAGGTTTTTCTCGCGCTCAACCTGCCTTATGGGCATGGTATGAAATTGCTGGCTCAGTATTGAGCCATTATGTTGTGGATCAAAACGCGCGCTTACAAAGACTATTCAACTGGTTTTATAATGATTTAGGTTTTCAAGCACGGGAAGATTACTTCAGCGTGGAAGCCGCAGATCTGTGTTTTTGTGTGTTAAAAAGGCAGGGTAACAGTACTACGCTTGCAACCTTATTGGTGCTTTTGGCAAAGCAGCTAGATTTACCTTTAGATGCAGTGTTACTGCCAGGGCAAACGGTATTACGTAGCTTATTGAATGATAAAATCAGCTACTTTGACCCATTAACGGGTAAAGAGTTAAGCCGACATCAGTTACACTCTTTAGTGCGTGGTGAGCTTGGTAATGCCGCTAAATTGAAACCGAGCCATATTAAGCCTGCCACACTTAAGCGCTTAATTAGTCGTATGCTGCATGAATTAAAAGCGGGTTGTATTGTTAGCCAAAAATTTGAGCAAGCGATGGAGTGCTGTAATTTATTGTTGCAATGGCATCCAGATGACGTGCATCTTAATCGCGAGCGTGCTTTTATTGCTCAGCAACTTGGGTGCATAAAAGTGGCGATGTCTGATTTGCAGCACTTTATTGATAATAGCCCGCATGATCCTGTTATCGAATTGGTTAAAATGCAATTAAAGGAATTGAGCCAACACTCGCAAATTTATCATTAACAAATCAGGCTCTTTTGAGCCTGATTTGTTATGATACGTCGGTTCAATATACACATGTATCAATACCCTGTATTTGAAAAAGGAAACGGGTCAGCTTGTTCTTGGTTTATATCATAGGGTGTTTGTCTTAGTTGTGGACAACTTGCCTTGATTAAATCGTGGCATGAGTTGCTTCCAGACAAGTAAACAACTTGGTTGCAATTACAAGTCAGCCGACTCTGTTGGCTAAATAATCTCATTTAGCTCAAATGATTATGGTTTAGTTATTAGAATAAAAATAAACAGTAAAAAATAATAAAATAAAATTAAGCGAAAATCGCTTTTACACTGCATTTGCAAGGGAGAAAATTGCATGACGACGTCTGCACTGGTCACGAATGACGCCACCGCACTGGGTCTACTCGCTGCCATTTTAGGTTTTGTGTTTTATACCAGCTCTTCGCCACATCCATTTTGGCAAAAATTCTATAAGTTTATTCCAGCATTATTGTTGTGTTACTTCCTACCATCATTACTGAACACCTTTGGGGTGATTGATGGCCATGCATCGCAATTGTATTTTGTGGCTTCACGTTACCTTCTGCCTGCATGTTTAGTGTTATTAATTCTCAGTGTTGATTTAAAGGCTATTTTAGGTCTAGGGCCTAAAGCGGTAATCATGTTTTTAACTGGTACTGTCGGTATTGTTATCGGCGGGCCGATTGCGTTATTGCTGGTGTCATTTATTGATCCAACCCTGGTAGGTAATAATGGGCCTGATGCTGTTTGGCGTGGAATGACAACGCTTGCAGGTAGCTGGATTGGCGGTGGGGCTAACCAAGCCGCAATGAAAGAGATTTATGATGTTGGCGGTGAAATATTCTCTGTGATGGTAACGGTCGATGTGATTGTCGCCAACATTTGGATGGCAGTGCTATTATTTATGGCCTCTAAAGCCAAAGAGATTGATGCAAAAACAGGCGCAGATACCCGTGCTATTGAAGTGCTCAAAGCCAAGGTTGAGAAATATCAGGCTGAGAATGCCCGTATTCCCAGCCAGCGCGATTTAATGATGATTGTTGCTGTTGGTTTCAGTATTACTGGATTGGCGCATTTAGCCGCTGATTTTCTCGGTCCATTTTTCGAAACCCATTACCCTTGGACAGCCGATTACAGTTTAACGTCAAAGTTTTTTTGGTTAGTGGTGATAGTGACTACCGTCGGCCTGGCTATGTCCTTTAGTCCTATTAGACACCTTGAGGCCGCGGGTGCTTCTAAAGTGGCGACAGCATTTTTATATATCCTGGTTGCGACTATTGGTTTACATATGGATGTGACCAAAATTATGGATACGCCTATCTACTTTTTAGTGGGTATTGTGTGGATGCTAGTTCATGCAGGATTTATGTTAATAGTGGCGAAATTAATTAAAGCCCCGTTATTTTATATGGCGGTAGGCAGTCAAGCTAACGTGGGTGGTGCAGCTTCAGCTCCGGTTGTGGCGGCGGCATTTCACCCAGCACTGGCCCCAGTAGGTGTGTTGTTAGCTGTTTTAGGTTATGCATTAGGTACTTACATGGCATGGCTATGTGGTCAGTTTTTACAAATTATTGGCGCGTAAATCGCTAAGAGGGTCAAATGAATCAGAAAATCATTGAACTAGCAAATGGCATTGAAGTTGCCAACGATAAACCCTTCGTTCTGTTTGGCGGCATGAATGTGCTTGAATCGCGTGATTTAGCCATGTCGATAGCTGAACACTATGTTGAAGTGACCCAAAAGTTGGGCATTCCATATGTGTTTAAAGCCTCTTTTGATAAAGCAAACCGTTCATCGGTTCATTCATACCGTGGTCCAGGTATGGAACAAGGTTTAAAAATCTTTGAAGAAATTAAGCGTACCTTTAATGTTCCTATCATTACTGACGTGCACGAAGTGTATCAATGTAAACCTGTTGCCGAAGTGGTTGATGTAATCCAGTTGCCGGCTTTTTTAGCCCGCCAAACTGACTTAGTGGTGGCGATGGCGGAAACGGGTGCCATTATTAACGTGAAAAAGCCGCAGTTTTTAGCTCCGCATGAAATGCGTCATATCGTTAAAAAGTTCAATGAAGCGGGTAATGATAATATTTTACTGTGCGAGCGTGGCAGCTGCTTTGGTTATAACAACCTCGTCGTGGATATGCTGGGTATGGACGAAATGAAGCAATCTGGTTATCCGGTAATTTTTGATGCAACCCATGCGCTGCAACGCCCAGGAGGCCGAACTGACTCCGCAGGCGGACGTCGTGCTCAAGCTACCGAGCTTGCCAGAAGTGGCATGGCGTTAGGTATTGCAGGATTATTTATCGAAGCGCATCCTGATCCTGACAACGCTAAATGCGATGGCCCATGCGCTTTACCGTTACATCAGCTAGAAAATTATCTCACTCAAATGAAAGCGGTCGATGATTTAGTTAAATCGTTTGATTATATCGATACCAGTAAGTAATCTACATATCTAAAGCCCTGAACCTTCAGGGCTTTTTTATTGATAAGTGGTAAAGGACTCATAGGAAATGTGGATAGCGTTTACGGTACTTGCTGCTTTTATGCAGGCTTGGCGCAATGCGTTTCAAAGCCAATTAAGCCAAGAGGTTAATATTGCTGGTGTCACTTTAGCGCGCTTTATTTGGGCGGGCCCTATTGCACTTGTTTATCTATTTAGTTTGTACCAGTGGCAACCCACAGATATTCCTTATTTTAATTTCGCTTTTACTCAATTTGTGATTGGTGCATCTTTGATGCAAATTTTGGCTACCGGCCTAATGGTAAAGCTGTTTAAAATGCAAAACTTTGCTGTAGGAGCGGGACTGGCAAAAAGCGAAGCATTGGTTGCGGCGATTTTGGGGGTGTTATTCTTTGGTACCCAACTCACAGCGCTAGGTTGGCTCGGCGTGGTGATCGGTGGTATTGCCATTATGCTATTAAGTGCTAAGCAGGGCTTTAGGCAGTTATCTATCAAAACGGTACTGTTAGGTTTAGCCTGTGGCAGTGCCTTTGCCCTTACTTCGTTGTGGGTGCGAGAAGCTAGCTTACAACTTGATGCACCGTTTCCCCATGGTGCGGCATGGGTACTCTTGGCCGTGATAGGTTTGCAAACAATTTTATTGGTCAGTTATTTAATGGTTTATGATAAATCGACCTTATCCGATTTATTCAAACGGCCTAAATTAACTTTATTGATCAGCATAACCAGCTGTATCGGTTCAATAGGGTGGTTTACGGCGATGTCTTTACAAGCAGTACCGTATGTAAAAACACTCGGGCAAATAGAGGTGTTTTTCATGATGTTGATTGCCAGTTTTTGGCTTAAACAAAAAGTGAAAGTAAACGATATGCTCGGGTTACTGTTAATTGCCGTTGCGGCGATTTTGGTGATGTGGAGTTAGCTTGGCGACTTTTGTTGCGCTTCAAGTCTTTTGATACGCTGTAGATTGATATTATTTGCCTTCACGGCAATCTGATGGTGCGTGCCTCGAGCAACAATGTAACCGCTAATATAGTCAATTTCAGTTTGGCGCTGATGATAAATGTCCTGGTACATTGATGACAGGTTATTACTGGTCAAAGCTATCACTTTATAGACAAGCTCATGGCATGCCAACATCTCTAGTTCAACGTTATCAGCTGCAGCTACGGTAATACACTCTGCAATAATCTGTTTAATTTCCGCTTTATATTCATCGTTTGCTAACTGACCATTTCTGCATTGGTAAAATGCTGTCAGCGGGTTAATGGCGCAATTGATGACGAGTTTTTGCCATAAAGCACTGAGAATCTGATCATGCCAACTGGCATTAGGGATCGCCTTTAATAGTATATTTTTAATCGGTTGTTTAAGTGTTATCCCTGAATAATGACCTATGATTGTTTGCCCGATCCCCGTATGAGCAATGTGCCATTTAGCCGAGCGAAGCGCTCCTTGAGACGTTGTCGCTAGGCTTAAGCCCATCTGCGGATAACCTAATAGTCTTTGCGCTAAATTGATATGTGGCCCCATACCATTGTGCAAAAGAATAATATGGCAGTTTGGCGCCAGATTGGGCAGTAATTCATTGATAAGATCGTCAACTTGATAGGCTTTAACGCACACTATGATGACATCAAGCTTGGCGATTTCAGGGCTGTGCTGGCCTAATACATCGACGACTGTCTGCTGTTCGTGTTGATTAATATCAGTAAAGCACAAGGATTGTTGCACAGACTCAGGTTCGCGACTAATTAGTTGAACCCAAAGCCCGTTAGCAAGTGGAGGCGTATTTGTTAATAACTGCTGAAACTGCTGAAATAATAATTGCCCGATAGCACCCGCACCAATAATGCCAATTCTATGTCTTGTCATTTTTGGCACTGATTACTCAGTTTGACTATGCTTAGCTTTGAGCTTTTTATACTGCACAAAGCTAAAATTCAGCAGGTAAAACAACACGATGCCAGCTAAATCAGCGATAACATCACCAATAGATGCACTGCGGTAAGGCAATCTTGATTGAACGATTTCAATTAAAATGGCATAGCTGGCTAATACCCCAAACAAATAATACCATTGGGGTTTAAATGCATAATGCGCAAGGAATGCGAGTCCGAAGAAGCTACCTAAATGGCCGACTTTATCCATATGCTGGAAGGTTTGCGGATAATTAGGTTTTGAGAAAACCAAGTAGCTGGTTACCACAACCGCTACCAACAGCGCTAATTTAAAAAAATTCCGATAATTGATCACAAGTGTTACATCTGCCTTGGGGCTTAGCAAAAATTTGCCCCATCATAAGAAAACTAGTGCTTAAAGTCATCTATATTCCGTGTCTATCTCGCCTAAAAGCCCCTTATTGCGTTAAAATGAATTAAATTCTCTCAGTTTTAGTTAAGGTTTCTTATGCCATCAATGGATATCGTGTCTGAAGTTAAAAAAGAAGAAGTGCGCAACGCAGTCGATAATACTAAACGTGAATTAGACACGCGCTTTGATTTTCGCGGCAAAAATGCCAATGTTGAGCTAAAAGATTTAGTGGTTACATTATCTGCTGAAGATGACTTTCAGTGTAATCAACTCGTTGACATGTTACGCATGCAATTAAGTAAGCGCGATGTTGATCCTGCCTCAATGGAAGTTGATGAAAAAGCCGTTCACAGTGGTAAAACCTTTTCTTTAAAAGTGAAGTTTAAAGAAGGTATTGAAGCATTAACGGCGAAGAAGTTGGTTAAACTGATTAAAGATAGCAAACTCAAGGTGCAGGCGGCTATTCAGGGTGACAGTATTCGAGTAACAGGTAAGAAACGTGATGACTTGCAAGCGGTGATGCGCATTGCCCGTGAATCCGAATTAGACCAACCTTTCCAGTTTAATAATTTTAAAGACTAATAGACAGTATGTTCAATAAAAAGCCGACAGCGATTGTGTCGGTTTTTTATTTTCCAGCATTCAGCAATACAAGGCTCATTTACGATCATGTAATCATATTTCACCTGAACTCTGGTAAATTCATTAACCAGAGTTCAGGTGATTTAATCTTGCTGGCTAGAGAGTTGAAATTTGGAGTTATATTCATACAACCAAGTCAAAAATTTAGGAGTTATCTGGGCGTTTACGCCTAGCCGTTTCAAGGGGCGTTATTCCTTATCACAGTCTCGTTCACTTTTAATTTCAGCTTGAATGCGGTTATCTTCTTTGATATTGGCCCTATTAAGTAAACTAATCAGTAACAATACTGGAAAGCCGATTAAACTGGCTGCGATAAAGAAGTTGACATAACCAAATGCATTTACATATTCCCCAGAGAACCCTGCAATAAACTTAGGGAATAAAATCATAATCGATGACAACAAAGCATATTGGGTTGCGCTATAACCGCTGCTGGTTAATTTTGATAAATAAGCAATAAAGGCCGCGGTTGCAATGCCAGCGCTAAAATTGTCGACCGAAATAGCGAAGGTTAAAAATGACACGTTGTAACCAATGTGGGCTTGCCAGGCAAACAATAAATTGGTCAAGGCGACTAACAATGCGCCTAAAAATAGAATCCGCATAGTGCCGTATTTCATCACTAAAACCCCCCCAGCACCAGCACCGAGCAAGGTCATAATTAAGCCATAAACCTTGCTTAAAAATGCAATTTCTTCCTTGCTAAAGCCCATATCCACATAAAACACATTGGCCATAACGCCCATGACAATGTCGGAAATACGATAACAAGAGATCAGTAACAATATCAAAATGGCCGTTTTACCATAACGCCTAAAAAAGTCACTGAATGGCAAGACACTAGCGCTGTATATCCATGCGAAAGCCTTAGCAACTTTATCAGGATAACGTTCAGCAAAGTGTAATTGTAACTGGCGCTCTTCTTCATCAGCTTCTTTGGTATCAACAAGCGGTTCTTTGGCAAATAATGCCGTAATAAGGCCTACGCTCATTAACAATGCCATAATGAAATACGCCGTTTGCCAAGACGCAAGATTATATTCTAGATCGTTTGGTGATACCCATGCTGCAATGGTCAATGCGCCAGCGGTGGCGACGATCATGGCGCTGCGATAACCAACCTGGTAAGCGGCTGCTAATGCAGCTTGCATTTTTTCAGGTGCTGACTCGATTCTAAATGCATCAATAACAATATCTTGGGTTGCAGAAGCAAAAGCCAATAGCAGGGCGCAAAGGGCAAGTCGTTCCAGATCTTCTAAAGGATCACTGGTCGACATGCCTATGATAGCGCCAATTAAACATAGCTGAGCGAAGATCATCCATCCGCGACGTCTGCCAAAAAAAGCGGTGAATATGGGTAAAGACATGCGATCAACTAACGGCGACCAAGCCCATTTAAAGGCGTATGTCAGTGCTATCCAGCTAAAGTAGCCTATGGCAGCACGATCAACTCCAGCTTCTCGTAACCAAAAGCTTAAGGTTGAAAAAACGAGCATTAATGGCAAACCCGCTGAAAAGCCGAGTAATAATAAAATAAGCACCCGTTTATGATAATAAACAGCAGCTAGGTCACGAAAACGACTTAATATATCCGACATGAATTCAAGACTAAGGAGGCAATAGGGCTAGCTTACGGGGTGTGATTGAATGGTTCAAGCCATTGATTATTAATTTAACCTCAGCTCGGGATAATAAATGCATATCGCACAGTTCTTTGTACCGCTAACAGGATTAAATTGACTTGCAATAGACTTATTATTGACGCGTCAATTCACCTTATTATCAGTACAAAGTTGAGAGTTAATAGTAAGCTGTTGCATGTAAGCATTTAAATGTCGTTAAAGCATCCTTTAACCCGAATTGGTTTGAATTTAGCTCAAATCAATGGCTCTGTGTGGTCAGTGAGTATTAACAATGGGGTTTTGTCATGTGAACCTTGCCAAATGGACTAGGGGCGAACACCGACACAACTTTGTGGAAAAGCCCCGCCAATATTAATGTAGTCGCAACATTCGTCCACTTGGCTACGCAGTAATTGATTACCGCGAAGTGCCCAATCAGGCCACTTGTCGAAACAATGTAATAAATACCAAAATACGGTTTCGGTGTCAGTTTGTGGACATTCCATCGCCGGGGTCATTTCTGTTAAATGTTGCCATTCTTCTAGTACATCCCACATGTAAAGTTGAATTTCTTGGTATTCTAGTTGGTTGTCTAAAAAGGCTTTACCGTAAAAAGCCAGTTGCGGTGCTTTGGTTTCAATAAAATCATTAGCTGTCATATGAACGTCCTTGAAATGAATGCGTGTAGAAAAACAGCGTTTAAACTACTTTTAGAGTATAGACGTAAAAGTGTAAATCGATAGGAAAGAACTGAAAAATTAATGTTTGTTAAAATCGATTAAATTAATGATTTAATTGAATGGGTTACAAATGAATTGCGGTTTAATAATGTCAAGGCAACAAAAATAACATTAAAAAAAGTCAGGTTTTTGCCGATAGCGCATCTAAAGGGGTAAAATACGCTATCGTTTTAGCTAAAGCGGATCAATTTTGTGAAATATTCAGCTATCGAGAAAATGATTTATCGGGCTAACAAAGTCGCTTTGTTTAAAATAACCTGATTAACCGGAACATCAGGCCAATTTAAGCTAGTGTTATGTGCCGTAGGCACTAAAGATATAGCTTCTAGTACATCCATTCCTTCCACGACCTCACCAAATACCGCATATCCCCAGCGACGCTTCGAGGGATCGAGTTTTTTGTTGTCACCCACATTGAAGTAAAATTGACGAGTTGCTGAATGTGGGTCGTTATCTCTTGCCATCGCAATTGTGCCTAAGCCATTAGATAAACCATTTCCAGATTCATTCACTACAGCATCTGAAGACGGTAACTCTTCTAACGTCGGCGTTAATCCACCACCTTGAACAACAAATTCGGCAATCACGCGGTGAAAAATGGTGTTGTTATATTCACCTTTCACCACATAAGTTAGAAAGTTATCTACAGTTCTTGGGGCTCTGGTGCGATCTAACTCTACAACAATCTTACCCATAGATGTGTCGAATGCCACTTTGGGATAAAGCGTATCAGGTTGAATATCAACGACGGCTTGAGCTTGACTCATACTGATAAGCACGAGTGCAATAGCAGCGATAATGGCATTAAATCTAGCAAACATGGGGATCCCTTTTCTTACTATTTGATGTCAGCGATTAGCTATTGAATGTTTAACGATTAATTATTCAAGAATTGATGCAACTCATCATCATTGAGAATTTCTGTGGTTAATTTATCGATTAACTTATTAATGTCTAATTCGAGCGTTGCGAAATCAGGACTAAATGCGCCTTTTAGGTAGCCATTACCACTAAAGCTTTTGGTAAACTCTTGACGTGAGTTTGTCGCCTTCACATTGATTACTAGGCGTGTTTTGGCTTCGTAATTCATCGTATTATCAGTGACATCGGTCAGTAAGTATTCTAGTTGAAATTGCACTTGCTTACTTGCCGCGGGATCAATCACGTAACCAGCTTTTCGCATTCCAGCACGAAAAAGGGCATCAAGCTGCACTCGAACGGGCTCACTGGCACTGACTAATCTTGGTGGCTTTGGCGCTTGATCAAATTGAACAATAAAGTTTTTAGATCGAGTATCAACCATTTCAAAACTGATAGCCGTATCATTGTTGGTATGCAAACTAACGGCTCCCAGAGTGGGATTTAATGCAATATGAGTGGGCTCGTTGCTAGCACAAGCGCTCAATAACAGAATACTTAATACAGTTGGAATTATTTTTTTCATAGTGACGTTTAAAAATCATTGTGTTAACAGAATACAGATGTGTAAAGGATACCAGAAATCTTTCTTTTTAACAGAGTTGGGATTGTCTTGGGTTGCCGATTTATCTTGATTGACAATCGGCAGTGATCAGGTCAAGTTAACAGCAATAACGATGTTTAAAGATATGGATGTATTATGCAGCTTGTGCAGCCGCAACTGGCTCCGGAAAATTTGATAGGTCATGATGGCCAACCTACTTTTGGTTTATTTGATGGCAGCGTTGGAAACCTCAATCTAAAAGCGTTCAAGTACCATAACGAAATGGATAAACCTGCATCGTTAATGGCCAAGCATTTTGATTTTAAACAGTTTCAATTTGTGAGTATCGTTACTCAACGCTATATTTTAGGCTTAGCCATCGCTGATATTCGATATGCCGCTTCCAGTTTTTGTTATCTATACGACATTAAATCTAATCGTTTAGTCCAGTCTGAGTGGCTGAGACCATTTGGCTTAGGCTGCCGGTTAAGTTCATCGCCTCAAAATGGGATAGCCAGGGTTGGCACTAAGCAGCATCATTTTGAGTTTGATATTAAAAATGGTCAGTGGCACGTCAATATTATCCTAACCAATATTCAAGCTAAGTTGGCTTTGTCTGCACCGCCCTTGAGTTTACCGCTTAGTTTATCAACACCAACCGGATACAACGGCTGGACCTATACCCAAAAGCACAATGCACTGGCGGTCACTGGTGAGCTGACCATTTATAGTGAGCCACAACCATTACAACATGCTTTGGCAAGTTATGATTTTTCGGCAGGTTATATGCGGGCGAAAACCGCATGGCGCTGGGCTTCGATAAACGCTATAACGTCACAAGGGACTATAGGATTAAACTTGGCTGCCGGTGTAAATGAAACCGGAAATACTGAAAATGTAATGTGGATTAATGGTCAACGTCATTTTTTAGGTGCTGCTAACTTTTTGTTTAATCGCCATATTAGTGATGACTTTTGGCAAATAACCACCAACGATGGACAAGTCGATTTAACCTTTAGAGCACTTAATTGCCGTAAAGAAAAACTAAATCTTGGATTTATTAAAAATAACTTTCGCCAATATATTGGTTATTACAGTGGTGTTTTAACTGATAATGAAGGCAAAAAGTATCAATTACACAATCAACTCGGGTTAGCTGAAGATCATTTTGCTAAATGGTAATGATGCTTTCTTTATGGACGATGAAACGGAAAACTAAATGAATTTTGCTTGGCTAATATCCCATCCAGAAGTGTTACTTCTGGTACTTGCACCGTTATTTTTTGTGTGTATTTTGCTCGAATGGCTTGCCAGAAATCGATTACCAGCAAGTGCTCAATATCATGGCCTTGAAGTAATGTGTAATTTTGCGCTTGCGGCTATGCATCAACTTGCTGATCTTCTAAGTGGATTATTGATTGCCAAGCTGTATTTGTGGTTGTTTGACTGGCGCTTATTCGATATCCAAATGACACTGGTGAGTTTCATTGTTTTGTTGGTCGCCCAAGATTTTTGCTATTACTGGTTTCATCGTGCCAGTCATCGTATTCGCTGGATGTGGGCTGCACATGTTGTTCATCACAGCTCAGAAAATATGAATTTCAGTACCGCTTTTAGACAGAGCCTCATGTATCCATTAGCGGGTATGTGGCTGTTTTGGTTGCCACTTGTCGTGATTGGCTTCGACCCAAACTGGGTCGTGTTTGCGGTTTTACTGAATTTAGGTTTGCAATTTTTTGTGCATACTCAAGCCGTTAAGTCATTAGGCATTATTGAGTACATTTTTAATACCCCGTCTCATCACAGGGTACACCATGGGCGTAATCCACAGTATATTGATAAAAATTACGCTGGCGTGTTAATCATTTGGGATAAGATATTTGGCACATTTGAGCCAGAAGTTGCCACGGTTGAGTATGGCATCACTAAGCCCGTTAATAGCCTGAACCCTATCACAGTAACATTCGCTGAGTGGCGAGATTTACTGGCTGACGTTGGTGATCCTAACCTAAGAGGCTGGCAGAAAGTTAAGCTGTTGTTTTCACCGCCACAAACCGCGGGTTCATCAAAGAAAGAACCCGCTGAGAGAGAACAGCAGGCATAGAAAACCTTGGCAGTGCTGGGGGAGTTATTGGGTAAGTTTTATAGCTTAATCGCCTGTAAAATCACAAACTTCCCGTTTGATGCCACTGTGGTGCAGTTTTTAAAAATGCGTTTAATTTTAACATGATAGGCTAAATGGCGATTGCCCACTATGTGTAATACGCCGCCTGTGGCCAGTTTGCGATATGCATCTAAGAACATTTGCCAGGCAATATGATCGGTTATGGCTTCTCCTTGATGAAAAGGTGGATTACATAACACCAGATCAGGAGCCTCATCACCCAAATTTGTTAAGCAATCATCCCAATGAAACTCAGCCTTTGCTTGAAGTTGATTGGCCTGAAAGTTAATCCGACTCGATTCTACAGCCATTTCTGAGTCATCCACAAAATGGATCGTTGCATTAGGGTGTAACTGCGCTGCACGTAAACCCAAAATGCCATTGCCACAGCCTAAATCCACGATATTACGGTATTCACCTTTCGGCATATTATCTAGCATAAATCGAGCACCAATATCGAGCTTGTTAGCCGCAAATACGTTAGTTAGGTTGTTAATCGTTAAATCTAATTCGTCGACATTCCAGCTGACATTGTTAGGCAAATCGCGCTCAATTCCGTCACTGATACAAGTAATAATGCGTGTTTTTTTCCAAGTTAAACTTGCTGAGGCCGGTCCTAAATTTTGCTTAATTAACTCGATTATCGTTTTATTAATGGCTTTGGCTTTAGCACTAATTAACACTTGTACACCCTTTGGTAATACATGTGAAAGACGTTGTAATTGATGAGCGAAGTAACTTAAATTTTTAGGCAACTTCATCAGTACCAGTTGAATATTACCCGGCAGTAATTCACGGCTGTTAAAGTAGCTGATATTGGTATTGTTAAGTTGGTTAGCGAGTAAGTTTTGCTCAGCGCCTAACAAACTGGTTTTGGCGTCCGTTTCAACCATTAATGGCCAAGTTGGATTAATAGAGGTTAATGCACACTGAAGGGCACCGAAACTGTCATTAATAATTGCAGTATTGACCGTTTCAAACTGATGTTCCAGTAGATGTTTTACTAGGTGCTCGTCGCCAGCATCCCAAGCTTGCAGATTAGATTCTTGCTGTTTAGGGTAGCGGAATAGTGAAAGTGCGATACCTTGACAGGAGAATTGGCTAGCGGTCATGAGTTTACCCAGAAATTTATAGCATCAAAGCCGCTAATTATCTCAGTTCAAGCCAAAGAATGAAATCAATTATTGCTATCTTAACCCGAAATGCAGACTGTTATATTGCAAGTTAACCAGGTTTGTTGAGCGTGTCCTAGATGTTAAATATTTACTGTCATTTGACATTAATCCTCTAATTTTATTCAAGTTGCTGACTTAATCCGTTGCTCACTCAGTAAATATTGCTATTGTGTGAATCAAGTCAAAGGGAAAACAAACAACATTTTGATGTTTCAAGATGGGTTATGAACAACAAAATAGGAGCTGGTTGTGAAAATATCACATTTAGTTGTGTTGATGGGCGCCGCATTGTCGGTGTTGCCTGCTATGGCATCAGAGTCACCTAAGCTGATTTTACAGATTACAGTAGATGGGCTGCGCGGTGATTTACTTGATCGCTATAAGCATAATTTCGCTGAGAATGGGTTTAATTATCTTCTTAAACAAGGTGCATATTATACCAATGCCCATTACCAACACAGCAATACAGAAACCATTGTTGGCCATGTCTCATTAGCCACAGGTGCTCCACCTAGTGTGCATGGCATGGTAGGCAATGTTTGGTATGACCGTACCCAAGCAAGACTCGTTTATAACGTTGAAGATGAAAATTATCGCATGCTATCCGCCATGGCGGGTGTTGATAAATCTACAGAAATAGACCCAACCCAAAAAACGGCCTTAAACGATGGTCGTTCGCCTATCCCTATTTTGAGTACAACTTTTTCAGATGAGTTAAAAATTGCAAGTAATGGTCAGGCCAAAGTTTTTTCAGTGTCAATTAAAGACCGTGGCGCTATTTCGTTAGCGGGCCAGATGGGCAAAGCCTTTTGGTTTTCTAAAGCGCAGGGGGAATTTGTAACCAGTAATTATTATTACTCACAGTACCCCATTTGGGTAAATGCTTGGAATAACAAAAAAGTGGCGAATGGGTATTCAGATAAGCAGTGGCAATTAAGTCTGCCACAGCAACAATATACCTTAGTTGATCCAGAGGCTTCCCATAAAATTGACTTGGCGGGTTTTAATAATGCCTTTCCCCATCCATTTGGCTCAAGTGATAGTAAATACTTCACAACTAAGCTGACATTAAGCCCCGCAGGAGATGAATTAACTGCCGATTTTGCGAAAACACTTTTGGCCGAAGAGGCGTTAGGGAAATCGACAACAACCGATTATTTAGCGGTTAGCTTTTCTTCAAATGATTATGTGGTTCATATGTTTGGCTCTAATAGTCTTGAAACAGAAGACAATTTAGTTCGTTTAGATAAAACTTTAGCCGACTTATTTTTGCATGTAGATAAACAGGTTGGCTTAGAAAATACCTTAATCGTTTTATCTGCCGATCATGGTGTGCCAGAAACAGCGCCGCATGTTCATGATATGGGATTTGTTGAGGCAGGTTACTTTGATGCAGATACTTTGCTTACCAAAGGTGTTAGGCAGCGCTTAAAACAAGAGTTTGGTTTAGGCGATGAGGTTATTTCGTTATTTTCTGAACCCTATATTTATTTAAATCGTGATCTCATCATCGAGAAAAAGTTATCTCTAGCAGCGGTTCAAGCGGCAATTGCTGATGAAATTGAGAAAGTCAAAGGCGTTGAAATGGCGATTACCAGTACAGATATCGAATCGAATCGTGTCTCGATTAACCGTGTTAGCCAATTAGTGATCAACAATCACCATCCACAACGATCTGGCGATGTATATGTCGTATTCTCAGCGCGTAAATATATTAACGATTTGGAAGGGCTTGTAATTGCTTCTAAGCATGGTTCTCCTTGGCGATATGACACTCATGTTCCTATCATTTTTGCTGGTTATAACATTCAAGGCCAGCGAATAGATCGTCAAGTCACGCCTTATGATATAGCGCCAACACTGTCAAATAAGTTAAGTATCACTCAACCAAGCGGTGCCACAGGGCGGGTGCTTACAGAAGTTAGCCATAAATAGGATGGTAATTAAAATTTGTCAGTAGTGAATACTGATATGGCTATTTGCTTGTCTATGTGGCTTATGGGTATGATAAACAAATAAATACTGGTTAAACAAAGGATTGATATGAAAGGTGCAGGTGGAACATCCGGTGGAATTGGGTCATTTTTTATTGGTTTGCTGATGATGTGTGGTGGCTTTTATATGCTGTTAAAAGCGATTAAGGTCACTAGCTCATTTGGTTTTAGCCATAGCCTTTATAGCGCAGACGGCATGAATCTGACAAGTGGAATGATTATGATCCCGTTTATTTTTGGGGTTGGTTTAATGTTTTATAACGCCAAAAATATACTCGGCTGGATATTAACTTTTGGGTCTTTAGTTGGACTCATTTTTGGGGTTATTAGCTCGATTAATTTTCGTTTTATCCATATGAGTGCATTCGACTTGATCGTTATTTTAGTATTGAGTGTGGGCGGTTTAGGGATATTTTTACGCTCGTTAAAAGCAATCGATAAGAACTTGCCAGGTTAACAAACACATTATTTGGTCGTTAATTCTATAATCAGCGGTTGCATAGCTTACTCAATGAGGACTATTGATAATACATCCACAATAAAGTGTTTTGTTGTTACTATCTGGATAACTTAGTTTTTAGCGGATTATTACATTGACTCATATCACCACGAAGGCACAGTCGGTTGACGCTTCGTCGCACACTTCATCCTATCGCGTTCTCCCTTGGATTATGAGTTTTCTGCGTCCTTATAAAGTGAAGGTCTTCGCGGCGATTGTGTTTTTATTTATCGGTTCGCTTGCCTGGTTGTCGCTGGGGCAAGGGGTTAAGTTGATGGTCGATGAGGGATTTATTGCTGACAATAGCGGCAGATTAAATGAAATCATTTTGCTGATTGTCGCCATCACAATCGTCAGCGCATCCGCAGTGTTTTGTCGATTTTATTTGATGACCTGGTTAGGTGAGCGGGTTAGTGCTGATATTCGACTCAAAGTGTATTCACACTTACTGACTTTATCACCGTCTTTTTTTGCCTCTCAACGCACTGGTGAGGTTATTTCTCGTTTTACCGCCGACACTACGCTGTTGCAAAGTGTTGTGGGTTCAAGTTTGTCGATGGCATTACGCTCGTCTGTTACCGTGTTGGGCGGCATTATTATGATGGGATTTACCTCGGTAAAACTCACTGGGTTAGTATTGCTGGCTGTGCCGCTAGTATTAGGGCCTGTGGCATTTTTTGGTAACAAGGTAAGACGTTTTTCACGCGAGAGCCAAGATAGGGTTGGCGATCTAGGGGCTTATATCGATGAAACCCTACATGAAATACATACAGTACAAGCCTATACCCACGAAGCTGAAGATAACGCCGCGTTTGCAACTCGAGTTGAAGCCGTGATGAGTGTAGCCAAAGGGCGCATAAAATACCGTGCTTTGCTTATTTCTACTGTAATGTTTTTAAGTATTTCGGCCATTGCTTTTGTGACATGGGTTGGCGCTCAAGATGTCATGTTAGGGGAAATCTCCGCCGGGGAGCTTTCAGCTTTTATGTTTTATGCCGTAATGGTGGCGGGCGCTGTGGCAACGATCAGTGAAGTATTTAGTGAAATTCAACGGGCATCAGGTGCAACGGAACGTTTAATTGAGTTGAGCCAGGTACCAACCGATATTATCGAGTTAGCACAACCGCAGTCGTTAATCGGTAAAACACAAGGTGCGTTAGCATTATCCGAGTTAGTGTTTGCTTACCCATCAGAGCCTAATACTGAGGTGATTAATCATCTAAATATAGACATTAAAGCCGGTGAACGAGTGGCTTTAGTTGGACCAAGTGGTGCAGGAAAGAGTACGTTATTTGAGTTGTTATTACGCTTTTATCAACCTAAGTCAGGGGCAATATCATTAGATGGAATTGATATTGCCAATTTGTCTTTATCACAACTACGCCAACAGTATGCTTTAGTTCCGCAAGAGTCTGTAATCTTCGCTGACAGTGTGTTTGAAAATGTTCGTTATGGGCGAATTGATGCTACAGCTGAGGACGTTAAGCAGGCTTGTATTGCGGCAAAAGCAGATGAGTTTATTGTTGATTTTCCACAGGGATATGAAACCTATTTAGGTGAGCGTGGTGTGCGTTTATCTGGGGGGCAAAAGCAACGTATTGCGATTGCCAGAGCAATTTTAGCCAATAGGCCGGTTTTGCTGTTAGATGAAGCCACCAGTGCACTTGATGCGGTAAGTGAAATTAAGGTGAAACAAGCATTAGAGACATTGATGCAGGGGCGGACAACATTGATTATTGCCCATAGATTAGCCACGGTTATTAATGTGGATCGTATTTTAGTGTTAGATAAAGGCCAGTTAGTTGCATCGGGAACTCACAATCAACTTATGCAATCGAGTGATCTTTACCGCGAGTTTGCTAATTTACAATTATTGTCTGAGCAGCCTTAAGCTAATTAACCAGAGCCTAGGTTAGTGACCCATAAAAAAGATGCCTAAGCATCTTTTTATGAGTTTGAGTGATGGTATTGGCGTTTCATCAGCTTATTATTGAAGTGTGATTAGCCCGAAACCAGATAAACCGAGCGGCTATTTTCTTAGCTCTCTTCGCAAAATTTTTCCAACGGTGCTTTTAGGTAACTGCTGCGTGAACTCAATAATTCGCGGCACTTTATAAGCGGTAAGCTGGGTACGGCAATAAGCGTTAATGGCTGATTTTGCTGCGTCGTGATCTTGGTCTGGATCTTTGAGTACAATAACGGCTTTGACCGCCTCTCCAGAATGATCATCAGCCACACCTACAACTGCACATTCCATAATCAGTTCATGTCCTGAAAGCACATCTTCAACTTCATTGGGATAAACATTAAAACCAGAAACGATAATCATGTCTTTTTTGCGATCGACAATCGAGTGGTAACCCTCTTCAGTGGCAATGGCAATATCACCGGTTTTGAAATAGCCGTCTTTTGTCATAACTTTGGCCGTTTCTTCGGGCTTATTCCAGTAACCTGACATGACTTGAGGCCCGCTAACTGCCAGTTCGCCTGCGGTGCCTGTTTCCACCTCATTATCATCCATATCTAAGATTTTAACTTTGGTGTTTAACACTGGCTTACCAATGGTGCCAAGGCGCTGGTGGCCCGGGGCATTTAAGCTGACTACCGGTGAGGTTTCAGATAAACCATAACCTTCAGAAATCATGCAGCCTGTAGTTTGTTGCCATAAATTGGCTGCAGCACTTGTCAATGCCGTGCCGCCTGAAATCGTAATCGTCATTTTACTAAAATCAAGCGCCTTAAATTCTGGCTGGTGGCACAAACCTATGAACAGGGTGTTTAGGCCTGCAAACCCTGTAAAAGGATAAGACTTCATGGTTTTAATTAACCCACCAATATCACGTGGATTAGGGATGAGTACCGAGCAACCTCCCGATTCAAAATACAGTACAAGATTCACCATAAAGGCATAAATATGGTAAATCGGTAATGGTGCGACAAAGACATCATTACCTTCACTCATTGTACTGGCGATTCTAGATTTAACTTGGCCAGAATTTGCCAACAGATTGCGGTGCGTGAGCATGGCACCTTTTGATAAACCCGTTGTGCCACCTGTGTACTGCAAGGCAATTAGATCATCATGGCTTGGTTTAACAGGCAAGTAGGTATGTTGTTTTCCTAGCTTCAATACAGTATTGAACTCTAAATTGTGCATTGCGGTTTTAGGTTGTACTTGCGGTGCTATGAGATCTAAAGCATGGGTCGAAATAACATGCTCAATCGGTGTTGATTTAACCACTTTGGCCAATGACGGTAAAAGATCCGATAGGACAACTAATGCCTTTGCTCCCGAGTCATTAAATTGATGGATTAACTCACGCTCGGTATACAGAGGGTTGGTATTTACTATCACGAAACCCGCACGGATAACCCCATAAGCTGCAATAACAAATTGAGTGATGTTCGGTAACTGAATGGCGACACGATCACCGGGTTGGAGATTGGTGCAGTGTTGAAGATAAGCGGCAAAATCTCGCGATAATGTTTCTATTTCATCAAAAGTGGTGTCTTTGCCTAGGCAAGCATAAGCTGTCTTGCTGCCGTATTTAGCGCAACTTTTTTCTATTAAATCAACAATTGAGGAATATTTGTCAAGGTCAAGTGTTGAATCTGCATCGTAAGCCATAAAGATCACCTTTTTGTATTGTAATTATCTTGGGTGTTAATAAATCAAACGAGTGTTTAGATTAGTGCGCTTTTAGGCTTCAGGTCAATGAAAAACTGCTGTTTTGTGTGATTGTGTCCAGTTAAGTATATTATTGTATTTAGGAGTATTTACTCTATTTTGGAGGCTGGTTTTATTGAGGTTAAATTGAAATTTGGATTTAAGTGAAGCGAAGCGAATAATGACCCGTTAAACATCCTGTACTGTTACAACTATATAGTTGATTTATTGAGCATATTGTAATGTAAATTAGGTAATTATTGTGTGTAATATTTTGTGTACACACTAGTGTTGGTGAAATTTGTTCAAAAAAGTTGAATTATTTATTATTTATTTAAGTTTTTGATTTTAATGTGATTTTATTGTTTTTTTATGGGTTTTGCGATTTTTTATCATTAAATTTGTCTGTTGTTCTCCAATAAATATTAGCATTTGTGTAAATATTGTTATAAAAATGTAGGTGGAATGATGATTTTTATCTTTGGGAGAGACGGTTTCTCACACAGAGGATGTGTTTGGAATAGTCATCAAGCATTAAACAAAATAATAATGACTGAGAACATATAATGACAATTAATCATAAAAGTAAATTCGGCAAGAGCTCATTAAGCTTAGCTGTTTCCATCGCACTATCTGGTACTTTATTAAGTACGCAAGCCTTTGCCGCTGAAGAAGAGGCAGTGAGTGAGAAAGTAGAAAAAATTGCCGTAATTGGCTCTCGATCTGCACCTCGTTCTGTTGGTGAGTCACCTGTGCCGATTGATATTATCAGCAGTGATGATTTAAAGAAAAATGGTTCAACTGACATGATCGACATGTTGGTAACATCAGTGCCTTCTTTTAACTCGCGCGCTCAACCTATTAGTGATGCCGCAACGCTTGTTCGCCCAGTGAACTTACGTGGTCTACCTTCCGATAGTACCTTATTACTTGTTAACGGTAAGCGCCGTCATCGTGCATCGGTTATTGCCTTCCAAGGTGGTGGGGTTAATGATGGTGCACAGGGCCCCGATATTTCAGTTATCCCAAGTGCAGCGTTAAAGCAAGTTGAAGTGTTACGTGATGGTGCTGCCGCGCAATATGGTTCAGATGCTATTGCTGGTGTAATGAACTTTGTTTTAAAAGACAGCGCTGAAGGTGGCTCAATTTCAGTAAGCCAAGGCGAGTATTATGAAGGCGACGGCGCAGCTACAACAATTGATGGAAATATAGGCCTACCCTTAACGGATGCAGGCTTTATTAATTTAAGTGCTCAATATAAAACCGCAGATGCGACCAGTCGCAGCGTGCAGCGTCCCGATGCAGCGGCGATTGCTGCTGGTGGTAATGAATTCATTCAAAATCCTGCTCAAGTATGGGGTAATCCAGAATTAAAAGACGATTACACAGTCTTTATTAACTCTGGTTTTGATATTAACGATAAACACAGCATTTATGCTTTTGGTAACGTATCTTCACGTGAAGCTATTGGTGGTTTCTATTACCGTAACCCACATAACCGTGGAAACGTTTATTCTGTCGATGGTGGAGATACATTATTAGTTGGTGCAGTTAACGGTGATCAATCTACTTGTGCTGTAGTACCTGCAAATGTACCCAATGTGCTAGATACTGATGCCTACAAAGCCATGGTTGCCGATCCTAATTGTTTCTCTATGAATCAAATTCGCCCTGGTGGATATACCCCACAATTTGCTGGCACCATTGACGATATGTCATTCTTCGCCGGTGTTAAAGGTGAAATTGCAGAATGGGATTATGATGCTAGTGCGGGTACTGGCTCGAACAAAGCAACCTTCAGTTTACGTAACTCTTTAAACCCTTCTATGGGGCTAGATACGCCTACAGATTTTGAAACAGGTGCTTACGAGCAAGTTGAAACAACTGTTAACTTAGACTTTTCTCGCTTGTTTGATGTAATGAATGGTCTTAACTTCGCGTCAGGTTTTGAATACCGCGAAGAATCTTTCGAAATTACCCAAGGTGAAGAAGCTTCTTGGATAGCTGGTCCATATGCTGATCAAGGTTTCAACATTGGCTCACACGGCTTTAAAGGTTTTGGACCTGAATCTGCTGGTAAAAACGATCGTAGTAACATCGCTGTGTATACAGATGTTGAAGCTTATTTAGGTGAAAGATGGTTGCTTGGTGCAGCGCTTCGTTATGAAGACTTCTCAACCTTTGGTGATACCGTAAACTATAAAATCACCGCGCAGTTCTCAGCTACCGATGATTTAGCGTTTCGTGCATCGCACAGTACCGGTTTCCGTGCGCCAACTGTTGGGCAAGAAAACGTAGTTAATACCCAAACGTCAATTGTTAATGGCGATTTAATTCAGACCTTTATTGCTCCACCTACAGATCCGCTAGCGGCATTTTATGGTGGTGAAGTGTTAAAGCCTGAAGAATCAGTTAACTATGCTTTAGGTGCGGTTTATCAAAGTGGTGATTTCTTCTTAACCGTTGATTATTACAACATTGAAGTAACAGGCCGTATTGCTCAATCAAGCCAAATTGAAGTTGAAGCCAAAGATTATGATGATCTTCGTGCAGCGGGTGTTGAGTTCCCTGAACTGATTTCGGCAGTCACTTATTATACCAATGACTTTGATACTACAACTCAAGGTGTCGATATTGTTGGTTCTTATGATACAGAGCTATTCGCAGGTGATACTAAATTTAGCCTAGCATATGGCTGGACAGACACCAGTGTAGACAAGTTCAACGAAGAAACCACAGACCCAGGTAAAGTTCGTCGTTTAGAGGATGGCATTCCTGCACATCGTGGTACTTTGACATGGGGACAAAACTGGGATGATTTAAGCATGAACTTACGTGCTAACTATTTCGGTGAATATTATGCCACTCATGCAGATGACACTTCTGATTGGGGCTCTGAAATGGCTGGTTCAGCTGTTACTTTTGACCTTGAAGTTAGCTACACAGTTATGGATAGTTTAACCTTCTCAGTTGGGGCGAATAATATATTTGACCAAGAAGCTCAGAAGCTGAAAGATGGCACATTAGGTGAGTTAGGTGCCGTTTATTATGAAAGTGGCCCGTTTGATTACAATGGCGGCTACTACTACGGTAAAGTGAACTATCGCTTCTAGAAATAGCGAAACGTTTGAATAAAAAGACTGCTTAGGCAGTCTTTTTTATTTAATTTTTTTAAAATTATTGAAAGGTGTTGTGGTTATTAAAAATGGCAAGGCCATGTTTTGTATGTTTTTGTCTTGATGCATTGGTGTGACTACCCATAGCTGAGTTTTTACCTTCATAATGAAGGCTTAAAATTGCAAAAGTAATTATAGATGGCTTAAAAAGAGTACTTTTAATTGTCTTTAAATGGCTGTTCACGGTTTAAAGCTTTATGAATTAAATCAGCAATGAAAAAGCCATTGATGTTTATGACGCCAGTCTTGTGCAAATAAGGCTTTAAATCAGCATTTACAAAGCGTTTATTATTTATTCACCATATCTAATGCTTGGTAAACATGAGTTATTGAAAGTTCTCTTGGGAGCTCAATACCTTGTGGATAGGCTGGGCCATAGACTTTATTGTAGGGGGTGCCAGCCGCGCCCTGAATTCCCATATATTGTTCGATGACACTATCAGCCTCTGACCAGTTACCTTGCATGAGCACGATATTGTCTGCCAAGAGAGTATTCACGACTTGCTCTCGGTGAAGCACATTAGCTTTATTAGCTTGGCAAGGTACACACCAGTCGGCGGTGATATCCACAAAAACCGTATATCCTTGTTCAACATACGGGGCAATTTTTTCAGGAGTGAGTGGCTGCCAATAGAGTTTTTGATATGCATTATAATCTTCGCCGCGATTGACAAAAGCAATGATACTCGCAAGGCAGATAGCTAATCCTCCAAGTATCACTATCACAGCCATAGGGATCGCTTTACCTTTATATTTAGCAAATAATAAACCAGCGATCGCTAGCATTAATAAAGTGAGTAATAAATACGCGATAATGGACATAATGATGCTTATTGAGAAAATAGAGCGATTAGCTTATCAAGGTTTACTTAATTTGGTGTTAATGTGATTAAATATTTGTTTTTGCAATTTGAGAAAATGACTAAGGGATAGTATGAGTTTCACTACATGGCTAGGTTTATTAGCTATTTGTTGTTTAGGCGCAATGTCGCCCGGGCCTAGTTTGGCCATGGTTGTAAGGCACACACTTGGCGGAAGTCGTTTACACGGGATTGTTTGCGCCTGGGCGCATTCTATTGGCATTGGTGCTTATGCCCTAGTCACCCTACTTGGTTTAGCGGTAGTACTGAAAACTTCACCATTATTGTTCAATGGTATCGCACTTATAGGTGCTTTGTATCTTGCTTGGATTGGTATTCAAGCGTTACGGTCTAAAGGCGGCATGCAGCAAAAACTGCAAGCGGGTACGAAAACCAGTTTATGGGTAGCCGCTCGAGATGGTTTAGCGATTTCAATATTTAATCCCAAAATATTATTATTTTTTTTGGCTTTATTTAGTCAATTTGTTCTTGCAGCTGAAACTATAACTGGGCAAACCTTAATTGTATTAACACCTTTAATTGTCGATGGGCTGTGGTATACGTTTATTGCCATCGTGTTATCTCATTCCTCTATATTACCTAAGCTGCGCAAAAAGGCGTTGTGGATAGATAGGCTATCCGGTGTGGTGCTAATCGCATTGGCGTTAAGAGTCATAATCACAGTTCTCTAATAACATCTTTGTCAAGTGAGTTAATTACACAAAAAAGCCATCATGAAGATGGCTTTTTTGTCGTAGATTAACTAATTCTAGTTTTTGAATACTTGAACACTGTCATCTTTTGTTGGTTGTTCTGCGTTGCTGACTGGTGGGTGTTTAATGTGGTCGTCTAAATTCTCATTTAGCATTTCTTTAAATTCATTTGAAAACCAAGCCAGAGCATTATCTTTTTCTGCAGCTAAATCAGATGATTTTATTGCCGCTTCAAACGCATTATAACGTGCAGCGGCATAACGTAATGCAGTGCCCACTTTGCCGATATCGTTTTCTGTTTGACCTAGTTGGTTTGCTAGTGCAATAAATTGATCGGCTAGTTGATAAATTGTCGTTGCGCTTTGTGCTTTTGGAGGTGCAGATTGTTCAGACATAATGCTCACTTTAGATGATCAGTAAAAAGCTAAGTGTACCGAGTTTAGCGAGAAAATTCAGTTAAAAATTAGTTGTTAGGATCAGAATCTGTGATGACCTGCCCATTACGTGAATCGTAATAAATAGATAGTGTACTGAGCTGATTATAATAATAACGGCATTGATCAGGATTAATATAAGTCGCTCTATAGAGTGATGTCTCAGGGCTAGCACTGGTAGAAACACTTGGTGCATCTTGAAGAATGGTTTTCCATACTGAAATGCAGTCTGCGCTATTGTTTAGCCGAGGCGAGCTTTCAAAAGGTGGATAATTTTGTGCTGGATAACCCCATAAATTCATATCAAGTTGTCCGTTGACGCCTGCATTTTCATATATCTGTAAGTTGTCAGCAGGACCTGAGTTCCCCATCGCTGCCCACTTTACATGGGCAAGGCCGATCCCTGAAGAAAATGCTCCACCTGTTCCTTTAACATTTGAGACATGCGCATCTTGAGACAAGTTAATAAATTTAGGCAAAGCAATGATTGCAAGAATTGCCAGAATGATAATTACCACCACTAATTCAATAAGTGTAAAACCATACTGCTTAAGACGATAAAAAGACATAAACTTTATCATTACCTGTAATCTATTATAATAAACTCATTTTAGAGTAGACGATAATAATTAGCAATTTATCAATAATTTATAGCGGAGTATAGTGCTTGAAGAACTGGCAGGATTTTATTGACAATCAAAAGCAACAAGCCTATTTCGTTGCGTTAAATGAGTTTTTAACGCATGAACACGCCCTAGGGAAAACCATTTACCCTCCAGAAAGCGAAATTTACCGTGCCTTTGAATTAACCTCTTTAGAGAATGTGCAAGTTGTGATCATTGGACAAGACCCATACCATGGAGAAGGACAAGCACATGGTTTGGCATTTTCTGTTAAACCGGGAGTTAAAATTCCGCCGTCACTGGTCAATATATATAAAGAATTAAAGCAAGACATTGATGGGTTTTCTATCCCATCACATGGAAACTTAACCAAATGGGCGGAGCAGGGGGTATTGCTACTCAATACCGTGCTAACAGTTGAAAAGTCTTTAGCTCATTCGCACGCAAAATCAGGCTGGGAAACCTTTACGGATAATGTTTTGCATTTTTTAAATAGCTCTGAAAAATCAATTATATTTGTGTTATGGGGCAGCCATGCGATCAAAAAGGGGCGTTTGATCAAAGGGGAACAACATAGAATTTTGTCAGGCCCTCATCCGTCTCCTTTATCTGCTTATCGAGGTTTTTTTGGTTGCAGTCACTTTTCAAAAATTAATCAACTGTTAATAAGCAATGGATCAGCGCCGATTAATTGGCAAATATAGGTTAGCAGATACAAAAAAGCAGTCACCTTAAGCGACTGCTTTTCATTAACTTAGTGATCAGTTAGTTTTTACGATTAACGGATAAATGCGCCAAAGAAATCAACGCTTGCTTATAGTCAGTGTCAGGTAACACAGAAAGAGAGTCGATGGCTTTTTGTGCCTCTTGCTCAGCTTTTTTCTGAGTATACTCAAGCGCCCCACAAGCGTGTAATGCAGCAATAATTTCATTAATCGCCTGAGTGCCATCTGCTTTTTCTATTGCCGTTTTTATAAGTGTTTTCGCCTGTTCATCACCATATTCCATGGCATAAATTAACGGTAAAGTTGGTTTACCTTCGGCTAAATCATCACCTATGTTTTTACCGAGTTCGTCGGTTTCAGCTGTGTAATCAAGTAGATCATCCGTTAGCTGAAATGCGGTTCCTAAAAACTTACCGTAATCGCCAAGCGCTTGTTGCCATTCAGGGGGGGCATCCGCCAGCACGGCAGCTAAAAGGGTTGCCGCTTCAAATAGTTTCGCTGTTTTACAATAAATAACCCGCATATAGGTTTCTTCAGTGGTATCAGGGTCGTTACAGTTCATTAATTGTAACACTTCCCCTTCAGCGAGAACGTTTGTTGTATCCGCTAATACTTTCAACACTGGCATGCTATCGAGTTCAGTCATCATCTGGAAAGAGCGGGTGTAGAGGAAGTCGCCTACCAGAACGCTAGCACTATTACCAAATAATGCGTTTGCTGTTTCACGACCTCGACGAAGTGTTGACTCATCTACAACATCATCATGAAGTAATGAGGCGGTATGAATAAATTCAATAATGGCTGCTAGCTTTACATGTTGTTGACCTTGATAGTCAATTGCACGTGCAGCAAGAATGGATAATAAAGGTCTTAGGCGTTTACCGCCGCCATTAATGATGTAAAACCCCAATTGATTAATTAAGGCAACATCAGATTCGAGTTGCTTGTAAATAAGTTGATTTACGGCCTGCATGTCCGTATCAGTCAACTGTCGAATGGCGGTTAAATCCATAATACTCTCTGGTTTATTGGTGGAAGACGTTGTCCGTCTTTCTAAATTGGGTAGCATTTGGGTACATATCTTACAGGAGAAAGCTGCTGTTTTTCAAAGTTGTTATAACGAATCGTGAATATTTAATGCACTTTATCGACATATTGCACTTTTTGCCTTTGTAGATTAGCGCTAAGTTAACGCATTAAAGTGTTTCAAGATAAAAGAGTCAGTGCTTTTCTATATAGATTTAGGTAAAATCACTTCAAAATACAGCAAAGATGATCCAAGACGATTTCGATAAAAAACTCTAAAATTTACTGCTGATAATTTATTAGGCGATGTTACTTAATGTTTAAGTCATGTTCAGCTTGTATAGATTAATATTGTGCGGTAGTTAAGGGTTTTTCATTTGGTGATGAATTAATACTTGCCAGGTTAGAAATCTTCGCGTAGAATCCGCGCCCATTGTCATTAAAAGTTTTTTAGCGCCTAGCCTCGTAAGATCGAGTTAGTGTGCTAGTCATTTGGAGTAAAATAGCTATGTATGCTGTTTTTCAAAGTGGCGGAAAGCAACACCGTGTTGCTGAAGGTCATACAGTTCGTTTAGAGAAAATTGAAGTTGCTACTGGTGAAACTATTGAGTTTGACCAAGTATTATTGGTTGCTGACGGTGAGAACGTTCACATCGGTGCTCCATTAGTTGCTGGTGGTAAAGTTGTTGCTCAAGTGGTTAGCCACGGTCGCGGTGAAAAGATTACTATTCAAAAGTTTAATCGCCGTAAGCATCACGAAAAGAAAACCGGCCACCGTCAGTGGTTCACTGAAGTTAAAATCACTGCGATCAGCGCATAATTTAGGAGTCTAACTCATGGCACATAAAAAAGCTGGCGGTTCTACTCGTAACGGCCGCGATTCAGAAAGTAAACGTCTTGGTGTTAAGCGCTTTGGCGGTGAATCAGTTCTAGCTGGTAACATTATTGTTCGTCAACGTGGTACTAAGTTCCACGCTGGTGTAAACGTAGGTATTGGTCGTGACCATACTTTGTTTGCATTAACTGACGGCAAAGTAAAGTTTGAAGTTAAAGGTCCTAATAACCGTAAGTTTATTAGCATCGAAGCTTAATTCTTTAACTAAGCTAGAATCTAAAGCCCTGCCTCTGGTAGGGCTTTTGTGTTTTTGTTATCAGTTTTTGTTTAAAAACCGATACGAGATTTACTTCTAAAACTACTTTATCCTGTTTGGTAAGACGAACAGTGAATGTAAAATTTGAAGTATTATTTGTTGCAGCAAGCGCAAGATGTATTGACATACACAACGCTTTTCTGCCCCCTGATATTTACTGTATTTAGGGTTATAATTAGCGCCATAGCTCAAAGATGAAACGATATTGTCGTGGTTGTTTTTGAAGGTTGGAGTGTTAGGAGTCAGTATGAAGTTTGTTGATGAAGCCAATATCCGTGTAGAAGCCGGTGACGGTGGCAGCGGTTGTGTCAGTTTTCGCCGTGAGAAGTATGTTCCTGATGGTGGGCCTGATGGTGGTGATGGTGGTGATGGTGGTAGTGTCTTCTTAGAAGCAAATGAGAACCTCAACACCCTGATTGATTACCGATTCACTCGATTTCATATGGCTGAACGTGGTTCAAATGGCCGAGGTCGTGATTGTACTGGCCACGCAGGAAAAGATTTAGTTCTTCAAGTGCCTGTCGGAACTCGAGCGATTGATATTGAAACCGAAGAAAGTTTAGGTGATTTGACCGCCCATGGTCAAAAGCTGCTTGTTGCTAAAGGTGGATTCCACGGTTTAGGCAATACACGTTTTAAAAGCAGTACTAACCGAGCCCCTCGCCAGAAGACACTGGGTACGCCTGGTGAAGTTCGCGAAATCAAACTTGAGCTATTATTATTAGCGGATGTCGGTTTATTAGGTTTACCTAATGCGGGTAAATCTACCTTTATTCGATCTGTATCTCGTGCAACGCCAAAAGTGGCTGATTACCCATTCACTACTTTAGTCCCTAACTTAGGTGTAGTTAACCCACGTCCGGGGCAAAGTTTTGTTATAGCCGATATTCCTGGTTTGATTGAAGGTGCTGCTGACGGTGCAGGTTTAGGTATTCGTTTTTTAAAGCATTTAGAACGTTGCCGGGCGTTATTGCACATTGTCGATATTAACCCTATCGATGGAAGCGACCCGGTTGAGTCAGCTAAAGCGATTGTGGCTGAGTTAGAAAAGTACTCTCCAAAATTAGCCGCGAAACCGCGTTGGTTAGTGTTTAATAAAATCGATTTATTGTTTGAAGATGAAGTTGCCGAAAAAGTCGATCGCATTGTGAAAGAACTTGCCTGGGAAGGGGAAGTGTTCACTATGTCTGCATACAGTCGTCAAGGTACAGAAGAGTTAAGCATTAAGCTTCTAGACTACATACAAGCTCTTCCTGTTGATGATGATGAACAAGATGGCGACAAAGAAGTGGAATTCAAGTGGGATAATTACCATCAAGGTAAGGACGATAGCATCAATGAAAATTATGATGACAGCGACGACCTAGACGATGATGACTTCGATGAAGATGACTATGATGTTGAAGTTATTTACCAACGTTAATTTCCAAGGATTCCTGTGTACGCTGACAACCAAAATGATATTACCCGTTTAGTTGTTCGTAGTGCCCAATTGTTGCTTGCCTATGGTGCAGACTCTGACTTGGTTGAAGAGTTGAGTCAGCGCCTAGGGAAGGCTTTGGGTCTGGCAAGTGTTGAACTGTCCATTTCATCTAACGCACTTGTGTTGACTAGTCTTGTGCATGGCCGTTGTATTACCACTACCCGGCGTATCCGTGCTCACGGGATCAATATGATGGTGGTATGTGAATTACAGCGGTTATGTCTACTAACCGAAAAAGGAGTTTACGGGGCAAATGAAGTGCGCCGTCGCCTTGCTAGAATTAAGCCTAAAACTTACCCTGCTAAAATCGTCATTCCAATAATAGGTATCTCTTGCGCGAGTTTTTGCCATTTATTTGGTGGCGACTTAATGGCATGTGTTCTAACATTTTTAGCCTCTTCGATAGGTATGGCTGTTAGGTTGTATTTGGCTAAGCGTCATTACAATCTACTGGTTAACTTTGCCATTACGGCATTTGTTACCAATGTTGTTGCTCAAACTGGGTATATTTTTCCAATCACCGACACCCCTCAAGTTACTCTAGCTGCGAGTGTATTAATGCTTGTCCCAGGCTTTCCATTGATTAATGCTATCTCAGACATGGTAAAAGGACATATTAATGTCGGTATTTCCCGCTGGGGTAATGCCAGTTTACTCACGTTAGCGTCTGTAATCGGCATTACTATAGCGATGCAGTTAGGGGGGATTTTCTAATGTTGTCCCTATTACTTGATTTACTGCACGATGCTTTTTTTTCAGCCATTCCCGCATTAGGTTTTGCGATTTTATTCAATGTGCCGCAAAGGTATTTGGGCTATTGTGCTTTAGCGGGGGCATTAGGGCACAGTTTTCGAACTTTGCTTATGCATTTCAATATGCCTATCGAATGGGCCACCTTTGCAGCGGCGGCATTAGTCGGTGTTATTACGATTCAATTTGCTAAGCGCCATTTAGCTCCACCATTAATGTATGCCGTGGCGGCGATCATTCCAATGGTTCCCGGTACCTATGCATTTAATACCGTCATCGCCCTTATTCAACTTACCGCCCAGAGCCAGGTAAGCCCCGAATTAAGCGCACAGGTTATTGTAAACGGCTTAAAAACGGTATTTATTCTTGGCGCATTAGCTGTAGGTCTAGCATTACCCAGTTTGCTGTATTATCGGAATAGACCCATTATTTAAACATAGGATTTTGTATGCGTATCGCAATGATTGCCGCTATGGCTAACAACCGAGTAATTGGTAAAGACAATCAAATGCCTTGGCATTTACCTGAAGACTTAAAGCACTTTAAAGAGATGACGTTAGCAAAACCTGTGGTCATGGGGCGTAAAACATTTGAGTCGATAGGAAGGCCTTTACCTGGACGGCATAATATCGTTATTACTCGTCAGCCTAATTATGCTCCTGCAGGGGTGACATGCGTAGCAAGTTTTGAGCAAGCGGTCTTAGCTGCAGGAGAGTGTGAAGAGCTTGTTATCATAGGAGGAGGACAGCTATATGCCGAGTTGCTTCCTAAAGCAGATGTACTATATTTAACCCACATCGAGCTGAATGTTGAAGGAGATACTTATTTTCCTGATTGGGATGATGGTAGCTGGCAACGGCAACAAACTGTTACTGCAACAAATAACAAAGGATTGCAATATAGCTTTAACACTTTTGTTAAAAACTGTAAACTTACTCACGTGTTACCCTAAGAACAATACAACATATCCACATAGATGGAGTGTTTTAGATACTATAATAATATAAAAGGAGTGTCAGATGCGTTTATTGCCTGCGGCTGTAGCCGTTGCTGTCCTGATTGCTGCATCTTCTGTGTCAGCCCCTGCCGTCGCAAACACCGATCAGTTAGTGGCTAACATATGTGATTATGTTAAGTCTGATGATAAGAACCGTTTGCGTAAAAAAATGAAAGAAGCGCGTGTTAAATTACGCAACATCTACACTGGATTAAGTTGTGATGGCAGCAGTTTATTGCGTACTGCCTACAATTCAAATGCAAATGATGTCGGTGAATTTATTGCAAAACGTTTACCTGCTTCAGATCTTTCTGCTGCTGAAGCCGATGGTAAAACCATTCTTGACTGGGCGAATGCCAATGGTCATAGTGGTAGCCCAATCACGGCGGCGATTAATGATCGCGTTGGTGGTGGTGCCGGTGATGAAGATTAAACCTATTTTTAAAATAATTTAATCAATTTCACCATAAATGCCGACTTCATAGTCGGTATTTTTTTGCAAAAATTATACTCATAAAATGCAAGTTCATTGATATTTTTAAACAAAGCATTGTTTTATTTTAAGCTCATATTTTCCTAGAAAGCAGAAAGCAGAAAGCAGAAAGCAGAAAGCAGAAAGCAGAAAGCAGAAAGCAGAAAGCAGAAAGCAGAAAGCAGAAAGCAGAAAGCAGAAAGCAGAAAGCAGAAAGCAGAAAGCAGAAAGCAGAAAGCAGTATATAGCTATTAAGACACCAATATGAAGCTTAATGTCTGTAAGATTAATCTGCTATAAAATAGGTCTTTGTTTCAATAGTTAAATACATTTATTCAATAGCTTAGTTGGTTGTGCTTATTAAAAGTGGGTATGTCACCAAAGACAAAGACAAAGACAAAGACAAAGACAAAGACAAATAATTTAATCTTATGTATTTTAATTGCGCTTATTAATATTTCGAACCTAGTTGAGCTTATTTTTTGAAGTAAATGCTCATCTTTCAATCAGCAAATAAAAGGGGGTGAAGGGGCTAAAACATAAAAAGGCCACTAGGGCCTTTATATGTTTTTGGGTGATGGTATTAAACTCTAAACTCACCGACAGAAGCTTGAAGCTCTTCAGCAAGAACAGCGACTTGATGACTTGATTGTGCTGTTTGCTCTGCACCGGTCGCCGTTTCTTCTGATATAAGGGCAATATGCTCAAGTTTCTCTGATACTTGCTGGCTAACCAGATTTTGTTCTTGGGCAGCATGCGCAATATGCGTACCTGAGTCATAGGCCTTATGTACTGATTTAATGATTGACTCAAGTGCTAGGTTGGCTTGCTCATTTTTATCTACGCATGAATTTGCCTGAGTGCGCCCTAGTTCCATCACAGCAACGGCTTGTTGTGCGCCTTGTTGTAATACTTCAATCATAAGTTGAATTTCACGGGTTGAATCTTGGGTGCGTGAAGCAAGGCTTCTTACTTCATCTGCAACGACGGCAAAACCACGTCCTTGCTCGCCAGCGCGAGCAGCTTCAATAGCAGCGTTTAAAGCCAGTAAGTTTGTTTGCTCTGCAATACCGCGAATAACATCTAAAATAGAGCCTATAGAAGCGCTATCAGTATGAAGTTTGTTAATTACAGTACCTGCTTTGGTTACTTCTTCCGCAAGAGCTAAAATAGTAAGTTTACTTTCATCAGCAAGAGCACGCATATGTTGAGTTTCTTGATCTGCTTGTTTGATTTGCTCTAAAGCTTGATCTGCACTCATTGAAACTTGCTGAGCGCTTGAACTCAATTCTGTTGTTGCCGTTGCAATCTGATCGACTTGGCTCTTTTGTTCTTGAATACCCGTTGTTGTCTGAGAGGTAATCGCCGAGGTTTCTTCGGCAGCTGCAGCTAGTTGGTTGGAACGGTCCAAAATACCGGCAATTAAGCTCCGTAAACTGTCTACTAAACGATTACAGTTTTTAGATAGTTCAGCAAATTCATCATGGCCTGTATCATCAAGTTTATGGGTTAAATCACCAGAAGCCAGCACGTTTAGCGCTTGATTAACTTGTTCTAATGAACGAGTTAATGGACGCACTACAGCAATACTGACAAATATGGCTACAAAAATAGCAATTAATACTACAACCATAGTTTTAATTGCTGCAGAATCGATAACTTCTATTGCCTGAGTACTGATGTCATTAGTGAAAGCTTCAATGGCAGAAGCAAGCTCTGTCATTTTTGAGTTTGCTACTTTCGCTTTCTTTTGGGTTTCAGTTAGGGCTTGAGTTGATGATTCAGCATGTTGTAACTGTTGGCTTTTTAGTGAAATTATAGAATTTGAACCCGATAATAAATTAAACACTTTATCCGTTTCTTTCGTTAAATCAGATAAAATGTCACTATCGATAACGTCGCGACCTTGCATATTAATGTGGCTTAATTTGCCTTTTGCTTCACCGACCATGTAATCAAGTTCTTTAATTATGAGGTCGTATTTACTTTGCTCAGTTGCTCCGACTAAATCATATACGGTAGTAATTAAGTTAATAAAGGTATTGTCTACGACACTTGCTGATGCCGCTAAACTTCTTTCTGTCTCATCTTCGCTAGTTTCTAGATCAATAATATCTAAAAGAATTGATGATCCATCATCGGCAGCATTTTCCAAATCACTTCTCATTTTGAGTAGTGTTTCCTGCTTTGATAACGCAAGCGTTCTTTCGCTAAGCATTTTTTCTGCAATAGTTTCATAGTTTAGGTAAGCTGACTTTAATTGATTTAACGGTTGTGTCAGTTGAGCTTGGCCTGAAATTGTACTGGTTAACTTACTAAATTCTGTTTGGAACTTTTTATTTTCGTTGGCAAGATTTTTTTCAATAGCTGGGATTTTTGAAGAGTGATTACTGTAATAGCCTTGTAATGATTCTAGTTGTTGGCTGCTTAAATTTTCACTTAACAAATTGGTCGATTCTAGGGCGGGCAGGCTGACTTGTTTTAATATATGAGTCCCATCTTTAATACTACTATTACCTATGAGGGTGACGCCCCCAAGAATTATCAGCAATAACGTTACGGCAGAAAACCCACCAATAACCCTAGTGGCCACGTTAATTTTCATATGTTACTCCAACCTATTATTATTTTATCCCTGTAAGGAGGGCTCGGGTACTCAGGTATCTCTAAATCCGATTATTAAGTATCGGCTTATTTGTCTTTTAGTTTAACGCTAAATTAACTTTTTTTGGGTAATTTTTTCATTTGTTTCAATGTGCCATAAGGTTAAATGCTCTCCCCAGCAACACCCAGTGTCTAATGCATGAAGATAAGTATGCGGTGTTTTACCCATTAATGCAGCCCAATGACCAAAAACGATTTGGTAGGGGGCTTTAAGGTTAGATGCAAATTCAAACCAAGGGGTTAATTTTTTGGCGTTTGTCTTTGATGGTGGCAGTTTACAATCAAAGTCTAAGCTAGCATCTCGATGCAAAAAACGCATTCTTGTTAAAGCATTAATACAAAATATGGTGCGTTCAATACCAGTGAGATTCTCTTGCCAAGCATTAGGTTTATTTTGATACATTATCCTAATAACGCGATCGAGGTAATCAGTTTGTTTCAGTTGCTCACTAACCAATTCGCTTTCTTGTTTTAGGGTAGCAAGATCCCACTGAGGCGGAACTCCGGCATGGCACATGATTAAATTATGCTCAGGTAGAAACCGTGCTAGAGGCTGTTGTCTTAACCAATCAATAAGTTTTCGGCAGTCAGGTGCATTCAATAATGCTTGCAAATGATCATCTGGATTTGCTTGTTTAACTTTACCTTGCACTGCCATTAAATGGAGATCATGATTACCTAATACCACTTTACCACTCTCGTCTAGTGATTCAAAAAAACGCAGTGTCTCTAATGATCCTGGACCTCTAGCAACTAAATCACCTACCGCCCATAGGGTATCCTTTGAAGAGTTAAAACTAACTTTAATTAATAACCTTTGTAGTTCTTTAAAGCAGCCTTGAATATCACCGACAAAATAATTGGCCATAATTTATTGCAATATTCCTGGCACTGATAATCTGAATGTCGGGATAGCAGCGGAGAACTTTTTACCATCATTGTAGGTCATGCCATAAGCGCCTTCCATGAATCCGATCGGAGTATCTAACACGGTTCCACTGGAATATTGATATGCAGTATTAGGCGCAATAGTGGGAGTTTCGCCAACAACCCCGGGACCTTTAACTTCACTCTTATTGCCATCAGCATCGGTTATGATCCAATGGCGATCTTTCAAAGTGACATCTTGATCGCCGGTATTAATAATGGTGATAGTGTAGGTAAACAGAAATTTTTGTTCTGCTATATCAGATTGCTGTTCGAGGTATTCTGTTTCTACTTTAATTTTGATTGGAGATTCAGTTTGACTCATAAAGGGATCCTAAAGCAAAAGGGCAGATTCAATGAATGTGCCCTTTAAGGTGTAGTGATTAATTTGCGGTGCTTTTATCAATGAACAAGTTTGCCATCGCGACATATTGTTCGACACTGATTTGCTCTGGCCTTAAGGTTGAATCGATACCTAAAGCGGCAAAATCATCATCATCTAACATCCCTTTCAAATTATTTCGCAGTGTTTTACGACGCATATTAAAGGCGGTAGTGCATAGATGACGCATAACTGTCACATCTTTACAGGGCCAAGGTTTTTGCTCATAAGGAAGTAACCGTACAACAGCAGAGTCCACTTTCGGTGGTGGTGTGAAACATCCTGGTGGCACTTCTAATACAGGTACCACTTGGCAGTAATACTGTGCCATAACGGTTAAACGGCCATAGGCTTTACAACCTGGGCTTGCAGATAATCGAAGCACCACTTCTTTTTGTAGCATAAAGTGCATGGTTTCGATGTGTTCAGCAAATTCAAATAAGTGAAACATCAATGGCGTTGAAATATTGTAGGGTAAATTACCAAACACTTTCATTTTCTTGCCATCTTGTTTTAACTGGGTAAAGTCAAACTGCAGTGCATCACCTTGGTGTATTGTTAGTTTGTCTTTTAAAACTGGATGTGTTTTTAAGCGTTCAACCAAATCACGGTCTAATTCAACAACCGTTAGATTGTCAATGGAATCTGCAACAGGCTCAGTGAGCGCTCCAAGCCCAGGACCAATTTCAACCATCACATGGTCATTGTCTGGTGAAATAGCACCGACAATACTGCTGATGACGCCTTCGTCAGTGAGGAAGTTTTGTCCAAATCGTTTTCTGGCCGTATGGCCTAAATGTACTTTATTGCTCATTACGTTTATTTACTTACTCTTGTCGATCATTTCGATGGCTTTATGAAGTGCACAGAATAAACTGCCACTGTCTGCTTTTCCGGTACCTGCTAGATCGAGTGCGGTGCCGTGATCAACAGAAGTCCTAATATAGGGTAAACCTAAGGTAATATTCACCGATTTACCAAAACCGATAGATTTTAGTACAGGTAACCCCTGGTCGTGATACATCGCAAGTACAACATCAGCTTGCTCTAAATATTTAGGTTGGAACAAGGTATCAGCAGGTAGTGGCCCGATAATATCAATTCCTTGCTCTCGTAATTCGTTAATGGCAGGGATCATGACATCAATTTCTTCACGTCCTAAATGGCCATCTTCACCCGCATGTGGATTTAAACCGCATACAAATATTTTTGGAGAACCTAATCCAAATTTACTGACTAATTCACGATGTAAGATTTTGATAATATGGTGCAGTCTGTCTCTAGTGATGGCTTTTGACACGTAAGCAAGAGGAATATGGGTTGTCATTAAAGCAACTTGCAAACCTGGTGTCGCTAACATCATGACTACGTCAGGGCAATCAGCCTGCAAAGCGAAGTATTCTGTATGGCCACTAAAAGGAATACCTGCTTGATTAATAATGCCTTTATGAACTGGGCCAGTGACAACAGCATCAAATTCCTTTGACATGTTTTTTTCACCAGCCACCCGCAGTGTTTCTACAACATAACTACTGTTGGCTTCATTCAGCACACCACACTCTACAGGCTCAGCCAAGCTAAACGGCATAATGGTTAATGTGCCGGCCTGTTGGGCTTGAGCTGGCTTAAGTGCATCATACAGACGGAGTTCAAGTGGTAAATTGAGTAATTTAGCTCTATCTATTAATAATTGTGGATCGGCACAAACAACTAACTCAGCAGGCCATTCCTGCTGAGCGAGCTTAATGACGATGTCAGGGCCAATACTCGCAGGTTCACCCGGTGTTATTGCGATACGTTTAATCATTATGATACTAGCCCCGTAAATTTTCAGGCTCGAATATTTCGATGTATGCATCACTGCGCATTTCATCTAACCAGTTTTGTAATTCTTCGTTAAATTTACGACGAAAAATTAATTGTTGCGCTCGATTGCTGTTGAACTTGTCAGTGGCATCGGTTTTTCTACGGTCTTCTAATTGAACGATATGCCAACCATGAGATGTTCTAAATGGTTCGCTAATTTGCCCTGGTGTTAAGCTAGCTAGTGTCTGTGAAAACTCTGGCACATATAGACTTGGTTCTGCCCAGCCTAACTCTCCGCCTTTAGTGGCAGATCCCGGATCTTCAGAATATTGACGGGCTAATTTATCAAATTCAGCATCACCATTGCGTATATCCCTTAGGAAATTAGCTAACATAGCTTGAGCACGGTCATCGGATAAAATCGGTGAAGGTTTTAGCAAAATATGACGCGATTTTACTTCATCAATTTCTTGTGTTTGTAATCCACGAGTATCCATCACTTTAATGATATGAAAACCTGAACCTGATTTTATCGGCCCAAATATTTCACCTTTTTTGGCGCCTGAAATCACTTCAGCAAACAAGGTCGGCATTTCATTAATGTTCATAAAATCCCAAATACCACCTTCTAATGCTTTCGGGCCAGAAGATGATGCAATAGCTGTACTACGGAAATCTTCACCGTCATTTAATCGCTTGATTACGATATCAGCACGTTTACTTGATGAGTCAAGTTGTTCACTGGTTGGATCGTTAGGGATTTCTATCAGAATATGGCCAATTTGGAATTCAACATCCTTTAATCCCTGTTCTTCAATCAGTTTAACTAGGCTGCTAATTTCTTGAGGAGAGACTTGAATACGACGTTGCACTTGAATGCGTTGAATTTCACCTAAGGTAATTTCTTCACGTAATTGTTCGCGGTATTGACTGAAACTGACTCCATCCTTTTCAAGTTCCTGCTGCATTTCTGCAACCGTCGCTTTTTGTTCTTTGGCAATATTCTCGATGGTTTGGTCTAATTGTAAATCACCAATTGAAAGACCTATTCTTTGCGCTGTTTGCAACTGTAAACGGGTCAATATCAGACGTTCAATAACTTGAGTACGAAGTGCTTCAGCCGACGGTAAAGTCTGATTTGACTTTTTGGCATTTGCGGTAACATTGGCAATCATATTGCTAATTTCACTTTCTAGAATAATACCGTCATTTAATTGAACAGCAACGTTATCTAACGGTTGCGGGGCTGAATAAGCTGTTTGGCTCATTGCTAGTGCGAATAATGCAAAAAAAAGTTTCTTACTGTATTTCATCCAAAAATCCTTGGCACTGTAATTCTGTCAAATCGGGTGTTGAGCCCAAATCTATCGTTATTGTTTCGATTAAGTTCAACTGAACGAACTTAACGTTGGACTACGCATTTTAATCTTGGTTCAGCAATTTACCATAAGCTAGCATAAAAGCCGCTTAATTCCTTAAGTAAAGTGGTTTTCGGTAGTTAAATAAACCTTCATTTAACATGTCATCAACCCCAAGCGGTCCTGAGCCTCCAAGGCCTTTTATAACAAAGTTTAAATAAATACCTTTTTCAAATTCTTCACGTCCATCAATACTTTGTGATAAATCATCGTCGTAATTGGTTTTGATTCGATAATGATAGCTTAAACGTAAGGCCCAACAGCATGATTCATATTGAAAGCCAGTATAAGTTTCAATTCTGCGTGATTCATTTAAATCATAATACCAATTACCAACAAAATATAAGTCGTCACGAATTGGCCAAGAGGTTCTGATACCTGCTTGAGAGATATTAACTCTGTCGTTAGTATTGGTATTGAGTAAATCGGGTACATAACGATAGCTAAACTGTAATAATTTATCATTGCTAGGTCTGAAATCTAATGTGACTTCATTTTTTTTATTTTTGTTATTTTCAGTATCGTGCTGCAATGAACCACTTATAAACCAATCTTTAAATAGATGAGCATCTACTTCCGCGGCTAGTACTGAGGTGGATTCTGATTCTTGAAGGTATTGATTTTCAACTAACACTCTTGAATCTTCAAAGTAGAGTGTTTGTCCTAAGCTAAATTTGAATTTTTCTAAGTTTGCTTCATCTAAGAATCGAGACGTGAATCCGAGAGTTAATTGGTTTGCATCTGCAATTCTGTCTAAACCCGAAAAACGTCTGTCACGAAATAGACCAAAATAGTCTTCTTGCAGCTGAGCGGTATCGTAGATCCCAATATTAGATTGATCTTCATACCCGACATAAAGATATTGAAATTGTGGCTCTAATGTTTGCTTAAAAGCACTATCAAAAAAAGATGTTGGCCGTTCAAAGTTAATTTGACCGTGCAAACGAATTTGCGGAATCGTTCTGCTAACTGATTCGTCTAGCTGAGTGTCTTTGTCTTCAGAGGCTTGCCAGTATTGTGTTTGCAACAATTTAATTTCACTGGTCAAGCTGCCTGCTGGGCCTTGAATTGGCAAGGTTAGACTTGGCACCATATGCAAACGTGTGGCTGTGGTGTATTGATTATCTTGATGTTGAAAGTTTGTCAGTTCAGAGTTGAAGCGAAAATCAATGGCGTTCCAGAAGTTAATTTCGCGGTAATTGAAATTCAATTGTGGCATGACTTGGTATGGCAATTCATCTTCGCCAAGTACTTTGATATCTTGAACTCGCATATTGAAATCCCAGTTCTGTTCAAAATAGCTGGCTTCTCCAATACGTGATAATTGGTTGTCAGTTGAGCGATTGACATCTGAATTTAAATCATTGAAATAATTGTTGTCAGAGACATCAGTGTAATTAGCTCTAACTCGCCAATTTTCGTCGATTGCACCTTGATGGTTCCAGTGAAATAAATAACGTTCAGGATTGTTAAATAATTTGCGGTCATTACCTAGATATTCAACATTGAGTTGGCCATTTTGTTGCTCGCCCGCTAAGTAACGTAATTCAGTTTTTGCGAATAACCCTCGTGATGACATGACATCTGGTGTAAAGGTTAAATCGTATTCTGGTGCAATATTCCAATAATAAGGCGTGCTAATTTGTACACCATTGGTGGTGCTGGTGCTAAAACTTGGGAATAAAAAGCCTGTTTTACGCTTATCTGATACAGGGATCGTCATATAAGGAATATACATGACGGGGACATCTGCAATCCGTAATTTGGCGTTCCAAATCTCTCCCCATTCTTCTTCGCTATCGATTTTTATCATGTCTGCTTCAAGCAGCCAAGATTCATCACCCGGTGGGCAAGTGGTAAAGTTGGTGCCAGAGAGAATGAGGTTATTCTCTGAGGTGATTTGTAATTTTTGAGCATCACCATGGGCTTGCTGTCCATGAAACCAATACTCAGCACCATCTAATGTCGCACTACTGCTGCTCATTTGAGCCTGTAAGTTTTCAGCAGTAATCGTAAACTGCTCGTCTTTGAAGATTAGATTACCATTGGCATTTAGTTGTTGTTTTTTCTGATCTAAAATGGCTTCATCCGCAGCGATGTGCCGAGAGCCTTGACTAAAACTAACATCGCCACTGAAGTGTGCCTTATCATCAAAAGAGGCTGAAGAGTTATCCGAAATAATGACAATGTCAGTATCTTTAATGCCAGAGAGTTTTTCACGATCATTAAAAGAACGTGATACCGGAGGCTCAACCACACAAAGTGCAAGTCGATTCTCAACAGTTTCCTCTTCGATAGCAGGTGTTTGGGCAAACACGTAATGAGGTAAAAGGCATAAAGCCAAAAAATATCGGATTTGCATTGTTGTCAAATAATTATGAATTCTTGTTCAGGAAAGTTTGGACTGATAAAGAAATGCAGCTAGTTAAGTATATGCAAAACAATCCATTCTTTAGCTGTTTCCAAATGTTATGCTCGCTATAATAAAGCAATTTTTGATGAAGAGCCATTGAGATGAGTGAAACAGATTTAAGATTCAATTTATTAGTGTCTTGGTTAAACCAATATTTTGGTGAAGAAGTCATCTTGGTACTGATTTGTGGTGATGCCAGCTTTAGACGCTATTTTAGATTAACGGTTAATAATGTTGATTATATCGTCGCGGACTCTCCAATCGAGCTTGTTCCCGTCGCGCCTTTTATTGCAGTTGCCGATGCTTACCAACAAGCAGGGTTATTGGTGCCCAAAATTATTCATGTTTGTCACGAACATGGTTTTGTTTTGCAAACAGATGTTGGTCAAACGCAACTGCTGTCGGTTATAACGCCAACTAATGTCAGTGATTACTATCAACAAGCCTTAGACTTACTTGTACCTATTAGTAAGGCGACCACCATTTCCAATGTAACGGGACAGCAATCACTTTTGCCTGAATATGACTCGGCCTTTGTCGAGCGAGAGTTAGCTATTTTCACCCAGTGGCTAATTGGCGAACACCTTCAATATGCCATGACAGCAGCTGAAACCACCATGCTAGCAAGCTGTTTTCAACTTTTGGTCGATAATGTCATTCAGCAACCTAAAGTGGGGATGCATCGAGACTTCCACAGTCGAAATCTACTGATTAATCAGGATAATCCTCAGCAATTTCGCCTTGCAGTGATTGATTTTCAAGATGCTGTTGTTGGTCCGGTTACCTATGATGCGGTATCACTTTTACGTGATTGTTATGTCAAATGGCCTGAAAACTTAATTAATCCATTGATTGAATATCATTATGCGCTAGCGATTAAGCATCAATTAATGACGCCAGACACCAGTTTTGCACAGTATTTACAGTGGTTTGATTTGATGGGGTTACAGCGTCATCTTAAAGCTGCGGGGATTTTTGCAAGGCTAAAACTGCGTGATGGTAAAGCTGGGTATATGGCGGATATCCCGCTAACACTACAATATGTTATTGATATTGCTAAACGGTACCCAAAGTTAATGCCTTTAGGTGAGTGGGTTGAAAAGCTGGTTTTACCTTTAGTGCAGGAAAAAAATGGCTCACCGAAGGGGACAATTGAATGAAAGCTATGATTTTAGCTGCAGGAAGAGGTGAGCGCTTAAGACCCATCACCGACACTTTACCTAAACCTTTAGTGGCCGTTAACGGTAAGCCATTGATTGAATATCATTTAGAGAAGCTTGCTGCCATTGGGATCAAACAGGTGATTATCAATCACGCTTGGCTTGGGCATTTGTTGCCTGAAACATTAGGCAATGGTGAACGTTGGGGATTATCTATTCAATATAGTGCTGAAACTGAGGCGTTAGAAACCGCAGGCGGAATTAAACAAGCGCTCTCTTTATTGGGAACAGAACCTTTTCTATTACTAAATGGCGATATTTTTATTGATGAACTACCAGATATCGCTCTGGCACTCAGAATACTGAATCAGCAACAAGCAGATGCCTATATTTGGTTTGTTGAAAATCCAGCTCATCATCCTCAAGGTGACTTTAGTCTTGACGCCAATTCACATCATACCCATTTTGAAACAGATTCAGCATCACTGGTTAAACTCGAAGGTGAGCTTAAGTTTACCTATAGTGGCATGGGCATTTATCATCCTCAAATGTTTGCTGGGCTTGCTGAGGGCTCACAACCATTAGGGCCGTTATTAAGGCAATCTATTGCACAAGAGCAGATATATGGTCATTGTCTCAGCCAATATTGGTGTGATGTTGGCACTATAGCGAGATTAGATGCTTTGAACGCGCGCTTAAAGTCACTATCTTAAAACAAATTATCCTTTTTAAATATAACGGACAAGTCGATGCGAATTTGGGGAAAGGTTTTCGGGTTTATTATTGGTTTTATGTTTGGCAGGGTGTTCGGCGGTCTGTTGGGGCTATGGCTGGGTCACCTTTATGATAAGCGTCAGCGATTATCTGGCTTGATCCAAGATGCAGGTGAGCGCCAAGCGATTTTTTTTAATACCACCTTTGCTGTTATGGGGCATGTTGCTAAAGCATCGGGTCATGTCACTGAGGCAGATATTCGTGTTGCAACATTACTCATGGATAAAATGCAGCTGACAGGCCGTGCACGGCAAGAGGCTCAAGACGCGTTTCGTTCCGGACGCCAAAGCGGATTTGATCTTTTTAAGCAACTTGCTGATTTTAAAAGAGTCACCCAAAGTCGGCATGAATTATTGCAGATGTTTTTAGAAATTCAAATTCAAACGGCCTTGTCTGATGGCGAGCTGCAAGCAAAAGAGCAACAAGTGTTAGCTGTTATAGCTGAACAATTAGGGATGTCAGGCGTATTAAAAGACTTATTATCCCGTTGGCAAGCTGAGTTTCAACATCATCAATCTAGTCATGGCAGTAAAATGCCTATTAAAAATGCCTATTTAGTATTGGGTATTGATGGGTCTGCAAGCGACCAGCAAATCAAGCGGGCATATCGTAAGTTAATGAATGAGCATCATCCGGATAAGTTGGTTGCTAAAGGCTTACCTGAAGAAATGATGATGATAGCCAAGGATAAAGCACAAGATATTCAAGCTGCTTATGAGGCGATAAAAACCTCAAGGGGTATGCGTTAGGACTTAGACAATATTGTTATAGGGTGTAAATACCGGGAGTGATTCAATGATGAAAAAGATAATTTGGGGATTAATTGCAGGATGCTTAACTGTCAGCGTTCCTAGTTATGCCGAAGTGTTTATTGCTCCTTTTGGCGGTTATAGTTTTGGCGGGAATGGCTTAGATGTTTTAGTCAAAAGTGATACGACCACGGACTTGGATATGAGCGAGGGTGGAAGTAGCGGATTAATAGTCGGCATGACGACTAATGATCCCGGCAATATGTACTTTCTATTTAGTCGCCATAATACGGATTTACGCCAAGGCGGACTATCTTCCGATATATTAACTGAGCTAGAGGTTAACTATTTTCATTTGGGGGGGACATTATATTTCCCCAATGGCAATATTAATCCCTACATCACAGCCAGTGCTGGTCTGACCCAACTTCGCCCCGATAAGCAATATTCAAGTGAAACTAATTTCTCAATGGGGTTAGGTGGTGGCGTTGCATACGAGCTCACCGACAACGTCAGTATCTTTGCTGATATTCGGGGTTATGCCACTTTTGTAAACTCTACGGGTGGTTTGTTTTGTAACCAAGCTAGCTGTATTTGGCAAATTGAAGGTGATTTAATGTGGCAAGGTCAAACCAATATTGGTGTTGCGGTTAGCTTTTAAGCCAGCCTTAAAGCGTTAGGATAAATCATGAAAATTGTCATTTTAGACGGATACACGTTAAATCCAGGTGACTTGAGTTGGGACGGATTTAGCGATTTAGCCCAGCAGTGCCAAGTTTACGATCATACGTTGGCGGCAGATGTTGTCAGCAGATGCCAAGATTACGACATAGTATTAACCAACAAAACCGTCTTATCCGCTGATGTTATAAAGCGTCTCCCTCAGGTTAAATATATTGGGGTACTTGCTACAGGGACCAATGTTGTCGACATCGGTTTTGCAAAACAGCAAGGTATAGTTGTGACCAACGTACCCGCCTATGGCGCTGATGCTGTGGCACAAATGGTGTTCGCTCATATTTTGCATCACAGCCAACATGTTGCGCTACACGATCAGGCTGTTAAACAAGGTGATTGGAATCGGCATCGAGACTTTTGTTTTACTTTACGTCCTTTAATGTCCTTAAAAGGTAAAACATTAGGCCTCATTGGTTATGGTGATATCGCTCAGCAAGTGGCTGTAATTGCCCTAGCATTTGGGATGAAAGTTTTGGTTAATACGCCCCAGCGCAAAAAACATTTGCCAGAGGGCGTAACTTGGTGCGAGCAAACTGAGTTGTTATCCCAAGCTATGTTTTTATCACTGCATTGCCCGTTAACCGCAGCGACACATCAAATGATCAATGCTACTACCTTAAAGCTGCTACCGTTCAATGCCATGGTGATAAATACTGCTAGAGGGGATCTCATTAACGAGCAAGCCTTAGCCGATTGGCTTAATCAAAATCAAGGTTATGCCTGTGTTGATGTATTATCCACTGAGCCACCGCAAGCGAATAATCCTTTATTATCTGCAAATAACATTAGCATTACTCCGCATATTGCCTGGGCAACTAGGGAAGCTAGACAAAACCTGCTAAACATAGCTGTGAACAATTGTGTTCAGTACATACAAGGTACACCGATTAATTTGGTTTAAGGATATCGCCGGAATTCACATGAGTATTTATAAAGAACTGTATGATGTATTCGACAAAGAACGCAATTTAAAGAAAGCCTCTGATATCAATTTACGCCAACTGCAATTCGAAATGGAATCGAATATTCATTTTATGGCATCTGCTTTTAAACAACAGTTACCCTGCGATGTGATAGTGGCGGGATTGGAAAGTAGCGTGTTTAAACAACTTATGCAGCAATCGAGTACTATTCATTCTAAGCCATTAAAAAGCTCAACAATTAATGGCTACAAAGAGTTTGAAAAATATTTGCATTGGAACGCTGATAAGTTAATCGAACGAGCCTATTTAAGATTGAACCTTTTGCAAAAACTCATTGCAGCAGGTCAAAATGATCAGCAGCTTAAACTCAAATCGTTATTTAGGTTTTTTATGCTGGTTCATTACCATCTTGCCGATAAAGCTTTACCTCGTCGTTAATAACGTATCGTCAATAAACAGAAACGCCATATTATGAAACATGGCGTATATTCTTTAAACTATGGCTTAGGTTAATATTCTTCGTTACAGAATAACGGTAATTTCTGCAGCAACCTTCTTGGCTTTTGTTATCGCATTGTCGATGTTGTTATCTTTAGCTAAAGCAACGCCTAATCTTCTACGACCATCGATATCCGGTTTGCCAAATAATCTGAGTTGAGTATCTGGCAAAGCTAATGCTTTACCCATTCCTTGAAAACGAATATTGTCTGACTTACCTTCACCTAAAATAACTGCAGATGCACAAGGCCCATATTGGGTTATTTTGCCAATCGGTAATCCTAAAATAGCACGCACATGTAAGGCAAATTCGGATAAGTCTTGGCTGATTAACGTGACAAGTCCGGTATCGTGTGGGCGAGGCGAGACTTCAGAGAAATATACCTCATCGCCTTGAATAAATAACTCAACACCAAATAGTCCAAATCCACCTAATGCTTTTACCACTTTCATCGCCACTATTTGCGCTTTTTCCAACACATGATCTGGCATACTCTGAGGCTGCCATGACTCACGGTAATCGCCATCTTCCTGTCGATGGCCGATAGGATCGCAAAAATGAATCCCGTCAATGGCATTGATAGTTAGTAGCGTAATTTCATAATCAAACTTGATAAAAGCCTCGACAATTACGCGTCCTTGACCCGCTCTTCCACCTTGTTGAGCATAATCCCATGACGGTTGAATATCTTCTGCTGACCTAATGATACTTTGGCCTTTGCCTGACGAGCTCATCACAGGCTTGATGACACAGGGAAAACCTATTTGGTTAATTGCGATGGTGAGTTCATCTAGGTTGTCGCAGAAAAAATAAGCTGATGTGGGTAAGCCTAATGTTTCAGCAGCAAGACGACGAATACCTTCTCTGTCCATGGTAAGTTTTGCCGCTTGCGCGCAAGGCACCACATTCAAGCCCTTTGCCTCCAGAGAGACTAAAGTATCGGTAGCAATCGCTTCAATTTCTGGGATCACAATATCCGGCTTTTCAGACTCTATGACAGCGGATAATGCTGCGCCATCTAACATATTAATCACATGGTAACGGTGTGCGACTTGCATGGCCGGAGCGTTGGGGTATCTGTCTACCCCAATGACTTCAATACCAAAACGTTGTAGCTCAATGGCAACTTCTTTGCCCAGCTCACCACACCCAAGTAACATGGCTTTAACAGCATCAGTTCGGTTTGGGGTACCTAAAATCTCTAATGAAGAATGACTCATAATAAACCTTGTTAAGTGTTCTGATATCAGAACAGTTTACCTATTCAATAAGCATGGTTGCCATTTTTGAATACATTTTTGTGATATACGTTTGATAGATTTACCTGTTTAACTTGTTCTAGCAATAAAACAAGCGTTGTAAATTGTAAGAGGCTGTGTAAGATTTGTGAACATAAAGTTGAATTTAGCTTGGAGGCTAAAATGTTTTTAGATTACTTCGCGTTAGGGGTATTGTTTTTTGTGGTCATTTTTATCTTTTATGGTGTAATTGCTATCCATGATATCCCCTATGAAATAGCTAAAAAACGTAATCACCCACAGCAAGATGCGCTGCATATAGCCGGTTGGGTGAGTTTGTTTACCTTACATGCCATTTGGCCGTTTTTATGGATATGGGCCACCTTATACCGTGAAGACCGCGGATGGGGATTTAGCGATAGCCGTAAAAGAGAGTTGATTTTAGAGGGCGAAGTAAAAGAGTTGATTCAGCAAGTCACTGACCTATCACAACGTTTGGCCTTAATGGAAAATACTCATACAGCCGAGTTTAATTCTGACCAAGCTGCGACATCGAATAGTAAGGAGCTTAAATAATGGATTTATTACTTATCCTTACTTACGGTGCAATTTGTATCGCGATTTTTAAAATATTCAAAATCCCATTGAATAAATGGACTGTGCCAACAGCAATATTAGGTGGCATAGTGTTAATCGGTACCTTGTTGTTACTGATGAACTACAATCATCCTTATACCAAATTTGCCCGTGAATACTTTGTCTCTATTCCAATTACCCCTGCCGTAAAAGGCATAGTGACAGAAGTTAATGTCATCCCAAACATGCCAGTTAAAAAAGGCGATATACTGTTCAGAATTGATCCTACACCTTATGCTGCAAGCGTTATGCAAAAACAAGCAGCATTGAAAGAGGCTGAACAGCAAGTTCCACAATTAAAAGCCGCATTCGAGGCTGCACATGCAAAATTTGAACAAGCTCAAGCAGACTCTACGCGAACCGAGTCAGCATATAGACGATACGAAGAAGGGCGAAGAAAAGGCGGGAAAAACTCCCCATTTACTGAACTTGAATTAGATAACCGTCGTCAGGTTTATCTCGCATCTTTAGCTCAACTTGATGGGGCAAGAGCAGAAGTGCTTCGTAATCGTTTGGCGTATGAGTCTAATATCGATGGTGTCAATACTAAGGTTGCAGGCCTGCTGGCTGAACTTGATAAAGCGCAATTTGAACTAGAGCAAACTGTTGTACGCGCGCCGGCGGACGGTGTCGTCACTCAGCTAGCGTTGCGAGAAGGCGTGATGGCGGTGCCACTTCCACTTCGTCCAGCATTAACATTTATCCCTGATGAAGAGCGTTACTTTGCTGGTGCATTTTGGCAAAACTCATTACTGCGTTTAAAAGAAGGTGATGAAGCTGAAGTGATTATTGATGCGGTTCCTGGTGTGGTTTTCAAAGGTAAAGTCGCTAAAATATTGCCAGCTATGGCTGAAGGGGAAATTCAATTCAGTGGCAGTTTGCAGTCATCGAGTCGCTTATTTCAACGAGGCCGAGTGATAGTATTAATTGATCTTGATGACAGCGAGGTCATTAACTCTTTGCCCGCAGGTGTCGCAGGGCAAGCTGCAATTTATACTGAGCACTTTAGCCACGTGTCTGTTATGCGAAAAGTACTACTTAGAATGCAAGGTTGGTTAAATTACCTCTTTGCAGAGGGGCACTAATAGCCAAATGGCATTATTTGAGTAGCAGTCAGAACGATTGACTAAAGTGAGTCGAGTTGGCTTCTCAAGCCCGAAATAATAACGTCCGCAACAGCGGACGTTTTTATTGCTAGCTCAAGTTACGACATCGATCAATCATGTCAGTTGTTAAACTTTAGAATGAACCTTGCTCTTTGCTTCTTACATCTTGCTTTTGGCTTCTTGAGCATTGAGTTTTAAGCTGACAAATTTGCAATATTTATCAGGCTTTGAAGGTTATTTAGTGTTTTTAGGCGGAAACTGTTTGAGGATATGCTGCACGGTTTCAGCTGTCTTGTCTGCTTTACCTTGGCCGCCCATTTCGAAATCATATTTATCTGAGCCACGCCAAATTAAACGGTTATTAGTCGGATCGATTATATCGATTTGAATGGTTTGTATTTTCGCAGTGTCGCTGCCTATCGGAATCCCGACACTGGTACCAATGCTGGCGCCGCCGTTATTGCCCCAACTTCCTGTGCCTAAACCAATCGATAGACCAGAACTTTTGGGTTTGTCTTCGGTTTTAAAAGCAAAGCTCACGCTAAAATCGCTAGGTTTTGCTTGTGGTGTAAAACCTTGCTGGGTCAGGGTTTGAATAATGTCTTCACGTACCCGTTGAACGGTAAGCGGGTCTTCGGCATTAACGACATCTAATAGCGTAAAGCTGTTCAGTTTGCTGAAGTCATAATTAACATCATAGTCATTTTTAACAGTACTTTGGCAGCCAGATATGACCAAGCTAGCCATTAGCAATACTGAGGCCGAGAAACCTCTGCGATAAGCATTTAGGCAAAAAGTGTACTGCAACATAATTAGACTCTCCAAAAATTGTACAATTTTACTGCTATTAGTATAACCTTAACTATATCGTCAATAAGTTAATTACGCTCTACTATGGAACAATTAAGTTTTTTTGCCGTACCAAGCCCCTGTAAAGGTATTTGCCAGTCAGATCCTAAAGGATATTGCTTGGGTTGTTTTCGTAGTCGTGATGAGCGTTTTAATTGGATGAGTTTTTCTGAACTGCAAAAACAAGATGTAATTCGTTTGTGCGCCCAACGGAAAAAACGCCGTCAATATGCTGTTTTTCATGCTAGAAAATTACAGCAACAGCAATTACAAGCCAGTATTAATACTCAATTGGACTTTGAAGAACCGAATGATAACGATGTCTAAGGCGATAGAAATCAGTTTAAACTGGATTAGCTTTTAGGCCAGCTTAACGTAAATGCTGTTTTTTCTTCATTGCTAAATATGCTGACGTTACCACGATGGCGCAACATGATCCTTTTTATAATCGCTAATCCCAACCCATGTCCCTTGTTACCATGAAATTGCGACTGACTCCGATAAAAAGCTTCAAATATATGCGGTTGGTCTTCCAAAGCTATACTGGGGCCATCATTGCTGACAGATAAGTAAATGTGACTTTGATCGCTACTGAGGTCGATGTTAATTTTGGATTTTGCATAACGCTGGGCATTGATAATCAGATTTTGAATCGCGCGTTCAACCAATGAACCTTCACCTTTTATATATATTTCATCGTGCAGTTCAGGCCAAGTTAACTCAATGTGGTGCTCACTCAAATCTTTTAATCTAATGATAAGCTGTTTACTGATACTGACTAACTCACAATTTTCCAATACTGGCTCAATTTGCATGGTTTCTAAGCTGGCATAAGTAAGCAACTCTTGCAGTAAATCTTCCATTTCTTTGATATCAGTTTGCATCTCATGTAAAAAGTGAGTGCGCTGCTGAATATCACTGTCAGGTAAACAATATTTAGGTAGCAAGGCGAGGGCAAACTTTAGTCTGGCTAACGGCGTTCTGATTTCATGCGACACTGCGTTAGTGAGATGTTTTTGGTTATCAATCAGCCCACTAATGTGCTGTGCCATATCATTAAATGTCAGTGCCAAAGGTGCAACTTGAGAGCGGCCATTGAGCTCGATGCGGGTATCCCAATGTGCTTCACCAAACTTTTTTGTTGCACTTCGAAGCACTTTTAAATCTCGAGACAAAGGCCATACCCAAACGAGTGCAACCAAAGCCAAAGACACATAGAAGATGATGGTAAAAATGCCGCGCAATTTATCACGGGGGTCAATATCAAACGGACCTGCTATCAGCACCTGATTATCCACAGCGATGAATTGCAATTGAGTCTTATCTGTTTGAGTGGTGAGAACCTCATTATGCGACAACTGCATGTTGCCGTTTAAGGCAATTTGATCTCGCGCCAGCAGTTGAAGCGGAAACGCGTGTTGCTCGCTTATTTCATCAAGCAACAATTGGCGTTCTACTTCAGGGTGCTTAGAAAGTATTAATGCTAACGCAATCAGAGGTGCATCGATATCGCCATTATCTTCAAAATGGTTTTGCCATAGACTATCTAAAGTCCAGCCGATCCCTAAAAAGCTTAAGCTTAATAAGAGATACAGGCTGATGAATAGACGTTTCAATTTATTCGAAACTCATTTAATTATTCCACGCTTCTGGGGCAAATAAATAGCCTTGCCCCCATACCGTTTTAATCCGGAAAGGCGTTTCAATGCTATCACCGAGTTTTTTACGAAGACGTGAAATGCGTACATCAATTTTTCTGTCTTTACCGTCAAAATCGATGTTTAACAGGTATTGGTAGATATACTGGCGACTGAGTATTTGCCCCGCTTGGGAGGCAAGTAGCCATAACAACTCAAATTCATGACTGGTTAGGTCGACTTCGGTATTGCCTAAGCGAATGGCCTGAGTATGAGGATCGATACTGAGTTTGCCGAAGTTAAGACAATGTGATTCTGGTTTGTTTGGCTGTGCTTGGCGACGCAGTAAGTTATTCATTCTAGCGACTAATAAAGCAGGGTCTACAGGCTTAACTATGTAGTCGTCTGCACCTAATTCAAGACCTTTAATTTGATCTTCATTGCTGCCAAGTGCACTCATTAATAAAATTGGGCCAGAAAAATAGTCAGGCAGTTTTTCACAAAGGCTTAAACCGTCAAGACCGGGTAACATAATGTCGAGTAAAATAATATCAGGCTTATAGCTGATTAGACGGGTTAATACAGTATCGCCACGGCGTTCAACTTCAACGTGCATGTCGTGGGACTTTAAATAATCAACAATGAGATTGGCAAGTCTAATGTCGTCTTCAACTAATAGCACTCTATGCGTAAATTGTGGCGTGGTCATTAAAATAAACTCCAGGGGTTCCGATAGCGCCTTCGTACTTGATGAGTTGAGGCTTTATTTATTTTCAATTTTACGCCGGCAAGGGTGAGATTACTGTCCTTATTTACTAGTATAAATTGAATATCTTTATCGGTTTTTATTGTTAAGTTGACAGATTTTACGCTTGGGTCGTCCGAGCACCAACGCGGTATGGTTGGATAATCAGATATGATGCAAACAAGATCATCATTAACCGTTTTCCATGTTAATAATAAATCTATTTCACAGTAATTAAATTGATCATCCGTTAAGCACAAATTTGGCGTCGCTTTAAGCTGCGCCTGTTGTTCGAGTGTTTGTGCTTTAAGGTTAAAGCCAGTCATCGACAGAATTAATATGCCACAAAAGCACTTTGCCGCACGCATGGTGAAATACTTCAACGTTAAAACCTATAAGCTGCGCCAACAAAATAACTTTGGCTGTTATCTTCATTGACTAATGGGCTATCTGTTATTTCATCTGACAGTGCTGTATAGCGAAATGCCATTAAAATGTTCCATTGCTCATTAATAATGTAGCGCGTGGTTAATTCTAACCCCGTATTCCAGCCCGAATCGGCGCGATAATGCTCGCTCCAGTAGCTATTTTCACTTGCTCTAACGCCATAATAATATTGAATCACTTCTGCGCTTTTCCAATCAGCTCTTAATGCGGCATCAAACACCCATTGTTCAATGGCCATGCCATAATTCCAGCTAAAGTGAAGCGTTTCACCATTGTGAACATTCAGTAAATCATGGGCGTAGGCAAACTTTAAAAAGCCCCAGCGAGCATAGTAAAATGCTTCAATGCCACCATAAAAGGTAAAGTGACGGCTTTCTAACTCTTCAAACACTTTGGGCGGCTCAGTTATTTGCCGCGACATGGTTCTCATTGGCATGATATTCACGTCAGTGGCGCTGCGCTCCCCACTTAAAAAAAGATTACTTGGATCCCAATCGTAGAAAAACGCTCTGTCATCGCTGTAACTGGTAACAAGATTGACAGAAAACTTTTCCGCTTCTTTTAGGCTGTAGCCTAAATTGCCATTGTCAAAAAACCATTGCTCACCGTAGTAAGCAATTGATGGCAATACGTACAATGGAATGTCATCATAATCTTGTAATGGATTGGTTTTCTTGCCATAACCCATAGCCAATGAGATCTCCCACTCTCCTTGGGTAATGCAGTCACTGGAAGCTAGACACACAGGTTCAGCTTCTGCAGGCATCATAAATTGTGGTGCTGCAATCAAGAATAATAAAACATTACGTATGTATTTAAGCATAAATGACTTTATAACCTTCAATGTGTTTAGCGCTAAATTCCTGATATTTAACCTTCTTATTACTTCGGGATTAAATAGGGAACAAGTCATAAACATCATGTTATCACTATCTCTCTATCGCATTAATACTTAACAACCGTTGGATACAAAGTGTTACTAACTCTAGCCCTATTAAACTGCTTTAAGCTTTAATGGCTTTCCAGAATAATTGAAAGCTGGCATGACGATGTGATGCATCTTTCCCTAATTCTGGGTGGTCGGTAAAAAACCGAATGGCGGCTAAATATTGACCATGGCAATTTTCTAATAATAAATCGATAGGGTAGTGAGCCACGATATTTTGTTGCTGGCCTTTTTCTATTAACTCAACGATAAACCGTAAAATCCCATTCATTGCCTGTTGCCGTGTGGCGGCATTGATCTCTGCGGATAGTGAAAACTGCAAAAAAAACTTTTGTTTTAGTGGTTGAGCAATGGCCCAATCAATGGCACTTTGCCAAAGGGCGTTTGCATCTAATTCAATATCGCCGATAACTTGACTGTTACTAGTAATAGTATTGGCAAACTCTTGTTTAATATTTAAAAAAAGATGGTTGATGATACTGTCTTTTGACGGAAAGTGGTGAAACAGGGTTCCGGTAGCGACGCCAGCAGCCTTTGCAATAGAAGCTGTGGATGTGGCATGAAACCCTTGGCTGACAAATAACGCCAAAGCGGAATCCAAAATGGCGTTTTTCTTATCAGTTTGTTTTTTTACCGCATGTTCGATGGTCACAAGAGGTTATTCCTAACGTAAAAAAAACTTCATCAATGCTTTTTGGATAAATGTGCCATAGGGTGGATGCACCAAAATGCCGGTATTGATTTTACCACTGTTTAATACGGTTTTTGCATGGCTGAAGGTGAGAAAGCCTTCTTTGCCGTGATAGTGACCCATTCCCGAAGGCCCAATGCCTCCAAATGGCGCGTCATCAGCGGCGACATGAAACACAGTATCATTGATACACACACCGCCAGAATGGGTGTGCTGTAAAATATGAGCTTGAGTGCTGCTATCAAAACTTAAAATATACAGTGCTAAGGGTCTATCACGTTGATTAACGTATCCAATGGCTTCATCAACCGACTTATAACCGATAATAGGCAGGATAGGTCCAAAAATCTCATCCTGCATGACAAGCATGTCGGGATTAACCTGTGTCATTAATTGGGTGGCGAGTTTGCGTTTATCAATAGCGGTTGCAGTGTTTGATGCTGAAACAATCCTTGCCCCTTTTGATTTTGCATCGTCAATCACTTTCATTAATCGTGCAAACTGATTGTCATTGATAATATTGCCGTAATCAGGATTGTGATCAAAATCAGGGTACATTTTATTGAATCTAGCTTGGTAGGCTTTGATTAACTCATCAATTTTATCTTCAGGACATAGCACGTAATCAGGTGCGACACATATTTGACCGGCATTTAAACATTTACCAAAAATCAATCGCTCAACGGCGGTCTCAATTGGCATGTCAGGGGCAATAATCGCTGGAGATTTACCGCCTAACTCTAGCGTGACAGGCGTTAAGTTTTCTGCCGCAGCTCGCATCACATGGCGACCAATTAAGGTTGAACCCGTAAATAAAATATGATCAAAAGGCAGTGCCGAGAATTGCGCCGCGATATTAGCTTCACCTTCTACTAACGCCACTTCATTTTCTGCAAAAATTTGCCCCAACATATCTCTAAGTACTTGATTGGTATTTGGAGTGAACTCTGACATTTTCAGCATGGCTCTATTACCTGCAGCGATAGCTGTAATCAAAGGCCCAATAGATAACATCACCGGAAAATTCCACGGAACAATAATGCCGACAACTCCTAATGGTTGATAATGCACTGACACTTTTGATGGTGAGAGCAATAAACCCGCATGGCGTTTGCTTGGTTTCATCCAAGACTTGAGATTTTTGAGGGTGTAGTTAATGTTATTGATGCACGGCATGATATCTGAAATAACTGTGTCGTTTTCAGAGCGGTGGCCATAGTCTTTTATCAAGGCCGCAATAATTTGCGGTTGATGCTGCAAAAGTAATTGCTTGAGTTGTCTCAGTTTGTCTACTCGGGATTGATAGCTAGGTGCAGGGTGTGACAAATAATGGCTGCGTTGATTGTGCAGTAATTGTTGCAGTGGTGATAATTGGGGTTGTTCAACAGCCATATTCATAAGTTACTCCAGCAAAATAATGTCAATTAAGGTTTAATAAAAAACCGACTGATTAGTCGGTCTAATATTAATCCCTGCGACGGATATAAGCAAGAAGTGTTGATAATTTGAGCTATATCAATAATTGCCCGATGCAACAGGCTACACTTAATAATGAAACTGACTAGCAAACTGACATCGTGGGGGGAACGAGACGCACGCCTGTTCCTTTATGGGGATCTCAGGGCTAATCTTTATTTAAACAAATTTTGCTTGTGGCTTTTACATCATCTGTTGGATTCAACGCCGTGTGAACATAGATGATTGTGATTCGAGAGAGTTCCATATGACTGGAGGTGGTTATGCGAAGTAAAACAATTTTATGGCCAACAGACTTTTCTGAGACGGCATCCCATGCTCTTCAATATGCTATCGAAATGGCTAACCTCTATGATGTGGGCATTAGAATAGTACATGTTGTTGATCAGCCTTTTGGTGATGAAAACTACATGGTGTTAGCTGTGACTCCGGAAGAACTGGCTAAAAATATGGAAGAGATTGCGGCGCAAAAGATGCATTCATTACTTGCTGGGCTTAATACTGCTATGCCGATTGAAACCGTTATCCGTCGCGGCGATGCTGCAACTGAGATAGTCGCAGAGGCTAATTCTGGAGATATTGGTATGGTCGTGATTGCCAGCCATGGAAGAACCGGTTTGGCGCATTTTTTACATGAAAACGTGGCGGAGTCGGTGGCTAATCAAGCCCGTTGCCCGGTACTAGTGGTTAAGTAACCTCAGTTTTGAGATGATAAATGGATATCAAACAGTTCTTTGCACCGCTAACTTCGTCGAATTGACTTGCAATAGACCTGCTAGTGACGTGTAAATTAGCCTTGATATCAGTGCTCAGTTGATGGTTGACTGTAACTGATTGAATACGAATGCTTTAAACGTCATTTATTCATCTCTTAACCCTGCTGAGATTAAGTCATCTGTTGGTAAGTATTCAGCTGAGTCGCCAATATTAGCTGTATGCAAAAAAACTTATTCGCTTATTTGGGTTAAGTCGCGGTAAAAGTAATGTTTTCTTGGTTTAGTTTTATGGGCTGTGTTAAGCCATTATCCGTTTTATGTAAAATCATGACATCATAAAACGTCAGCCTTGCAGAATAGCATTGAGGTAATAGCTTATAAACCAACACTAATCGACAGCATAAGTGTCACTAGCCCTGACAAAATATCCTTGTGAACTGTGAACTGTGAACTGACATCTAGTTATGAGTTAACCTTCATCCTCTTATCTGCAGCAGTTGCTTAATCCTTAGCCACATAACGATGCGAATGTATTAGGTATTAGCGTTGTGACTAAGTATCTTAATAACAATAACAGGCTTGATCTAGTGTGCTCTATCACGAAAAATAACATTAAATCCACTGCTTATACTGCGGCGAAATCGTGTTGAATGCTCTAGCGGCTATTAGATTGGCGGTTTCTATTGAGATATAGGGAAACACAAGCGTTCCACTGGCTAATCCAAGCTCAAGATAAGCAAGATTTTTTTCCTTCTGAGCACGAGTTTGAATGATTTTCACGTGTTGAATTTTTTCAAATGGAATGCGCTTCCAATGTCTACCTAATAATCCACTGTGTTGCCATATCGCGTCATGCTGTAAAAAATACCCCCACTTTTTAAAGCGGACAACAAGTAAAGTGCAGACGACTAAGGCGGCGACAAATGCGACTTCAATAAGTGCGTTCTCAATGGGTAATGGCGTAAATAACGTTAAAACCATTAAGGCAGTAAAAGGGATAAAAGGTAGCCAAATACGTTTATATAACCAAGCGATATTAATCGGCATATAACTGTCTGGTAAATGGATCGGGTTTTGGCTTAATGAGGTGAGAGGCTTGAATATCCGCTCTACTTCATTGGGTTTTATAGCTGGTATTAACATATGCTTTTGGGTTTTTTCTTCTATCTCATTGCCTTTTACTTGTTTAAGGTAAAGGGTCCAGCGATTTACCATTCTTGCTAGTAAAGGTTGGTGGAAGTGGATCACCTGTATACGTTTTATCGCTAACGCATCTTGTTGATGCGCAATAACACCTCCACTTCTTTGCAGTGTTTGTTGGCGTTTATCTAGTGTATAGGGGTAATACTTTAGCACTGAGGCTAGAATTGAAATTGCAGAAAATAACAAATACCCAGCAATAAAGATCCCAACAAACAAGACTAATTGCAGCATAAAGCTTTCATGGGTGGTGTGATTAACCCAAGTAATGAGTTGTTGAAAAAGTCTTGTTTGAACAATCTCTTCCCACTGGATTTGACCCGCTATAGGGCCTGCGATAATGGCAAACCAAATAAAATTATTTTGATAAAACCCAAATAGAATTAACTCTTTTAAACTGCGGGTGATGATTGGTTGGTTTATCGACATGTCTTCGGCTGCAGCGTCGACATTTTTGGGTTGCTGCGATGATTCAACCTCGTGGGGTTTAAGTTGCAGTAATTGCTGTTTTAAAACATGTGCGTGCTGCGCATCAATAGCTGATAGCCTTGCTTCGTCTTTACTTGAGCCTGCTGTTTCAATCACTAATACTGCCAGTTTGAGTGGCTTAAAGTAAAAGGGTTGTTCAAAACGAATGTTTTGAATTCTGTTAAGTGGGATCTCATCTTTTTTGGTAAAAAAAAGTCCGCGTTTAACATCTAGTTGATTTGATCTAATCCGATAACGAAATTTTCGCCATTGAATAAAAGCAAAAGTGGTTAATAACCCTATGATAATGACTGCAGCATCAATGATCCAAAATAGTGAAATATCATTCATCCAACCAGCGTAAAATATTGGGATTAACGCATAGCCATTACTGAATATATTTTTTAATGAACCCAAGATAAAACTGAGGATCGACCAAGGCGATAAAGCTTGCCAATCAACAAATAATGCCGGTGAACTCGTATCCTTTTGAGTTTCGAGTTTCTGTGATTGCAGGTCACTCATGGATTGAGTCTAAAGTCGCTGTCATCATTTTTGGATCAGGCGCTTGGTTCTCTGCGGCTTGATGCATTAGGTGTTGGCGTAAATGTTCGGCAATGTCGGCATTCAGTCCCGGCAAATGGATTTCAGCTTCTCCTGAACCTGCACTAAAACATTTTAGTGTTACTAGTTGATATTGGCGCTCCAGCGGACCTTGAGATAAATTAACGTGCTGCAAACGAGTATAAGGCAATGCTGTAGTTGACATCCAAATTAAGCCCTGTCGCATGATCAGTTCATCTTTAAAAATCCCGTAGCAAATGGTTAACGCTTTTAAGTAAGTTAAGCGAATGATCAGCGCCGCGAGTATTAAAATGAAGAGTATAAGCAGTAATTTGGCTGTAACCGAGAAAGGGGCTATAAATCCAATAGCGAGGCAAACTATTGTCGCAATTAGGCTGTATACTGTACCAGCAAAATAGAGTTGTAATTTAGGGTAGTTATTATCGACGTGAGTTAATACTAACTCAGTTAGCGGAGTCAATTGCTGAGGGTGCAATGGCTCACCGTGTTGGTAAATATCTGTATTCGGTAAGGATTGATTTTGATGATCAATATCGTTCATGTTAATCCATTAGTCTTTTTATACCCGGTTGATACTATAACGACATTTTATGTCGTATGGTAGAGGTTTACTTTTATTACTATTCAAACTGCCAACCAAGGATTTACAGCTTACTATGACTTTGGATTTATTTGACCAATGTGATCCGAGCGTGATTGTTCCTCCTGTTACGCTGCACCCAAACTTTCTGAATCAGCGTCAGCAACAATTACTGTTGAATGAAGTGAGTTATTACCCACTGACTAAAATTGAAATTGAAGTATTCGGAAAAAAACACACTATTCCCCGCACTCAAGCCTGGTTTGGTGATGATGGCTGTGATTGCAAATATTCAAAAACCTTAATCAATCCTTTGCCCTGGCCACCGATATTAACAAAGTTGCGTCAAACGTTACTCAATCGTTGTCAGCTTAATTTTAATGCTGTGCTGGTTAATCATTACAAAGACGGAAATGATTGTATGGGCTGGCACAGTGATGATGAACCAGAAATTGTGGCGGGAAGTTCGATAGCTTCAATCACGATAGGGGCTTGTCGAGACTTTGTGGTGCGTCATAAAGCAAGCCAGCAGAAAGTGACGTATGCTCCATGTTCAGGTGACTTAATCATTATGGCACCTAGTATGCAGCAAACATGGCAACATGCGTTGCCTAAGCGTTTAGCCGTAACAAAGCCACGGATTAATTTTACCTTTAGATTAATTTCGCCTAATTTTTATCGAGCAAAAGCTAATTACTAGAAAACGAGCTTTACAGTTAACGTTTTGCCATGTGAGTGTTTGACGTTTAAGTGTTAACCCAGTAATCTTCGATTTTTAAGCACCCAAGAGTAGGTCATTATGTCAGTTGCACAGACAATCACTGATAAACTGAATCAGTTGTTTTCGCCATCACATCTTGAAGTTATTAACGAAAGTAATCGTCATCATGTGCCACCTAATTCTGAAACTCACTTTAAAGTTGTCATTGTCAGCGAGCAGTTTGATGGGCAGCGCCCATTAGCAAGACACAGAGCAGTAAATAGTGTACTTGCTGATGAGTTAGCAAACGGTGTTCATGCTCTATCCATCAACACTTATACCGACGTAGAATGGCAAAATATCGAAGAAGTACCTAGAACGCCAAATTGTAAAGGCTAATTTAGTCTAAGTAATAAATAAAAGCCTCACTTATAGTGAGGTTTTTTTGTTGCCCTTATTTTTAGCCTTGGGTATAGTATTATTTTTGTTCTATAACAATCTCTTACTTGTAATACAATTAGAAAAGGATATCTAGATGTATCGCCTCATGCCGATGTTAATTCTCGTGTTGTTACTCCCATCTTGTAAACTGCAAGAACCTTCAACAACTGATAATGCGCTTGAAACTAGATCTAGTGTGATCGAGTGGCGATTAGCAACATCGTGGCCTAAAAATTTGCCCGGTTTAGGCATGGCTCCTGAAAATTTTGCCCAACAGGTCAACCGCATGTCCAATGGCCGTTTACATATTAGTGTTTACGGCGCAGGCGAATTGATGCCGGCTTTGTCAGTATTTGATGGTGTAAGCGAAGGTAAAGTGCAAATGGGCCATAGCGCTTCATTTTATTGGAAAGGCAAAGTTCCTGCGGCACAGTTTTTTTCATCAATTCCTTTTGGTTTGAATGCCCAGCAAATGAATGCTTGGTTATATCACGGCGGTGGTATGGCGTTATGGCAAGAGGTTTATCAACCATTTGGTATTATTCCTATGGCGGGTGGAAATACGGGTATGCAAATGGGGGGATGGTTTGATAAAACGATTAATTCAATTGAAGATTTAAACGGCCTTAAAATGCGCTTGCCAGGTATTGGTGGTGAGGTTTTAAAGCAAGTAGGCGGCGTGCCGGTTGGTGGGCTTGCGGGGCGAGAACTTTATGGCGCCTTAAAAAATGGTGCTATTGACGCGGCAGAATGGGTCGGGCCCTATAATGATTTGCCTCTTGGTCTATATCAGGTGGCTCAATATTATTATTACCCAGGGTGGCATTCACCTGGCGCAAATATGGAGTTCATCATTAATCAACAAGCCTTTTTAGCACTACCCGATGACTTACAGCAAATTATCATCACAGCGGCAAGAGCCGTTAATCAAGATATGTTAGATGATTACACCCAAGGGCATATTGAAGCGTTAAATACCTTAATCAATGAGCACAATGTGCAATTAAAACGTTTTCCTAATGAGGTCATTAAACAACTCAAAAGTACCAGAGATGCAGTGTTATTTGCTGAAGCCGAAAAAGATCCTATGTTCAAAAAGGTACTTCAAGCTTATCTAGAAAATGAGCAACAAGTTCAACGCTATTTTCAATATACTGAACATGCATTAGCACAGATGACCAGCTCCTAGGGATATTGGGTGTGTTATTGCTTATCAATAAACCGGATTAACCTAATCATCTATTAATGTGTTAAGCGGTTATTTTTCACCATTTTGTCCTGTGAACAAGCCTTATGTTTAGAGCAACATTAGGCTTGAGCTTTTGTTTGACGCCCCTAAAGGTGAAATATAGATAACCGTTTTTAAGGCGTTGCATGTATTTTATGCCTAGATGAAAATAATCACTGACTTAGTTTTATTGATGACGCTAGAGAGTTAGTGAATGTTAATGTTACTATAGCGCCATTATCGTTAAATACGTTTGTTAATATTCTAACCTGTAAACGTATCCATTTTTGGGAGAAAACCATGCCGTTATTAGACAGTTTTACCGTAGACCATACCCGTATGAATGCGCCTGCAGTAAGAGTTGCTAAACATATGAGCACGCCTAAAGGCGACACGATTACTGTGTTTGATTTACGTTTTTGCGCACCAAATAAAGATATACTCAGTGAGCGAGGCATTCACACGCTTGAGCATTTATTTGCAGGTTTTATGCGCGATCATTTAAATGGTGACAGTGTCGAGATTATTGATATTTCCCCTATGGGCTGCCGTACCGGTTTTTATATGAGCCTGATTGGCCAACCTTCAGAGCAAGATGTAGCTAATGCTTGGCTTGCGGCAATGGAAGATGTCTTGAAAGTCACACAGCAAAAAGATATTCCTGAGCTAAATGAATATCAATGTGGAACCTATGAAATGCACTCGCTTGAACAAGCACAAGATATTGCAAAAAACATCATAGCGGCGGGTGTGAGTGTGAATAAAAACGACGATCTGGCATTAAGTGGTGAGATTTTAGGGACGCTTTGATCTTATTGCAGTATTTCAAAAAGCGGCGCATAGTCGCTTTTTTTGTGTCTGCAGCATTATCGGCTAACAATTAAATTGAGTAGCGAATTATTAAGATGTTGTAAAAAAAGGAGTTTGTTCGATAATTACGATTTAAGTAATACAAGATGTTAGCTATTCTTTATCGGGTTGTGGCCGATGCTGTTTTTATGTTGCTGAAACGGTTATTGTATATAACACTAAGCTTACATTTTATAAGAACAAGAATGAATATGGAGATTGATATGTCTGAGCGCTCTTTTAGTGTTTCAATGGTTGCGTCTGCTGTGGTGTTAATATTGGGTAGCTTCCCAAGTATCGCCGATACCTTAACCGAGTCTTTTGAAGAGAAAAACTCCCATATCGATTTGGGACAGGCTGATGTCTCCTTATTTCATTATCGTCAATCGTCTAATTTACTTGCTCAATCAGGGGTAACCGTCCACCCTAGTGTAGCTAATGCCGATAACCCTATCTCAATTCGCGGTGCAAGCAACGGCATCGCTGTGATGCAAGACAATATTTTTTATTCTGCAGCACCTTACTCAGCTAAAAATCTTGTTTCATTACCTAATTTGTTTTTTCAATCTTCGGTTTCAAGCATCAAGCACACGAATGTAGGTCAGGGCGGTCAAGGCTCTTTTGGTGTGCTTAATTATACTACGGCTGAAATTAGTGATCGTGACACAGATGCCATTGTTAATATCGAGTCCAATGCTGATGGTTCTCCTGCTGGTGGATTAATTGTCAGTGGTAAGACTAAAGAATATGGCATGCTGTTGGGGGTTGATTATCAAAAAAGTGAAGATGATGCCGGATTTAAAACCAGCTTCGACAATAAACATGAAAAAACCGATATTCTCTTTAAAATTAATGCTGCCAGTTTAGCAGGTGCACGTAATCCACAAACAACACAGTTCAGTTACCACTTTACCGATACAACACTTGATAACAGTAGTATCGGCTTGACTGAAAACGATTTCTCACTCTCGCCTAACACTCGTTATGCCGCAACTCAATTAGATTATGAAACAGGTAAACGTCAACGTTATGCCTTAGCGCACCAAGTTGACTTAAGTGGTTCAACAATGTTTACCGACTTTTATTATCAGAGTTTCAGTCAAGGCGGACAGGATACATTGTTCGTTGATGATCAATTGATTAATCGTCAATTGTTGCAACAACTTTCCGATTTCGAAAAAAATCCAACATCCCAAGGGTTAACAACGAATACTGCAATAGCCGACAACGATTTTGATGGTTTTGGTGTGCAAACCAAAGGGATCAGTATGTATGGAGCCCATGAGGTGACTTATCAGGCTAGATATCACAGTGATAAAGCTGAAATCAAAGTGGGGCAGTTGGATTATCTTGTTGGCGAAAACCTTAACTTAGCTGTGCAAGATAACATCTATGGGGTATCTGATTATACTGATAAAGCGGATGCTATCACCACAGCTGTGAATACTAAACTTAACTATGATGCTTGGTCTGTCAATATTGGTCTAGGCTACGAGCATGTTAGTGTAGTAAGAGAACTTGGGGCGAATACCGATTTAATCACAGAGGCTGATTTTTCTGATGACGGTTGGTTACCTGCTATTGAAGTGGCGTATAAAAATGATGCATGGCTTTTTGCCTTAAGTACTAAGCAAGCTTGGACAGCCGCGTCTGCGGGGAATACTCAACAACTTGCACAAGAGGCGCTGCAATATCAATTAGCATTGCATTACCAGCAAGGGGCATTTGTTGCAGGCCTTAGTACCTATATGCATGATTTTGATAATCAGCATGTGACTTGTCAGTGGGGAATGAATTGCTTACCTTATCAAGAAGCGACTCAAGTAAATTTAAAAGATGTTACGGTTACTGGCGTTGATGTAAACCTTGATTACAATATGACATTTGACAGTTTTTCAATCCCTATGACGTTAGCCTATACCTACTCTCAAGCAGAATTTGGTCAGTCTAGTTGTGACATTATACTTGGATGTTATAGAGATGGTGAGCAGTTACCTTGGGTACCTGAGCAACAATTGAGTGCCAGTGTTGGTTTAGTGATGGGGCAATTTAGCCTAGTTGCGAATGGCCTATATCAGTCCGAAACAGGCAATGCACTTACGCCAGGTAATTATGGTGTTGATTCTCAGCTTAAAGTCGATTTGGCTGCAAAGTATCAAATGACAGCTACACATGAATTATATGTGCGCGTCGAGAATGTATTAGATGAAGATTTGGTCGCTAAAAATTATCAAATGGGCATGTTAGCGCAAAATGAAATGACAACTTATATCGGCTATCAAGGACATTTTTAATTATTCCATAATATCGGTTAACGTTAACACTTTAAGCTTGCCTGTACATTCTATGGTAAAGCTTGTTCTAGTTGATAAATAATCAGCTTGTGTTTAAAAAATGTTAAAGCCCTCGGCAATTTAGCGAGGGCTTTATTTATGACTTCTAATATTTAAAAAATTTCCTTTCAAAAATATTTCTTTTAAAATTAGTGCTATAGTTTTAATCGCACGGTGCCTCCACGCTATTATCGATTGGTTATAACGCCACACTCGGCTTTACTCTTCTAAAGGGAGCAAAGTTGGTGCACTGGTTTGAAAACACCTATTATTTTCGTGGCGATAGTCTCATATTTGGGGTAAAATGCGCGCGACCAGCGTGATTACGATCGCATTTCCGTGTTAAACCTGCGCTAGCTCAATAATGGTATGTTTGTTAACATATTGTTTTTGTAGCGGAACGTGGCGCATTGTCTTTCCTTCAAACGTAGTGCTTGTGGATATGATTACAATTAAGAAAGGATTGGAACTGCCTATAGCAGGCGGACCAGAGCAAGTTATCCATAATGGCCCAGCCATTAAACATCTAGCTACTTTGGGTGAAGAGTATATTGGCTTACGTCCAACGATGAAAATTAAAGTGGGCGATAAAGTACAAAAAGGCCAGGTTCTTTTTGAAGATAAAAAGAATTTAGGCGTTAAATATACAGCTTTAGCCAGTGGTACTATTTTAGAAATTAATCGAGGTGCAAAACGTGTACTTCAGTCTGTTGTTATTGCAGTGGAAGGTGACGATAGCGTTGCGTTTACTCAATATGATGCAGGTGCATTAGACACGTTAGACTCGCAAGTTGTTCGCACTAATCTGATTGAATCAGGTTTGTGGACCGCATTGCGTACGCGCCCATTCAGCAAGGTGCCAGCCGTTGATGCTACGACGCAAGGTATTTTTGTTACCGCTATAGATACACAACCTCTTGCTGCCGATCCTGTGGTAGTCATTGCCGAACATAAAGATGATTTTGCTAATGGTTTAAAAGTGCTTGCACGTTTAACTGAAGGCAAAGTTTACTTGTGTAAAGCTTCTGGAGCCGATATCCCTTCAGCAAATGCCCAAGTGGCAGAGTTTGCAGGTAAGCACCCAGCAGGTCTTGTCGGTACCCACATTCATAATATTCTTCCAGCTTCAGCTAAGCGCAGTGTTTGGCATGTTGGCTATCAGGATGTTATCGCAATTGGCCAATTATTCACACAAGGTGTATTAAACACTGAGCGTGTTATTGCCATAGCCGGCCCTAAAGCAAAACAACCTCGTTTAGTGAGAACTCACATCGGCGCAAGCATTGCTGAGTTAACATCAAATGAAGTGCAAGAAGGTAACGTTCGCGTTATTTCTGGTTCGGTATTAAATGGACGTGAAGCTAAAGGCCCTCACGCGTATTTAGGTCGTTACCATGCACAAGTTAGCTTAGTGGAAGAAGGTTACGAAAAAGAATTATTTGGTTGGGCAATGCCTGGCGCTAATAAGTACTCTATTACTCGTGCATTCTTAGGTCACTTAAGTCCTTCTCGTTTATTCCCAATGACAACCAGTACGGGTGGCTCTGACCGCGCGATGGTACCCATTGGCAACTATGAACGTGTAATGCCACTCGATATTCTTCCTACCATGTTATTACGTGACTTAGTGTCAGGTGATTATGATGGCGCAGTGACACTCGGTGCTCTTGAGTTAGATGAAGAAGACTTGGCGTTATGTACTTTCGTATGTCCAGGTAAGTATGACTATGGTTCATATCTACGTGACTGTTTAGATACGATCGAGAGGGAAGGCTAATGAGCTTGAAAGATTTTATCGAGCGTATTGAACCGCAATTTGAAAAAGGCGGCAAATACGAGAAGTGGTATGCGCTTTATGAAGCGGCAGCCACTGTATTTTATACTCCAGGTAAAGTGAACAAGGGTAGAACCCATGTTCGTGACAACATCGACCTAAAACGTATGATGATTACGGTTTGGGCATGTACATTTCCAGCAATGTTTTTTGGTATGTACAACGTGGGTTTACAAGCGCAAGTTGCACTAGCAGCAGGCTTTGGTGCTCCAGATGTTTGGCAAGTTGGATTGTTTGAATTATTTGGTGCTCAGTTAACCGCTGACTCAGGTATCGCATCCTTGATGTGGTATGGCGCGTGTTTCTTCTTACCTATCTACGCAGTGACTTTCGCTGTCGGTGGTTTCTGGGAAGTATTATTCGCTTCGGTCCGTGGTCATGAAGTTAACGAAGGCTTCTTCGTCACTTCTGTACTGTTTGCGTTAACCTTACCAGCAACAATTCCTTTATGGATGGTGGCTTTAGGTATTACGTTTGGTGTCGTGGTTGCTAAAGAAATCTTTGGTGGTACAGGCCGAAACTTCCTAAATCCTGCATTAGCTGGACGTGCCTTCCTGTTCTTTGCTTACCCATTAAGCATGTCAGGTGATACGACATGGGTTGTTGCTGACGGTTTCTCGGGGGCAACGGCATTAAGTCAAGCTGCTCAAGGTACTTTTGATTACGCCAACAACGCTACTTGGATTGATGCTTTTATGGGCTTTATTCCTGGCTCAGTGGGTGAAGTGTCTACCTTTGCTATCCTATTAGGTGGTTTAGTCATTATCTATACTCGCATCGCGTCATGGCGCATTGTGGGTGGTGTAATGATTGGTATGGCTGCAATCGCAACATTATTAAATGTTATTGGTAGCGACACTAATCCAATGTTTGCAATGCCATGGCATTGGCACTTGGTACTAGGTGGTTTTGCTTTCGGTATGATGTTTATGGCAACAGACCCTGTGTCAGCGTCATTTACTAACTCTGCAAAGTGGGCTTATGGCATTCTAATTGGTGCAATGGTGGTGTTTATCCGTGTGATTAACCCTGCATTCCCTGAAGGTATGATGTTAGCAATTTTATTCGCTAACCTGTTCGCGCCGTTATTTGACCACTTCGTCGTTCAAGCAAATATCAAACGGAGGATCGCTCGTGGCTAGTAATAAAGATTCGTTTGGAAAAACACTATTTGTTGTGATTGGTCTTTGCTTTGTCTGCTCTATGTTTGTGTCTACTGCAGCCGTTTTGCTTAAGCCAACACAGCAAGAGAATAAGCTTTTAGATAAGCAAAAGTACATTCTTGAAGCCGCAGGTTTAGTGGATACTAAAGCCGGCAAGCTTGAAAAGAAAACCGTTATCGACACGTATAACAAATACGTAGAAGCTCGTCTGGTTGATTTGAAAACCGGTGACTTTGTAGAAGGTAATGCGGATACTTTTGATGTTGAAAAGGCCGCCCGTACTCCTGCTACATCATTCAAACCAGAACACGACATAGCTTCGGTTAAGCGTGTTGCAAACACTGGTGTTGTTTATCTAATTAAAGATGACAACAAGCAACTGCAGACTGTCATTATTCCTGTTAAAGGATACGGTCTATGGTCAACCATGTTTGCATTCTTAGCTGTTGAAGCTGATATGAATACCATTCGTAGCCTTGTGTATTATGACTTTACCGGTTCTGGTGAAACACCAGGTCTAGGTGGTGAAGTTCAAAATCCACAGTGGATCGCTAAGTGGGAAGGTAAAAAACTTTATAATGAGAATGGTGAGTTAGCTATTCAAGTGACCAAGTTACCTACAGTAGCCGCTTCTGTTCATGGTGTTGATGCATTATCGGGTGCAACATTGACCAGTAATGGTGTTCAGCATTCATTGACATTCTGGTTAGGTGAAGAAGGTTTTGCTCGCTTTATTGAAAAAGCACGCAATGGAGGACTTAGCTAATGGCTAATGCTAAAGAACTGAAGCAGGTTCTAACCGGACCAATCATCAATAATAACCCTATTGCTCTGCAAATCTTGGGTGTATGTAGTGCGTTAGCTGTTACCGCTAAAATGGAAACCGCTATCGTAATGACATTAGCATTGACGGTTGTGACTGCTTTTTCTAACTTGTTTATTTCGCTTTTGCGTAATCACATTCCTAGCAGTGTTCGTATCATAGTTCAAATGACCGTTATTGCATCTTTAGTAATCGTCGTAGACCAGGTATTGCAAGCTTATGCTTATGATATTGCGAAGCAGTTATCTGTATTCGTTGGTTTGATTATTACTAACTGTATCGTAATGGGTCGTGCTGAAGCTTATGCAATGAAAACACCTCCTATGATGAGTTTTATGGATGGTATTGGTAACGGTTTAGGTTACGGTGCAATCTTATTATCAGTAGGCTTCATTCGCGAATTATTCGGTAACGGTTCATTATTCGGTATTGAAATCCTCAGCAAAATCTCTGACGGTGGCTGGTATCAACCAAATGGTTTATTACTACTTCCACCTAGTGCTTTCTTCTTGATTGGTGGTTTAATCTGGATGATCCGTACTTATAAGCCAGAGCAAGTAGAAGCAAAAGGGTAAGCAGAATGGAACATTATATTAGTTTATTAATTCGTTCAATATTCATTGAGAACATGGCATTAGCCTTCTTCTTGGGTATGTGTACCTTCTTAGCTGTGTCTAAAAAAGTGACTACCTCGATGGGTTTGGGTGTAGCTGTTATTGTGGTTTTGGCCATTTCAGTACCTGCTAACCAAATTATCTATCAGGGTTTACTTGCACCTGGCGCACTGGCTTGGGCTGGCGTACCAGAAGCAGACTTAAGCTTCTTGAAGTTTATTACCTTTATTGGTGTGATTGCTGCGCTAGTACAAATTTTGGAAATGACCTTAGATAAGTACTTTCCACCTTTATACAACGCGTTAGGTATCTTCTTACCATTGATTACTGTTAACTGTGCAATTTTCGGTGCAGTATCATTTATGGTTGAGCGTGACTACAACCTAGGCGAAAGCGTAGTGTTTGGTATTGGCTCTGGGATCGGCTGGGCGTTAGCAATTGTATTGTTAGCGGGTATCCGTGAGAAAATGAAGTATTCTGATGTGCCAAATGGTCTACGTGGCTTAGGTATTACCTTTGTGACAGCAGGTCTTATGGCTCTAGGTTTCATGTCGTTCTCTGGTGTTTCTTTGTAAGAAACACTGAGACGAAGCATTAATTTGAACCTTTAAGGAATAAGTGAATGGGTATTCTTGAATCTACTCCAATAGATGTTTATCTAGGTGTGAGTATGTTTACCGTCATCGTACTTGTGTTGGTTTTAGTGATTTTATTTGCTAAGTCGAAACTGGTTGCGAGCGGTGATATCACCATTGGTATTAATGGTGATGCTGATAAAGCAATTAAAACAGGCGCCGGTGGCAAGTTACTTGGTGCTTTATCAAACAGCGGTATTTTCGTATCGAGTGCATGTGGTGGCGGTGGCTCTTGTGGCCAGTGTCGTGTACATATTAAGTCTGGTGGTGGAGATATTCTTCCTACAGAGCTTGATCACATTAGCAAAGGCGAAGCTCGTCAAGGCTGTCGTTTAGCCTGTCAGGTTAACGTTAAAACCGACATGGAAATTGAGCTAGAAGAAGAAATCTTCGGGATCAAAAAATGGGAATGTGAAGTTATCTCTAACGATAACAAAGCCACTTTCATTAAAGAGCTTAAGCTGCAAATTCCTGATGGTGAATCAGTGCCATTCCGCGCAGGCGGTTATATTCAGATTGAAGCACCAGCTCACCATGTTAAATATGCTGAGTTTGATGTACCTGAAAAATACCGTGGCGACTGGGAACATTTCGGTTTCTTCAAGTTAGAATCTAAAGTCGACGAAGAAACTGTTCGTGCATACTCCATGGCTAACTATCCTGAAGAGTTTGGCATTATTATGCTGAACGTGCGTATTGCAACGCCACCACCACGTAATTTGAGCTTACCTTGCGGTAAGATGTCATCATTCATCTGGAGCTTAAAAGCCGGTGATAAAGTGACAATTTCAGGCCCGTTTGGTGAGTTCTTCGCAAAAGATACTGATGCAGAAATGGTATTTGTCGGCGGTGGTGCTGGTATGGCGCCAATGCGTTCGCACATTTTTGACCAACTTAAGCGTCTTAATTCTAAGCGTAAGATGAGTTTCTGGTACGGTGCGCGTTCTAAGCGTGAAATGTTCTATGTGGAAGATTTTGACGGTCTAGCGGCTGAAAACGAAAACTTCCAATGGCATGTAGCATTGTCAGATCCTCAAGCTGAAGATAACTGGACTGGTTATACAGGTTTTATTCATAACGTTTTATATGAAAACTACCTACGTGATCATGATGCACCAGAAGATTGTGAGTTCTATATGTGTGGACCTCCAATGATGAACGCGGCAGTTATTGCGATGTTAAAAGATTTAGGCGTAGAAGATGAAAACATCTTATTAGATGACTTCGGCGGTTAAATTGATTAAATTAAGGTGCTATTACAGCACCTTAATTTTTTTATAAATTGCAGCTCGTTAACTCGGCTGCAATTTTTGTTTTAAAGAATATAGAGCATTATGGTTAATTTACTTCGCAGCGTTATTTTTATGGCAGTGATAAGCCTTATCACTGCCTGTTCTCAGCCTGAAACTACAGTGCAGTTAGCAGGTAAGACTATGGGCACGACGTATCACATTACTGTGATAGCCAATGCTCAATTGCCAGAAGCAAACTTGTTACAAACAGAAATCGATATGGCACTGGAAATTGTTAATAATCAAATGTCCACCTATCGACCGAATTCTGAGTTATCGCGATTTAATCAACTTCAGATAAGGCAAGGTACAGAGGTCTCAGCTGATACACTGACTGTGGTTAATGAAGCTATTCGTTTATACGAGGTGACTAATGGGGCATTGGACATTACTATCGGCCCGCTGATTAATCTTTGGGGTTTTGGCCCTGATAAGCGCCCAACCACATCTCCATCGTTAGAGGCTATTGAAGCCGCTAAAGCAAAAACTGGCTTATCTGAGCTGACAATAGATGGAAATCGACTCGTCAAAGATAATGCAGATTTGTATGTCGATTTATCATCGATTGCTAAAGGTTTTGGTGTTGATAAAATTGCCAGCTTATTAGACAAGTACCAAGTATCTGGTTATTTAGTTGAAATTGGTGGCGAAATTAGCGTTAAAGGCCATAAAGCAGATGGTAGCAAATGGCGAATCGCGGTTGAAAAGCCGACCGAAGATGGCCAAGAGGTGCAGCAAGTCATTGAACTTGATACAATGGCCTTAGCTACATCAGGTGATTATCGCATTTATCATGAAGAAAATGGCGAGCGTTTTTCTCATTTAATAGATCCACGTAGCGGCTATCCTATTAAGCACAAATTAGCTTCAGCAACGGTATTGCATAAAAGCTCAATGACAGCAGACGGTTATGCAACAGCTATGATGGTACTTGGAACTGAAGCATCATTAGCACTTGCCAAAGAGCAAAATTTAGCAATAATGCTGATTGAAAAGCAGGAACAGGGTTATCAGGTCTATTACAGCGAGGCCTTCAAGCCTTATCTTAATTAAACCATCCATTAAACTGGAGTCCAAAATGAGCGAGTTAATAGCGACATTTGTGGTGTTATTAGTTTTTTTCGTATTGATGTCAATTGGTTATATTGTTAAGAAAAAAGCTGTGGAAGGAAGCTGTGGCGGTTTAGGCGTGTTAGGCATCGAAAAAGCATGTGATTGTGATGATCCATGTGACAAACGTAAACGCCGTATGGCCGAAGAAGAGCGCCGCGAGAAGTTAGCGCAAAATCGCATTATCTAACATTCAGCTTTTTATAATTTGAATACGTTTGCTTTTAAACAGCCCACTTATCAAGTGGGTTGTTTTGTTTATTTGCTTTGATAGGCAGCATTTTTACTCATCTGACTAGCAAGTCAGCTAAAGCTTAGGTAAGCTGTTGCCATTATATGTGTATGTCCCTGTCGAATTACTTGTAAGTTATTAAAGTAAGTCATTCCAAACCAATTTTAATTGTGTTGATAATTTATCGACACGGGATGCTTTTGTTTTATGGAGATCACTTAACATGAATAAAGTTCCAATGACTGTTGTTGGTGCTGATCAATTACGTAAAGAATTAGAAATCTTAAAGTTTGATCGTCGCCCTAAAATTACTGAAGCAATTGCATCTGCCCGTGAGCTTGGTGATTTGAAAGAGAATGCCGAATATCATGCCGCACGTGAAGAGCAAGGTATTTGTGAAGCGCGCATTCGTGATATTGAAGGTAAATTGTCTAATGCTCAAATTATCGATGTCACAAAAATTGAAAATACCGGTAGGGTCATTTTTGGTACTACAGTTGCCATTTTAAATATCGAAACCGACGCAGAAGTTACCTACCGTATTGTGGGTGACGATGAGGCTGATATTAAGCAAAACTTAATTTCAGTTAACTCGCCAATTGCCCGTGGTTTAATTGGTAAAAATGAAGGCGATGAAGTAGGTATAGCAACTCCAGGTGGCATCACTGATTATGAGATTATCTCTGTTGAATATATCTAACATAGATAATTCGCTATCGTTTAAGTAATAAAAAACCACTGCATAGGCAGTGGTTTTTTTGTTACTGAATAATTCACAAAATAAGCTAATACATATGCCTATTTATCTATAAGATTATTTTGCTTTTGGGATCGCAATCTTCATTTCTGGAGATTGACGGAAAATAACGAGAATATGGCCGATAGTTTGCACTTTCGTAGACTGAGTTTCACGTATAATGGCGTCAACGATGGCATTTTTAAGTTCTCTATCAGAAGAGGCTACTTTCACTTTGATCAATTCGTGATGATTAAGAGCGCTATCAATTTCAGCCAGAACACCTTCAGTCAAACCATTGGCACCAAGCATCACAACTGGCTTTAAACTGTGTGCCAATCCCTTTAGATGCTGTTTTTGTTTGGTTGTTAAGTTCATTTATACCAACTTTTGCTGAGTTACTGTTGAAAAACGGCTATTCTACCCTTATATACTCTTTATGTAACTCTCAATCGTTGCGGAATTTCAATGGTAGCTAAAAAACGTACGGCCAGTTCGAGTCGTTGGATGCAAGAACACTTTGATGATCATTATGTAAAATTAGCTCAAAAAAGAGGGATGCGCTCTAGAGCTGCGTTCAAGTTAGAGGAAATTCAGCAAAAAGATCAATTAATTAAACCCGGAATGACAGTGGTCGATTTGGGCGCTGCACCTGGTGGATGGTCACAAGTTGCTGTTAAATTGGCTGGCGACAAAGGTAAAGTCATCGCCTGTGACATTTTACCTATGGATCCAATTGTGGGCGTTGATTTCCTTCAGGGTGATTTTAGAGAAGAAAAAGTACTTGAAGCTTTGCTTACTCGTGTAGGTGAAGATAAAGTGGATGTGGTATTATCCGATATGGCACCCAATATGAGTGGCGCAGATGTTGTTGACCAACCACGAGCTATGTATTTAGTTGAGTTAGCGTTAGACATGTGTCATCAAGTATTGGCGCCAAACGGCTGCTTTGCCGTCAAAGTCTTTCAGGGGGAGGGGTTTGACGATTATATGAAGTCGGTTAAAGAAGCATTTAAGGTTGTAAAAACCCGTAAACCTGACTCTTCTAGGGCTCGTTCTAGAGAAGTCTATTTAGTGGCGACTGGTTACAAGTTGTAGTAGTCTAATATCCATTATCGCAAGACTGTAATAGAGGTCTAATAATTTGAGTGACATGGCAAAAAATTTAATACTCTGGGTCGTCATCGCTGTTGTGTTGATGTCTGTATTTCAGGGTTATTCCCCCACTTCTTCGAACTCGCAGAAGATGGATTATTCCGCATTTCTTGATAATGTTCGCGATGGTCAAATTAATACTGTTGAGATTAAAAGTGACCAACGTACGATTGAAGGAACCAAGCGTACAGGTGAGAAATTCACTACAATCATGCCTATGTATGACCAAGATTTAATTAATGATCTTGACCGTAAAGGTATATCTATGAAAGGCCAGGAAGCTGAAGAGTCAAGTTTCTTGACGCAAATCTTCATTTCATGGTTCCCAATGTTGCTGCTTATCGGTGTATGGATTTTCTTCATGCGTCAGATGCAAGGTGGTGGCGGTAAAGGCGCAATGTCATTTGGTAAAAGTAAAGCCAAGTTGATGAGCGAAGATCAAATTAAAACCACTTTTGTTGATGTCGCAGGTTGTGATGAGGCAAAAGAAGAAGTTAAAGAACTAGTTGATTATTTACGTGATCCAACAAAGTTTCAGAAACTCGGCGGACGTATTCCTACAGGTGTTTTAATGGTAGGTCCTCCAGGCACAGGTAAAACCTTACTTGCGAAAGCCATTGCTGGTGAATCAAAAGTGCCTTTCTTTACTATTTCAGGTTCAGACTTTGTTGAAATGTTCGTTGGTGTCGGTGCATCTCGCGTGCGCGACATGTTTGAACAAGCGAAAAAGTCTGCACCATGTATTATTTTCATCGATGAAATCGATGCAGTCGGTCGTCAACGTGGTGCCGGTTTAGGCGGTGGTCATGACGAACGCGAGCAAACATTAAACCAAATGCTGGTTGAAATGGATGGTTTTGAAGGGAATGAAGGTGTCATTGTGATCGCTGCGACCAACCGTCCAGACGTTCTTGACTCTGCCCTATTACGTCCAGGTCGTTTTGACCGTCAGGTGGTTGTAGGCTTACCGGATGTTCGTGGTCGTGAACAAATTCTTAAAGTGCATATGCGTAAAGTGCCATTATCTGATGATGTTAAAGCCAGTGTTATCGCACGTGGTACACCTGGTTTCTCTGGTGCGGATCTCGCTAACCTAGTCAACGAAGCTGCGCTGTTTGCTGCCCGCGGCAATCGTAGAATGGTTGGCATGGAAGAGTTTGAACGTGCAAAAGATAAAATCATGATGGGTGCAGAACGTCGCTCAATGGTTATGTCTGAAGCAGAGAAAGAAATGACCGCATACCATGAAGCTGGCCATGCAATTGTTGGTTGCTTAGTACCGGAACATGATCCTGTGCACAAAGTGACAATTATTCCTCGTGGCCGTGCACTAGGCGTAACCTTCTTCTTACCTGAAGCTGACGCCGTCAGCCAAAGTCGACGCAAGCTAGAGTCACAAATCTCGGTGGCTTATGGAGGACGTTTAGCAGAAGAGTTGATTTACGGTAGCGAGAAAGTCTCTACAGGTGCTTCTCAAGATATTAAATATGCCACTTCGATAGCGCGTAATATGGTTACCCAATGGGGCTTCTCTGATAAATTGGGGCCATTACTGTATGCTGAAGAAGAAGGTGAAGTTTTCTTAGGTCGCAGTATGGGCAAAGCTAAGGGAATGTCAGGCGACACAGCTGCGTTAATAGATTCTGAAATAAAAGTTTTTATTGATAAAAACTATCAGCGAGCTAATCAGATTTTGACTGATAACCTTGATATTTTGCATGCTATGAAAGATGCGTTGATGAAGTTTGAAACCATTGATTCTTTACAGATTGACGATTTAATGAATCGCCGTGAAGTACGTCAACCTGCTGATTGGCAAGTTGATGACTCATCTGACGATAAAGGTAATGGTAAACCTCAAGCTGCAGATGATAAAAAAGACGACGTGGTTTCGAGTGCCGATGACGCACCTAAAAAAGATGAATTAAATACTGATGAATCACCCGCTAAATAAGCTGGTGTGAGTGATAAAGAAAACCCCGAAAGGGGTTTTCTTGTTTTAATTAGTAAAACATTTACGGGTTATAAAATCATGTTCAAATTATCGCATGGTGAGAAGCGATTAGATCTCTCTCGGCCAGTTGTTATGGGAATTGTTAATGTCACGCCAGATTCGTTTTCAGACGGTGGTGAGTACAACCTTTTCGAAAGTGCGTGCCGGCATGTTGACCATATAATAGAACAAGGGGCACTCATCATCGATATTGGTGGCGAGTCCACTCGTCCTGGCGCTGCCGAGGTAACTGTCGAGCAGGAACTTGAGAGGGTGTTACCTATTATCAAATATATATCATCAAAGCATGATGTATGGATTTCGATTGATACAAGTAAACCTGAAGTGATGAAACAGGCGGTTGCTGCTGGAGCTAATCTGATAAATGATGTCAGAGCTTTGCAATTACCAGGCGCCCTAGCAATGGCTGCAAACTTAAATGTGCCTGTATGCCTGATGCACATGCAAGGCCAGCCTAAAACAATGCAAAACTCGCCTGAATACCAAGATGTATTAAAGGATGTGTTTGAGTTCTTTGAGCAACGGATTTCCGCCTGTGAGGCTGCTGGGATCACAAGAAGCCAGATAATATTAGATCCAGGCTTTGGCTTTGGTAAAACTTTAGCGCATAATTACCAATTATTAGCAGGATTAGCAGTATTTCATCAGTTTGACTTACCAATATTAATTGGTTTGTCGCGAAAAAGTATGATTGGTGATTTATTAAAACGTTCAACTTCTGAACGTCTTGCGGGCAGCTTGGCTGGGGCATTAATTGCCGCACAAAATGGCGCGCATGTGATACGTGTACACGACGTACCCGAAACCGTCGATGTACTAAAGATAATGACTGAGACTCAGAATTACTCAGCGTATGAATGCTAAACATCATGGAAGTACAACAATAATTTGAGTGAATTCACTTAAGTGGGGACATGTGAAAACAAGACAATTTTTTGGAACTGACGGCATTCGAGGCAAGGTCGGTTCAGGTAAAATGACACCCGAGCTAGCATTAAAGTTGGGCTGGGCTGCTGGTAGAGTGTTATCTCGTACTGGCACAAAAAAGGTGATCATAGGTAAAGATACTCGTATTTCTGGATACTTATTTGAATCTGCTTTAGAAGCTGGTTTATCTGCTGCGGGTTTAAATGTGTTATTGCTTGGCCCAATGCCTACGCCAGCTGTAGCCTATTTAACCCGTACATTTAGAGCTGAAGCTGGCGTTGTGATCAGCGCATCTCATAATCCTTATTATGATAACGGCATTAAATTCTTCTCCACTGATGGCAGTAAGCTTGATGATGCGATTGAATTAGAAATTGAAGCTGAACTAGAAAAGCCACTAATTTGTGTTGAATCACATTTACTCGGTAAAGCACGCCGAATTGATGATGCCGCAGGCCGATATATTGAATACTGCAAAGGTAATTTCCCTGCAGAACACACTCTCACTGGACTTAAAATCGTTGTCGATTGTGCCCACGGTGCGACTTACCATATTGCGCCTAGTGTGTTTCGTGAGTTAGGTGCTGAGGTGGTTGCCATTGGTGATAAACCAGATGGCATGAACATCAACGATAAAGTTGGTGCGACATCAATGGCGAAGATTTGTGAAACGGTATTAGCCGAGAATGCTGATCTTGGTATTGCATTAGACGGTGATGGCGACCGCATTATGATGGTCAACCGACGTGGTGAAGTCATTGATGGCGATCAAATTCTTTATATCTTGGCTGTTGATGCACAAAAACGCGGGGTATTAAAAGGTGGTGTCGTCGGGACCTTAATGTCGAACTTAGGCCTAGATCTAGCCTTACAAGAATTAGATATTCCTTTTGTGCGTTCAAATGTCGGTGACCGTTACGTCATGGAGCTGCTAAAGCAACGTGAATGGCGTATCGGCGGTGAAAATTCTGGTCATATCCTTAACTTAGATCACGGCACCACAGGTGATGGTATCATTGCTGGTATTTTGGTGCTTGCAGCGATGCGTAGACAAGATGCGAGCCTAGAGTCACTTACCGAGCCAATGAAAATGTTACCGCAAGTATTGGTTAATGTTAGATTTGAAGGCAGCAATAATCCATTAAATTCAGATGCTGTTAAATCAGCCCAAGCCTATGTTGAACAGCAATTAGGTGCTCGAGGTCGCGTTCTGTTAAGAAAGTCGGGAACCGAACCCTTAATCCGCGTTATGGTTGAGGGTGATGAACACGATCAAGTATTAGCCTTCGCCAATAAAATTGCCGATGCAGTAAAACTGGCCTGCTAACCTTAAAAACAAATCGTCATATTTTATTTAAGCTGTTGCTGGGGTGAAAATTAACCACTTCGACAGCTTATTGTAAATATTCACCTATTACCTATTGTAACTTGATAAGTGGTTCGCTATTATTCACGCCGCTTTCAGAGGAGACCGTGATGGCACTCAGACGACCTATGGTAGCTGGCAACTGGAAAATGAATGGCAATTCGGCATTAGCCCAAGAGTTATTCAAGAAATTTGCTTCTAAGCTACAAAATGATTCAGCTGAAGTGGTTTTATGCCCGCCTTCAATTTATCTTGAAAGTGTAAGGCAACTGCTTGAGTCTAATAAGCAAACCTTAGATGGTGCGCTTGTAAGAATGGGCGCTCAAAATCTTAGTCAACATGATTTTGGTGCGTATACCGGAGAAATATCCGGGCAGATGCTAAAAGATTCAGGATGTCGATATGTGATTATCGGCCACTCCGAACGTCGCCGTATGTACGGTGAGACGAGTAACATAGTAGCAGAGAAATTTGCTGCGGCTCAAAAACATGGTTTGACGCCTATTTTATGTGTAGGTGAGTCAGGTCCAGCGCGTGAAGCAAGACGTACTTTTGAAGTTATTGCTGAAGAACTGGATATCGTCATTGAAAAAAATGGCACTATGGCTTTTGATAATGCAATTATCGCCTACGAACCATTATGGGCCGTAGGAACAGGTAAAAGCGCAACTCCAGAGCAGGCGCAAGAAGTTCATGCGTTTATTCGCAACCGCCTCTCTGAAGTGTCTCCATTTATTGGAGAGAATATCAGGATTTTATACGGTGGGAGTGTTACGCCGAGTAATGCGGCAGATATCTTCGCCCAACCTGATGTTGATGGTGGACTGATTGGCGGAGCTAGCTTAAATTCGTCAGAATTCCTAAGTTTATGTTCCATAGCAATGAGCGCGTAATTATTATGTACGAAGTTCTTATAGTTGTTTACTTGGTGGTAGCAATTGGCCTAGTTGGTCTAATTCTTATTCAGCAAGGTAAGGGCGCCGATATGGGCGCATCCTTTGGCGCAGGCGCGTCAGGTACGTTATTTGGTTCTAGTGGCTCAGGTAATTTTCTGACACGCAGTACAGCCATTTTAGCTATCGCTTTCTTCGCGTTAAGCTTAATTATTGGTAACTTAAGTGCTAACCATAATAAAGCCGAAGATAAGTGGAACGATTTAGGTTCGGCAGCTGAGCAAATCATTGAAGATGCACCAGTTGTAGAGCAACAGTCAGAAACTAAGATCCCTGACTAATACCAGATAAGCCGAGGTGGTGGAATTGGTAGACGCGCAGCCTTGAGGTGGCTGTGTCCTAACGGACGTGCGGGTTCAAGTCCCGCTCTCGGCACCAGTTAAAAAATGTTCAGTTAGATGGATTTTACTGAATAGTTATTGCAAGCTAAGACGTAAGTTAATATACTTGCACTCAGTTGACGCGGGATGGAGCAGTTTGGTAGCTCGTCGGGCTCATAACCCGAAGGTCGTCGGTTCAAATCCGGCTCCCGCAACCAGCTCCCTGTTATTTGATTTTTAAATAACAGATACAGGTTCTATAATAAAATAGCCTCGTATTTACGGGGTTTTTTGTTATATGGACTTTTGATATTCCGTGTTTTTAAGGCGGATTTGATAGGGGCTTTTAGCCCTTTTTTTGTTTTTTTTGGGGGTCATTTTTGGCAACACTAGAATCAAGATTGGTAGAGATGTTAGCTGTACCAGTTGAAGCACTTGGTTTTCAGCTTTGGGGCATCGAATATGTTCAGGCTGGTAAACACTCAATCGTACGCGTTTTCATTGATCACGAAAATGGGATCAACATTGAAGATTGTGCTGAGGTGAGTCGTCAAGTAAGTGCGGTACTTGATGTTGAAGACCCTATTTCAACAGAATTTACACTAGAAGTATCTTCCCCAGGTGTGGATAGACCGTTATTTAATGCTCAACAATATGCGGCATATATTGGCGAAGATGCAAAAGTACAATTGACTATGCCTGTTGCAGGCAGTCGTAATTTAAAAGGCGCCATTACTAAGATTGAAGGTCAAATGCTGACAATCAAAGTAGATGGAAAAGACTTGGTTGTTGCTTTGGATAATATCCGCAAAGGCAACATCATCGCAAAATTTTAATAGTTTCAGGTGAAGAACGAGGCTAGACCAAATGAATAAAGAGATCCTGCTAGTAGCAGAAGCGGTTTCAAATGAGAAAGCGGTTCCGCGTGAGAAAATTTTTGAAGCGTTAGAGATTGCGCTTGCTACAGCAACCAAGAAAAAATACGAAGGCGATATTGAAGTTCGTGTTGCAATTGATCGTAAAACTGGCCACTACGACACTTTCCGTCGTTGGATGGTGGTTGATGATCAAGGTGAAGCGTTGGAAAACCCATACAGCGAAATCACCCTTGAAGCTGCCCGCTATGAAAATCCTGAACTTCAACCTGGCGATTATGTAGAAGACGAGATCGAATCAGTTGTATTTGACCGTATTACTACTCAAACCGCTAAACAAGTGATCGTGCAAAAAGTACGTGAAGCTGAGCGTGCTCAAATTGTTGAACAATTTATTGAGCGTGAAGGTGAGATTGTTACTGGTGTTGTTAAGAAAAGTACCCGCGAAAACGTGATTGTTGATTTAGGTAACAATGCTGATGGCGTGTTATTTAAAGAAGACTTAATTAGCCGTGAATCTTTCCGTCCAGGTGACAGAGTGCGTGCATTACTCTATGCAGTCCGTCCAGAAGCTCGTGGCGCACAGATCTTCCTAACACGCAGCAAGCCAGAGATGTTGATTGAGCTTTTCCGTGTTGAAGTGCCTGAAATTTATGACGAATTAATTGAAGTTATGGGCGCAGCTCGTGATCCAGGTGCTCGCGCCAAAATCGCAGTAAAGTCTAATGACCGTCGTATCGACCCGATTGGTGCATGTGTTGGTATGCGTGGTGCACGTGTCCAAGCTGTTTCAAATGAACTAGGTGGCGAGCGTGTCGATATCGTGTTGTGGGATGATAATCCAGCGCAATATGTTATTAACGCAATGGCACCAGCTGATGTGGCATCAATCATTGTTGATGAAGATAACCATTCTATGGATATCGCGGTTGAAGCGGACAGCCTAGCACAAGCTATCGGTCGTAATGGCCAAAACGTACGTTTAGCAACTCAACTTACCGGTTGGGAATTAAATGTTATGACTGTAGAAGACATGAATAAGAAACACCAGGCAGAAAGTGCCAAGGTAGTTGATTTATTCGTCGCTTCTCTAGATATAGATGAAGATTTTGCATCAGTATTAGCGGAAGAAGGATTTACTTCTTTAGAAGAAATCGCTTACGTACCTGAAGCAGAGTTATTAGCAATTGACGGATTTGATGAAGATATTGTTGCCTCGTTACGTGAACGTGCGAAAGCGGCAATTTCTACTCGTGCACTGGCTTCTGAAGAAGCATTAGATGGTGCGCATCCAAGTGAAGACTTATTAGCGCTTGAAGGTTTAGAAACTCACCTTGCATTTGTTTTAGCAAGTAAAGGTGTAGTGACATTGGAAGACCTTGCTGAGCAAGGTATCGATGATTTAATCGAGATAGAAGAATTGACAGAAGAAAAAGCAGGTGAGCTCATCATGGCAGCCCGCAATATCTGTTGGTTTGGCGAAGAAGCATAAGTCGATCAACAGAGGGGATTTAATTGATGGCAGATACAAGTTTAGATAAGTTAGCTCAAGAAGTGGGCAAAAGTGTTGATCGTTTAGTTGAGCAATTCAACGAAGCCGGTATTAAAAAAACCAAAGCGGATACCGTTTCAGAAAAAGAGAAACAACAGCTATTGGATTTTTTGAAGAAACAGCACGGTGGTGACGCCGCGCCAACCAAAATGACATTACAGCGCAAAACGGTTTCGACCCTAAGTGTGTCAGGTTCTGGTGGACAATCAAAAGATGTCAAAGTAGAAGTTCGTAAAAAACGTACTTTTGTTAAACGTGAAGATACCGACATAGCAAAACAAGAAGCGGAAGCAAAAGCCAAAGCTGAAGAAGAAGCTAAGTTAAAAGCTGCTGCTGACGAAAAAGCTAAAGCAGAAGCTAAGGCAAAAGCCGATGCTGATGCCAAAGCGAAGGCGGCTAAAGAAGCTGAAGCTAAGGCGAAAGCGGCTAAAGCACCAAAAGCTGAACCTAAAGCAGATAAGCCTTTAGATCCAGCAGCACAAGCAGCAAAAGAAGAAGCTGAGCGTATCAAAGCGACTCAAGAAAAAGTATTGACCCAGAAGCAAAAAGAAGAAGCAGACAAAGCCGCTGAAAAAGCGCGTAAATTGGCTGAAGAAAACTCTAAGCGCTGGGCTGAAGAAGAACGTCAACGTATTGAAGCCGAAAAGAATGGCGATCACCATGTGACCACATCTAAAGTAGCACGTGCTGCTGAAGATAGCTCAGATATGGATGATGAAAAACGTGGTCGTCGTGCACGCAATAAAAACACCAACAAAAAACGTGGTGGAAAAGATGCCCGTGATGGACGCGAAAGACATATGCGTCGTAACACTGCACCTCAATCTATGGCGCATGGCTTCAATAAGCCAGTTGCTGCCGTGACGCGTGATGTTCGTTTAGGTGAAACGGTTACTGTTTCTGAACTTGCACATTTGATGGCAGTGAAAGCAACTGAAATCATCAAGCAAATGATGAAAATGGGTTCAATGGTTACGATTAACCAAGTACTTGACCAAGAAACAGCACAAATGGTAGCTGAAGAAATGGGTCATAAAGTTGTTCTGCTTCGTGAAAACGAACTTGAGCATCAAGTACTTCAAGACCGTGATGATAACGTTAAGTTAGAAACGCGTGCACCAGTTGTTACCATTATGGGTCACGTTGACCATGGTAAAACTTCGTTACTTGACTACATCCGTCGTGCAAAAGTTGCTGCTGGCGAAGCCGGTGGTATTACTCAGCATATCGGTGCTTATCACGTTGAAACTGAAAACGGTATGATCACCTTTTTAGATACACCAGGTCACGCCGCGTTTACTTCTATGCGTGCTCGTGGTGCTAAAGCAACGGATATCGTTATCCTTGTAGTTGCTGCTGATGATGGTGTTATGCCTCAGACTATTGAAGCTATTCAACATGCTAAAGCCGGTAACGTGCCATTAATCGTTGCGGTTAATAAGATGGATAAGCCTGAAGCGGATCCAGATCGTGTTAAAAGCGAACTATCTCAGCACGGTGTTATGTCTGAAGATTGGGGCGGAGATAACATGTTCGTTCACCTTTCAGCTAAAACAGGTGAAGGTGTTGATGAACTGTTAGAAGGTATCTTACTTCAATCTGAAGTATTAGAGCTTAAAGCTGTTCGCGATACTATGGCTGCAGGTGTTGTTATTGAGTCGCAGCTTGATAAAGGTCGTGGTCCAGTTGCAACTATTCTTGTTCAAGAAGGGACTTTACGCCAAGGTGATATCGTTCTTTGTGGATTAGAATACGGCAAAATCCGTGCAATGAAAGATGAAAATGGCAAGCCAATTACCGAAGCGGGTCCATCTATTCCTGTTGAGATTTTAGGTCTTTCAGGTGTGCCATCTGCAGGTGACGAAGCCACAGTTGTACGTGATGAACGTAAAGCTCGCGAAGTAGCACTATACCGTCAAGGTAAGTTCCGTGACGTGAAACTTGCTCGTCAGCAGAAGTCTAAATTAGAGAACATGTTCGCTAATATGACTGAAGGCGAAGTTCAAGAGTTGAACATCGTACTTAAAGCAGACGTTCAAGGTTCTTTAGAAGCGATTTGTGATTCTTTACAAGGCTTATCTACTGAAGAAGTTAAAGTGAACATTATTGCTCGTGGTGTTGGTGCATTAACTGAAACTGATGCAACTTTAGCTGCAGCTTCAAATGCTATCATGGTTGGTTTTAACGTTCGTGCTGATGCGCAAGCGCGTAAAACAATCGAAACAGAAAGCGTTGATTTACGTTACTACAGCATCATTTATAACCTAATTGATGAAGTACGTGCTGCAATGACTGGTATGTTAGCTCCTGAGTTCAAGCAAGAGATCATTGGTCTTGCTGAAGTTCGTGATGTATTCAAGTCACCTAAACTTGGTGCTATTGCAGGTTGTATGGTTACTGAAGGTATCGTTAAGCGTAGCGCGCCAATCCGCGTATTACGTGAAAACGTTGTTATCTATGAAGGCGAGCTAGAATCTCTACGCCGCTTCAAAGATGATGCACAAGAAGTGCGTAATGGCATGGAATGTGGTATCGGGGTTAAGAATTACAACGATGTGCGCGTAGGCGACCAAATCGAAGTATTCGAAACCATCGAAGTAGCTAGAACGCTATAATATGTGAAAGGGCGGCATTAGCCGCCCTTTTTGATTCAATGACTCAGGTGGGTTAATTATGGCAAAAGAATTTAGTCGCACACGTCGAATTGGACAGCAACTTCAGCAAGAACTCGCGATGGTACTTCAACGCGATATGAAAGATCCTCGCATCGGCTTTGTCACTGTCAATGACGTAGAAGTCTCGCGTGATTTAAGTTATGCCCGTGTATTTGTTACTTTTTTCGAAGAAGACATTACGCTAGTTGAACAGAAAATTGCCGCATTAACAGCAGCAGCGCCTTATATCCGCACCTTGATTGCTGGGCGTATGAAGTTACGTGTAATGCCAGAGCTGCGTTTTATGTACGACAGTTCATTAGTTGAAGGTATGCGCATGTCTAACCTTGTTAGCCAAGTCATTACTAAAGACAAGCAGAAACAGCAAGACAGTGGTCGTGCTGATGAAATAGACCAAGACGAAACCCAGGAGAAAGATTAATGGCTCGTCGTCAAAAAGGTCGTTTTATCGATGGTATTGTTTTATTAGATAAAGGTACTGGCATCAGCTCTAACCATGCTTTACAGCGGGTTAAACGGTTTTTTAATGCCAATAAAGCTGGGCATACAGGTGCGTTAGATCCCTTAGCGACAGGCATGTTGCCTGTCTGCTTAGGCGAAGCCACCAAGTTCTCTCAGCATCTGCTTGATGCTGATAAGCGTTATACCGTTATAGCCAAACTTGGCCAACGTACTGATACCAGTGATTCAGACGGCGAAATTGTTCAAGAGCGTGAGATTAACTTCACTCAAGAACAATTACAGCAGGCGTTAGAACACTTTCGTGGTAATACCATGCAAGTACCGTCCATGTTTTCAGCCTTAAAGCATCAAGGGCAACCATTATACAAGTATGCACGAGAAGGGATTGAAGTCCCGCGTGAAGCAAGACCTATATCGGTTTTTGAATTGAACTTTTTAGGTTTAGAAGGTGATGAGTTAACGCTGGATATTCACTGCTCTAAAGGCACTTATATCCGGACCATTATTGATGATCTTGGGGAAATGTTAGGCTGTGGTGCTCATGTTATTATGCTGCGTCGTACTCAGGTTGCAGAGTATCCGTATGAGAAAATGGTAACGTTAGCACAACTTGAAGCTTTGATAGAGTCGGCGACTGAGCAAGGTATTCCTGCGAGTGAGTTGTTAGACCCACTATTGTTGCCAATGGATACCGCTGTCGCGAATTTCACTGAGATAAACTTGCCTGAAACCATGTTGTATTACGTCATGCAAGGGCAGGCAGTACAGGCCTCAGGTTTAAAACCCAATGAGTTAGTGCGGATCACTATTGGTGACGAACGTAAGTTTGTCGGTATTGGCAGTATGAATGATGATGGTCAACTTGCACCGAAACGTTTAATTGTTATTCGTTCTGAAGATAGCGTGACATCAGCTGATTAATTTGATCTGTTTGCATGATACAAGATTAATTTGTATTGCTCTAAAGGCTATTTCTAGTTAGAATGTCGCGCCTCCTTTAGCTGAGTTAGTGATCGGCTAAAGATTATTTATATTTATTTTGGAGATACACATGTCACTAAGTGCTGAAGCTAAAGCAAAAATTCTAGCAGAATTCGGTCGTTGCGAAAACGATACTGGTTCAACTGAAGTTCAAGTTGCTTTATTAACTGCTCAAATCAACCACCTTCAAGGTCACTTTAAAACGCACATTCACGACCACCACTCACGTCGTGGTTTGTTACGTATGGTTAGCGCTCGTCGTAAGCTTACTGCTTATTTAAAGCGTACTGACGTTGCACGTTATACTGCGTTGATCCAGAAGTTAGGTTTACGTCGTTAATACGATTTTGACTTGCTAAAGCAAGTTGAAAACGTTAAAAAAGGAGGCTTAGCCTCCTTTTTTGTTGCCTAAATTTTAAATCATATCTTTAAATCATATCTTAATTATTTGCGCACTTTCAGTGGCTATGTATTTGCTTTCAAACTCATCTAAAGGCAAAGGTTTGCTGTAAAAGAACCCTTGGCCAATAGGACAATCATTTTCTCTTAGCCAGTTTAGTTGCTCCTCATTTTCAATGCCTTCGGCGACAATGGATAAATTTAATTGTCTTCCCAACATCAAAATAGTGGATGCTATTGCACTGTCATGGGGTAAGTCGCTGACAAAGGCGCGATCAATTTTCATAGTAGTGATAGGTAGATGTCGTAGGTACGATAATGATGAATAACCAGTACCGAAGTCATCAACAGCAATACCGAATCCAGCAGATTTTAATTGCTCAAGCTTGGCAATTGCCTGCTCAATATCATTCATTAAGGACGTTTCTGTTATTTCGATTTCTAATAATTCTGGTCTAATTTGATAGCGCAATGCCAACTGTTTTATATCAGGCACTAAGCTGGCATCTGCAAATTGTTGTGAAGCCACATTAACTGCTATAGGTATGGCGTAGTTATATTTTTTCTGCCAATCTCTGAGGGTCTTACAGGTTTGCTCTATTACCCAACGTCCAATCGGTATGATAATACCCGTTTCCTCTGCCACAGGAATGAATGACATTGGGCTAATAATGCGTCCATCTTTTTGCCAGCGGATCAGGGCTTCACAGCCAATCACTTTATTGGTATTGATGTCGAGTTTTGGTTGGAAAAATAGTACGAACTCATTGTTTTTCAGAGCGTCATGTAATGAGGCTTCGGTACGAAGTCTGACCGCAGCGCGCTCAGTCATCTGTTCTTTAAAGAAGGCCCACTGATTAGAGCCCGCTGCTTTGGCGCTATACATAGCAATGTCAGCATGACGAATTAAGTCTTCAGCACTGTTACCATCATCAGGGTAAATGGAGATCCCTATTGATGCAGCTGGATGTATCGTATGTTCATTCAACTGAAGTGGGGTGTTAAGTTGCATTAATAGCTTATCGACGAAATCAGCGGCCTGATCCGGACTTTGAATATCATCTGCCAACACCACAAATTCATCACCACCTAATCTAGCGACGCTGCCCTTGTCACCGACTACGCGCTCAAGAATTCGCGCTATTCGGGCTAAAAATTGATCTCCAAGCGCATGTCCCAAAGAATCATTGACGTTTTTAAATCTATCTAAATCAATAAACAGTAGAGCAAAATTGCGTTTATGCACCCGTGAGCGTTGAATTGTCACATTAAGCGTTTCTAGTAATAACGTTCTGTTGGGCAAACCAGTGAGAGGATCGCGGGTTGCCATTTTACGAAGTTTATTTTGTGTTTGGCTAAATTGAAGCAGGATCTGATTAAATTTACTGGCTACCAAGCCTAATTCATCGTCTTTATGGGCTTTAGAAATTGGCAACAAGTTTTCGTCTGGTGAGTCTGGATCAATTTTATCAATAGCTTCGCTGATCCGTGCAATTGGCTGAGTTAGGAAACGATGGAATACTACAGTCAAGACTAAGGTTAATAATAATGCGCGAGCGAGAGTGGCGATAAAACTCAGTTGCAATTGATCAAAAAGGTGAGTGGTTAATTTTTGAGTGTCATAAAATATGGTCAGACTACCAATTAACTGCTGCTTCTTGCTACCTTCAAAATAAAATGGTCTGTACAGAGGACGTGATATTTCCTTCAAATCACCAAAAAGTCTATTACTTAAAATTACATAGTTTTCAGAGAAGTCTTCGCCTTCATTTAAGGCGTTAACAAATAAAGTACCATCATCAAGCTCTAATGAAACCGATCCAATATTATCAACTTTAATGATACCGTCTAATGTTTGTTGGGCCAGTTTATCGTCCAATGCCCATACAGCATTGGTTGTAGTTTGTTCGACAGAGTTGAGCAGTTCTTGTTGTGAACTGGTCAATTGCTGCTTGGTGGTCACTACAACTAACGCAATTTCCACAACAAAAATCGCGATAGCGAAAAAAAGTGCTGTGAACACGACCAGATTAGTTTGTTTCCATGTTAAGGATTTAAATCTTGGTGTCATTTTTTATTCCGTGTCCTTGATGACTTATTAAGTAAATTGCCAATTTTTTTATGTGTGTTAGTAAGGCAAATACTCTCGTGTTTTTAGAAGCATAACAAGTTGAATCATAGTAAAGAAAATGCTAATTAGCCAAACTAACTCTAGTAAAATTAACCAAGCTTGTCACCCCTATTTTTGAGATAAATGCTTAATGCTGATTAATTGGCTATTTGTTTAAGTAACTATGCATTCATCTTCGTTAAAAACACAATATTTTATAGAGATATAATGTATTTTAAGACTTGTTTTAAAACATAAAAATTAATTTTTTCAACAAGTGTTAAGTGTCTATTTAACTATTGAATCTATTTGCAGTATACTTGTGCGCGTAATTTAAAGGTCATTAATTAAGGAATGGGTCACGTGAATCCAATTGTAAAGAGTTTTGAGTATGGTCAACATACTGTCACCTTAGAAACTGGTGTTATTGCACGTCAAGCTGATGCCGCTGTATTAGCAAGCATGGGTGATACAACAGTATTAGTCACTGTTGTAGGAAAAAAAGTGGCTGATTTAAGCCGTGACTTCTTCCCATTAACAGTTAACTACCAAGAAAAAACCTATGCAGCGGGTAAAATCCCTGGTGGTTTCTTTAAGCGTGAAGGTCGTCCTTCAGAAGATGAAACTCTGATCGCACGTCTAATTGACCGTCCTATTCGCCCTTTATTTCCTAACGGTTTTAAAAACGAAGTTCAAGTTATCATTACTGTTGTCTCGGTTGATCCACAAATTGAGCCAGACATTATATCAATGATCGGTACTTCAGCAGCGCTTGCTATCTCTGGTATTCCATTCAGTGGTCCACTAGGTGCTGCTCGTGTAGGTTACTTCAACGGTGAATATTTATTAAATCCAACAGTTGACCAGCTTGCTGAAAGCGACTTGAACTTAGTTGTTGCAGGTACTGAAAGTGCAGTGTTAATGGTTGAATCAGAAGCCAAATCATTAGCCGAAGAAATCATGCTAGGTGCCGTGACTTATGGTCATGACCAGCAACAAGTTGTTGTTAACGCCATTGCTGAATTTAAAGCTGAAGCGGGTAAGCCTACATGGGATTGGACTGCTCCAGTTCAAGATCAAGACTTAGTTGCTAAAATTAAAGATTTAGCAGAAGTAGGCATGACAGAAGCTTACCAAATCGAAGTTAAGCAAGACCGTTATGCGCAAGTTGGGGTTGTTAAAGCCGCTGCTAAAGCTGCATTAGTTGCTGAAAATCCAGAAGTTGATCAACGTGAAGTTGATAACTTACTTGGTAGTTTAGAGAAAAAAGTCGTTCGTGGTCGTATTATTAGTGGTAAACCGCGTATCGATGGTCGTGAACCAGACATGATCCGTGCTCTAAGTGTATTAGCTGGCGTACTGCCTCGTACTCATGGTAGTTCATTATTTACCCGTGGTGAAACACAGGCATTAGTGACTTGTACTTTAGGTACTGAGCGTGATGCTCAGAAAATTGATAGCATTATGGGCGAACGTACAAATCGCTTTATGCTTCATTATAACTTCCCTCCGTATTCTGTTGGTGAAACAGGTATGGTTGGTTCACCTAAGCGTCGTGAAATCGGTCACGGAAAATTAGCGTGGCGCGGTATGAACGCTGTAATGCCTTCAGCTGAAGAATTCCCGTACAGCATCCGTGTGGTTTCAGAAATTACTGAATCTAACGGTTCAAGCTCAATGGCTTCAGTATGTGGTACTTCACTAGCACTTATGGATGCGGGTGTTCCTATCAAGTCTTCTGTTGCTGGTATTGCGATGGGTCTAGTTAAAGAAGGTGACGATTTCGTTGTTCTTTCTGACATTCTTGGTGATGAAGATCACTTAGGTGATATGGACTTTAAAGTAGCCGGTACGCGTGATGGTATTACTGCATTGCAGATGGATATCAAAATCGAAGGTATCACTAAAGAAATTATGGACATCGCTTTGCAACAAGCATATGGCGCTCGTGTTCATATTCTTAACGTGATGGACCAAGCTATTGGTTCACACCGTGATGATATTTCTGACCATGCTCCACGTATTACGACTATCAAGATCAACCCTGAGAAGATCCGTGATGTGATTGGTAAAGGTGGTGCAACTATTCGTGCTCTTACAGAAGAGACGGGTACCACTATTGAACTAGATGACAACGGTACAGTAAAGATTGCTTCTAACAATGGTGAAGCTACCAAAGAAGCTATCCGTCGTATTGAAGAAATCACTGCAGAAGTTGAAGTGGGTCGTGTTTATAACGGTAAAGTTATCCGTATCGTTGATTTCGGCGCATTTGTTAACATTCTTCCTGGTAAAGACGGCTTAGTGCATATTTCACAAATTAGTGATGAGCGCGTAGCTAATGTATCTGACCATTTAGAAATGAACCAAGAAGTTGCTGTTAAGGTAATGGAAGTGGATCGTCAAGGTCGCGTACGTTTATCAATTAAAGAAGCACAAACTAAAGAAGCTGCTGAATAAGTTGCCAATTTAGGCTTTTGTATTGAATGATAAAAAAGGAGACCATTTGGTCTCCTTTTTTTTAGTTTTTTTGCAAATTTAGCCAATAGCAAATAGCACTAATTCTGCTAGGTTGCTATGATGCTGATTATTATTGAACCTGATTAGAGTAAAGTGGATGGAATTTAAATTACGCACCACGTTTGTAGCCATTATGGCAGGTGCTAGCTTGTTGCTTTCAGGCTGTGCAGCGACATCGGGTTCAAATGATGCTGCTTCAGGGCAAATGGTTGTTGCCCCGGTGATGCCTGATTATAAACTTGAAGTGACCTTGGCCAAATTAAATGAGATTTTGGCAACAATGGAACTGACTGATGAGCAGCGAGCGCGATTCCATTATGATCGAGGCGTTATTTACGATAGCGTTGGTTTACGTTTATTAGGTCGAATTGACTTTCATCAAGCGCTGAAGTTGCAGCCTAATCTTGCCGATGCTTATAATTTCCTTGGGATTTATTACACTCAAGAGGGTGAATTTGAAAGTGCCTATGAAGCATTCGATGGGGTATTAGAGCTCGCGCCAGAATATGATTACGCATTTTTAAATCGTGGTATCGCTTTATACTACGGTGAGCGTTATGAATTAGCTGTTCAAGATATGCAAGACTTTTATGATCGTGACCCATCAGATGGTTACCGTGCGTTATGGCTTTATTTGATGTCATCACAAATGAATAGCGATTCCGCTTTAACGGCATTAAGTAGTCAACGCACCCAACTTGCAGATAACTCTTGGCCGAGTGTTTTGGTCGATTATTATCTTGGAAAATTATCTAAACAGCAGGTTTTTTCAGCTGCAAAAGTGGAATTGCGTGATCCTAAAGAATACGCTGAGCGCTTATGTGAAGCTTATTTTTACTTAGGTAAACGTGCTGAAGAACTGGGTCAGTATCAAGATGCAGCTAATTATTACCGTTTAACTTTAGCGACAAATATTTACGATTTTGTTGAGCACAGGTATGCACGTATTGAGCTTGCAAAAGTTAAACAGATCCTCGAACAATCTCAAAAATCCTAAACGGCAGTTTGCCTAGCCAAGTTAACCGATAGGCGCTATAATTTGCGCCTTTTTTAGCATCAAGTGCAAAGGTTACCATGTCAGGCATAAATGTTGAGGTCGATAAACGTCGAACCTTCGCCATCATTTCCCACCCGGATGCGGGTAAGACAACAATTACTGAAAAAGTATTGTTATTCGGTCAAGCAATTCAAGTCGCGGGTACGGTTAAAGGTCGTGGCTCTAAGCAGCACGCTAAATCTGACTGGATGGAAATGGAAAAAGATCGTGGTATTTCTATTACTACATCTGTGATGCAATTCCCTTACCGTGAATGCCTTGTCAATCTACTTGATACACCAGGTCACGAAGACTTCTCTGAAGATACCTATAGAACGCTTACAGCGGTTGACTCATGTCTAATGGTCATAGATGCCGCAAAAGGTGTAGAAGACCGGACACGTAAATTAATGGAAGTGACACGTTTGCGTGATACCCCCATTATTACTTTCATGAATAAATGTGATCGCGATATTCGTGATCCTATGGATGTCATGGATGAAGTCGAAAATGAACTGCAAATTGCTTGTGCGCCTATTACTTGGCCAATTGGTTGCGGTAAATCATTTAAAGGTGTTTACCATATCCACCGCCAAGAAGCGATTTTATACCAAAGTGGCCAAGGTCACACGATCCAAGAAGTGCGTTTAGTTAAAGGGATCGATAACCCAGAGCTAGATAAAGCCATTGGTAGCGAGTTAGCTGAGCAATTGCGTGAAGAGCTTGAGTTGGTTGTAGGGGCTTCCCATGAATTCGACCTAAATGCCTTTTTAAAAGGTGAGTTATCGCCTGTGTATTTCGGTACGGCATTAGGTAACTTTGGTGTTGACCATATGCTAGATGGTCTTGTTGAGTGGGCGCCAAAGCCACAAGCTCGAAATACCGATGTGCGTGAAATTACTGCTAAAGATCCTAATTTTTCTGGGTTTATCTTTAAAATTCAGGCAAACATGGATCCGAAGCACCGTGACCGTGTTGCATTTATGCGTGTGGTATCTGGCAAGTATGAAAAAGGCATGAAAATGCATCATGTGCGCATTGGCAAAGATGTGCGTATTTCAGATGCCTTGACCTTTGTGGCGGGTGATCGCGAGCAGGTTGAAGAAGCTTATCCTGGAGATATCATTGGCTTGCACAACCACGGTACCATTCAAATTGGTGACACTTTTACCCAAGGTGAATCGCTTAAATTTACCGGTATTCCTAACTTCGCCCCTGAAATGTTCCGCCGTATTCGCTTAAAAGATCCATTGAAGCAAAAGCAATTACTCAAAGGTTTGGTTCAGCTTGCTGAAGAAGGTGCTGTACAGGTATTTAGGCCGTTAGATTCTAACGACCTAATTGTCGGTGCCGTTGGTGTGCTGCAGTTTGAAGTGGTTGTTGGTCGTTTAAAGAGTGAATACAACGTTGAAGCTATTTATGAAGGTATCAGCGTGTCAACGGCTCGTTGGGTATATTGTAAGGATGAGCGTAAGCTAGAAGAGTTCCGCCGTAAGTGTAGCCCTAACTTAGCGCTAGATGGTGGCAATAATTTAACTTATATTGCACCGACAATGGTTAACCTTAACCTCTCAAAAGAGCGTTACCCTGATGTTGAGTTTGCTACAACACGCGAAAATTAATACTTTTTGAGCTAGGCTTACTTAAACTTTTAAAGGCAGTGAAGACTGCCTTTTTTATACCCTCTTTTTGAGTAAATTATGATGAAGCAAACCTTTTTCGACTCCCATGCGCACTTAGACTTTGAAGAGTTTGATCAGGATCGCCAAGCATTATTCCTTAAAATGAAAGCTCAAGGGATTGATAAGGTATTAATACCCGGGGTAAGTCCTGACCGATGGTCACGTCAGTTAGACATTGCCAATCAATATCAATGTTTTTTCGGATTGGGGATCCATCCTTGGTTCATACCTCAAGATCTTATGCAAGCCATGGTCAAACTAGAACAACAAATTATTAATAATCTGACCAACCCTTTGTTTGTAGCTATTGGTGAGTGTGGTTTGGATAAACTGCGTCCAAATTTTTCAGCACAAATTGATTTATGTTACCAACAGTTGATCTTGGCAAAAAAATATCAACTGCCAGTAATAATCCATGCGGTAAAATGCCATTCTGAATTAATTGCTTTATTAGCCAAAACAAAGTTAACCCAGGGCGGGGTCATACATGGATTTTATGGCAGTGTGGAGGTGGCAAAGCAGTATCAATTTTTAGGATTTAAACTGGGTATCGGTGGTTTGATACTTAACTCTTCTGCAAAAAAACTTCACCAAGTCGTTACTGAACTCCCATTGGAAACCTTCGTGATCGAGACTGATTCACCCAGCATGGCACCATTAAATTCAACCGAAAAACGCAATACACCGATTATTTTACCTTCAATTATAGAAAAAATTGCTTTTTTGCGTAAAAAATCAACTGTTCCTATATTAGAACAGGTTAATAAAAACACTTTGCAACTATATGAGCTTTAATAATTTTTTTTAAAACGAAGCCTATTTTGCAAAGTTATCTAGCGTAAATATCTGAAACTAAACTCTAAAAGTTTGATCAAAACGACGCTTTTCCTCAAATGCTCGGTTATAATCTGTTTCGGAAATAAGGTGAGTTAACAACATTAATAAGAACTGTTAACAATTAAATAAGGGTGATGTTTAATGGATATAATTATGAGTTTAGTAGGGGTGGTCACCCTACTTGCGATAGGTTTCTTACTATCGACAAATAAAAAAGCTATTAACGTACGTACCGTAGGTGGCGCTTTAGCAATTCAAGCGTTCTTTGCTGGTTTCGTATTGTATGTTCCAATTGGTCAACAAGTATTAGGCGGTGTTTCAACTGCTGTTGCTGATGTAATTGGTTATTCTCAAGCGGGTATCAACTTCCTATTTGGTGGTTTAGGTACTGACGCAATGTTTGGTAATGGCGTTGGCTTCGTATTCGCGGTTCGCGTATTACCAGTAATCATTTTCTTCTCTTCATTAATCGCGGTTCTTTACTACCTAGGCATCATGCAGGTGGTAATTAAGTTCATCGGTGGTGGATTACAAAAAGCACTTGGTACTAGCCGTACAGAGTCTATGTCTGCAACTGCAAACATCTTCGTAGGCCAAACTGAAGCGCCTTTAGTTGTTCGTCCTTTCATTCCTACAATGACTAACTCTGAGTTATTCGCAATCATGGTTGGTGGCTTAGCTTCAATCGCTGGTGCGGTATTAGCGGGTTATGCAGGAATGGGCGTTAAAATTGAGTATTTGGTTGCTGCATCATTTATGGCTGCACCAGGTGGCTTAATGATGGCTAAGCTAATGCACCCAGAAACTGAACACACCAACAACGACATGACAGACTTACCAGAAGATACTGATAAGCCTGCAAACGTGATTGATGCTGCTGCATCAGGTGCGGCGTCTGGTATGCACTTAGCGTTAAACGTTGGTGCTATGTTACTTGCTTTCGTTGGTTTGATTGCAATGGTTAACGGCATGCTAGGTGGTATTGGTGGCTGGTTTGGTTTTGAAGGTCTATCACTAGAGTTAATTCTTGGTTACATCTTTATGCCTTTAGCTTTCTTAATCGGTGTACCGTGGAGCGAAGCTATGGTTGCAGGCTCTTTCATCGGTCAAAAGATTGTCGTTAACGAATTTGTTGCTTACTTAAACTTTGCTCCTTACCTGAAAGACGTTGCTGATGGTGGCATGCTAGTTGAAGCTACAGGTCAAGCTATGACTGATCGTACTCAAGCGATTATCTCTTTTGCACTGTGTGGTTTTGCTAACTTATCTTCAATTGCAATTCTGTTAGGTGGTCTAGGTGCAATGGCTCCTAGCCGTCGTCATGATTTGGCTAAGTTAGGCGTGCGTGCGGTTATCGCTGCATCATTAGCTAACTTAATGAGTGCGACACTTGCTGGTTTATTCTTAGCGATGTAATTGCTAGATATTCATAGGAAGCGGGCTTTACAGGCGCTAAGCCGTAAAGCCCGATATTTGAGATTACGTTGTCATAATGATTGGCGTTAATCCACCAGTTTCCAAAGTACAAAATCGTGATGATTGAATTAAAGTATTGAGTTTCAAGTACTTTCAATTATTACATTTAGAGTGACACTAGTTGTGTTGTTGACATGTTGCAATAAAGTCGCGACATTGTTCACAGAATAGAATTTAGTATTCGTTTTTTTGCTGGTTTAATATTGTGATTTACAACAATAGCGGTAAAATACGTGTGCTTAAAGACAAAGCTGTCCTTGAAGATAGCCAAACAATGATAAATGGGGTTGATGATGAAAAACGTTAAAACTTTAACTTTAATTGCTGCAGCAGTAGCTGCAATGACAACTGGTACAGTACAAGCTGAACAATTTTATGGTTTTGCTAGTGTTTCTGTAAACTACCTAGATTGGACCGATAAAGCAGAAGAACGCTCTAACGGCGGCTATGGCGGCGCTAAAGAAGATTTCGTTTATTTAGAAGTTGAAGGTGGTGCTGGTTATTCTTGGGGTGATGTATACGGTTTTATCGATTTAGAAAATCCACAAAACATCAATACTTCAGACCGTGATTTCAGTGGTAGCCCAGTAACAGACTCGTTCCGTGTCGCTGCAAAAGGTTCTGTTGCGGTAAATATCGGTGAATCTAACTGGAACTTCTATAACCATATCTACAGCTTAACTGTTGCTGGTGAAGGTTTCTTTGACCAAAACCTTGTAACGGGTGTTAGCTATGACATCTTTACTGATTCTGGTTTTTGGATTAAGCCTTTCTTAGGTTTACATTATGAAAACCAAACTTTCTCAGGTTCAGGTTTTAACGGTTACATGGCTGGTTGGGTACTTGGTTACAACTTCAAGTTAGGCGGTCAGGATTTCATGGTTACTCAATGGCATGAAACTGAGTTTGCTCGTGAAGATCAGTTCCGTAGCAATGGTACTCAATATACTTTAGATTCTGTAGGACATAATGGTGCAGTTTCACTATGGTGGAATGCAACTAAAGAGTTTACTGCAGGCGTACAATACCGTTATGCTGACCAAAAATTAGGTACAGCAGCATATCACGATGGTGTTATTTTCACTGCTAAGTACAACTTCTAATTGTGCTTTGGAGCCATGCTTGCATGGCTCCACTTTATTCTTACTAAAGGGCATTCTCTAAGTTTCAATGTCTTTTGTTAAGCATAAGTAAAACGCGCTAAAATGGATTTTTCGCGGAAATTGTTAGAATAATTATTTATTTTGCCTTTTCCGGTCTTCAAGGATTCAAGTCGTGGTACTCGTTATCAGATTGAATACTTAGGTTAGTAAATCATTTCTATTTACTGGCAATATATGAAGACTCGGCCATAACTATAATCATATGCCACTTCACTTTGTTGCCCTGACAAAAATTATCTACTGATTTTATTTACGGAGAGCAAAAATGACTGATTTAAAAAAAGCGGCACAAATGGGTATTTCTCTAATGGACTTAACCACTTTGAATGACGATGATACCGATCAAAAAGTCATCGATCTATGCCACAAAGCCAAAACGCCTGCAGGTAATACCGCCGCGATTTGTATTTATCCTCGTTTTATTCCTATTGCACGCAAAACCTTGAATGATCTTGATTGTGAAGACATCAAAATCGCGACAGTGACTAACTTCCCACACGGTAATGACGATATTGCAATTGCCGTATTAGAAACGCGTGCAGCGGTGGCTTATGGTGCCGATGAAGTTGATGTTGTTTTTCCATATCGTGCATTAATGGCTGGTGACGAAACAGTGGGTTTTGAACTTGTTAAAGCCTGTAAAGAAGCCTGTGGCGATGAAGCCATTCTAAAAGTGATCATTGAATCTGGTGAACTAAAAGATCCAGCATTAATTCGTAAGGCTTCTGAACTATCTATTGATGCAGGTGCTGATTTCATTAAAACATCGACTGGTAAAGTGCCGGTTAATGCCACACTAGAAGCAGCCGAGATCATGTTAACAGTGATCAGTGAAAAGAATCGTAAAGTTGGTTTTAAACCGGCTGGCGGCGTTAAAGATGCTGCCAAAACGGCTGAATTTTTAGCGGTAGCAGCGAGTATTTTAGGTGAAGAATGGATTACTCCAGACACATTCCGTTTTGGTGCCTCTAGCTTGCTAAACAGTTTATTACATACATTAGAATTAGCTGAAGCGCCTAAGCCTAATCAAGGCTACTAATTCTAATTAATGTTGTAGCTGAGGTTTATTTTCTTTTAGACAATAAGCCTCATCGCTACAGATATTTTCGGCGATCCCACTCTAGTTCACAATGGATTGCCTAGATGGAGGTTATATTATGTTCCTCGCACAAGAAATTATCCGTAAAAAGCGTAATGGTGAAGCACTCTCTACTGCAGAAATTCAATTCTTTGTAAACGGCATCACTCATAACACTGTCTCAGAAGGCCAAATAGCGGCCCTCGGTATGGCGGTGTATTTCAATGATATGAACATGGACGAGCGAATTGCACTGACATCTGCAATGCGTGATTCTGGCACTGTCCTTGATTGGCGTGGTTTGTCTTTAAACGGTCCGATTATTGATAAGCACAGTACTGGTGGTGTAGGCGATGTAATTAGCTTGATGCTTGGCCCTATGGCTGCGGCATGTGGCGGTTATGTCCCAATGATCTCAGGCCGTGGTTTAGGTCACACTGGTGGCACTTTAGATAAGTTTGACGCCATTCCGGGTTATCAAACTGAGCCCTCTAGTGAATTATTCCGTAAAGTTGTAAAAGAAGCTGGTGTGGCTATTATTGGTCAAACTGGTGATTTAGTTCCTGCCGATAAACGTTTTTATTCAATTCGCGACAACACAGCAACGGTTGAGTCAATTTCATTAATCACAGCGTCAATTTTGTCTAAAAAGCTTGCAGCAGGCTTAGATGCTTTAGCAATGGATGTCAAAGTCGGCAGTGGTGCATTCATGCCAACCTATGAAGCATCTGAAGAGCTTGCTAGAAGTATTACAGCTGTTGCTAATGGCGCTGGGACTAAAACTACAGCCTTATTAACTGACATGAACCAAGTACTGGCATCTTGTGCTGGTAACGCGGTTGAAGTGCGTGAAGCAATCAACTTCTTAACGGGTCAATATCGCAATCCTAGATTGTATGAAGTTACGATGGGCTTATGTTCAGAAATGCTTATTTTAGGCGGTATTGCACAAAATGATGCTGAAGCTCGTACTAAACTAAATGCTGTATTAGATAACGGTAAAGCCGCTGAGATCTTCGGTAGAATGGTTAGTGGCCTTGGTGGGCCAAGCGATTTTGTTGAAGCATACGACAAGTATTTACCGCATGCACAAATTATTCGTCCAGTCTACGCAAGCCAAGTCGGCTTTGCGCACAGTATGGATACGCGAGAATTAGGTTTGGCAGTGGTTACTTTGGGCGGCGGTCGCCGCAAACCAGGTGACGCATTAGATTACAGCGTAGGGTTGACACAAGTGTGTGCTCTAGGCGATGCAATTAGTGCAGATAAGCCACTTGCCATGATCCATGCTCAATCTGAGCAAGCATTTGAAGAAGCGGCAGCAGCGGTTAGAGGCGCTATCCATATTGGTGATACGCAACCTGAAAAAACACCTGAAATATACCGCTATATTCGTGCTGAAGATTTATAGGAGTTAGGTATGAAACGTTCAATCATATTAATGTTAGATTCATTTGGTCTTGGTGCTGCGGCTGATGCAGACAAGTTTGGCGATGTAGGTTCAGACACGTTTGGACATATAGCGAAAGCCTGTGCAGAAGGCTTGGCTGATGTGGGTCGCCAGGGACCATTAAAATTGCCTAACTTAGCCCGTTTAGGTTTAGGCCATGCGGGCTTTGAATCTACCGGTCAGTTTGCAGCAGGTTTTGCTGACAATGTTGATGTTATTGGGGCTTACGGTCATGCCGAAGAATTAAGTTCTGGTAAAGACACGCCAAGTGGTCACTGGGAAATGGCAGGTGTTCCTGTGCTTTATGAATGGGGATATTTCAGTGATTTGAAGAACTCATTTCCAAAAGAGCTAACAGATAAAATTCTAGCCCGTGCTGGTTTGGATGGGTTTTTAGGCAATTGTCATGCATCTGGGACGACAATTTTGGAAGAAATAGGCTTAGAGCACATGAGTTCTGGTAAGCCTATTTTCTATACCTCTGCTGATTCAGTGTTCCAAATTGCCTGTCATGAAGAAACTTTCGGGTTAGAGAATTTATATCGCCTGTGTGAAATAGCCCGTGAAGAACTTGAGCCGTATAACATTGGTCGCGTTATTGCGCGTCCATTTATAGGTACTGGCCCTGCTGATTTTGCTCGCACAGGTAATCGTCATGATTATGCGGTTCAACCGCCTGCGCCAACAGTACTAGACAAGTTAAAAGAGGCCGGTGGTGAAGTAGTAAGTATCGGTAAAATTGCTGATATTTATGCTAATTGCGGGATTACCCAACAATATAAAGCGACAGGTCTTGAGCAACTGTTTGATGCTACCTTAGAGCAGGTTAAACGTGCCGGTGACAATACGATTGTATTTACTAACTTTGTTGATTTTGACTCTCACTATGGGCATCGCCGCGATATCGCAGGTTATGCTAAGGCGCTTGAATATTTCGACTCACGTTTACCTGAGTTGTTAGCTATTTTATCTGAAGATGACTTTCTTTTGCTGACCGCAGATCACGGTTGTGATCCAACCTGGAAAGGCACTGAGCATACTCGCGAACACGTGCCTGTTTTAGCTTATGGCGCAGGATTAAAGGCAGGTTCATTAGGCCGTCGTAAGTCATTTGCTGACATGGGACAGTCAATTGCAAGCTATTTTAAGTTAGAACCGATGGAATATGGTGAATCTTTTATAAACTAGTCACATTTTCGAACGACGGTTCTATATAAAGTTTAATACGTTTGTTAAACTATCAACATTATTAAGCGGTATCAAATAAAATAGAAACATAGGGGTTACAACATGGCTACACCACATATTAATGCCGTAGAAGGCGCGTTTGCTGAAACAGTTCTTTTTCCAGGAGATCCATTACGTGCTAAGTATATTGCAGAAACATTTTTAGAAAATGTTGAGCAAGTTACTGACGTACGTAACATGCTTGGTTTTACTGGTACATATAAAGGTAAGCGTATTTCTGTTATGGGTTCAGGAATGGGTATTCCATCTTGTTCTATCTATGCCCACGAGTTAATTAAAGAATACGGCGTTAAAAACTTAATCCGTGTTGGTACATGTGGCGCAATTAGTACTGATGTAAAAGTACGTGACGTGATTATCGGTATGGGGGCATGTACTGACTCTCAAGCTAACCGTTTACGCTTTAAAAACCAAGACTTTGCTGCAATTGCCGATTATAGCCTATTAAGTGCTGTTGTTGATTCAGCGAAAGCACATGGTACCAAAATTCAAGTGGGCAACGTTTTCTCTGCAGACTTGTTCTACACGCCAGATCCAGAAATGTTTGATGTTATGGAAAGAATGGGCGTGTTAGGCGTCGAAATGGAAGCTGCTGGTTTATATGGTGTTGCGCATGAATTAGGTGCGAAAGCATTATGTGTTGTCACTGTGTCTGACCATATCCGTACTGGTGAAAAAACCACTTCTGATGAGCGTCAAACCACCTTTAACGATATGATCGTTATGACTTTAGATGCAGCATTAACACTTTAATGTGGTAAAAGCTTTAATAAAAAATGGGCGCTAATAGCGCCCATTTTTGTATGTTATTTTTGGGTTTCATTCTGGTCAGTGGCTTCTTGCGCTGCAAAATGCTTCTTAAACTGTTTAATCCGTGTTTTACGACGTTCAAAGTCTGCTCGTTTGAATGATAATGCACGTGACAGCAGAAAGCCGATAAAGCAAGCTGTCACTAACATCCACTTTAATAACTCCATATTTTTTTGATGTAAATATTTGATTTCATCAAAAAAGATACTCAGATCTAAACGTACTTCAACATAACCCAAATTGTTCTCTTGCTGCATCACATTTTCAATTAATGGCGGATAACTTGCCAGTAATTGACGTAATGCTTCTGAATCAGGTCCTAAGTCATCAGTTGTTACCGATTGAGCGAAAGCGAGTCTTACCCCTTGAGCATTATAAATATTAACCGACATGACTTTAGGGTCTGCAACCAAAGTTGAAGCTAGCCATTGCAGTTGTTCATCATTTTGCAAAAACATCGCTGGAGCGGCACCGTTTGCCGCCTGTTGGGCAAGGGTTCTCGCCATCAACTGCGTTTGTGAACTCAGCAGTTTTTGACCGTTTTTCAAGCTATTTTGCCACAGGTTGATTAGTCCAAATACTAAACCTATGGCAAGAATGACTTGAATGATCCTGCTAATTTTTTGTCTTTTCTTTAGACCTTTAACAAAAATCACTTTAATCCTTAGTCATTTTTCTATTTAATGAAACGCTTGCAACAGCGCCTGACTGCCATTTTTCAATGGTTTGTGGTGTGGAAATTATATTAATCTAAAAACTCATCAGTAGATAGTTGTAATCAAAGAGGTTCGACCCATGCTCAATCCTAGTACAGCATCACCATCGGCAAGTGCAGTCAATAAGAATGGAGATACTATTCTAACGTGGTTGTTGTCATCCTCGAAAAACGATTATCAGCATAATGGCTTATTATGCCAGCGTTATAACGAGTCAGACTATCATAATCAGATAGCGCCATTGTTTTGTGAACGCATTCGAGTGGTGTTTGAGCAATCTGTTCAACAACACATCGATATCTGGTTAGCGTCATTATTGGTTAATGCGAGTTTTTCAGTACTTGCGCGGAGCAATGACTTAATTGGGATTGAAATTGCGACACAAAAGCCGCTTGATGAACTGATTGCACTATTCGAGCAAACGCTCACTCAAGAAGGATTAGCCGCAGAGTTATTAGTCATTACTGAACCATTACCATTGCTTTATCAAAAGGGCTTGTTGGTGATGGATATGGATTCAACTGCAATTCAAATTGAATGTATTGATGAGTTAGCGGTTTTGGCTGGTGTCGGCGAAGAAGTCTCAGCCGTAACAGCCAGTGCGATGCGTGGCGAATTAGATTTTGAACAAAGCTTGCGACTACGTGTTAGCAAGTTAGCTGATGCTGATGCGGCTATTATTGATACCCTGTGTAAAACCTTGCCTTTGATGCCAGGTTTAACCGCTTCTTTGGAAGAACTACAAACAAATCAATGGCGAGTGGTAGTGGCTTCTGGTGGCTTTACGCCATTCGTTAATCACCTTATGCATCAGTTGAAGCTAGATGCGGCTTTTGCTAATGAGTTAGTCATTGAAGAGGGCAAACTGACGGGACAGGTGACAGGTGAGGTTGTTGATGCGAATTACAAAGCGAATGTCATCGGCAAGTGTGCTCAAAAGTGGCAAATAGACGCGGGGCAAGTGGTAGCTATCGGAGATGGTGCAAATGATATCCCGATGATCCAAGCCGCTGATTTAGGCATTGCATTTCATGCTAAGCCGAAATTAATCGCGGCGGCAAATTTAGCGGTTAGTCAGCTAGATCTGCGTGCGTTAGTCTTTTGCTTGCAAGGGTAAAATCTCAGGCTGGTTGTTTTCGAAAATAACTCAGGCATAAATAGTCGCTATTGGTCTCAAGTCTATCCTGTTTACTCCAAATTATTTTGGGGTAAACAATACCTTTGTGTTCATGTGTTCATGTGTTCATGTGTTCATGTGTTCTGGTTTTTAACGCTGCAGTGGCTCTGAAACTGTACATGCTTGCCATAAGCAATAGTTGGTTTAGTGTGAGCAAGGTTGCTAGAGTGAGTTCATGTTTCTTGCAGTCATGCTTTGCTCAGGTTTGAACTAATGCAGATTTTGCCGTACTCAATTGAAATTTTATTTAGGATGTTTACTCTATTTTAGTTGATATTACTGCTAGTTATGATTAAGTTTTAGATTAATCCTTTAAGTAATAATAGTTGCCACTTTGAAATCAACGACCCAAGAATCTTTATACATCCCTTATAGACAAGGGCAATTACATGTACGTTTTATTCCTGCCAAAGGAGCAAATAAACACGTTACTCCCATTTTAATGCTACACGGTGCTATGTCGAATGGACGGGTTTTTTATAGCGATTCGGGTCGTGGTTTAGGATGTTTTCTGGCTGAGCAAGGTTTTGATGTTTATGTATTAGACACAGCAGGAAGGGGCAAAAGTACGCCATTGATCGATAAGCATTATGACTTAGGTCAGGGTGAAGTGATAAGGGAGCAGCTACCTTTAGTGCAGTCTTTTATTTTGCAGCGTCAGCCTAACGCATCCAAAGTGCACTGGTGTGCCCATTCTTGGGGCGGCGTACTGATGGCAAGTAGTTTAATCCGCTTTACAGATTTACAAGTTAGCGTGGCATCATTTTTAACTTTTGGTACCAAACGCACGATCAAAATTAAATCACTGCGTAAGTGGTTAATGGTTGATGTGTTTTGGAATCGACTCGCGCCATTGGTTGCCACTAAACAGGGCTTTTTTGATGCTTATCGTTATCGGTTTGGTATGGATAATGAAAGCCATCAATCTCTTACTCAGTCAATCGACTGGGTAAGAGGTGAGTGGATTGACCATGATGACCATTTTAATTATGCCAAAGCAGCTCAAGAAACAACTTGGCCAATGACATGGTTTATTGCCGCTAAAAATGACACGGTTTTGGGTAACCCTTCCGATGTGCAAGATATGATGGCTGAATGCGGTTTTCAGCAGGCTGAATATACTTTACTGGCTAAAGAACAGGGTTATTTGTACGATTATGGTCATGCAGACATGTTGACTCATAAGCAAGCATGCGATGATCATTTTATAAAAGTGAAAAACTGGTATCTGGCACAGGCCGACTAGCAAACCAAAGCAGTAACACCTTATTTAAATAAGAGGTTCTAATCACATTGAGTTTGGCTTAGGCATTTAAACTATGCCGTGTCTTAACAATAGGTGTGTTCGGGTAACTAGAATCAATAATGTTTATCTATTCTAAGGGCATTAACTTAGCTGTTTTAATGTAACCAACTGTGGAAAGCGTAATGTGACTTCTTGAGTGATATCTAAAAACTCGCCTAAACCTATCACTTTCCATAGTTGCTCCTCAAGCTGCTTGGCTTTATGGCTGGCATGAATTTGAATGTAGGCTAATTCTCGTCTGATATAGGTCATGTCGGGTTTGTCGGCCATACCAAAATACACCCTTAATGCCATAAAACGTCCTAAGCGTTGGCCTTGTTCAATAAAGGCGAGTTGTTCATCAGCGCTTAATTCTGACGCGATTTTACTATTAAGATTAATCGTACCACGAGCGTGTCGAGTGATTTGCACCCAAACTTCAAAAAACTGCAACTCGCTAACCGTTTTCATGGCTTTAATAGGTTCAAGAATAGAATCTTTGAATACGCCATTATCCATTATTGGTGCGAGGTTATATTGCATAATTTGATCGGTATCTTGTGAAAATAAATGGCTGATCTCATCGACTTTAGTGCCAATACCAATAGCTGAGATACTAAATGATTTACTGTGTTTTTCGATAAAGTAGGGCACGCTAACAATCTCGCGCATCATGAGGTTTTTCATCCCATCAGCAAGTTCTTTTTGCTCTCCGTCTTTGTCTGACAATTTGGCAAGTTTGTCTTGATTATGACTAATAAGTTTGTTTAAAAACTCAACCCCCATGTGAGGCTCATGGCCAATTAAAGCGCTTAAGTGGAGCACTTTGCTGTTTGAACGAATGCGGATTAGTTGATAAGACAAGCCACTTAAATTTGTTTTACCTGCTTTAGCTTGTAAGCGAGGAAAACTAATACTGACTGATGCAGGGGCGGAAAAATCCATCGGTTCATCTAGGGTTATTTGCAATCCACGACTTGAAATATCGTGAGTGGTGCCAGAGGCAATTTTATTCCCCTGTTTAATTGTGACTAACGTTTTGAAAGCATAGCGTGATTCGTGGCGACGCTCAGTAAACGGCATTGAGATTCTCTTGATGCTGTTGGCGTTTATTTTGCGTTGGGCAAATACTTTTAATTGATTAACATCTTGGTTTTTAAACCATGTTTGATACTGTGAAGTAACCTCGCTGTTGCTTAAATCACAGACTTGAATAACGTGACTGAAACTCGCTAATTGTTGCTCTGTTAATGCACCGTAGCGTGCATCATCACCAGGTAAGGTTGAGGTTTTATAATTTTGTTTATGATCGATTCGTTGGCTGATTAGTTTATATACACGCCAGCTTGTTTTCTTGGCACCAAATCCTAAAAAAAGCCCTAAGTGCCCATTTTGAATTAACTCAAATTGGCTGGCTGAATAGAAGTGCACTTTACCGTTGGCAATATGGGTAAAACAAAAAATAATTTGATGCTCAGGTATATCGGGGGATTTGATCAGATGTACTAAACGATTATTTGTCAGCATGCCTGGGAGTTGGCTAACATCTCTTTCATCTTGAAAGAAATGCAACAAAGGATGATTTCCGCGACCAAGCAACGCATGGGTAATATTGGGTTTACCTTCTTTAATCGAGATATACAAAGGTAAGTGTGGCTGCAAGGGCAAATAATGACGTTCGAAGCCTAATCCTGTGGCGTTAACAATCACATCGTTGACATCCACTTTATAGCGAAACTTGTATCCTTGTATTAACTGGGTAATAACCTTATCGAGCTCTTCGCCTACGCCAAGTCGTTTTAATCTAAATACCGCACTGTCTTCTTTGTTTTGAATATCGACTATTTGGTAATCAACGCCTTGTTGCAGGTCTTCAAAATAAAACTCTTCATTCAAATCAAGTAACTTTACTCGTAATGGAATTTCAGCTTGAAAACTGTGTTTTACAGGTAATTTTATTCTTGCACCACCTACGGATAAATCCAGAGATGCCCCTAAAACCTCAGCGCTACCAGGCTGCGAAGCTGATACTTTAATACTGTAGTTCATTCGTTCTTCACTACGATTAAAATAACTGCCTAAAACCACGCCAGGTACAATGAAAGGGGAAATTTGAATGGCGCTATCTTGAGTTGGGGAGTCTTGCCTTTGCTGTTTACGTATTTTGTGGTTTTTAATCACATTTTCATAAACACCTAAGGTATATTTATTACGATAAATCGGTAAGGCCTGTTCAAGGGCTTCTTTTGACGGAGCATCTAAAAAATGTCTTTGTTTACCAATCACAACTTCTTCGCATGGCAGCTCCGTTTTATCGCGTAAATCAATAATGCGAGTACATGGCGCTGAGATACGATTTAGCTCCATCTTAAGTAAGAAACGGGTAGAATTCGACTCATCAGCCGTGAAACTGTCGAACAGTTCCTGAAAGTCAGGTTCCATTAACAGAGGTTTGAGTTGTTCTATTAGCACGCTGTGATTGTCTAGGCTCATCTTCTATTGTCGTTTTTAATGCATCTAGTGAGTCTGGCTGTTAATCTTATCGGCATGAAAAGATATTGCTTTATCAATTGTTTGGTCTGGATCTGATTCTATACTGAATTCCAACTAATGATAAAGTTTAACAAATAATTATGGTGTGGGCGTTTGTTTACAGTGGTTTGAATAACGTTTACCTATTAATTTTTCAATCATATTTACTGATGAGCATTATGGCAAAGAATAAAACAGCATATGTATGTAACGAATGTGGTCAAGACTTCCCTCGTTGGCAGGGGCAGTGTAATGCTTGTCAAGAATGGAACACCATTACCGAGGTGCGCTTGGGGGCGAGTAGTGCGACTCGTACTCATCAATTTAGTGGTTACGCAGGTGAGACGAATAAGCAAGTTCAAACTCTTGATCAAATTGACTTGAATGAATTACCACGTATTGCCAGTACATTTGGTGAACTCGATAGGGTGTTAGGTGGCGGGATTGTTCCTGGTAGCGCGATTTTGATTGGCGGACATCCTGGTGCAGGTAAAAGTACTTTATTATTACAGACCTTATGTCAACTTGCTCAGATTATGCCTGCCCTGTATGTCACCGGTGAAGAGTCTTTACAGCAAGTGGCCATGCGCGCGCATCGATTAGGATTGCCGACACAAAATTTACGTATGTTGTCAGAGACAAGCGTAGAAGCAATTTGTGATGTGGCTTTACAAGAGAAGCCAAAAGTAATTGTAGTTGATTCTATTCAAGTCATGCACATGAGTGACATCCAGTCTTCGCCTGGCAGTGTATCGCAGGTGCGAGAGTCGGCATCTTATCTGACTCGCTTTGCAAAGCAGCATGGTATCGCTGTGATTATGGTTGGTCATGTCACTAAAGATGGCAGTTTGGCAGGCCCTAAAGTGTTAGAGCACTGTATCGATTGCTCGGTGATGTTTGAAGGGGATAGCGACAGTCGTTATCGGACACTTCGTTCTCATAAAAATCGTTTTGGTGCGATTAATGAGTTAGGCGTTTTTGCTATGACCGAGCGAGGATTAAAAGAAGTCGCTAACCCTTCAGCCATCTTTTTATCCCGAGGCGATGAAGCGGCATCGGGTTCTTTAGTTATGGTGGTGTGGGAAGGCACGCGTCCATTACTGGTGGAGTTGCAGGTACTGGTTGATAGTTCTGCTATGTCTAATCCACGAAGAGTTGCTGTAGGTATGGATGCGAACCGTTTGGCCATGTTATTGGCCGTCATGCACCGTCATGGTGGATTGTTGATGTCTGATCAGGATGTATTTGTCAACGTGGTCGGTGGCGTTAAGGTAACTGAAACCAGTGCAGACTTAACCTTGTTACTGGCTATGGTATCGAGTTTTCGTGGTGAAGTACTTCCTAGCGACTTAGTTGTTTTTGGTGAGGTGGGACTGTCTGGTGAAATTAGACCCGTGCCTAATGGTCAAGAGCGATTAATTGAGGCTGCGAAACATGGCTTTAAACGTGCCATTGTGCCCAAGGCCAATGCGCCTAAAAAACCGCCGCTAGGGATGGAAGTCGTTGGCGTCAGTAAATTATCTGAGGCATTAAACGCACTGTAAAGTGCGTCTTTAAAGGTGCTTATTCTTCTGGCTGAATAAGCATTTCCAGTTCGCGATTAAGCAATTCAGCATCACCAAGGTTAAGTTCAATAATTCGACGTAAGTGGCTGATACTTTCAACATCAATATGTATACAACGTAGGCCTAAATGCTCAGTGGTTTTATGAACAACTTCAGTATGCATCACTAATTCCACATCTGAATCCGGTAACACAAATTCCAATATTACTTGGCTGTTTAAGGTGCCGGTAAAATTTTCTGGTATTTGTACCAGGGCGCCATTAAGGCTTAAATCAAGAATGGTGGTACGCCAAGTCGAATCGCTTTGAGCGAGATAAGCATTAGCATCAAATAAAATTCGAGAAAACTTACGTCTTTCGTCCATCGGTCAGTCCTTAATAATTTAACGCATTACTATCTATTAGCATACGATACCTTTGCTGATAAAACAGTATTCATTTTGCTTGTTGGATAATTAATTCTTCAGGGAGCTCGATACAAAATTGAGCTCCTTGGTTTGGCTCTGTCGTCAAACTGACGCGGCCTTTAAGTACTTGGGTCACTAAATTATAGAGGATGTTCATTCCCAATCCACTGCCACCCTTACCGCGCTTTGTGGTGAAAAATGGGGTGAATATTTGTGCTTTTATCTCAGGAGACATACCGCAGCCGTCGTCTGAATAAATAATCTTGATGCCTTTATCTTCACGGGTTACGGTTAAAATGAGCTCTCCAACATTGCCATCAGGATAAGCATGAATAATCGAGTTATTAAATAAATTGCTAATGATTTGGTAAAGAACTCCTGGCTGGCTATGAAGGAATATATCATCAGGGCAGTCATATCGATAATGGTGTTTGGTCCGTGAAAGCAGCGGATTAAGGGCGATAAATATTTCATCTAAATACTGTTTTAAATTAAAGTCTCTGACATCTTCGTTAGATTGATCAACTGACACCTCTTTAAAGCTTTTTATTAATTTCGCGGCTCTGTTAAGGTTTGATAAAACGAGCTTAGTGCAATCAGCAACTTCAGTTTGATATAATTCAAAATCTTCGTGTGAGACTTCTCCTGCTTGGTAGCTTTCATTAAATTCAACTACCCTATCGGCCAAATGTGACGTCGCCGTGACACTAATTCCTATCGGCGTATTCACTTCATGGGTGATGCTGGCAACCAGCCCGCCTAAGGTGGCCATTTTTTCTTTATCAATAAGTTCATTTTGAGTCAGTTTTAGTTCTTCTGTGCGAGTCTTTACTCTGTCTTCAAGCTCACTATTTAGTTGTGTTAGTGCTTGTTCTGTTTCTTTTAACGATTGAATATTTTTTATGGTGCCAGTAATGCGGTTGGCGCGCCCTTGACTATCTCGGTCAATAACTTGACCTCTATTGAGTACCCAAACCCATTTGTTATCAGAGGTTTTGGCGCGATAAGTCAGTTCAAATTTGTTAATGGGTTCTTTGAAGCAAGGGCTTATGGTATTTATCACGCTGGATAAATCTTCAGGGTGAACACATCGCTCAAGTGTATCCATTAAATCTATTTCTGGTTGAGGATACTGTAAAAATGTATTACTTCTGTGGGAGCTTTTATTGCGAATGTCCCAGTCCCAGAATTCATCGCCACTACCCCATAGTGCCAATTGTAAGCGTTGCTCACTTTTAGATATTTGCTCCATCATGGAGACTTTAATGCGATATTTTCGGGTTTGTAGCCAACTAAATATGCCAATAATAGTGATAAAAAATAGTACATAGATTAGATAAGCCCACCAGGTTTGCCATGGCGCAGGAGTAATGGAAATATCTAACGATCTTGTAGGACTATACTGATTATTATGATTTTTAGCTCTTACTTGAAATTGGTAGTTTCCTGGTGATAGTCCTGAAAAATGTGCTACATGACTACTTAAGTCATCAAACCATTGTTGATGTAAGCCTTGCATTCGGTATTCATAACTCATTTGTTGTGCTTGATGTAAGTTATTACTGTGAAAACGAAAAGAGAACAATGCGTCTTGATAGTTTAGTTGAATTGAGTTTGCATAACTGATGTCAAATGGCTGATTAAATCGACTATCATCTTGTATTCTTTGTAATTTATTTAATAGATAAAATTCATCGATTATTGGTGTTCTAGGCGCTTGTATCACAGGCAGATCAAAGGGGTAAATCATATTGAATCCATTAATACCCCCTAGATAAATTCGGTTGTCATCATCAACAAAGCCAGCATTGAAGTTAAATTCGTTGTCCTGTAATCCATCTGCCTTAGTGTAATTACGTATACTATTGTCTCCAGTATTAATCACACTGAGTCCTTCAGAGGTTCCGACCCAAAGTTGATTTAAATGATCTTTTTCCATGAGGTAGGCAATATTATCAATAAGGCCATGTTGTTTATCGAAAAGTTTAACTGTGTGGGTTTGAGGGTTAAATGAAAATACGCCATCACTCGAGGAAATCCATAACTGCTCATCAATCCAATATGCATTGAATAAATGTTTGCTGGGGAAGTGGGATATCGTGTTGGGTGAAAATTGGGTAAACTTACCCTCAACTGACATGTGAATCAACCCAGAACCATAGGTTAAAATCCAATAACCACCTTTTGCGGCAGTGAGAACATTACTGATTTCTTCACTTGGAAGGCTATTAGGGTTTCCTGGTTCATGTGTCCAAGATTTGAAGCCTAGTTGCTCTGATAAGAATAAACTGATGCCTGCATCTTTTGTGGCAATCCAAGCTTGCTGGTGATCATCAAAAAACAGGCTGTAAAGGACATTACTTGATATCGCCTGCGGATTATTTTTGTCTGCTAAATATTGGGTTATATGTTGCGTATTCAATTGCAATATATATAAGCCATTCCCACGGGTACCAATCCACAGTTGCTGTTTATTGTCTTGCTTAATAAAACTGATAAAGCTTTTAGTTTCAAATTGTGGATGATTAAAAAGTGAAACTCCAGTGATGTTTCGGTTCGCATCTTCAGTGGCAATGAATAATCCCTGTGCGGTACCAATCCAAAGTGTGTCTTGCTTGTCTCGGTATATGTTACGTATATCGGTATCGGTTAGGTTATTGGTAATAAATGAATGCTGGTTGATGGTATTGAATGCTTGGCTATTTAGATTGGCTTTACTCAGCCCAGCTCCGCGTGTACCGATCCACAATTGACGCTCTTCATCTATCCAAAGGCGGTTGATTAGCTGACTGCTGACACTATGCTCGTTATTAGGTGAGTGAGAGAAATGTTCAAATTGGTGAGTTAATGGTGAATAAGATGCGAGACCGGCTTGTTTAAAGCCAATCCAAAGCGTACCGTCGATATCCAATAATAAATCACTAATATCATTGTGCTGTAAGTTGTCAGCAAAAAAGGCTTGGTGAGGGGTAATAATAGGGGCGACTAACTTTTCAGATAAATCAAGATGCAGTAATTGTCCTTCGTCGGTAGCTAGCCAAATACTATTGTTATTCCCATTCGCTATGCTGAGTATTTTCCTGTCGGCCAAAAGAGGGTGCTTAAAAGAATTAAACCGCTGCTCTTCTGGTAAATACAGTTGTAACCCTTGTTCATGGTATAGCCAAAGTCTGGCGTATTTATCGAGAAATAACCCCGAAATGTTACCATCCAGCAAGCCTTTGTTGCCCGCTTTGATGTGTTCAATAAGCCTGTTTTGCGTTGTTGAGAAAACATAAATGCCGTCATTGGAGGCAAGCCAAAGATTGCCTTGACTGTCTTCATTTAAGTCATTGATGCCACGGGTTGGTAAACCGAGCTCAGGTGAATTGTAATATTCAAATTGCTTGTTTTTTTGTTCAAATTTATTAAGGCCATCATTAATGGTTGCCAACCATAATTCACCTTTTTTACTATAATATAAATGGCTTATATGATTTCCAGATGGGCCATTGCCATCCTCTTTAAGATAGACTTTGATATCTTGGCCATTATATCGATTTAGGCCCGCTTGTGTGGCGACCCACAAGTAGCCATTTTGGTCGGTAATCACATCGTTAACCGTATTCATCGATAAGCCGTGTTCAGCTTCAATCGTGTCAAATTTCACCATAGCTTCAGCGGCTGTAGTGACAAAGAAAAGTAAGAAAATTAAGCATTCATAATAGAAAGGTAAACGGGCTTTTTTCACGCAAATGATCCTTACACTTGTGCTATTTTAATTATCCTTCTAAGTGTTACATTTAAGTGTAGAACCAAATCATTAAAATGCGAATTGGCACTGATTTTAAATATAAAAAAAGGAACCATGTGGTTCCTTTTTCGTTTTTAAGATTGGTGCTATTACAAAATCATATGACCCATTAAGGCAATAATCGGTAATGTTACAACAGTGCGTAAAATGAAGATCACAAACAACTCTAAAAAGTTGACTGGAATTTTACTGCCAATCAGCAACGCACCCACTTCACTCATATAAATTAACTGCGTAACAGATAAAGCTGCAATCACAAAACGTGTTAGATCAGATTCAATTGAGCTTGCTAAAATTGAAGGGATAAACATATCCGCAAAACCCACAACAATTGTTTTCGATGCGGCAGTGGCCTCTGGAATTTGTAACAGTTCTAATAATGGGATAAATGGCATTCCAAGATAGTTAAATATGGGCGTATATTCAGCAAGAATAAGCGCCATAGTGCCAATTGCCATAACCACTGGAATAATTCCAAATATCATATCAATGACATTTTTTAGTCCATCGATGAAAACTTTTTTAACACTGGTTGCTTGAGAGGCGCGACTAAGGGCTTGATGATATCCCCAAGAGAAAACACCATGCCCCTGTGGGATCATTTCATCATCTGGGTGACGTGGCGTGTCATCTATATAGTTGTCTTTCTTCCATGATAATGGCGGTAGTTTAGGGACAATAATTGCAGCCATGATGCCAGCAAAACATACAGTTAGATAAAAGGGGACGAATAAGTGTTCTAATCGAACCTGAGAAATAACCACCAAACTGAAGGTGATTGATACTGCTGAGAATGTGGTGCCAATAACGGCAGCTTCACGTTGGGTATAAAATCGAGTTTCATATTGTTGGCTGGTCATCAAAATGCCCACGCTACCGTCTCCTAGCCACGAAGCGATACAATCTATGGCACTTCTCCCCGGTAAGTTAAAAATTGGCCGCATGATTTTGGTTAACATAGTGCCAAAAAATTCCAGCAGACCGAAATTCAATAATAGCGGTAACAGCATACCTGCAAAGATAAATACTGAGAATAGCACCGGAAGTAAGTCGTTATAGACTAAGCTACCTGTGTTTTCTGAAATGATGATTTCAGGGCCAATATTAAAGCAAGTTAGCGTAATAAATACGGCTCCGATGACCCGCATCAATAGCCAAAATCCTGATACATTCAGTAACGCCGTAAGAAAATGACTTTGGCGAACAAATGCAGGTCTGATAACCGCGGCCAGCACTGAAACAATGGCCATAAATATAACAATACCCGTAACAATAAGTTGTATAGTGCCGCCCATTGCCGATTGCAGCGCTTTAGAAACGATAGCAATTGGGATGGTTAACCCTTTGTCGGTTGTTACCGGAGTAATAAATAGTAAAAGACCAATTAAAGACGGGATAATAAAAGTCAGTATCGTTTTTAAGTTATGTATTGGTTTTAGTTGAGTCACGGTTTCTGTACCTTAAAATCTACCTATTTTGGCAGCGAATAAATTATCCAATTCGTCCATGAGTCGCTTGCTGAAAGTTCTTCATGATTTTTGTGCGGCAAGGTTACCGCCAATTTCAGTCTAAGTAAAACGAATCACATAAATGAATAGTTATCACTTAAATATGATTAACTATATTGTAAAGCAAAACCTGGCATTTGTAATGCAAAATTAATTTGTAATCAACGTGTTAAGTCAATGTGTTTTGCTTGCCTACCAGTGTTGCGCGGCTGTTTTTTTTGTTAAATGTATTAAAATTGATTTTTTATGCATCAAGTTAGTCATCTTCCCTTTGATAATTAGGCAAATTCATCGTATAAAACCGCCTTTGACTTGCATATAGTCACCATATCAATCAACATTCTGTCGTAGAACACGCAGTTTTAATTTTATTGGTGACATAAACTAACCATGGGTAACTAATCGTAAATTGGTGTTATGACAAATAAAGATAAAATCAAACAGCTGGCAATTCGATTTGGGTTGTTGGGGTGTTTGGGGCTTTTTGTAGGTTTAGCTTTCGCAATATTTATTGAATCAGCAAACTCGAGTAGTGATGGCTTTTTATTGTTTCAAAAAAGTATCAGCGAACTTGGCTATTATGGACATTCACCATCAGCACTTGTGCTTAACGGTGGGCTTTTTTTTGGTAGTTTATGTATCGCACTTGCTAATTTGTTTGCCTTACAGGTGACAAATGGCTGGTTTAAATATCCCTTCTGGCTGAGTTTTTCTGCAAGCTTTATTGCTTTAGGTGCAACCGGACTGTTTCCTTTAAACGTATATCATTTGCACCTACATGGTTTGAGTTACTTGTTCATCTTTGTTTGTTGTTCTTGTATTGCATTTATGGCTTACGCGTTACAGATAGGATGGCGACAAGTGAAAGTCCCTTTGTTGCTAAGTATTATGTGTTTGATGCTTAACTTAAGCGTGTTTATTCTGCCCTATGCGGGAACTTCAGCCCCCCTTATAACCACGACTTACATGGATATTATCGCCTCATCAGCTACATTGGCTCCAAAACCTGAACTGTGGTGGCAAGCTTTAGTGCAATGGAGCAGCGATATCACTTTAATTTTATGGGTGCTATCACTGCTATCGTGGATCAAAAAATCATAATGCGTTAATGACCTCAACTCAGGTTGGATGTAGAGGTTAAGTTATCGTATTGAGATTTAAATTCATTCCCGGCTCTGCATGCCAGTAGCCATTACAATCTTTAATGTTTCCCTCAAGGCTTAGGTTTGATTGTTCAGCCATTTGGGCATTTGATATGTGCTCGATTAACGCGATATCTTCGAGTCCTGATGGGGATATTCTAAAATAACTGACCCCCATTGCTGACATGGCGGACATTTGGTTAATTAAATTAATTTTAGCCGCAGACTGAGTTTGTATTCCGTTGAGTCTAAGTAATGGTTGCGATTCTTGCGTTTGGGTTAAGATGCCTTTGGGATATTGTTGGCAAATAATTTGGCAGTCTAATTTAGGCTTTTGATGATGCTTAGCTGTAAAGCATCGGGCTGAGTGTGCCAAAGGGATATATCCATAACCGAGAACTTCAGTTTCAAATGCCGTTGGATTTCCAGCCAATACCTGTTGCAACCAAAACTTTGATAGCTCATAAGGCATAATGAATCTTGTCATGCCTTTTTTGTGCATAATATCAAGACTGGCTCGATTGTAGAGATTTAAGTTAGGGCCTGCCACAAAAGGTATCGCGGCTTCTGTTGCAAAGTTCACTGCAGCCATATCATTGGCTTCAATAGCAAACTCACCGTTTGTAACAATGCGTTTTAATTCAATTAGTTCTGATGCCGACTCAATTAAGGTTAATGTTGATAGAATCACTTTTTTCCCTTGATTGGTGAGTAAGTTCGCCAATTCAAGATAATCTTTATATTTTAACTCACGGCGACGGCTGCAAATTACTTCACCTAAGTACACAGTGTCTATATCGGTGCTAGCAACGGCTTCATAGTATTCAAATGTTGCCTGTTTGCTCCAGCAGTATGTGAGTGGGCCGAGGGATAAATTCATATTAAATACCTATTGCCATTGACGCTCGTAAGCACCCAAAGTTGTCACTTGGCCTTCAGATACTTTATTCAAGGCTGAATGCCATTGTGGTTGTCTTTTTAACGTATTTTCGAATGTTTCAGGGGACTGTCGATAACTATCGATGGCTTGACGCCATACCTGAGTGACCTGAGTGACATAGGCCGGACTGCGCTGGCGTCCCTCTATTTTCAGTGAGCGAATACCTGCCTGAGCAAGTTCAGGGATTAGGCTTATGGTATTTAAACTTGTCGGTGATTCAAGCATGTATTCAGGTGTCATTTCATCATTTGTTTGGTAACGCCCCTTACAGACAACGGGATAGCCTAATTGCTCGTCTTGGCTTGATTTATCAATCAGTACTTCATTTAATCGGGTTAATTTATCAGTACCAACATCTTGCCAGCGAACATGATTAGCCGGAGAGCACGAACCTCCGGTATTGGGCGATTGCCCGGTAACGTAACTGGACAACTGACAGCGCCCCTCAGCCATAATACATAAACTACCAAAGGCGAAAACTTCTAAATCAACCGGACTGATTTTTGCTAAGTCTTTCACTTGTTTTACCGATAGCACTCTTGGTAACACTGCGCGTTCGATATTAAACTGCTGTTTGTAAAAGGATAATGCGGCTACATTAGTCGCACTCGCTTGAACCGATAAATGTAGTGCTAATCCAGGGTAGGTTCGGCTGGCGTAATCTAAAAGCGAAATGTCGGCACAAATCACAGCATCAAGATTTAGCTCCGCAGCTAGGTCGATAGCTTGCTGCCAACGATTTTCATGACCTGGTTTTGCAAAGGTATTCAGGGTTAGGAATAACTTTCGATTTTGCTGTTTGGCTAATTGGCTAGCTTGTTTTATTTGAGCTGCAGAAAAGTTCAAACCAGCAAAAGAGCGTGCATTAGTATCATCTTTCAGCCCTAAATATACCGCATCAGCTCCTGCATTAAATGCAGCTTTTAGAGAGGCTAAATTGCCCGCAGGACACAACAATTCCATTGGATTATCCTAGATTTTTTAAAGTAGGTGAGTGTAGAAGTGATTCAATCGCCATGATTTGATTTAGAACAGGTTTATGTCGATAAAAACTCGCTAAACTTGCGCCATAAAGTGAGTCAACTTTTTAAAGGACAATCAAGTGAGTGGAATTTCTCAACAACTTGCATCGCATGTTTTGCATTTTGCCCCCCGAGTAAGTAAACAATCATTGGCTTTAGTGCCTGATAAATTAACGTTAGCCTTGTTGTCTAAACTTCTAAATTTAATGTTGAAGCCGCAAATTGAGCAGGCTGAACTTGAATTTTTACAGGGGAAGTGGGTCGCCATTTCTATTGCAGATATTGGGTTACAGTTTCAAATCAGTTTTAATGGCCAATTGATTTTATCCCACCAACAAAACGCGGATGTGACTTTTATCGCTAATGTTCCCGAGCTGCTTTTGGTGGCGGCGGCTAAAGAGGATCCTGATACTTTGTTCTTTCAGCGAAAACTGCGGATCGATGGCGATACGGAATTGGGGCTGGAAGTTAAAAATTTGCTGCTGGGAATTGAGCTTGATTCATTACCTGCGGCGGCTAAGTTAGCGATTGAAAAACTCGCGGTCACACTGCAGACATTGCAACAATACCAATAGACCCGATGATACGTCCTAATGTTGCTTAATATTCAGTTGGTTGACAATGGCATAGATACAAATAGAAGGGCGCGAGGGACATTTTATCGAGAGGCATTATGCTTTCACTACTAATACTTACCTGGACAGCGCAGCATTCTCAATGAATGGGCCTGATAACGATTTAAATGGATATTATTTTTCGAAAATAGTCGTTTGATGGCCATTAACCGCACATAAAAACGGCGCCTTCAAAGCGCCGTTTTTATATCATGATTTCAATCTAAATTTTTCCAGTAATGATGCCGTATTTCACCATTAATGCATCTTGTGATTCTACATGGGCAGGATCTGGGTCGATACAGTCAATTGGGCATACAGATACACAGGTAGGTTTATCATAATGCCCGACACATTCGGTGCACAGATCAGGATCGATTTCATAGATCTCTTCACCCATAGTGATAGCTGAGTTAGGGCACTCAGGTTCACACATATCGCAGTTAATACAGCTATCGTCAATGAGTAATGCCATGGCTTACACTGCCTGATGAGGATTACGGGTATCCTGACCTTGTGGAAGATTACGCATCAAAATGGCTTTATCTGTATTCACTTCAGCGGGCAGTTCAAGGAATACAAAATGCCCAGAACCTAAGCCCGCTTCAACACTTTCACCCTTACGGTTAATTAGCTGCTGAATAGTTAAATTAAAATTGCCCTGTGGGGTCATGACTTCAACGCTGTCACCAACAATAAATTTATTCTTTACATCAATTTCTGCCAATCCGGCAGCATTGCGTTTGCCCGTGAATTCACCCACAAATTGCTGCGTATCACTAATCGAATAGCCATAATCGTAATTTTGATATTCATCATGCACATGACGGCGTAAAAAACCTTCGGTGTAACCGCGATGCGCTAAACCTTCTAAATTGTGCATTAAGGTGCGGTTAAAATCTTTACCTGCAGCAGCATCTTCAATGGCTTGGCGATATAATTGTGCGGTACGTGCTACGTAATAAAATGATTTAGTCCGCCCTTCAATTTTTAATGAATCTATCCCCATTTTTGTCAAACGATCAACATGCTGAATTGCACGTAAATCTTTCGAGTTCATAATGTAGGTGCCATGTTCATCTTCAAAGGCTGGCATGTATTCGCCTGGTCTTCCTGGTTCCTGTAACAACACAATTTCATTTGATGGCGCGCCAGCACCCAATGTTGGTGGCGTTTCAATTTGAACCGCTGGGTTTACTGCAATGATGTCGCCCGTTTCAGTTTGCTTTGCTTCATGCACATCGTATTTCCAGCGGCAAGCATTGGTGCAGGTTCCTTGGTTTGGATCTCGCTTGTTCATATAGCCCGATAATAAGCAGCGGCCAGAATAAGCCATGCACAGTGCCCCATGAACAAACACTTCCAGCTCAATATCAGGACAACGTTGACGGATCTCTTCAATTTCATCTAATGATAATTCACGTGAGAGGATCACGCGTTTAATACCTTGTTGCTGCCAAAATTTTACAGATGCCCAGTTAATGGCATTGGCTTGGACAGAAAGATGCACGACTTGATCCGGGAACGCCTCACGTACCATCATGATCAAACCTGGATCAGACATGATCAATGCATCAGGTTGCATAGCAACCACGGGCTCCATGTCTTTTAGGTAGGTTTTTAATTTGGCGTTGTGGGGGGCAATATTACTTACTACATAGAGTTTTTTGCCTAAATCGTGCGCTTCTTGAATGCCGCTAGCTAAGTTTTCCATTTTAAAGTCATTATTTCTGACTCGCAAACTGTAGCGAGGTTGGCCTGCATATACAGCGTCAGCACCATAAGCAAAGGCATAACGCATGTTTTTTAGGGTTCCAGCAGGAGACAATAGCTCAGGTTTAAACATAAATACTCTCAATATAACGATGAAATAAAGCGCGCAGATTGCGGGGGCGCGATCGTACTTAAGTTATAATAGCAGAGCAAGTAAGTCCTTTCTTTTTGTGAGGTGAATCTCTTTTTGATTTTTTTCACACTATTTTTGTCCCACAATGAGGAGGATATACATCGAATTGAGCACTAGTTTTGCAATAAGTTTTTAATTTATGCTTATTTTAATTAGCTTAGCTCGCATAACGGGCTTTATTCAGTATACAATTCTATCACTATATATTTACTTTTGATGGAGACAACATGTCTACTGAACATCAACTATTGGTCAGCTTATTAAAAAAACTAAAAGCCGATGCCCTAGTATTGCCGACGTTGCCAGAGGTGGCGATGCGAGTACAAGAGGTGGTCGCTAGACCTGACTCTAGTTTGAAGCAAGTTGGGGACATTATTGGTCAAGATGCGGCAATTTCTGCCCGAATTATTAAAGTGGCGAATAGCGCACTTTATTCCAGAGGTAATAAAGCTGAGAATATTTCAGCTGCAGTAAATCGTATTGGCTTAGTGCAAATTAAATCGATTACGACTTCAGTGGCAATGGAGCAATTATTTATTTCAACCAATGAAATGGTTTGGGAAGTGATGGATGAAGTTTGGAAAACATCCATCGAAGTAACCGCATCAGCTTGTGCAATGCTCGAGATCTACAACAAACGTAATCCAAGTAAAAAATTAGATCGTGAAACCTTAACCTTGGCTGGATTAGTCCATAATATTGGGGCTTTACCTGTATTATCTGAAGCCGAAGTTCACCCTGAACTGTTTACTAGCATAGATCAACTCCGTGGTTTAGTGCGTAAAATGCAAGGCCCAATTGGCCGTGCGGTTCTTAAAAGCTGGGACTTTGCCCCAGAGGTAACCGAGGTTGTTGAGCGTTGGGCTGATTTTCATTATCTGCCCGAAAAGGTCACCTACTTAGACTTTATCCGTTCGGCGGCGTTTTATACCGGCGAGTTACGTGCTGGTGAAGAATTAGAACAGCGTTTAGATGTGTTTGCGGGACGAGGATTACCAGTAACCCCTGAAGATTTAGGCAGTGATGTTTTTACTGAGTTATATCATTCGATTAAGGAAAGTTACGAGTAGGTTATATTAGACTTACTCATACTTATTTCCGATAGTTAAACGCTAAATAGACTTATTCAATGACTCAAGCAATGTATTTGTTTTGTGTGACGATTTTGGCCATATCCTTCGGCGTCATATTAATTGCCGCCGGAGTGTATTGCTGGTGGCAAAAACGCTATTTACAGCAGTTAACACACACTTTAGAGCGACAAATACACACTATCTCACCTGTCGATTTCGGTAACATTCCCCAAGTATTCACTCCTTTAATATCTGCGTTAATCAATTTACAGCAATCCATCCCCTATAATGTTGAGCGCGATAAGTTAACAGGCTTATCTAATCGAGTTGGTTTTAAGCGTAAAATTTTAAGTCGAATGCCGATACAACAAGGGATGATCTTATTAATTGATATTAAGCAGTTTCGGTTTGTAAACGATCTGTTTGGCTTTGTATTTGGTGACGCGTTATTAAAAGAGTTTTCCCAGCGAGTTAATTCGTTGTCGGTAAAAGCTCAGTTTGTTGCCCGAATGAATGGTAATGAGTTTTTGTTGTTCTTCCCTGAGGTGATTGAACATGCACAATTGCTAGTGATTAAAGATGAACTACAGCAATCATTCGAAATAGAACAGCAACCCATAAGCGTGACGGTACAATTGGGTGTATTAACCTTAACTGAACATCATGCTGATGTCAGTATTATGCTGCGAAGATTAGATTTAGCATTGAAAAAAGCTAAGTTAGATCAAAGTGGGATTGCTTATTACGATAAAGATGATGATAAAAAACAATATCGGGAACTATTGATTATTAATAGCTTGCCTAAAAGTTTGAAGCAAGATCAGTTGTTTATGGTATATCAACCTAAGCTGGATATAAAAAGTGGCAAATGTGTTGAAGTTGAAGCCTTAATCCGCTGGCATCATGATGGCTTAGGTGATATTTCTCCGGATGAATTTATCCCTTTAGCTGAACATACAGGAATGATCAGTTTAATCAGTGATTGGGTACTTGAAAAAGTTATTTCTCAGCAAGCAAAATGGCGAGAACAAGGCATTTATGTCAAGGTTGCAGTGAATCTTTCGAGTGAGGATCTGCATCGTCAAACTATGGTTGCTCAAATCTCGAATCTATTAAAATGCCATTTAGTGCCAGCCGAATGCTTGATGATAGAGATCACTGAAAGCGCTTTAATGGCCTCTTATGAACAAGTTATCTATACGATTGAGCAATTACAAATATTAGGGGTCAAAGTTGCTATTGATGATTTTGGAACCGGGCATTCATCGCTTGCCTATTTACGCCATTTGCCCGTTAATGAAGTGAAGATAGATAAAGCGTTTTTACAAGGATTTCAACAAGAGAAACAAGCACAAAGTATTGTAAAAATGACTATAGTATTAGCTAAAGAGTTAGGTTTCGACGTGACTGTCGAGGGTGTTGAAACGCTCAGTACCCTAAAAATGCTCACAGAGTTTGGTGCAGACAGGATTCAGGGGGAATACTTTTCCAAACCCTGCGATGCAACTGAGTTTGTTGAGGTTTATCCAAGATTATCTCAAGGATAAACTGTTTTTTTGTTTCCACAGACTGACATTAACTCGGCATGGTTTGATTCAATAAAGCGATTAAATCCATGGGCATTGCCGTTAGTTGCCTTTTATTGTTCATGCATACCATTTCAATACACGCAGTTACGGCCGCTTTTGAGGCATTTGGACGCCAAATTTCTTGTTTCCAAATTGTTCGAAACTTACTTTCAAAACAAAATTGTGTTCTGACATCAATAATGTCTGCAAACTCAACCCCATCATGGCAAATCATGTCACTTTTATAGACAGCAAACCCCAAACCTTGTTGATTCCATAACGTTTGTAAAACATCAGCACCAATAACATGTTCGCGTGCGCGTTCAAAATATTTCAGAAAATTAGGATGATATACCACACCTGAAAAATCGGTATCTTCATAGTAAATTTGCACTGCAAAGTGGGCAGTTTTACTCCATATAAAGGCGTTATTGTTACTTGGCTTATGCATGATGTTCCTAGTGTCAGAGTGTTAATGCAGTTAGAAATAAGCGATGGGCAGTGTAGAGGATTTTTAGTTTTATTTCAGTGAATTTCTCCAAGTGTTTTTTTGTGAGTCTAAGTTCGGATTGCAAATAAAATCACTTGCGCGGTATAATTTACTTTAATAAGATTTTTCTAATGAACTTTGGGTGAAATGGAGCAGTAATGGCGGATAAAATTGTTGAAGTAAAGACAACCATGGGTGAAAGCTGGAAAGTTACAGCACAAATTCGTGAGCACATGTTAATTATTGATCAGCCAACAGCTGGTAACGAGGGGGCAAATCCGTTAGAAACTTTTTTGTTTTCATTAGCTGGGTGTATTTCTGCCATTGCAAAAATGGTAGCTCGAGACAAAAAAATTCATATTCGTCAGTTTGATGTCCATGTTAAAGCCGTACTCAATACCGCCGGACTTTCAGGGCTACCTACGGATGATCCTATTGGATTTAAGCAAATAGATTTAATGGCCGCAATTGACGCTGATTTAGATGAGCAGCAAAAACAAGATTTTCTCGATGCTGTTTGCCATCGCTGCCCAGTACACGATAATTTACTCAACCCAACATTAGTGAATCATAGCGCAAGCTAATTAGCGCTAGAATAATGCCAACTTCATTTAAGACGTGAGCTCAAAGCGCTGCGGATGAAGTTGATAATTGGAAAATATTTATCGACTAGCGCAACAGGTTATCATCAATCGGTGTGTGTAATTGACATTGGTCGGTTAATGACTTTGCGGTTAATCGCTGCACACTGAACACATGGGTTAAACAATCATATTTACGATTGATAGCTTGGATGAGTAAATCAAAATCGCCGTCACCAGAAAGCAAGATAACTTCATTAATGTCAGCGGCAAGCTCTAACATATCAATGGTAATACCGACGTCCCAGTCACCTTTGGATGAACCATCACTGCGTTGAATATAGGGTTTAGTTTTAACGGTAAAACCAATATGCCTTAACGCATCTTGAAATTTAACCTGGCCATCATCATTGGGCGCTATGGCATAGGCAATGGCGTGGACAATTTCACCACGTTCTTGTAATTGTTTATACAGTTCACGGTAATTAAAGCTGCGATTAAAAGCTTGTTTACAGGTGTAATAAATATTTTGAACATCCACAAATACTGCAATTTTATACATTTATTAACCTTCAAGATTGTGATTAAAAGTCGCGGGCTTCAGGAATGTTAACACACTCATTGTGGGACTTTTGCTGTTTTGCGATGACTTCATCTAATTACGTCGCAACACAGGTAATTTGGTTGAGGCACAAATCAGTTATATAAGCGGAATAACAGCAAGGGTTACTAGGGTAAAGGCAAAACCCAAATTATCACGGCGTCTATGGCTATTTTACTTTCAGTGCCTGTTGGCTATATTGAAAAGATATAAGGGCAAGCAGACCATTAGTATTTTTACAACACTTAACCAATAAAGAGCTAGTTTGGGTGATCACTACTTCGCATTTATCCTGTCAACGACTTGGTAGCCCAGCGACAAAAATACTCTAGTTAGCATCTATAATGCTGCGAATATAAATTGTATGTTGTGACAAATTTAATGTTATACCCAGGTGATTAATGATGTGTTCAGTCTGAGTCGCGCCTGCGGGGAGAGCTCCTGCATAGTACTGGGATGCTTAAGCATATTGGTTGTTGGTAGCATGGATGACTAGGCATCAATCCATTCGTCTCAATTAAAATGTTTTAACTTGAACGAAATTCAACCAGTAAAGTTCAGGCCTTAGTACTTGGTTAGAAAGTACAAAGTAACTAGCGATTGCTCGGAATAGAGACTATCTTTCAAGGCAATCAGTTTTGGGACAAGATAAACACAACAGGAGCCGAAGCTCCTGTTGTATTAGCAGCATGACTATTTAGTCATTCGTTTGTATTTTAAACGATGGGGTTCAACAATATCCGCACCATAGGTATTTTTTAACCAGGTTGAATATTCTGTAAAGTTGCCTTCATAGAAGTTAACTTTACCTTCGTCACGGTAATCTAAAATGTGAGTTGCGATACGGTCTAAGAACCAACGGTCATGCGAAATCACCATGGCACAGCCAGGGAATTCAAGCAAAGCTTCTTCCAGTGCGCGCAGGGTTTCAACATCTAAATCGTTGGTTGGTTCATCGAGAAGAAGTACGTTACCGCCAGCTTGAAGTAGCTTAGAAAGATGCACTCGGTTACGTTCACCACCAGAAAGTGTCCCAATGATTTTTTGTTGATCGCCACCACGGAAGTTAAATCGACCTACATATGCTCGACTTGGAATTTCCATATTGCCGACTTTCATAATGTCTTGGCCGCCAGAAATTTCCTGCCAAACGGTATTTTTATCATTCATTGAATCACGGAACTGCTCAACAGAAGCAATTTGAACCGATTCACCAATTGAAATGCTACCGCTGTCTGGCTGCTCTGTGCCTGAAATCATTCGGAATAAAGTTGATTTACCAGCACCGTTAGCACCGATAATTCCGACAATTGCGCCTTTGGGCACTGTAAATGATAAATCATCAATTAACACTCGGTCGCCATAGGATTTAGTTAAGTTATTTACTTCAATAACTTTGTCACCTAAGCGCGGTCCTGGTGGGATGAATAACTCATTGGTCTCATTACGCTTTTGATAGTCATTGGTGTTTAACTCTTCAAAGCGAGCCATACGGGCTTTGCCTTTAGATTGACGGCCTTTAGCCCCTTGACGAACCCACTCTAATTCCTTGGCAATGGTTTTCTGACGTGCGCTTTCAGTCGCAGATTCTTGCTGTAAACGAGCATCTTTTTGCTCTAGCCAAGAAGAGTAGTTACCTTCCCAAGGAATACCTTCACCACGATCAAGTTCTAAAATCCAACCCGCAGCATTATCTAAGAAGTAACGGTCATGGGTAATAGCCACCACGGTACCATTATATTCCTGTAAAAAGTGCTCAAGCCAAGCGACTGATTCAGCATCCAAGTGGTTGGTTGGTTCATCGAGTAATAACATTTCTGGTTTTTCAAGCAATAAGCGACAAATTGCCACTCGTCGACGTTCACCACCGGATAAAACTTCGATTTTTTCATCCCAGTCTGGTAAACGTAATGCATTGGCCGCACGCTCTAGAATGTGTTCTAAATTATGGGCATCCTGTGCTTGAATAATGGCTTCTAATTCACCTTGCTCTTTAGCTAATGCGTCAAAGTCGGCATCTGGCTCTGCATAAGCAGCATATACGGCATCTAAACGGGTTAAAGCGTTTTTAGCATCACTTACCGCTTCTTCTATGGCTTCACGCACAGTTTGATTTGGATTGAGTTTTGGCTCTTGGGGTAGGTAACCAATCTTTAGTCCTGGCATAGGGCGTGCTTCACCCTCAATTTCAGTATCAATACCGGCCATAATGCGCAGTAATGTTGATTTACCTGAACCGTTTAAGCCTAGCACGCCAATTTTTGCACCAGGGAAAAAACTTAACGAAATGTCTTTTAAAATTTGCTTTTTAGGCGGAACAATTTTAGCCACCCTAAGCATGCTGTATACAAATTGAGCCATGAGATCCCATAATTTGGTTGACACTGAATAGAGGTGATTCTAATGGAATCTGAATCTAACTTAAATCGGATTTTATCTAGTTGGGGGTTTATTTTTCTTTAATTCTAATGTCGATAAACAGTTGCTAGGTTTAATCATTAAACCTTGGTAACATTTTGCTAACCAATTTTGTAACAATTAAAAATAATGACAAAAGGACATGTGGTGTACAGCAAATTGATGATGACAGTTTCTTCATACATAGTGATAGCTAGCTTAGGTATTATTGGTTCTTTTTCGTTACCTGTTGTAGCAATTGAAGCGAGTGTCTCCGATGAAGAGCCAAAGGATATTCAGAAAAATTGGTGGGGAGCGACCGCGGAATTATCAAGTATATTGATTTTAGGTGGCGGCTTGTATTCGATAAGCTCTGAAACAATGAAGCAAGATTTTGATTATGAGATTGAAGGTGATACAGCGGAATATTTTTATGATCGTTTAACGACGAATGAGGCTTGGAAGTATGATGACAACGATATAGGGATGAACTGGGGGCACGCCTATGCTGGCGCTTTGTATCATCAAGCATTTCGTAATCATGGTTTTAATTATTACGAATCCGTTATCGGGACATTTGTTGCTTCGACAATTTGGGAGGTATTTGCTGAATATAAAGAAGTTGTGAGCATTAATGATCAAGTTGTGACTATCTGGGGAGGAGCCGTCTTAGGTGAGAGCCTGTACCAGTTTTCAGATATGTTAAAAGGAAAGGAAGGTTGGGTTCCAGCAACCTTGTCTTGGGTATTTAACCCCGCAGGTTCTATCACTCAATGGGCGGGATATGGTTCACCTTCTAGGTTTAATCGAAGTCAATCTCAGGATAAGTTCTCGCTTTATACCGGGTTGCTTTATTCAGAAAGAGAGTTATCAAATACGTCTACTTCAATATTTTTGCTGGGTATTGATGCCAGTATTGATGATCGTAAAGGTCTATCAGATGGTTTTTCGTCTACTCCAAGTTTAATCGATATGGAAATGGAGACAGGTTTATCTGCTAATGGTATTGAAGATTGGCAAATGGCGACTCAAGTTTGGCTTGGTGGATATAAACGACATTTTGATAGTAATAATCATCTTGCTGATAGCTGGTCGCAGAGTGTTTATATTGGACCGTCAACAGGAATGGAATATACCAGTTTAGGAACAGAGCAATATGAAGATTTTTACGCTGTCGTTAATGTGTTAGGTCTTTCTGCTGCTGCCAATTGGGGTAATGAACATGTTAACTTTGAGCTTCGTACCGATATATTTGCTGACTTTTCAATGGTTAAACCTTATGCAACACAAGAGTATTTAGCCCAAGGACATAACTTTTGGGGCACTAAGTCTGTATTGTGGGAGGGGGAATATGGTTATGCTTGGGGGAATACTTTCAATCTATCTTTAGCTGTGAAAATTGATGATCTTGCTGCTGGGGTTAAAATTAAATCCCAACGATGGGATTCCATTGATGGCAAAAGTAATGAAAGAATGACTTCATGGAATCCAAATGTGAATGATATTGATTTTGAAGATGCTCGTGATCGATATCAAATTTATTTAAATTATGCGCTATCTTCTTCAACTCAGTTAGGGCTCCATTATGAACGATTTGATCGTTATGGTGTGATCAGGGGAATCGATAACCCGCAAATTTTCAGTCGTCATGATGATATTGAGCAAAGAACGTGGTTTAGAGTAGATTATATTTATTAATGTTAAAGCGATAAATGTATCAAATTTAGAACAGTGTTTTTATTCAATATTTACAGCGCTTATCCGCTGATTTGGAGATGAGTATTTTTACAATAAAAACATTTAGTTTATGAATAAAAGCAGCTATTTCATTTTCGCATGAGTTTTTCTATTGTTCTCAAACAACTAAATTCATGCTCTAAGGCTGGGATTGTTTGCATTTGCAGAGTAGAATACCGCGCAACCCTACTACTATAAAACCTATCGTTGGAGTCACCATGCTTAAGAAAGCGATGAATATTGCGGATTACGATCCAGAATTATTTAAAGCCATTGAAGATGAAACTTGTCGCCAAGAAGAGCACATCGAATTAATTGCATCTGAAAACTACACCAGTCCACGTGTAATGGAAGCACAAGGTTCTCAGTTAACCAATAAGTATGCTGAAGGTTATCCTGGTAAGCGTTACTACGGTGGGTGTGAGTATGTTGACGTCGTTGAAACGTTAGCCATTGAACGTGCTAAAGAATTATTTGGCGCAACTTACGCCAACGTTCAGCCTCATTCAGGTTCCCAAGCAAACAGCGCTGTATTTATGGCATTGTTGAAGCCTGGTGATACCGTATTAGGGATGAATCTGGCTCATGGTGGTCACTTAACACACGGTTCACCAGTAAACTTTTCTGGTAAGTTATATAACATCATTCCTTACGGTATTGATGAGTCTGGTCAAATTGATTACGACGAAATGGAACGTTTGGCTGTTGAGCATAAACCGAAAATGATGATCGGTGGTTTCTCGGCTTATTCTGGCGTTGTTGATTGGGCTAGAATGCGTCAAATTGCTGATAAAATTGGCGCATACTTCTTTGTTGATATGGCTCACGTAGCGGGCTTAATCGCTGCAGGCGTTTATCCAAACCCTGTGCCACACGCACACGTTGTGACGTCAACAACCCATAAAACTTTAGCTGGCCCTCGTGGCGGTATTATTATCTCTGCAGCTGATGATGAAGATTTATATAAAAAATTAAACTCAGCGGTATTTCCTGGCGGCCAAGGTGGTCCATTAATGCATGTTATCGCGGGTAAAGCGGTAGCCTTTAAAGAAGCATTAGAGCCAGAGTTTAAAGTGTATCAGCAGCAAGTTGTTAAAAATGCTAAAGCTATGGTTGAAGTGTTTTTAGCGCGCGGATACAAAATTGTCTCAGGTGGTACAGAAAACCACTTGATGCTGGTTGATTTAATCGGTCGTGAATTAACCGGTAAAGAAGCTGATGCCGCTTTAGGTAGTGCTAACATTACCGTGAACAAAAACTCAGTACCAAATGATCCACGTTCACCGTTTGTGACTTCAGGTATCCGTATCGGTTCACCTGCTATCACTCGTCGTGGTTTCAAAGAAGCTGAAGCGAAAGAGTTAACGGGTTGGATTTGTGACATTTTAGATGATGCACAAAATCAAGCTGTGATTGATCGCGTTAAAGGCCAAGTACTGGCTTTATGTGCAAAATTCCCTGTTTACGGGTAATCCTGTTGTAGATTTGATTCTATATCTAGGGTGCAAGCTGAGCCAAAGGTTAGCTTAACCTTGAAGAACAAATAGGATAAACTTTAATGGCCGCTAATTTTAGCGGCCATTTTATTTTGTGGAGGTTCAATGCATTGTCCTTTTTGTAGCGCGACAGACACTAAAGTCATTGATTCGCGTTTGGTGGCAGATGGTCACCAAGTTCGCCGTCGTCGCGAATGCACTGAATGCCATGAGCGTTTCACCACCTTTGAAGGGGCTGAATTAGTTATGCCCAGAGTGATAAAACGCGATGGCAGTCGCCAGCCTTTTGACGAAGAGAAATTGCGTGGTGGCATGCTTCGAGCCGTAGAAAAACGCCCCGTGTCGATGGATGAGATAGAACAGGCGATTACCAAAATCAAATCCACTTTACGCGCGACAGGCGAGCGTGAAATTGATTCTGAGATGATAGGTAACTTGATGATGGACCAATTAATGAGCCTAGATAAAGTCGCTTATATCCGTTTTGCATCGGTTTATCGTGCCTTTGAAGATGTCTCACAATTTGGCGAGGCTATCGCTAAGTTACAAAAGTAAATCTGTAATATTCACTGAGTATTTTTTATGACTAGCGTTAGTGTTTTTGATACCCAAATGATGAGTCGAGCGATTCAATTAGCGCGTAGAGGGCTTTATACCACTCGTCCTAACCCCTGTGTGGGTTGTGTTTTGGTTCAAAACGGTCAGATTATTGGTGAGGGTTATCACCAAGTGGCTGGTCAAGGACATGCTGAGGTGAACGCATTAGCCCAGGCATCAGCTAATGACCACTGTACCGAAGGTGCAACGGCTTATGTTACGTTGGAGCCTTGTAGTCATTATGGGCGTACACCGCCCTGTGCATTAGGCTTGATAAATGCCAAAGTTGCTCGGGTAGTGATTGCGGTTAAAGATGCCAATCCACAGGTGGCGGGTAACGGCATTAACATGTTACGAGACGCAGGCATTCAAGTCGATATAGGGTTATTAGAAGCAGAAGCATTTGAGCTGAATTTAGGTTTTATGAAACGCATGCGAACCGGATTGCCTTGGGTAACCGTAAAAATTGCAGCCAGTTTAGACGGTAAGACAGCACTTAAAAATGGTGAATCTAAGTGGATAACTGGCGAGGCAGCCCGTGGCGATGTGCAAAAAATGCGTGCTCGTCATTGTGCTCTTATCACCGGTGTTGAAACCATTTTAGCCGATGACCCCAGCCTAAATGTGCGTTATGAACAACTCGGTAGCTTGAAAAGCTCACTTTCACCCTCATCTCTACATCAGCCAATTAGGGTTGTGTTGGATTCAAAAGCGCGCCTCACATCATCATTTAAGTTGTTTGGCATTCAAAGTCCGATTTTACTGGTATCCACGAGCGATTATTCTGATGAGGTTAAACGCACTTTGGGGCCACATGTCAGCTTGCTGAAAGTAAATGCTGACTTGCAAGGACGTGTTTGCTTAGCCGAAGTATTACAATATCTTGGTGCGAGCTGTAATAGTGTCATGATTGAAGCGGGCGCAACCCTTGGCGGCAGTTTTATTGAACAGGATTTAGTGGACGAATTGGTGTTGTACCAAGCGGATAAAATCATGGGCAGTGAAGGGCGAGATATGTTGTTACTGCCTAATTATCAAACGATGAATGCTATTCCTAAAATAGTGTTAAAAGATAAGCGAAATGTCGGTCAAGACACACGATTGATATTCCGTTTAGGCTAAAATATTTATTAATATATGTTCAACCGTGTTGGGCATTCTCTATATAAGTGAGTCATTATGTTTACTGGCATTATTGAGGCCTTAGGCTCGTTACGAAAAATTGAACGTAAAGGTAATGATATTCGTTTAACCGTGGCTAGCGGTAAGCTTGATTTATCTGATGTTAAATTAGGAGACAGTATTGCCACCAATGGCGTGTGCCTAACTGTGGTGCAATGTTTAGCCGATGGCTATGTTGCCGATGTCTCTGCCGAAACCGTGGCATTAACCGGTTTTGCACATTACAAAGTGGGTCAAAAAGTTAATTTAGAGAAAGCGGTTACCGCCACGACCCGTTTAGGTGGCCACATGGTCAGTGGTCATGTTGATGGTATTGCAAAAGTGGATTCGTGCGACCATCGCGGTCAGGCCATAGAGTTTTGGTTAACGGCTCCAGTTACGTTAGCAAAATACATTGCTCATAAAGGTTCTATTACCATAGATGGTGTCAGTTTGACTGTAAATGAAGTCAAAGCGAATTCGTTTCGATTAACCATAGTTCCACATACAGCGAGTGAAACCACACTGATCAATTTGAAAGCGGGTGATAGCGTTAACATTGAGGTTGATTTAATCGCTCGATACCTCGAACGATTAATGCAGCCACAAGTACAACAAAATCCTAAATCAGCCATCACAATGGCAATGTTAGCGAATGCAGGATTTATGAAATAAGCTTTAAAACCAGATAAACCTAAAGTTCGACAACATCAGCAATTATAATTAATAACGATTAAAGGTTCCCACATGGCTTTACATAGCATAGAAGAAATCATCGAAGATATCCGCCAAGGCAAAATGGTTATTTTAATGGATGATGAAGATAGAGAAAATGAAGGTGACTTAATCATGGCTGCTGAGTGTGTCACTCCAGAAGCGATTAATTTTATGGCGACCTATGGCCGAGGATTAATTTGCCAAACCATGACCAAAGCACGGTGCCAACAGCTTAATCTTCCTTTAATGGTCACCAATAATAACGCTCAGTTTTCGACAAATTTCACCGTGTCAATAGAAGCTGCACAAGGCGTGACAACTGGGATCTCTGCTCACGATAGAGCGGTAACCGTTCAAGCCGCAGTAGCAAAAAATGCCAAAGCAGCTGATTTAGTTCAGCCCGGGCATATATTTCCATTAATGGCTCAGGATGGCGGTGTGTTAATTCGTGCTGGGCATACTGAAGCGGGGTGCGATCTTGCTCGCCTTGCTGGCTTTGAACCCTCGGGCGTGATTGTTGAAATCTTAAATGATGATGGCACCATGGCTCGCTGTCCAGATTTAGAGGTTTTCAGTGAGAAGCATGGGATTAAAATCGGCACAATTGCAGATTTAATCGAATATCGAAACAATAAAGAAACCACAGTATTGCGTGAAGCCAAGTGTAACTTACCAACTCGTTTTGGTGATTTCGAGATGGTCACATTCAGAGACACTATTGATAATCAACTACACTATGCACTGATCAAAGGTGAAATCACCGCCAACAGTTTGGTGCGTGTCCACTTGCAAAATACCTTTAATGATTTATTACATTCAGAGCGCGACCAAAAGCGCAGTTGGCCACTGGAAAAAGCCATGGCGCGTATTGCCCAAGAAGGTGGAGTGTTAGTGTTATTAGGAAACCAAGAGCATACCAGCAATATTTTGGCTAAAGTGAAGTCATTTGAAGCGCAAGATAATGGCCAAGCAACGGCTCCAGCGCAATGGCAGGGAACATCTCGCCGTGTTGGTGTGGGCTCACAAATTTTGTCTAGTTTAGGGGTAACATCAATGCGTTTGTTGAGTTCGCCTAAACAATATCACTCATTATCAGGCTTTGGTCTGGAAGTGACAGAATATGTTTCAGAGTAAAAATTAACCCTTTCAGTTTAACAATTTCAATAATTGCATTGCGCTCAGAGTGGTCGGCTGTGTTATCATACCGCCTCTTTCGCCCAAGCTGGGTGCTTTAGCTAAATTAGGTAAGATAAAAATGAACGTAGTTCAAGGTAATATCGAAGCGAAAAATGCCAAAGTGGCGATCGTAGTATCGCGTTTCAATAGCTTTGTTGTTGAAAGTCTGCTCAGTGGCGCAATTGATACTTTAAAACGTTTTGGTCAGGTTCAAGATGACAACATTACAGTTGTGCGTGTACCTGGCGCAGTTGAGTTACCATTAGCAGCCCGTCGTGTTGCTGCCAGTGGTAAGTTTGACGGCATTATTTCATTAGGTGCAGTTATTCGTGGTGGTACGCCTCACTTTGACATGGTTGCTGGTGAATGTAACAAGGGACTTGCTCAAGTAGCATTAGAGTATGACATCCCCGTTTCTTTTGGTGTGTTAACAACAGATACCATTGAGCAAGCTATTGAGCGCTCAGGTACAAAAGCAGGCAACAAAGGCGGCGAAGCTGCATTAAGCCTGTTAGAAATGGTTAACGTACTGCAAGAGTTAGAACAACAGTTGGTATAGTAGGAAATTTAATGAAGCCTTCAGAGCGCCGTAAGGCACGCCGTTTAGCCGTTCAAGCTATTTACTCATGGCAACTGACAGACAACAATGTTGCTGATGTTGAACATGAATTTTTAACAGAACAAAGTTTAGACGGTGTCGATGTTGCTTATTTTCGTGAGTTATTAGCAGGCGTAACTGCTAAAGCGGCTCAAATTGATGAGTTATTAAAACCACACTTAGATCGTGATTTTAGTGAAGTGTCACCGGTGGAAAAAGCCATCGTACGCTTGGCAACATTTGAACTGACTTTCAAAAAAGATGTCCCTTTTAAGGTTGCCATTAATGAAGGTATCGAATTAGCGAAAGCCTTCGGTGCTGATGATAGTCATAAGTTTGTTAACGGCTTATTAGATAAGATCGTTAAAAACAAGTAATGCTAGAAACGGTATCTTCGGATACCGTTTTTATTTGTATTAAAATGCATCAAGGTTAGCTGGGCAGGGATCCGCACCGGAGTTAGCGTGAAAGAATTCCAACTTATCGAACAATTTTTCAAGAACAAAGGCCAAAAACGTCGTGATGTTCTACTCGGCATTGGTGATGATTGTGCTTTGGTTCAACCTGCTGAAGGTAAAGTGATTGCAATTTCATGTGACACTTTAGTTGAAGGGGTTCACTTCTTTGCAGATATGCCTGCACATGCACTGGGCTATAAATCTCTTGCGGTCAATCTTTCTGATCTTGCTGCAATGGGGGCTGAACCTGCTTGGATGACGCTGGCACTTTCTTTACCTGATGTTGATCAGCAATGGCTTGCTGATTTCAGTAGTGGCTTGTTTGAAGCTGCCGAATATTACAGTGTAGCATTAGTCGGCGGTGACACAACTCGAGGCCCTCGCTGTATTAATGTCACGATTCACGGTCAAGTTCCGAAAGGAAAAGCACTAAAACGCAGCGGTGCCAAAATTGGTGATTGGGTATTTGTAACAGGTAGCTTAGGCGACTCAGCACTTGGTCTTGATATGCTGAGAAACAAGCAAGTTATTAAACCTGAATTCAAAGAATATCTGCTTAACCGCCACTATTACCCGACACCACGAGTGTTAGCGGGGCAGGCATTAAGAGGGTTAGCTTCAAGTGCAATAGATTTGTCTGATGGTTTAGTGTCAGATTTATCGCATATTCTTAAAGCCTCTAATGTTGGCGCTGTGATCGATGCTAATGCTATTCCGCTATCTAGCTCACTCACAGGAAGTGTTGGTGCAGATCAGGCCTTGGCCTATGCGCTAACTGGTGGTGAAGATTACGAGTTACTTTTCACTGTACCAGAAGCACAACGAGGTGCAATTGATACTGCATTGCTTCATGCTGGGGTGAAATTTGTCAAAATCGGCCAAATATGTGCTGGTGATAAAATCAAATTTACTTTGGACGGGCAGCCTTTTAGCCCAGAGTTTAAAGGTTTTGAGCATTTCTGATGAATTTATTATCCCAAGACCCAGCCGTAAAACGTTTACGACTTTCAAATCCGATCCATTTTCTTGCATTAGGTTTTGGCAGTGGTTTAGTGGCTAAGGCTCCAGGTACATTTGGCACACTCGCAGCAGTTCCGCTTTATTTGCTAATGTGCCATTTGAGTTTACCTGTTTATTTGGTGTTAACTATTTTCAGTGTGGTTTTTGGTGTCTATATTTGCGATAAAGCAGCCAAAGACATGGAGGTTCATGATCATGGCGCCATTGTTTGGGATGAAGTGGCAGGATTACTGATCACCATGATTGCTGCTCCTGCAGGTTGGTTGTGGTTAATTATAGGCTTTATCTTATTTAGATTTTTTGACATTATCAAACCTTGGCCAATTCGCTGGCTAGATGCCAAGGTACATGGTGGTTTTGGTATTATGATTGACGATGTGTTGGCGGGAGTTTTTGCCGCTATCTGTTTGCAAATAGCGGCTTATACATTGGGACAATAGCCATTGTTGAAATAGGTTATTTCAAGCTGACACGCAGGTTTGTCGATTGCAGTTGAAGCTCTGCTATGGTGTGGGCAATGTCAAAATATTTATCAATTGTAGGTGATGAGCAGCTTAGCATTTTACCAATCGGATTATATTTTAGTGCCCACAGTTGCTCAATAGTTGAGTCCATTTGGCAATAGGCAAATCTTTGTATTAAGTCATCATCAATTATCTGAAATTCTGCATTAATATCGGTGTTATTTGTCTTATTGTCCAAAGTTTGCTTTTTTAATATCACTTTTTGATATTGTGCTAGCAATACTTCGGAGTGCATGTTCAAGCTGTCATTGAGCTTAAAAAAATGTCCCAACATCCATTGTGAATAAAACTCAAAATCCGTTAATTGGTATGAGTTCTCCAGTAAAGTACTCATCATCCTTTTGCCGAAAATGTATTCCCCAGCAAACACTCGTTGAATACTTTCCGCGGACAACTCATTACTAAGAGTCCAGGATATCGGATAAGTCCCTTGGTTAGGATCTTCAACGGAAAGGAATTTCACGCCTCGCTCTAAATTACTTTTCAACATATTACCCGCTAAGCTAAAGGTAACAAGGTATGAGGAAGAGTGAAAAACATTGTGCCAAAAACGATAGTCATCATTGAGGAAGTCATTAATGATGCTTGGGCTATCCGCTCGAGAAGAAAGCAGTGCATTAATCTCTGCTATCTGTTGTATTTTTAATAATGCGGTGAAATTCAGTTGCGGCTGTTCATCGCTGACATCAATTTTTTCGTGCCAGACTGGTAAAGTCATCAATTGATGATATTGACTAATTAACTCTGTATGGGTTTGTACCATTGATTGCATTTGTGAAAGGTTATCAGCAATAAAAGTTTGGCATTGCTCTATCGAAGATAGATAACAAGTTTGCTTATATTGAATTAATGTACGGTTTTCAGCTTCAGATAAAGGCAGAGAGATCGGAGATAACTGAGTGCCAACAATTTGCTGGGTAACATTGAAAGCGTTATCCGCCTCATTGACTTGTTCAACGCCCTGTTCGGCTAATTGAGCCCATTTTTCCATTAATTGGCTATTAACCGAAAGAAACCTATCTTGGGCATTTATATACAGCAGGCTAGTAAAAACAACCGTAAATATAAATGTAAACGAAAGCACAGTATAGCCTACTATTTTTACCATTTTTTTTAGCATTGTTCTTCCTTGATTTTATTCACTTTTATTTTACAAATAACACTGAGATTAAAAGGTATCCTTATCACCTTGTTATTGCAACAACTCCCTCGCATTCGCTAAGGTATTTTCAGTGATGGCATCTCCGCCTAATAAACGTGCGAGTTCATTAATTCGCTGTTCTTTATCAAGATTTTGCATTGTAGTTTCAGTCTGTCCAGCTTTGTTAAACTTATTTACAAACATGTGTTGATGACCGTTACCGGCGACTTGCGGTAAATGGGTTACACAGAATACTTGAGTTGATTCACCTAAACTACGAAGCATTCTTCCTACAACTGCAGCAGTTGGACCTGAAATACCTACGTCAACTTCATCAAATATCAAGGTCGGTGTTGATACTTTTTTAGCGGTAATAACTTGAACGCCTAAACCTATTCGTGACAGTTCGCCTCCTGAGGCAACTTTTGCAATAGGTTGCAAAGGTTGACCAGGGTTAGTGGTGACTAAAAACTCAACTTGATCACAACCTAAGCTATTGTGCATTTCGGGGTTGAAGTTGACTGCAATTTTAAATTGTCCCTTAGGCATATTCAGTTGATGAATGGATTGTGTCACTAGCTTATCGAGCTCTTTTGCATAGCGAGTGCGACTTTGACTCAGTTTTTGTGCATGCACTAAATAGGCTTCTCTGTGGGCTGTTAAAGCTTGCCTGACTTCACCTAATTTTGTTTCATCATCACACAAATCGAACAATTCAGCTTTAAGTTGTGTGTGGTATGTTGATAAATCTTCTGGGTTAACATGGTGTTTACGCGCTAATTGCATTGCACTCGATAAACGTTTTTCTAAATATGCAAAATGTTCAGGGTCTAACTCTAAACGGCTTAGGTAGTCTTCAATTTCACCTGAGCTTTCTTGTATTAGGATTAATGCTTCATTGAGCATATTGGCGACAGGAGCAAGTTTGTCATCTACCGACTGTAAGTTATCCGCTAAATGAATAACTTTGTTTAGTAATGACTCAATATTGACTTCTTCATCTTCAGACAATAACGCCAAACCTGCCTGACATGACTCGATAAGTTCAGTGCCGTTTGCAAGGCGTTTATGTTCTTGCTCTATTTCGACAAATTCACCTTCGGCTAAGTTAAATTCATCTAACTCTTCTACTTGGTATTGCAGTAATTGCTTGCGAGAAATGCGTTCATGCTGAGCAAGCTCTAAACTTTTTAGATCGTTTTCAGCTTGTTTCGTTCGCTGATAACTAGCCTGCACAGTATCGATTAATAATTTGTGATTGGCATAGCTATCAAGCAATGTCAGTTGATGCTCACTTTTAAGCATGGCGTGGTGAGCATGTTGGCCATGAATACCAATTAGTAATTGGCCAATGGCTTTTAGCTGAGTGATAGGTACAGGGTTACCATTGATGTAGGCACGAGAGCGGCCATCACTGTTGATGGTTCTACGAAGAATACAATCTTCTTCGTTATCCAGATCGTTATCTTCTAACCAACGCTTCGCCTGCGGTACATCGTGCAATGTGAATCTTGCGCTGACTTCGGTTTTGCTTGCGCCAGGTCGCACTGTATTGGCATCACTGCGATTACCTAAGCATAAACCAAGTGCATCAATAGCAATAGATTTACCCGCACCAGTCTCACCTGTGATGGTGGTCATCCCAGCTTTAAAATCTAATTCTAAAAAACGTACGATAGCAAAATTGTTGATGCTGAGTTGGCAAAGCATAATGAATTCCTGTCAATGAAACTACCAAACCACTGTATTGATAAACAGTATATACTGATTTTTTATACAGTAAAGTGGTTGATGGAAAATTATCTTTGGATGTTTGTTAGTCTGTTTGCGGGTGTTATTTAACCATAAGATTTTAGTAGCGTTTCAATAATTGGCAAACTGAAAAAAGTCACTAAGGTCCCGTATAGAATAGCTTGAGCACTGATATTGGCGTGTACTTGATAACGCTCTCCCAGTAAGTAAACACTCGCTGCAGTGGGTAAGGCGGCTAAAATTACCCCCATGGCGATTAGCTCTTGTGCAACACCAAAGGTATTAAGCAATCCGAATGCAATCAGTGGTTGAATAATGAGTTTTAGTAAGTTGATTGCATTAAGTTCAGCGACTAGGCTTGATTTAAACAGCTTATCGCCACCCTGTTGGCGTAATGCTTTTACCAGAACCATGCCGATAGCGAATAACGCACAAGGACTCGAAGTGTTACCAAGTTGATGTAGCATTAATGAAACACTCGCTGGCAGTTCCAAATGGCAAGCTGATAAGGTAATGCCAATTAGGCTGCCTACCACAATTGGGTTTTTAGCTAACGCCGACAGCATAATCAAAATTGCGGGTTGAGAGGTTTGCTTATTTTTACTGGCGAGTTCTATCGATACCAGTGCAAATGCAAACATAATTACAGAAAGCAAACTTGCAATAGCGGCGGTGACTAATGCCATTTTGTTATTCGGAAACATTATGCTTAACAATGGAATACCAATAAATGCAGTATTACCGAATGTTGAGTTTAGGGCTCGCATCGCTGCAATTGCTTGCTTTTTGGGCGTTATCCATAAAGAAGTGCCAATGACAACCGCATAGGTGATCACCATTGCAAGGCTAAAACCCGCTATAAATCCCCATTGAATAATATCCTCGATTCGAGTTTCGGCTAAAACAATCAACAAAATAGCGGGGAAGGCGACATAATAAACAAATTGATTAAGGATGAGATCCGTGTCTTGTGGCAATATTCTCATTTTTTGAACTAGTCCACCTAGTAACATTATGGCGAATACCGCGAATAGTGGCGTAAATGCACTCGACATCCTTAGTAATTCCTTAGCAAAATGATAGTGTTGCCACATTACTACTTTTGATTATGGTGATGCAATTAGACTATTGCTTAAAGCCGCTAGCTTGTTGCTTCAAGTTAGGTGAGCCTCAATTCAATATGATACCAATCGTAATAAATAACTGATCATTCTAGCTTGTGATAATACCTGATAACGGCGTTAGATTTTTTGATTGTAGAATAACTACGTATCAAAAAAATCTGCCTTGATATCACGCATTGTTCCTACGCTATTTCTGGCCACTTATTTATTGTGATTGGTATGACTTGTAATCGAATCGACATGAGAGTTAGCGTGATTCTATGTTAGAGGCTTGCTTGTGCTTCTAGCCTTCGGTTTAATGGCTAACCATTGCAACCCAAACAGCCAGAAAGTCATTTCAGGCTGTTCACGGGCAAGCATTATTTAGTCGCGCGGGTTTATGCGGTAATGATTTAATGTGGTTTTTATAAACGACTATTGCATGCTAATACCAATGTTAGACACGCCTGCATCAATAATGTCTTTTCTTAAACCTTTGACTAACTCTGGATTAATGTCTGGATTGGCTTCAATTATATCTAACAGCATATCTTGCAGCTCTTTTTCCTCTTGCATCACCGGATGTGCGAACACAAAGTCATCTAATGCTTCATCCATCAGACTCTCATCGCTTATCGCTTCAATATAATTAGCAACAGTACTTGAAGACAGTTTACTGATATTAATAATATCATCTTCCATTTTAGCCGATATAGCACTCATTAGCGTTGATATTGCCACTGCAGCATCCATTGCAGGGTACGCACCATATGCTTCAAAATCAGCAGGATCTGGGGTGTTTTCCTCTATACGTTGTAAATGCACATCAACATTGAATTTGGTTTTTTTATCATACTGGCTTTGCCATAGCAGCTCTAATGCTGTTGATAAAACCATAGGTTGGCCAAACTCACATACTTCAGAAAATAATTGATAATTTGGCAGCATACGTTGGCATAAAGCAACAGCAAATAATTGCTTCTGAGGCAAAGATAACGCCTTTAAACGTTTAAAAAATCCAGGTTTATTAGTCATGCTTGATGTCCATTGATAACTGTTCTAATACTTGAGTTGCTGCTGATTCTACCTTAGTTAGCTCATCAAGTAACTCAAGTATTTCCGGTTCTAGCTCACTGGTTTGCGTTTTATGTTTCAGCGCAGATTCTATTTCTTGGCAAAGCTTTTGAGTGGTGGGTACACCACAGTAGCAACTTGCACCATGTAATTTATGCACAGCTTGAAGCATGGCCTGTTGATCTTCATTTTGCATCGCTGATTCTATGGTGGCGATGGTTTCAGGAATGGAGTCAACCATCATTTTAAGCATCTCAAGCGCCAGATTCGGCTTCTGGTTTGCTTGCCGTAGACACAAATCCCAATTGAGCGTATGTAGATCAAAATGGGTGAATTTAGGTTTCGCCACCCAGCGATTAATCACTTTCTTTAATGAAGATTCATCAATAGGTTTTGCTAGTACCCCATCCATTCCTGATGCGAGAATATTTTCCCGCTCTTCAGAAATAGCATGTGCGGTTACGGCAATAATCGGAGTATGACGATTCATCGAATCATGGCGAATTTTTTGAGATGCAGTAATGCCATCAATGCCTGGCATTTGAATGTCCATGAAAATTAATTCGAAGCTTTTAGACCTAGCCAATTTAATTGCTTCTTCACCACTTTTGGCTGTGGTGACGCTAAATACTAACTCTTGCAGTAATGAATCAATTAACTTCAAATTAGCCAGATTATCATCCACGGCTAACACTGAGACATTTAATCTTTCATTGTTACTTTCTACAGCTAAAGGCATTAACTGTTGTAATGTTTTGGGTGTAGGTGGGTATATAAGGTGTCTCGCCAACTGAGTGTCACTGATAGGCACTGTTAGCAATAAATCGGTATTGGGTTTGAGGTGATTAATAATCACCTCTTGGTCAATACAGTCATGTAATAGAATTAGACAGTTAGTGTGTACCTTGGCTTGTTTTAGTGTAGCCGTTATTTGTTCTGGATCGCTAAAACCATGGCAACTCATTAATATATAATCAAAATGAATATTGGGTTGCTCAAACGTTGCATGGAGATGATCTAATTGTCCGACACTGGTCAGTTTTAAATGCCATGATTCTAAACGTTGATTTAACACATCACGGGTTAATTCGCGAGGCTCGAACAATAGAATCGATTTCCCTGGCAGCACATCCATTGGCAGCACTTCACCAATTTCAAACTGGCTGATGCTTAGCGGTAAAATAAACCAGAAGTTAGAGCCTTTATTAGGACTTGATGTGAAACCAATTTGTCCCCCCATCTGGTTGATCAGACGCTTAGTAATAACTAAACCAAGTCCGGTACCACCAAAACGGCGGGAAATTGAAGAGTCTGCCTGACCAAATGCTTGGAATAAATATTCTTGCTGACTTTCGTCAATACCAATACCAGTATCAATAATTTCACACCTTAAGGTGACATTATCTTCTGTTGAGCCGACCAAGGTAATTTTGAGGATCACGCTGCCTTTATCAGTAAACTTAATCGCATTACCAACAAGGTTGGTAATAATTTGATTCACTCGCATAGCATCACCGCTGACACTTTCAGGCACGTTTGAATCAATATCTATCACCAGTTCTATGCCTTTTTCTCGAGCACTACCAGCAATAATGCTTAATGTGTCAGCCAAGGTTTCTCGAAGCGCAAAAGGCATTTTCTCAAAGACCATTTTCCCAGCTTCAAGTTTTGAGAAGTCCAAAATGTCATTGATGATCCCCAGTAAGTTACTGGCGCTACGTTCAATGGTTTTGATGTAATCTAACTGACTAGAGTGAAGTGGTGTTTTGATAAGTTGTTTTGCAAAGCCAATCACGCCATTAAGAGGTGTGCGTAACTCATGGGACATATTAGCCAAAAACTCTGATTTAATTCGACTGGCTTCTAATGCCCGCTTTTTGGCTAAATCCAATTCCACGTTTTGAATTTCAATTTGCTCTAGGGTTTCGCGTAAATCAGATGTCGCTTGATCAATATTTTGCTGCATTTCATCGTGATACTCGCTCAGTGAACCCGCCATTGCGTTAATACCGCGTTTTAATAAATCCAGCTCACCGATTAAATTACCGTCTAGTCGAGTATCAAGTTTACCTTCTCGAATTTTGGCCACCACGCGCACCATTTCGGTGATGGGATGATTCACATGTTTGACTAAGCGAAAGGTAAAAAATAAATTAAATTGCACGCCAATTAACACAATAATGAACGCTGCAATAGCAGCACGATGCTGTTCAAGTAAGGCATTTTCTTTATTTACCAGAATGGCAATGTAACCTAGCACTTGTTCCTGTTTATTATTATAAATCGGCTTGGCTATGCTTTGCCCTGCTAGCTGATTTTGTTGAAAATTGCTTTCGGCCGAATAAAGATTGGCATCATTTTTGATAAATGCTAATGGATCTAAATCTGTGTTGGCAATGATTGGACTTCTGATGATTAAAATATCATTAAGGGTAGTAAATTCAGTGGCATTTAATTCAGATAGAGGTAACTGAGTGCGCATCATTTCAAAATCTTTGTGATAATGAGATGTGACAAATAATTGATTTTGATTATCAAAAATAGCTAATGACAGTACTAAGGATGCGTTACGCATCTGTGAGGCAGCAAGTAGTTTTTTTGTTGATATTCTGTCTTGAGTGACAATACCAAATTCGCTGGCTAAAGCTAAAGGCTCTATAATACTAGTGCCTTTTGCCATCAGCGTTTCTTCAAGTTCATAAAAGCGGTTTATGGTGAAGTAACTTCCAAGTAGAATACCCACCACAACGGTAGGAGCCAATGCCAGTACCAGTACCCATGAACGTAGGCTGTATTTAGTCATATTTTCGGTACTTTTCATGTTTTGGGCTTACGTTCCTACAAAAAATTGTTGATATTCAGTCTAGACTGCCAGAAATCGCGCACTCTTGACTAGTGTTTTATTCATTTTTAGAGGCCGAAATGGCACAATTTTTTAAAGCTAAACCAAACAAATCTAAGCAATTATCTTCAAAGCTTAGTCTTGATATTACTCAACTGGATCATTTAGGCGCCGGTATGGCCCAATATCAAGGGAAAGTGGTGTTTGTTGCCGGAGCATTACCTGATGAAAAGGTGACAGTGCAATTAACCGAGCAAAAGAAAAATTATGCCAAGGCTAAGCTGATTAAAATTGAACAAGCATCATTACAGCGTCGCGAGCCAAATTGTCCTCATTATGTGGAATGTGGCGGCTGCGATTTACAGCATTTAGATGTTGCGGCGCAACGCGATCACAAGCAAAGTGCGTTAATTGACTTAATGAGTAAATTAGGGCGAGATCTTGTTGCTGACGAATTAGTGGCACCCGCTATTGTTGGTGATGCATGGCATTACCGACGCAGAGCCCGTTTAGCGACTGTTTTTGATAAAAACACTAACCATTTGCAGTTAGGTTTTAGGCAAACCGCTTCCAGTAAAATTGTCTCAATTACTCAGTGCAGCGTACTCGCAAAACCATTATCGGACTTGATCACACCTTTTGCCGCCAATTTGAACCAATTAAAGTCAAAATCGAATTTAGGTCACTTAGAGTTAAGCCAAGCTGAAAATGGCTTATTTGCCGTTTTGCGAGTCACTAAAACCTTACCGGCTTCAGATATCCGCTGGTTAACTGAATTTGCTGCTACCCATAGCATTTGTTTATTGCTACAAGACAATGACAATAACCTGACTCAATTGCATCCTCAATTATCAACAGAAATGGGCGAGAGTAAGGTTACATTACCTTTTTATTCATTAGCTGCTGAAAATCATCCGCAACAAACGGTTCGCTGTGAGTTTACTCCAGGCAATTTTGTTCAAGTTAATGGTCCGGTTAATCATGCCATGGTAGCACAGGCATTAAACTGGCTAGATCCACAAACGGATGAGCGTGTGCTTGATTTATTTTGCGGCGTAGGCAATTTCTCGCTCCCGCTGGCATCAAGTGCGGCAAAAGTGATTGGTGTGGAAGGGGTAACTGACATGGTTCTGCAGGCAAAAAACAATGCCAGATTAAATCAGTTAGACAACTTATCGTTTCACCATGCCGATTTGAGCGCGGACCTTACCCATGAAAAATGGTTAGGAAAAATTGACAAGCTGCTTTTAGATCCCGCCAGAGCGGGTGCTTTTGAAAGCTTACAATGGCTTAAAAAAATGCGTCCTAAAAAGGTGGTTTATGTTTCCTGTAATCCCGCCAGTTTGGCCCGCGACAGTAAAGTGCTACTTGACCAAGGATACCAACTAAGCAAGATAGGTATGGTTGATATGTTTCCACAAACGCATCATATTGAAGCCATGGCATTATTTGAACTGAATAAGTCGTAAACATAGTCATTTACACTTTATTCAATTGATAAATAAAGCCGTTACGCTCAATATAGTCTAACTATCATTAGGTGCTATTGACGATTAAATGTGAAAGTTACCTAGGTTTACTGCCATTTTATTTTGCAGATTAAGCCTGATTCTATTAATGGTCCGTTTGGCAAAAAAGTTCATAGCATTGCTGTGTTGATAAACAGCAATGAGTAAGGAAAAAACATGGTTTCAGTTCGCGAAGCACATTTCAATACAGATGATTTCAATCTTGAAGATTGGGTGGCAAGGTACATCGAAGATGTCAATGATGCACAAATGCTACTTGAGATGCTCAAGAAAATGGAAGCATTACCTATTAAAGATAAGTTTGCACATACTCAACTGCTAACTCGTGCTCGCGAAATGATTGAAATCCTGGCGCCATTAAATATGGATCTAGAAACGCTTCAAGCTGCATTATTGTTTGTTATTTTAGAAGCTGAGCAGATCACCGAAGAGAAGATCAATGAGCTTTATGGCGATTCATTAGCCAAATTAGTGGCCAGTGTGGTGACCATGAATGCCATAGGGGCATTGAAAGTCACCGACAGTCGCAGCGCCGAACCCCAAATCGATAATATCCGCAAGATGTTATTGGCCATGGTTGAAGATGTTCGTGCCGTGGTGATTAAACTAGCCGAGCGAGTGTGTTTATTGCGCGCGGTAAAAAATGCTGATGAAGAAACCCGGGTATTACTTGCAAGGGAAATAGCTGATATCTATGCGCCATTGGCTAACCGTTTAGGGATCGGTCAATTAAAATGGGAGCTAGAAGATATCTCGTTTCGCTATCTTCACCCAACCGTTTATAAAGATATTGCCAAGCAACTGGATGGCAAACGGATGGATCGTGAAGTTTATATCGACAAATTTGTGACTCAACTACAACAACGTTTAGATGATGATCAGATTCGTGCCAAAGTTTACGGTAGACCCAAGCATATCTACAGTATTTGGCGCAAAATGAAAGGTAAAGACCTCAAGTTTGACGAACTGTTTGATGTACGAGCAGTGCGCATTGTGACCGACAGACTTCAAGACTGCTATGGTGCTTTAGGCGTTGTGCATGACTTATGGCACCACATCCCACGTGAGTTTGATGACTATGTGGCTAACCCTAAACCCAACGGCTATCAATCTATTCATACTGTTGTTGTTGGACCAGAAGGAAAAACCGTTGAGATCCAAATACGCACCGAAGCTATGCATCAAGATGCCGAGCTTGGCGTAGCAGCCCACTGGAAGTATAAAGAGGGCGCAAATACGGTTAAACAAAGCGGTTACGAAGAAAAAATTAATTGGCTGCGTAAAATTTTGCAATGGCAAGAAGACGTTGCCGAAAGCGGTAACTTGGTTGATGAAGTGCGCAGTCAAGTGTTTGAAGACCGTGTCTATGTCTTTACTCCAAGCGGCGAGGTGGTCGATTTGCCACTAGGCTCAACGGTATTAGATTTTGCTTACTATATCCATTCACAAGTAGGACATAGATGTATTGGGGCTAAGGTCGATGGCAGAATTGTGCCATTTACTTACCAGGTTGAAACGGGTGAGCGCATTGAAATTATCACCTCAAAAATAGCTAACCCTAAACGTGATTGGTTAAATCCGAATTTAGGCTATATCAAGTCTTCACGTTCACGTTCAAAAATTCAGCATTGGTTTAAACAGCAAGACCGAGATAAGAACATTATCGCAGGTAAAGAAATGCTGGAAACAGAGTTACACCGTGTGGGTTTAAAGCTCAAAGATGCCACTATTGCGGTTGAACGGTTTAATTTAAATGGCATGGATGACATGCTAGCGGCCATTGGTGGTGGTGATTTACGCTTAAACCAGGTTGTTAACTTTATTGAAAGTAAGTTGCGTGTTGGGTCCGTATCCGAAGAAGAACTGGTTGAAGACATTTTAAAGAAAGCTGTTCATCGACCTAAAAAGCAAGGTAAAGGGCAAGTTGAAGTCAATGGTGTGGGTAATTTACTCAGCCACATTGCCCGTTGTTGCCAGCCGGTGCCAGGTGATGAGATTTTTGGCTACATCACAATGGGACGGGGGATTTCGGTACATCGCAGTGATTGTGAACAGGTCAAAGAGTTAATGCGAGCTCACCCAGAACGCGCGGTTGATGTGGTCTGGGGGGAAAACTATTCGGGCGGTTATCGTATCCGAGTGAAAGTGATTGCCCATGATCGTAGTGGTTTATTACGCGATTTGACTACCGTTCTTGCTGCCGAAAAATCAAACGTGATGGCCATGAGTTCAACATCCGATGTTAAATCTCAAACAGCAACCGTCGAGTTAGAGCTTGAGCTATATAATGTCGATGATTTATCTAGAGTGTTATCTAAACTGTCACAAGTCGATGGCGTGATAGAATCGCGACGTTTGTAATTCAATTTTTTACATTGTTTACTTAAGTTTTTTAGGCTGTTATGGATATAAAACATCAGGCGCAGATACAACCTCTACTCGAGATTATGCAAAAATTGCGTCATCCAGTTGATGGTTGTCCGTGGGATTTAGCACAAGACTTTCAAACTATTGTGCCGTTTACCATCGAAGAAGCCTACGAGGTTGCCGATGCAATTGAGCGCACTGCATGGGATGAGCTGCCTGATGAGCTTGGTGACTTACTGTTTCAAGTGGTGTTTTATTGCCAGCTCGCAACAGAACAGGGAAAATTTGATTTCTCAACTGTGGTTGAGAGAATCTGTGCCAAGCTCATTCGTCGACATCCACATGTGTTTAATGCGCCCGATATAGCGTCACCTGAGCACACGGCTAACCAGGTTAAACAAACCTGGGAAGCCATTAAGGCACAAGAGCGTGCCGATAAGCTGCAACTATCTTTACTTGATGATATTCCCCAAGCTTTACCTGCATTAAAGCGGGCCATAAAAATTCAAACTCGAGTGGCAAAAGTAGGATTTGATTGGCCTGAGCTTGAACCTGTGGTGGCAAAAATCTACGAGGAAGTTGATGAAGTACTCGTTGAAGCTAAATTAGTTGCTACGGATCCAGAACATTACCAACCTAAAGTGGTAGATGAAATGGGGGATTTGTTGTTTGCTGTTGTTAACCTAGCTCGTCATTTAAATGTGGATCCTGAGCAGGCATTACGTCAGGCAAACAATAAATTTGAGCGACGTTTTAAGGGCGTAGAAAACTGTGTTGTTCAAAGCGGTAAACAATTTGATGATCATAGTCTTGAGCAACTGGATAGCTATTGGGATCAAGTAAAACGCCAAGAAAAAACATCTCTTTAAGACTAAATCCATGCTTGAATCGATCCGCAAAGCGCATATCGGCGAAATTATCGCTGTTTTGGTTTGTCGAATCGACATCACTTTGGTATACTATCGCCCCGTCCTAGTGCTTTCTTACAAGCACGTATTTTCCAACACATTTTCTCAGGTTCAGCATGACTACAAGGTATATCTTCGTTACTGGTGGCGTTGTTTCATCACTAGGTAAAGGCATTGCAGCAGCATCGTTAGCGGCAATTTTAGAGGCTCGTGGCCTCAATGTAACCATTATGAAACTGGACCCATACATCAACGTTGATCCAGGTACCATGAGCCCAACTCAGCACGGTGAAGTGTTCGTGACTGAAGATGGTGCTGAAACTGACTTAGACTTAGGTCATTACGAGCGTTTTATTCGCACTAAAATGAATCGCCGTAATAACTTTACTACCGGTTCAATTTACGAAGAAGTTTTGCGTAAAGAACGTCGCGGTGATTATTTAGGTGCAACCATTCAGGTTATTCCTCACATTACCAATGCGATCAAAGAAAAAGTTATTGCGGGTGGCGAAGGTCATGATGTGGCTATCGTTGAGATTGGCGGTACAGTAGGTGATATCGAATCATTGCCATTCCTTGAATCTATCCGTCAATTAGGTGCTGAACTAGGACGTGAACGTACCCTATTTATTCACTTAACCTTAGTGCCATTTTTAGGTGCTGCGGGTGAGATTAAAACCAAACCTACTCAGCATTCTGTGAAAGAATTACGCTCAATTGGTATTGCCCCAGATGTATTAGTTTGTCGTGGTGACCGCGCGGTTCCTGCTAATGAAAAAGCCAAAATTTCATTATTCTGTAACGTTGAAGAGCGTGCGGTTATCTCGCTAAAAGACGTAGACAGTATTTATAAAATCCCAGCACTTCTTCGCTCACAGGGCTTAGATGATTTAGTGATCAAGCGTTTCAACATTGATTGTGCTGATGCGGATTTATCTGAGTGGGAAAATGTAATTTACCAAGAAGCTAACCCAAATGGCGAAGTTACCATTGGTATGGTAGGTAAATATATTGAATTACCTGATGCGTATAAATCAGTTAACGAAGCTTTGAAACATGCCGGATTGAAAACCCGTGTGAACGTTAATATTAAGTATATTGACTCACAAACTGTTGAAGCCAAAGGCGAAGAAGTATTACAAGGGCTTGATGGTATTTTAGTACCTGGTGGTTTTGGTGAGCGTGGCGTTGAAGGTAAGATTTTAGCGGCAAAATTTGCTCGTGAAAACAACCTGCCATATTTTGGTATTTGTCTCGGTATGCAGGTTGCTCTTATTGAGTTTGCGCGCAACGTGGCTAACCTTGAAGGCGCACATTCAACAGAATTTAACAAAGATACTCAATATCCAGTCGTCGGCTTGATCACTGAATGGATCAATGAAGATGGTGATGTTGAACAGCGTCATGAAGCGTCTGATCTAGGTGGCACTATGCGTTTAGGTGCGCAACTATGTCATTTACTTGATGGCTCTAAAGCGGCAACCGCATACAAAGGTGCCACCTGTATTGAGCGTCATCGCCACCGTTATGAAGTAAATAACAATTACGTTGAACGTTTAGAGAAAGCTGGTTTGGTATTTAGTGGTTTATCTTCTGATCGTAAATTGGTTGAAATGATTGAGTTGCCAAATCATCCTTGGTTTGTTGCGGGTCAATTCCACCCAGAATTTACTTCAACACCTCGCGACGGTCACCCATTGTTCGAAGGCTTTATTTCTGCGTCATTAGCTTATCAGAAAAAAGATTTGAACTAATAAATCAAGCCGCTGACTATGATGTCAGCGGCTTTTTTGTTACTGAGTTTAAATAAACTTAATGACAACTTGCGCTAGATCGACTTGTAGATAAATTGATAGTTGCTGTCAGGTTCAATTCGATTTATCCTAGCTGTTGTGGATTTAAATTACCAAAATGAAAGTTAATACCAATAAAAAGTCTTAAAATAGCTTATAAACGGGTTTTTATTGGTGTTAATTTTTTATTTGATTTTAAACTTTCAGTATTACTGACATTATTTACGAGGGAATTATGGCTAACATTATTAACGTCATCGGTCGCGAAATCATGGATTCACGCGGTAACCCAACAGTTGAAGCCGAAGTGCACTTAGAAGGCGGTTTTATTGGTATGGCTGCTGCACCATCTGGCGCATCAACTGGTAGCCGTGAAGCATTAGAATTACGTGATGGCGATAAATCACGTTATTTAGGCAAGGGCGTATTAAAAGCCGTTGCAGCAGTTAATGGTCCAATCGCAAAAGCTTTAATCGGTAAAGATGCATTAGCGCAAGCTGAACTTGATCAAATCATGATCGATTTAGATGGCACAGAAAACAAAGCAAATTTTGGTGCAAATGCCATTCTTGCTGTGTCTTTAGCAGCGGCAAAAGCTGCAGCAGCATCTAAAAAAGTTCCTTTATACGCTCACATTGCTGACTTAAATGGCACGCCTGGTGTTTATTCAATGCCATTACCTATGATGAACATCATCAATGGTGGTGAGCATGCTGATAACTCAGTGGACATTCAAGAGTTTATGATCCAGCCTGTTGGCGCAGCAACTTTCCGTGAAGGTTTACGTATGGGTGCTGAAGTATTCCATAGTTTAGCCAAAGTACTTAAGTCTCAAGGCCATTCAACCGCTGTAGGTGATGAAGGTGGTTTTGCACCAAACCTAGAATCAAACGCTGCTGCGCTTGCTGCAATTAAAATTGCTGTTGCCAACGCGGGATACGAATTAGGCAAAGACATCACGTTGGCTTTAGATTGTGCTGCATCTGAGTTTTATAACAAAGAAGAAGGCATTTACGATCTTAAAGGTGAAGGTAAGCAATTTACTTCTGAACAGTTTAACTACTTCTTAGAAGATCTTGTTAACCAATATCCAATCGTCTCTATTGAAGATGGCTTAGATGAATCTGACTGGGACGGTTTTGCTCACCAAACCAAATTACTTGGCGATAGAATTCAATTAGTGGGTGATGATTTATTTGTTACCAACACTAAAATTCTTAAGCGTGGTATTGATAACGGTATTGCCAACTCTATTCTGATTAAATTCAACCAAATTGGTTCGTTAACCGAAACATTGGCTGCGATTAAAATGGCTAAAGATGCAGGTTTTACTGCAGTTATTTCTCACCGTAGCGGTGAAACCGAAGACTCAACTATCGCTGATTTAGCAGTAGGTACAGCAGCGGGTCAAATCAAGACGGGTTCATTAAGTCGTAGTGATCGCGTTGCTAAGTACAACCAATTATTACGCATTGAAGAAGCGTTAGGTTCAAAAGCACCTTACAACGGTCTTAAAGAAGTTAAAGGCCAAGCATAATATTTTGCTTTGCTGATTAAAAAGGCCACCACTCGGTGGCCTTTTTTGTTGTATCATAAGCTTACTCATCATTTCGGATAATTTGCTTAGTTACTATGAAGAAACTTTTATTCGCTTTAACGATCCTGTTAGCGTTACTCCAATACAGATTGTGGATGGGCGAGAATAATTTATCTGAATATTTCCTGCTGCAAACTCAAATTCAAGCTCAGCAAGAAAGCAATGCTAAATTGATTGCCCGAAATCAAATTCTTAAACAAGAAATCATTGATCTAAAAAGCGGTACCGAAGCGATAGAAGAACGAGCCCGAAACGAGTTAGGCCTCGTGAAAGAGGGAGAAACATTTTATCGTGTAGTCGGTGCAGAATTACGAGATCGAAATCGTTTTGGCCATTAATCAAATGACAGCAGCTATTCGTAACTTTGTCGCTATCGTTCCTGCTGCGGGTATTGGCAGTCGAATGGGCGCAGCTATCCCCAAACAGTATTTAAGGTTAGGACAAGAAACAATTTTGTCTCATACCCTAGAGCGCTTATTAACCCACCCTGCTATTTCACAGGTGATTGTGGCCTTGCATCCTGAAGATGATTTGTTCCCGCAATTGCCGCTGGCAACACATCCTAAACTGACTCAAGTCATCGGTGGCGCTGAGCGTGCTGATTCAGTGCTGGCAGCGCTTCAAGTCGTGGAAAATGATGCCTGGGCTTTAGTACATGATGCTGCTCGCCCCTGTTTGACGCATAACGATATTGATAAACTGATGCTTGCCCTGAATCAGTTTCCGCAAGGGGCAATTTTAGCGGCACCAGTGAGAGATACCATGAAGCGTGGCAATGCCGGTGGTACTATTGAGCATACTGTCGAACGCACTCAACTTTGGCACGCATTAACTCCCCAGCTTTTTCCTGCATCAGCACTGAAACACAATCTGCAGCAAGCGTTACAAGCAAAAGCCACAATTACCGATGAAGCTAGCGCCATGGAGTGGGCGGGTATTCACCCAGGGTTAGTAGCAGGACGGGTTGATAATATAAAAGTAACTCATCCTGATGATTTAGAACTTGCCCAGTTGTTTTTGTCTCAACAAGCAATCTTAATATAAATAAGGTTATCCAATGAAAATGCGAATAGGCCATGGTTTCGATGTGCATAAGTTTGGTTCAGATAAACCGCTTATTTTAGGCGGCGTGACCGTTCCATATGAGACTGGACTCATTGCGCATTCAGATGGTGATGTGGTTCTTCATGCAATAAGCGATGCTATATTAGGGGCGATGGCGCTTGGCGATATCGGAAAACATTTTCCTGATACAAACGCTCAATTTGCTGGTGCAGATAGCCGCGTATTATTGCGTCACTGTTATGATTTAGCGCAACAGAAAGGCTATAGCATTGGTAACTTAGACGTCACCGTGATTGCTCAAGCACCTAAAATGGCACCGCATATTGACGCAATTCGCCGCTGCCTTGCTGCGGATTTAAACACTGCAATTGAAGACATTAATGTTAAAGCGACCACAACCGAAAAATTAGGCTTTACCGGTCGTAAGGAAGGTATCGCTGTCGAGTCCGTCGTGTTAATGGTACAAAAATAGAGCGCTCACCCATGATATCTGAATTACATTATTTACATTCAAAGCCAACAAGTACTGCCGATTTACGCACTTATAATAGTGATTTCATTGTTGAAGAGATATTACCCTTTTCGCCGACTGGCGAGGGTGAACATCATATGCTTCATATTCGAAAAGATGGATTAAACACAGGCCATGTAGCAGAAACCTTGGCAAAATTTGCCAAGGTACACCCTAAAGAAGTGACATATGCTGGCCAAAAAGATAAAAATGCGCAAACTGAACAGTGGTTTGGAATCCGTATACCAGGAAAAGATACCCCTGATTGGCAGCAACTTAATAGCGATAAATTAACGATTTTATCCAGCCACCGTCATGGCAAAAAATTGCGCATTGGTGCACTTTTAGGTAATCGATTTACGCTCACATTGCGTAATGTGACCAATGTTGAAGCAATGCAGCAGCGATTTAATCAAATTGCTACTGTCGGAGTGCCCAATTATTTTGGTGAGCAACGTTTTGGCCATAATGGTAAAAACTTACTTCAAGGCAGACAGATGCTTTCTGGTGCTCGTAAAGTTCATGACCGAGCCAAGAAAAGCATGTATTTATCTGCTGTGCGCTCGCATATCTTTAATCAGGTAGTGTCATACCGTCTGGCTCATCATCAATTAACCCCAATAGCAGGTGACTGTGTCATGCTCGCGGGCAGTAAAAGTTATTTTGTTGCAGAGCAATGGGATGAATTATTGCTAAACCGATTAGCCGAGGATGACATAGGTTTTTCTGCGCCGCTATGGGGAAGAGGCTTACCATTGGCATTAACCGATGCTGCAGAAATGGAAGCGTTGGCGGTTAATGAATATAAAGAAGACCTGACCGGGCTTGAAAATGCTGGGTTGAGTCAAGAACGTCGTTTATTGTTACTTAAGCCGCAAGCAATGAAATGGCAAGTGAATGAAGACGTTTGTGTTATTGAGTTTATGTTACCCGCAGGTAGCTATGCCACATCTGTGTTACGTGAGTTAGTCGATTATCAGGACGTACAAGAGATGAACTGGAAAGCTATGGTGGCAGAACAACAATCACAAACGCCTGAATAACAGCTCACTACCTAAGGAGCAATAACTCAAATGATTAATATTCTAGTGAGTAATGATGATGGTGTTAATGCCCCCGGGATCATTGCATTAACGGATGCATTAAAAACCTTTGCGAAAGTGTTGACCGTTGCTCCTGATAGAAATTGTTCCGGGGCAAGTAATTCTTTAACCTTGACTAATCCATTAAGAATTAATAACTTAGATAATGGTTATATTTCGGTTAATGGTACGCCAACAGATTGTGTGCATTTAGCCATTAGGCAACTATGTCATCTTGAGCCTGACATTGTGGTGTCTGGTATCAATGCTGGCGCTAATATGGGTGATGATACCTTATATTCAGGTACCATAGCCGCGGCTATGGAAGGTCGATTTTTAGGGCTTCCTGCAATTGCTATTTCACTAGCGGGTAAAAAATTGCTGCATTACGACAGCGCCGCAGAGTATGCGGTGAGAATAGTGAAAAGTCTGTTAACGCATCCAATTGAGTCAAACCAGATTTTAAATGTAAATGTACCTGATTTGCCACTCGATCAAATTAAAGGTATTAAAGTGACTCGTCTTGGTGCGCGTCATAAAGCTGAGGGAATGGTCAAAACGACCGATCCAGCAGGTAAAGACATTTATTGGTTAGGTCCTGTAGGTGTTGAACAGGATGCGGGCGAAGGAACAGATTTTGGCGCAATTGCTGCCGGCTTTGTTTCTATCACACCGTTAACTGTTGATTTAACTGCATATAATCAACTATCAACGCTAGCTGATTGGGTAACTAAAATATGACAGGTGTTTCATCTGCACGAGCGGTCAATTTAACAAAAAAATTAACCGAAATAGGGATCAGGGATCAAGCCGTATTAAACGCGGTAGCGAATACACCACGAGAACTTTTTCTTGATGGTGCATTGGCGCATAAAGCCTATGAAAATACCGCTTTACCTATCGGGCAGGGACAAACCATTTCTCAACCTTACATAGTGGCAAGAATGACTGAGCTTTTGATGCAAACCCAACCTCAACGAGTGCTAGAAATCGGCACAGGTTCAGGTTATCAAGCCGCAGTGTTAGCACAATTAGTGCCAGAGCTATGTACTATTGAACGGATTAAGTCATTACAAATTCAAGCTAGACAGCGGCTTAAAAAACTTGATCTCCATAATGTCTCTTTCAAGTATGGTGATGGCTGGAAGGGATGGAGTAATCGAGGTCCCTTTGACGGTATTATGGTAACGGCAGCAGCTGCGACAGTACCTCAAGCCCTATTAGAGCAGTTAAATGATAGTGGAATATTGATTATTCCCGTTGGTGATGACCATCAACAACTGTTAAAAATAACCCGTCATGGTGATCAATACGAATCTCAGGTCATCGAGGCGGTAAAATTTGTGCCATTAATTAATGGCGATCTTGCATAACTTTATTACAGCAGTGATAGGATTTAATTTGATGTATATGGTTTGGCTGCGACTCTTCATCGTAATAACTGTGTTGTCTGGTTGCAGTTTTCAGGCGAATAGGCCTGCGCCTGTTGAAAACATCTCATCTTCAACACATCAACCTAAATATCATCGCGGTTCTTTATCCCATTCTGACTATACCGTTAAAAAAGGCGACACCCTTTATTCTATTTCTTGGGGGGCTGGGCGTCATTTTGCCGAAATAGCTAGACTGAACAATCTTAAAGCTCCATATACTATTTACCCTGGACAGAATTTAAATTTAAGTCCGTCGTCATCACAAAGTTTGGCAAATGTTAACAAAACTAGTCCTTCCGGAGTAAGTTTAGGTGCGGTTACTCCGCCCTATACAAGTACAGATTCGAGTAAAAATTCTAAAAAGAATCAACAGCAAAGCCATGTAAAACCTGGGCAAATAGCTAAATCAACGATGGTAAAAAAAGATCTTGATCACAAAGCTAAGCCTGCGTATTCTGTAACAACTACCCAACAAATAGTTAACCAAACTGAAAGTCCACCGATAGCAGATTTACCTGGTAAAGTGCAGAAGTGGTACTGGCCCGTAAAAGGAAAAATAATTGGATATTTTTCTTCTAGCGAGCAAGGCAATCAGGGGATAAAGATTGCGGGCAATCGCGGCGATATTATTAAAGCAGCCGCCGATGGGAGAGTCGTTTACGCAGGAGATGCGTTACGTGGTTACGGTAACTTAGTTATTATCAAACACAATGATGAATACTTAAGTGCTTATGCCCACACCGACAGAATTCTGGTTAAAGAAAAGCAATATGTTAGCGCAGGCCAAACAGTTGCAAAAATGGGAAGTACTGGGGCAAACCAAGTGATGCTACATTTTGAAATTCGCTATCACGGTAAGTCTGTTAACCCATTACGATATCTACCTAAGCAATAATTGTTTAGCAACATTAATAACGGAGGATAAGCAAGTGTAGATTTATAACATCACAATTAAGGTTTGGGAGAGCAATTATGAGCCAGAAAACAAGTGCTGCTAAGGCAGACCAATCTGTTGATCAAGCTAAAAAACCACAAGATGTTGAGACTGATAGCGCATTAGTTCAGCAATTAGACATTGAAGAAAAAGTCCAAGAAGACTTACATAAAAATTTAGATGCCACTCAATTATATTTAGGTGAGATAGGCTTTTCTCCGTTACTAACGGCAGAAGAAGAAGTCTTTTTTTCACGTAAAGCCCTCAAAGGTTGCGAAAAATCACGTAACCGTATGATCGAAAGTAATCTTCGTCTCGTTGTAAAAATTGCCAGAAGATACAACAACCGTGGTTTAGCACTACTCGACCTTATTGAAGAAGGTAATTTAGGATTAATCCGTGCCGTTGAGAAATTTGATCCTGAAAGAGGTTTCCGTTTTTCAACTTATGCGACTTGGTGGATCCGTCAGACCATCGAGCGCGCCATAATGAATCAAACGCGTACAATTCGTTTACCTATACACGTTGTAAAAGAATTAAATGTGTATCTTCGTACTGCTAGACAGCTTGCACAAAAACTGGATCATGAACCTACCGCAGAAGAAATCGCAGAAAAACTAGATGTTTCTACCGGCGATGTGAGTCGGATGTTGAAATTAAATGAACGTATTACTTCAGTCGATATGCCTATTGGTGGCGACAATGAGAAAGCGTTACTTGATGTGATTGCCGATGATGATTCAGTTGGACCGGATCATCAAGTACAAGATGAAGACCTATCAAACTCGATCGTAGGTTGGTTAAATGAACTGAATACTAAACAGCGTGAAGTATTAGCTCGTCGATTTGGCCTGCTAGGCTATGAGCCTTCAACTTTAGAAAATGTAGGTGCTGAGATTGGATTAACGCGCGAAAGAGTGCGCCAAATTCAGGTCGAAGCATTAAAACGTTTAAAAGATTTATTAGGCCAACAAGGCTTATCGGTTGAAGCCCTGTTTAGAGATTGATTCACAATGCCCTTAGCATTGATTATATTTGATTTTTTATAATCAAATCGTTGTGAGAGTTTATTAACTTAAAGTCATTAATAACCTCAACCATAAAAATACCTATCTTAGATAGGTATTTTTATGGTAATCAATTCTCAAAAGCTAGAGACTTTGCCTTTAAATTCAAGTTGAAGGCTTGCTAAGTACTTACGTATCCAGTCATACCCCCATCAAGCGTTACATTTACCCCTTTGGCGAGTAATTAACTTTATTTTTGATAAGTGTTTTTTGGATGAATTATAACGCCTTAACCATTTGTTTCAATTGATACAAATATTCTAATGCTTGCTTCGGTGTCAACTCATCCGGATTAATTAAAGCTAATTTATCCGCTAGTGGTGTGTAATCTATTGATGGCATCGATAATGTCATTTGAGATGGCCTTTTATCATGGCTTTCGTGGTGATCATCACGGCTTTCTAATTGACGTAATTTTTGCTTTGCTGCACTAATGACATTTTGTGGAACACCGGCAAGGGCTGCCACTTGTAAACCATAACTCTTGCTGGCGGCACCTTCTTGTACAGCATGCATAAAGGCGATGGTATCTTGGTGTTCGATGGCATCTAGGTGCACATTGATAACCCCATTAATTAATTCAGGTAATTGAGTTAATTCAAAATAATGGGTGGCGAACAAGGTTAGCGCATTGACTTTTTGAGCCAGGTTTTCCGCTGCGGACCATGCTAAAGACAGCCCATCATAAGTTGATGTGCCACGGCCAATTTCATCCATCAACACTAAACTTTGTTTAGTCGCATTATGAAGAATGTTAGCCGTTTCGGTCATTTCAACCATGAAAGTTGAACGACCAGATGCAAGATCATCTGAAGCACCAATTCGAGTAAATATGCGATCAATATGGCCAATATTGGCACTTTGAGCCGGAACGAAACAACCAATGTGCGCCATCAAAGTGATTAATGCAACTTGGCGCATATAGGTCGACTTACCGCCCATGTTAGGGCCTGTAACAATCAACATTTTACGAGCAGGGGATAAGCAAACTGGGTTAGCAATAAACGGGTTTTGACTAACTCTTTCAACCACAGGGTGTCGACCCGCTTCTATATTAATGCCAATATCGTTGGTCATCGTCGGACAATGATAGCCAAGAGTTTCGGCCCGTTCAGCAAAGTTACTGATGACATCAAGTTCAGCTGCAGCATTAGCAAATTGTTGTAACTCTTGCAGTTTAGGTAACAACAAATCAAACAACTCTTCCCATAGTCGTTTCTCTAACGCAAGGGCTTTTCCTTGACTTGATAAGACCTTTTCTTCGTACTCTTTTAATTCTGGAGTAATGTAACGTTCTGTGCCTTTTAAGGTTTGTCGGCGTTGGTAATGGATGGGGACACGATCTGATTGTAATCGACTGACTTCTATGTAATAACCATGTACTCGATTGTAACCGACTTTAAGCGTGTTAATACCGGTTTCTTGCTTCTCGCGAAGCTCAAGTTCAACCAGATAGTCACTGGCTCCTTCGCTTAACTTACGCCATTCATCTAGCTCACTATTGTAGCCATCTTTAATTACGCCACCATCTCTAATCAGAACAGGTGGGTTATCAATGATTGCGCGTTCTAGTAACTCGTGCTCGTTTGGAAACTCGCCTAACAGAATGGCTAAATTGATCAAATGAGGTTGCTGGCAAATGTGCAATGTTTGTTTAATCTCAGGCAGCAACGCCATAGCTTGTTTTAAGCGTGCAAAATCACGTGGGCGGGCACTTCTTAACGCAAGACGAGCCATAATTCGTTCGATGTCACCTAATGCTTTAAGCTGATCGTGTAGTTGTAGATAAATATCTTGATCAATTAATTCATTCACCGCGGTGTGACGTTGGGTGATTTGCTGGCGATCCCTCAACGGCTGATGGATCCAGCGCTGAAGCATACGGCTCCCCATCGGGGTTGCTGTATTATCTAATACCCATGAAAGGGTGTTTTCTCGGCCACCCGAAAGATTTTGAGTTAGCTCCAAGTTTCTTCTGGTTGCCGCATCTAAAATAATTGAATCAGTTTGATTGAAGCGAACAATAGAATTGATATGGGGTAAAGCCGTTTTTTGTGTATCTTTTACGTACTGCATAAGGCAGCCAGCAGCTTGCAAAGCTAATCGAGCATCACTGATACCAAATCCATGTAAATCTTTTGTACCAAATTGGTTTAACAATAAATTAATACAGGTGTCGTAATCGAACTCCCATTCAGGTCGGCGTCGAATACCTTTTAACTGATTAATTAAAAGCATGTCAGTAAAATCTTCACTGTAGAGCAACTCAGCTGGACGGGTACGCTGGATCTCCGCCTCTAAAGCTTCTCTTGATGCTAATTCCGAAATAACGAAACGACCTGATGAGATATCTAATGTGGCAAAGCCATAGCCAACTTTTCCTTGATAAAGTGCCGCTAATAAATTGTCCTGACGCTCTTGTAATAATGCTTCATCGGTTAGAGTGCCAGGCGTAACAATTCTTACAACTTGACGTTCAACAGGGCCTTTTGAGGTTGCGGGATCACCAATTTGCTCACAAATAGCAACCGATTGGCCGATCTGTACTAGCTTGGCAAGATAACCTTCGACCGCATGGTAAGGAATGCCTGCCATTGGGATAGGGTCCCCACCACTTTTCCCACGTGCCGTTAATGAAATCCCGAGCATTTCGGAGGCTTTTTTTGCATCCTCATAAAACAATTCATAAAAGTCGCCCATACGATAAAACAACAACATGTCTGAATGAGCCGCTTTCATGGTCAGGTATTGACGCATCATTGGGGTGTGCTTTTCTAAATCAAGGTTATCAAGTGCGGTCATTGGTAATGTCATACTCTTATGTTTACTGGTCGTAATTCATTGAATCTATCTGTGAATTAGCATGCTAGTTTAATGCGGCTAATCTTACCAAAATTTGCCGCTGATGGAGAAATACAAATACCGAATATCGTCATTAATTTACTAACGATATGATTTTATATATAAATAAAAAAATTTACCCACAGGGCTTGATACTGTATGACTATACAGTATACTGAACAACATATTGAGATAGCTGATGTTAAAAATGTCGGTTAACAACACATTTATAAAATGCATATTATCCATTAATTGCCAATGCAGTTACTGTCTGGAAGGGGTTTAAAATGAAAGCTGATCCAAATAAAGAGAAAGCACTTGCCGCAGTGTTAAGTCAAATTGAAAAACAATTCGGTAAAGGTTCAATCATGAAGTTGGGCGAAGACCGCACAATGGATGTTGAAACTATCTCTACCGGTTCACTTTCATTAGACGTTGCATTAGGTGCTGGTGGATTACCTATGGGACGTATTGTTGAAATTTACGGTCCTGAATCATCTGGTAAAACAACTTTAACCTTAGAAGTCATTGCTGCAGCGCAACGTGAAGGTAAAACATGTGCTTTTATCGATGCAGAGCATGCTTTGGACCCTATTTACGCTAAAAAGCTAGGTGTTGATATTGATAACCTCCTATGTTCACAGCCTGACACAGGTGAACAAGCATTAGAGATTTGTGATGCGTTAACACGTAGTGGTGCAGTTGATGTGATCATTGTTGACTCGGTTGCTGCATTAACACCTAAAGCTGAAATTGAAGGCGAAATTGGTGATTCACATATGGGACTAGCCGCTCGTATGATGAGCCAAGCCATGCGTAAACTTGCTGGTAATTTGAAGCAATCTAATACCTTACTTATTTTTATTAACCAAATTCGTATGAAAATTGGGGTAATGTTTGGTAACCCAGAAACAACCACAGGTGGTAATGCGCTTAAGTTTTATGCTTCAGTTCGTCTTGATATTCGCCGTACCGGTGCGATTAAAGAGGGTGATGAAGTTGTCGGTAACGAAACTCGAGTGAAAGTGGTTAAAAACAAAATTGCAGCACCATTTAAACAGGCAGAGTTCCAAATTATGTATGGTCAAGGGATAAACCGTACCGGTGAACTGGTAGATTTAGGCGTTGCACATAAGTTAGTGGATAAAGCCGGCGCATGGTATAGCTACAAAGGTGACAAAATTGGTCAAGGCCGCGCAAATGCCGGTAAGTATCTTAAAGAAAACCCTGCAGTGGCGCAGGAAATTGAACAAACATTACGTGCTATGTTGTTAAGCTCTGGTACCGGTGCGAGTTCAGCTTCTGATATTGATGAAAATATCGATTTAGAAACTGGCGAAGTGTTCTAAATCCGTCAGTAATATTTATCGCGGCCGCGCATTTTGTGCGCCGCGACTATCCACTCCATCAAATCTACTTAAAGCACTAACCAAGTTTAACTCTCATCTTCTGGATAAAAACTTAAGTTCATTTTTGACTTTTGACTTTTGACTTTTGACTTTTGACTTTTCAGCTTCTAGCTACATCATCTGTAGCTCAAAAATTGTTGTTAATAAGGCTTGCTAGTCTTTGGATAAACTTCAATTTAACACTCACTCATTTATGTCAAATAAGCTCAAATCAACCGATAAATATTATCGCTTTTTATGGTTAGCTTAATCCATTCTCTCATCTCGCATATTAGAGTAAATTCAGTATATAATACCCACATTTAGTGGCTTGTATTGCAGGCTGACAACTTTTGTATACTCTATTTCAGGACAATTCCATGTTTCAGACCACAGCAGAGTTAAGAAGTGCTTTTTTAAAGTATTTTGAAGATAACGGCCATCAGGTAGAAGATAGTAGTTCACTCGTACCAGCTAATGATCCAACACTGTTATTTACCAATGCGGGTATGAACCAGTTTAAAGATGTGTTCTTAGGCATGGACAAGCGCAGCTATACTCGTGCAACAACCTCACAACGCTGTGTTCGCGCCGGTGGTAAGCATAACGACCTCGACAATGTAGGTTATACCGCCCGTCACCATACTTTTTTTGAAATGCTTGGCAACTTCAGCTTTGGTGATTATTTTAAAGAAGAAGCAATTCGTTTTGCATGGGAATTCTTAACTGTCACCTTAAAACTGCCTACTGAACGTTTATGCGTTACTATTTATGAAACAGATGACGAAGCATTTGAAATCTGGAATAAAAAGATTGGTGTAGCGGCAGAGAACATTATTCGTATTGGCGATAATAAAGGTGCAGCTTTCGCATCTGATAACTTCTGGCAAATGGGTGATACCGGTCCATGCGGTCCATGTACTGAAGTTTTTTATGATCACGGCGATCATATCTGGGGTGGTCGTCCTGGTACACCTGAAGAAGATGGCGATCGCTTCATTGAGATTTGGAACATCGTCTTTATGCAGTATAACCGTCAAGCTGATGGTGAAATGCAGCCACTGCCAAAACCTTCTGTCGATACCGGCATGGGGATTGAGCGTATTGCCGCGATCATGCAGGGCGTACATTCAAATTATGAAATTGATATTTTTAAAACCCTGATTGCTAAAACGGCCGAAATTATTGGCGTTACCGATTTAGAGAATAAGTCTTTACGCGTTATCGCTGACCATATTCGTTCGTGTGCCTTCCTCATTGCAGATGGGGTTATGCCATCAAATGAAGGTCGTGGTTACGTTTTACGTCGAATCATTCGCCGTGCAGTTCGTCATGGCAATAAGTTAGGTGCTAATCAATCTTTCTTCTATAAACTCGTTCCTACACTGATTTCGGTGATGGGTGATGCGGCAAAAGAGCTTGGTCAAATGCAAGCTATTGTTGAAAAAGCCTTGAAAGCAGAAGAAGAGCAATTTGCTCGTACGCTTGAGCGCGGACTACAAATTTTAGACTCAGCTTTGAACGAATTAACCACTAAAACTTTAGACGGCGAAACGGCATTTAAGCTATACGACACTTATGGTTTCCCAGTCGATTTAACCGCAGACGTATGTCGTGAGCGTGATATTCAAGTGGATGAAGCTGGTTTTGAAGCGGCAATGGCTCAGCAGCGAAAGCGTGCACAAGCTGCAGGTAATTTTGGCGCTGACTATAACAGTAACTTGATTATAGATACCGAAACTGCTTTCTGTGGTTACGCTGAGCTTGCTGGAAGTGCAACAGTAAAAGCACTGTATCTCGATGGTAAAGCGGTTGAACAGTTAACTCAGGGACAAATCGGTGTGGTTGTATTAGACAATACGCCATTTTATGCAGAATCAGGTGGTCAAGTTGGCGATCAAGGCCAATTAACGGCTGAAGGTGTTGCATTTAAGGTCACTGATACGCAAAAATTTGGTCCTGCAACAGGACATGAAGGCGAAGTGGTTTCAGGTGACATTAACGTGGGTCAAGTGCTTACTGCTCAAGTTGATAAAAAATTACGTCATCGTACCGAACTTAACCATTCAGTGACGCATTTACTGCATGCTGCTTTGCGTCAAGTGTTAGGTGAACACGTGAGTCAGAAAGGGTCGCTAGTTAACCCCGAAAGACTGCGTTTTGATTTCGCGCATTTTGAAGCCGTTAAACCCGCTGAATTAAAAGCGGTCGAAGAATTAGTAAACGTGCAAATTCGTCGTAATCATGAGCTTAAAACTGCTGAAATGGCAATTGATGAAGCCAAAGAAAAAGGCGCTATGGCGTTATTTGGTGAGAAGTACGATGCACAGGTTCGTGTTGTGACCATGGGCGATTTCTCTATCGAACTGTGTGGCGGAACGCACGTTGGCCGTACAGGTGATATTGGCTTGTTCAAAATTACCTCTGAAGGTGGTATAGCTGCCGGAGTTCGTCGTATAGAAGCGGTAACTGGCGCAGCAGCAATGGCCTATATTGCAGAGCAACAGGCTCAAATTGAAGAAGCTGCTTCATTGCTAAAATCTGATAGCGCTTCAGTTATCGCTAAGCTAAAAGCGCAATTAGATAAAGTGAAGCAGTTAGAAAAAGATTTATCGCAAATGAAAGATAAATTGGCCGCTGCTGCCAGTGCAGATCTCGCTGGTGATGCTATTGAGATTAATGGCATCAAAGTGCTAGTTAAAAAGCTTGAGGGTGTCGATGCTGGGTCATTACGTGGGTTGCAAGATGAGCTTAAACAAAAGCTAAAATCTGCGGTCATTGTGCTGGGTATTGCCAGCGAAGGTAAGGTCAATTTAATTGCCGGTGTCAGTAATGATTTAACTAAGCAAATCAAAGCTGGCGAATTAGTGGCTATGGTTGCACAGCAAGTGGGTGGTAAAGGCGGTGGACGTCCAGATATGGCCCAAGCTGGCGGTACACAGCCTGAAAATCTGGATGCAGCATTAGCGCTTGTGCAACCTTGGTTAGAGCAACGTTTAAGCTAATTGTTAAAATTAATCGACTAACGTAACGCTTGATAAACTTTTGTTGATGATTATTCAAGTCTTAAAGTAGTTATTATGCTTTAGGGCTTGAGTGTGTTACGCAGTTTTGGCATAGTAAACAAAGTTTTGTTGCTGGTCTGTTTCACAGCGTGTTTTCCTTAGCTTAAGTTGGACGAATTACTTTTAAGTATTTATCGTGTTTAGCCAGTTTATAAACGACTCGTTACCAAAATCATTTTTGAATGGTGCTGTTAGGTGGCTTTTATTGGGTCTTAAGCTAATTGTTACTTTTTGAATTGTGTGCAGTTAATCGTCAAGCTTCGTATTTGAAGTTACTATGACTTTTATTAAGTAGACATTATAATAAACGCATATTACGGACAAAGCGTGTTATGCAGTGTGAACTAAAGGAGCAACCGAATGCTAATTTTGACTCGTCGTGTCGGCGAAACATTGATGATAGGTGATGAAGTCACTGTCACTGTATTAGGTGTTAAAGGCAACCAAGTGCGTATTGGTGTTAATGCACCCAAAGAAGTATCTGTTCACCGTGAAGAGATCTATCAAAGAATTCAATCTGAAAAATCAGACTCATCTGAAGGCGGTAATTTCTAATCTATTATTGATTGGATTTACCAAAATGATTAAGCCAGCATTTGCTGGCTTTTTTGTTTTTAGATTATACAGTCGCTTTATCAATTATATTTATTCATCAATTAGAACAGAGTTTTCAGGGTTATATGACGTTTAACTCTTCAATGTGATTAAAAACAGTTCAAATGACAATGGGTTTCCTAAAAAGGGTTTGACTTATTTTCGCTAGACAGTAATATGTGCGCCAAGAAAACGGAGAGGTGGCCGAGTGGCCGAAGGCGCTCCCCTGCTAAGGGAGTATGGGCTTTAACTCCCATCGAGGGTTCGAATCCCTCCTTCTCCGCCATTTCTTACTTGATAATATTGCGCGTGTAGCTCAGCTGGATAGAGTACCTGGCTACGAACCAGGCGGTCGGAGGTTCGAATCCTCCCACGCGCACCATTATTAATAGATTGATTGATAAAAATGTAAGATGCGCGTGTAGCTCAGCTGGATAGAGTACCTGGCTACGAACCAGGCGGTCGGAGGTTCGAATCCTCCCACGCGCACCATTTTATCATCATATTGTAATATCCCCCAAATTTGCGCGTGTAGCTCAGCTGGATAGAGTACCTGGCTACGAACCAGGCGGTCGGAGGTTCGAATCCTCCCACGCGCACCATATTTGTGTGGAGAGGTGGCCGAGTGGCCGAAGGCGCTCCCCTGCTAAGGGAGTATGGGCTTTAACTCCCATCGAGGGTTCGAATCCCTCCTTCTCCGCCATTCATTATCATAATGCTTTATTGAAAAAATAGGCTATGATTTGAATGGATTTAAAAGTCAAGACATGCGCGTGTAGCTCAGCTGGATAGAGTACCTGGCTACGAACCAGGCGGTCGGAGGTTCGAATCCTCCCACGCGCACCATATTAAAAAACCTGCATTTATGCAGGTTTTTTTTTGCCATTCGCAAGCATCTTATGTTTGTGTCAATAAAGCTGAATCTTAGCCTCAGCTGATTTGGCCCGATATTTAAACCTTTCTGTTATCTTTGTGCTTTCTTGCCTGCTACTACTTTAGCGATTTGCAGTTCCAGATGACAACTCCCTTAAGTAAAACCTCATATATGCGCCTTTTTCGCAGGCTATATCGCTTTCTCTGGTGACTAAACACGCTTTTAGCCTAGTTAATTTTCCTGTTTGGTCTGAATTTTTAGGTCAATGTAAATTTTTATGCATTTATGTTGCTAATAAGCTGTTTTGCTGTTCAAGCGAGTGGGTTGGTATATTTTGTTTGGTTAACATTTATGAAACACTTGATGCTGGTTAAGTTTTTTCTTAAACAGGTATGGAATCGATAGTTTATTGGCAATAAAAATGAATAAAAATCATTTGTTTTGAATTGTGATAACTATTTTTGGTAAGACCATTTTACAAATTAATGGTATTCTTGGTATACATTGTTTATATTTTGTAACGTAAAACTGTCTTTAAAAGCTTTGCTTCTATATTAGATATCTGAATGTTAAGTAATAAAAAATAACTTTTATTGAATATTTATGCTTTCACCAGCAAAAACTCAATGAAACGACGATTTAACTTTCTTTTTAGATATCAAACCATTCAGTAATTTTGATCTCGGGGATCTTTTAAAGTTCCTCGTTTAATTTCAGTGAGGAAGTATGACATCGATCAGCGAACAATTAGTTGATGCACTTGGCATAATGATAATGGGGATGGGTTTAGTATTCATTTTCTTGAGTGTACTTATTGTGGGGATTGGCATTGTCGCGAAATTTTGTCCTGCTCCTGTGGTTGCTAAACCGGATGCATTGCCAAGTCCAATAGCCACTAATCGATTAGATCCTAAGTTAGTTGCTGCAATTACTTCAGCTATTCACCAATACCGTGCGTAAGTTTTATTTTTGGGAGTTTTTATGAGCAAGCCGTTAGCCTTAACCGATGTCGCCCTGCGCGATGCCCACCAATCTCTACTTGCAACTCGCTTACGTATTGATGACATGTTACCCATAGCGCCATTACTCGATAAAGTCGGTTACTGGTCTTTAGAGTCATGGGGCGGTGCCACTTTTGATTCATGTATTCGTTATTTGGGCGAAGATCCATGGGACCGGATCCGTGAGCTAAAAAAAGTCATGCCTAATACCCCACAACAGATGTTGCTTCGTGGCCAGAATTTATTAGGCTACCGTCATTATGCCGATGATGTGGTGACTCGTTTTGTTGAGCGAGCGCATACGAATGGCGTAGATGTCTTCCGCATTTTTGATGCAATGAACGATGTGCGTAACCTCGAAACGGCAGTAAAAGCTGTTAAGAATGTGGGTGGTCATGCACAAGGCACGATTTCTTACACGACTAGTCCAGTGCATACCCTAGATACCTGGGTGGATATGGCAAAACGCCTTGAAGACATGGGCGCAGATTCATTATGTATCAAAGACATGGCTGGTTTGCTAAAGCCAATGGAAGCGTTTGAACTTATCAGCCGCTTAAAGTCACAGACCGACTTAATGATTTCAATGCATTGCCATGCGACAACGGGTTTAAGTACCGCAACCTATCAAAAAGCCATTGAGGCGGGTGTTGATGTGTTAGACACCGCCATATCATCAATGAGCCAAACTTACGGTCACAGTGCAACTGAGACGCTTGTTGCTATGGTTGAGGGCACAGATCGCGCCACAAACTACGATATGGTGTTGTTAGAAGAAATAGCCGCCTATTTTCGTGAAGTGCGTAAAAAATATGTTCGCTTTGAAGGCGCGTTAAAGGGGATCGACTCACGTATTTTACGTGCACAGGTGCCTGGCGGTATGTTAACCAACATGGAAAACCAACTTAAAGAGCAAGGCGCTGCCGATAAAATGGATGCGGTTCTTGAGGAGATCCCTCGCGTTCGTAAAGATCTAGGCTTTTTACCTTTAGTCACTCCCACATCGCAAATCGTCGGATCGCAATCGGTTATTAATGTGCTAATGGGCGAGCGTTATAAGTCGATGACCAAGGAAACCGAAGGTGTCTTGAAAGGCGAATATGGTGCAACACCCGCTCCTGTAAATGCAGAATTACAAGCCAGGGTGCTTAATGGTGCACAGGCAATTACTTGTCGCCCAGCGGATCTCATCGAACCTGAGCTTGATAAGTTACGTGTTGAATTAGCCGATAAAGCGCAAGAGTTTGGTTTTACACTTGCTGCCGAAACTGATGATGACGTGATGACTTACGCGCTGTTTAACCAAATTGGCCTACAGTTTTTGAAAAATCGTGGCAATCCTGATGCATTTGAACCAGTACCATCAGCGGATGATTTAGTGGTCAAGGCTGCTGATAAAGGTCCTGAAACTTACACTGTTAATGTTGAAGGCCAAAGTTTTGTGGTTGAAGTCAGTCAAGGTGGCGATATTACTCAAATAGTGCCGGCTACAGCGTCATCAGCACCTGTCGCCACTCAGCCTGCTGTTGCGTCTTCAGGTGTGGTGAAATCATCTATGGCGGCACCATTATCAGGCAATATCTTCAAAGTGTTAGTTGCCAATGGTCAAGCCGTTAAAGCTGGCGAAGTGGTTATCATCCTTGAAGCGATGAAAATGGAAACCGAAGTGAGAGCCAATGAAGATGGCGTGGTCACCAATCTTGCGGTTAAGCAGGGTGACAGCGTGACCGTGGGTTCAACATTACTTGATTTGGCGTAAGAGGGCATTATGGAAGGATTAATGGCCTTTTGGGCTGAAACAGGCATTGCACATTTTGAAGCGGGCCAGTTGTTAATGATGGGGGTTGGCTGTTTATTGTTATACCTCGCCATCGCACGTGGTTTTGAACCATTGTTATTATTACCCATTGGTTTTGGTGCTATTTTAGCGAACATTCCTAACGCAGGTTTTACCGAAGAGGGTGGTTTACTTTGGTATGCGTATCACGTGGGGATTGAAACGGGTATTTTTCCGCTGCTTATTTTCATGGGCGTTGGCGCGCTAACTGATTTTGGAGCCTTGATAGCAAACCCTAAAACCTTATTACTTGGCGCCGCTGCGCAATTTGGTATTTTTGCGACTTTGTTAGGAGCAATCGCGCTTAATTTGGTACCAGGGTTTGAATTTAGTATGACAGATGCGGCAGCCATTGCGATCATTGGTGGCGCTGATGGGCCAACAGCTATTTTCTTAGCTTCAAAGCTAGCACCTGATCTATTGGGGGCAATTGCGGTTGCTGCATATTCGTATATGGCATTAGTACCATTGATTCAACCCCCGATTATGAAGCTGCTAACCACACCGGCTGAACGTAGTATCAAGATGGAGCAACTACGCGAAGTCAGTAAGCGTGAGAAAATTATTTTCCCGTTGATGGTCGTTGGACTAACCATTCTGTTTTTACCCGCAGCAACGCCTTTAGTGGGAATGTTCTGTTTAGGTAACTTAATGCGTGAGTCAGGCGTAGTCGACCGTCTATCTAAAACCGCTCAAAATGAGCTCATTAATATTGTGACGATCTTTTTAGGCCTTGCTGTTGGCTCAAAATTGTCTGCCGGCGAGTTTTTACGTATCGAAACCTTAGGTATTCTTGTACTGGGAGCGGTGGCTTTTTCTATTGGTACAGCAGCTGGGGTATTAATGGCTAAGTTAATGTGTAAGTTGTCTGGCGGTAAGGTTAACCCCCTCATTGGCGCAGCGGGTGTATCTGCTGTGCCTATGGCGGCGCGAGTGGTCAATAAAGTTGGCCTTGAAGCTAATCATCAGAATTTCTTATTAATGCATGCGATGGGACCAAATGTTGCAGGTGTATTGGGAAGTGCTGTTGCAGCAGGTGTATTACTTGCCGTATTAGGTTAATTATTAAAGCGGCTGCTTATATTAAGTGGCCAATAGGCAATAAAAAAGCGAGTAGGGTAATCCTAACTCGCTTTTTTTAAAGCTATTACTTAGTTAGTTTGTTGTTCTGCGTTAACTTCTTCAGCATTAAACTGAGCGATATCTAATTGCCCTTCACTTTTTCCTATTACGACCGCAGTCATCATATCGCCGGTAACGTTAGTCGCTGTGCGGATCATATCAATAATTCTGTCAACGGCAGCAATAAAGGCAATACCTTCCAGTGGCAAACCAATCACGCCTAAGGTGACGGTTAGCATGACCATGGCACTGCCGGGTACGCCTGCCGTGCCAACAGAGGCAACGGTTGCGGTGACCGCAATCAGCATGTAATCGGTCATATCTAATGGAATACCGTAGATTTGTGCAATAAAGATAGCGGCAATCGCGGGGTAAATTCCACCACAACCATCCATGTTCATTGTCGCGCCTAAAGGCAGTACAAAAGCACTATAACGTTTTGATACGCCCATTGATTCAGTGCAACGTGTGCTGGCGGGTAATGTGCCGAAACTTGATGCTGTACTGAAAGCCACAAGCTGTGCTGGCATCGCTTTGCGGAAAAACTTTAGCGGACTGAGTCCTGCGGCAAATTTCACTAAACCACCATAAACAAAAATGATATGGATTAATGCGGCTATGTAAATGGCAATGATAAATTTACCCAGCGGAAGTAAAGTGCTTAAGCCATATTCGCCTACAACCCAAGCCATTAAGCCAAAAACGCCAATTGGGGTCAGCTTAAGTACCATGCGAGTCAGTTGGAACATGACTTCAGAGCTGGCTTCCATCACTTTTTTTAATGGCTCAGCTTTTTCGCCTACTGCGTTGATTGCAATACCTACCAAGGCAGCAAATACAATGATTTGTAGTACTTTACCTTCCGCTAAAGAAGCAAAAGGGTTGACGGGGATCATATTCAGTAAGACTTGCGCAAAACCAGGAATATCACGTTCTCGTACTTCGCTGGTGGCTAATTCAAGTGAGCCGCCCATGTCGATTAAACTGCCGATGGCAAGACCAATAAATGACGCAATAGTGCCGGTAAACATAAATAAGCCTAAGGTTTTCATGCTTAAACGGGTTAAATTTGTTTGACTACCTAAAGAGGTGATACTGACAACGATGGCACAAAAAACCAATGGTGCAACCAGCATTTTTATCGCGCTGATGAATAAGTCACCTAAAGGTTTTAATACCACGGCAGAATTGCCTAATGCGATACCTACTAGGGTGCCTAAAATAAAGCCGGCTAATACTTTCTGCCAAAAAGGAATACGTTTAAATGTGTCTAAAATCATTGGGAGATCTCATTGTTATTATGTGATTAAGCAGTATTTTGGTGATGTACATGCTAATTGCAGTTAACTTATCCGTCTTCAGCAGTTTGTGCAAACTAGTTTATTTCGATAGATGAAGCAAATTTAATGGCATTCTAGATAGGCTACTAAAGACAAACAACGCTAATTTGATATAACTTATAATTATATATACCGATGTTAATATAATAATAAATATTCACTAAATGGTTACTTAATTCATAATGGTATGAGTTGAATAAAAACATATTTAAATCATAAGGATAAATTTTGTCTGAATTGTGGGTGATGTTTTCTGGAGCTTTTTTAGCTGCAACCTTGTTACCGGGTGGATCAGAAGTTTTACTTATCGGTTTATTACAACACAACAGTGAACCTTGGTTAGCTTTACTGGTCGTAGCAAGTATTGGTAATACACTTGGCGCCTTAACCAGTTATTATTTAGGCCGAATCGGACGGTTTGCTAAATCGCCTGAAGATTTTCATAACACGCATTATCAACGTTCACTACGCTGGTTTGAACGCTTTGGGGTGTGGGCATTATTACTATCTTGGTTACCTCTTGTTGGTGATATTCTGTGCTTAATTGCCGGCTGGCTTAAATTACCGCTTGTACCTGCAACATTGATTATTTTAGTGGGTAAAACCGTGCGCTATAGTCTGATAGTGTTGGCTTTCATGGCCACGGTGTAATCACTCATCATCTTATTTATAAACTCAAGGAGAGTGTTTTGAAAAAGTGGATTCTTGCGGTCGCAATCAGTGCGGCAATATCAGGGTGTGCAATACAAAGCGCAAATAATGCTATTGACGTTACAACGGCTCAAGCAAATTTGCCCGCGGGTGTGAGTTTAGTTGAAACGGTTTCACTGACCGACAGTGAAATAGGCATAGCGTATAAAAAATATCGTCTAGCCAATGGCCTCACAGTCATTTTGCATCAAGATACCTCAGATCCATTAGTGCACGTTGATGTGACTTATCATGTAGGTTCAGCACGTGAGCTTGCGGGGCGAAGTGGTTTTGCTCACTTATTTGAACATATGATGTTTCAAGGCTCGCAGCATGTCGGTGATGAACAACATTTTAAAGTGGTCACCGAAGCGGGTGGCACATTAAATGGCACAACAAACTCAGATAGAACCAATTATTTTGAAACTGTACCCAGCAATCAGTTAGAGAAAATGTTGTGGTTAGAATCAGACAGAATGGGCTTCTTTTTACCGGCATTAACCTCTGAAAAATTTGAAGTACAACGTGAAACGGTTAAAAATGAACGAGCTCAACGGATAGATAATCGTCCGTATGGCCGTTTAGGCGAACGCTTTGCACAGGCAGTTTATCCCGAGGGACATCCGTATTCATGGCCGGTTATCGGTTGGCCTGAAGATCTTGACCGAGCAACCTTAGACGATGTTAAACACTTTTTTGAACGATGGTATGGCCCGAATAACGCCACCTTAACCATAGGGGGGGACTTTGATGAGGCGCAAACATTGTCATGGGTGAATAAGTATTTTGGCGAGATCCCATCAGGCCCTCAAGTTGAATCTGCTACTAAAACGCCAGTGACACTTGATAAAACTCGCTACATATCAATGGAAGACAAAGTGCATTTACCTTTGTTATATGTCGGTATGCCGACAGTTTATGCTGGTCATCCAGATGAAGCGGCTCTCGATTTACTGGCGAATATTATTGGCGGGGGACCAACCTCGCTGTTATATAAAAACCTAGTAAAAGAAGGCTATGCGGTTCAGGCATCAGTAGGGCATCCCTGTCAGGAATTGGCGTGTCAATTTACTTTATATGCACTGGCTAATCCGGCAACAGGCGGCAAGCTAGCATTACTTGAGGAGAAAATTGATCAGTCCATTGCTGAGTTTGAACAACGCGGTGTCACTGACGAAGATCTTCAGAAAGTGAAAGTTCAGTTTGAAGCCGACACTATTTTTGGTTTACAAAGTGTCAGAGGGAAAGTGTCTACTCTAGCGGCTAATCAAACATTTTATGCTAATCCTAATATGGTGGCACAGGATTTAGCTCGCTATCAAAGTGTGACTAAACAGGATGTGATGCGGGTGTTTAACCAGTACATCAAAGACAAACCTAAAGTGGTGATGAGTGTGGTTCCTGAGGGGCAATCACAACTGGTGGCTAAGGCTGATAACTTTACCCCTACAGCTTTACCAGTAGCAGCTGAGGCCGTCACAGGTTTGACAGATATCAAGCCAGTTGTTTCAAGTTTTGATCGCGCCACCATGCCACAAGTCGGTAAAGCCCCAGTGCTAACTGTACCAAGCCTTTGGACGTCATCATTGAGTAATGGCATCGAGGTCATGGGCACTGAGAGTGAAGAAACGCCTACTGCTGAATTAGTGATTTATCTTGAGGGCGGACATCGTGCAGTGCCTGTTGAAAAAGCCGGTCTCGCTCAGCTAACTGCGGCAATGATGGGCGAATCTAGCACCCAACACACCACGGAAGAGTTAGCCCATAAGCTTGAGATGTTAGGTTCTAGTATCAGTTTTGGTGCAGGGATCTCGCAGTCATATGTACAAGTCTCCAGTTTGTCAAAAAACCTTGCTGCAACATTGGCTATTTTAGAGGAACGCTTATTTAACCCAGGCTTTAATCGTGCTGATTTTGAACGGGTAAAGCAGCAACAAATACAAAGCTTACAACAGGCAATGACCAACCCGAGTTATATGGCGAGTAATGGTTTTTCAGCCTTGTTGTACGGTAAAAATACCGTCATGGGCAATAGTCAGTTAGGGACGGTTGAATCCCTTTCTGCGTTAACCCTTGAAGATGTTAAAGCCTTTTATCAGCAGCAATATACGGCAGGCAGTGCGCAGATGGTAATGGTATCTGATTTAGCCAAAGATAACGTAATATCAATGCTCAGCGGATTGAGTCAGTGGAGCGGAAAGGCCACGACGTTAACCCCTATCAACAAACGCCTTTATGCGGCACCTGCCACCATTTACATTATTGATAAACCGGATGCGGCGCAGTCGGAAATTAATATCGGTAAACGAGCTTTGTCCTACGATGGTACAGGTGAGTACTTTAAGGCTAATTTGATGAACTATCCTCTAGGTGGTGCATTTAATAGCCGCATAAACCTAAATTTACGTGAAGATAAAGGTTATACCTATGGCGCCAGAACCCAGTTTAGTGGTCAAGAAGACACGGGTGAGTTTATTGCCTCAGCGAGTGTCAGAACCGATGTGACGGGGGCGGCTATCTCTGAGTTTATTAAAGAAATTCAAACCTATCAACAAACGGGAATGAATGATAAAGAGTTAGCATTTTTACGTAACTCTATTACTCAAGGCCAAGCATTGGATTTTGAAACTCCGTATCAAAAAGCAGGATTCATTCGCAGAATTCAGCGCTACCAATTAGATCCTCAATTTACTCAACAGCAAACTCAGATAATTAATGCTATTACCACGACTGAATTAAACTCACTTGCCAAATCATTATTGGATATCAATACTATGGTGATATTGGTCGTGGGTGATAAAGACGTTATCCAAAAACAATTGGCGCCATTAGGATATCCAATTCAAGTAATAAATTAATTCATTAAATCATTGGGTTGAATTGAACCTATTTAGCCCAATATCAGTATCAAGAAGTGAGTTAAAACGGTGGCAGAATCTCTGTTGCCGTTTTTGTTTATAGTTTTTTTGCCAATTTGGTAATAATCTCGGGTATTATCGGGTCTAGCTGTTAATCATGCGAATCCATCAGTAGAGAATAGTATATTGAAATCTTTCAATGAAATCGTCGACCAACTAGGCGACAATGAAGGGCGTAGCGCCTTACTTGGTATGTTACGTGGCATAGAGCGTGAAGCCCTGCGTATTGATGATAATGGCCAGCTTGCGCAAGATTTACATCCTCAAGCGTTAGGCTCAGCATTAACACATTCAAGGATCACTACCGATTACAGCGAAGCACTTCTCGAGTTTATTACTCCAGTAAATAACAACATTGATACTTTGCTAGAAGGCTTAACCCAAACCCATGCTTACACAGTTCGCAACTTAAACGGCCAAAAACTTTGGCCAGTGAGTATGCCTTGCTATGTCGGCGATGTGAAAAATATTCCGCTAGCACAATATGGCATCTCCAATAACGGTTTGATGAAAACCCTTTATCGAAAAGGCTTAACCCACCGTTATGGTGCATTGATGCAAATTATTTCTGGGGTACATTTTAATTTTTCAGTCTCATCTGAGTTATGGCAACGCTTGTTTGATAGTAAATTATCCAACAATCCGCATATGCGTTCAGACTCATTAAGCCGCTGTGAATTTATCTCCGAATCTTACTTCGGACTTATTCGTAATTACCGCCGTTTAGTCTGGGTGCTGCCTTATTTGTTCGGCTCATCACCTGCGTTATGCTCTTCGTTTGTAAAAGATCAAGCGGTTGATTTTAACTTTGAAAAAACCGGTAAAGGCACCCTATATTTACCCTACGCCACTTCATTGCGTATGAGTGATTTGGGCTATACCAATAAAGAGCAGGATACACTCAATATCAGCTATAACTCTTTGCCTGAATACCTAGAGGGCGTTCAAGCTGCGATTAGAATGCCATCTAAAAAGTTTGAACAGATTGGCGTAAAAGTCGATGGTGAATATCGTCAGTTAAATAACAATATTTTGCAGATTGAAAATGAGTTTTACTCGCCAATCCGTGCCAAACGTGTCACTAAAGCTGGTGAGAAACCTTCGCAAGCCTTGATGAGAGCTGGAGTGGAATACATAGAAGTTCGCGCTTTAGATGTTAACCCATTCAGCCCTGTTGGTATTGATGCGACGCAAGTGCGATTTTTAGATTTGTTTTTACTTTACTGTTTGTTATCGCCATCGGCACTGACAGATGAACAAGGTGAGAAAGAAATTGCCGCTAACTTAAAATCGGTTGTGCTTGAAGGGCGTAAACCGGGATTAATGTTAAAACAAAATGGTAATGACATCAGTTTACAAGCATGGCTTAAACACATGTTTGCAGACTTGTCGCGGTTAGCGATATTGTTAGATGGCGAACATGAACATGGTTATCAAAATGCCTTAAACCATTGGGCTGCGGCTATTGATGACCCAAGTCTGACATTATCAGGCCGAGTGTTGAATGAAATTATTACCAAAGGCGTTGATCATGGCGTATGGGTAAGCCAGCTGGCGAATAACTACCATGAGTTTTTAACCACATACCCTTTAAGTCAAGAAACCGAACAGCAATACAAAGATGAAGCTGAGTTATCACTTAACAAACAACATCAGATTGAAATGGAATCAATGCCAAATTTTGATGTGTTTTTACAAGAATACTTCAAAGAAGTCGCTTCTCCTGAATTATACAGTGGCTGCAAAGCCTAATTGATGGCAGTCCGTTGAATGAATGACATAACCTTAGCTAATACTTGTTCAGCAAAGATATTGCTTAGCTTTATCGCAATGATTAGCTTATTGTCAGGTTGTGCATCATCGGACAATGCTAATAAGTGTGGCACAGTATCGGCTTATATTAAGCCTGATACTGGGCAATACCTTTACCGTACACTTGTGACTCACCTTGACGGTATTCCGGTTATTTCTAGACCTAATTACGTATTACCAGTGGGCGTACATGAGTTCACGGTAGTTGAGTTAATTAACTCCCCAGAATTGAAAGTCTCACTTGCAGCGCGCGGCACAAAAATACTGACAGTCAATGTTGAAGCCGATCAGCGCTACCATATTGCCGCGCAAATGTTTACCGACAAAATCTATGTTGGGCGTAACAGTGATTTTTGGCAGCCAGTGGTTTTTCAACAAGAATCACATCAATGTGAAATCGATCCTATACCTTAAATTGCATTATGTATTTATTGATGTGACACTGACCTTTTGTTTTTATTGGCTATTGAGGTGTTATGAAATCGTTTCGGTACATTATGAGTTTATGCTGCGCCATTGTTTTGTCCGGTTGTGCAACCTCTCCGCCAGCTGAGCCCGAAAACCTTTGCTCTATCTTCCAAGAAAACCGTTCATGGTATCAAGCTGCAGTAAATACCCGAGAAAAGTGGGGCGTTCCTGTTCATGTGCCGTTAGCTATGATGTATCAAGAAAGTTCTTTTAAGCATAATGCTGCGCCGCCAATGGAATATTTTTTAGGCTTTATTCCCACCGGCCGCGCAAGCGATGCCTATGGGTATGCTCAAGCTAAAACGCAAACATGGGATGATTATGTAAGAGAAACGGGTAACTCGTGGTCCAGCCGCAGTGATTTTGATGACGCTATGGATTTTATGGGCTGGTTTATTTACAAAACCAACAAAGTAAATGGCGTGTCTAAATGGGATGCGAAAAATCAGTATTTGAACTATCACGAAGGCTGGGGAGGTTACAAGCGCGGTTCATATAAAGCCAAAAAATGGTTAGTGCCTGTGGCTCAAAAAGTAGATAGTCGTGCTAAACGTTATGCTCAGCAATATAATACCTGCAAAGATGATCTTGATTCATCTTGGTTATGGCGCTTATTTTTTGGCTAGCGCCAATACTGTGTCATTACCCCCATAATACCACCCGATAAGGTGGTATTTTTTTGAATCGATTTTTATTGCTTTAAATTATCAGTATTTTGCCGATACAATGTAACTAATTTGTAAAATGTTTTTCAATGCATTTCGAATTCAACAATAATAAAAAAATGATCGGAAATTATTATGCAAACTTCTTTCGAAAAATCGATTCACCGTAAATTATTAGCCCCTATTTTAATTATATTTATCCCCTTGCTAATATTAATTAGTTTGTTGGATGCCAATATCAGTAAAACCACTGTGATTGGATTAATCATCGGCCTAGCTATTTGTCAGTGGTTGTTGGGCTTGTGGAGTATCCAACATTATTTACAGTCTCGCCTAGCTAGATTACATCAATATTTGCAGTTGGTTGTTAATACCGAAAAAGCCCCAGAATCGCCGCTCAAAGATCATCAAACCGATGAACTTGCCACAATTACCAACGAATTAAGTCAGTTTATTGAAGGGTTGAAAGTCATCCTTGATGAAATCCGTCTCGATGCAAAAACCTTTAAACAAGAAGCGAAGGTATTAACAGAGCAAATGCATCATGCTGAAATATCAGTTGATAAAAGTGTCCAAGAAAATGGGCACATTACCTTGTCGTTGCAAGAAATTACCCATACTGCATATGAGTTATCCAGTAATGCCGACGAGTTAAAATCTACCTCGGCGGAAGTGCATCAATTACTTAAAATTGGTAATAAAGATGCTATCGATAATCAAACCGCTATGACAGATTTTGCTAACGGAATAGAAAGCATGGTTAATGATTTAAGCCTGCTTAACAATGACAGTTTAAAAATTGGTAATGTGTTGGACGTGATTAAAAGTATTGCCGAGCAAACTAATTTACTCGCCCTTAACGCTGCGATTGAAGCGGCGCGTGCAGGGGAGCAAGGCAGAGGTTTTGCGGTGGTTGCCGATGAAGTCAGAGCGCTGGCACATCGTACCCAAGAATCTACGGTAGAGATCCAAAACATTGTTCAACAACTGCAAAATAAAGCCCAAAATGCAGTGACAGGGATTGGTGAGAGTCAACGCATTAGTCAGCAAAGTGTTGAGCAATGTCAACGGGTCACTAAGGCATTTAAAGATATTGAAGAGGCATACAGTTTACTCGACAATGTTGCCAGTAATATGACTCTCAGCATTCAGGGACAACAAGCATCGACAGAAAGCATTAATCATAGAGCGAATGAAATCTCTCGTTTAAGCCAAGATGTTTCCCATGGCTTGAAAGTGGCAGCCCAAGGTGCAAATGAGCAAAGTAAAACCTCTGATAAACTCGAACGTGTACTTGGACGAATTTGTGTTTAGTGAAATCAAGCATTTGATTCGATGAGTTTTGCATCTATAAAAAAGGAGCCTAAGGCTCCTTTTTTATAGATTGCGACACCAGAGGTGTTAGCTGAAATATTTAAGCAAACTCAGCTAAAATCCAATCAAGCGGAGCTTGGTATTGAATTGGCATCCAAGGTTTTAATTGTTTGATGGTGGCATTTAATGCGTCTGTATCCTGTACCGATAGATTTAAATGACCCACTTTACGGCCTGGGAGCACTTCTTTGTTATACCAAAACAATTCCGCATTTTGCAGGCTTAACCAACGGTCATCTTTTTCTACACCAATTAAGTTCACCATAACACATTGAAAGTTCACTTGTGGTGTGTGAATTGGCAGATTACATAACGCGCGTAAATGTAATTCAAACTGATTAATATGACATCCGGCTTGGGTCCAATGGCCAGAGTTATGAACGCGCGGGGCGAGTTCATTGACCAAAAGATGTTCGCCAACGCGGAAACATTCCATTGCCATTACACCAACATATTCAAGACCATTCATAATGGTCGCAAGCATGGCTTCTGCTTCAGCTTGAAGATGGCTTAAGCGGCTTAATGGCGCAATAGAAGCCATTAAAATGCCATCTTGATGTAAGTTAAGCGTCAAAGGGTAGAATAAACAGCGACCATCTAGGGTCCGCACTCCCACCAATGAGACTTCTTCATCAAAATTTATGGCTTGCTCAGCAATGGCCTCGTTACGCCAATCATTTGGAATACAGGTCGATTGCGCTTGTTTTAGCCAATGCTGGCCTTTACCGTCATAACCACCGGTGCGGCGTTTTAGCAATACGCGTTCACCATACGCTTGATGGAGTTCATCAGTGCTAACAGACTCAGTGACTAATTGCCAAGGCGCTGTCGCAACCGACAATTCATCGAGTAGGCTTTTTTGAGTGAAGCGATCGGCTAGGCGACCAAATACTGGGCCATTAATAAAGTGAGGATGCTGGCTAAGTTGTAAGCTAGTGCTGGATTCTGGCCACTGTTCACGTTCGGCGGTGATCACATGTGAACTTTCAATCGGTAAAATATCGCCGTTTGGGTTCATGATATCGACAGGACGGACATCAATGGCTAAAGGTTGCCCTGCGTGGCTGAGCATGGCACCTAATTGACCATTACCCAATACCCAAACCGTATGTTGCTGGCTCATTAGTCTTCTCTCGGATCTGGATTATCTAAAATTGAACGAGTTTGCTCGTCACGAAAAGCGTCAATTCGAGCCGCTAATTGAGTATCTGTTGTTGCTAAAATCTGACTTGCAAGTAAACCGGCGTTAAATGCACCTGCAGTACCAATAGCCAAAGTCCCAACAGCAATACCTTTAGGCATTTGAACTATCGACAATAAGCTATCCATGCCTGATAACGCTTTGCTTTGCACTGGGACACCTAAAACAGGTAAGCGTGTTTTAGAAGCTATCATGCCAGGCAAATGAGCTGCGCCACCCGCGCCACCAATAATCACTTTATAGCCTTTGTCGGCAGCGGTGCTAGCAAAGTCCATTAGTTTATCTGGAGTGCGATGAGCTGAAACCACTTCAACGTGATAAGGCACTTGCAGTTTGTCCATAATTTCTGCCGCGGCTTCCATTGTTGGCCAATCACTTTTAGAACCCATAACAACAGCAACAAGAGCTTGCATGGTTTACTCCTTAATGTACTTATTCAATTCGTATATTTAGCCTATTTTCTATGCAACATGGCACAGGGGAAATAGCATCAATAATAAGGCGATAAAAAGGTGACAGATAATATCATGTTGGAGGGGGTTACGCTGCGCTTTAGTGTTTTGTGAGGCTAACACTTAGTTTAGAAATTCGGATACTGAATTGGCTGATAATTAACCACTTACCACCATATTGTTAACCAATTGTGCTTTTATTTAGTTATAAGATATAAAATTAGTGCATTATCACCTTGTTAACGGTACGTTATTCTGAAAGCTTTATTCACTGGTGCAATTATGTGTGCGATTTGAGTGAATAGACTATGATTAAATGCATAACTAACTAAAAATGAATGTGTAGATAAAGGCTTAGTAAAAATGACCAAATTAAACAGTCTTATTATTGGAGGAATGTTGTCAATTTTGCCCGTTATGGCAAATTGCGCAGATCTTGAGGCTGTATTATTAGGTGAATTCACGAACAACGCGATTGATGTCACCCAAATGAAGCCGATGGCTGTACTTGACCTGTTAGCGCAAAATAGTCAGCAAGACCTAACCTTTACCTTTCAAGAGATGAGCATGACCCGTGGTTGGATGGAAATGCCAAAGCTTGAAAACGCATGTATGTATAACAAGGTCAAAACCCCTGAGCGGCAAAAGGTGGGGTATTTCAGTCAATATCCTATTACCTTATACCCTCCATTAAGATTAATTGTTCGCAGTGAGGATGAAAGCCTTTATTTGAGTGAGTTTGATGTTTCTTCCATTCAAGCCTCACAGCAAATGCGCTATGCACTCGCTAAAAATCGCTCCTATGGAGTGCTTGACGCGCAAATTGAACATAAAAAGCAATGGCTGTTTTTCCGTGATGGCCCTAATTCGATTGAAAAATTGCTCGAAATGCTTTCACTGAATCGAATAGATGGCTTCATTGAATATGCCGATACAGTGAATGCTTACATCCTTGAACATAAAGCCGGTTTAAACGTTAGCAGTGTTCCGATTAAAGGGGTTAGCAAACCCTCACCCGGCTATATTGTTTGTTCAAAAACTGACTACGGTCAGAAATTGATCAACGCCATCGATAAAGCAATGAGTAAAAAGTCTTTTCAACAGGCATTGATCAGCATCCATCAAGAATTTGCGTCAGTGGAAGACAAATCATTATTAGGGGATGAGTTAATTCAGATTTTTGAGGAAGCAAACTAAGCTAAATTTAAATGTATGGCTTCATTTAACGGAATAATTGATTAAATAAAAGGATAGGTATTACTGTTTTAAGTAGAGGTATTCTGTGATCTATTCTGAGGCTAAAATAGCCATTATTTCAGGTTTAAAGGTGATAAAATTACATCTAGTAACACGCACTTTTCCTTCAGTCTTACTGGCATTTTTTATTCTATCTTTACCTGTAAAATCAGCTCCCTTAGAGGGAATTCTATTGGCTGAGACCGATAGCAATCAAAGTGATTTAACTAAAGCACAGCCGTTAGGTATGTTTGCAGTACTGCTAGATCATAGAGAAGAGCGCTTCAACTTTACTCAGCAACAGGCTAGCTATAGCCGTTCATGGAGTGATTTAAACAAGCTAGGCAATGCTTGTATGTATAACAAGTTCAAATCCGCAGAACGTGAGCAAGTGTCATACTTTAGCCAAAAACCTATTACCGTGTACCCGCCATTAAGGTTTATCATTTTAAAGAAAAACCTCCATTTATTCCCAGATATCATTGATTTTAAAAATCTTCCTCCAAGTATGAAAGGCAATGTTGGTGTAGTAACCGCTCGCTCATATGGTGACAATCTAAATCCTATTATTGCCGAGCATCCTGAGTATTTTTACTTTCGTAGTGGGATGAACTCAACCAATAAACTGTTGGAGATGTTAGCCAAAGAAAGGGTTGTAGGTATTTTGGAGTATTCAGCTGAAGTCGGGTTTATTAAACACAAAATAGGTATGGCATTCGAGCATTACGCCATTCCAATTAAAGGCGTACTACAACCTAATTATGGTTATATTGCGTGCTCTAAAACGCCAATGGGTAGGCAATTAGTGGACAGTATTGATACCGTTATGAGTCAACCTAGCTTTATTCAGGCTTTTATCGACGAGCATAATCGTAATTTTGATGAGGATGAAAAGGCGTTAATTAAACCTGAATTTGATAAATTACTTAAATCAGAACCCTCATTGCCACAGTAATAACCCTTTTTAAAATTGAAATCGTTTGTAAGCTAAAACGCATTCAATTTAAGGGTTATATATGGATGACTTTCATGCTTTAACGCAAGCGGTGATGGTAAATGTCAATCGCCGTCTCGGGTTGGTTTTTATCGCTTTGGTTGTGGCAGCGTGTAATCATCACACCAGCACAGAAGATGCTGACAATACACGTTTATCTGCCAGTGAAACCGTTGAAAGCCTCCCGCCAGCAGATTTTCAAGTTGATGCGGCCGCTTTATTAGCACAGCCATTATCAAAACATGGCTTAACTCACGCGATGATAACAACCTATGCTAGGGCTCAAAGCCCTGGACGATTTATCCCTTATGTCCAAAATGGCAATATGGTTACGGCTGAAACCCCGGTATCTACTTTTTCTATTGATGTGGATACAGCAAGTTATGTCACGCTTAGGCAGCAAATCAACCTGGGTCTTTTACCGCAGAAAAATAGTCTTCGCGTAGAAGAGTTAGTGAACTACTTCGATTACGATTACCCGCTACCGAACATCAATGACGCGCCCTTTAGTATTCACACTGAGTTAGCGCCATCACCCTATAATCAAGATACAAAACTGCTTCGTATCGGTGTGCAAGGCTATAAGTTAATGCCTGAGCAAATCAAAGCCCGAAATTTGGTGTTTTTGATTGATGTGTCTGGCTCTATGTCATCTGCCGACAAATTACCGCTCTTAAAACAAGCGCTAATGCTGCTGAGTTCAGGATTAAATGCCCAAGATAAAGTATCGATAGTGGTTTATGCCGATGGTTTACGCCAAGTATTAGACGGGGTGAACGGCAATGCCTTGCAGCAAATAAAGCAAGGATTAAATAGTCTTGAAGCTGGTGGCGGAACCGATGGTGGTAAAGGGCTTGCGTTAGCCTATGAGTTAGCCCAAAAACATTTTATTGAGCATGGCGTTAATCAGGTGTTGTTGGCAACCGATGGTGATTTTAACCTTGGCATGAGTAATCAAACTGAATTGGTCGATTATGTGGTTCAGCAAAGGCTAAGTGGTGTTGGGTTAACCACACTCGGTTTTGGGCTAGGGGCTGCAACGGCACAATTTAATGATGGCTTACTTGAACAACTTGCAGCCAAAGCCAACGGCCAGTATGCCTATATTGATACGCTTAACGAAGCCCGAAAAGTACTTCATGATCAATTGTCGCAAACTTTGGATATCATTGCCGCCGATGTAAAAATTCAAATCGAATTTAATCCTGCTATTGTGTCGGAATATCGCTTAATTGGATATGAAAGTCGTCAACTACATCGCCAAGATTTTCACAATGACAAGGTTGATGCGGCAGAAATTGGCGCCGGTCAAAGTGTGACGGCGTTATATGAACTGCGGTATAACCAAAGCACTCAATTAATGAACTCGCCATCTGGCGATAAATCGAGTGGCGTTGGCAAACAGCCAGGGGCTTTATCTCATCGTCAGCAGTTTGATGGCGATGAAGTAGCTTTACTGTCTCTTCGCTACAAGCCTTTTCATGGTGGGCAATTAGCCGCCTCGAAAAGCCTGCTCATCAGCCAGATGATTTTAGCCAATACTGAGTATAAAAATTTACAGCAGACAAGTGATGATTTTCGATTTGCCGCAGCAGTAGCAGGTTTTGGTCAACTAGTTAATCATAATCATTATGTACATGATATTGATTATGATAAGTTAATTAGCTTAGCGGCGGGGGCAATGGCAAACGATCCTTTTGGATATCGGCATGAATTTTTACAATTAATGCGCACGACTCAATTATTAGTTGCACAAGGAGCCGTACCAAGTGGTGGATTTTATGATGATGTAGATGAGCCTCAATATCCCCGCAACGCGACTACAGAAGCTTATCCTATGCCGAAACCGCTAACGCCTGGCGAGCGGCAATGATTGCCACCTAATTCAATACACTGATTTAAAGGGAAAGTGCATGACACGACAACCGAATACAAGTGCCGCGGCTGAAACTGAAATAGATCAAAGTATGTCGGTAACCGATGAGCAGTTAATGTTGGCTTATCAAGCGGGTAATATCAGTGCTTTTGAACAGTTATACAAAAAGCACAAAGGCCCGTTATATCGCTACTTTGTTCGCCAATTGCGAGACAACACATTAGCAGAAGACTTATACCAAGAGGTTTGGGGCAAAGTGATTAAGGCGGTGGCAAGTTATCAAGTGAGTGCAAAATTCACCACCTGGTTATACAAAATTGCCCATAACCTGATCATAGATCATATTCGCGCGGTAAAGCCATTAGATGACACTCAAGCTTTAGGTGAAGATCAAACCATGGACAGCTTTAATGCCGTCATTGACGTTGAGCCTGAACAGCAGTTGCAGCAACAGCAACAAGCCAAGCTGCTGCAAGGATGTATTGATTTATTACCCGCGGTACAAAAAGAAGCTTTTTTGCTGAATGTCGAGTTAGGCTTAACCGCAGCAGTCATTAGTGATATTGCCAACGTGACATTAGAAGCGACAAAAAGTCGTATTCGATATGCCTACCAAAGCATTAAGTTATGTGTCACTCAAAAAACTCAAGGGGCATAAAGATGGTTAAAGATAATGATGACACTTTTTTAGCCCTGCAGGATGAGATAGCCAGCCTCTACCATCATGGTGTTAAAGAGCAACCATCGGCACAATTAGATGAGGCTGTTTTAGCCATGGCACAAGCTGAACTGCAACGCGGAAAAATGGAAAATACCCAAGCTGATACTGATAGCAATAAGGTGGTAGAACTTAAAACTTGGCAGCGGTATCGCTGGCAATTATCAACGGCGGCATCCGTTGTTATCGTGGCCGGTTTATTTATGATGATGCCAATGCAGCAAAATTCTGACCCAGCGCAAATGGGCATACCCGATGCAGAGCATGCGCCTATGTCTTTGATGCAAGCGCCATTGCCTGCAGCAAGCGAGGTTAGCGATGATGACGTCATTCAGGCCGATGTTCAGCATGGCGCAGCTAAGGCTATAAATCAGTCTGAGATACAAGGCGTTGCAATGTCAGTGCAAAGTGTTCAAAGCAATGCCGCGCTTGAGGTGGAGCAGCAAAAGCCATCAAGTGATAATGCAAAGTCAACATCTTTGCTGTCAGATTTGAAACCATCAAGCCGTGACAACATGGCCTTTGAGTCGGAACAACACTTTTCAAAGCAAGTCGAATTGATAACCCTTGATACGGCAGAAAAAGCCATGGAAACACTCAAGCAGTTAGTCGCCACGCAGCAATGGCCACAAGCCGAGCGTTATCTGTTAACGATGGAGCAAAGGTTTCCCGAGCTTAATAGCCCCAAACACCCGTTACATATCGATTACCAGTCAATTAAACAGCAACTTACTGCACGTTAAATCATGATTTGCGTTTTAAAAAGACCAAGCCTCGGCTTGGTCTTTTACTTGGCAGTTAACGGGTTGTCGCCGTCATAATATCAAGAAGAGCAACATAATCGTTGTTATTGGTTACACTTTGGCGCTTTCAAAAATATCCCATTCTGGTAACTTGACTGCCAATAACAACATAAAAGGGAAAATGGCTCGTTATGAAACTTCGTCGTTCAGTATTAAGCTACATGGTTGCACTGGGTTGTGTTAGTGCATTTTCAACGGCTACCTACGCCAGTAATGGTTATTACCGCGCTCCAGCATTACATGACAACACGTTAGTGTTTACCGCTGAAGGGGATTTGTGGAAAACGCAGCTTAACAGCAAAGTGGCTAGCCGTTTAACAACCCAAGCGGCAGAAGAAATCGAGGCGAGTATTTCGCACGATGGTCAGCGCCTCGCTTATACCGCCAATTATGAAGGCGCGACAGAAGTCTATGTTATGCCTATGGCGGGCGGGGTGGCTAAACGAGTTAGTTTTGAAAACTCCCGCGTGCGTTTACAGGGCTGGACGGCAACGGGAGACATCCTTTACTCCACCGATAATGCGTTTGGTCCTGCTAATTATTGGGTACTTAAAACCATTAACCCAGACACATTAGTCGTAACCGATTTACCCCTTGCCGACGCGATAGAGGGCAGCATTGATGCCAAAGGTGAATATGTTTACTTTACCCAATTTGGTCTTCAAGCCAGTGGCGACAATGCCAAAGTGTATCGTGGCGGCGCCAAAGGTGAAATTTGGCGTTATCAACTAGGCAGCGATAAAGAAGCCGAACAGTTAACCTTGCAACATCCTGGCTCAGTACGTCAGCCAATGCTATGGCAACAAAGGGTGTTTTTTATCAGTGATGCCTCAGGCAATGACAACATCTGGTCGATGTCATTAACCGGCGAAGATATTAAGCAGCACAGTCAATATACCGATTGGCAAATTAGAGATGCTAAATTACATCAAGGTAAAGTGGTATTTCAGCAAGGGGCAGATATCAAACTGTTCGACCTTGCTAGCAATCAAGAGTCAGTTGTTGATGTTGATTTAAGTAGTGATTTTCCGCATCGCCGTGAACATTGGGTTAACGACCCGATGGCGTTTGCCACCTCAACGCGCTTAAGTCCAAAAGGCGATCAAGTGGTGATCACCGCGCGCAGCCATGTTGCCATTGCCAATAAAGATGATCGCCGTTTGATTCAAATCGCTTCGGCCGCAGAAACGCGTGTGCGTGATGCCATATTAAGCACTGATGGTCAGTGGGTGTATGGTATTAGTGATGCATCGGGAGAGCAGGAGATTTGGCAATTTCCAGCCGACGGTACCGAAGGCGCTAAACAGCTGACCAAAGACGGTAAAACACTGCGCACCAGTTTAAGTCAGTCACCTAATGGTCGCTATTTAGCGCATGACGATTATATGGGGAATGTGTGGCTGCTTGATTTAACCACCAATAAAAATCTCAAAATAGCCGCCGATGGCGAGGGATTAGGCCCGTATCAGGATATCGTTTGGTCTCCAGACAGCAAATTTATTGCCCTAACCAAAGCCGAAATTGGTAAGCAGCGTCCGCAAATTGTGTTGTATTCAGTGACGCAGGCAAAAGCGCAAACCTTAACTTCAGATAAATATGAGTCATTTTCGCCCAGCTTCAGCCACGATGGTGATTGGTTATACTTCTTATCGAACCGCGACTTTAAAGCCACTCCAAGTTCGCCTTGGGGCGACCGAAATATGGGGCCAGTATTTGATAAACGCACGCAGATTTTTGCGTTAGCACTCAATAGCAAAGCACAATTTCCGTTTGCTAAAACCACAGAATTAACCGCTGTAGCCAACCCAGACGACAAGGTAGAAAAAGCCAAAACCAAGCTCGATTGGCAAGGTTTAGCGCAACGTTTATGGCAAGTGCCTGTTGAAGCCGGCAATTATAATCGCTTGCAACAATCTCCCACTGGCTTGTATGTGGTTGACAGCGTGAATGATAAAAGCGCATTAAAATGGATTAAATTTGATAACGTCGCCCCTAAAGTCGATGTTTTTGCTGATGATATTGCAGATTTTACCCTTGCAAATGATAACGCCACCATCATGCTGCGTAAGCAAAGCAACCCTAAAGAATTATTGATAGTGGCTGCGGGAGATAAAATTCCTGCGGATGTTAGCCAAGCGAAAGTGAAAACCGAGCAATGGCAACTGCAGATATCCCCAATGCAAGAGTGGCAGCAAATTTTTGAAGATGCTTGGTTAATGCACCGAGGTCAATTTTTTGATACCCAAATGCGCGGACTTGATTGGCAAGCAACCAAAGCTAAGTATCAACCCTTGCTGCAACGCTTAACCGATAGAAATGAACTCAACGACATTTTTGAGCAAATGATGGGCGAGCTCGACTCGCTTCATTCGCAAGTACGGGGTGGCGATATACCACAGGATGCCGATGCGGCTAAGTCCGCTTCATTAGGTGGGCGCTTGAACCTGACAGCAAAAGGGGTGGAAATCGCCCATATTTATCAAAACGACCCTGAGTTACCCAGTCAAGCATCACCGCTGGCGCGTATCGATGCAGATGTCAACGTCGGAGACATTATCAAAGCAATTAATGGTAAACCGGTTAGCCATTTGGGAGATGTGACTCAGCTATTGCGTAATCAAGCTAATAAGCAGGTGTTGTTAACCTTAGAACGTGGCCGTGAACAGCATCAAACCGTGGTATTGCCAACCGACACCGCAACCGATGCCAAGTTACGTTATTTAGACTGGGTACAACATAATCAAGCCAAGGTGAGTCAGGCGTCAAAAGGTGAATTTGGCTATTTGCATTTGTATGCCATGGGCGCAGGCGATATTGAAAGCTTTGCCCGTGAGTTTTACACCAACTATGACAAGCCAGGATTGATTATTGATGTAAGACGTAATCGCGGTGGCAACATTGATAGCTGGATTATTGAAAAGCTGTTGCGCAAAGCGTGGGCATTTTGGCAACCAACCCATGGCAGTGCCAATACCAATATGCAGCAAACCTTCCGCGGCAAACTGGTGGTCTTAGCCGATCAAATGACTTACTCCGACGGCGAGACTTTCTCGGCAGGGATTAAAGCCCTAGGTATTGCGCCATTAATTGGTAAACAAACGGCTGGGGCAGGGGTGTGGTTATCGGGGCGTAACAGTGTCACCGACAACGGCATGGCCCGTGTGGCGGAATATCCACAATATGCGATGGATGGCCGCTGGGTGCTTGAAGGACATGGTGTTGAGCCTGACATCGAGGTAAGTAACTTGCCCCATGCCACTTATCAAGGTAAGGATGCCCAATTAGAAAAAGCCATCAGCTATTTAAAAGAACAGCTAGTGCAAAGCCCTTATCAACCATTAAAAGCGCTGCCATTACCTAAAACAGGTAAGGCCGATGATATTCACGCTAATTAATCTGCCTATTTACACAGTCAGTTAATGTAGATTTAATCAATTACAGCCCCATTAATGATGGGGCTTTTTTATTTAACCTAAACTCAATTAAATTTTCATTGGTGTTAGATAGATTTCAAGTGCAAATGATCCAGCGAGGCGCCGACTCTGAGTTTTAAAGTCAGCATCCATGTGGGATTAGCTCAAACCAATAACCTCCTTGTTAAACAGCCAGCTCGGCATCCATGCCTCTCGCTCAAAAATGTTTCACTGATTGAAACTTCGCCCTGTTTGGGATACTCGCTGGTTCATCAGCACCTGAATTTATGTTTCTTCGATTAAGCTTCATTGAGGGCTGTGGTAAAAGCTAATAAATCAGAACAAGAGTTAACTGATTTTTGGACAGTATTTGGTAGAAAGGTGACTTCAAGTGCAAATGATCCCGCGAGACGCCGCAAGCACCTCCGTGTGGGCTTAACCAAAACATCCCTGTTTTGGATACTTGCTGGCTCATCTGTACCTGAATTTTTGCTTCTTCGATTAAGCTTCATTGGTGGCTGTAACAACACAAGAGCTAACTCGGAACTGGACAAAATTGGCTCAGAATGTGTCTTTTTATCAAAGAATAAGCAGACCCAATTAAATATTCAAAGACGTCAAATTGATTACAATTGGCTTCAAGTGCAAATGATCCAGCGAGACGCCGCAAGCACCTCCGTGTGGGCTTAACCAAAACATCCATGTTTTGGATACTCGCTGGCTCATCAGCACCTGAATGTTTGTTTCTTCGATTAAGCGTCATTGGTGGCTGTAGCAAAAGCTAAATCAGATCTGGTGTTAACTCACTTTTGGACATAAACGTGTCAGCTAGTTCTCTAAATTAGTATTAAACGAATAACTTCAGGTATTGCAAACCTCGAATCAAATGGCCAAATTCACTATGCCGCTACAAACCCATCAATTTCGTTGATTAACAGAGCCTGGAATTGCCAACGTTTCAGTTGTCAGAATGGAACGGATTTAGGCAGTGTCAGAGTCATCAACTCTAAATATGCATACTCTATAACATATTGTTTTGTATGTTTTTTTGATGTAAGGTAAAATACAGAAATATGGAGTATTACTCATGTTATTCTATCCATGCTGCAACCTATCAAATATCTCTGGGGAGTGTTACTAGATTGGCAGAAAAGTTAAGGCGTGCACAGGTTACCGACACCGTTAAAATGAGCCTACTTGCAGAAGTTCAGGGGAAGTGTCCCCTATGCCGGAAAAATCTTATCAAGAGAAAAGTATCAAACAACGTTCCTGTTCGGGTGTTTGATGTGGCACACATATACCCACTCAATGCTACCGAGCGAGAGTTAGAGTTGCTGGAAGATGAAGAAATACTATGCGATGACATAGACTCTGAAGGGAACTTCATCACTCTGTGTAAAGAGTGTCACAAGATGTACGACACTCAAAAAACTGTTGAGGAGTATCGGCTACTTGTTGAAGTAAAAAAGACTATCAACAAGATAAGAGCACTAACCGAAACTTGGGATAATCAAACACTCCATGGGGACATTGCTTTAGTCGCAGAGCGTATTGACCAATTCGATGCCAAAAAACTACAAAATAGTAAACTCTCATATGATGCTCTAAAAGTATCCGATAAAACTGACGATACTTTTGGTCAATTAAATGAAATGAAAGTAAGCATGTTTGTTATTAATTACTTTACCAACATTAAAGAATCGCTCAAAAGACTTGAAATGGAAAGAAAAGCCAGTTCTTTAGTTATATGCAATCAAGTAAGAAGCTACTACAGCATGTTGTTATACCAAGGCTTCAATCAAAGCGACATTTTTGAGCAAATGTGTAATTGGTTCATGGTAAACACTGGCATTAACGAAAGAACAAAGGCTGAAGTATTAGTTTCCTACTTCATTCAACACTGCGAGATATTCTCAGATGATAGTACCGAATAAAATCATATCAATTGATGAAAGTGTTATTTATAAAGCAGCAAAAATTCTGCCTAAGATCGATGGTATTACTCAAGTTACAACATTGTATTCAAAAAACAAAAGACTATTTGTAGATATACCTGAGTTTATTGAAGCGCTAGATGTTTTATTTGCACTAAATAAAATAGAACTAAATATAAACAACGGAGTAATAAAAGTTGCTTAAAACAATAAGTTGCGAAAAGCTCGTAGAGACAACATTAATTTTTCAAAGTGGCTTAAACTCTGTTGTAGGTGCTGATGACGCTCACAACTCAATTGGTAAGTCATCTATTTTGATGTTGATTGATTTTGCTTTTGGAGGGGATGATTTCCCTAACAAATGTGATGATGTAATTAAAAACGTTGAAGATTTTGACTTAGCTGTGACCTTTGAATTTGATAAAATATACTCCTTCGTCCGTAATACCAGTACAAGCGATAGCATATACTACATTGAAAATAAAGAGGTTTTAACTGTTGAGGATTATCGTGATTTCCTGAGAAAAATGTACGGTGTCGACAAGTTTGATCTGAGTTTTCGCGAATGTGTTAGTGCTTTTTACAGAATCTATCAGAGAGATAACTATAAAGATAACCGACCTCTAGATAACTTCCCCAAAGAGCCTTGGACGTCTATTCGAAAAAGAGTTTTAAAGTTATTTGATGAATACGGTGCCATCGCAAAATTAGAACAAGAAAAAAAGACTGAAACTGACAATAAGAATGACATCAAAGGCGCTTTCAATACTGGTGTTATAACCAAAATAAATAAAACAACCTTTAAAAAGAACGAAAATGAACTTCAAGTTATTCGTGAGCAGATATCTTCCATAAAATCCGCATTGGAAACTAATGTCACTGATATAAAGTCAATAATCAGTAGTGAAAATGCAGAGCTAAAACGCAACAAAGATTCGCTAATTAATCTAAAGTTCAAGTTAGAAACTAGCCTCAATAGAATAGAAGACAGTCTTTCAAAAACAAAGCTCAAAAATAGCCGAAGCTTTAACGAGTTAGTCGAGTTTTTTCCTGACATTAACAAAGAGAGACTTTCTCAAGTTGATGCCTTTCACTGTGGTATCAGCAAAATAATGAGGGGGCAGCTAAATGAGGAGAAGCTTGCATTAACTCAAGATATCAGCGAACTAGATACTGAGATTGAGAAAATAGATAATGAGCTCCTAAAAATCGTAAACTCAAAAGAAGAGTCTGTGTATCTGCTTGAAAAGCTGATTGAGCTAGATCGCCTTGAAAAGCAACTATTCCAGCAAAATGATTTTTGTGAGAAAGAAGTGCAAGTTACACAAAAAATCAAAGATATCAAAGCTAAAATCAAGGATACGCTTGTAGGCTCTATTGATACTATTCAAAAGTCAATCAATCAAGGGTTGGGCGAGTACATCAGTAAGATTTACTTAGGTAAACCAATCTGCCCTGAGCTTCACATGTTAGATAACGACTATAAATTTGATAGAGGTGATGATAGAGGCACAGGTAAGGGGTTTGCAAACATGATTTCACTAGACCTTACGCTATTGGAGAAAACTTGTTTACCTAACATTATCCATGACAGCCTATTGTTTAAAAACATGGATGTGACATCAGTTGAAAATCTCATCTCAACTTATGCAAGTTTTGATAAACAGATTTTCATATCTATAGATGAGGTATCTAAATACAAGGATGCTACTAAAGCGCTGATCAAAAAATCTAAGTTCATTGAACTAAATAAAGATCGAGTCGCTTTTGGTGAGAAATGGAAAACCGAATCTGATAGTTAAATCGGCGTTTAAATGAGAACAAATGGGTCGGGTCTTATTTTTGTCTTCCCATTAATTTAAGTATTGCGAAAGTCTCACATTGAGATCTGCTCTTTCATTTTGGTCAACTCACAATGGGGCATGACTAATCCGCAGGACTTGCTACCGAGGACTTTCGTAAGGTCCAGGAATTTAGTGGGGTCAGAGTAAACTTTATAAAAAGTTGATAGGCACATGTTATTGAATGGATTTTTCTTCCCTAAATGGCGCACTCGATGAATACATTCGAGGTTACCCAACTTTGTCCTTAATTTTACATACTTTAATCTACTTTATAGCTTTAATTCAATGTTTTAATGAAAGTTATACTGGGTAGGTTAAGTGAGTCCTTGACTTCAATCTAATCAATTACCTGCCGCAGGCCTATGTGCAAGTATGAGCGTGACACGCTACAAGTTAAAACTTTCAGATTCAATATGAATTGAGGTCATCGAGAAAAGGCCGTGAGCTTGGCATGGATGCCAAGCTAGCTTTCGTTAGGCCAAGGATGGCCTATCGGAAGCGTTAGAGCTTTTTGACAATGGCCGAAGCGGGCAGCAAATGAGGTTTAAAGCTGGATCGATCCCCATCGAAAATATGCGCTTTTCAGCATTTTTCGTTAGGGGCGGCAGGGTGATCCAAGAGGGTATTGCTGTTGATACCCTTTTGGCCGGTGCAGGATGGAATCCTGCGATGTTAATCCAAACGGAGTTTGGGAAACTTGTTCTTGGGCAAAATGCCATGCTGAACCTATAAAGTACACCTCAAGATACATTCTTTGCTATGCGCCAAGCTCCATATTGCTAATCTAATTTGGGCGGCAAAAAAGTGTTAGTCCTTGATAAGCATTTATACTCACAAGAAGGGGTTATTGACGATGATTATTAACAAAGTGGTTGATAAACAAGCTAATCGCATCTCTATTGGCAAGCACGCGTTGATCAAACGCTTGCTGACCGGGTGTTTCAGTGCAGATAGCAATTTGGCTACCACTTTGAAATAAGGCACTTTCAAATGAACTATCAAAATGATTAAAAATAATCCCCTCTTTAACAGGGCATTCATCAATCTCACCATCGTCAGCAATAGGGAAATAGCGTCCTAAACTATCGCGTAGCTGGTAACTTAGCGGGCTAGGTAACGCATGAGATTCTAATGCGTACAAATAAGTGTCATGCAGCAATACATCTTCATGGCAGGTTAATATGCCATGCTCAGAGGCTGTCAGTAACCTAGCCATGGATTGCTGTAAAATAAGCCCTTCAACCGATGTGTGAGAGTTTGATACCACTTGACCCGATTGATATACAAAACCCCGATTGGGATTTTGCTGAAACAGATTTAATCGGTTGCCAATACTAAATCCACTTGGGTTGACCAAAGGCAAAATACTCAAATTAATTTTTTCAAGAATACGTGGGTCAAGTTGCGTTAAGGCGCTGATCAATCCCCACGGCCCAGCCGATTCTTCGCCATGAAATCCGGCACAGACTAAAATTGATGGATTATCGGGATTGACGTGCACGGTTTGGTATAGCGACAGCGGATATTGCTGGTGGTCATCAATAAAACCTAACGGCTTCACTTGCATATTGAGGCGGGTAACTTGAGCGGATAAATACTGCTCAAATTGCGTTAAATCATTACTTTGGCAGTTAAATAATTCACTGTGCCAGAGATAGTTTTTAAATAACTGTGTCATACATATCAATGTTAATGAACCATTTTCATATAGTAAGCAGCGGCGAAAAAAATAACTATCAAAACTTATTACTTCACATAGTGTGAGTGTAAAAAATTGCTAAAACTGCTGACGCAAAGTAAATGATGTTGATTTTTTGTGCATTTGAGGTTGGTTATCTAAAGCAAAGTTACCTTTTTTAATGATATTTACTTTGCATCTTCAGCCTAGGTGCTTATCTTCACAACTGAAGAATTAGGAGTAAATATGACCAAGCCTTTATTACTTATTGTTTTACTATCTGCCATTTTAGGTTTATCAGCCTGTGCCACGGGTAACACGCCTGAAGCCAAAAAAGCCAATGCTCGTAAAGAAACGCAACAGGCCTTAACGGAAATTTATAAACAACATCCCGCGGCAAGAACTGCAGTGGGTCAGTCTGTGGGTTATGTTGTGTGTAGCGGTAGTAATAGTTACCTCTTTGCGCTTTCAACTGGCGGCGGAATATGTGTATTAACAGAGGGCGGGCAAACGTCTTATTATCGTTTTGCCACTGGCGGTGTTGGCGCTGGGATAGGCTGGAAACAAATGGCTTATGTGCAGGCATTTACTAAACGTGATGCACTGACCCGTTTTAAAGAATCGGGCTATGAAGGCCAAGCTCAGGCAGAAGCCAGTGCTAAATATGAAGAGAATGGCGAACAAGCTTCGGCTAATCAGTCGGTTGATATTGATGGAGTGAAAACCTATCAAGTCAACTTAATGGGCGCAGCCGCTCAGGCCACTGTTCAAGGTTACAAATATTGGCAAACAGATTTTAGTGAAGATTTTATGCAAAAGTCTGAGTAATATGCTGTTCAATAGCCATAAAAAAAGCCGCATGTAGCGGCTTTTTTATTATCTAACCCATGATTTAGTGCTTAATTTCAACTTCACATGCTAATGAGTTGGCAATAAAACAATTAGCGTGTGCTTTTTCATGAATTTTGGCGAGTGTTTCATCGCTTACTTCAACACCCTCAGCAAAAACGACCTCTGGATTTAAGGTCATTTTCACGACAGCAATTTTACCCGCATCATTTTTACCTAAATCGGCAATAGCGTTATCGCTGTATGTGCTAACAGGTAAACGTTTAAGGTGTGCTATCGCTAAAAAAGTCAGCATGTGACACGAAGAAAGCGCGGCTAAAAGGTTTTCTTCAGGGTTAACTTTGTCTTCGTTGCCTTTGTATTCAGGTGCTGATGAAGCTTCAATCGATTGACCACTGCCATATTTGACTTGATGATCGCGATTAAATTCGCCTTCTGCTGCTGGTGAAGTGTGCCAATCAACAGTTACTTTAAAACCCATCTACTACTCCTAATTTGAGCGATCACATTGTTACTGCAATGCGTAATTCGATGACGATTCAACACTAACTTGCGGTTAATGTCCATGCTTTTTGTATGCATTGGATCACATCATAAAAATGAATTTTTTATCAGCATGAATACAAAAATGCAAAGTGTTAATAACACATTCTTTTTTATACCTAAAAATTCGCGTTGCCAGAATACCTCAGCTTGGTTAGCTTAAAAATGTTGCGCAATTGTTATGAATACGTATGCAGTCTGTTGTTTATAAAAGGGGGCAAAGCCTAGTATATCGGCATAATAATTGTTCGATATTCGAGATAGTGTAAGTGGTTTATCTGAGTGTTGGGCGCAATAAAACCTTTAAGGTGAAGGGGAAAACCAATGCTCAAAAGTAAACCCAGTGTGCTATCGCTAGCTATTGCAGCAGGAATGAGTGTGATGTTCATGCCTTATGCTGCATTGGCCGCTGATGAAGTCACTTCAGTTGAACAGCCGGTATCGTCGGCAGAAGTTGTTACAAAAGAGGAAACTGACACGGCCAAGACAGATGTGAGCCGTGACCTGTTGACTGACAACGATGAACCTATCGAACGTATTTCAGTTAAAGGCTATAGCCGCAGTTTAATTGATTCACTTAACTCAAAACGTTACAGCGATACCGTATCGGAGCAATTATCAGCCGATGACCTAGGCGCTTTACCCGATGTGTCGATGGCGGATGCATTAACGCGCTTACCGGGTATTTCAGCTGTACGTACTGGTGGTCAGGCTGCTGAAATTAACATTCGCGGTATGTCTGGCGGCTTTGTTTTTTCAACCTTAAATGGCCGTGAACAAGTTTCTACCAGTGGCTCACGCAGCATTGAATTTGACCAGTATCCTTCAGAGTTAATTAGTTCCGCTGCAGTGTATAAATCGCCTAAAGCATCGCTTATTGAAGGCGGAGTCGCGGGCACGGTTGAGCTGCAAACCATTAGCCCTTTAAGTACAGATAAAGACCATAGTTTTGTGGTTAATGCCCGAGGCATGCATAACGATCGCGCCAGTGAAGTGTATGGGGCAGAAGAGTATGGCAGCCGATTAAGCTTTTCATACCAAGGCAAGTTTTTAGAAGACACATTAGGCGTTGCTGTGGGGTACGCACGTTTAGAACAACCCAGTGTAGCCACCCAGTTTATTGGTTTAGCTTATAACGATTCGAAAGAGTTAGATGGGTTAGCAAACGATGTTAATGGGCCAATAGATAATCCCAGTTATGAATACATCAGTGAAGGATTTGAAATTCAACATTTAGGCGGCGTTGAAACCCGTAATGGCTATATGGGCGCCATCGAATGGGCACCTGTCGATAATTTTGTGCTCAAGGGTGATGCATTTATGTCACGCTTTGACAGTGAGGCCTTTGCTCGGGGTTATCGTGTCAAATTAGGTGGCCGCAATGCCAGTGTTGCTAATCCAACATTTGATGGCAATAGCGTGATAGGTGGCACCTTTAACCGCACATCTAAAAGTTATACCCGCGTTGAAATTGTCAATGATGATAACCAAGATTTTGATGAAGTAAACAGCTATGGCATTAATGCGGACTGGCAAGTCACCGAAAAATTAAATGTGAATGTCGATGTGTCATTATCATCGGCAAAAAGTGATTTTCGCAATGGCTTGTTATGGTCAAATGTGGCCGAAGATGCCAATGCTGAAACGCCCATCTTTGATGAAAATGTGTCAATTAGCTACCTACTTAATGGCTTAGACTTGCCTGATGTGGGTTTTAATCAAGCACAAGCATTTTCTGATATTGATCGGGTCATGGTCAGTAAATATGGTATTTACCCATTTGAAAACGAAGATGAAGTTAAAGCTTACCGGGTCGATTTTAAATACGATCTAGAAACCGATGTGATTAGCAGCATTGAATTTGGCGCACGTTATTCAGATAGAACCTATTCAAATGATCGTTCGGTATTTGAGTATGGTAATGACGGTGCATTTTCAAAATCAGAACCGCCGTTGAAATTAACTGACGACATGACAACCGTCGTCGATTGGCAAGGGGATTTTAGTTATTTCCCTTCTTATTTAGCCATAGATTTAGACTCGGCATTAAATGCCTGGTTCCCAAATGGCGTGCCACAACCCGTACAAACTTGGGGTAACGCGGGTGGGGTGATTGATCCTAAAGGTTATACCACTAACTACTCATGGACCATGCTGCAAAGCGGTGAAGTTTATGAAGAAGTGTTAGCGGCCTATGTCATGGCTAATATCGACTCAGAAATAGCCGGTATTCCAGTGACGGGTAACTTTGGTTTACGTATGGTTGATACCGACCAAGCAGCAACCATGTTGCAAAATGTTGAGGGTAATGTAGACCTTGGTGCTCAAAACATTACTGACAGCATTGGCATAGTGAATCAAAATTACGTGCAAACTGTTCAAGGCGTCACTTACACCGATTATCTCCCCTCTATTAACTTGAATTTCAAAGTGGCTGATGATTCTCAAATCCGTGTGGCCGCGGCCAAAGTGATGTCTCGTCCACCGATTAACCGTTTGGCGGGGGACATCAGTGCCTCGGTTTCAGATGACGGTGAAATCAATGGCTCAAGTACTAACAATCCTTTTTTGATGCCGTTTTATGCGGATCAATATGATCTGTCTTTTGAGCAATATTTTGATGAAGGCGCCTTTGTCGCGGCGATTTTCTATAAAAACATTGATTCATTTATCGATACCATCGCCATCAGTAACTTCGATTTTAAAGGCAACGGCTTTAACGTGCCTGAATACATCACTGATGAAATCAGCGGCGAGCAAATTGCCACAACCAATGGCACCTATACCACAGCGGTGAATAACGCCGAAGGCGGATATATTCGTGGACTCGAGCTTGCCTATACTCAGGTGTTTGCTTCGCTTCCAGATGCTTGGTCTGGATTAGGGTTTAATGCTAGCTATTCGTATACCGAATCAGAAGTCCAATCAATTACCAATCTTGGTGGCGACACCACAACTCAGGATCTACCTGGTTTATCGAATAACGTGGTCAGTGCCACCTTGTTTTACGCCTACGAAGGCTTTGAAACTCGGGTGAGTGCACGTTATCGCGATGAGTTTGTGTCTGAGCAAGTCGCGATTAACGAGCAGGTGGTTAACTTTGATGCTGAAACCGTTATCGATTATCAAGCTTCATATCAAGTGACCGATGGCCTTGGGGTGTTGTTTCAGGTGAATAACCTTACCGATGAGCCAACCAAGAGTTACTTCGGTACACAAAACAAAACCGGCACCTTGCAATACTTTGGTCGCGAATTCTATTTGGGGTTCACTTATGCGATGTAATCAGCAGTCAAAAATAAATAGTCAGATAACAATCAAAACACAACACAAGATTGCGTTACTGCAAAAAGTGATGGGGAGAAGTCAGTCATGATGACCAAGTCAACAATAACAACCTTCAGTGTATTTGCACTGAGTATGACAGCATTAATTGGCTGTGGTGGTGATTCTGCCGAGCCTGGAAAAGTGTTATTAACCTGTAATGTACCTAACGTGCCCAATGCAGCGGGCACCGACTGTGTGCCGCCACCGCCATTAAGCTGCCCTGCGCCTAAGTTTCCGGATGCAAAAAATGAGAGCTGTATTGTCGGTTATAACCCCGATTTACCTTTGCCTTCTGTATTAGCAGGGCCTAATCAGGCGGTGCTGTATTACAATCGAATTAAAGACAAAGATAATTCAAACGCTAACCCTAATTATCCTGGTTACAAACTTCATTCTTGGAATAACGATACCTGCGATGCCTATGCTCCGCCATTTGATTCAACTGATTGGGCGAATGGCCACTCATTTGATGGTATTGACCCTAACTATGGGGCTTACTGGCTAATTAATTTAAAAGAGGGCCACAGTGATTGCGCTAACTTTATCATTCACATCGGCACCGAAGGCTCAGGAAAAGCATTAGGTGACAGTGATTTGGTGATGAACCTTAAATCGTTTGAGGATGATGCCGCCCCAGAGGCGCAGTTTAATCGCGCTAACTTTACCATTCATGGCGAATCTGATGTATATGATTACCCTATTTTAGATGTTGGATTTTCAATTGATGGGGCAAGTGCCCATTGGCTAGATCAAAACACGTTTGTGTGGAATGAATCCCCTGATGGTGTGGCTAAATTTGTGTTACATCATTCGCCTACTGCAGGTATTGAGGCTGATAACGACGGTAACATTAGTGGCGGGCAAGTCGAGTTAACTGAAGCTGCATTAAGTGATGCACACAAAGCTTTGGTACCGCATTTAGCCAGCTGGCCGGCATATGAAGCGAACTTTAGTGCTGATGAAGCTAAGAGTATGGCAAAAGAGCAGTTGGTGCTGGTGGCATATGATAGTGACAACAAGCCAATAGCCGCGACCCATGTGCAAGTCGCAAAGGTGTTAGATGCACTTTATACCGCTGGAGATAATGATGCCGATGAAGCGACATTGGGCATACAGTATGACAATGGTATTAGCGCTAAAGTTTGGGCACCAACCGCACAAAGCGTCAATTTAAAGGTTTATGACAGCGCTAAAACGCTGACGAAAACCGAGGCGATGCGCTTAGATACAGCAACCGGTATTTGGTCATTTACAGGGGATAACAGTCTTGACCGCCAGTATTACCGTTATGAATTAACTGTGTACCATCCCGTATCGAAGAAAATCGAAACTTTAGAGACCACAGATCCTTACTCATTAAACGTGTCAACCAATGGCCGTTTCAGTCAGTTTGTTAATTTAACTGATGATGACTTAAAGCCACAAGGGTGGGATGGACATGCTATCCCAACTATCGCCAATCCAGAAGATGCAGTGATTTATGAAGGTCATGTGCGGGATTTCAGTGCCCGTGATGAAAGCACTTCAGCAGCAAACAGAGGTAAGTATTTAGCCTTTACTGAAGATGGCACTGCACCCGTTGAGCATTTGCGTACACTGGCGGAAAAAGGCGTCACTCATTTTCACTTATTACCGGTAAATGACATTGCCACTATTAATGAAAATCCTGCCGAGCGTATTGATATCACTGATACCTTAGGTGCCTTGTGTAACAAAATAGATAACAGCGCAGCAGCATGTAAAACCCAAGATAAGTCAGCCACTATTGAATCAATTTTAGCGGACAATGCCGTGGGATCGTTCGACAGCCAAGACTTAGTGAATGCTATGCGCGGTTATGACAGCTTTAACTGGGGATACGATCCTCAGCACTTTATCGCCCCAGAAGGCAGTTATGCCAGTGATGCTGATGGCGTGGCGCGTATTGTTGAATTACGCGCCATGAATCAAGCTTTGCATGAGCTAGGGCTTAGAGTTGTACTTGATGTGGTCTATAACCATACCAGTGCTTCAGGCCTATGGGATAACTCAGTGCTAGATAAAGTGGTGCCAGGTTATTACCACAGATATAACGAAATCAGCGGTAAAATTGAATCCTCAACCTGTTGCGATAACACGGCAACAGAGCACAGGATGATGGATAAGTTTGTCACTGACTCGATGGTTATTTTAGCCAAAGAGTACGGATTTGATAGCTTCCGCTTCGATGTGATGGGGCATATGCCTAAAAGCAGTATTTTAGCTGCGCGTGCAGCGGTGCAAGCCGTTGATGCAGACAACTACTTTTATGGTGAAGGCTGGAACTTTGGTGAGGTAGCCGATAACCGTTTGTTTGAACAAGCTGTGCAAGCCAATATGGCGGGCAGCGAAGTCGGAACTTTTAACGACCGTATTAGAGAAGCGGTTCGTGGTGGCGCTTTGTTTGCTTCTGAGCAAAAAGATGATTATTTACGTGATCAAGACACGCTAAGGTTATCGATGGCAGGTAACTTACAAAACTACGTGCTACAAGACTTTAACGGTAATTCAGCCAAAGGCAGTAGCTTTAGCTGGAATAGCCAGCCAACGGCTTATGCGTTAGACCCAGCTGATAGCATTAACTATGTTTCAAAACATGATAACGAGACCCTTTGGGATATCTTGCAGTATTCAAATGATGAAACCTTGTCATTAGCATCAAGGGTACGTGTGCAAAATATCGCAGCAACTATTCCGTTAATGAGTCAGGGGATTCCATTTTTGCAAATGGGCGGAGACATGCTGCGTTCAAAATCTATGGATCGAAATACCTATGATTCCGGCGATTGGTTCAACTGGGTCGACTTTACCAAAAACAGCAACAACTGGAATGTGGGCTTGCCCTTAAAGCAAGATAATGCTGCCAAGATGGCGCAAATTATCAAAAGATCGGGTAACCCAAACTCAGCGGCATCAATGTCTGAAATAGAGTTTGCTTCAAACGTATTTAATGAGTTTTTAGCTATTCGCAAAGCGAGCCCATTATTACGTTTAACCACTGAGCAAGATATTATCGAGCGCGTAGGATTTCATAATATCGGTAAACGCCAAACCCAAGGCGTGATTGTCATGAGCGTAGATGATGGCAGCGATTTAGCGGATATTGATCCTATGGTTGATGCCATGGTGGTAATGATTAATGGCAGCGCTTCAGCGCAGTCGCACACCGTACCTACAGCAAGCGGATTTAGCCTACATCCAACGTTAGTTAACTCAATTGATGCAACCGTTCAAGGTGCTAGTTTCAATCAAGGTGAGGGTGAAGGAACCTTTAACGTCCCCGCCTATACCACTGCGGTGTTTGTTAAAGTTCAAGGCGACACGCAGGGCATGGGCTTAAGTGCGAATGCGACTGCAGGAGCGCCAGATGTTATGCCATTTGGTAGCACGCAGGTATTTGTTCGTGGCGGCATGAACGGCTGGGGTGAAGTTGATGCATTTACTTATGTTGGTGCAGGTGAATACCGGGTAGCCATTACGCTTGCCGCTGGAGATTATGAGTTTAAAATCGCCTCAGCTGATTGGAGCACGGTTGATTTTGGTGCGCTATCAAGTGATGTCGCTGCTGTTGATGAAGATGTTGCTGAACAATTGGCCGCCAAAGGCGCCAATATGCTATTCAGTGCCACCGCTGACGCGACCTATGTGTTCTCATTTGACGCATCAGATAAAGCCAATCCAGTGTTAACCGTTTATAACCAAGAGCCATTCGCTGGTACATCGGTATTTGTGCGCGGAGGCATGAATGGTTGGGGGGAAGCGAACGAACTGGTTTACTTAGGTGACAGTGTTTATCAAACTCAAATTATGGTCAGTGCTGGCACCCATGAGTTCAAAGTAGCGTCAGCAGACTGGTCTACGGTTGATTACGGTAGTGGTGAAACTGACACTTTAGTCACACTGGCTGAGCCGAAATTACTGGCGGTCAAAGGCAGTAACTTAAGGGTGACATTTGATAGTGATAGCGAATACACCTTTACCTTCGATATGAGCAATCGTAACGAGCCGACATTAACGGTCAATAAAACCGAGATGTTTGCGGGTAATACAGTCTATGTTCGTGGCGGCATGAATGGTTGGGGTGAAGTTGATGCCTTTACCTACCAAGGGGCATCGGTTTATACCGCGGATATCACCATAGCGACAGGCGAGTATGAGTTTAAAATCGCAACGGGTGATTGGTCTACCGTCGACTTTGGTGCCATCGCGGGCGATGAAGTCGTGCTAGAGGGCAGCAATAAAACCCTTGCTAAGAAAGGGGCGAATATGAAGCTGTCGGTTACTGCGAATGCCACTTATCGATTTACGGTTACTGGCCCAAGCAGTGATTCACCGACATTAAAAGTGATGAAGCTGAATTAACACTTTTAGTGTTAGCGTAATCAATACAAAGTCATTGGGTTCTTTAACCCCTAAAAAACCAGCGTAAGCTGGTTTTTTTATGGGGGCAGATAAAAAATAGCAAAATTAATGAATGAGCTAGGGGGAAAGCGCTTTATGCTTGCAGCTGTTTTATCGCTTCAGCTAAGTACTCTGCACTTTGGGCTCCCGAGATTAAATATTGTTGGTTAAATACGATAGCGGGTACCGCGCTTATCCCGCGACTTTGCCACAGGGCTTGCTCGGCTCTGACACTGTCAGCATATTGCTGCGATGCCAAAACTATTTCAGCCTGCTGGCGATCTAATCCAACCGCTTCAACCACATTTAATAGCACATTGTTATCAGCAATATTTTGCTGTTGTTTGAAGTAAGCCTCAAATAAGGCCAATTTAAGTGCGGTTTGCTGGTTAAATGATTTGGCCCATTGCAATAGCTGGTGGGCGTTGAACGTATTGTAAATACGCGATTGATCAGTGAAGTTAAATTCAATGTCGAGGGTTTTGCCTATGGCAATTAAATTCGCTCTGTTTTGCTGGCTTTGCTGTGGAGTTGAACCGTACTTTTCAGCTAAATGTTCGCCAAGATGTTGGCCTTCTTTAGCCATTTGAGGATTAAGCTCAAAGGGATGCCAGGTAATTTGTGCATCAATATTTGAAAAAGAGGCTAAAGCCTGTTGCAAACGTTGGTAGCCAACGATGCACCATGGGCACATTACATCTGAAACTATGTCTATTTGCAGTGTTTTAGCTGCCATGTTATCAACCTCTAAATTAATTAATTTTCATTTATTCGGATTAAGTGATTAAAATTTAACTGAAAATATCACTTATTCGCCTGCTTTGTGAGCAAGGTTTGTAAAGGCCACTAAAGTAGTAAACAAAGTAACTTGTTTATGTCTATACTAAGTGTGTATTGTGGTGTTAAATAATTTTGAGAACAAGGTTGTTCGGATTTATTTGGTGTCATGACTTTTAGTGATGCATCGCCTAAACAAACAATACAGAATTAAATTACAGATGTGACTTGAATCTCATTTTGACACATTGTTGATTTAATCTCTTGAGATCCACAGTACATGCCCCAAGTTCTATTTTAAGTCAGCAATTAAATTAGCATTAAAATAGACGTTATTACGTTAAGGACACTCTATGAAAATAAATCTTTCTGGTCACCATGTAGATGTTACCGACACTGTCAAACAACATGTAGAAGAAAAATTCAGCAAGCTTGCGAGCCATTTCCCCACTCTTATTTCATTAGACGTAATCATCGCTAAAGAACATGGCGAATACGACGTAGAAGTTAGCACTAATTATGAAGGTTCACGTATTGCAGCCAAAGGTGTAGATGGCGTTATGTATCCAGCCATTGCCAGTGCTGCTAAAAAGTTAGATGCCGCTCTTAAGCATCGCAAAGGTCATTTAAAAGCTGATAAGCATGCTAAACCTGAAGTTACCGCACCAGAAATTGCTTATGAAAAAGTACAAGAGATGGATTTACGTTAATTGAATTAATAAATTCAGTACTAATAAAAAACGCAGCCTAGGCTGCGTTTTTGTTTATGGACTCAATAATGAGTTTATTCGTTAATTTCAGCGTTGTGATATACGTTTTGTACGTCATCACAGTCATCTAATGCCGCTAAAAACTTATCAAAGCTTTCAATATCTTCGCCGCTGATTTCAGTCATGGTTTGTGGCACGAAAGCCAAATTTTCCACTTTAAAGTCAATTTCTGGGAAGGCTTCTGTTAGCGCAGTGCGAGCATTGTTAAATTCAGACACTGGTGTAAATACACTGATAATGCCATCTTCTAGCTCTACATCGGTAACATCAACGTCAGCCATCATTAACAGTTCTAAAATTGCTTCATCGTCATCACCATCAAACACAAATACAGCTTGATGTTCAAACATATGCCCAACAGTACCAGGACTACCTAGCTTGGCATCATTTTTAACAAACGCTTGGCGAACTTGAGTAAAAGTACGGTTGCCGTTATCCGTCAAGCAATCGACAATTACCATACAGCCACCTGGGCCAAAACCTTCATAACGGGCAGTATCATAATCTTCACCACCACCGCCACGGGCTTTCTCAATAGCACGTTCTATCACATGTGCTGGTACTTGATCCTTTTTTGCGCGGGCAATTAGGCTACGCAGTGCTAAGTTGCCATCCGGGTCAACACCACCTTTGGCACAAATGTAAATTTCTTTACCGTAACGTGAGTAAATACGTGTCTTTTGGCCAGCGGTTTTCGCCATGGACTCTTTTTTGTTTTGGTATGCTCTGCCCATCTTAATCTCGTTTTTTTAAATGATAAGACTATAAATTTTTCCCGATTCTAGCAGGAATCTGCCAAGCTGTTTAGGTGTGCTATTAAAAAACGTGTAGATAATCTATATTTATACCCAAACAACCTGAAGATGCTCGATTTCAGCAAGAATTTACACGCGTTTAGGCAAGGCATTGATTGCGGGTAATGGTTATTCCCTTTTCAAAATCAATAACGCAGCATAAACGCGTGTAAAACTTGCCCTCAGGGAGTTTCACCGTGTTCCCACTACGTTGTTGCGCTAATTTATAAGGTACCTACATTACCGCATTAACGCGCCTAGTATTGAAAACACGGTGAAACTCTGAAACACGAATCTTCAAGTTGTTTGGGTATAGATGATGTATAGGGATTTTTACCCTGGTGGATTATATCAAATTCGAGATAATAAACCGATTTGCTATAGGATTCGTACATAAAAGAGCATATTATCTTATGTAACAGTGTTCTCTTGAGAGAACTGCAGACTATAGTGAATTAACTTAACAATGATTGATAGACTAGATAAGGAATGTTGGCTAATTAATCTTTCACTTAACCACAATCATGCTGGTATGAGAGTCGAAAATGAAATCTGAAACGAAGCAAGATACAAAAAGTGAATCAGCAACAGTAACCGTGTTGTATTACGAAGCACCTGTCGGCTTAGAGATGCACAATGCTGTATTAACTGGCTTGGAGGTTAGTGAAACTGGTCGTGTTATGATCCCAAGTAGCTTTCGTCGTGGTAAATCAATCATTGCGGTATTAGAAGGTGAATGCACAATTTTGAATTCATTAGGCGAGCGAGTTTATTCGCAAAAGGTACTTGGATAGCACTTGGAGAAAGGTTTTAGGCATTTAAATCTGGCTTGATACCAACCACTGCTGAACTGATATTGTATGATGAAATTCACTTAAATGACGCAATTTACGTCATTTTTACTTTGGGTAATATTAGTTTAATAAGCTGGTAAATAATTTATCCGCAAGAGGTTGTAACACGGCTGCACTAGGTTCTGTGTGGCCAAAAGTACGCAGGCCGTATATTCCCATCATTAAAAATTGTGCCTGCACTTGGCTGCTAGTCTCTGAAGCTATCAATCCCTGTGATTTTGCCATTTCAAGTACTTGCTCAATTCCTTTTTGCCACGCATGAAGGTTACGATGGATCAGCTGATGAATATCTTCATCCTGTTCGCCCACCTCACTTAACGCCTTTGTTAACAAGCAAGCTTGAGTCGCATCACAGCTTAAACACTCCTGTACTATGTTATCCAAATAAGCTTTTAAATTATGCAATGGGTTATTGCTGTTAGTGAAGAAATGTTGGAATTGAACACTACGATCATCATGATACTGACTAATTGCAGCTAAAAGCAGGCCTTTTTTGTTTTCAAAAGCGCAATAAATTGACCCTGGGTGCAATCCCGTTGCCTTGGTTAAATCTGCCATGCTAGTTTTGGCATAACCTTTTACCAAAAATGCTCGCATAGCCGCGCGAAGTACGGCTTGGCGATCAAACTCTGCGTTTCTCATACTGGCTCTCTTTAGCTATGAGCTATTAGTGATCGATTATTGGTGACGTTTGCTGATTCTAACTAATTTTGAATGTTTATTCAAAAACTAGTTGAATGATCGTTCAAATAAGATTATCTTGAATGCGTATTCAAGAAAGGAGCCGTACATGTCAGCCAACTTATTTCAACCTTATGCATTAAATAATACCTTAACGTTAGCCAACAAAATTTTAATGGCGCCACTTACGCGCTGTATGGCCGATGCTAACTTAGTACCCACTCAACAAATTGCTGACTATTATGCACGTCGTGCTGAAGCTGGATTAATTATCAGTGAAGCCACGATTATTCGTCCTGATGGGCAAGGCTATCCTAATACTCCAGGTTTATTTAGCCCTGAACAAATTCAAGGTTGGAAAGTTGTCACTGATGCCGTTCATGCTAATGGCGGCAAGATATTTGCGCAGTTATGGCATACTGGTCGCGTAGCGCATCCACACTTTTTTGGTGGTGGTGATGTGTTATCAGCATCCGCCATTGCGGTAGAGGGCAGTGTGCCTAGAATGCGTGAACTCACTTATCAAACGCCTAAAGCGGCCACCAAGGCAGACATTGAGCAATTAGTAAAAGATTATGCACAAGCTGCTGCGAATGCGATTGATGCTGGTTTTGATGGCGTTGAAATTCATGGGGCAAACGGCTATTTAATTGATCAGTTTTTACATCATGACAGTAACCGCCGTGAAGATGAATATGGCCAATCCCCTGAAAATATGTCGCGTTTTGCATTAGAAGTACTTGATGCGATTGTGGCGCGTATTGGTGCCGAACGCACTGGATTGCGTTTATCGCCAGGTGCTTACTTCAATATGGCAGCAGATAAACGAGATCGTGCAGTATTTGATTACTTACTGCCTGAAGTGGCAAAGCGTGATATTGCATTCGTGCATGCTGGAATATTTGATGATGCGATGGAATTTGATTATTTAGACGGTCGAGTATCAAGTTACTTACGTCAAGTCTACACCGGCACATTAGTCGGCGTGGGAAGCTATACAGCACAAACGGGTGCACAAGCTATTGCTGCGAACAAGTTCGATTTGCTGGCTATTGGACGTCCCTTTATTGCCAATCCTGATTATGTTGCCAAAGTGCGCCAAGGAGAAGCAGTCGTTGAGTACAACGATGCGATGTTGGCTGAGTTAATTTAAGTTTTTGTTTGATTTTTACTGGATATCGCAGCCTGAATAAAGGCTGCGAAACTAAATAGTATCAACCCCAAATTGACATTTTAGTATCCATTTGGCCACTGCAGATGCAGTGGTCTTTTTTTGTTACTGTCATCGCTGCCATCATTTTACTTTTAGCCAATTTTTTATTTGCCCTACTACTTATTTGCAAACCACTTTGCTGATATTTGCTATCAGGCTTTTGCTTCTTTACAATCCGCGTTCATTTTATTGGGTTACTCATTGGCGGGTCGAACAATGTATACGTTAAAGCAACTAGAGTCGGGTGAACTAAAGGGCATAACACGCTTGCAAATTGTTGCCGAGTTAACTGAGTTTCCGCGGGCGATTTTTTCGTTAGCTGACAGTTTGGAGATCCTCGATTTATCTGATAATCAATTATCGAGTTTACCGGATGACTTTGACCAACTCAGCCAGTTACGAATTCTATTTCTTTCACAAAATAAGTTCACTGAAATTCCAGCAATATTAGGCAAGTGTCCTAAACTGGAGATGATCGGTTTCAAAGCCAATCAAATTAGCTATATTGCAGAAGATGCTTTACCTGATCACACCCGTTGGTTAATTTTAACCGATAACCAACTAAGCCATTTACCTGAATCATTTGGCCGCTTAACGCAACTTAGAAAGCTGGCTTTGGCAGGAAATCAACTCGTTGATTTACCTGAGTCGATGGCGCATTGTCAGGCATTAGAGTTAGTCAGACTTTCCGCCAATCAATTGCGCCATATTCCAGAATGGCTGTTAGATTTACCTCGGTTGAGTTGGTTAGCGTTTGCGGGGAATCCTTTTAGTCATGTAGAAGAATGTTTGAACGACAGTGTGCCAATGATCCACCCTGATAATTTGCAATTGAACGAGCAACTTGGCCAAGGAGCGTCGGGGATTATTTATAAAGCTCATTGGGTTAATAAACCGCAGCTGTACCAACACTTACCCGATGACGTGGCGGTTAAAATATTTAAAGGGGCAATTACCAGTGATGGATATCCAGCAGACGAACTGGATTGTTGTTTAACGACGGGCAAGCATAAAAGTTTGATTCCTGCGATAGGCCAAATACATCATGGTGAAACACTAGGGTTGGTGATGTCGCTTATTCCTTGTGGCTATCAAAACCTAGGTTTACCTCCATCGCTAGTCACCTGTACCAGAGATACTTTTGCCGCGGGGACTTTGTTTACCCTTGATGCAATAACACATATTGCCAAGCAGATGGCTGATACCTTAAAGCATATGCATCAACAGCAGATCAGTCATGGCGATATTTATGCCCATAATATTATGATAGATGATACTTTTAAGGTGTTATTTGGGGATTTTGGCGCGGCATCCAATTTGAGTAATTTACCTAACTCTCAAAGTCAAAAAATGCATCGCATTGAAGTACGAGCATTAGGATGTTTATTAGAGGATTTACTTGGATTAATTCTGCCAGAAAATCCTGAGTATCACTCAGAAAAATATCAGCAATTAACTGCACTTGCATTTGAGTGCATGCAAGACAGCTCAGCTTCTCGCCCAGACTTTAGTTGCCTACTTAAACAATTAAACACCATATTACCTGTTTATGATTGATTAAAAATGGCTAAGGCATGTTCGATAGTCGCAGCAGGTTTTCCCAGTAAATAGCCCTGGGCATAATCAATATGATATTGATGTAATAGGGCTAAAATCTGTTGATTTTCGACAAATTCCGCAACGGTTTTTGTGCCCATTTTATGGGCAAAAGTCGCGATGGTTTCAACTAATAACTGCGCTTTAGGATCGGTATCTAAATATCGAATTAATGAGCCATCAATTTTAATAATATCTATGTCCAAACTCAGTAAGTGGACAAAATTGGAATACCCCGCGCCAAAATCATCAATGGCAATTTTACAGCCAAGCGGTTTGACTAATTTTATAAAATGCTCAACTGCTTCATAATTCGTAATTTCTTCGCTTTCTAATAATTCAAACGTTAATCTTTTGCAGGCATCAGCTTGGTTGTGAAGTAATGCCAAAATCGCTTCTAGGTTTTGGGGAATGGCAATATCGTCTAAGGTGATATTGACTGAAAACTCATATGGCTGATCTCTAAATAACGCCATGGATTTTGTCAGCATACAACGCATTAATTGAGGGTAAAGCCGTGATTTTCTTGCCGCTGGCATAAACTGGTAGGGGGCAAGTATCTCACCAGTAGGTAATTTAATTCGCATCAAACATTCAAATTTTACTGGCGCATCAATCAAAGGTTGGATCAATTGGATATAAGGCACTACCCACTGCTCTTGTGCCGCCATTGCCAACATTCGGCTTTGACGCATGTTTTCTTCAAAAGCTTCCGAATCAGCCATGTCGACATTAAAGCAGCAATATTCAATATGTTGTTTTTTGGCAAATCGTCTTGCTAAATCAGCTTGACGATGAAGTTGGCTTGCCGATGAAGTTAGCTGTTTTTCTGCACCTGTATCAGGCGGTTGATGGGCACAGCTGGCAAGTATTGCCCCTCCTATACTGACAGAAATAGAGTATTCACTATTCTCTATCAGCAATGGGGCTTGGCAGATATCCTTGTAGACAGAATGGGCCAATTCTGAAAGGGTTGAGTCAGTCACTAGCGGAGATTCTGGTTTAGATAATGCGATAACGAATTCATCTGGCCCTGTCTTATACAGGTTGATATGCGGGCTTTTAGGCGACAAACGTTGTGCGACTTCTAGCAGTGCAGCGTCTCCAACATCAATACCATAAAAATCATTAAACTCGCCAAAATCATTGATGTTAATTACCAATAAGGCGGTGATTGTTTGCTCTGCTAAATCACTATATAGCTTTTTACGGTTAGGCAATGAGGTTAAGGAATTAAAATAAGCTTCTTGATATAACTTACTATTTTGTATTTCGATGTGATTAAAGCTGTTTTGTAATGATTGACGCATTTGATTAAAGTTTTCAGCTAATTGCTGAATTTCATCTTGGCTATTAATGGTTAATACCTGAGATAAATTGCCCTTTACAATGTTTTGTGTCCACTTGGTGAGTTTTAAAATATCTTCAGTCACCAATTTACCCACACGGGTAAATAGCCAGCTTGATAATAACACCACACCACCAAGCAGAAGCACCTGAAATAACAACATTCTCAGTAATTCATCACCATAAAGTTTTACTTGAATTGAGCCCGCATAAAACCCTTTTATTTGACCACGGTAAACAATAGGTTGCACAAACTGGCTGTAACCAAGTAAAAACTCAGCTGTACGGGTTCTTGGGGTTTCAACCCATTTTACTTTTGATGGCCGTGATGCGGTTATTATTTGCCCCTGTTTGGCCTGTGTAAGGGCTTGAGGAATTAGATTTACCCACATGCCATTAATAAAGTAATCCGCTGTACTATCGAACCCAAGTTGTGTTGCGCGTGATTGCTGAATCGCTAAATTTTGCGCTCGGTGGCGTAGAGTAATTAATTGTCCGTTTTTATCTAATACGGCAAAGTCAGATAAGGTTATTTGAAACAGGCTACTTTGGGTTTTATCAACCCTTGTGGTTGCGGGTAAAAAAAACTTTGTTAGCGCATCATCAATTAATCTTTTTTGCAGGTTAAGTTGTTCAAAATTGGTACCTTCACCATTTAAGACTAAGTGCATACCATGGACTATCTCAATTAAACCTTGCTTCATTAATTGTCGATTTAAATGCAGCTGATAGCTTAAAAACAGTGCTTGAGCACATACCAAAATAAGAATATTACTCAGCACTAATTTACGGTGGAAAGGCATTTTTTGATGCAAAAGCCAATACAGCAAAGGCTCTAGAATACAAAACAATAAAAATGTGCCAATTAATGCAAGGGTCAATATTTGACTAATTAAGGTTATTTTGGGCCAATCCGCGATACGTAGAATCGAGTTTGTTCCTCCCCATGGATTTGCTGAAGTTTGGGGGTTATTGGGGTCTAAAATCCATACAGGTTCAAGTTTATCTTTAATAAAAAGCACTAATTTATATTCTAAATCACCCGGATAGACGGGTAATTCATAAACATATTCATCTTTCTGCGGCTTAAGTTGGTAATAAGGATCATCAATATGCCAGTCACTAAAGCCGCCAGTAACAAATACTTTTTCGATAACTGCATCAGAGTTTATTTCCCATTGGCTTCGAATTTCAGTATTTAAATTCAAGGGTAATTTGATGAGATAAGGTTCTAATGCATCGGCTTTTAATGTCTGGATGACTAGGCTTTGAAGTGGCCACAACAAAAATAAGCCAATTAGAATGGCTAATCTGAATTTCCATTTATGCAGATAATGGGCAATTAAGCTCATGCCATGAATACACTTTTATAATGATGTTGTGATTTACGTATCAACACATAATAGCCTTATGCCGATGGTGTCCAACACATTAAATGCGCCAATGTGTTAGTGAATTGTTATAGATAATATGCGGTGCAAATCAAATGAGGTCAAGGCGCGTGTAAGTTGAATAGCGATTTAATCAGAGTCGCATACTAGGTAAACCATATTTTCAATACTATTGGTCATTTAGTGACTGTTGCATGAGAAATACTACAGAAAAGTAATAATAAAATCTTAGTGATAAATGTATGTAGAGATAGGGTTAGTTTAAGTATTATAATCAAATGATAATATTTAGATGAGTGATCACAATGGAAAACAAAACAGCACGTTTTACCGTGTTATTAGACCCAAGTAAGAAGCAGGCTTTTGAGCAACTTTGCGCCTCCCAAGACTTAACTCCATCACAAGTTGTTCGTCAATTAATCCGAGGTTACCTTGAGCAGCATGATGTGACATATGGTGAACAAAAGCCGACTAATAACCCAAAAGTTAACAGTTAAGCTGGTTTTTACCCTAATGCTAGCAATGTTCTCTAGCTCAAGTATGATAATTTTATTATAATACTATTATCATTTTTGTCAGAATCACGCTTACACGCATTAATCTCGATATTGAGTATTCATCGCATTTTAGGTTCTGGCTGTTACAGTTTGTTAATTAAAGAGAATTTGTGATGAGCGATACTATTCCACCCTGTCCAAAATGTGAGTCACCTTATGCCTATTCAGATGGTACCCTGTTAATTTGCCCCGAGTGTGCGAATGAATGGAACCCAAATGAAGTGGTTGTTGATCCCGATGCCATCATTCTTAACGATGCTGTAGGCAATTTGCTTGCTGAAGGTGACAAAGTTACTTTAATTAAAGATCTCAAAGTAAAAGGGTCTTCTTTGGTGTTAAAAGTAGGCACCAAAGCTGTGATTAATCGTTTTGTCGCTGGCGATCATGATATCGATTGTAAAGTGGATGGTAACGGTCAAATGATGCTGAAATCGAAGTTTGTGAAAAAACAAAACTAGACACAATTCAGCATTCAAAAGTGAAAATTTATCTGGCTATGCCAAATGAAATTGCCCGAAGAGACTTATCTCATCGGGCTTTTTTATGGCCGTAGCTCTATTAAGGCAACACTTTAATTGGGTATTTTCATCATAGTGCTGGTTAATATTAAAGCGTTACTCCCAATAATGAACTTCGCTAATGAAATCTATTCATTGATATGATTAAATTTACAAGGAACTTAATAAAAATCTTTTATTTTCAATTATATAAGTTGTTCGTTGTCACGAGGCTTAAGATGCAATTTTTTATTGCCTATTTTAGTACATAATGAGTTTTGGACTATAATGTGAATATTAACATTATTGCTTTCAGCGCTGGATTGTGAGTAAAGTTTGATGATGAAAAAAATCTGTTTTTGCATGATAGCGCCTTTCATTATTCTTATATATTCATCATTTGTTAATGCATGCGAAATGACGATGGGCTATCGCTTAAATGACAGGCCTCCGCTTATTGGGGAATATCCTGATAATTCAGGACTATATTTCGATTTATACACACAAGCCCTAGAAAAAATAAACTGTACGTTAAAAGTAATACGTGAACCCAAACAACGTCTGCTGCATAAACTAAAGTCTGGATACATTGATTTTTATCCCGGCTCTACCTTTACAACAGAGCGGGCTAGCTATATGTATTTTATTAAAAACGGATTATCAGATAGTTATACTGCTCTGTCAGCTCCTACAACCCCTCCAATGAATGACATGTCCGTATTGAAGGATAAAGTGTTACTTTTGCATCATGGCGGACCTTTGCATAATGCTGATAATTATGGCGCAATTATCAGAGAAGTTGAGGGCCTTGATATTGCTCGAGCTATCAAATTACTGCAAAAAGGCAGAGGTGACTACTTTATTTATAATACTGAATCTATTAGGTATTTCTTGAAAAAAACATCCCGTAGATATCGCTATGCGCCCATGTTGTGGTACACCTAGCCACATGTACTTGGGTTTTTCAAAACTATCCCCGCATATAAGACTAAATCACAATCCAGATTTCTTGCCAGAACAGCCCTTATCTATCGTTAATTATCCCGAGAACCTTGACTCCTCAAGCAATGCTAAGAAGCTAGAGCAAGCGTTGCAAATAATGATAACTAATGGGGAATTTAATGCGCTTTATGAGCGGTATTATGGAGCAAGTAGCGACTAAAGGTCGATTTTTCAAGAGAATAGCTCCATCCGCAACGTCTTATTTGACCGATACACTATATTGGGGCTGTTTTTATGCGAGATAAACTTTTATTGTCGTCATTTGACAAACAAAAAGGGCTTAGCATTGCTGCTAAGCCCTTCTATAAATTGGTGGAGGCGGCGGGACTTGAACCCGCGTCCAGAAAGCCTACATCCTCGGCACTACATGTTTAGTCTCTCTTTTATTTAACCAATTAGTCTCCGAAAGACAGGATGCTACTTGGTGAGTCCGGTACTGTTTCGCGGTTCACCCCCGGACGGAGTTCCCTCGCTAGCACACTGTAATATGACCATCAAAATCCACTGCCCACGTGCGAAACGTGTGGTTGATGGCTAGCTAGCCTAAGCTGCTAGAGAGTAGTTAGAGTCGTTTGCAACTATAACGGTGCGGCTTTTTACGAGGCCAACCGCCCCTCGACATGCTCCTTGGGTTTCGTGAATCCTGTCGAATCCAGAATCGCCCCCAATTAGTAATAGTGTAACGTGTTGTTTGGTGAATACCTAGCAAGGATTAACAAAATATCATTGTTTGGTTATTATCCGTTCAGTCTGCCTTTTTTCATCACCCGAGACTGCTCAACTTTCCATTCTCTTTCTTTAGTGTCTTCACGTTTATCGTGATCTTTCTTACCCTTACCTAAACCAATTTCTACTTTTACCCACGCACCTTTGCGCCAGTACATAGAAAGTGGGATTAAGGTATATCCTTGGCGTTCAATGAGTCCTGCAAGCTTATCGATTTCGCTTCGCTTTAGAAGTAACTTTTTGGTTCTGATTGGGTCACATACCACATGTGTTGAAGCAGTGTTTAATGGCTGAATAGTACAACCGTGCATAAATGCTTCATCGTTTTTGATATAAACATAACAATCCGATAAGTTAACTTTACCCATACGGATGGATTTAACTTCCCATCCCATTAACTCTAAACCCGCTTCGATTTTGTCTTCAATACGGTATTCAAAAGTGGCACGTTTATTACGTGCGATGGTTGCTGAGGGATTTTTTCCCGATTTTGAATTCTTTTTTACCATGCTTTTTTACCATCTAGGCGTTATATCGCCTGCAATTTGCCCATTTGAAAAGCGCTGTTTATAGGGCTTACCTTTAACAGATATGGGGGAGAGTATTAATAATTCAACGATTATACCTAATTTATTGGTTTGTGTACGTCTATGTTGTGCCGCAACAGATGCCTTTTTTATTTATCGTGATAAAATCCAATCATTATGTCGTAAAAGTGAGTACGAATGCCTAAAATTTCCAAAAGTGTATTGGTACGCTTTAGTGCCATGCAAATGTATGAATTAGTTAACGATGTAGAATCTTATCACGCCTTCCTACCTGGGTGCGTAGGTGGGAAAGTTCTTGAATTTGATGGAAAAACCATGGTTGCATCGGTTGATGTTAGCAAGGCTGGCATCAAAAAGACTTTTACCACGCGTAATCAAGTAGAAGTGGGTAAACGTATTGCTTTAGCATTAGAAAATGGGCCTTTTAAACGTTTGAATGGTTTATGGGTATTTACCGAATTGACAGATGATGCCTGTAAAGTTGAGTTTGATTTAGATTTTGAGTTTTCTAACCCACTTTCTGATTTGGCTTTTGGGCGCGTATTTAAACAATTGATGTCGTCTATGGTGACGGCATTCACAGATCGAGCAAAGGTGATTTATCATGACAATTGAACAAGAGCCTTTTGCCGTTGATGTTATTTATGCTTTACCTAAGCAGCAAAAAATAATTACCGTGATGGTCAAGCCAGGTTGTACCTTTATTGAAGCGGTTAAGCAAAGTGATATATGTGCTTTTTTTCCACAGATTGATTTAGCAACGGTTAAGCTGGGTGTATTCAGCCGACAAGCTAAGCACGATGAAGTGCTCGTGCCTGGACAAAGAGTCGAAATTTATCGCCCGCTGATCGCCGATCCTAAAGATGTGCGCCGTAAACGAGCTGAAAAAGCTAAGGATGAAGGGCGAATTAATAAAATTACTGGGGCAAAACTTAGTTAATGTAGCTTAATTGGGTTAAGTTTTATTTTTAATGGTAATTGCTGTTTCAGTAAAACCATTTTTTATTTTAGTAATGGTTATTTGCGCTTTATCGTATGTTGTCACCGAATCTGTTTTGTACAGCTTGTGTAACTAGTAAGCAAGATGGGTTAGGTATTCGCATTTTCTACTTCTAAAAAAGCAGAGCGTATCGCTCTGCTTTTTTATTGGCTGCAGAGTTAAGTTAACTATTAGGCTAATCAACGTTAGAGGTGTTTAATCCACGCTTCTCTTCAACAAGTGGCTTTGAATCAGGACGAGATTCAGGAATGAGAGGTTCATTTTCTGGCTCATTAATCGATGGCAACTTACTTTCATTCAATGGCGTATTAAAATCAGCACTGAGGTCATAATCTCCTTCAACACGGCTAATTTTGCCATCAATAAAGTGGATCACTAACTCTTTGTGGATGATGCTTGCATCACGGCCACTTTTAAAATGATACACGTAATACCAAGTATCATCGGCAAAGCTATCACGTAAAACGGGACGACCTAAAATATATTCAGCTTGTTCTTTGGTCATATCGACACGTAATTTATCGACCTGCTGTGACTCCATATAGTTGCCTTGTGGAACATCAGGCTTATAAATTAGCCAATCGAATACACCACAACCACTTAAAGAGATAGATAATGCTACTGCGCTTAACAGAGTAAGACTTTGTTTTTTGTTAATCATTGTCTGTGCTACTTCCCAAATTCTGTCGGCCATCATACCCAAGCAAGCCCTATCCTGACAAGGGGGGATATGATTTGCAGGTCATTTGATTCATTTTATGGATATAAGTTCATAGCTTTTAATAGGGGTTTAGTCATAAAAGCATTGCAATAATTGCTGAATAACATTTAATTTGTCATTCAATACAATGTAAAGTAAATGTTATTGGGTTCTATGCAACGGTATTGTTAATTATAAAAACAGAAATGAGTTGTTCAATGCAAAATGCCACAAAGATAAAAGATGTTTTCCCATCAGAGCAGGATAGTACTTCGGTTAAACTCCCAGGACGTTTAATTTGTGTGGGTACAGGTATCCAGTTGGGGCAAATAAGCGTTTTAAGTCAGAGCTATATTGAAATCGCTGATGTGGTGTTTTCTTTAGTCACTGATGGTTTTGCACAGAGATGGCTAGCCTCACTTAATGACAACGTGCAGTCTTTGCAACCATTTTATGCAAAAGTCGGTGAGCTTAAAAATCGTCGTGAAACTTATAAACAGATGGTTGATGAAATTTTAACTCAAGTTCGTCATGGAAAATTAGTTGTGTGTGCCTTTTATGGGCATCCGGGAGTATTTGCCAGTGTTGGGCATCGCGCGATAAAATTGGCCCGTGATGAGGGGTTTGAAACCAAGATGTTACCTGGTATTTCAGCTGAAGCGAGTTTATGGGCCGATTTAGGGATAGATCCCGCAAGTGTGGGGCATCAGAGTTTTGAGGCAACGCAGTTTTTGCTTTATAACCATTTCCCTAATACTCGCTCTCATTTACTATTATGGCAGATTGCCTTAGCGGGTGAGCATACGTTAACCCATTTATCGACTACCCAAGAAAAGCTTGAGATACTTGTAGCGCATTTAAATCAATGGTATTCCTTAGAGCACTCTGTAATTGTGTATGAAGCGGCGACTTTGCCTTTTCAGCAACCAAGAATAGAATCGATTACCTTAGCTCAATTACCTTATATACAGCTTAATGCCATTAGCACCTTGATGATACCGCCAGCTGAGGCATTATCATTGAATCATCAAATACTGGCACAATTAGGGATTACTGAGGCTAATATAGGTTAGTAGTAAGCCTTAATTTATAGGATAACATGATGTCACAATTACAACATTTTGCTCAATTGCTCTCAACTGATGCCGCATTATTAGAAGCTTATAAAGCTGATCCTAAAGGGGTTATGCTTGCAAATGGGTTAACTAACCAAGAAATTGAATTGGTTTTATCGGGTGATATTGATGGCTTAAAAGCACTATTAGGTGACAGCTTAATGCAGGCTTATATCGTTATTGCGACGCCTACAGAGTAATAAATGATCTTCAAAAGGTTTATTTACTGTTTTTTGATGCAATTGGTTTTTGCCAGTGGTGTTTTCGCGTCTCAAAATTTTGATGAAGACTTGGCTAAAGTCGATAAATTATTACAAACGGATTTACCTCAAGCAGAAATAATGTTTGCAGAGTTAGAACATTCATTACCTCAACTTACTAGTTCACAATTAGCTACGTACCATACTTTATACAGTATCAAATACTTATATTTATCCGAGTTAGATAAAGCGAATAGCTCACTTGAGCTAGCTTTGTCATTTGATCCTTCTGAAGAGTTATTGACGCGTATATATCTTTATAAAGTCACCATATATTTAATGCAACGAAACTATCAAGCGGCTTTTTCTATGCTAGAGATAAACTTGTCTAGAATAAAAAACTATCAGGATACCAGTTTAAAAGTGGCTTCTTATGTTCGTTTGCTGAATATTTTTTTAGATTTAAATGCATATGACGAAATGCGAGATACTGCCAGTTTAGTGCTTAATCTCAATCAAGGTAAAAACACTAAGGATGAATGTTACGCAAAATTATATTTGGCTGTGGCCACTTTGAGGCTAGCGCAATATCAACAAGCAAACAATTTGTTTAAAGAGTCACAAATTTATTGTGAAACTAATGAACAGCCCTTGATCGGCACTATGTCAATTAAGGGCCAGGCAGAGAGTTATTTCGAATTAGGTCAATTAGCCATTGCCAAACCTATGTTTGAAACTGCATTAACAGGTTATCAAAAATTTCGTTTTCAACCTGAAATCAATGATGTGAAATCCTATTTGAGTAAAATTTATTTTTATCAACAGGATTACGCCAAAGCCGCTGAATATGCGGATGAACTCAGCAAACTGAATGAAGACAAAGTAAACCAGCATGTAAAGAAGCGAGCTAATGAGGTTTTAGCCATGTTGGCGAACAAAGATGGGGATTATGCAAAAGCCTATCAGTATCAACAGATAGCTCATACGTTAGATTTGCAAGACTTAAACGATAAAACCAACAAACAAAACGCTTACCAGATGGCACGCTTTAATAATGCTGAAGCCAACAGAGAAAATAAAAGTCTGCAGCAAGAGCGAATGTTAATGATGCAGCAAAAAGACCTTATGCTAAAAGAGAAAAGCTCATCAATGATGTTTTCAACATTGCTTTTTGGCGTGTGTGTTGGTTTGTTGTTGTTACTATTAACCGCTTGGTTACAGCGAAACCAATTTAGGCGACAAGCTCAGCGAGATGGGTTAACGGGGATTTATAACCGCCAAACAGGTCAAGATTTAGCTGAAGATGAGCTTGTACAAGTTCAGGCTAATCACAACCAGTTCTCAGTGATGATTTTAGATTTAGACTTATTTAAATCAATTAATGATCGTTTTGGCCATGCAACAGGGGATTGGACACTGAAAAAAGTAACCCATGTTATACAAGATATTATTCGACCAACGGATATTTTTTGTCGAATGGGTGGCGAAGAGTTTGTGTTGTATCTACCCAATACCGATGAGCAGACTGCATCTGTATTGGCAGAAAGTATTCGTTCTGAAATAGAGAGCATTAACACCAAGTACTCGGGACATAATTTTTCAATTAGCATTAGTATTGGTATCAGCTCACTTGATGAAGATGATTTAAGTCTTGATCCACTTTTAAGTCGCGCGGATATCGCGTTATATGAGAGTAAACGTCAAGGTCGAAATAAAGTCCTTATTTATCAACCTGCCTTTGCATAAGCCCGGTTTCGTTTTGAAAATGTATGACATTACTTCTACTGCTTTATCCACTTCATTCAAATACCTGAGATTTACCCGTCATTGATGGCAAATGCTGTCACTTGATGTTTCCCAAATCTCTACCTTCCCTTTATTTGTATATCTAAAATTTAACTTAGGTTACCAAATGGATAAGTGGTATTTATATTTTAAATTCAATTGCTTAATGTTGAATTCTGGCTTTTTTGATAATAAGGCGAGTTGGCTTTTCCATTTCACGTTTAATGTAAGCCATTTTGTGTAAGGCAAAACACCACTAGCGTTGCCAAGTGGCCTTGTTAGGCATTTTTTATTTCGATTTGAAGTTGTTCAACTCCAGTTCGATTTAGTTCTTCCCTCAGTCAATTGCTGATAACTCATAGTGATATTCTTTTTCTTTGGCGAGATAAAGCCTACCACTTTCAGCAGTTGGCTTCTTCTATGCTTCAATTAAGAGTGTCGCAGTGATTATCTGAATTCGGGTTTTATTGTTAATAATAATCACTAAGAGGTCATTTTAAGTCTGCTTAGTTTATGGATCAATCATCTTGCAACGGCATACATAACGGCCGTCATTGGTAAACTTGAATACATCACAGATGACAAGACGCATTTGCATGGCAATAGCCGTTGAGCCGTAATCAGGTTGAATACTGTTAGTGTAACGGTAACGTTTTTGAGCCGCATAGATTATCCCGTGTAATGGATAGTTACCTCCAACATGCAATTCGCTGTGTAGTATTTATGATTGGCGAATAGCTTTTTGCGTTGTTTGATGTATATCACTGAGCTTTTAGGTGGATATAAAAATGTAAAAAGTTGCGTTAAAGCCTGATTTTAAATCGTTCCTAATTTAGATAACTACGGCTTCAATGTGCAATAAATGATTGTTTAAGCCTTTTTTACCCGCCAAATGCAAATAAATCATTAAAAATGCAAATAAATTAATTTTTTTTTCATAAATACCACTCTTAATTAGATTGATGATCTGATAACGCGCATCTGAATTTAACTCAAACTATCAATGCTAAATGCTACCTTTACGTAAACGTCAAGTTAAAACGGTCGTTTGAAGTTGGGTTTTGTTTTAAAATTGTTAATTTATTGTATTTAAAGAGAAATAATACATTACCTCAAGGGGAGTTCAAAACAGGATTAATTCATCATAAATATGAAACTCGACTAAAGTTGTGTAATGTTAAGTTTTCGAATTGTAATTAAATTACGTTTGTTAGTTTCATTGGTTTTGCGTGGTAATAAGGTAAGACCTTTTAATTTTACAATGTGAATTTCACAAGGTTAAGTTTTTAAATTGTGTTTTATATTAATTGTTTATGTATATTTTATTGCCTTGGTATTACCATTTTTAAAGGGTGTTTTTAAGCGTATTTTGACCTGATTGGTAAGTTTTGGACTGTTGCAAATACAACTGTTTTTGCGTAGTTTTTAATGCGAAACGAACATTTGATGTTTGATCAAGCGTGAGAGTTAAGTAGAAGTGGTTAGATAGATAGCTTGGATTCATTTGCAGTATGTTAAGCAAGCAACTTTAAATATTCTGAGTCTTTTATCTGTAATGCTTAACTTTCGTTTTTAAACGCTTACGAGTGAATATGATCAACACAATGCATAAACAATGAAGGTCGCACCAAGGGAGTCAGGTTATGACGGCAGAGCAATTAGTAGCACAGTACAGTAAGACAACATCTGAACAGTCAACTTCTGTAAGCACTTCAGATTTAGTCATTGTAGGCCCTGCAATAGCAGGACAAGACGAAGTGTTTAATTCTGGCGCGATAGCATTACTTGACAGTTTATGTAGCCGTTTTGCCGCAGAAGTACCACAGTTACTTGAAAAACGTAAGCAAAAACAAGCTCGTATTGATGGTGGCGAATTACCAGACTTTTTACCCGAAACCCGTGCTATTCGTGACGGTGATTGGTCTATTCGCGGCATACCCCAAGATTTAACTGATCGTCGTGTTGAAATTACCGGTCCAGTTGATCGCAAGATGATCATTAACGCGTTAAATGCCAACGTTAAAGTGTTTATGGCAGATTTTGAAGATTCATTGGCTCCAAGCTGGCAAAAAGTGGTTGAGGGTCAAATCAACTTACGTGATGCGGTTCGTGGTGATATTGAGTTCACAGCGCCAGAAACGGGCAAGCAGTATAAGTTGAATCCTGATCCTGCTGTGTTAATTGCTCGCGTTCGTGGTCTGCATTTAAAAGAAAAGCACGTTGAATACAGAGGCCAGGCTATCCCAGGTGGTTTGATGGATTTCGCGCTGTATTTTTACCATAACTACCACCAGTTATTGGCTAAAAATTCAGGCCCATATTTTTATATTCCTAAACTTGAAAGTCATATTGAAGCACGTTGGTGGGCAAAGGTTTTTGCTTTTGTTGAAGAACGTTTTTGCTTAAAGCCTGGCACGATTAAATGTACTTGTTTAATTGAGACATTGCCTGCCGTATTTGAAATGGACGAAATTTTATATGAGCTACGTTCAAATATCGTGGCACTGAATTGCGGACGTTGGGATTACATTTTCAGTTATATCAAAACGCTTAAACGCCATGCTGATAGAGTATTACCGGATCGTCAAGCGGTAACAATGGACACTAAGTTTTTAAGTGCTTACTCACGTTTATTAATTAAAACCTGTCACAAGCGCGGTGCATTAGCTATGGGAGGAATGGCGGCATTCATTCCGGCTAAAGACGAAGCAACTAATTTACAAGTGTTAACCAAGGTTCGCGGTGATAAAGAACTTGAAGCACGAAATGGCCACGACGGCACTTGGGTTGCTCATCCAGGGCTTGCGGATACCGCAATGGCTATTTTCAACGATTATATTGGCGGTGATCGAACCAACCAATTGCATATCACTCGCGACGTTGATGCGCCCATTTTAGCTTCAGAGCTGCTTATGCCATGCGATGGTGAGCGAACAGAATCTGGTATGCGTTTGAATATTCGCATTGCGGTTCAATACATTGAAGCGTGGATCCAGGGTAACGGTTGTGTGCCGATTTACGGCCTAATGGAAGATGCCGCGACAGCTGAAATATCGCGTACTTCAATCTGGCAGTGGATCCAACACGGTAAAACCTTATCGAACGACAAATTAGTCACTAAGGATTTGTTCAGAACCATGCTGGCAGAAGAGTTAATTAATGTGCAGCAAGAGTTAGGCGATGTGCGTTACGAATCAGGTCAGTTTGCTAAAGCGGCAGAGTTACTTGAACAAATTACCACATCAGATGAATTGGTAGATTTTTTAACACTACCTGGCTACGAGCTTTTAACCGCTTAATAGCAAACACTATTTTATTCATTATTAGAATCTCACGTGCTGTATTGTGCAGCCGTGTTAACTGACTAGCAGTCAAACAGGAAGGAGTCACATTATGACTAAGGCAACACAACTAACTCGTCAACAACAAATCGATGCAATCAAAAAAGATTGGGCTGAAAATCCACGTTGGAAAGGGGTTAAACGTCCATTTACAGCAGAAGAAGTAGTCGCCTTGCGTGGTTCAGTCGTTCCTGAAAATACTATTGCTAAATTGGGTGCTGCAAAATTATGGGATCTTGTTAATGGCGGCGCTAAAAAGGGTTATGTTAACTCACTTGGTGCACTTACAGGTGGCCAAGCTGTTCAACAAGCTAAAGCAGGTATCGAAGCCATTTATCTGTCTGGTTGGCAGGTTGCTGCAGACGCTAACTTAGCGGGCACTATGTATCCGGACCAATCACTTTATCCTGCGAACTCTGTACCGGCAGTTGTTAGCCGTATTAACAACTCTTTCCGCCGCGCAGATCAAATTCAGTGGAGCAAAGAAGTTAATCCTGGTGACAAAAATTACACTGACTACTATTTACCGATTGTTGCCGATGCTGAAGCGGGCTTTGGTGGCGTACTAAACGCATTCGAATTAATGAAGTCGATGATTGATGCCGGTGCTGCTGGTGTTCACTTTGAAGACCAATTAGCGTCAGTTAAAAAATGTGGTCACATGGGCGGTAAAGTTCTTGTTCCAACTCAAGAAGCAGTTCAAAAACTTGTTGCAGCACGTTTAGCAGCAGACGTTAGCGGTGTTGAAACATTAGTGATTGCCCGTACAGATGCCAACGCTGCAGATTTAATGACATCAGATTGTGATGCTTACGACCGTGACTTTGTTACAGGGGAGCGTACTAGCGAAGGTTTCTACCGTGTTAAAGCGGGTCTTGATCAGGCTATTTCTCGTGGCTTAGCTTATGCGCCATATGCTGATTTAATTTGGTGTGAAACGGCTAAACCTTGTTTGGAAGAAGCGAAGAAATTTGCTGATGCAATTCATGCTCAATACCCAGATCAGTTGCTTGCCTATAACTGTTCACCTTCTTTCAACTGGAAGAAAAACTTGGACGATGCAACGATTGCTAAATTCCAACAAGAGCTTTCTAACATGGGTTACAAGTACCAATTCATCACTTTAGCGGGCATTCATAACATGTGGTACAACATGTTTGATTTAGCCTATGACTATGCTCGTGGTGAAGGTATGAAGCACTATGTTGAGAAAGTTCAAGAAGTTGAATTTGCTGCAGCTGAGAAAGGTTATACGTTCGTATCTCACCAGCAAGAAGTAGGTACAGGTTACTTTGACCAAGTGACAACCTGCATTCAAGGTGGTAAGTCTTCAGTTACAGCCCTAACCGGCTCTACTGAAGAAGAACAGTTTTAAGATTTAGATTTACCGTTTTACAGTTTAGTCGCATTGCGACTGTTGTAACCCCGTGCGGTTCTCCTACAGGCCGCACGGGACTTTTATCCAATTTGATGGGTCAAAAGCCGACAAAGCTTTGATGTTGATTCTTATCATTGGATGCACTTCCTACCCGTAAGTTTTTAACCAACTCGCTTGTGTTGCGGCCCTTTATGGGCCGATTTTTTTATCTATAGTCTTTTCATAGCGCAATAATATCTCGCTGAACTAGCCATCTTGGGTATACTTGTTAGTGAATATTCAAAATTAATTTAATAAAAAGAACAAATATGACAGCTAATCCATCTCATAAAGGTGTTGAATACTGGACCAAACGCATTAGTGATCAAGAAATGCCAGCCTTATGTTCCACTGTGAGAGATCTAGAGAGGCTGGCCAAGGATGACGTGTCCTCTTTATCGTTACTCGGTCGCAGTGTGATGCACGACAATGCATTAACGTCACGTATCTTACGGGTAGCTAATAGTGCTATTTATAATAAAGGCATTAATCAAGTTTCTACTGTGAGCCGAGCGGCCGTTGTGCTTGGGTTTGATACGATTAGAAATATTTGTCTTACTGCGCGCTTATTATCCAGTTTACTTGAAAATCATAATCTATCTGACAGCGTCTTTCAGCGTCTTCTTAAGCTTATGGGGCAATCGTTTCATGCCGCCATGATTGCGCGTATGATGTTGAATGACCGTGATGAAAGCCTGCGCGAAGAAGTTTTTATTGCCACCTTACTATATCGCATCGGTGAAAGTGCCTTTTGGAGCATGGGAGGGGATTTAGCCGATGCATTAGATGCAAAGTTGTTAAATACTGAAAACAGCGTAGATCAATTAAACCTAATTCGTTCTGAACTTGGCACATCCTTTAATCAGTTAACCCAAGGTATTGCCAGAAGTTGGGGCTTAGGTGATACCTTGCTTAAAGCACTCAATAATCCAGATGAGCGCATGCCAGAAATACGCTGTATTTTTTTAGCCGATAAATTGGCTGAATCGATAGCCCAACCACAACTCGATCCGCAAGGTTTTCAAAAGCGCTTACAACAAGGTGCCGATATGCTTGGCATTAAGGTTGAAGAATTTAATCAGCGTTTAATCCGTTGTAATAAAGTGACCCATCAGTTGGCGATTGATTATGGCGCTAAGGCTTTGGTTGATTATATTCCAAATACTGAAAAGGTATTTGAAAAATTGGACGCGCCACAGCCTGAAACCTTATTACGTGAAGCTAATTTAAGTGTCCAGTTAACCAAGCTGCGTGAGTTAACTGGGTTTGCGATCAATAAAACGGATTTTAATCAGGTAATGCAAACGGCTTTGGAAGGGATTTTCAGTGGCGTAGGGGTAGATAGATGTGGCGTATTATTACTGACACCTAATCGAAAAATGCTCCAACCTCGAGTAGTTATGGGCGATGATGCAGAAACCATGAAAACCACTTTTGTGATTGAACTTACCGACCACCAATCTATTTTTGCTCAATGTATTGAGCTGAAACAACCACAATGGGTGCAACAAGCTCAAACCCTTGAATCCTCAAAAATAACCAACTCAGCAGATCATCTGTCACGTGAAGGTTTTTTAATTGCACCATTAATGGTAAATACGAAAGTATTAGGGGTGTTTTATGCCGACAGGCATGCATCATTAAGACGATTCGATCAGACTGATTTTGATGCATTTACGCATTTTTCACAGCTTGCAAATGTCTGTTTTAGTGTCGCGATGAAATAGCAAAACGCCCTCAATATGTTCAATATTAAGGGCGTTTTTATTTAGTTAATTCGCTAAATGTTTATTGCATGATCAAAGTGGTAATACGTTTTGCTTTATCATTTGGGATCGGGAAGCTTAAATGGTACTGCGCTATTTTCCAGCCTTGTTCTGTATGAATTAACGCCCCAGTTCCACGGCTGATACCATAGGCGGGACTGAATAATTGTTCATCAAATACAATGATGTCGCCAATTTGCAGTAAATGACGAGCTTGTAGATCATAGCGCCAGCCTTTAGTTGGGCTTGCATAGGCTCTAAACTGCACCATGTTCCATCGCTCGGTAGCATCAGTACCAATAAAAATCGCATCCTGGTGATATAAATTAAAATATGTTTCCCAGTCAGCTGAAATAGCACTTTCATGCAGCTGATTCAATAAGCCATTGACTTGATGGCTATCTTCTTCAGTTAATCCTTGACTGTCTATCGTGTGTTCTGTCTGATTAATATTAGTGATCACAGCTTCAGATTCAGCACTACTTTGTTGGCTACTAATCACTTGCTTATCAACGGCTGCCTTGGCGCTCTCTTCAGCTTGTTCAGCCACTGCGGTTTCATTATCAAAATGCTGTAAAGGGTTAGCATTGATTTCAAAGGCAGTAACCGTTGTGATTAGTACTGCGATAAATCCTAATCGATGAATAATGGATTGCATAATTTTTCCTTGCTGGCTGGCACTTAATAAGACAACTATTTTGTGTGGAAATGTATTGGCACTGAAGATGATATCTGTTTGCGATTTTATGATTAATGCCAATGTATTGGGTTCAATTGATAAAATTGGCTTAACTCATCATATAACTCAGGATGCTGTTGAGAAAAAGCCTTAGGTTTTTCAAAAAATGTTTCACTTATTACGGCAAAAAATTCCGCAGGATTAGTGGCACCGTAATAGTTGAATAATGACGGTATTTGTTGAGATGCGCAATACTGTAACTGTTTAAATTCTTTACCTAAGGTCGATGACCAATCGGCATAATCTTTAATTTGTCTTAACGTTGGGGCACCGTTTGCTGGGCCATTCTCTTGATCTAATTGATGAGCAAACTCATGTATCACCACATTTTGGCCGTCGAAGGGGTCTGCTGCACCATGTAATGTATTTTGCCAAGACAAAATGACTTTGCCATTCCCCCAAGATTCTCCTAATAAGACACTTCTATGATGCGATGTAACTCCCGCAAAGTCGACTTTCTGCTGCTCAACGATAAATGCATGTGGGTAAATAAGGATCTGTTTTAAATTAGGGTAATAGTCTGTTTTACGGTTTAACAGCAGCAAACAGGCTTGAGCAGCAACTGTGACCTTTATTTCATCAGTGATAGCCAGTCCATCACAGCCAACGAATTGCTTTTCATCAATGAATATTTGAATGTGCTTTTTTAACTGCAATTGTAGGTCGGTTGGCATACTTTGAAAATAGGGAAAACGTTGTCGCAGTATGCTGCGCCATGTTTTAGGGAAAGCCTGCAAACATACTTGTTGGCGATGATGTTCACGTCTCAATTGAGCGCTGGCAATCCAAAAGATGGCTGAGATGGCGATAATGCACACAATTATAATAGCTATCATAAACAGGCTCTAATAAAGTAGGTCCTGAAGATATGGGGTAAGAATGGTGACTTTTCAAGCAGATAAAAAAACTGGCAACAATAAATGATGCCAGATAAAGAGTGCGGGGAGAAAAACTAAACCAATAAATTCGTGTGTAAGAGAGCAATTAACACATAAATTTCTTGGGTAATTATTATTTTTAAGGTATCGATTTCAGCTGAGTTTCATGTTCAAATTTTGCATACAAAGCTTGTTTTTCGTCTTCAGATAACGAGGTATGTTCTGTAATTAAGTGGCGAATTAATTTCGACTTAGCCATTTTACTGGCTTGACTTAACGCCGTTAAATCACTAATTGCTTGCTCACTTAACGTAAAGGTCGCGCGTCGAAAAGGTTTTTCGACCTTGGGCGTTTGGTTTACCAGCTTGAGTGATTGGGTTACATGCTTATTGTCTCGGCGCGGTAAAAAATCAACCACATTCGTGTGTTGAGCAAATTCATGAGTTTTACCTAACGCATAGAGACTTGCGTTATCGATGAACTCTTCAATCGACATTTTTTTTGAAAACGCAGCGTTACATGACGAGGCGTTTTTCTTGAGATCGGCCAGTCCCATAATTTTCCCTTAGTGTGGTGACATTACGCGGCGATAAACGCTGCTCCATGATTTGTTTAGCATTTTCTGCTTGCAGTAATTCACACGCAATAGCACGCATTTCGTCAGCTGCTTTGCCATTTGGCTCGATTTCAATAACCGACAAGCCTGACTCTTCACTGTCATCATAAATATTACGACTGAAATTCACCGCATCCAGCACATTAATATCGTAGGTGCGACAAACATCTTTTGCTTCCAATATTCTGCCAGCTTGATTGGGCAAGTTAGGACATTGGGTAATAACAAATGAGGCGCGCATTTTGGGGTTAATCATCATACAGGTCGCCACAATATCATCCATGTGGCTAACGGTTTTAAGATCGCGACGTTTAGGCCTTAGCGGCATCAATACATGTGATGCAACTGACATGGTTGCACGCAGAGCAAGGTTGTCTTGGCCACCACAATCGACGATAACATAGTCATAGTGCTGCTCTAAACTGAGTAAATCATTGCGAATTTTGCCGTAAAGTTGCACACAATTGATCGCAGGTAAGTCCGGGTTATTGTTACGCGCCTGGATCCAATCGGATGTGGTTCTTTGGGGGTCGCAATCCACCATGATGACACTGGCTTTAGTTTCTTTTGTTAGAAACACCGCGATATTTTGTGCAAGACAGCTTTTGCCACTACCGCCTTTTTCGCCACCAACTAAAATAATCATTTATCTACACCTCATTATTGAGTGATATAGCTGTAATGTAGTCTGGATGTTAATACTTAGTCAATTAGCTGATTTTTGACGTTTTTTATATATTGTCACGGTGTTTTTTTGTTGACGCTATTATTAAATTCGGCAAAAAATTGACGATTAATCATTGATAAGCGGATGTTGATAAAAGGTTAATTTAATGAATCACTTGGCAGCATTATGAGGCATTTTTAGGTGTTGTTATGAAAATCACATCGATCAATATTTCGTTTTTGTATAACCATTATTGCATTATTGTTGCTTTTATATTCTTAAATGGTATATGCGATTTTGCTATGCTATTGCTGCTCTGAGAGGGGATGCATCGTTTCTAACTCTACGCCATATTTTTTGTTATCTATTTTTACTCTGCTATCAATTTTTTATGTAGAATCACGCCACGATTAACTATCGGCCTTGTTGTCATACTAAAGCGATGGTCGACATCCTGTGGCAAAGCACGCTTTAATGCCCAGGTAACTTATAACAAAGTGAACAGCTGTGTTAGTGGATACATTCGATGCCGTTAGCGGTTGAATAAAAATGAGTACAAGCTAAATGAATGAACAAGCTTTATTAGAGGCGATTAACCAAACCATGCCTTTTGGTAAATATGCTGGGCGTAAGTTGTTACATCTGCCTGAGCCTTACTTGGTGTGGTTTCACGCTAAAGGCTTTCCTGAGGGGAAATTAGGTCAGCAACTGGCACTGATGTATGAAGTGAAACTGAACGGCTTAGAAGAAATGCTTCAACCCTTAGTTAAACCAAATCATAATACTTTTTCTAAGTAAAAGGCCGCCAATGTTTGGTTGTTTTTGACTCTTAAATTAGATTTGATGAGTGTAAACTTGTGCCGCTCAAATAGAGGTTTAGACAGGTAGGACGCATCAACAGATAATTGATGGAAATGTTGCGACTTAGCCCAGCATTGTAGATGTTCAATTAATAGGCTGGCTATGCCTTGCTGTTGAAATTGTGGATCTACATAGAGACAATCAATGTATCCGCGTTGATGGAACTGGGTTTCAATACCAATAAAACCAACAATTTGTTGTTGGGCATTTTGTATTATCCAAGCTTTATTGCGTTTATACCTAAGTTGCCAATGTTTTGCCGAACGCGGCGCCTGAGACCATGCGAGCTTTTTGGCTGAATTGTATCTTGGATGCTGAATTGCATGTATGGCTTGATGATACAACAGGCTAATTGCTGCGGCATGACAAGGATTAAAATCAACGATAGTAAAAGCAGTCATAGGTTTTATCTGTTGAGCAACGCGGGGTGAAAAAATCGGCTAACTCCATCAGGACATTAAAACCTGTAGAGATTAACCGATATTAGTAGGTCAAATTTTAGCGTATTATTTTTTGATAATATGACCAACAAACATAATTTCATCAAATGTACGATCTAAGCTAGAGCTTTTAAAATCAGTCATCCACATTTGCTCAGACATTTCAACATTATCGCCTTTAACGACTTCAACTTGAGGTCCTGCAGCCCAGTAAGTTTTGTCTGCTTCTTTTACTTGCACATATGTGTAACCACCACCATTCATGGTGTCAATAACTTCACCTTGATGGATAACACCTTGAGCCCAAGCTGAAGAAACACCCAAAGCAAGCGTTGCCGCGGCAAGAATTTTTATTAGTTTTGTTTTCATTAATGTTTCCTTGATTTTACTCAGTAATGGCGTCATTAAAACATGCAACTCAGTTGCCGTCTGTGATCAACGCCTAAAATCATCGATGGCTAATGTAATTTATATTTACAATTTGTTGTTGGCCTATTTTGTATCCATATTGGCAAACGAAGTCAATAAATGCTTCCGGAAGCGTTTTATTGTCTACGGGCTGTTGCCATAACGCTTTAAGGATAGCGCCATAACCTTCGCGTCCTGATGCTGTATATGAGCTAGATACGCCGATATACAAAGCTTCATTAAGTAAAGGTTGCCATAATTCATCACGGTACACTTCAACGGATGTTATACGTTCGCCAGAGGGTTTTTTACCATCATAACTATAGCGAATGCCGTATGGGTAAGGAAAACTACCTGCACCCGTGCCGATTATGCCGTTATTAGTGGCGGCATTAATGGTCGACTCTAACACCTCAATGATGTATTGGCCTTTAATTTGGTATGTGACTAAAGGCAACTCGAAGGGCAGGATGCGCCCGAATACATCGGCTACAGAAAGTTGTCCTTTACTGAGCGATTGCCTAACACCGCCAGCATTGTGTAATGCAAAATCTAACTTTGGCTCAACTAATTGGGTTGCTTTAAACATGCTACGGCTTACCCAAGGCGCTATTTCACTGCCATTGGGGAAGTGCTTACTGGGTAACCGAGTATGAATAAAATCTTTCGGAATATGGGCGAGAATTTGTTGCTCGAGGGCAGCAAGTGCAGGGCGATATTGTGTTTGAATGACATTATCAATTTGATCATCCTGCGCCCCATTAAGCATATTAGGATGTTGACGTAATTGCTGGATTAATAAGTGTTGGACATCCTCAGGAATGGGGTGTTCAGAGCTCTGACTAATGTCGATGTCATTGCCAAGCATAAAGAAATTATCGCCTTCAAACTGGCAGACCTTACCACTAGCATCAAAACAAAGATCAACTAAGCCTAAGGTTTCGGCATATTTTCCTGCATGGAAAATCGGGGTTTGATTAACGATTTCCCCATAAGGCATATTAGCCATGCCAACGCTGCTGAAATCACCCTGAAGCGTATGAGAATGACCACCAATTATTAAGCTGATCCCACTGACTTGTTTTGCCAGTTCGCGGTCTTGATCTATACCAAGGTGGCTTAAAATTACCACATGGTTAATATTTTGTTGCTGCAGAGCCTCAATTGTGCGTCTGGTGGTGTCGATGGCGTTAACAAACAGAGTGTCGGGATCTGGGCGAGCAATCAGCGGCATTTGATCTAGCGTAATACCGACTATCGCAATGTGAGTATCATAAAATGGTTTGAGCAAAACCTTGGCGATACCTTTGCTGACGTCATAATCTAATAATTGTGGGTGATCACGCAGTTTACCTGCTTTATGGATATCTTCTTGGCTGAGATCCATATTGCCGGCCATTAGCGGAAATTCAATTCGATTTAAAAACGCTTGAACAGGGCTGTTACCTGCATCAATTTCATGATTGCCTAACACCATTGCATCAGGTTTAAGCAAATTTAAAAGATGCGCATTAGCTGCACCTTGAAACTCACGAAAATACAATGTTCCCTGAAAGCTATCTCCTCCATGCAAAAACAAAAATGGCTGCTTGTTAGCTTCGGCTCGTTGGCGGGCTTGTTGAATGTGATATCCCAAGCGAGCATAGCCACCCGTATCGACAGCTAAACTGTAGCTTTGTTGCTGATGCTGTAAGGTAAATTTAACCTGGCTAGGTTCAAAGTTAGAATGGGTGTCATTGATGTGAGCAATAGATAGGCGATAAATATTAGGCATGTTTTCCCTCAACTGAATGCCATTTATCTTAGCATTTAAAAATAAGCATATACTAATTTATACGACTCAACTTGTATCAAAGTTCAATACAAGTTGAGCATAGTGAATTAGAAACTAGAGCGAGTATTACTAGAATACAGCTTAATGGGTTTCACCATCGTCAGATAAAACTAGGCCTTTATTTTTTACACGGCGTTGCCATAATTTTCTCGCAAGCGCTTGCATGTCAGGCGCTAGATCTTTTGAGTCAACAATTTCTAAGCCAATTAATGTTTCAATAATATCCTCAATAGTGACAATGCCCTCGCTTGAACCATATTCATCTACAACCAATGCCATTTTCGCATTACGTTTAATCATCATTTGAAAAAGCGGCAACACTTTAACCGATGATGGAATAACAAATAAACTTTTCAAATGATCACTGATTTGCGCATCGGGTGTTTGACGGACATTCAATAGAATGTCATTACGATTGACATAACCAATTACATTGTCACGTTCACCTTCATATACTGGCACTCGGGTAAACGGGCTTGATAAATGTTTGTCGATAAAATCATTGTGGCTAATATCGGTTGGCAATTTAAATATGACCGTTCTAGGGGTCATTATGTCGGTTACCACCATGTCTTTAACAGATAAGATTTGAGTCAAAATTTGTGATTCTTGCTCACCCAATTCGCCACTGTCTTTCCCCATTTTTGTCATGGCACTTAATTCCTGGCGAATGTATTGACCTTCTTCACCTTTGCCCAGTAGATTCGTCACCTTTTGCGACATCCATATTAGCGGTGCGGTTAACTTCTCCATCCAGAACAAACATATTGCAACTGTAGGCGCGAGTTTTCGCCAGTGATTAGCACCTAAGGTTTTAGGAATGATTTCTGAGAGGAATAAAATTAAGAATGTCAGTACTGCTGAGAATAAACCTAACATTTCACTGCCAAAAACCACCGCCGCTTGAGCGCCTGCTACCGCAGCCCCGACCGTGTGGGAAATCGTGTTTAGGGTTAAAATAGACACTAAAGGCGATTCAACATTTTGCTTTTGCTTATTCAGCAAGGCAGCAATTTGGGGATTGGACTCTCTTAAGTTGGCAATATAGCTTGGCGTGACCGATAAAAGTACAGCTTCAAAAACGCTACACAAAAAAGAAACTGCAATAGCAACAAACACAATAACAAACAAAGTTAACATAAATGTAAGTAAAAACTTCCTCGTATCAGGCATTATTGCCCGCGAGGATATTATCATATTATCAAACTCGGATATACTGGCTAAAACGTGATATGGCCTGTATAATTCGCCGCCCTGTTACAGGTTTTAGGTGTTTGAGGTTAGGCAAATGAGTGAAAAGAAAATCAATTTATTAAATCTTGATCGTAAAGGACTGCGAGCGTTGTTCAGCGAAATGGGTGAAAAACCGTTCCGTGCCGATCAATTAATGAAGTGGATTTATCACTTTGGCGTCAGCGACTTCGAAGAAATGAACAATATAAACAAAGCATTGCGGGCTAAGCTTGCTGCTAAATGTGAAATTGTTGCACCTGAAATTGCCAGTTATCAAAAATCTAATGATGGCACAATTAAGTTTGCCATCGATGTAGGACAAGGCCAAGAAGTTGAAACTGTGTATATTCCAGAAGAAGACCGTGCAACCTTGTGCGTGTCATCTCAAGTTGGTTGTGCACTTGAATGTACCTTCTGTTCAACCGGTCAGCAGGGTTTTAATCGCAATTTAACGGTTTCAGAAATTGTTGGTCAAGTTTGGCGGGTATCGCAATTTTTAGGTTTTCATAAAGATACCGGCGATCGTCCTATTTCTAACGTCGTTATGATGGGCATGGGTGAACCACTTCTCAATTTAGCCAACGTGATACCCGCAATGGATATTATGTTGGATGATTTTGGTTTTAGTTTATCAAAACGCCGAGTGACTTTATCTACATCAGGCATTGTTCCTGCTCTTGATAAATTAGGTGATGCTATTGATGTTGCGCTAGCTGTGAGTATTCATGCACCAAACGATGAGCTTCGCGATGTATTAGTGCCAGTCAACAAAAAATATCCACTCGAAGAGTTTTTAGCGGGTATTCGTCGTTATTTAGCCAAGTCAAATGCAAACCGTGGTCGAGTTACAGTTGAATACGTTATGCTGGACCATATTAACGACAGTACAGACCAAGCGCATGAATTGGCTAAAGTGATAAAAGACACGCCATGTAAGATTAATTTAATTCCATTTAACCCTTATCCAGGGTCTCCATACGGGCGTTCTTCTAATTCAAGAATTGACCGTTTCTCTAAAGTACTTATGGAATATGGATTAACTGTTATAGTACGTAAAACTCGCGGGGATGATATTGATGCCGCTTGCGGACAACTTGCAGGTGATATTCGTGATCGCACTAAACGTTTAGCAAAAAAACAAATGCAACAAAACCAGATTTCAGTCACAATGGATTAACTCTTTGTTTGCAAAATAAATAGGCTTATCAATGAAGCTCAGAATGCAAAAAATAGTGTTAGTAGGTTTATTCGGTTTGTCCCTTGGTGGATGTGTGACCGAGCGAACCTACAGTGGAACAGATATTCCCGTCGCTGAACGTGATATCGATAAAGTGGCAGCAGCGCGCGAACGGATGCAATTAGGACTCACCTATTTACGTCGTGGAAATAGCGAGCAAGCAAAATATAATTTAGATAGAGCCGTTGAATTTGCACCGAAAATGAGTGAAGTGCATGTTGCAATGGCATATTACTATCAAACCGTTGGCGATTTAGCACGCACTGAAAGTGCTTATAATGATGCTATCGAAGCGAGTGATGCATCGGGTGATGCAAAAAATAACTTTGGGGTATTCTTATGCCAGCAAAAAAAATACGCCCGGGCAGAGACAATGTTTCTAGAGGCGATTGAAACGCCTAAATATACTCGAACAGCATCAAGCTATGAAAACTTAGGTGTTTGCAGCCGAAGTGATGGTAAGCTAACCAAAGCGCGTGAATATTTTATGATGGCATTAAAGTATGATCCGCGCCGTGGAAACACATTAATCGGATTAACAGAGTTGGACATGGAAGCATCCGACTATGCAAGTGCTCGCGACACTTTGGCTCGATATCACCAAGTTGCGAATGAAACTGCGGAAAGTTTAGCGTTAGGGATTAAAATAGAGCAAGGGCTTGGCGATATCAACGCCATGAAGCGTTTTGGCATCTTATTGATAGCTAAATTCCCTGCATCTCCTCAAGCACAAGAATATAGAGCTAACTTGCATTAAATGACAATAGAAAAATTAGACGAGACCACAGAAGCAGTTGAAACCGTGAATGACATTGCCACCGTCGGGGCAATTCTTAAAACTGCACGTGAAAACAAAGGCATTACCATTGAGGCTGCTGCATTACAATTGCATTTACGCCCGCGCATTTTGATGGATATTGAAGCCGATAATTTTGATAATATTGCCTCCAATACCTATGCTCGTGGTTATATCAAAAATTATGCCCGCTTTATCGAAGCCGATATTGAGGCTATCAAATCATGCTTGAATCAACAGATACCTGAGCATGTTCCTCCCACGATGCAAAGCTTTTCGCGAAAAACATCCCGAGAAGCAAGAGATAGCCGTTTAAATCTAGTGACTTATGCTATCGCGTTTATTTTACTTGCGATGTTGGTTTTATGGTGGGTACAAAAGTCAGATTTAATTACCCAATCAAACTTTGCTTTACCCACGGTAGAGGAAATGCAAGCCGAGACAGTAACGCTTGATGATAATTATGCTAACTTATTGGCGCCAATAGAAAGACCAAACAGTGCAGACGTTGAGTTTGTTGACCCAGCTTTGAGTGATGCTAATACCGCAACTCAACCATCAATTGGTTCACAACAAGCAATCGTCCCTGTTGATGTTGTTAATACCGAAGAAGTAGCAACCAACAGCAACCAGGTGAGCGCAAGTGGTTTAACTAACAATAGTTCAGCGGTTTCTAATGACGCTGTATCCCCAGCGACACCGCAAATCGTTGCATCAAGCCAATCTGAAATCAACAATAGTGATGCAGCAGCCAATGGTTTATCCGTAGTTGCAATGTCGTTATCTGCTGATTGTTGGATTAATTTGGTTGATGTAAATGGTAAAGTCTTAGTCGATGGCGTCAAGACAGCAGGTCATGAAGTGAATGTGTCTGGTAAAGCTCCGTTTAAATTGATTCTAGGCGCACCCCAAGCTGTGTCGTTAACACTTAATGGTAATAAGGTTGATTTATCGGAATATGATAATGGCCGTGTGGCTCGTATCACATTAACCCAACCTAATTAAAAATATAGACTTTTAGGTTTATTATCGAATTCATTGGTATGGTTTTAATCGCCACTTTAATAAATTTTAGTAGAGCAACATTGCATGTATAACGAATCTCCAATTATCCGCCGACCTTCGACACGCATTTATGTTGGAAACGTTCCGATTGGTGACGGGGCGCCGATTGCCGTGCAGTCGATGACCAACACCAAAACGGATGATGTTGCCGCTACGGTCGCTCAAATTCGTGCACTTGAAAAAGTTGGTGCCGATATTGTCCGCGTATCTGTTCCTACAATGGATGCTGCTGAAGCGTTTAAATTAATTAAACAACAAGTGAATGTGCCTTTAGTCGCAGATATACATTTTGATTATCGTATTGCATTAAAAGTGGCTGAGTACGGCGCAGACTGCTTACGAATTAATCCTGGAAATATCGGCAATGAAGAACGTATTCGCAGTGTTGTTGAATGTGCTAGAGATAAAAATATCCCCATACGAATAGGGGTGAATGGTGGTTCATTAGAAAAAGATTTAATGGACAAGTACCGTGAGCCAACTCCAGAGGCGTTGCTTGAGTCAGCAATGCGTCATGTGGATATATTAGATAGATTGAATTTTGACCAGTTTAAAGTCAGTGTCAAAGCTTCTGATGTTTTCTTGGCGGTAGAGTCTTATCGTCTGCTGGCAAAACAAATTAGACAACCATTGCATTTAGGCATTACAGAAGCGGGCGGTATGCGTTCTGGTTCAGTAAAGTCTGCTGTGGGACTCGGTATGTTATTGGCTGAAGGTATTGGTGATACGTTACGTATTTCGTTGGCGGCGGATCCTGTTGAAGAAATTAAAGTCGGTTTTGATATTTTAAAATCGCTACGCATACGTAGTCGCGGGATTAATTTTATTGCTTGTCCATCATGCTCGCGTCAAGAGTTTGATGTTATTTCAACAGTAAATGAGTTAGAACGTCGTCTTGAGGATGTCACTACAGCAATGGATGTTTCCATTATTGGCTGTGTTGTTAATGGTCCAGGTGAAGCATTAGTTTCCCATATTGGCCTGACGGGTGGTCACCGGAAAAGTGGTTACTACGATGATGGTGAACGTCAAAAAGAACGTTTTGATAATGACAATATCGTGGATTCTCTAGAGGCAAAAATTCGCGCTAAAGCCAGTATGATGGCAAACCGCATTGAGATCAGCGATACAACTGAATAATTTTGTGCCTGTGCCATCTATCAGGTATTACCTGGTCTAAAAGCATGGGCGATGTGTTTATTGGTTAACCAAGGTTGTTGGTTTAGCCTAGCAATTTAACGGACGAGTTATCTGTGGCAAAACAAATCCAAGCTATTCGCGGCATGAATGATCTTCTGCCAACTCAAAGCCCAGTATGGCAAAAGGTAGAGTCGATTATTCGCTCATCTGTCAGTGCTTTTGGTTATAGCGAAATTCGTACTCCTATTGTGGAGAGTACCGATCTTTTTAAACGTTCAATTGGTGAAGTCACCGATATCGTTGAAAAAGAAATGTATACCTTTGAAGACCGTAATGGCGACAGTTTAACACTGCGACCAGAAGGAACCGCTTCGACTGTTCGAGCGGGGAATGAACATGGTTTGCTATACAATCAAGAGCAGCGTTTATGGTACATGGGGCCTATGTTCCGTCATGAGCGTCCTCAAAAAGGTCGCTACCGTCAATTCCACCAATTTGGTGTGGAAATTTATGGTATTGGCAGTGCAGATATTGATGCTGAAGTATTAATGCTATCAGCACGTCTATGGCAACAACTCGGCATTGAAGAACATGTTTCTTTAGAGTTGAACACCTTAGGCGATCCTGCTGAACGTGCAGCTTATCGTGAGGCTTTAATTGCATTTTTAGAGCAACACAAAGATAAGTTAGATGAAGACAGTAAGCGTCGCATGTATAGTAATCCTTTGCGTGTTTTGGACTCGAAAGATCAAAATGTACAGACATTATTAACTGATGCTCCAGCATTGAATGACTATTTAGGCGAAGAGTCGAAAACACATTTTTCAACCTTGTGTGAACTCTTAGACGCGGTTGGCATCCAATACACCATTAATCCTCGTTTAGTTCGTGGATTAGACTATTACAATCGCACTGTTTTTGAGTGGGTGACAAGTAGCCTTGGATCCCAAGGAACAGTACTTGCTGGTGGTCGTTATGATGGTCTAGTTGGTCAACTTGGTGGTAAAGATACCCCAGCAGTTGGCTTTGCTATGGGACTAGAGCGTATTGTACTGCTACTTGAAACCTTAGAGCTTAATAATGATATCGCCTCAGAAGTGGACGTTTACGTTACTGCTATGGGTGATAACTGTGTGGTTGAAGCAATTAAAGTTGCACAAGAGTTGCGTCAACAACTGCCAACGCTTAAAGTCATGAGTCATTGTGGTGGTGGAAACTTTAAAAAGCAGATGAAGCGTGCCGACAAAAGCGGTGCACAGTTTGCTTTAATTATTGGTGAAAACGAAATTGCTAATGATCAAGTTGCCATCAAGCCACTAAGAAATAACAACGAACAACAATTAGTTACCCGCAGTGAGCTGGTAGCTAAACTTGCAGAACTGATTTAGAAAGGGGAAGTGCGCGTGGAAATTTATAGCACAGAAGAACAACAAGTAGATGCTATCAAGCAGTTCTGGAAAGATTACGGATCATCAATTGCCATTGGTGCTGTAGTAGGTTTAGGTGGTTTATTTGGTTGGAATACTTATTCTGACATGAAAGTGAAGTCTGCTGAACAAGCTTCTGAGTCTTTTGAACAGTTAGCAAATAATGCAACTAACCCAGCGGTATTTATTGAAGGCGCGGGTAATTTTGTTAAAGAGCATGATCAAAAAGGCTATCAGGCATTGCTTGAGTTGATGACGGCTAAAGCCGCTGTTGATGCAGGTGATTTAACTAAAGCTGAAGATGCCTATAAGCGTATTATTGTTGCTAAGCCTGGCGCGAGTATCGATATGGTAGCCACTATTCGTTTAGCGCGTTTACAAGCTGAGCAAGGTAACGTGGGGACTGCACTGCAAACATTAGAATCAGTAACTGATACGGCATTTGTTTCGCAACGCGAAGAATTAAAAGGCGACTTTTTAGTTCGCCAAGGTGATCTTGTTTCTGCGAAGCAAGCCTACCAAACAGCAATTGATAATGGCGGTGCATTAACTAATCCAGCATTAACGATAAAGTTAGATAACCTAAACAAGGCATAAGGAATTAGCCAATGAAGTTATGGTATAAAAATCTACTTGCGGCTGGTTTAGGTATGGCCCTTATTTCTGGTTGTTCTTCAAGTGATGTCGAAGAAGAGCCAGTGAGTGAATTAGTTGAAATTCAAGCTTCGGTATTTCCTGAGGTCAGCTGGAGCAAAAGCATAGGTAATGGCGTAGGTGATTATTATTCACAATTACGTCCTACTGTGCGCTACGGTAAAATTTTTGTTGCCGATCGTGACGGTGAAGTTCGAGCTTATGATCAGCAAACGCTTGAGCTTCTATGGAGCAAAGACTTTAATGAAGAGTTTAGCGAACAACTGAACATCAAAACCAAAGGTATTCGCCTAGCGGCAGGTGTCACAGCGGCTCGTAATAAAGTGTTTGTAGGTGGCGAAACCGGTTTGTTGGCTGCCTTAGATGAAGCAACAGGTGATGTACTTTGGTCAGCACAAGGCAATGGCGAATTATTATCTGCACCATCGGTTGCTGAAGATGTGGTTACGGTTAATTCCAGTAAAGGTTTGTTTGAAGCTTTCGATATTGATGACGGTAAAAAGTTATGGACCTATGAAATGCAACTACCCAACTTGACCCTTCGCGGTACAGGTTCTGCAGCTTATGAAGCGGGTGGTTTCTTTTTAGGTACGGCTGACGGTAAAGTTGCTGTGGTTGTGAAAAACAACGGTCAAGTCGCATGGGAACAATCCATCTATACTCCTACAGGGGGAAATGAGTTTACCCGTATGGCCGATGTAGACATGACCCCATTAATACTGGGCGATAATCTATTTGTGGCAAGTTACAATGGTAACTTAGTATCAATGGAACTTCGCAGTGGCAGAATCGTCTGGTCGCGTAAATACTCTAGCTTTAATGAGTTAGCCGCAGCGGGATTAAGTTTATATTTAGTTGATGACCGCAGCCGTATTTATTCGGTTGATCGCCGTAATGGCTTAGAGCTATGGTCAAATAGCACGCTTAAAAATCGTGATTTAACTTCTCCTGCTACTATCGGTGACTATTTGGTTGTCGGTGATTTTGAAGGTTATTTACATGTGTTAAACCGCGACGATGGCGTTGTTGTTGGACGTGTTGAAGTTGATAGTGATGGCTTATATGGCCAACCTTTAGTGGTAGATGATAAAATTTACCTTCAAGGTCGAAGCGGTAAGCTTGCTATTGTTACCCTAAATGGTGATGGTAGCGTAGCAACAAACGAAGAAGTCGCCGCTGACGAATAACAGCAAAGCAATTTCTAACAAATAGGGTATAATGTACCTTATTAGAGCCCCTGGAAGCTTTCCGGGGGCTTTTTATTGAGACGTATTTTAGAGGCAAAATCATGATCCCTGTAGTGGCCCTTGTTGGGCGACCCAATGTCGGAAAATCGACATTATTTAATCGTCTAACACGTACCCGTGATGCATTAGTCGCTGACTTTCCTGGATTGACCCGTGACCGTAAATATGGCCGCGCTTATCTGGCTGGCTATGAATTTATTGTGGTTGATACTGGCGGTATTGATGGCACTGAAGAAGGGATCGAAACCAAGATGGCTGAGCAGTCTTTGGCTGCGATTGAAGAAGCAGATGTGGTGCTATTTTTAACTGATGCCCGAGCTGGTTTGACTGCCGCTGATTTGGCGATAGCACAGCATCTGCGTAGTCGTGATAAAGTCACCTTTGTTGTTGCTAACAAAGTCGATGGTATTGATGCTGATTCTGCATGTGCTGAATTTTGGTCACTGGGTTTGGGCGAAGTCTATCAAATGGCAGCGGCTCAAGGTCGTGGCGTAACCAACATGATCGATTACGCTTTAACGCCTTACGCAGAAGCCATGGGGATTGTGCGTGACGAAGAAGAACAGGGCGATGTAGTCGAGCGCGAATATACCGAAGAAGAAGCTGAAGCTGAACAAGCTCGCTTACAAAGCTTGCCAATTAAATTAGCGATTATTGGAAAACCCAATGTGGGTAAATCAACCCTGACTAATCGTATTTTAGGTGAAGAAAGGGTTGTGGTTTATGACGAGCCTGGAACAACACGCGACAGCATTTATATTCCAATGGAACGAGAAGGTCGTGAGTATATTCTGATTGATACCGCTGGGGTTCGTCGTCGCAGCAAAGTGCATGAAGTGATTGAAAAGTTTTCGGTGATCAAAACCCTTAAAGCGGTTGAAGATTCGAACGTGGTTTTGTTGATTATTGATGCCCGAGAAGGTATTGCTGAACAAGATTTAGGTTTATTGGGCTTTGCATTGAATGCTGGCCGTGCATTAGTGATTGCTGTTAACAAGTGGGACGGTATAGACCAAAATATCAAAGACCGCGTTAAGAGTGAGTTAGATCGCCGTCTAGGTTTTATCGATTTTGCTCGAATTCATTTTATTTCGGCACTACACGGTACAGGTGTTGGTCATTTGTATGAATCAATCGAAGAAGCTTACGACAGTGCTACGCGTCGTGTTAGTACCTCAATGCTGACTCGAATTATGCAAATGTCTCAAGACGATCATCAGCCTCCATTGGTAAACGGTCGTCGCGTTAAGCTTAAGTATGCTCATGCCGGTGGTTATAATCCGCCAATCGTGGTTGTACATGGTAACCAGGTAACCAAGCTACCTGATTCATACAAACGTTATATGATGAACTACTTCCGTCGTTCATTAAATGTAGTAGGCACGCCTATTCAATTACGTTTCCATGAAGGTGCTAACCCGTTTGAAGGCCGCGGCGAGAAGTTAACCCTCAGCCAAGAGCGTCGCCGCAAACGTGCAACAAGCCATATACGTGACCGTAAGAAATAAACTTTGCTTAATTAGCTATGTGCTCTAAGTAATAAGCAAAAATGCCAGTAAATGAGGTTTACTGGCATTTTTTATGCGTGATTACAAACTTTACCTGCCCAACAATATTTTACTCCTCCGATAACCACACTCAATTCTTGTGCTGTTAGCCAATAACTGATTTGTATCAGTCATTTTGTTTTTGATATTGAGTCATAGCCCAACAAGTTTAAGTATGTTCCTAGCAAGCATTAATAATGAATTGAACCTTAAAATTACCAAGGTGAACGAAATTTAATTCAAACCTATATTGTGTAAATCTAACCTTAGATTGATAATCATAATTAGTTTTTACGTTGTTATTCTTTTATATGTATTTGAAAATCAGTGTGTTAGGTTTTCATTAGCTAAGGATATTGTTGTGAAAAAATTAACTCTACATGCCGTTGAAGCTATTGATGAATTGGCTTGGCCCGCAAACTATCAAGAATTTACACTTCGTTCACCTGCGTTACATGTTTTTACTGATTTCAAAAATATTATGCCGCTGGTTATTGAATCGAATACCAAAGCCACTGACGTTGAATTTTTAATGAAGAAAGCACATGTTCGTCTAAAGCTAGTTATAGATAAGCATGAAAAGTTTCTTGGCTTGATTAGCTTTGATTCATTAAACCATCAAGAGATTGTCAAAAAACAGGCTGATGGACATCATCGAGATAACCTGTTAATCAGTGACTTTATGATCCCTAAATCGCAATTAAAAGCGATTGATTATGCTGATATTGTACATGCCAAAATAGGCGATATCATTGAGACATTAAAAGCTGCCGGCCAGCAGCACTGTTTGGTCGTTGATCGTGAGCATCACACTATACGCGGGGTGTTATCGGCAAACGATATCGCAAAACGCTTAAAATTAGATATCGATGTCAGCACACCCACAAGTTTTGCAAGTATATTTGAAGTTATCTCGAAAGTGACGCATTCAATAGTTGCTTAATATGTGTATTTAAAAAAGTGACTTAATCTGCTGAATAAAAAAGCCTCGCAATCCGTCAATGGGTTGCGAGGCTTTTACGTTAGCTATTTAGCATTTCTAATTATTGAAAGCTTAATGTCCAAGTATCGATATAGCCTGTATCACGTCGTGCGTTATCAACAGCTTTTAGTAACCAAGTACCGCTAGACTCAACACCTGTAAAGTTTGCACTATAGGTTTGGTTGATATTGTCTGTACCACCACCAGAGTTGTTGTGTAATGTTACTTTTTGGCCTGTTGGGCTAATAAGTTCAACTTTTAAATCACCAATGTAAGTGTGGATAACACCTAGGTTAACTGACACTGTGCCTGAATCGCCAGTACGAGTCACATTGATTGGGCTTGTGATCCCAGTGGTGTTGTTATCAGGGATGTTGAAGTTAGTTGTATTAGTGTAACTTGCTGGACCGCCAGTATTACCACCACCAGTACTGCCTGCAGTGAAGTTAGCAACCAGATTAACACCACTAAATGCGCTATAACCCTGAAGCATTACGTAGTAAGTACCAGATTGGATATTAGTAATAGCACATGATTCGCTGTTACCGCCTTTCCATGGACGACAATCATAGCTTGATGTAGATGGAGCTGCGCCATATTGAACATATAGATCAGCATCGCCAGTACCGCCACTCATAGTGAAGCTTAAGTCTTTCGCTCCCGCTGGTACGTCTAGTGAGAAATGAAGCTCATCGCTTTTTGCACCTGCAAGACCCGTTTTAGCCACCCCATTTACCAGCACTAAATCGCCAGTTCCAGTGCCGGTACCAGGATCAGTTGGACCATTACATGATGCATCTAAATAAGCTTTGGCAGCTGTTGCGTTAATCATGCCAAAACCTGTCTTGTTATCGCGCCCTGCGACATTCAAATCATCTGCGGTAGCATTTAATGCTGCGCGAATTTGATTTGCGGTACATTGTGGGTGGTAACTCCACACCAAGGTTGCAACGCCAGATACATGCGGTGTAGCCATCGAAGTGCCATTGTAATAGGCGTAATCTTTATTGCCTTGATTGGCAACCGTAGTGCTAGCACCTAGTTGATTGCGTAAAGCTAAACCAGTGGCTCTATCAACAGAGACTGATGGAATGGTTATATCGCTATTAGCATCGACTAAAAATGGATTTTGTAAACCTGGTAATGCGGTATTACTGTAAACAATTGCCGCTACTGCGCCAGCTGTTTTACAGGCTTTAACTGCATTGATTTCAGGATAGCCAGAACCTTGGTTTCCAACACGTTCAACTAAACATACCTTGTTGCTCATGTTGCCACAGTTAAAGCTGGTACCACTGACGGTACACTCAGCTAATACTGCAGTTGTTTGCCCATTGATAGGGTTAGCTGCATAACTAGTGCCAGAAGGTGTTAAACGATTGTGTGGCACAACACCATTGTTAAAATACGATTGGCCATTAATTGTGATATCTGCAAGGCGTCCTTCACCAACTGTGACAGTTGATAAAATTGCTTCACCAGGACCTGAGATCTCAACTTGATCAGTATATTGTGAGAATGCTGCATGATCACGATTACTATCAACCGCAGCAACAGACATTACCGCATCATAGGATGCTGGGTAGCTGTATGTGCTATCGCCAGCATTACCCGCAGCAGCAATTAATAAGATGCCATTATTTTGATGTGCGGTCATTGCGTTGCGTTCTGTTGTGCTTGAACCGCTACCACCTAGGCTCATGGTCACTACGTTAGCGCCGTTACTCACACAGGTGTCAATGGCAGAAACGAGTGATGATGAATATCCCCAACCAGCTTCATTAAATACTTTAACTACATGAATGTTGGCATTTTGGTTTGGCATTACACCAACTACACCTTCATTATTGGCAATGGCAGCAATTGTGCCAGCTACATGGGTACCATGGGCATTATTATTGCCTGGTTGATACCAGTTACCTGTACCTGAGTTATTCGTGCCTGTGACATTATTGCCACTTAAATCGTTGTGACTGCGGTCGTAACCTGAGTCAATAATACAAATAGTTCGGTTACCTGTTTGACTATCACTTAAAGAGGTGGCGCCAACATAAGTTTGTCCCCATGGCGTTGTTTCTGCCATGAGTTTTCTTGGTAAATCTTCTTCAACATATTCAACATCAGCACGTAAGCGAAGTGATTTTAATGATTGTTGATCTAGCTTTACCGAGTAACTGTTACCACGAGCAATACGTTTCATTTCTTTCGCTTGAACACCGTTTAAAGCTCTAAAATGCGAAAAAATTTCATGCGAACGTGGCTGATAATCCATTGTTGAATCAGATTGAGTCGCTTGTTGATTATCGAACTGTTGTAAATTAGATTGTGCAGCAGCATTTCTAAATTTAACAATATAGCGTTTTGGTAAAGGCGAAGCCGAATTTAGGCTTGCAGCAGAAATACCGTTTTGTGCAGTTAAATTTAACGCTTGTGGAGCAGCATATAAACTTGATGATACAGCTAAAGCAATACCCGAGAGGCTTAATAAAACTAAAGGTCGTTTATTTTGCATGTTTATCTTCCATGTTATTGATATTATTTTTAGGTGTCAGACTCACTGAAAACTCAAGGGTGAAACACGTCTAACTTCACGAAATGTAACATCGTAGTTACATTTGTAAATAAGGTGTTACCGCAGGCTGTTTGGTATAATATTTGTTCGCGGATGGTTTTTTTGAATTTATATTCACATTGATTGTCTGTGTATAAGGGGGCTTTTATGATGATATGTTTATATTTGTCATTGGTTTATTAGTTTTTTTGGTTTTCTGTGTTAATTAAAATTCACTGGTTTTGACTTTTTATGCAAATCCATTGTGATGGGTATAAGCCTTTAGTCGCATATTCATAAAAGGAATAACATATAATTAAATTTACAATTAGACGGGCGGTTAGCCAAGATGCCCAAGGTGCTTTTAATATTCGCAATCAAGCGATATTAGCGCAATGTATTGAATTTTATGGTATTGATGCCATGTCTAAGTGGACTGATGGCGAGATGCCAGCGTCCTTTATAGATAAGTTGGCAAAAGACGGTTATGTGTCTGAAGTTAATATTTACCTGAACGGTAAAAAGTATCGGCAGATAATCGCCACAGGAATGATTGATTTAAGTAATGGATTTATCGATGCTATTTTTGTTAATCCGCAACACATGGGATTAGGTATGGGGAAAGAGATGTTAGCTTATCTTGAGCGACTTGCTGTAGAGGCTGGTTTATCTTTGCTTACACTAGAGTCTACCTTAAATGCGGCTGAGTTTTACCGCAAATGTGGCTTTATTGGAGATGAAATAAGTGTCTACCAATCGCCAAGAGGGTTTAATTTAGATTGTATTATCATGTCCAAAAAGCTGGTATAAAAATGCCTTTGTTAATATTGAACAAAGGCACTTTACTGAGTAGATAACGCAGAATGATTAAGGTTTTGATCCTGCAAGGGCATCATAGCCGCCGGCATTCACTGAATGTGTAAAACCAGCTTGTGTTAAGGCCTCGTCGGCAATACCACTTCTACGTCCACTGCGACAATATAACACTACACTCGCATCATTTTTTAGACCGATCTTTTCAACGCCAGCTACAATTTGCTCGAACGGAATATTAATTGCCCCTGCAATATGACCGGCGGCAAATTCTTCAGCGGTGCGAACATCAATAATAGTGGTGCCAGCCTCTATTATCTCCAAGGCTTGCTGTGTGGAAACATCTTTGGCAACACTCACCTGATTAAACAACATCAAGCTTGCCGCTAGAATACTGAGCAAGCTAAGTTGTTTAATGGTACGTTTTAAAGATTTCATAAACCGTTATATTCCTTATCATTATTTTTTTAACCAAAACTTAAGGCTTATTTAGCTTTGGCTATTTCAGCCTCTGACTTTAAGCCTAGTTTTTTCATCACCATTGCAGCGGGACAAAAACCAGTAAAGGCGCTTTGAAATAGATTAGCACCAACAAACACAGTCAGCCAGATAAAATGATGGCTAACTGTTGCCGTTAGAACTAAAGATAACAACACCATAAAACCAGCAAAAGCCATAATTGTACGTTCAATAGACATAGTGGAGCTCCTTAATAAGAGATTAAATTATTTGTCGGTTCTTCATCACTGAGAAATACAGTACAGGGATGACAAGTAGGGTTAAAATGGTTGAGATAAAAATACCGAAAATTAAGCTGATTGCTAAGCCATTAAAAATCGGGTCATCGATAATAAATAGTGCACCAATCATTGCAGCTAACGCTGTCAACATAATAGGTTTAGCGCGCACTGCGGCCGATTTAATTACTGCTTTTTCTAATGGCATACCGCTAGCCAAAAGCTGATTAATAAAGTCTACGAGTAGTATTGAGTTACGGACGATGATCCCTGCTAAGGCAATCATGCCGATCATTGAGGTCGCGGTAAATTGTGCACCTAAAATAGCATGCCCAGGCATGACACCAATAACAGTTAACGGTATGGGTGCCATGATGACTAACGGCACAAGATAAGACTTAAACTGACCAACCACTAATAGATAGATGGCTATCATTCCAATCGCATAAGCAATACCCATATCTCGAAAGGTTTCATAGGTGATTTTCCATTCACCGTCCCAAAGTATGGCAACTTCAGATATTCCATCAGGTTGCTCAACGTAATGCTGTGCAATGGGAAATTGCTTATTGATATTGGCATCATTTAGTTGGCTGGCAATATCGAACATACCATATAAGGGACTATCGGTAGGACCTGCCATATCAGCCACAACCATGATCATTGGGATCATATTTTTATGGACTATGGACGCATTGATATGACCTTGTTTTATGCTTGTTACTGCAGCTAGGCTGATTTGTTCACCAAGATTATTGGTCAATTTAAGATTAAGAATTTGAGCTAAATTGACCTTTTCACCTTCATTAACCTGTAAACGTATTGGCGTAGGTTGTTTGTTTGAGTCAAGATGTAAATAGCTGATATCTTTACCACCCACAGCAGTGGAAATAGTATTGATGATTTGGCCATAGGATAAGCCTAATAAGCTTGCTTTGGAGCGATCAATACTGACTTGCCATTGCTGTTGAGATTGAGGTAAAAAGATATCTACATCTACAACATGTTCAGTTTGGTTAAAGCGCGTTTCAAGGTCTAACGCAGCTTGTTCTCTTAGTGCTGTTGTCGGACCATATACTTCCGCCACTATGGGCGACCAAACCGGTGGTCCAGGCGGTACTTCAACAACTTTTACCTTTGCGTTATAGGGCTTAGCGATATCATTGAGTGGGCCACGAACGGCTAACGCAATGGCGTGACTATCGCGATGACGATGAGATTTATCAACAAGATTGACCTGAATGTCGCCCAGTTCCTGACTGCTACGTAAAAAATAATGGCGGACTAAACCGTTAAAGTTCATTGGTGAATGCGTTCCTGCATACCATTGTTGATGATCAATTTCTTCAACAGTAGCAAGGTATTGGCTCATTTCCTGTAACACTCTTTGTGTTTGCTCTACTGGGGTTCCTTCAGGTAAGTCAACCATCACCTGAAATTCAGATTTGTTATCAAATGGGAGCATTTTCAGTACCACCGCCTGCATTGCTGGTAAAGCAACCGCGATTAAAATCAGCCCTACAATGCCGACAGCTAAACCTTTGCGTGCTTTTCCTGCCTTATTTCCAATGAGAAATGGCGTCATTAAGTGATTGAAAAAAATACTCAACTTGTCATTTGAGTTATCGTCATTAATGGAATGAGATCCAGTGTTAGCGTTTTTACTTACATGACGATGCAATAGTTTATTTGACAGCCAAGGGGTCATCATAAAGGCAATCACTAACGATAAAAGCATTCCCATGCTGGCATTAATTGGGATTGGGCTCATATAAGGTCCCATTAGCCCTGATACAAATGCCATTGGTAAGAGGGCCGCTATCACAGTAAATGTTGCCAAAATGGTGGGGCCGCCAACTTCATCAACGGCAATAGGAATAATCTCCAGTAAAGGTTTATTGCTTAATGCCATATGACGATGGATGTTCTCAACTACCACAATGGCATCATCGACTAAAATTCCGATGGAAAAGATAAGCGCAAATAATGAAATACGATTTAGACTAAATCCCCATGCCCAAGAAGCAAACAGAGTCATGGCCAAGGTGATAATGATGGCAATACCCACTACGGCAGATTCACGTAATCCCATGGTGAAAAACACCAATAAAACCACAGCGGAGGTAGCAAATATTAATTTAAATATTAACGTGTTGGCTTTATCTCCCGCAGTTTGTCCATAATTACGTGAGACCGCAACTTTAACACTATCTGGGATCAATACGTTTTGGACTTCATTTATGCGGTTCAAAATTTTGTCGGCGATAACAACCGCATTTTGTCCAGCTTGTTTGCCAATAGCGATTGTCACTGCTGGATAATCACCATTTTGATCAACATGGCGTACATGCTGATTGGGAATATCACTTTTAAGGGTAATTTCTGCAACATCAGCCAGGTAAACCGCTTTGGCTAAAGGGATAATATTATGCTGTGGTTGCGATTGAGCAGGAATGACCTTAATCAATAATGATTTTACATCATCAATTGAATTGATAAATTGTCCTGCACGCACTTTAATTTGTTGGTTGTTCTGTACCCATGAATTCAGCATAGAGACTTGGTTATTATCCTGTAAACGCTGCTCTATTTGATCAACCGTAACGCCAAACGCATTCATTTTAGCGCTGTCTAATCTTATATTTAGCACCATGTCATGACGACCTTGGGTGTAAATTTCTCTGGTTCCAGGAATACGCTTTAATTCAGTTTCTAAATTGGCAGCAACATGGGTTAATTCTTCTGCGCCAGTCTCGTTTGACTTAGAATATAAGGTTAGGCTGACAATAGGGACATCGTCGATGCCCCTTGGTTTTATTAATGGCTCACCAATGCCTGCCGCTTGATTGAATTTGTCGCGGTTAGAGAACAGTTGATTGTAAATATTGACTACGGCTTCATCGCGGGGAACACCGACCTCAAAAATGGTGATGATCAATGCGCCATCAGGCTGAGAAAATGAATATAAAGTGTCAACCCCTTTGATTTCAGAAATAATTTGTTCGGCAGGAAGCGTCACTAAGTTTTGTACTTCACTTGGCGTTGCTCCTGGAAAAGGAATAAATACATCAGCAAACGTAACATCTATTTGTGGATCTTCTTCTTTTGGCGTAATGATTACCGCAAAAATACCCAATAATAGACCAACAAGCGCAAGAAGAGGGGTGATAGCGCTAGCCTGAAAGGTTTTTGCAATTCTGCCAGATAAACCTAATTCTGGAGAGTGTGAGTTATTCATCTTACTGCTCTCCTATTATTTTGAGTTGCCAGTTTGAGTCTGATTAAGGAGCAACACATAATTGGCTGCATCATTGACTATATTGTCGCCATCCATAACCCCTGATAACACCTCGACTTGAGTTATTGCACCTGAAGTAATGTGTTTACCTAAACGCACTTGAGTTTGCAGGTACTTGTCACCTTGCTTACGATAAACCGCTGTCAGCTCGCCGACTTGAAAAATAGCCGATTTAGGCAGATAAATTGCATCAACCTTAGCCAAAGGAAGTGCGGCTTTAAGCCACTGACCGGCTTGTAATGTTTGTTGCTGATTATCCAGTTGCACACGCACTTCAATACTTTGATCGGCTTGGGTGCTGAAATTGAATTTATTAATGGCATCACTTTGGTACGTAGAGACATCATCGGACAAAGTAATACTGGTAAGGCTGGCCAACTGTTGACGATATTGTTGCGGTACATAAAATACGGCGCGTAATTTATCAGTGTCATAGCCTGATAATAAGGCTTGTCCATAACTGATGGTTTCACCTTGCTCAACCCATTTCCCCGTAACCCTGCCGGTAAATGGCGCACTCACAATAGTGTAATTGACATTTTCTTTTGCGCTGATGAGTTTTGCTTTAGCTGCGCTGACAGCCTGTTTACTTGATTTTGCGTAAGAGGTTGCCTCGTCCATAGCACCTTTAGATATCGCCCCTTGGGGGAATAAGGCTTTATAGCGTTCAAATTGGGCTTGAGCTTCGATGTTTTGAGCTTGTGCTTTAGCCAGTTCGGCTTCCGCGCCCGCAAGCCCCGCGCCTTGTTCCTTGCTGGTGATCTCTAGCAAAGGGGCACCTTCTGGCACCATATCATTTACATCATAATGAATGGCTAATACCCGGCCTGAAGTTTGAGCTGCAACTGTTGCCGACTTTATCGGCTCAACTTTGGCGTCAAGCTGCAAGTACAGTGTTTGAGAACTGCTTTTCGCGGTTATCAACTCAAGGGGAATATTGGCTGCTACCGAAAAACCGGATACTAAATAGGTGGTTAATAGAATGATTTTGGGGCTCAATGAGGCCAGAACAAATTGACGAGTCGGATACATATAATACACCTGTATAAAGTTCATAAGAAAATTCTAATGGATGTGGGTGTAAACTGCAATCAATTCATTAGAAAAATATAATGTATTTGAGCTTTTAACGTGAATATAAAGTAAGAAAAGGCGATTTAAGAGTATAAGTTTTATCCACAAAAGTGAAATTTTCTTTTGATCACAATAGGTTTATTTAGACGGACACAAAAAAGCCATGCTATGAAAAGCATGGCTTGATTAAGGGATCATTACACTATTGAAACAATCTATTAGAATGTGTAGTTATATTGCAGCGAGTAGTACATTGCGTTTGAATGGGTATAAGCTGAAATATCATTAGTGTAAATTGGCAGTGCTGATTTCTCTAGCACGTGCACTTCTTCACCTCTTACAGCGGTTACACCAAAATCAATGGTTGATTTAGGCGACAGAATGTAACTAAAGCCAGCGGAATACCACATACGGTCTGAGTCTGGGATAGATAATGATGATATTTCATCAACTACACCCTGATCGCTTGCCACACCAGCACGAACAATCCATGACTCATTAACGTTATAGGTTGCGCCAAGACTGGTAAACCACGAATTACTCCAGTGATATTCTTTCAATGTTGCTTGCGGTGATACGCTACCATCTTTGAGTTTTAACTTGTCAAAGCTGCTCCACTCAGTCCATTGGATGGTGTAGTGAACAGCAAACTTATCCGTTAATTGATGGAAACCGGCAAATTGAGCGATATCAGCGATTGGCACTGCCAGTTCTTGATAGTCTTGACCAAGATAAGCAATATCACCTTTAGCTGTGATGTCAGGACTTGCGCGGTAGCTTAAACCGAAACGATGATTTTCATTCACTTCATAGGCAAAACCAACAATCGCGCCTACAGCCCAACCATCTGCTTCAACATCGACTAAGTTGCCGAACGTTTTTGAATGACGACTTAATGAGCCTGAACCATAAATGGCATCGATACCGACACCGAAGCTAAATTCATCATTTACACGATATGACATGCTGGCATTCAAGTTAACCGTGGTCACTTCGGTATTACCCAGTAAATCAACCGGAGCTAATGGGCTTCTCTCAGCGATTTCAGTTAGATCGGTACCTGTACCATAATTGCTAAAAGCACCGAAACCGAAGGCTATTTTATCATTGACCGGGTTGATATAAAAAAAGCTTGGAATAATTTTATCATCAGCTGCGCTGTCTAAACCGCCAAAGTCTTGCTTGCCAAAAATGGTGTTAGCACTCACATCATCAATTGATACATCAATCGCGGCATATGTCATATTTGCGGATAAAGTTTTTTCATCAAACAATGCCATAGCTGCTGGGTTACGAGCTAATACTGATGCATTGTCAGCGATGATTGCATCACCCGCCATTGCGCGGCCAAGGCCTGTTGCTGATTGGCTATTAAGTTGAAAACCCGCAGCGGATGCTTGAGTGCTTGCCAAGGTGACAGCGATAGCGAGAAGAGTCTTGTTAAATTGGATCATATTTTTGCCTATTATGTGCTGTTATTTTGTAATGCCGAAAATAGCGTGGCATTGTTCCAGCTTTAAATTTGCAGGCATCTTAGGTAAGCCGAGCGAATGCAACAACTCCGACCACCTGTTAGTTGTTGTTAACATTGGGTTAATTCAAAAGGCTGTTTTTTTACATTATGATGAGTTAAACAAGTTTTTTTATAAAAATGCTTATTTACTATGAGGTTAAGGCGGTTTTTGAGTTGACGCGTTGTTAATGTGATGTTGTATTCAAACGGTGGGCTTTTGAATTTTAAAATGTAAAAAAGCGTACACTTGTACGCTTTTTGCTGTTGAAGTAGATTTTTTACGCTACTTTGGTTGTTGAACGGTTAACTTATTGAGTGATTATTTTTGGCTCAATAGGTTTTGTTCAAACGCATTAAATTGCATTTTAACTTCTGTTCTTGGGGGGGATATCTTACTGAAAACTACACCAACGATTGTGGCAAACAAGAAGCCTGGTACTATTTCATATAGATCAAATAGACCGCCGTTTAATTGTTTCCATACCACAACCGTGACAGCCCCAATAACAATCGTAGCGATTGCGCCATTGCGACTATATCCACGCCAAAAAAGAGATAAAATAACCACAGGGCCGAATGCAGCACCAAATCCAGCCCATGCATAACTGACTAAACCAAGTACGCTACTTTGCGGATTAAGCGCAATCACACCAGCAATGAGTGCAATGGCAATCACGCCGATCCGACCCACAAGCATTAACTCCTTGCTACTTGCTTTAGGACGTAACCATTTACGATAGAAGTCTTCGGTAATCACGCTGGAACACACTAATAGTTGTGAATCAATGGTACTCATAATGGCTGATAAAATAGCGGCAATCAGTAAACCACCTACCCAAGGGTTAAACGCAGCATGGGCTAGGTGAATAAATACTGTTTCAGGATTATCAAGTGGCGCCTTAGCAAAATATAAGGTGCCAGCAATACCTGTGGCTAATGCACCAATTAATGCTAATACCATCCAACTCATAGCAATACGACGTGATAAGCGTAAGTCTTTTGCGCTACCTATGGCCATAAAGCGCGACAAAATGTGCGGTTGACCAAAATAACCTAATCCCCATGCAAGCAGAGATACCAAACCTATTACAGTGGTGTTCTCGCCGATAAATGTCAGCATGGCAGGATCTAGGGTATTGATGTTCGCCTGTGTTTCTGCGTCATAAAAAATGGCAATCGGTACAATAATTAAGGCGATTAACATTAAACAGCCTTGAAAAAAGTCTGTCCAGCTTACGGCAAAAAAGCCGCCAACGAAGGTATAAGACACAATAATCACCGAGCCAATGACCAAGGCTAAGGTGTAATCAAGGCCGAAAACTTTTTCAAACAGAATCGCGCCACCCACCATGCCTGATGAAGCATAGAAGGTAAAAAAGACCAAAATAGTCACGGCAGAAACTAATTTTAATAAGCCATGATTATCATTAAATCTATGCTCAAAAAAGTCAGGTAGTGTCAGCGAGTTATCAGCCATTTCAGTATAAATACGTAAACGCTTGGCAACAAAAAGCCAATTAAGCCAGGCGCCAAAAAGGAGTCCGAAGCCAATCCAAGCTTCACCTAACCCGCCTAAGTAGACAGCGCCTGGAAGACCGAGTAATAACCATCCAGACATGTCGGATGCGCCAACACTGAGCGCGGTAACCGCAGGGCCCATTTTACGTCCGCCGAGAATATAATCATCAACAGAGTCGGTCTTTTTATATGCCCAAAAACCTATGCCCATCATTACGGCCAGATAGCCAATAAAAGTGATTAAAATTGGTGCTTGAATTTCCATGAATATCCCGTCTAATTATAATTCTGGGACAATGCTAGCAGAAGTTTGAGGTGGTTCACACTTTAGCAGGGGAGCTTGGTTAAAAAAAACTCAGCCACACTGTAAAGTATGGCTGGTTATTAACAGTTGTTAACTCGGTAGGGAAGGTCTAAATAAAAGTTTGCTCAATTTCGCGTTTAACGTAATTAAGATCAGAGTTTTGTTCACCGACAAGTAACATATAAGCATCTGCAGATTGAAAACCCTTGCCCTTATATTTTGCATCTGCAAAAGCGGTTTCTAATTTTAAACGCTCTTCGGCTGGCACAATAAACAGCGTCACTTTCTGGCCATTTTCATCTTGCATCACCAGGTGAAGCGACTTCACTCCCTGAAAATCACAGAAGGCGGTATAAAATACCCGACCAGGTTGTTGAATAAATTTAGATTGTTGTAACCCTGACATACTGGCAAGCTTAAAGTTTACATCATTGAAACCAATATCTTGCTCAATTTGAAGGGCTTTTGTTTCATGGTAAACGTGCGCCAATGCATGCTCAGATAAATCAATTGGGGTAAAACGCAACATGCTGAAGCTGACACCTACGATAAAAGCGATAGAAGCAGCCATTGCCATTAAATAGCGTGTACGTTTTTGTGTTTGTTGGTGCTGACTCAATTGCTGGCGTAACAGTAACTTTTCCGCCAAATCGTTTGGCACCGAAATATTAAGCGCTTGAGTTAATTGGTTATCAAGTGCCTTTAAATCTTTCACCAATTTTGCATCATCAGGATGGCTTGCTATGTGCTGCAAAAAGTCATCTGACTGATTATGGGGATCGCCATAGGCTTGGCGACGAAATTGTAGATCATCCATTTGATTGACCTCTTACTTCTGGTATGTCTAATGCGTCTTTAAGCTGGTTTCTGGCGCGAAATAATCTTGTCATTACCGTGTTTCTATTTAAGTCCAACATGTCTGCAATTTCATCGCCGCTGAATCCACCAATAAGTTGGAGCAATAAAGGTTCACGGTACTCAAGATCAAGCTTACCAATTTGCCTGCGTAACCAATAATGCTCGGTTTCATCTTCAGTGCTACTTGAGAACACATCTTCAAGTTGTTCTTGCTCAACATCACTGTAATCAAATTGCTTGCGCTCAAATCGGCGTGCATTTTCTCTACGCAAAATAGTGATTAACCATGCTTTAGCCGCTTTGTCATCATTTAAAGAATCCAATGCCCGCCATGCCCGTAAAAAGGTTTCTTGAGTGATATCTTCAGCCACATGTTTATCACCGCATAACCAAAAGGCATAGCGGAAAATGTCGGTATGAAGTGCCCTGACAAGGCTATCGTAACGTCGTTGTTTATTTACCATGTCAGATAAGACCGTGGTGTCAGTCTTTTTCTTTCGCAGAATTTCAAACATTTTAAAAATTTCTTAGAATTGTTAGCAACAGCTTACTTGTTCAAGAGAATACCGCAACACAAAAGTGTGCAGTTCTCCAGACGCTTGTTAGGTGAGCGTCTGGAGGAAGCAAAAACTAGACTAGGGATTTAATTTGGCAATGACAGAGTCTGATGGTGTATTTTTGCTGTGATGGTAGGACTTCAGCGCATTTATTAATTGCGATTTGTTAATAGTCGTGGAGTGCTTGCTATAACGGGATTGTTGTAAATCGCTTAATGCTTGGTTAAGTGGCTCAGACAACTGACTGATCTCAGTTAACGTAACTTGACGCTGTAATATTGCCGAAAAGTATCTTTGTAATCCACTGATCACATCGCTGACATTATTACGATCACATGCTTCGGTAATCGTAGCTAGGCTGGCCACATCCGCAACAGGACGTTGAATGGTTTTCCTTGTAATATTAAGGTTTTGTTGTGAAACCGCTTTGCGCCATAATATCAGTGTTATTAACCATAATGTTGCAAACAAACCCGTTAACCAAGGCCAGTACCTCGCATACTGATAGGCAGGTTGTTGTGGCGTGATAGTTAATGCATTATCGCCCATTTGACCAGGAACAACTGTGATTGTTTTAGCCGGTAAAATGGCATATTCCTGCTGCTTTAATTGGGTGTTCCACCAAGGTACTTTTAATTCCGGCAGAGTATAGGTGCCAGGTTTGGTAGGTACTATGGCGGCGGTTAAACTGTATTGCGATATTACCTGACCATCACGAATACCGGTTTGACGCAGTGGTTTTTCTGGATAAACTCTTAGGCCTTCGGTCGTCGGCATAGTCAATTCTGGCAGACTATTTTCATCCACATTCATGGCGATTAAACTAATGGTTCGGGTGATAGGGCTGCCCGCTTCAAAAGTGGTTTGAGTATCGGGCCATACTTCACGTAATGATACTAAATCGCTGACCAGCCATTCCCCTTGGTAACTAGGAGGGTAGCTATTGATTTGAATTACTTTACGGTCGGCTTCGGTTTGCATAGGGATACTTTCATTAAAGCCAAACATACCGCCGCGACGTTGCGCTTCAACTAACACATCGCCTGAAAAATTGGCGCCGTCGATGATGATTTCACCTGGTAAACCCGCAACAATACCGTAGTTACGCTCAATAACTCGAAAACGACGGCCGTTAACGATTTCAGTGCTGTCGGTGTCTTCACCAATTTGTTTGATTTGTGCGCCTTTCACTACAGGTGCGCTGAGGACACCACGTTGTAGCTCAACGGCTAGATATAATTTAACTTTATAGTTAATCAATTGCCCAACATAAGCTTCATCAACATTGGTGCTAGCCTCTATGTATAAATTCTGCGCTTCTTGTGGCTGACTTCCTTTGGGGGCTACTTGCAGAATAATTGGCGATGAACTGATGCCCTCAATCGTGAAGGGCGGAATCGTAATACTGCCACTGGATTTTGCGGCTAACAGTATTTGCCAACGTGTTTCTTTGGTGGTGTTGAAGTTGACCATTTGAGTGCTTCTGCCCACACTGGTTCTACCCACAATAAAATTGTCCAATAATGCTGAGGTGTCTAATGCTGCGGTATTAAGATCATCATTGGCCGTGATATTCAATACAAAGTATTCACCCGCAATTACGGGGTTTTTTTCAATACTGGCTTCAACTTGGCTAAGCGCCATAACCGAAGGGGCAATAATAAGCAGCACAAGGCTTAATAAAATTCGAATTACCACTGCTCTGTTTCCTTGACCTGTTGATTTTGTTGACGTCGTTTTTGGTATTCCAATTGCATTTTATTGCGGATCAGTACCTGTGGATCTTCACTTATTGCGCGCAATGCTCGCTCCATATTTTCAGGCAATGGTTCTTGACCTAAGCTGGTAGGACTAATCGCTTGTTCAACTGGCTTATTTTGATCTTCCGTTGGTTTATCTGTGGGTTCAGAAGCTGGCGACGCTACGTTTTGCTGCTTTTCGCTATCGCTAGCCTCTTGCTGTTGCGATTCTGTATTAGCTTGCATGCTAGCTTCATTCTCTGGTGATTGTTCCTCTAAATCTTTGGCGTCACCTGAAGAGCTGGCATCAGATTGTTGTTTATCTGATTGTTGTTGAGATTGTCCATCTTGTTCATCTTGAGATGATGGCTGATCATTGGCTGATTGTTTGTTGGTATCAGCACCTTGCTGCTGTTCATCTGTTTGAGGATTTTGATTTGGCTCAGCGTTTTCAGGTGATTGTTCATTCTGTTGCTGGCTTTGCTGTTGTTCATCCTTGCTTTGCTGGCCATTGGGATCAGTATTTGAGCCGGATTGTTGCTGATCCTGCTGCTGAGCTTGTTGGTCTTCGCTGTTTTGTTCATTACTTTGCGGATCACCTTGCTGACCATTTTGTTGATCATTTTGCGCCTGTTGTTTGAGTAACTCTTCAGCCAGCGCCAAGTTTTCCTGAGCCTCAGTAAAGTCAGGTTGCAACGATAAGGCATTTTGATACCGCTTTATCGCTTCAGGTAAATTAGAGAGTTGCATCAGACTATTGGCTTGATTGTATAGTCCTTGAGCTGTGTCATCTAGTTCAAAACCTTCAAGGGCTTTTTGATATTCCTGCGCTTTATAATGGGCTGATGCTTGCCAATTTGAAGCACTAAACTTTTTAGCTGCCTGTTGGTAATCACCTTGCTCAAAAGCTTGCTGAGCTTGCTGATCTTTGGTCAGCCATAAATCATCCCATACGCTGGCGCTAACACTGGGGCTGTAAGCACTGCCTACAGTGAGTAAGCCAATCAATCCCGCCAAAGGTAGCCATGCAGTGGGCAATACAATGTTAGGCAATATTCCATGTTTAAAGCTCAATAGCATAGGTAAAAGCAACAGTATTGCTAAGTAAGGTCCTAAATCCTGCCAAGATTCCCCCTCAAGTTCAGTGGCTTTGGCTTGACCATCCTCAGCTAGCCATTGGCTTAATTGCTTTATATCGCTGCCATCTGCCTGAGTGGGAATAACGATTCCCGCTCCACGTTTGGCAAGTTTTTGCAATAAGCGAATATCTGTTTTAGCGACAACTACCTCATTGCTGCTGTCACGCATCAGCTGGCCGTCGGCTAACTTAATGGGGGCACCATTTTGGCTCCCAAACGCTAAAATGGATAATCGATAACGGCTATTTTTAAGTTGGCTATACACCTGATTAAATTGATCATCTGAAACGCCATCTGTCATTAAAATGATATCACCTGTTATATGTCCTCCTTGGGCTAATAACTGCTCTGCAAGGGTGATTGCCGCGGATAAGTTAGAGCCTCTTGATGGCATAATATCAGGGGTTAATGTAGGTAATAAGTTTAATAATGTGGCGTTATCACGGGTAAGGGGACTGATGGTAAATGCATCACCAGCATAGGCGATAAGGCCTGTTTCACCTTCTTTAATTTCTGATAGTAAGTCAGTTGCGCGAAAACGCGCGTGTGATAAACGGTTAGGGCTAAGGTCGGTTGCGTACATGGAATAAGACATATCCATCACCAGTACACGTCCTTGTTCAGTGGCAAAAACGGGCAGGTTTTGCTTGGTTATCGCAGGTCCTGATAACGCCAATACGGCAATTAGCCAGCAAAATGCTAGCATCCATTTCGGTTTACGCCCTTGCTCTACGCTGTCACTTATCAACATGGGACTTAAATGGGGCGCGATATATTGTTTCCAGGCCGATTGTTGCTGATGGCGACGCCAAAACAAGGCACTTAATAGGATCAGTGGTAGCAAGCCTAACAACCACTCTGGGCGAATAAAATGGATCATAGTGTTTTAGCTCCACGTTTGAATGAAGGTAACACCATTCCAGCTTGAAAATGTTGTCTACAGCTAATTAACATGCTCAATAATAAAGACATCAATAAAGGCCAATAAAACAATTCTTTTTTAGGGCGATAGCTTAATTGATCGCGAGTTACTGGCTCTAATTTATCTATGGTCTGATAAATTTGTTCAAGGTCTTCACTACTGCGAGCCCGAAAGTATTGACCATGGGTCATATCGGCTAATTTTTGTAATTGTGTTTCATCTAAATCCATCGATGGATTGATACGCTCTTTACCAAAAATGGTGCGACGTTCGAGTAGCTCAGCACCAACGCCCACGGTATAAATAGTGATGTTACGTTTTGCGGCAATTTCAGCAGCGGTTTCAGGCTCAATAGTACCAGCGTTATTCGAACCATCGGTCAGCAATACCAGTACACGGTTACTTTCTTCAACCATGTCAAAACGTTTTACAGCTAGGGCAATGGCTTCACCAATGGCTGTTTGTTTGCCCACTAAGCCGATTTGTGCATCGGTCAAAAACTTGGCAACAGAGCGCCTATCTTGAGTGAGCGGAGCTTGTAAATAGGCATGATCGGCAAATAAAATTAATCCGAGTCGATCGCCATTTCGACGTTCAATAAAATTAGCTAACACATGCTGGATCAGAGTAAACCGGTCAACGGTTCTACCTTCAACCACCATGTCTTCAATTTGCATACTGCCGGATAAGTCTACCGCCATCATTAAGTCACGTCCTTTTGACGGTAACTCAATAGGCTCACCTAGCCATTGGGGTCTGGCAACGGCACATAATAAAAACAGCCACATTAGCCAGTATAATTTACGGGAGTGTTTAACGTTTTGTCGAGTTTGATTTTTGATGGCATGACTGACACCTGGTAGCTGCAGATGGCCACCTTGGTCGACATTTTTAGTTTGTCTAAAAAAGAGTGGCAACGGCAGTAAAACGAATACTAAAGGCCAAGTTAAGCTTAACATTGCGCCTCCAATATATTTTGTGGATCAGTATTTGAAATATTCACTTGCTCAAAAGGGGCCGAATTAGCAAGCCACAGCTTCGCTAAGATAAGCAATTGTTGATTATCTTCGATGGTGAGGCCTTGTTGTTGATGGCGTTTAAATAGTAATGTGCCTATCTTGCGCTGATGATTAGCTGGCAGCCGTTTATCTAACCAATCAAACCAAGGTTGACCATTTAAATGGGCTAATGATTGTCTTGGTAAATATGTCATGGCAGTGCGTTTTAATAGACTATTCACCTGCGATGCGAAGGTATTTGCATTGCTGTCCATGGCGTTAAGCATGGCGAGTGCGGTTCTACGCGGTGCATGATAACGGTATTTTTTAAGTAGTGTTTTTACCATCCAGCTTAGCGATAATATTAGCAGCAGCAATAAAATCCAGTAACCTGGTGCAATGGGTAAAGATGACACTTTTTCTGGCAATGCGATGTCATGCATTTGTGCTAAAGGCGATGAAGCCTGATTAACTTCTGGAAGTGGCACACTTGAGGTTGCTGATGCCATTAATGAGTTAAGTAAAAGAGATAACATTTAGCGTAATAATTCCAATTGATCACACAGAGGCTTACCCGCATCAATGAATTTGGGCTGTACGTTAAGTTGTTTCATTAATTGGTTAAATTCATTTTGTGAGGCCTGTTGTTCATCCAACCATTTTTGGTAACTATCACGGGTTAATGTCAGCTGTTGTTTGCCATCTCTTACCGGAAAAGTAAATTGCTTAGGCAAAGCTAAGGTACCCTGTCTAAGTGGATCTGTGATAACAAATGCGCCAATATCGCAATGGCGTTTTAGTTGGGTTAACGGTGCTAAGCAACGCGGATTAAAATGATGCCCATCGGTAATGATCCACACCAATGAACCTGGCTTAGCAATGCGCTGCAGTCGCTGACAGGCTTTGAAAATATGGTCTGGATCTTGAGGGAGATTATCAAATTGATTTAGTTGTTTTTGATGAACATCAATCAGTCCTGAGGATAATTGCAGCATACCTTGTCTACGACTGCGTGGTTTTAATTCTAAGTGATTAGTTTCACTTGCAATTAATGCCCCGACTTTATCACCATGTTGCACGGCGCTCCAGGCAAGGGTGGCACAAACATGCGCGGCTTGCACTGCTTGTAATAACAGTTGCGACCCAAAATACAAACTATGGCTCAAATCCACTAATAGCAGAATAGGGCGTTCGCGTTCCTCGATAAACAATTTGGTGTGGGCAACACCTGTTCTTGCGGTCACTCGCCAGTCAATAGAACGCACATCATCACCATTTTGATAATGACGTACTTCAGCAAACTCCATACCTCGGCCTTTCACTAAGCTCGCCCTGTGACCGGACATCGATGCTTTTGCTCGCGTTTTTCTATCTGCAATAACATGAGACAAGCTTTGGCAGGCAATTAACTCCTGCTCATTCAAGTTCATGCCATCGCTAAATAATGGCAGTGATAATGCTGCTAAGCTCATAGTTTAAGGTACTGCGACTTGGGATAAGATACTGCTAATAACGCGATCTGCTGTAACGCCTTCAGCCTGTGCTTGGTAACTCAATAACAATCGATGACGTAACACATTTGGCGCGACAGCTTGAATATCTTCCGGAGAAACAAAATCACGGCCTTGTAGCCAGGCTCTTGCTCGTGCGCATCGTTCCAACGAAATTGTTGCGCGGGGACTGACACCATATTCTAGCCATTTGGCTAATTCTGGGCTGTAACGCTGGGGTTGACGCGTTGCCATGACGATTTCAACAATATATTGCTCAAGTGGTTCAGCAAGATAAATTTCTAATGCCTCATCACGAGCAGCAAACACATCTGATTGGGCAACAGGTTCAATCGTCGGTAATTGATGGCTAATCGCTTCTTTACGTGACTGACGCAAAATAAGGCATTCGGTTTCAGCACTTGGATAATCGAGATTCAAGTGCATTAAAAAACGGTCTAACTGTGCTTCAGGTAACGGGTAAGTCCCTTCGTTTTCTAACGGGTTTTGCGTCGCCATGACTAAAAACAGTTTCGGTAGCGGGTAACTGGTTTTACCCACTGTGACTTGTCCTTCGGCCATGGCTTCTAGCAATGCTGACTGCACTTTGGCCGGAGCTCGGTTAATCTCATCTGCTAAGATTAAATTATGAAATATTGGCCCAGCTTCAAATTCAAATGTTCCCGTTTGCTGACGATAAATATCTGTGCCAGTTAAATCCGCTGGCAGCAAGTCTGGGGTAAATTGAATACGATGAAACTCACCTTCAACACCATCACATAAGGCTTTTACAGCACGAGTTTTAGCTAAACCTGGTGGTCCTTCAACGAGTAAGTGACCATCAGCGACCAATGCAATTAATAGATTTTCAGTCAATACGGGTTGGCCTAAAATGACTGTGTCGAGATAAGTTCTTAAAGAATGAAATCGGCTTAAAGGCATACGGTTACTCAATAATTTGCTAATAACATAAACATAATGGCGCTTATGTTATGAATTCTCTATGGATTTGGCTAGTAGGATTAACAGATTTTAACCCTCAATGAAACTATTAACTTTTTTATGGATACGTTAGCAGATCCAGTCATGCTAGTTTATGAGCTAATTTGCTCAGTTTTTTCACAATACCCAGAGATTATTGGCCATTATGGATTTAATTATCAGGTTATCCTATGACCGTATAATGGAATAAATTAACAGCTTTGGATTCATTTATGGGTCTCTCTTTTTAACAAGCGTATTCGCATACCCACTATTTAATATTTTGAAAAATACGCTTAAACTGATTGATTTATAGGTACTTTTATTAAGAGGTTTTAGCACTTGATTGGCACATTTAAAGATATATCTAAACAGGTGTTTAAAACCTGCAAATAAAAAGTTAGAATCAGATCACATTTTGATGGTCTGACCACTAGTTAGACAGAAACGGATATTTACAACTTGAGCTTGTATCGCCAGGTTAACGATAAGAAGAGGGTGAAAAATGAGTGATAGACAACAAGTAACAAATGCCCGCGGTGAGCGTATAGCTATCGTCGCAGGTTTAAGAACGCCTTTTGCAAAGCAGGCTACAGCATTCCATGGCGTATCAGCGCTAGATATGGGCAAAATGGTGGTGAATGAGTTGTTGTCTCGTTCAGAATTAGACCCTAAAACCATCGAACAATTGGTCTATGGACAGGTTGTACAGATGCCTGCGGCACCGAACATTGCCCGTGAAATCGTGTTAGGGACGGGTATGGATGTGTCTACCGATGCCTACAGTGTGACACGTGCTTGTGCGACATCTTTCCAATCAGCGGTGAACGTTGCTGAATCAATCATGACAGGCAATGTTGAAATTGGTATTGCTGGTGGTGCAGACTCTTCATCGGTATTACCTATCGGTGTATCTAAAAAACTAGCTCATGCATTGGTTGATTTAAATAAAGCCCGTACATTCCAGCAGAAATTTGCGATTATGCGTCGTTTAGGTTTAAAAGACCTTATGCCTGTTCCGCCAGCTGTTGCTGAGTATTCAACGGGGTTATCTATGGGGCAAACCGCTGAACAAATGGCTAAAACCTACGGTATTAGCCGTGCCGATCAGGATGCATTAGCGCATCGTTCACACACGCTTGCAACCCAAACCTGGAATTCAGGTGTGTTACAGCAAGAAGTGATGGCGGCACACATTCCTCCCTATAAGCAGTTTATCGACCGTGATAACAACATTCGTGAAAATTCCGTTCTAGAGTCTTATGCCAAGTTACGCCCTGCTTTTGATCGCAAGCATGGTACGGTAACCGCTGCAAACAGCACACCCTTAACCGATGGTGCATCGGCCATTATTTTAATGAGTGAAGGTCGTGCGAAAGCACTAGGTTATCAGCCTATTGGTTACATTAAGAGTTACGCCTTTACGGCGATTGACGTATGGCAAGACATGTTAATGGGCCCATCCTATGCCACACCATTGGCACTGAAGCGTGCTGGTATGGAATTAGAAGATCTTACCTTAGTAGAAATGCATGAAGCATTTGCGGCACAAACCTTAGCTAACATGCAAATGTTTGGATCGAAAAAGTTTGCACAAGAAAAGCTAGGCCGTAATCGTGCTATTGGTGAAATCGACATGAGTAAGTTTAACGTTTTAGGTGGCTCATTAGCCTATGGTCATCCATTTGCTGCTACAGGTACGCGTTTAATTACTCAAGTGTGTCAAGAACTTAAACGTCGTGGCGGTGGTACTGGTTTAGCAACAGCATGTGCCGCAGGTGGTTTAGGTGCAGCAATGATCGTGGAAGTGGAGTAATTACAATGGAAAAGACTTTTAACTTACAACGTCGCGAAGACGGCATAGCAATCCTGACTATGGATGTGCCTGGTGAGACCATGAACACCTTAAAGTCTGAATTTGGTCCTGAGGTGTCGCAAATCATCGCTGAAGTAAAAGGTGACACTAGCATTAAAGGCTTAGTTGTTGTCTCAGGGAAAAAAGACTCATTTATCGCAGGCGCAGATATCAGTATGTTAGCTGCTTGTACCAGCGAGCAACATGCTAAAGATTTATCGCAGCAGGGTCATGTTGTATTTAATGCACTTGAAAGTATGGATATTCCCGTTGTTGCAGCTATCAATGGTGCTTGCTTAGGGGGTGGATTAGAGTTTGCTCTAGCATGTCACTTACGTGTATGCAGTGATGACAATAAAACAGTACTTGGTGTACCTGAAGTGCAGTTAGGGTTATTACCAGGTGGCGGTGGAACCCAGCGTTTGCCGCGTTTAGTGGGGGTGGCAACAGCCTTAGACTTAATGCTTACCGGTAAGCAAGTGCGCCCGAAACAAGCATTAAAAATGGGTTTAGTGAATGATGTTGTGCCCAACTCTATTTTGCTTGCTACTGCAATTGAGCTTGCTAAAAAAGGCAAAAATGCTGCTAAACCGGTTAAAAAATCGAGATTAAATCAGTTTTTAGAGTCAACTTCATTTACCCGTGACATCATGTTCGATCAAGCGCGTAAACAAGTAGAAAAGAAAACAGCGGGTAATTATCCTGCTCCAACTAAGATTATCGACTGTGTTCGTCAGGGCCTGAATAAAGGTATGGTTAAAGGGCTAGAGGTTGAGGCGACTCATTTTAGCAATTTAGTTATGTCTAAAGAATCAGCGGCTTTACGCAGTATTTTCTTTGCTACGACCGAAATGAAAAAAGAAACTGGCGCCGCTGGCGCTGAGCCTCGTAAAGTTAAAAAAGCCATGGTGTTAGGTGGTGGTTTAATGGGTGGTGGTATCGCTTCGGTAACGACAACTAAAGCCAAAATTCCCGTACGAGTAAAAGATATTTCTGAGCAAGGGCTAAGTAACGCCTTAGCGTATGCGTACAAATTGTTAGACAAAGGCGTGAAACGTCGTCACATGACACCGGCTGTTCGTGACAACATCATGTCTTTGATGACGACCACAACAGATTATAAAGGCATTAAAGATGCTGATATCGTCGTTGAGGCAGTGTTTGAAGATTTAGCTTTGAAGCATCAAATGGTCAAGGATGTTGAACGTGAATGTGGTGAACACACTATCTTTGCATCCAATACCTCTTCATTACCAATTGGTCAAATCGCACAGGCAGCAACACGCCCTGAAAATGTAATTGGTCTGCATTATTTTTCACCAGTTGAAAAAATGCCGTTAGTTGAAGTTATTGCCCATAAGACCACCTCAGCTGAAACGATTGCAACCACAGTAGCCTTTGCGCGTAAGCAAGGTAAAACACCGATTGTTGTTCAAGATGGCGCAGGATTCTATGTAAACCGAATTCTTGCACTGTATATGAATGAAGCGGCGCAATTATTACTTGAAGGTCAGCGTGTTGAACATTTAGATAATGCCTTGGTTAAGTTTGGCTTCCCTGTTGGCCCTATGACTTTACTTGATGAAGTGGGCATTGATGTGGGAGCCAAAATTTCACCCATTTTAGAAAAAGAACTTGGCGACCGTTTTTCTGCACCTGCAGCTTTTGACAAATTACTTGCCGATGATCGTAAAGGTCGTAAAAACGGTAAAGGTTTTTATCAATACGGCCCTAAAGCCAAGAAAGCTAAATTGGTTGATGAATCCGTATATGGCGTGTTAGGGATTAAAGCTGCTTCAGATAAAGAAGCAAAAGAGATTGCTGAGCGTTGTACCATTCAAATGCTTAATGAAGCGGTACGTTGTTTAGAAGAGGGCATTATTGCAAATGCCAGAGATGGTGATATCGGGGCTATTTTTGGTATTGGTTTCCCACCATTCCTAGGTGGACCGTTCAGATACATAGATACTCTAGGGGCTAAAAACTTAGTTGATACGTTAACGCGTTATCAAAAGTTATATGGTGATCGTTTTGCTCCTTGTGAAATGCTTAAAAGCATGGCAACAGAAGGCGATAGCTTTCATACAAACTAGTTAGTTTGGCTTAGTCAACTAAAGTAGATTAAAAAAACGGCAACTGATTGCCGTTTTTTATTGCCGCTACGGAAAACTTTTGCCTTATTTTTAATCGAAATTAGCGCTCTTTAGGGTATAATGCGAGCGATTTTTAGTTGTTTCGTATTAAGTGGATTGTCCCACAGTGCATAATGCTTGAACCTTAATTTCGATTGTTAATGAGTTACGGTTTAATTATGGCAACTATTCGTGCTGAAATGGAGTGCCAAACGGCATGATCAGTATTTGTCATCATGGAATGTAGTTAACTGAGTGTAAGATGAGGTTTCAGTGATATTTCAATTCGAGTGGTTTTTATTATCATTAGTGCTGTTGGTGAGTGGATTGTTTTTAGGATTTTCAGCATATCATGCTGGGCTAGCCGTTAAGCGATGGGCCTTTGTTGGCGCATTATTAGGGCCTATAGCCTATCCGTTATTCACAACACATAAACATCTAGCCCACCGCAAAGTCGAGGGCGCTCAATCGCATCGATTAAGTCTGTGATCTGTCTTGAACTAACATAGTGAATAAAGTTTAAACCGACCAAAATTTGCATACTAACCTGTGAATTTCGTTAACGGCTTTAAAACCCAAGATTTCAACAAACAAAAAAGGAGCTATTAGCTCCTTTTTTGTTTGAATCGCAGTGTTACTTCCACCAAGCTTTAGCTTGAATGACTTCTAAATGCTCTAACCCTGCAGGTAACTTGACTTTTTTACGTGCTGGTTTGGCTAAACCTAATGCAATTTTCAATGAAGTAAACATAGTCTAACTCCTTAAGCAACTTGCGTATCTAGGACTTTAATAACAGGTAAGCCAGCCGTTTGTGTGTCTAGAACCTTAATAACAGGTAAGCCAGCCGTTTGTGTGTCTAGAACCTTAATAACAGGTAAGCCAGCCGTTTGTGCGTCTAGAACCTTAATAACAGGTAAGCCAGCCGTTTGTGTATCTAGAACTTTAATAACAGGTAAGCCAGCCGTTTGTGTGTCTAGAACTTTAATAACAGGTAAGCCAG
>NZ_BMOT01000004.1 GCF_014647215.1 Shewanella aestuarii
CCTAAGAAGAAGCAATTTCGAATAACTCAATACCTGTGAATGTCCACACAGATTTCTTGTTTAAGTTTTTAAAGAGCGTTGATGTTAATTTTTCAAACATCGCCGTTAGACGCTAGGTCGTTGGCTTGGGCTGCGTATTCTACGCTTTCCCTTGTCTGCGTCAAGTGTTTTTTCAAACTTTCTTTTCGCTGTTGATTTGAGCTTAAAACCGAAGTCTTTCTGTTTCAAATCAACCTGACTTGCTACTTTGCTTTCGCGCTGTGCCGTGTCAGTGGATGCGCATTATAGGGAGCTAAGATTTTTGCGCAAGGGGCAATTTGCACTTTTTATTAAAATAAGGTTTGTTCGATTACGAATTCATCAATTCGCTTTTATTTCGCACTATTTTGGTGTTCTTAGCTTGGATAAAGTGGATTTTTAGTGACTGACCTTTACTGAATCGATTTATATCAACGGCAATTTAAAACAAAAAACACCTTAGTTAATGAAATTAACAAGGTGTTTAGACGTTGCATATTCTGCTTTATAAGCACACAGGTTTAAGGTGGTGGCTATTTCTTGTCATCAAAGGAAGTTTCATCTGATGGATCATCGCCAACAATATGACCAACCTTTATTCTATCGACATTTTTTAACGTAATGAAAGGACCTGATAATGCGTATAGATAGAAACCAATACAAAGAATGATAGCGGGTTCTACCGATATAATGGCAAATACCGCGACAACTAGGATCATGACTAAAAAGTTAACTTTACCTTTCCAATCTACATCTTTAAAAGAGTGATATTTAAAGTTGCTCACCATCAGCAAACCGATCAGTGCAGTTATAAAAGCCACCAAGTAACTTATTTTTGTGGGTTCAATACCATAAGTTGAGCCGCTCCAGATACTGCCAGCTATTACTGCTGCAGCAGCTGGACTTGCTAATCCTTGGAAAAAACGTTTATCAGCTGATCCTACTTGTGTATTGAATCGGGCCAGTCTTAACGCTGCGGCAGCGCAATAAATAAATGCGGCCATCCAACCAATCTTGCCTAAATCATTTAATGCCCAATTATATGCAAGAATGGCTGGTGCCATACCAAAAGACACCATATCAGCCATACTGTCATATTCAGCACCAAAATCACTTTGTGTATTTGTTAGCCGTGCAACTCTGCCGTCTAGGCCATCACATACCATGGCGACAAAGATAGCAATTGCTGCAGATTCAAAATGTCCATTCATGGAAGAAATGACCGCATAAAAGCCAGAAAACAGGCCTGCTGTAGTAAATAGGTTAGGTAATAAGTAGATACCTTTGTTTTTTGCTGTTTGATTTGCTGAATTTTGCATACACTAATACTTAAATTATAAATATAAGTTGGATTTTACCTTAACATAACATATTTTTGTTTTATCAAGGATAGTCGTTTATTTCAGCTTTACACTTTGGATGCTTATATGAAACCCTTACTTTTATTGCTAGCAAGCCTTTTTATTGCACCATCTGTTTTAGGCGCAACAATCTATACATGGACAGACAGTAATGGTTTGGTTCATTACAGTCAGCAAGTGCCACCAGGTGTCGATGCCAAGCGTATTAGCAGTGATGATATTGAACCCAGTAAAATTGGCACTGCTTCGCCAATTCGTAAAACCGCCGAAAAAGAACCTGAAACAGATTTAGCTAAGTCAGCAAAACTGATTAAAGAAAAAGATTCTAAGCAGGCTGAATCTATTTGCGAAAGCGCAAAGCACAGTATGAGCTTACTTGATACCTACAATAGGCTTACCAGAAAAGATCCGGTGACGGGTGAAGATGTGGTAATGACAGAAGAAGCTAAGCAAGCCGCTAGAACCGAAAACGCTGAGCGTGTTAGGCTATTTTGTAATTAGTTCAGTTAGTGTAGAACACCTACCTAATTGGAATAACAAAGGGAGCCTTGGCTCCCTTTGTTTATTTAAGTTGTCAATTAAAGCTATTGTAAAAACACCAACTGTCCCTCTTCGACATCGACTCGTATCGCTTGGCCAGGGATTAACTGTCCACGGAGCAATTTTTGCGCTAATGGATTTTCCACTTCCTGTTGCAATGCTCGTTTTAGCGGTCTTGCGCCATAGACGGGATCAAATCCTGCTTCTGCAATTAACGACAATGCTTGTTCAGATACCAGTAGATCGAAATCTTTTTCTGCTAGGCGCTTTCTCAGTAATTCAATTTGAATACTGGCAATATGTTTGATGTTATTCGCATCTAGTGGATGAAAGACCACCGACTCATCGACTCGATTTAAAAACTCAGGACGGAAGTTTTGCATTACGACGTCCATGACACTTTGCTTCATCTCATCGTAACTCACCATGCCAAAGCTTTCTTGAATACGATCTGAACCTAAGTTCGATGTCATGATAATGACGGTATTCTTGAAGTCCACGGTACGCCCTTGGCCATCGGTTAAGCGTCCGTCATCTAATACCTGCAGTAAAATATTAAAGACATCTGGATGCGCTTTCTCGACTTCATCTAATAAAATGACTGAATACGGTTTACGGCGTACGGCTTCGGTTAAATATCCGCCCTCTTCATAACCGACATATCCTGGTGGGGCACCGACGAGTCTTGAAACTGTATGTTTTTCCATAAACTCTGACATATCGATACGCACTAATGCTGACTCTGTATCAAACAAAAACTTAGCTAATGATTTACATAGCTCGGTTTTACCAACACCCGTTGGCCCGAGAAATAAAAATGATCCAATGGGCCGCTGCGGATCGGCAAGTCCTGCTCGGCTGCGACGAATAGCATTTGATACGGCATCGACGGCTTCATTTTGGCCTATGACACGCTCATGGAGTGCTTGTTCCATTTGCAGTAACTTTTCACGTTCGCCTTCAAGCATTTTAGACACAGGGATCCCTGTCGCTTTAGATAATACCTCGGCGATTTCAACGTCGGTCACTTTATTGCGTAACAAGGTCATATCTTGCATTTCTGCTTGAGAGGCTAAATCTAACTGTTTTTCAAGCTCGGGAATACGGCCATACTGTAGCTCTGACATACGCGTTAAATCGCCCGCTCGACGGGCTACATCCATGTCCATTCTGGCTTGTTCTAAATCAGCCTTGATATGCTGAGTACCAGCTAAAGCTGCTTTTTCTGTATGCCAAATTTCGTTTAGCTCTGATGCTTTAGATTCAACATCTTTTAGTTCAACCTGCAAATGGTCTAAACGTTTACGACTAGCATCATCAGTTTCTTTAGACAGCGCTTGCTCTTCAAGTTTTAATTGGATTGCACGGCGCTCAAGTCGGTCTAACGATTCTGGTTTAGAATCAATTTGCATACGGATGCTTGATGCAGCTTCATCGATTAAATCGATGGCTTTATCTGGCAACTTACGATCTGAAATATATCGGTGCGACATACTGGCGGCTGCAACAATTGCAGGATCGGTAATTTCTACGTGATGATGTAATTCATAACGTTCTTTCAAACCACGTAAAATAGCAATGGTGTCTTCAACACTCGGCTCATCCACCAGCACTTTTTGAAAGCGACGCTCAAGTGCAGCATCTTTTTCAATATATTGACGATACTCATCTAAAGTGGTGGCACCAACACAATGCAAATCACCCCGGGCTAAGGCTGGCTTTAGCATGTTACCCGCATCCATAGCGCCTTCGCCTTTACCAGCGCCAACCATAGTATGTAACTCATCAATGAACAGAATGACCTGGCCTTCTTCTTGGGATAATTCATTTAGCACAGCTTTTAAGCGCTCTTCGAATTCACCACGATATTTTGCCCCCGCAATTAATGACCCCATATCTAAAGAAAGTACCCGCTTGTTTTTGATACCCTCAGGGACTTCACCATTGACAATGCGTTGAGCTAACCCCTCAACAATTGCGGTTTTACCGACTCCCGGTTCACCAATTAACACCGGATTATTTTTACTGCGTCGTTGTAAAACCTGAATGGTGCGACGAATTTCATCATCGCGGCCAATAACGGGATCTAATTTGCCCTGCTCAGCACGCTCAGTTAAATCGACGGTAAACTTCTTCAATGCCTGGCGTTGATCTTCAGCATTTGGGTCATCCACTTTTTGACCGCCACGAATTTGCTCTATAGTTTGCTCCATTAACTCTTTTGTGGCGCCAGCATCTTTTAATGCTTTAGCTAATGGGTCGTTACCTTCAAGGGCGGCAAGGATAAATAATTCTGATGAAATATATTTATCTTTACGTTTTTGAGCCAACTTGTCGCACAAGTTTAACAAGCGAATAAGGCCTTGCGATAATTGAACATCACCGCCAGTACCATCGACTTGTGAAAAACGTTCAAGCTCTTGACTTAACGACGAGCGCAAGGCACTGACACGAATGCCTGCTTGGGTTAATAAGGGGTGGATTGAACCGGAATCTTGATTAAGCAGTGCCATCATTAAATGGATGGGTTCAATAAATTGATGATCCCGTCCTAATGCTAATGACTGCGCATCAGAAATGGCAATTTGAAACTTATTAGTCATACGATCGAGTCTCATACAACCTCCTACATCTGATACATAAAATGGATATCCATTTTGGATATTCTGTTACCTAAAAGATGGGGGCGTCAGCAGACATTTTCAAGCGTATGAACAATTAACTTGTATAAAAAAGTGCAACTTTTTTGTACAACTAAAAAGGATTAAGATTTCAGCCAAATTAATGAGGCCATTCTGCCGGTTTGTTTTTCTCGGCGATATGAAAAGTAATTATGGTTAGACATGGTGCATTCATCGACACTCAATATACAACTGACACCAAGTTTGGCTAAACGCAGTTTTGCTAAACCGACAATGTCTGCTAAATATTTATCATCAGCCCCAGCCTTGGCGATAAAGCAACTGGCTGCCGTCATTTGTTGCGCCACAAACGCGCTTTTAACTTCCGCCCCAACTTCAAACATATTTGGACCAATAGAAGGACCAAGGCAAGCAATTAACTCAGAAGCTGGCACAGAAAAGCGCTTAACCGCTTGCTCGATAATCCCTGAGCATAAGCCACGCCATCCTGCATGAACCGCAGCAATTTGTTGGCCTTGTTTATCACAAAACAAAATAGGCAAGCAGTCTGCTGTCATGACCGCGCACACTTGCCCGAATTGATTAGTGTAACTACCATCAGCAATGGGTACTTGTTGATCATTTTTAGGTATTGAGGCGATGTCTGAAAACGACAGTACTTCAACACCATGAACCTGCTCGAGCCATAATGGTTCGCTAGGTAGATTTAATGCGTATACCAGTTGCTCACGATTCGCCTTTACTCGTTTAGGATCATCTCCAACATGCAGCCCAAGGTTTAAACTGTCGTAAGGTGGCAAACTATAACCACCATGACGGTCAGTAAACGCAATGGCTACATTTTTCGGTAAAGGCCAATCGGGTTTTAGCACTTATAAATACTCAACCGGATTTAGCTCGGTATCAATACGTAGGGCCTTAGTCAATAAAGCCATGTCTTCAGGAATAGGCGCTTGCCAACTCATGATTTCACAGGTAATAGGATGAGCTAACTCTAAACGTACTGCATGTAATGCTTGGCGTTTGAAGTTTTTCAATAGTTCAAAAAACTCAGGGCTTGCCGCTTTAGGTGGGCGAGGACGACCGCCATAAACGGGATCACCAAGCAGAACATGACCAATGTGCGCCATGTGCACACGAATTTGGTGAGTACGGCCGGTTTCAAGACGTAAACGCAGACGCGTATGTGCACGGAATTTTTCAGCAACACGGTAATGTGTCACTGAAGGACGCCCACCGTTAATCACTGCCATTTGCACGCGTTTAGTAGGATGACGATCGATAGGTTCATCAACAGAACCACCAGCTGTCATGGTACCTTGCACGATGGCTTCATACTCACGAACGATATCGCGAGCTTGAAGTGCTGCAACTAAGTGGGTTTGTGCTTCAACCGTTTTAGCCACAACCATTAAACCGGTTGTGTCTTTATCTAATCGGTGAATGATCCCCGCTCGTGGTACATGCTCAATATCAGGGCAATGATGCAACAAAGCATTCATTAATGTGCCATCAGCATTACCAGCTCCTGGATGAACGACCAAACCAGCAGGCTTATTAATTACAATAATGTAGTCGTCTTCGTAAATGATATTTAAATCGATATCTTGAGCTAATGCGCGGACTTCTTCTTCAAGCGTTGCATTAATTTCAATTAACTGAGATTCAAAAACCTTTTCCCGAGGCTTGTCGACTATGATACCGTCTACGGTAACTGCACCGGATAAAATCCATTCTTTGATGCGTGTGCGCGAGTAATCAGGAAAAAGAGCGGCCAATGCTTGGTCAATTCTTTGCCCTGTTTGGGTTGCTGTTATCTCGCTTTTTAGATTAATCTCTTGTGTCATAGGAACCGTACCCCTTTTTTGGGGTCCAAAGTGAATGTAGTATCTGTTACAATCGGATGTTTTCTATTTTACCGTGAAATGGAAAAATTCTTAACCACAACTTATAAAAGAATTGAATTCAAGTATGTATAAATTAGCCAAAGGCGCCGCCCTAGTATTACTTTCAGTAGCCATAACGGCTTGTAGCAGCAGTCCCGAAGATGACGAGTTTGCAAGTAAAGCTTCTCCAGAAGTGCTTTATTCACAAGCTAGAACATCAATGGAGTTAGGAAACTACTCTAAAGCGGTTCGTACATTAGAAGCGCTAGATTCGCGTTATCCTTTTGGCCCACATAAAACTCAAACTCAATTAGATCTGATTTTTGCTTATTACAAAATGGATGATGTTGCTTCTGGTTTAGCCAATATCGACCGTTTTTTACGTTTAAACCCAACTCATCCCAATATTGATTACGTGTATTATATGCGTGGTTTAACAAATATGCAGGCAGATAGTTATTTATTTCACGATATGATGAATATTGATCGTACAGATCGTGATCCTAAAAACGCTGAAGAAGCATTTAAAGACTTTGATCGCATGATCAAAAGCTATCCAAACAGCAAATATGCAGCAGATGCCCAACAACGTATGCAGTATCTAAAAAACCGCTTAGCGCGTTATTCAATTAACGTAGCAAGATACTACATTAAAATGAACGCCTGGAGCGCCGCCGCAGTACGTGCACAAACGGTATTAGAAAAGTTCCCTGGTACTCCAGAAGCCGAATCAGCCCTTGAAATTATGGCTATCGCTTATGAAGAATTAGGCCAAGAACAGTTAAGAGCAAATACCTTAAGTGTAATGAAAGCTAACTTTCCAAATAATGAATTAGTCAGTAACTAACGATTTACTGATTACTGATATTAAAAAGGTCTCTTTCTGAGGCCTTTTTTGCATCTGACAAACGGGCACGGTGAACTATATGAGTCGCATTTTCAACAATAGATGAAGTATTAATTACAGCAATAAGTGCCGCACGGCTACAGAATAATTTAAGTCATAGTAACTTAAGCCTATATAAAGCCTCCTTTATTATTGATTCAAAACTATATGATAACGGCATGACGATAACAAAAGTGTTTCACCAACTTGTACCCAAGATTCACTGATATCTTCAAGGGGAATAAAATTAAAGCGATAGGCAATGAAAAGAGTATTTACTGCGCCAAACATATTTTCGCTATTTAACTACGATAATTGTTTGTTACTGCGATAACCCAAGCATGACACTATTTAGCTGGCACAAATGTCGATTTGTTAGCCGAAACGGCTTTAAATCCAGCACATGCAATAAAATATGAATTGATTTGCAAAAAAACGGTTGACTCAAACACGAGAAAACCTTAAATTGCACCCCGTCGCCCGAATAGCTCAGTCGGTAGAGCAGAGGATTGAAAATCCTCGTGTCCCTGGTTCGATTCCGGGTTCGGGCACCATATTTACATTGGTGGCTTGAAGCGACTAATAAAGTGATTAACAAAAAAGCCTCGCACTGCGAGGCTTTTTTGTATGTAAAAATTAGCCCTTACCCGATTTACGTGCTTTACGATTGCTTGCAAAGCACAACGCCTTAAGTGTTACATAGGTTCAATATGCTCAACCATCAGTTGAACCGTTTGATTGCCTCTAAACTCATTGACATCTAACTTATAAACCACCCGAGCTTGTTTAATAGTCGCATCGGGCCAAGTTTGCATATCTACATTAAACGCAATGGCATCTAACATTAATTGACCGCACTCAGTTTCCAGTAATAGTTTAAGATGTTTTTCACCTACAATACGTTGCTGAACCACATTGAAAAAACCATCAAATAGAGGCTCTTCAAATGATTGCCCCCAAGGCCCGGCATTGCGCAGCATAAAGGCGGTATCTAATGTCATGTTAGCCGCAACTAACTCACCATCGGACATTAACTCTCCAGTAAGTTGCTCGTAGTCTAAAATGTCTCGCACAACATCATCATAAACGTGTTTAAATGTTGCTAAGGCATCAGCCTTTAATGTTAATCCCGCCGCCATTGCATGGCCACCAAACTTAATGATCATTCCTGGGTGCAAGGTATTAATCCGTTCTAATAAATCCCGCATGTGCAGCCCTTTAATCGACCGTGCAGAGCCTTTTACTTCTCCGTTTCCAGCATCAGCAAACGCAATGACTGGGCGATGATATCTGTCTTTGATGCGTGATGCTAAAATGCCAATAACGCCTTGATGCCAATCCGGCTGAAATAAGGCTAATCCCCAAGGCAATGTGGCCTCATCCAGCGCAATGGTTTGTAAACTTTTTAATGCTTCTTGTTGCATGCTAGCTTCAATATCACGTCGGTCTTGATTTAAACCATCTAATTCAGCCGCCATTCTCCTTGCACGCATGATGTCATCACACAATAGCGTTTCTACACCTAACGCCATTTCATCAAGACGCCCGGCTGCATTTAACCTAGGACCAACCGCAAAACCGAAGTCGGCAGCGACAATTTTACAAGGATCTCGCTTGGCCACTTCTAATAACGCGGTTATCCCTGGACGACATCGTCCTGCGCGCACGCGTTGAAGTCCAGCCTGAACCAAAATGCGATTGTTGGGATCTAAAGAAACCACGTCAGCCACTGTCCCTAAGGCGACAATATCTAACAGTACAGCTAAATTAGGCTGCTCGATACCTTGTAATGCGTACCAATTACGCTGACGCAGCTCCGCTCGAATGGCGGTCATTAAATAAAACGCCACTCCCACTCCAGCAATAGATTTACTGGCAAATTCACATTCTGGTTGATTAGGATTGACGATCGCATCGGCATTGGGCAAGGTTTGTCCGGGTAAGTGATGGTCGGTAACCACCACTTGCATACCGCAGGCCTTTGCCGCGTTCACCCCGTCAATAGATGAAATACCATTATCGACTGTGATAAGCAGTTGTGCATGTTTACTGTGTGCTACAGCAACAATTTCAGGGCTTAAACCATAACCATAATCAAAGCGGTTAGGAATAAGATAATCAACCCGCGTTGCGCCCATCATCCTTAATGCAAGTAAACACACGCTAGTTGAAGTTGCACCATCGGCATCAAAATCCCCAACGATCAGGATCTGTTTTTGGCTTTGCATCGCATCGGCAACAATTTTAGCGGCAATGTCTAACCCTTTCATCGTATCCGGACGTAACAATCTTGCGAGGACTAACTCACAATCATCCTGTCCCACCCCACGCCGTGCATACAACTGTTTCAATAGCGGTGGTAAGGAAGATGGTAAATGCGAGTCATCGACTTGAGGACGACGAATAATGTTCTGCGACAAAGCGAATCCTAGATCCTATGAGGATGATTTAAAGTTAAATATTGAATAAGAAAAAGGTGAGCCTGTGCTCACCTTTTTTAGCTTACTATCTAGATTCGATAGTCTGCAATAAATTTTCTGGTGGTTGATAGCCAGGTATCATAGTGCCATCTTCCAGTATCATTGCTGGCGTGCCATTAATACCAAAAGACATACCTAAGCGATACTGCTTAGAGATATCAATATCACATGAAGCCGCTTTAATATTCTTACCCGCTTTAGCATCTGTCATGGCTTGTAATGGATCTTTGGCACACCATACAGCTTGCATTTCATCCGCATTAGCTGAAGGTATACCGGCACGAGGATAAGCTAAGTAGCGCACAGTGATGCCTAAGTCATTATATTCTGACATTTGATTATGTAATTTACGACAGTAACCACAATCCACATCGGTAAATACGGTTATGACATGCTTTTCGTTTTTAGCTTTATACACCAACATGTCTTTTTCAAACGGCTTAAGCATCTCGATACGAGGACCCGCTAATGCCGCTTCCGTTAAGTTTTTCATGCGGTTATTTAAATCATAAACATTACCATGAATCAACTTAGAGCCATCTTCGGTGATATACAGTACACCACGGTCTGTCAGCACTTGCTGTAAACCACTAATTGGTGAGGGCTGAATTGTAGTGACCTCAACGCCTAACATATCGGATATTTTTTGTTTCAATTCACTGTTTTTGTTGTCAGTGTCAGAGGTTGCTTGTGACATTGCTGGCACAAGTAAACTGGCTACAAGAATGAATGCTTTTGATAACTTCATGATGATTCCTAATTACACGGGTTACATAACTAGACCCGACTTTAAGTGCAAAACTTACAGATTTACGCCTATTAACGCAACTATGAGATAGGCTTTTTAATGTAACCAAAACTATCTAGCGCATTAACCTCTTGGATGGTGCTGCTGATGTAACAGTTGTAACCTTGCTTTGGCTACATGGGTGTATATTTGTGTGGTCGATAAATCACTGTGTCCTAGTAATAGCTGCACAACTCTTAGGTCTGCACCATGGTTTAATAAATGAGTCGCAAATGCGTGCCTTAAAGTGTGTGGTGACAAGTGCACACTGATCCCAGATCTTGAAGCATATAACTTAATTCGATGCCAAAATGTTTGCCGAGTCATCATCTGAGCACGTTTAGAGGGGAATAACACATCTGACTGTTTCATGTGCAGCAACTCTGGTCGGGCTGTTTTCAAGTATTGCTCAATTTCATCAATTGCCTGCTCGCCTAAAGGCACTAACCTTTCTTTACCGCCCTTACCCATGACTCTTATCACCCCCTGGCGTAAACTAATTTGATCCATGGTTAAGCTCACTAGCTCTGTCACCCTAAGCCCTGTTGCATATAACAGCTCTAACATGGCTTTATCACGACACTCAACAGGATCATCATGATTAGGCTCACTAAGCAATGTATCAACTTGGGCTTCAGATAACGCATCTGGTAGTTTTCTTGCCAGTTTTGGTGATTTAATTAATGCCGTAGGATCAACACTTATACGTTTAGTGATCACTAAAAATCCATAAAAACGCCTGAGGCTGCTCATTAATCTTGCCGTACTGGTTTTGGCATACTTTTGTTCAAAACGATAAGCGAGGTAATCTTTTAGCAACAAACCATCGGCCTCAAGTAATGAGGAGTTTTGGCTAAGAACAAAACGTTCAAAATGAGCTAAATCGGTGCGATAAGAGGCTAAGGTGTTATCACTTAGCCCTTTAGTTGACCATAAATCATCAAGGAATTGATCAATCATTGGATGTGAAGAATAGTCAGTAGAATTCAAGTCATACTCAATTTAACACGCTGGACATACTGGCTGTAGACTAGCATATCCAACGGTTTAAGATCAGCTCACTTAGCATTAAAACCATTAGGCAACTGAGTGAGGTTGAGCCATTTTAGGTAAGAATAAACACACTATCGTTACGATAGCTGTTGGTAATAGCCATGCCATACCTTCTGCGTGCAAAGGTAAAAAGTTAAACGCAGACATATCGACACCGGCTGTTTTTAAGCCATCAAGAATACCAAAAGCTAAGGCGATACTGAGCACAAGTCGTTGTGAAAACGCTGGACGCGCAAACTTAGGTGTAATCAAAGTAATTAATACGAGTGCAATCGCCACAGGATAAATCGTCATTAGCACAGGAATACTGATAGAGATCAATTGTGATAATCCAACGTTAGCCACGGTTGCACAAACCACACTAAAAAAGATCACAAAATGTTGATATGAAATTTTCGGTAGTAACTCATTAAAAAACTCAGAACACGCTGTTACTAGACCAATTGCAGTGGTTAAACACGCTAAGCCAACAACAGCCGACAGCATAATAATGCCCAACAGGCCAAAGTGATGGTCAACATAGTTGGTTAAAATAGCTCCGCCATTAGATGCACCTGTTGCTAAATCTCCCGCTGAAGCACCAAGAAAGAACAGTGAAATATAGACAAAGGCTAAGCCGGATGCTGCAATGATTGCTGCGCGGATAAGATATTTAGTTTGATCAGCCGCATTTTCAATACCTTTTTTACGCAGTAAATCAATAATTAACATACCAAACATAATCGACGCCAGAGTATCCATGGTGTTATAGCCTTCAATAATCCCCTTTGATAAAGGGCTAGATAGGTATTCACCAGAAGGCGCGCCAATATCTGAACCAGATAAAAACAATACACTCATTGCCAATGCGACTAACAATGAAATTAAAATAGGCGTTAATACCTTACCGACGTTGTCTAATAGCTTTCCAGGGAATAATGACATTAACATTACTATAGAAAAAAACACTAAGGTAAAGATGAGCTGGGCAATATTGACTGACTGGCCCGCAATCATCACAACCGCATCAGGGTTAGCAATAAATGGACGAGCACCAATTTCAAATGCAACTAAACTGGTTCTTGGCGCGGCGAACGCTGGGCCAATAATGATATAAATGGCAATCGCCAATGCAGTCGCCGCAAAAGGGGGTAAATAAGCCATAATCTTGCCGTTAGCTTTAGCTACTGCAATTAAGCCTATCAGCGGCATACCCACAGCGGTTAACAGAAAACCCAGCATGGCAAGCGACATATTTTCACCAGCTAAAAAGCCAGCAAAAGGGGGGAAAATCAGGTTTCCTGCGCCTAAAAAGAAAGCAAAAGCCATAAATCCTAGGCCAAAGGTATCGGTAATCGATAATTTAGTTGTTTGCACTATGAGGTCTCATTTTATTGTATTTGTTTTTACCAACTTAAGTGATCAAATTCGATTTAGCTACTGCTAATCTATAACAAAACCCAAGTCGTAAAATTATATTTACACCTTAATCATCTAAAACCTACTCAAATAGGAATATAAAAAGCACTATTTTGGTACGATTATTTGTTCCATTACAGGTAAAAGCCCTTAAAACAAATAGAACCGCTGTTTTACTATGATTAAACAGGCAGAAACTAATATCAAAGAACACGGCAGTACACAATAGCAGAGCAGGATAAAGCGAAAATTTACATTTTTATGCTTAAACAACTCCCAAAATCAATAAACATAAGACAAACAGACAACAAATGACGTTAACAAAATTTAACAACTCAGCAATTAGAATCTAACCGTACAGCGCTCCCTATATTGATTGGCACAGTTAATCTAGAATGACACAAATTAACAAAGCTCAATATTTTGCTACAATGCCCACTTGTTTCCCATATCCGTAAAACGCATGCCATTTACATTTAAACAATTCCATATTGATGACAGCCACTGTGGTATGTCGGTAAGCACCGATGGCGTATTATTAGGAGCATGGGCACCACTAGCTGCAGCTAGAAACATTTTGGATATTGGCGCAGGCAGTGGATTATTGAGTTTAATGGCAGCTCAGCGCTCCCATTTCGATGCTAAGGTAACCGCAATAGAGCTTGACTCGGCCGCTGTTGATGACTGCCAAGCAAATATTGCAGACAGTCCATGGCCAGAAAAAGTCACTCTGCTACACACTAGTATTCAAAATTACTGCTTATCATTTATTCAACAGTCGCAAACACATTATGACCACATAATTTGCAACCCGCCCTACTTTACCACTGGGCCACAAACGCAAAATATCGCCAGAGCCACAGCAAGGCATACCAATCAACTCAGCTTTATTGAATTACTCAGCGCGATTGCGCAGCTGTTAGATGAACGCGGTACGGCAAGCCTAATTATTCCCATTCAAAGTTTGACAGAGTTTCAACTGGCGTTGGCGCAAACCCCTTTGTATATAAGTGAATATGTCGCCGTTAGTAGCGTTGAGGGAAAAGTTGAAAATCGTTTATTATTGGCACTAAAACAGGGCGAAGTCTCGGTGCCAATTATCGTCAGTCAGATGTTTATTCGCAATAAACAGGGGCACTACTCATCCAAAATGATAGATTTATGCCGAGATTTCTACTTAAAACTTTAGCCTATGTGATTCGTCAGTTATAATGCTCGGCTACTTTTAAGCGAGACCCACGCGCATGTTATTTGAAGATTTCGATTTAGACCCAAGGTTATTAGATTCGTTGAAAGCCATGGGCCATAAAAGCCCAACCACAGTCCAGCAAGAAGCTATTCCGATGGCGATGGAGCAACGGGATATTCTTGCGCGTGCACCAACAGGAACAGGCAAAACGGCCAGTTTCTTATTACCCGCATTACAACACCTTATTGACTTTCCACGTCGCTTTGAAGGTCAAGCACGTATATTGGTGCTTACCCCAACGCGTGAGCTTGCTAGCCAGATCCATCGTTACGCTTGTCATTTAGCAACGGACTTGGAGCTCGATATCGCCATAATTACCGGTGGTGTACCTTACGGTCCTCAAGAAGAAGCGCTTGCAGGTAATGTGGATATTTTAATCGCCACTCCGGGTCGATTAATGGAATACCTAGACAAAAGAAAATTCGATGCAACTGAAGTCGATATTCTGATTATTGATGAAGCTGACCGTATGCTTGATATGGGTTTCTCATCTGTCGTTCAAGCAATTGCGATTGAGGCACAAGGTCGCAAACAGAACATGTTATTCTCTGCCACGTTAGAGGGCAGCGGTGTAGAACGTTTTGCTCGTGATCTGTTAAAAGATCCTATTACTATCGATGTAGAAGCGCCGCGCAGCGAAAAAGCTAAGATACATCAATGGGCACATTTAGCCGATGATAAAGATCATAAGTTTGCCTTACTCTGCAATATTTTAAGACAAGAGCAAGTTAAACGAACCATAGTGTTTGTTAAAACCCGTGAAGTGGTTGCAAGCCTTGAAGGCTTATTGTTAAAAGCCAATATCCCTTGTGCCTTTATGCGTGGCGACATGGAGCAGAAAAAACGTTTTCAGGCGTTAGGTCGTTTTACTAAAGGCGAAGTCAATGTGTTGCTAGCTACCGATGTTGCCGCTCGCGGTATCGACGTAGATGATATTACCCATGTCATTAACTATGACATGCCACGCTCGGCTGACACCTATGTTCACCGTATTGGCCGTACAGGTCGTGCAGGCGCTAAAGGTACGGCGATTTCTTTAGTTGAAGCACACGACATTCGTATTGTAGGCAAAATTGAGCGCTATATTGAGCAACCGTTAAAGCGTCGCGTGATTGAAGAACTCCGCCCTAAGCATAAAGAAGCCAAGGTGCCAGGAAAGAAAAAAGCCAATGCAAAAGACGCAAAAAAACCGTCTAAAAAGTTTAAGAAAAAGAAATAAGCCACTCTTATTACTCTTTTAGTTAAATGTTAATCTAGCGAACCTCATCAGGTTCGCTTTTTTATACCCAGCTCATTCCATTTTCAGCACTCTTATTAAAACTAGCCCAGTTTATATTCACTTATAAAATGATTCTCCCGCTGAAATTCAACACGATTAAGTTCTCATCTCACAAGATCACGAACAATCAACAATGTAACAAGCTTGATACACTTTATTTACTTAAAGCTGTTTAGGTAAAGCTGAAATTCTGCTAGTTTAGGCATAATACTGATAAGCATAAAAAAAGCAGTTAATTGATTGATGATAAAAACAACAATTACGACTTGTTAATAGCCTCAATCACAATTCAGCATGGATACGCAAAAAGAATGATAACTATTTTAAGAAGACTTTCTCCACTTTTTATCCTGATTGTATTTATTGGACTCGCTATGCTGCTAATGGGTACGCAAGAAACTCCCGAGCAGAAAGAAGAAGCAGCGATTCTGACAATTGTGGATGTAATGACAGTTGAGCAACAAACAGTGTCGTTAAACTTACCGTCATATGGTGTTGTTAACCCAAAATATAAAACTCAATTAGTCACCGAGGTCCAAGGACGTTTACAAAGTATCTCGACTAACTTTGTGGCAGGTGGCATGGTTAAAAAAGGCGAACAACTGGCCTTAATCGAACCCTCTGATTATGAAGCAGACTTAATGCAAGCTGAGGCGAATGTCGCCCAGGCTACTGCAATGCTTAACGAAGAGATTGCCCGCGGTGAAGTGGCGAAGATTGAGTTTAAAGACTTTGATAAAGGCGTTGCACCAGAACTAGGTTTACGTATTCCTCAACTCAAAAAAGAGCAGGCTAATGTTAAATCGGCACAAGCAGGACTAGCAAGAGCAAAGCGCAATCTTGAACGCACTGTAATTCGAGCCCCTTTTGACGGCATCATCAAGGCAAGAAAAGTAGATTTAGGTCAATACGTTACTTTAGGTACTAACTTAGGCGAGCTTTATGATACCAATATCGCTGAAGTTCGCTTACCGCTTACCAATAGCGATTTAGCTTACTTAGAGTCAATCGATAACCCCGATACTCAAGTAACCTTAAATGCATCACTTGCTGGCCAAGATATCTCTTGGGAAGGCAATATTATCCGCAGTGAAAATGTCATCGATGAGCAAAACCGTATGGTGTATTTAGTTGCGGAGGTAACCGACCCTTACCTACTTCAAGCTCGCAGCATGAACAAACTACCATTGAAATACGGCAGTTTTGTTACCGCTGTGATTAAAGGTCGCACTGTCACGGGCATCGTTTCACTGCCACGCCATGTGGTTCGAAATGATCAAGTTGCCATCGTTAAAGCTGACAATACCATTGAAATGCGTTCAGTGAATATTGTCAAAAGTGATATCGACAAAGTGTATATCAAAGATAGCTTTACCGATGGGGAACGTATTTCAACCACCAATGTGGTTAATTTATCTGATGGCCAAAAAGTAAAAATTTTAGGTGAAGGTGAACAACCTAGCCCTGCTGATGATGTGTCCGATGATGAAATCAGCCCAGCAGGAGTCGAATAATGCAAGGTCAGTCAGGGATCATAGCTTGGTTTGCCCGTAATAACGTTGCCGCAAACTTATTAATGTTAGTCTTGATTGGCGGTGGCTTATTCAGTGCCGTACTGATCAACAAAGAAGTTTTCCCCAGTTTTACCCTTAACCTTATCAACGTCAATGTGGCATACCCAGGAGCCGCGCCACAGGAAATTGAAGAAGGGATTAACATCAAAATTGAAGAAGCCATTCAAGATGTGTCAGGGATTAAAAAAATTACCTCAGTCGCCAGTGATGGCGTGGGTTCTGTGACGATTGAAGTCGATGATGGTTATGATGTTCAATCGGTACTTGATGAATCTAAGCTGCGCATAGATGCCATTGCAACCTTTCCTGATAATATTGAAAAACCGAACATTTTTCAGATAAAACCAGAAAACAATGTTATCTGGGTATCGGTTTACGGTGATATTTCTTTACATGATATGAAAGAAATCGCCAAATCGATTCGTGAAGATATAACCGATCTTCCTGGGGTCACTCGCGCCAAATTAAACGGTGTACGTGACTATGAAATAGGCATTGAAGTGTCAGAAGATAAACTGCGGGAATACGGCTTGAGCTTTAGCCAAGTCGCCCAAGCGGTACAAAACTCTTCAATAGATTTACCGGGTGGGTCTATTCGCGCCAAAGACGGTGATATTTTATTACGCACCAAAGGTCAGGCTTATACTGGCGAAGATTTTGCAAAAATAGCCGTATTAACTAAAGCCGACGGCAGCCGAATTATGCTACCACAGGTCGCTGAAATTAAAGATGACTTTGAAGAGCGTCTTGGTTATACACGTTTTAATGGTAAACCTGCTGCCATTATTGAAATCACCAGTATTGATGATCAAAATGCCTTAGCCATTTCTGAGCAAGTTAAAACTTATATTGCCGATCGACAAAGTAGCTTACCTGCTAATGTGCAATTAGATACCTGGGGAGATTTAACCCACTATCTCAAAGGCCGATTAAACATGATGTTATCTAACATGTTTTATGGAGCGCTATTAGTCTTTATCATTCTAGCCCTTTTCCTTGATCTCAAACTCGCATTTTGGGTGATGATGGGGCTACCAGTATGCTTTTTAGGCGCGATGTTACTCATGCCCATGGTTGGCATGTCAATTAACATGCTTACGCTATTCGCGTTTATTTTGGTGCTGGGGATAGTTGTCGACGATGCCATTGTTATTGGAGAAAGTGCTTATAGTGAGGTAGAGGAAAACGGACACTCATTAAATAACGTCATTACAGGTGTGCACAAAGTGGCCATGCCAGCTACCTTTGGTGTTTTAACCACCATTGCGGCGTTTGTCCCCATGATCTTAGTTTCAGGCCCTATGGGGATTATTTGGAAATCCATCGGCATGATTGTTATTTTATGCCTAGCCTTTTCATTGATTGAATCAAAATTTATTTTACCCGCCCATTTAGCACACATGAAAGTGCGTAAAAAAACCAAGCCAACAAATGTGTTTTCTCGCTTCAAAGTGGCCTTAAATGACAAGCTGCAATTCTTTATTCATCACAAGTATCGCCACTTTTTAGAGGCTTGTATTAAGCAACGCTACAATGTGGTAGCGCTATTTGTTGGGGTATTAATTCTCTCTCTCGCCTTAGTGGCTAGTGGTAAAGTGCGCTGGGTGTTCTTCCCTGATATCCCATCAGACTTTATCCAAGTCCAATTAGAAATGGATGAAGGCAGTTCTGAACTCAATACCTTAAACACAGTGCAGCAAGTTGAAGATGCTTTATACAAAATGAATGTAGTGATGGAAGAGAAATATGGCTCCGCTGTGGTTAAGCACAGTTTTGTGGCGCTAAACTCCCGTACTTCAGCATTTATCTTTACTGAATTAACCAAAGGTGAAGATCGTGAAGTAGACGGCGTAACTATCGCTGAAGAATGGCGTAAACAGTTGCCGGAACTGTTATCGGTGAAAAAACTCAATATTAACGCCAGCACTAATGATACCGGTGGCGATTTATCGTTCCGATTAACGTCAAGCGATTTAGATCAGCTAGCTGAAGCCTCAAAAGAAATCAAAGCCAAGTTAGCCACCTATGAAGGTGTCTATGATATTTCTGATAACTTTTCATCTGGTAGTCACGAAATCAGGCTGAACATTTTACCTGAAGCTGAAGCTCAAGGGCTTACACTGTCTGACTTAGCGCGTCAGGTACGTTATGGATTTTACGGTTATGAAGCCCAGCGAATTTTACGTAATAAAGAAGAAGTGAAAGTCATGGTTCGCTATCCTTTGGAGCAGCGACGCACGATTGGCCATCTTGAAAATATGATGATACGCACTAAGAATGGACAAACGGTTCCCTTCTCAAGTGTGGCATCAGTTGAATTAGGCGATTCTTACGCATCAATTACTCGTGTTGATGGGCGCCGCGCTATTACTATCCGCGCTAACGCTAACAAAAATAAAGTTGAACCAAGCAAAGTGGTGGATGAAGTACAGTCAGAGTTTATTCCTTATTTAACGGCTAAATATCCGCATGTATCAGCATCGCTTGATGGCAGCAGCTTAGATGAGCAGAATGCCATGATAGGTTTAATACAAGGCTTCTTCTTTGCCATGTTTACCATTTATGCATTAATGGCTATCCCATTAAAATCATATAGTCAGCCATTAATTATTATGTCTGTCATTCCATTTGGTATGATTGGCGCATTAGTGGGCCACTTCATGCTGGGACTATCGATGAGCGTATTAAGCTTGTGCGGTATTGTCGCTTTGGCGGGTGTGGTGGTAAATGATTCGTTAATATTGGTCGACTTTGTTAACAAGGCTAGAGAAGAAGGCAAGCCATTATTACAATCGGCTATAGATGCCGGTTGTTACCGCTTTAGAGCGATTATTCTTACTTCACTAACCACCTTTGTTGGTTTAGCGCCAATCATTATGGAAAAAAGCTTACAGGCGAAGATTGTGATCCCAATGGCCACATCATTGGCGTTTGGTATTCTGTTTTCAACTGTAGTGACCTTGATTCTAGTACCGGTGCTTTACATCATATTAGATGATATAAAACGGCTTATTAAACGTTTCTACTTGTGGTGGTGGCAACCCAAAAATACTGAAGCCGACTACCTCTAAAACGAACGATAACCATAAAACAGCGTCTAATTAGGCGCTGTTTTTGTTTTCAGATTCTGCGACATGACCAACATTCATCACTGACCAAATACACTATGATAAATCGTCATCCATCACCTTCATATTGTATGCAATCAACTCCATCTACAGACACCACTTTTACGCATACCTTAGTGTATGATATTCGCAGAAGTCGCTATATCAATCTGACTAGCCGCTGCACATTACGCTGTCAGTTTTGCCCTAAGCATAATGGCAGCAAACAAGTGGCTGAATATGATTTAACCTTGAGTAAAACCATCCATGCAGATGATATATTACCTTTGCTGGGGGATGTGTCAGCGTTCGAGGAATACGTCTTTTGTGGTTATGGTGAACCCACCTTAAATCTAGCAACGCTATTAACCGTAGCTGCCGAGCTGAAGCAACGTGGAGCTAAAGTCAGACTTAATACGGATGGGTTAGGCAATTTATTTCACCGACGTAATATTTTACCTGAGCTTTCAAAGTATATTGATGCCATATCAATTTCATTGAATGCCGATACTGAAGCGGCCTACATAAAACATTGCCAACCTAAGCTACCAAAGGCTTACGCTGCCGTTCGCGACTTTATTAAACTAGCTCCGCAATATATAAATTCAGTCTCTGTTAGTGCGATAAATGGATTAAGTGAAGTCAACATCGAACAGTGCCGTCAAATTGCAATCAATGCTGGATGCCACTTTACCGAACGACAACTTGATATTGTCGGTTAACCAAGCTTTAAAGTGAGTAACATCATAAAATGTAGGGTTCTATTATTTAGTTAAACAAATCATGCTAATATGAGTGTCCGCTTCACATCAGTGTAATTTGGCGATATTTTACAGACAAAGTTGGCACAATGTTTAAACGAAAAAATACCATCTCAAGTGCAATACCACTTATTGCATCAGTCCAAGATATTCATTGGTCTCGCACCCATATTTTGTCTCTTGCAAGTCAAATCATATTGCTGATTATCGGTCTGTTTATTGCCACAAATATGATTATTAATATGGGCGAGCGCAGACTTCAGGAAGACTGGGCTGGTCAACGTTACAGTGAATTGCAAACCGTCGCATCCTTGGCGTCAGATAAGATGAGTTTTTTACAATTTCGTACTCAAACATTCGCCAACGGTGAATTGCTTCGCCAATACTTATCGACCCCTAGTGAAGAACAAAAACACAAACTTTTCCAAAGCTGGGATTCGCTCACCAAACATATCCCTGAACTGCTCGGGTTAGCGCTGTACGATCCACAAGGTAATCTTAAATTTGCAACCTCAAGTAATTTTGAAGGGCTAACACTGCCGCCTAAATTATTGAAGGGAAAAAGTGCACTGGGTGGTGGCGAAATATTCTCTTCTGATATGGCCTTTATTCCTATTGATGGCAAGCTAGAACCTTATATTTTTCAACTAGCTTGGTTAGAAAACCCTGATCAGTCTATTAATGGTTATTTAATCACCTACAACTCAGTAACCCGCTTATTGGATACCATTAAACCGGCTTTTTTTAATCCCAATTCGCCACTTTTATTACTCGATCATCAAAGCTTTTTATATGCTGGCGCGAATCAGTCGAATCCACTCACCAACATGCCTGACACCTTAGGAGCGAGCTTAAAACAGACTCATCCAGAATTATGGCAATCTATGGCGATGAACAACTTTGGTCAATACCACAGTAAAAATTCCACTTTCGTATATTTGAAGGTTGAGCTTACCGGCCAAAATGAAACCAAGAGAGAATACTTCTTTTTATCGTATATCCGACATCAAGATATCGCCACCCGCTTTGAACAATGGACGATAGTGCTTGTGATCGCGAGCATTTTTATTGGCTTACTTGGCGTTGGGTTAATTGTATTCCGCCATCGCTATTTAATGGAACGCAAAGCTCGACACAATAGTATTCGACTGTCCAATGGTTTATTCAATACTGAGCTGAGCTACGCCATTACCAACGACAGTGGCAGAATTTTAGGCATTAACGAAAGTGCCGCTAACTCTTTACACTACCAATTAAAAACCTTAACGGATCGCAGTTTACAGCGGGTATTAAATCTTACCGATGATAAGTTCGATGAAATAGTCAAAATTCTAATTGATAAACAGTGCTGGTCTGGTTGCATAGGTTTAGAAGATGACAACCATCAAATCAACATCCATATCCACCGCGAATCATTATCACCATCTGAACATTACTGGATAGTAGTGTTTAATGATATCAGTGAGTTAGTAGCAAGTCGTCAGCTGGCATTTTTAAATCAACTGCTCAGTGACGGCGCTGTCGCCACTGCTTTGACCGATGCACAAGGTAAAATGATTAGTTGTAACCATTGTTTTGATAGCTTGATGAAGTTGCATGGTAATAACCAGCTCGATATCGCTTCACTACTGGGTGATGAAATTAGTCATATTTGGGGAAATATCCTGACCCAAGTGACACTTCAAGGTGAATGGCAAGGCCAAGTACAGCCTTTTGAAGAAAGCCGATTTACTAAAAACTTGAAGATAACCATTAACGGTCATCTTTCGTTAGAAGGTGATATTGAGTACTTGATATTTACAGTTGAAACCAACGCTCCCGCACCTATGCATAGCCCCAAAGTGTTGGCATCAAAAAGCAATATGGTGATGAGAATGGTCGATTTAGAAAACCATTTTTATAATATCAGTGAAAAAATTCGAGCAAGCTCAAGTTTAATGGTCATGGATATCAACCCCGAGGGCATTTTCAATAATATGGGTGATATTAGCCAGTTAGAAAAACGTCAACAAGATATTGAAAACCAAATTATAATCGATTTACCATCTAACTATAAATTAGCCCATTTACAGCTGGGTAAGTTGGTGTTGTTTTTACCCGAAACCGATGCCACACATACGCATTTATTTGCGATAAAGACCTTACAAAAACTTAGCCTGCTACAATTAGATGAAGGGATAAACATTGGTATTGCAGGGTATTTAGAAAAACAAACCTTAGAACAATATTTAGTCAATGCGGATGTTGCTCTTAAACGCGCGAAGCAATCTGGTGATCAAAATATTTGCCAAGCTTTTACTCGAACTTCTACATTCGACTTTGGCAATACCAGCATGTACTAAGCTGCCCTTATTCTTGCTCTATGGTAAACGGATTGATGTTATCAGGTAATTTGCTTTCAGTGATCTCAATAATACTAGAACGGTTCATGGTCACTTTAAATCGAGCGTACTCAGCAGGCTCTTTTCCGTCTTTTAGCACAGCGACTAAGTTAAGTTGATAGCGACGCTCAACCGATTCATTGCTGATTTTGCCCTCAGATTCATGGTAAATTTTTGCTTTACCGCGCTCAAGATGGCGGGCGAAAGGCACAAGGCTAAAGTTAACTTGCTCTTGAATTTGTGAATACCCTGCTTCAAATGGCTTATTAGTCACTTTAGTCGCAATGCGATAATGCAGTACCGTAGTATCAACCTTATTTTGGCTGTGGCGGTGCTTCATTATTTCAGCGACATTTTTAGGAATGTCCTGTTGGCGAATAAATTCCAGCCAAACTAATTGTTTAGCTACCACTGCCTGAGTTGTTGTATCGCGTAAGATGCGACTCCAACGCGGACGCCCGCGCTGAATAATGCGCCACATTGCATTGCGAATGTCTTCTTTAAAAATCTCACGAAATCCGTAGATCACCGCGAGCGTCAGTAATAGCGTTAGAGTTAAACCATTAAAGAATCCCTGAGCCTTAAAGATCAAAGCCGAGACAACTAACATCACTAATCCGGTTGCTAATCCGGTGACAAACTTCTTCAATCCAATCCCAAGCGGTTTCAACTCTTCTTTTAACACAACACCTTGCTGAATAAGACGTCGCAACAACAACATTTTATTAGAAATACGGTTGGCATCTTGCTTAGTGCTTGTTGAGTTATAACGTTTTTCAACTTCACGATAATCATTTTCACTTCGGCACAGAGCAATTACCTTTTCTGAAATATCACTATGTTCAGCGCTTCTTGGGCCATGAGCCAATGTTTTTAACAGTTGCTGCTCGCAAAACCACGAAAGATAGTTATCCGCATGCTCAAAGTAAGATTTCCACTTATCTTCACTGGGTTCATTACGACGAAATTTCTTTAATAGCTGCGCGACTTGATCACTTAAATCATTGAGTGCTGGGTAAAACTCTTGCGGTTCCGTTTTTTGACGTAGCTCTTTGGCATCAGTTTCAATGGCAACAGCAAACTGATAGGCGAATAAATTCAGATATAGGCGGAACTCTTCTAGGGTGCGTTTATTTAAGCTTGCAAAACGTGACTGCACTAATGGTAAATGAAGGCCTTTAGAATAATATGAACGACGACCAACTATGCCACTATGATAATAAGCTTCTTCATCTAAGGTTTTACTGTCTATCCACATTTCACTGGGTAAAAAAAAGTACAGGTCAAAAGCTCGCTGATCACCCGTTTCCATTTGGTGGCTAAATTTTACGGAAAGCGCTTCTTCTTGTTTAACTTTAACCTTTGCCACAGACCCACTCAATTAGTCGTTTAGATAGCGTAATCTTACTATAGTTTTGATAGATTTTTTATAGGATTAAATTAATTTACTTAAACCTACAATCATCTAAAGACTCAACATTAAGGCAATATCTTACAAGCCCATAACTGATTACTTGGGGAAAATTTTATCACTAAAAAATGTCGTTCTAAATCGGCTTCAATCACTTGAATACTTTGTGGAAAGAGTTGACCTAGTTTTAAACTATCTAGATTAAGCTCATGCAACAGGTAATCGTTCAAATGGCTCACTTCGGCAAATTTATAGTCGGTCATATTGACGTTGTAATCATAGGTCAGTGAGCCAGAATGCATAGTCACCAACTCACCTTCAAAGATGGCATATTCACGAATAGGTTCATCAAATGCGGAATAATATGCTAAAGACAGCCGACCATTTTGTTCAATCAATTGCAGCAACATGTCTCCACGCAATAACTCACCCTCTTGCAGATGAGCTAAATCAAACGCACTGGCCTGACATTGCACATCGTACATGTGCATTTCAGTAAACCAAGTTAACTTTATCATTAACAAAGTGAATAATAGCGCGCCAATATAAAGCCCACCTTTAACACTTAACAGCTTTGCGCAGATCTTATTCACAGATATGCACCTCTTTTAGCCAATTTGGACTTAACCATTTTTGATCGACATAAGCCCGGGATAATTTAACATTATGATATAACCAAGCAGCCTCAGTTTGTTGCAGCATAATGATACTTAGGCTTAGTTTGTCACGGGATAAGGCTAATGTGATCGTTTGCCAAGCTATCGCATCACAGCTTTTGATATGTTTGGCTATGATATTAACTTGCTCATTTAACTTATAATTCTCTTCGTCGGCGGCATAGACTAATAACTGGGTCAAACCGCCCTGCTTTGAAACAATCCGTTCTGAATAATCAGCTTTTATATGGCTTGTCGTCGACAAGCCAGAGTAGGCATAAACACAGCCTGCTATCACCAACATGATAATTAACAGATAGTGACTGTAGGGCAAAGTCCCTCGCGGCGACATCAATAAACTAGCATGTGGCGATGTTGTATTTTTATACAAAATAACGCCTTGATTGGGGATGTACTCCAATAAAATGTCTTTACCACCGCCTAAAAACTGAATCAATGATTCGATAATTTTGAGCATGGTTGTGCGATGCATATGAGGCGATTTTAGCTGATGAATTGATACAACTTGGCCACGATGTTGAACCAGTTGTTCCAACACCCAATATTCTTGATCATTCAATGGCCACGAAATGTCCTTAGCCTGATCGATTAATTGCTTATTCTGTCGGTCATACCAACAGTGACCAATTTGCATATCATGCTCTCTAAAACGATTGACCAACCGAAGTTAGCTTTAGCGTTATTTATGACAAGTAAAATGCGTTAGCTCATGACTTAATCGCTTCAGGCTTAATCGATTTACCTGAAATTAGCCTGAGGTGAACAACATTGTGCACCTATTTTGAATTAAAAATCGTGAACTTAAGCGCGAAAAATAAATAACTTGAGCAACAAAATGTATCGCGTCGACATTATAGAAGCGCTACATTTATAGTTCAGTCCACTTTCTATGTCTTTTTAATCCTATAGGGGCACTTAATAACTATGTTTACTTCAAAAGAAGCAAATAGTTTAAAGGCTATATTGGTTGATTCCATTAACCAGCAACGGGCACTTATTACTAAAAGCGATACTCTAGAGACTACAGACGAGCAAGAAACCAAGCTTATTACACTGGTATCGATTCACAATAAAGTAAAAATGATGCTTAATAAGCTGCAAAAGACCCCTCCGCCATTGACTATGCCTCGGGTACTGGTCGTTGATGATGCGGAATCAATGATAGGGATCACTTGCACCATATTATCGGAAATGGGATTTAAAAAAGTAGACAATGCCAACAGTGCAGAGAAAGCGTTAGCTAAGCTTATTGAAGCCTCAGAAAAAAAAGCGCCTTTTCAATTAGTATTAACTGATTGGGAAATGGAAGGAGATTCAGGGTTAGATTTATTAAAAAACATTCGCATTCATGAACAGCTATTAGAAACCGATGTTTTTATTATTAGTTCTCATGGGGAGCAAGCTAATATTCTTAAAGCCATTCAAGCTGGAGTAACCGGCTACATGCTAAAACCGATTAATTATAACGTGCTTAAACATAAGCTATCAGGATACTTGCCTGATCCTAATCTTCATCCTAGCGATAGTAATGATATTGTCCCGAAAGTGAATGCATTAGGTCATGCCATCAAATCAAACGCCAAGAATTAAGATTGTCTTACAGCAAGAATTGCATAAACATTAAAGCCAGCTTTCGCTGGCTTTATCAATGTACTAAAACAACAAGACTAGAATGAATAAAGCAATGTCATATTGGTTTCAGTATCCGTGCTTTCTTTACCTTCTAAAGGCTCGCTGTTATAGCGCACAACCACAGCAAACTTCATTGCCAACGCGCCAACAATGCTGGCGGTCAGAGATGTTTCAGAACGCGCATCTATTTTATCACCCCAATCAGCAACAAAACGTTGTTGAAACTTTGATGAGTCACTAATTTTTGTCTGGAAGTTTATCACGCCATGGGCAACAACACTGTCGGTAGATTCATAACCTTCAATCAATGCTGTTTCAGCATCTAAACGCTGATAAATATAACCGGGACCGATTTCAGCTTTTAAAGATGTATCAGCATTATCAATGATTCGATGACCATAACCAGCTGAGGTGGTAGAGGTGAAATCGTAACCAGTAAAAGGATCTAATTCGTAGTTGGTATTAGCAAACAGATAGCTGCGGTCGTTAATTTGATAATCACCCTGAACACCTGCAAAGAAACGCTTAGCGGTCACTTCTTTAGTGTCTTCTTTATAAAGCCCTTCCAGTAAGTATTGGTTTTCCCAATTATCTAACTCATGCTTCATATCCAAACGCGCTTTATAAGATGATGTATCCGTATTACCTGTTGTTAAGGTTGCCCCTAACTCAGCATCTGCAGCAAATGTTTTATCACCCTCAACAAAATCACCACCGGCAAAAGCAGTACATGGCATAACCATTGATATTGCAGCAGTTAATAGCAACTTTCTCATGTTATCTGATCCTTTATTTAACAATTAATCCCCTCAAAATCGTGCGCATGTTAACACTTTCGTGACTAAAATGAAAAACTCACAACCAATCAAACCCAATATCCCATTGAGATTAAAGATGATCTACTACCAAACTTTTAGTTTGCCAGCGCCCACTGCGCCAACGCCAAAGCATAGCAAGCCCACGTACCCACTCATCAATGGCTAAAGCGACCCAAATTCCCACTAGCCCATACTCTAAATGCACACCTAGCCAATATGCTCCCGGTACAGCAATACACCACATGGAAAACACACCGACAAAGAATGGGAATTTCGCATCACCACTGGCGCGTAAAGCATTTATTACCACAAGGTTAAAGGTTCTCCCTGGCTCCATAAATAAAGTTAAAATAAACAAAGGCGCCACGAGTTGGAGTACATCCCTCTCATCTGTAAACCAAGAGACTAAATATTCGCCATATACTGCTGCAAACGCCGCAACTGAAGTGGTAACTATAAGGCCAATTTTTAAGGCTCGATAAAGTTGCGCCTCTGCAGCCTTGATGGCTTTTGCTCCGACTAAATGACCGATAATAATCTCATTGCCGATCCCAATAGATAAACCAAATAACAAAATGAACATGCAGATCTGAAAGTACAAGGATTGCGCTGCTAACGCTTTATCGCCCATCAAACCGACAAAAGAGGTCACCACTAAAAATTGCAGCATCCAAGATAAGTTTTCACCCGCCGCGGGCAGACCAATATGAAACACTTTTTTAAGCATTTTCCATTGAGGATTAATCATTGAAGGAATGTGAAGACGAATACCGGTATAGCGAACAAACAGCAATAACATTATGCACATGCCAATAATTCGGCCGGTAACAGTGCTAATTGCAACACCTGCTACCCCCATTTGGGGCAAGCCAAACCAGCCATATAAAAGTAATAAATTACCTATGAATGTAATCACATTCATTGCCAACGTAACCCACATAGCCTGCAATGTATGCCCATGGGCGCGCATCGCACCAGCTATACACATAGCGACGGCTTCAGGTATCAAGCACAAACCAACAATTTGCAAATACAACTTACCGTCAGCCAATAGATGCTCAGGTAGATTCATTAAGTACAAAATAGTGCTTGCCCCAGCAATGCTCCCTAATGCTGCAACGACACCCACCCCTAAATTAAATCCAATCGATGAGTACACCACTTCTCGGGCAGCCTGCTTATTCTTAGCCCCTAGGTATTGGGTTATTACAACGCTGGCACCAATGCTTACAAAGCTGAATAGGGTAATTGCCAACTCAAATACCATATTACCTACAGATAATGCGGCAACACCTTGATAAGAAACGTGACTGATCATAAATGTGTTTAATGCAGCGGTAAGAAAGTGCAGTGCAAAATCAATAAACAATGGCCATGTAAGGGCAAAAAGCTTGAGGGGTTTATCTGTCGAAGTTTGCATAACAAAATCACTTTAATGATATAAAACAGAAATTAAACTACATCACGCCACAGCCAATAGAAGCTAGTACGTCATGGCAGTTGGGCTTTAGCCTATCTTTAGAGATATTTTAAGGGCGGCGATAATGCGCCTTTTTGTATGAATATACAACAGATTTGATAGTTAACTTCAACTCGAGTTAGAGATGAATAACCATGATTTAAATTGAAGCATTCGGATGGGTACAGTCAAAGTTTAAATTTGTAATGATAACAAGGTGAATGTACGCGTCGACTGCAACTAAACCCAACGCAGAGAATGTTATAAGCCACTGTTTTATAATTGATTACCCTCCAAATTAAGGTTAGCTAATCTCATGTTGTTAAAATAATAAAAAGCCCGCTTAACTAAGATTAAACGGGCTTTACTAAAAATCTGTACTCAGTGATTAAACTCGTGATGAGTTAATAACTGTCGATTAGTTATTGATTTTTGGATCTAACTCACCAGATTGATACGCTTTATACATAGCTTGTAAAGACTTAGGCTTAATTTTAGAGCCCATACCCGCACAACCAAATGCTTCATAACGTGTAGTACAAATGTCAGCCATTGCTTCCATCGACGCTTTTAAGAATTTACGAGGGTCAAATTCTGCTGGGTTTTCGGCTAAGAATTTACGCACTGCACCGGTAGATGCTAAACGCAAGTCTGTATCAATGTTAACTTTACGCACACCATGCTTAATCCCTTCAACGATTTCCTCTAAAGGTACACCGTAAGTTTCAGGGATAGCGCCGCCGTACTGGTTAATAATCTGTAGCCACTCTTGCGGGACAGAAGAGGAACCATGCATAACTAAGTGAGTGTTTGGAATGCGGGCATGGATTTCTTTAATACGATCGATACGTAATACATCGCCGGTAGGTTTACGGCTAAACTTGTAAGCACCATGGCTAGTACCAATTGCAATCGCAAGTGCATCGACATGGGTATCAGCCACAAAGCGCGCAGCTTCTTCAGGGGTAGTTAACAGTTGGTCATGGCTTAAAATACCTTCTGCACCGACACCATCTTCTTCACCTGCCATACCGGTTTCTAAGCTACCTAAACAGCCTATTTCGCCTTCTACTGACACACCGCAAGCGTGAGCAAAAGCCACGGTACGACGAGTAACATCAACATTGTACTCATACGATGCTGGGGTTTTACCATCAGCCATTAATGAGCCGTCCATCATTACTGATGACATACCAAGCTGAATAGAACGCTGACAGATATCGGGATCTGTGCCGTGATCTTGGTGAATACACACTGGAATATCTGGATACTGCTCAAGTGCTGCAGCCATTAAATACTTTAAAAACTGAGGGCGAGCATACTTACGTGCACCAGCAGATGCTTGAACGATGACAGGGCTGTCAGTCGCTTCGGCAGCTTGCATAATTGCACGCATTTGCTCAAGGTTATTTACGTTGAAAGCAGGTACGCCATAACCGTGCTCTGCAGCATGGTCTAGCATTTGTCGTAGAGAGATAAGAGCCATTTTGTTCTCCAATTATAGGGTGATTACTCACCTAGGTCGCTATTTTTTGGATGGATTTATATGTTCCTTAAACTGCAAAACGCAGTTTAAGGAACGGTTTTTCTAATAATTATTATGTTGTCGCTTAACGCTTATTTTGCGCCGCGTTGCTCTAGCATCTCAACAGCGGGTAACTTTTTACCTTCAAGAAACTCAAGGAAAGCACCACCGCCAGTTGAAATGTAGGACACTTTATCTGCGATATTGTATTTATCCACTGCCGCTAAGGTGTCACCACCGCCGGCAATAGAAAAGGCTTTTGATTCCGCAATCGCCATCGCGATGCGCTCAGTTCCTTTACCAAATTGATCAAATTCAAACACGCCCACCGGACCATTCCACACAATGGTACCAGCCTGTTCGATAATTTTGGCTAAGGCTTCTGCGCTATCTGGGCCGATATCAAAAATCATATCGGTATCTGACACATCACTTACCGCTTTGAGGGTTGCGGTTGCTGTTGGGCTGAACTCGCTAGCAACAACTACATCTGTCGGCACAGGAATATCACCACCACGGCTTTGTGCATTAGTAACCAGACGTTTTGCTTCATCAAGTAAATCAGCTTCGTATAATGATTTACCTACATTGTGGCCAGCCGCTGCGATAAAGGTATTAGCAATACCGCCACCGACAACAAGTTGATCAACAATTGTCGATAAACTTTCAAGTACAGTTAACTTAGTTGAGACTTTTGAGCCGCCAACAATCGCCACCAATGGACGCGCCGGATTATCCATGGCTTTAGCTAATGCATCTAATTCTTGAGCCAGTAATGGACCCGCGCATGCGATAGGCGCATATACACCCACACCATGGGTTGATGCTTGAGCACGATGTGCTGTACCGAATGCATCCATGACATAAACGTCACATAATGCAGCCATTTTCTTCGCTAAGGCTTCATCGTTTTTCTTCTCACCTGGATTAAAGCGTACGTTTTCAAAAACGACCACTTCACCCACTTGAGCATCAACACCATTTAGGTACTCATTAGCTAGACGCACTGGGCAATCAAGTGCTTTTACTAAATAATCCACCACAGGTTGTAATGAAAACTCTGCATTAAACTCACCCTCAGTTGGGCGACCTAAATGTGACATCACCATTACCGCGGCACCTTTTTCAAGTGCCAGTTTAATTGTTGGTAATGCTGCACGTAAACGAGCATCACTGGTGACTACGCCATCTTTAACTGGTACGTTTAAATCTTCACGAATAAGCACTCGCTTATTTTGTAGATCCAAATCCACCATATTGATAATTGCCATAATTAGCCTTTCCTCATAAATGTAAAAATAAAAAACAAAATTGGTGCAAACCGCCGATAAAATCCACGGTTAATTAATCCTTGTCGCCTTTACGTTTTAGGCATCACATACGGCAATATATTATTGACCAGAGTGCTTAGCTTGAATCATCGCCAAGCTGGTGTCGAGCATGCGGTTGGCAAAACCCCACTCGTTGTCACACCATAAAAGTAATTTAACCAAATGACCGGCACTTACACGGGTTTGGGTTCCATCGACAATACTCGAACGTGGGTCATGATTAAAATCACATGATACTAGCGGCTCATCAGTATAGCCTAAAATGCCGTTAAAACTGCCATTAGAGGCCAATGCTAACATGTGATTGACTTGCCCAATATCAACCTTTTTATCCACGGTGACAGACAAGTCGATAGCGGTCACATTAATGGTTGGCACACGCACAGAGATAGCTTCAAACATATCTTTCATGTGTGGCAAAATACGCTCAATTCCGCGAGCAAGTTTGGTATCAACCGGAATAATTGACTGACCCGCTGCGCGAGTGCGACGTAAATCATCGTGATAGGCATCAATTACTTGTTGATCGTTCATTGCTGAGTGAATGGTAGTAATAGCGCCACTTTTGACACCAAAATGTTTATCTAACACCGCAATCACCGGCACGATACAATTGGTGGTACATGAAGCGTTTGACACTACAGTATGCCCTGGGCGTAATAAATCATGATTGACGCCATAAACAATGGTGCCATCAACATCTGCTGAAGAAGGATGAGAAATCAGCACTTGCTTAGCACCAGCTTGAATATGCACTTCACATTGTTGACGATCACTTAAGCTACCAGTAGCTTCATACACTATGTCTATGTCCAATTCACCCCAAGGCAGTAAGCTCGGATCGGCTTGATTGAGCAATAAAATCGCATCATCACCGACAATAAGGTGATTATCTTTTAACCTAACTTGATGTTGAAAACGACCATGGGTGGTATCGTATTGCGTAAGGTGACAAATGGCTTCAGGTTTTGCAAGTTCATTGATTGCAACGATTTGAATCTGCTGGCGTTTACCTGATTCATATAGGGATCTAAGAATAGACCGACCAATACGACCATAACCATTTATTGCAACTCGAATCATTCCATTCCCAGCATAAAAAGAAAAGTAAATAAGGCAGAAAAATAAAAACGGCCCACACTGAAAGTGTAGACCGTCTTATTATACACAATTAAACACTTAACATATAAGCGATAATTTGAGTAAGTGACTCAGCTTATTTTTATGCTAATGCGTTAACTTTGTTAACGACATTTTCAACAGTAAAACCGAAGTGCTTCATTAAGTCGCCACCTGGTGCTGACTCGCCGAAGGTAGTCATACCCACAACGTCACCACCAAAGCCAACGTACTTGTACCAGTAGTCAACGTGAGCCGCTTCAATTGCGACGCGCTTGGTCACAGCTTTTGGTAATACTGACTCTTTGTAAGCTGCATCTTGCTTATCAAATACGTTCGTTGAAGGCATAGAAACAACGCGTACTTTCTTACCTTCGTTAGCCAATACTGCTGCTGAATCAAGTGCTAGCTGCACTTCACTGCCTGTTGCAATTAAAATCACATCCGCAGTACCTTCACAATCAGAAAGTACATAACCACCTTTCGCCACGTTTGCTAATTGCTCTGCAGTACGTGATTGTGCTTTTAAGCCCTGACGGCTAAAGATTAGCGAAGTAGGTGATTTACGAGTTTCAATCGCAGACTTCCACGATACTGCGGTTTCGGCAGCATCACATGGACGCCATACCGTCATATTTGGTGTCATACGTAAGTTAGCAAGCTGCTCAACGGGCTGATGCGTTGGGCCATCTTCACCTTGACCAATTGAATCGTGGGTATAAACGAAGATATTTTGAATACCCATTAATGCAGACATACGAACAGCATTACGAGCATATTCCATAAACATCATGAACGTTGCACCATAATTGATGAAACCACCATGAAGTGATGCACCATTCATAATACCGCTCATACCAAATTCACGTACACCGTAGTAAATGTAGTTACCCGCTGGGTCGTCCTGAATGCCTTTAGAACCAGACCAAAGGGTAAGGTTAGAACCCGCTAAGTCAGCGCTGCCGCCTAGAAGTTCTGGTAACATTTCACCAAAGAAACCAATTGCGTTTTGTGATGCTTTACGGCTAGCAATACCTTCGGCTTTATCTTGGCATTGTTGAATGAATGCTTGTGCTTTAGCTTCGAAATCTGCTGGTAAATCACCGTTTAATACACGACGTTCAAATTCAGCGGCCAATGCAGGCTCTGCCACTTTATAAGCTGCAAATTTTTCATTCCATGCATTTTCATTTGTCTTGCCAGCTTCTTTAGCATCCCAACCTTTATATACATCAGTTGGAATTTCAAATGGCGCATGTGGCCAACCTAGAAATTCGCGTGCTGCTGCAATTTCAGCATCACCGAGTGGCGCGCCGTGACAATCATGACTGCCAGACTTGTTAGGCGAACCAAAACCAATAATCGTTTTACAACAAATCATTGTCGGCTTATCAGTTACCGATTTGGCTTCTTCAATGGCAGCGCGAATGGCGTCGCTATCATGGCCATCAACATTGGCAATGACATGCCAACCGTATGATTCAAAACGCTTAGGGGTATCATCAGTAAACCAACCTTCAACATGACCATCGATAGAAATACCGTTGTCATCCCAAAACGCAATAAGTTTACCTAAGCCTAAAGTACCTGCTAATGAACAAGCTTCGTGTGAAATGCCTTCCATTAAACAACCATCACCTAAGAAGCAATAAGTGAAGTGATCAACGATATCAAAACCAGGACGGTTAAATTGTGCTGCTAAGGTTTTTTCAGCAATAGCCATACCGACTGCATTACTGATACCGGCACCCAATGGGCCTGTGGTGGTTTCAACGCCCGGTGTATAACCATATTCTGGGTGGCCAGGGGTTTTTGAATGTAATTGACGGAAGTTTTTAAGTTCTTCAATTGGTAATGCATAACCAGAAAGATGCAGTAGAGAGTAGATAAGCATTGAGCCATGGCCGTTAGATAAAATGAAACGGTCACGATCTGCCCAATTTGGGTTATTCGGGTTGTGCTTTAAAAAATCATTCCATAACACTTCAGCAATATCTGCCATACCCATAGGTGCGCCTGGGTGTCCAGAATTGGCTTTTTGAACGGCATCCATACTTAACGCACGAATTGCGTTTGCGAGTTCTTTACGAGATGACATGCTCTCTCCTGCTTGTTAATGAGGTCTAGCGGGCAATTTGAAGGGATATTTTCCCCTACTAGGCGACAGGACGCAAATTAAAATTTACACAACAACTAGCCAAATCATTTCTATTGCCTGTCTCTATACATTTATGGACAAAAAAACACTAAATCTTGGTAAAATCGAGTATTTATTAAAGCTATTGCATCGCCCCCCCCAACCAAGCTGAAGTTTTTATTGCATTGATATTGTTTCGTAATATATATCTGCCTTTATTTTAAAATCGCATAAATTATAATGAAATCTTTAAATTTCATATTGTTAATTACGCAATATAGAAAACAGGCAAATTTCAGTTAAGATTATTTTTTGCAGCATTGCACAATTCTGTCGATTAATTCGTATAGAGGGGTGTTATCAGATTCAATTTCGACTAGAATAGACGTCTAGACGTATAAAACTTTTTATTTTTTATCAGCAAACGACGAGATTTTCCCACTATGGCAAAGCACTTGTTCACTTCTGAATCAGTTTCAGAAGGTCATCCAGATAAAATCGCCGATCAGATTTCTGATGCGGTATTAGACGCAATTCTTGAGCAAGACCCGAAAGCTCGTGTTGCGTGCGAAACCTATGTTAAAACAGGCATGGTATTAGTGGGTGGCGAAGTGACCACCTCTGCTTGGGTTGATATTGAAGAAATTACCCGTAAAACGGTTCGTGATATTGGTTACACCCATTCAGATATGGGCTTTGATGCTGATTCTTGTGCAATCTTAAATGCGATCGGCAAACAATCACCTGACATCAACCAAGGTGTTGACCGTAGCGATCCAGCTGAGCAAGGTGCTGGCGACCAGGGATTAATGTTTGGTTATGCAAGCAACGAAACTGATGTATTGATGCCTGCTCCAATCACATATGCGCACAAACTGGTTAAACGTCAATCAGAAGTACGTAAAGACGGGACATTACCTTGGTTACGTCCTGACGCAAAAAGCCAAGTTACCTTTGCCTATAATGAAGGTAAAATTGTTGGTATTGATGCCGTTGTGTTATCAACGCAACACAAAGAAGAAATCAAGCAAGCTGATTTAATTGAAGCTGTGATGGAAACCATCATTAAACCAGTATTACCATCTCAATGGTTAAATAAAGACACTAAATACTTTATCAATCCAACTGGCCGTTTTGTAATTGGTGGCCCTGTGGGTGACTGTGGTTTAACTGGTCGTAAGATCATCGTAGACACCTACGGCGGCATGGCTCGTCATGGCGGCGGTGCTTTCTCTGGTAAAGACCCTTCAAAAGTTGACCGCAGTGCGGCTTATGCTGCCCGTTATGTGGCTAAGAATATCGTTGCTGCTGGCTTAGCTGACCGTTGTGAGATCCAAGTATCTTACGCTATTGGTGTTGCAGAACCGACCTCTATCAGTATTGAAACATTTGGTACGGGTAAAGTTTCTGAAGAAGTGTTAATCAAACTCGTGCGTCAACACTTCGAACTACGTCCTTATGGCTTAACAGCAATGCTAGATTTGGCTCGCCCTATCTATCAGCAAACTGCAGCATATGGACACTTCGGTCGTGAAGGTTTCCCATGGGAAGCGACTGACAAAGCTGAAATATTACGCGCAGACGCAGGACTTTAACTGTTCGCCTTTGCATCGTGAAAAACCGCCATAACGGCGGTTTTTTTATGGCAATTTTATAGTGAATGTAGCGTTTCAGAAATGACTTAAAACCATGTAAAAGTTATCACTATCTAATGCCAATCACAGTAAATAAGTGGCCCGAAATAGCGTAGGAAAAATGCGTGATAACAAGGCAGATTTTTTGATACGTAGTTATTCTACAATCAAAAAATCTAACGCCGTTATCAGGTATTTTCACAAGCTAGAATGATCAGTTATTTATTACGATTGGTATAATACTAACAATGATCGAAATGTGCGCTCTCAATACACATAAAACCAACCTGTTGCATAGTCATCACGGGGACTTTGATTTCATTAATCATGTCAAGCGACGGCTTCTTACTGTCATCAACTAAACGTAAACCTACTTGGTATTGATTTAATTTTCCGCAATCAATCCAGTAACCTAGCCATTTAACCCCATAGTGCTTAAGTGATTTTGTCGCATCGTCTGTGAGCAATGTGATTTCTGCCATCTGAAACGCTTGCTCATGTGCCGTTAACACTGACACAACTAGCTTCGCATTATCAAAAGCACTCAGGCGTAACCCGAGATAAGGTTCAAATAAGGTTTCAAATTGACCAGACATATTCAGCTCCACAATCTAAGCTTAAGACAGCTTTCGTAGCAAAAGATAAAAATCACGTTGCTGGAACCCAAAATAATCCACGACTTGCATTTCAGCATATTGAGTGTGAGCCTTAAAAGAGCGCCCATTATCCTCAGCGATATAAGCCACTAAGTAGCGACTTTGCTGATTGATAGCAAGAACCAGTTGATTAACTAACTGGGTAAAAATCCCTTGTCCGCGATGTCCTTCAGCAATCCAAATTGGCCCATATTGAAGGCTGTTATCTTGATTTACTCGCTGTGGCAGACCATCTTGATCTATATCCAGTAAGGGAAGTTTTTGAATTATTTTTTGATATAAAGCCTGTTTACCAAAGAAGCTCCATTGAGCCGAGATGACATACCCAACAATATTAGCCCCCTCTAACGCTAATATTATCCAATGCTGATTAATCAATTGCGTTAATTGAGCTTGGGTTAACCCCTGCCCTTGAAGACTGGGATCATGTCGAGTTAATTCAGCATTAACATGCTTACGTTCCAGTTCAGCTAACTGAGGCACATCCGCTAAATTGGCTTTGCGATATTGAATCACGATTTATCCTGAGAGTTTTCTGATGACTTTTCAGCTGGGCTTGGCGATGACTTTTCAGAAGCCGCCTCTGATGCAGGTAATGATTGGCTATCTTGATTTTTTGCCCACTGGATCATTAGTGCGACGGGGAAAGGTGCCATCATCACTAAGCCTAAACCAATACAGCTGGCGACAATCAACATACCTTGTGCTCGCTGACTGGTGTCGGTGAACAGATGCAAATAACAACCCAGCATTAATAACATTGAACCAAGGTAATGAAGTAACTTAAGCGCTTTAATCATACTGATTTCTCATTAATAGACAGAAGACGGGTTATCACTTTGTCACAGTATCAAGTAGAATAGCCACAACTTGAATAATCTAGGCAATAAATTAGCAAACATGATAAAGCATTTTTTAGGCGCTGCTGCAGTAATTTTCGCTTTAAGCGCATGTCAAAGTCATTCAGCAATCGATAATTCAACCTCATTAATTGGCTCGTGGCACATTGAATCAGTATTATCTGCGCCAACCATTGATTACAGCCCGGCAAAATTGATTTTTTCTGAAAATGGCCAGCTTAGTGGCAATACCAGTTGTAATTCTTTTATGGGAAATTACACATTTGAAGATGATATCTTAACGCTCTCACCTGCGGGGACAACACGCAAAGCCTGTATCGAAGCGCTTATGAACCAAGAGCAAAAAGTCATGCAAGCCATGCCTTTAGTTAAGTCGGCGTCCATTTCACAGGGTAAATTACGCTTAGCGGATCAAAATAATCAACCCATTATTGTATTAAGCAAGTTGACCAAGTAAAGCATTTGCTACACTTTCAAAACAATTAACATTGAATTTTTATTCATCAAAAGTGGGTTTTTCTTGACAAAAAAACCACTAGTATTCAAAATAAGGTGTTTTTCTGAATAACAACTATAAGATGAAAATACTATATGCCAACCACTAAAAATCAGGATGATCTGGTCAAAACCTTCAAAGCTATCTTAAAAGAAGAACGTTTTGGCAGCCAAAGTGAAATTGTTAATGCACTTCAAGCCGAAGGATTCGGTAACATTAACCAATCAAAAGTTTCAAGAATGCTGAGTAAGTTTGGCGCGGTAAGAACCCGTAACGCCAAACAAGAAATGGTGTATTGTTTACCAGCTGAATTAGGCGTGCCAACTGCTGGCAGCCCACTTAAAAATCTGGTGCTTGATGTTGACCATAACCAAGCCATGATTGTAGTAAGAACCAGCCCCGGTGCGGCGCAATTAATTGCGCGTCTATTAGACTCAATAGGTAAACCTGAAGGTATTTTGGGCACGATTGCTGGTGATGATACGATCTTTATTTGCCCTTCAAGCATCAAAACCATTGATGATACTCTTGAAACGGTCAAGTCATTATTTAATTTTAGCGAGTAATGCCTACGGCAATTTTTTAGTAAAGACAGAATAAAAAAGCAATGCCTCGGCATTGCTTTTTTATTTATAAATCACACGTTCACTAAAATTAAAATTAAACAATATAAATCAACACCTTAATTCAGGCATCGCCGTAAGCGTATATATTACGCTTCATCCCACTGGAGCAAAAAATCCAATGATGGCGCAAAAAACGATGATCCAGTCAGTGCCTTAGTAAATTGCATCAAATGATCGTGATTACCGTGTCCGTCACCATAGATCATACTGCGTAGCATTTGCTCAAAATTATCGGGTGTTTTACAGCTAGAGATAAACATTAATCCCTGCTCTTTTACAGAGCCATACGGCATGCTTTGACGTAAAATCTCCATTGATGCGCCGTTAGCATCTTTTAAATTAACCCGCTTAATATGACTGGTTAATGGCTTATCTTCCGAGTCATATTCGATATCATCTTGTTTGGTTCTGCCAATGATATCTTCTTGTTTTTTAACTGGTAAACGATGCCACTTACTTAAGTTATGAGCATACTTTTGTACATGAACATAACTTCCAGATTTAAACTCTGGATCTTCATCAGCGACTAAAGCCACTTGCTGACGATGACGGCCTTTAGGATTTTCGGTACCATCAACAAAACCGGTTAAATCGCGATTATCCATAAAGCGGAAACCACGCTCTTCTTCGACCAGCTCAACCAAATCTTCAAACATTTGGCTAATTTCATTGGCCACTAAATGCAAAATATCAAAGCGATCACAACGAATATGAACAAATAAATCGTATTCAATAGCTGGCGCATCACGATTACCTTCATTCATAGAAGGAAAAGGTTTTAACAAGGCTGGGCGGGCTTCTGGGTAATAGGTATCCCAAAAGTTAGCACCAATAGCAACAAAACCGTTAAAAGCACTGTCAGCATATTGGTCGGTGAGTTCATAGATATACTGCGCGACACTGGCAATAGAAGGACGCAATTGATCTTCAACACCATCATTGGCATTAAACATCAAATAAATACTGTGTAAATTACCTTCGGCACAAATCCCTAATTGCTCGCGCGGCATAACCTGATTATCCATATTGAAACAAACCACCTAGATTGTTATCGGTTTAAAAAATGAAAACTAAACAAACAAGTTCAGTTAGCGCTCAGTTGAATATTCTAAACCCATCATAATTTAACTCTTTGATCTGGCACAATCAAAAAATAACCAAGGGGTGCACTGGTGCAAATAAATTGACCTTTTGCCCCGGTGAAAGTTGCAATAGCTGGCTTCGAACTTCCAAGCAATGCTCTTCAACTTTAACCCAATAATGGCATACCGTTCCAAGAAAGCGTCGCTCGACAATTACCGCCAGCCCATGCTCATCGGCAACCAATTCAACTTGTTGAGGCCTGAGTAGTAACTGCCCTTGATAATCAACAGGATAGTTTATAGACGCACTACTTTGCAATACACCAATTGGGGATGACACTTCCATGCAACTATTTACAGTAACAGGTAAGTAATTACCCGCCCCCAAAAACTCAGCCACATATCTATCGTTTGGATGAGCATATAACTCTTCCGCTAAACCATGCTGAATAATGCAACCTTCTTTAAACAATGCCAATTTATCAGCAAAGACAAAAGCTTCATCTTTACTGTGGGTCACAAAAACCGCACTGACATTGCGTTGTTTGAGAATACTGCGGATCTCAAGCATCATTTCATTACGCACTTGCGCATCGATATTTGAAAATGGCTCATCGAGTAACAATAACTGCGGCTGATAAGCTAACGCACGAGCAATCGATACGCGTTGTTGCTGTCCCCCTGACAACTCATGCGGGTAACGTTGACTTAATCCAGTTAATTTAACCAGTTCAAGCATTTCATCTAAACGTGCTTGTCGCTCACTTTTAGATAAGCCTTTTACACCAAACAGAATGTTTTCGGCCACAGTCAAGTGCGGGAACAGGGCATAATCTTGAAATATCATCCCCACGCCACGCTGTTCACTCGGGACAAACAGGTCATCACCACTTAGCGCATCACCATTAATCTTAATCGTACCCTGACTAATCGGTTGCAAACCTGCTATGGCACGCAATAAAGTGGTTTTTCCACAGCCGCTAGGGCCTAGCAAAGCAACAATCTCACCTTGCTGTAAAGTTAAATTCAGTCCGTTTAAAATCACCTGTCCTTGGTAATCACTGAAAACATTTTCAATCGTGAGAGTCGACATATTAGCTAGTATGCTCCAATGAACGGTTGAGATAAATTAACGGGATCAGTCCAACAAAAACAATCACAATCGCCGCTAGCGCGCCATGTTCAAGTTTCTCATCAGACACAAACTGGAACACATAGGTGGCTAAGTTTTCAAACCCTATGGGACGTAATAATAATGCGGCGGGTAGCTCTTTCATACTTTCAATGAAAACAAGTAACGCGCCCGCCAATAACCCTTTGCGAAGAAGAGGTAAATGCACACGGATTAGCAATTGCTGAGGCGTCTGCCCCATAGTGATACTTGCCATGTCTAATGAAGGTGAAATCCGTTTGTAACTGTTTTCAAGACTGCCTATGGCAATCGCTAAAAATCGCACAGAAAATGCAAAAACGATTGCTATTGCACTCCCGGTAAAAACTAAACCTGGACCTCTGGCACCAAACCAATCATAAACATCGTTAATCGCAAAATCTAAATAAGTCAGTGGTACTAATACCCCAATGGCTAATACTGTGCCAGGTAACGCATAACCCGTACTGCTTAAGCGTGATGGCAGCGAATCTGTTGAACGCGGGCTAACACGGCGAACAAACATTAAAATCAGTGCCAATATTAAACATATACCACTAACTAATACCGCAATATACAGACTGTTCCAACTGTATTGCCAAAAGCGGTCATCCCAACTTTGCTCGAAATATTCAATGGCATAACCTGTTAGCACAATAAAAGGTAATAGAAAGGCTAGAAACAATAAGGCTGAACAATAAAACCAGGCACCAATTGCTTTAAACCCGCTAAGACGATATCGGTCAGAGTCGTTTAGTGCGCTTTGTTTTTGAAATAGTTCCTGCTTACGTCGAGCAAATCGCTCGACACCCACTAAGGTAAAAATCACTAATAGCATAATTGCCGATAACTTGGCCGCAGCGGTTAAACTGCCATAACCTAGCCACGTATCGTAAACCGCTGTAGTTAACGTTGGCACAGCAAAATAGCTAACTGTAGCGTAGTCGGCAGCGGTTTCCATTGCCACTAACGCCACGCCAACAGCTAATGCAGGGCGCGACATAGGTAAGGCTAAACGCCAGAAGCTTCGCCAAGGACTACAGCCCATGATACGAGATGCATGCAATAGACTAGAAGATTGCTCCATGAAAGCAGTACGAGCAAGCAGATAGATATACGGAAATAAGACCAGTGACAGCATCATTGCTGCACCGCCTAAGCTGCGAATTGCGGGGAAATAATAATCGTGTGGCGAGCTCCATTGAAACGCAGCTCTTAACGCCCGTTGCACTGGACCGGCATAATCCAGCATATCAGTATAAACATAAGCCACAATGTAAGCAGGCATAGCAAGTGGCAATAGTAATAACCATTGAAAATAGCGCCGACCAGGAAATTCACATCTTGCGACAAACCAAGCGGCGGGTACAGCAATAAGCAATGAGCCAATTCCCACCAACAGCATCAATAACAGGCTGTTAGCGATATATGTGGGGAGTACCGTATCAAACAGGTGACTAAAAACTGCTTCATCGGGAAATGCGGCTTGCACAATTAATGCAATAAGCGGCAGGATGATCACTGCCGCAATTGAGTAACCAGCAAGCGACCAGCTTCTGGTTAGACCTAAAATCATAACTACTATCCAGTTAAATCAATACGGCGTTATCCTCAACACCGTATCGAATGACAATGCAAAACTGGCTTTATATCAATATTGATATTAAAGATCGAACTTAACTTCATCTAACAGCTTCACTGCCGCTTGATGATTTTCAGCCAATTTATAAATAGGAAGTGGATCAGCTTTGAATTCGCCCCATGATGCCACAAGTTTTGATGGCTTAACATCCGCTTTAACTGGATATTCCATGTTAACATCAGCATAAGCTTGCTGAGCAACATTTGAAGTTAAAAACTCCATCAGCTTGATTGCATTATCTTTATTAGGTGAGAATTTAGCCAACGCCATTCCTGATACGTTGATATGTGCACCGCGGTTATCTTGGTTAGGAAAGTTAATGTAAACCGCTTCAGCCCAACTCTTTTGGTTTTCATCCATCATCATATTGCCGTAGTAATAGCTATTACCAATGGCAAAATCACACATACCCTCTTTTACCGCTAATACTTGATCACGGTCATTACCTTGGGGTTTCCGCGCCAAGTTAGACTTCACGCCTTCCAACCAAGTTTTAGTGTCTGCTTCGCCGTGGTGGGCAATCATAGATGCCACTAACGCCACATTATAAGGGTGTTTACCGCTACGAGTACAAATTTTACCTTTGTATTCAGGCTTCGCCAGATCTTCATAATTGATGTCGACTTTACCGGTACGCTCTTTTGACGAATACACATTACGAACACGCATCGTCAGCGCATACCATTCATTTTTAGGTGAGCGATAAACTTCAGGAATATTATTGTTAATCACCTCGTTGTTAACTGGAGACACTAAGTCTTTTTCAACTAGCTCCATTAAACGAGAAAAATCAGAAGTTAATACAACATCAGCGGGAGATAAACGGCCTTCACGCGCAATACGTTCAGCAATACCATCTTTAGCAAAGACAACATTTACCTTAATCCCCGTATCTTGAGTAAATTGCTCTAAGATCGGTTCAACTAAAAATGCTTGTCGATATGAATATACAGTTAACGCATCATCCGCCATTGCTGAGTTGGCTAAACATGCTAAACCTAAAACTGCAGCGCCTTTTACCATTTTCATTTCCACATTCTCCCTTGTCGTTAAAAACTATTGAAAGCAATTAACATTAGCAATGATAATAATTATCAATCGCGCCAAGAGTAAATGATCGGCATTAAAGGAGCAAGTGCCTTTTAGGAAATTTGTATTGATATTGATTTAGATCACGCGATTTTTATCATCTCAATAATGAGCAGGCTGTTTACCAGTATTTTTCAACGGTAATTTGACCTGGAGCACGTCTTAAGTTTTTAGTTAGCCCCAACTCTAACAACGCATTTTGTGATTCAGTGATCATCCCAGGATTGCCACAAATCATTACCTGTGAGTTTTCGGGATTAATCTCTATTGCCGCTTTTTGTTGTAACATACCGCTCTGAATGGCTTCGGGGATCCGACAGGTTAATGCATCGTCAAATGGCTCGCGGGTGACGATGGGAATAAATACAAATTGTTGCGAATATTTAGCTTGCAGCTGTTTTATCAAGTCTAAATAAGCCAGGTCTTTAGCTAAGCGAACACCATAAACTAAAACCACTTTTTCAAACCTTTGCCAAGGTTCCTCTGTTAACAGCATGGATAAAAATGGACCTACTGCGGTGCCTGTAGATAACAACCATAGATGCTTTCCTTGCAATACGCCTTGTGGAATTTCATCAAGTGTCATAAACCCTGTCGCTTTTGGAGTCACTTCAATACTATCTCCAGGATTGAGTGATTGAAGGTCTGGCGACAATAATCCATCTTCAACAGCAACCGCTAAAATTTCAACATAGTCACTGCCTGGTGGGTTTACCACAGAATAAGCTCTTGCTAACCGTTTATCATCACGGATCTGACTCAGTTTGATAAATTGACCAGCAATAAAAGGCTCGACAGCGGCTTTAATCTTTAATGAAAACAATTTTTCATTCCAGTCAATTCGTTCCAGCACCTCACCTGTTACCCACATAGTAAATCCTTATTCTTTTAGATCATTACTTGAAGGTAGCATGTCTGACTTAAACTTGGCTAATCCACTTTGAATGAGTTCGTAAGTATTCTCAACACCGGCGGCGATATCACCTTGTAATACTTTTAAACCTGACAGGATTTCTTTCGCTTGACCAAAGCCGTCATCTATCGCTTTAGTAATTTTGTCCATAAAGCTATTGAGCTGCTGCTCATAATCACTTTGTGGATTTTGTTGTTGATGTAATGCAAAAAAGCCAGTCGCAAATTGTAAGATACGATCAGCGGTGGCCGCAGGTGAATAATCGATTTCAGCCCCAGCCATCGGCTTACTCGGGGTGTTTTCACCTAATACTAAGTCTAACTCCGAATCAATGGCATCAATTGCATTGCGATACAATAACGCCATCGATTGATCCCCTGACGCTATGGTGACTTTTTCTTGTGCAGCCAATATTTGGCCATTCATTAATCGCTTAGTAATTTGACTAACCGACATATTGGATTTACTTTCGACAGCTTGATTTGCTTGCGTTTGCCCACTATCCCCAGTTTTCTGTTTAGCGCTTTCAGTCTGGCTCGACACGGATGTATATTGCGCGATGTTACGGGTTGATTTTATTTCCATGACGTCCACCTTTTATTAACTTGATATATCTTTATCGACGTATAAAATTTAACCTATAGTGTTAATTACAAAAATACACCAGATACCGTCAATAATAGCAATGTATCAATAAAGTTAACGGCACATTTGATGTGCAAATAAATAGACCTAAGCCGTCGTGTTTTTACCACCAACATTCAATATTGAGAATATATCTTTATTAAGGATAATACATGCAGTTTCAACCGTGGATTTTATGGGGCATAGATCTTTTTTCTGGGCTATTTCTCATCCTATTTTGGGTAATACTCATCGGTGTTGTCTATATGTACATCGCTGATAAATTACAAACAAAGCAGGCAATTAGACATAATTACCCCGTAATAGGACGCTTTCGTTATTTATTAGAAAAACAAGGTGAGTTTTTCAGGCAATACTTTTTCTCCCATGACCGTGAAGAACTGCCATTTAATCGTGCTGAACGAAGCTGGGTGTATCGCGCTGCCAAAAATGTCGATCGCACCATCGCATTTGGCTCTACACAGCCGCTCGACAAGCAAGGCAGTATTTTGTTTCTCAACTCTGCATTTCCAATAAGTGACCATCTGTATCAACAGCCCATTTCTGTAACCGTAGGCGAATTCTGCCCTTCACCTTACACCACGGATAAAATTTGCCATATTTCAGCCATGAGTTTTGGCGCACTATCACGACCTGCTATTACAGCGTTATCCCACGGTGCTGCTCAGGCTGGTTGCTGGTTAAACACAGGCGAAGGCGGATTAAGTGCGCATCACCTCAAAGGCGACTGTGATTTAGTCTTTCAAATAGGTACGGCCAAATACGGTGTACGCAATGAACAGGGCCAACTGGATGATGACAAACTAGCGCAAATTGCAGCCAAGCCACAGGTTAAAATGTTTGAATTAAAACTCAGTCAAGGCGCTAAACCAGGGAAAGGGGGGATTTTGCCGGGGCTCAAAGTAACAGAAGAAATTGCCAGTATTCGTGGCATTCCCATTGGCGAGGATTCAATAAGCCCAAATGGTCACCCTGAAATAACCTGTGTTGCGGATATTTTAGATATGGTTGCTCAAATAAGGCATGCTACCGGAAAACCGACGGGGATTAAGGCGGTTATTGGCGATATACATTGGGTTGAAGATATGTGTGATGAAATACTCAGCCGAGGAATTGAACACGCCCCCGACTTTTTTACGCTGGACAGTTCTGACGGCGGAACAGGGGCTGCCCCACAAGCCCTAATGGACAATGTAGGCTTACCACTAAGAGAAAGTTTGCCTAGACTCGTTGATCTATTCATTCAAAAAGGATTACGTCAACGCATTAAAGTTATTGCTACCGGCAAATTGGTAATGCCATCTTATGTTGCATGGGCGCTGGCAACTGGAGCCGACTTTATTGCTTCGGCCCGAGGGAATATGTTTGCACTCGGATGTATTCAATCACTGCAATGCAATAAAGATACTTGTCCAACAGGAATAACCACCCACAATAAACGTCTACAACAAGGGTTAGATCCTAAAAACAAGTCGACACGTGTAGCTAATTACAACCAGTATTTACATTATGATTTAACCATGATTGCCCATTCGTGCGGGGTACATGATGCTCGATTACTTACACGAAAACATGCGCATATAGTCATATCTAGCGGAGTATCCATTTCGTTAGATCAACATTATAAGCATATGATTACATAAGTAAGTAGTAATGTACGGCCAAAGTATTACTTTTCAGCTAGCGTGTTATCGGCTAAACTACAGGATGATACTTGTGTCACATTAAACAGGTAAAGTGATGCATATATCACTCTCGTCTGCGATATATAGGTAACACGCTTTAAAGGATACAAACTTGGACAGGAAGAACCATCAAACCGTGGCTAATAACAAAACCGCCAGTTACAGCTGTCAAAACTGTGATCGTCTGACTGAAATTGAAGGCGAAATGGTGTGTTTTGACCAAGGAAAAATAACGCGTCTCATCCCATTAGATAAACCTGACGCGCTGATAAAGCTAGTGTGCATAGGGTGGCAGAAAAAATAAGCAGCTATTCTCACGTTTTAAAGATAGCTGTACCTCTTTTACCTGATTAATCTTTAATTATCTTATCCCAATCGCTAAACACTTATATCAGTATATCCTTGTTTTCAGATTGCTTAATAATCTGATGGTTTAATTCATCCGCTGAAAGCTTAGATAAAGTCACTCCTCGAGTTGTCACCCTTAAACCCGCACAAAGTTCATTATAAACATTGTGAATGTCATCATCTGACATCTCTCGTGTTTTCAGCATTGCCATAATAGCAAACCAGTCGGTGCTAACTTTATGCTGAGTTCCTTCTAATGCAGCTATTAAAGGAATATTTTGCATCTACCCTCTCCATATGCCATGAGCACTTAAATACGATTAAAAACCATTCATCGTTATTGGTTGTTTGATAAATTTACTCGATAATCAAAAATATGACTTAAAAATGAACATCAAGCCAAATAAACCCACCTATGATGACAACTTACAAATCAAGCATATAATCGAGCGTAGCAAGTGATAGCTAACTCGTGGTAACTCATTGTTTAACCTTAACTCATGCTAGGAGATGAATAAACGTGAGTTAAAATACAATATTCAAGCATTTGCAGTCAAACTTGAACTTTATACTGATAAAAAGATTAATTTACGCGTCAATAGCAGGTCTATTGCAAGTAAATTCAACGCTGTTAGCGGTACAAATAGCTGTTTAATATAATTAATATCCCGAGTTAAGCTTAATTATACTGATAGCCAATAAACAAACATAATTTTTTAACCTTAGCTAAATCACATGCTTCTATTCGTTAATATGCCCGTTCATTCTGTATATGCCATAGATGTGCATATAACCCTGCGCCATTGATTAAATCATTATGGTTGCCGACCTCAATCACCCTTCCTTTACTGAGTACAATGATAATATCAGCATCAATAATGGTGGACAAACGATGCGCAACCACTAGGCTAGTATGCCCTTTAGCTGCATCTTTCAACGCAGTTAATATCGCCTGTTCAGAACGACTATCTAAAGATGATGTTGCTTCATCAAATACCAGAAATGGCGCAGACTTCAAAATAGCCCTGGCAATGGATACCCTTTGCTTTTCTCCGCCGGATAATTTCAAGCCCCTTTCACCCACTTTGGTTTGCCACTGCTTAGGTAATGAAGCGATAAAATCACTTAAGTGCGCCATTGATGCTGCATGCTCTATCTCAGCTTGAGTTGCACTTGGCCTGCCGTATCGAATATTCTCATATAAAGTATCGTTAAATAGCACGGTATCTTGTGGAACAATAGCAATCGCTTGACGTAATGCTTGCTGGGTAAAATGACGAATATCGGTGCCATTGATAGATATGCAACCTTTATTGACATCATAAAAGCGAAACAACAACTTTATTAAAGTCGATTTACCTGCTCCGCTGTCTCCTACCACGGCAACCTTTTTACCTAAAGGCACTTCAAAACTAATGTCATGCAAAATTTGTCTTTCATCGTATTGAAAGCTGACATTTTCAAATTTGATGGTACCTAACTCAGGTGATTGCTGAATTGCATCATCTATATCAACGACTTTAGGTTGCTTATCTAAAATATCAAACATGCGCTCAATGTTAGCCAAGGCCCCTCTAATTTCACGATAAACAAACCCTAAAAAATTGAGTGGAATAAACAGCTGCATCATAAAGGCATTAATTAACACAAAATCACCGATACTCATGGTTTTTTGAGAAACTTCATAAGCGGCTAACCCCATCATTGCTGTCATGGCGATAGCAATAATGAGTGCTTGGCCAGCATTTAAAGCAAAAAGCGATAAGCGGTTTTTCCTTTTAGCTACTTCCCACTCACTTAATGCTGAATCATAACGTTCAGACTCATGGGATTCGTTATTAAAATATTTAACGGTTTCATAGTTTAACAAGCTGTCAATTGCACGGGTATTTGATAATGAGTCAGCCCTCGCCGCCTCGCGAACATACTCAGTACGCCACTCTGTCGCCATGACAGAATAACCAATATAAGCAATCACAGACACCAAAGTAATCAGGGCAAAACTGATACCATACTGAAAGAGAAATATGCCTATAACTAAGGTGATTTCTAGGAGGGTTGGCACAATATTAAAAACCATAAAGCGCATTAAAAAGCTCACGCCGCTCGTGCCACGTTCAATATCTCTGGATAAACCGCCGGTTCGACGGTCGAGATGAAAATCTAAATCAAGACGATGCAGATGATTAAATACGGCAAGACCTAAACGCCGCATAGCACGCTCGGTCACTCGCCCAAAAAGTGTATCCCGTATCTCGCCAATGACTACGTTAAGAAATCTTATGACTCCATAAGCAAGCACCAATCCAATCGGCGCCGCAACAATAGCTGTAGCCATAGAAGTATTGTCACTTAAAGTATCAACCATCTCTTTGAGAATAAATGGCAAACCAACACTGGCTAACTTTGCTACCACTAAACAAGCCATCGCGAGAACAATTCGGCCTTTAAACTCTAAAAGATAAGGCCATAACATGCTCAGTACTTGCCAGTTTAATTTACCTACTGGTCCTTCAAAATAGGCGGATGGCCGCATACTTAACTCCAATTAATGTGTAATAAATCGAATTAGCTGAATCAATTTTGGATCTTCTTAACCCGATAATACCACTTTTAGATAAGCAACTTTGTTAACAAATCGCCAAATCGACGATGAGAGCTGATGACTAAAAAATCTCACTGATCAAACCTTAAAGTAGCACTTTAGAATTACAAAAAATCTTGCGGCATGACCCATGTATACTATTATTTGGTAAAATAGCATTGAAATTGTGTCTTTTTAGGCGAATTAGAGTTATTTCTGTATCCAGAATTTGTTACTCTTTAGCTTGAGTCGATTACATAGTGAGATAATTGGTTATTATAACGGTTATTAGATCTTGAATGATTTTTAGGAAGATTTATCTTGGAAACTACGAATGTAAAGTATCCCCCATTGCAGTTAATCCAAACATGGGTGTGGATGATGATAGAGTCTGGCAATCCAGAATTACAGGATAAAGGGCGAAATAATCTAATCTTAGCCTTTGGCACACTGGCAAAAGCCAATGAATATCTCACTCAAAATTTGAAATAAAATAAGGCGCTCTTGGCGCCTTATGTTAATTAAAGTGACTGTCTACGCTTGATAACACTATTACTCAAGGTCGCTAATAATGATTCTGTATCCTGCCAACCAATGCAGGCATCAGTGACGCTCTGACCATAACAAGCTACTTTACCATCAACAATATCTTGGCGTCCCTCAACTAAGTGGCTTTCAACCATCACCCCGAAAATCCCCATATTACCTGCAGATATTTGTCCTGCAACATCTTCAGCCACATGCATTTGACGTCGATAATCTTTAGCACTATTTGCATGGCTAAAATCAATCATGACGTTGTCGGCAAGGTTTGACGACTTTAGTTGTTGCTGAATAACAGATACATCTTCAGCACTGTAATTAGGCTTCTTGCCACCACGGAGAATAATATGGCAGTCAGGATTACCAATGGTCGACACAATCGCTGAATGACCAAACTTGGTCACAGACAAAAAGTGATGAGGCGCATTTGCAGCACCAATCGCATCAATAGCCACTTTAATCGTGCCATCAGTGCCATTTTTAAAACCTACGGGACATGATAATCCCGATGCTAGCTCTCGATGAACCTGAGACTCTGTTGTTCGAGCACCAATCGCGCCCCAGCACATCATATCGGCAACATATTGTGGGGTGATCATATCTAAATACTCCCCAGCGGTTGGTATGCCAAGATCGTTTAAATCGACGAGCAATTTTCTAGCGGTACGTAAACCATCATTGAGTTGGAAACTATTGTCCATGTAAGGATCATTAATAAGGCCTTTCCAACCTACAGTTGTACGTGGTTTTTCAAAGTAGACTCGCATAACCACTTCGAGTTGATCCGCATATTTTTCGCGCATAGCCGCTAATCGTTGTCCATACTCAAGCGCAGCTTTGGGGTCATGAATTGAGCAAGGACCTATCACAACCAATAAGCGGTCATCTTTTCTAGCTAAAATATTGTGGATGTTATTACGTGCCGTAAATACTGTTTCGGATGCATTTTCGGATGCCGGAAATCGTTCTAGAATCGCAATAGGAGGTAGTAACTCTTTAACTTCTTTGATGCGCACATCATCATTCTGATAATACATATAATACAACTCCGGCGTTACAGGCTAAATTTCAATCGTTTTACAATTATCTTCCCTAAACAATCAGGGTTCAAATGGAAATGATATTAAAATTTACCCATTATCCACTGATAAATCAACAAACTATTCATATTTTAACATTTGCAGCGTATGACATTGTTTTTTATTGTTATTAATAAACTATTTATAACTTTATTTATCTAGCCACATTCACCATATAAGCTATATTTGCAACATCAGCAGCAAAATCGTCTTAGCGTTGTTGTTTTTTAAGTTAGAGAATGATCCTTAGGAGTTAAATTTTGCCGCTACATTATTATTACTTTGCTAAGGGCACTTGATTTGAAGCATAAACAATACCAGATTAACGTTAGAAATAAGCCAATACTTCTCGGTGTTTTAGCATGTTTAAGTTTTGTATTAGCTAATGAAGCGGATTTTGAAAAAGTAAACAACAATTAACTTAACTACCAGCAATAGCGTTGAACCTTAGTTTTTTTTGGCGATAAGAAAGGTGGGCTTAGGTATGAGTGATGAAATGCGACATTAGAAATAAGTCATCTGCAGTTAGGTGAAATAACCTTGGCATCGGATCGCCGCGCATTACGATGAGTAAAAACAACAATCGACAGTCTTATTTATACTCCTTCTAATATCGATGGATTATTTTTAACTCAAAGTTTAATTGCGTATCAAAGAAGTAAATTTTTTTAACTCAAAACAAACTTAATATTGATGCAATACCAGAACTTCTGCACGACTTATTGTTTGGATTTCAAAACGCGAATCATTATCTAGGTGAAAAATTTTTAGCTTTATTAGGGTCTGTTGATCTTCCAAGGTTATTTTGGCAGCCAATTATTGGCAATAAACTTTACTCCTCATCATCTCTTACCAACGTTTCATTGCTTGCAATTTACTTTGATAACGACGCTTACTGTCTTCATCCGCAGTTAAGGCTAATGCTTTTTGCATATTTTTCTGCGCTAATCTGTGCTCGCCCGTTGCCCAGTATGTTCGAGACAATCCAAAATAAAACTCATGTCGATAATCCGCTTTTGCGAGTGCACGCTTGTACCAAACTAAGGCTTCTTGATAATGCTGTTCAAAGTAGGCCTGCTGCGCCATGTCATAATAATAGAAAGGGTTATTGATGCGACTTAGCTCTAAAATTTTATGCACTTCAGCCCATTCATCTAATCTATCTTGCTCGCCTAAAATAAGCGCAAGATTGAATAGCGTTGTCATGTCTTCTTTGTCCATTGCTAGGGCTGCGCGATAGGCCTGTTCTGCTTTTTGATTATCACCTTTATGGCGATATATCACAGCAAGGGTATTAATACTTGATACAAAACTTGGGTCGCTTTTGATGCTTTGTTTGATTAATGCATACGCTAAATCATATTGCTGCTCCACTAAAGCTTCTGCAGCAACATTGTTATAGTACATTGCGGTCAGCGTTTGTTTATTCACAATGGTTTTACTGTATCCACGAACGGCCTGTTCTGGTAAAAAGTCGACCAATATTTTATGCGCGCTAAATGCAACTACATTGGCATCTTGTACTGGTGATAGCAATAAATTCACATGACCATTAACTAAGTAAAACCCACCGCGTTTATCCCAAATAGGCTCAACATCAATATCTTGAAACTCAACGGGAATATTAAATGCTTCAGCCAGCGCGGCAGATAACACCACTAATGACATGCAATTTCCCTGTCTCACGGTAGAAGTAATACTGGCTGGACGGGTAAAATGATCTCGATATTCAAAGCCGCCATTTTGCGCGCCAATGTATTGAGATAACCATTCATGAGGAGTGATATTTTTATGACGAATATTTTTGTATCGATAATAATCTTGTTTAACTTGAGCAATGTATTCTCGGGGCAAGGCATAGATTTGTTCAGGTGTGATGACATCAACTGGCGTAAATAGCTCATCATGGAACAAAGGTTCTATGGCAATAGTTTGGCTAGATTTAGGAGTAGATTGGCAGCCAGACATTAAACTTAAAAAAGCGACAAATAGCAGGATAGTGATAAATCCCCTATCGCTTTGTTGGCCAGAATAAAGACGCATTACGTACTGCGTAAAAGAAATGTTTAACATAACCTAAGCCTCTTAAACGAGATACGAATAAGGTAAGTTTAGTCAAGCATTGCTTTTTCAGCCAAAAAATCGCTTAAAATGGCATTCAGCAGCAGGTGATATTCTCTATCGAGATGGTTTATATTCGTTAGGTTGATCGATTTGAATATATAACTCTTTGTTTTGATATTGATAAGGACGATAAGCCAAGCCGTTACAAGTAAAGTAACGATATGGCACAGCCATAGGCAAGCATCCTAATGGTAATGATTGCAGAATTTGAATTTGTTGCTGCATTCTCAGTGCTTCTTGCCACTCATAATCTTTGAGTACCTGATCTCTTACCGCAAAAGCATCGAAAGACTCTGAAGACTTTCTAACAACAACCTGACCAGCTGTAGATAACCCACTGAACAATAAGCCGCTTAAGGCAATAGTGAGACACGCCCGCTTTGTTAATTGCTTCATAACCCCTCCTGCTGTGTGATCAGGTTTAATCTAACACATAAAAAAACAGAGCCCAAAAGGACTCTGCTTAAACATAGCGCTTATATAACTAGCCTGCGGTTTTAACACTCACAAACTCTGGATAAGCATCAATCCCACAGTCAGAAGCATCCATACCGTTGTATTCCTCTTCTTCTGTTACACGAATGCCCATAGTGACTTTTAATGCAAACCACACAACCAAAGATGCACCAAATACCCAGACAAAGATAACCCCAGCACCAAATAACTGTGCACCAAAACTCGCATCAGCATTAGATAAAGGGACTAACATCAGACCTAAAAAGCCTGCGACACCATGAACTGAAATAGCACCCACTGGGTCATCAATTTTAATCCGGTCAAAACCTATGATAGAGAAAATAACCACACCACCAGCCACAAGACCAATCACACCCGCCATCATTAATGAAGGCGATAATGGATCCGCTGTGATTGCCACTAATCCCGCTAATGCACCGTTAAGTATCATGGTTAAATCCGCTTTGCCCCAAATGACTTTACACACGATCAATGCAGCTACGGCACCAAATGCGGCGGCAGAGTTAGTGTTTACAAAGATTTTAGCTACCGCAGAAGCATTTTCTGCATCAGAGACTAATAACTGTGAACCACCGTTAAAACCAAACCAGCCCATCCATAAAATAAACATACCTAAAGTTGCCATGGGCAGGTTAGACCCAGGGATCGGATGAACCTGACCATTTGCGCCATATTTACCCTTGCGCGCACCTAACAATAGTACCCCAGAAATCGCCGCGGCAGCGCCTGCCATGTGCACAATGCCACTACCTGCAAAATCAACAAAACCAGCTTCAGAAATAAATCCACCACCCCATGTCCAGTAACCTTCAACAGGATATATCACAGCCGTCATTACCACTGAGAAAGCAAGGAAAGCCCATAGTTTCATGCGTTCAGCAACAGCTCCCGATACAATCGACATTGCAGTGGCGACAAATACCACTTGGAAGAAGAAATCAGATTCAAGCGCGTGATCTGCATCGGCGGCCTGTGAACCGATTAAAGCCGCAAATGATGGAATAATGCCGCCCTCTGCATTATCAACATACATGATGTTATAACCTACTAGCAGATACATCACACAAGCGATGGAATATAAACACACGTTTTTTGTTAAAATCTCAGTGGTGTTTTTTGATCTCACTAAACCCGCTTCTAACATAGCAAAGCCGGCAGCCATCCACATAACTAATGCACCAGAGATTAAAAAGTAGAAGGTATCTAACGCAAAGCGCAACTCGCTAACTGTTAGTCCTAATTTTGCTAATTCTTCCATTATGATCGCCCCTTATAGTGCTTCGTTATCAACTTCACCCGTACGAATACGAATGGCTTGCTCTAATTCGGTAACAAAAATTTTTCCGTCACCAATTTTGCCGGTATGCGCTGCCGTTGTAATAGCTTCAATTAGCATGTCTAAATTTTCTTCTTTAGTGGCTATCTCTAATTTTACTTTTGGTAAAAAATCCACTTGATATTCAGCACCACGATATAGTTCGGTATGCCCTTTTTGACGACCAAAACCTTTCACCTCAGTGACTGTCATACCTTCAATGCCCATACCTGCAATGGCTTCACGGACATCATCTAGTTTAAATGGTTTGATGATTGCGCTGACGAGTTTCATCTCGACCTCCAAAAAATTAATAAAAAGACAACTTGTTATATATTTGTTGAAATAACAGATTCAATCATCAGGCCAACTATTTAAGACATTGTTTTTAAATGCAAAATAACTGACACCTAGTAACGTTAGTGATAAAAAAGCACCATACTGGTGCGCATAAAAATCAACTTGCTTGATCTTGGTGCGGAATTTAACACCCAAAAAGGCACATCAATGAGATCAATATTGACACTGAACGTAGGATATTTAAGCGAAAAAAAAGCCCTCAAATGAGGGCTTAATATTTTGATTTTTTAATTCAGATTCATTTTAACATTAGTCTGAATAACACTTAGCTTCTTATTTATAAGTCGCTTCGCGCTTTTTAGCTTCTTCTTGCCATTTAGGTACAACATTCTTTTTGAACGCATCTTTTTCTGCATTCATTGTTTTCATGTCCATACCTAACGCAGCTTGTGCTTTAGCTTTAGTAGATGTATCTGGGTAAGCAATAGGTTGCTTAACGCCTTTGGCTGCTAATAATTGAGCAAGCTTGATACGGGCATTAGCCGCTTTATCTACAGCAGTACCTAAAATACGTAATGCTTCATCAGCTGCGTGAGCTGCAACACCATGTGATGCAGTTGCATAGTCCCAACGCCATTGTGAATGACGAATATCCATAAGGATAGGCTTCATTTCAGCTTCAGTGGCACCCGCATCCCAAGCAGCTTTCGCTTCAAAGTGAGCTTTAACTAGTTGAGTTTCAGCGCTGGTTTTAAGCTCAGCAACTTTCTTCTTACGTTCATTAGTTAAATCAACCATGAACTCTTTGCTTTGGTTATGACACGTCGCACAGGTTTCTTCGAAACGATCAAATGGGTTACCCACTTTATGATCGGTGAATTTACCCTTACCGTTTGCTTTAGCCACTTTAGGCATATGACAATCAGTACAAGTTACGTTGTTTTTACCATGAACGCCTAGTTTCCAAGTTTCATAACCTGGGTGCTGTGCTTTTAACATTGGTGTTTTAGATACTGCATGAGTCCAGTCAGAGAACTCCATAGTGTCATAGTAAACTTCCATCTGCTCAACTGTGGTCCCCATATCCCATGGGAATTTCACAAAGCCAGGATGTTCAGCTGTTTTCTCGAAGTAGTATTCTACGTGACATTGACCACATACCATTGACTGCTTGTCTTTACGAGAAGCTTTATCAAATGGCGTACCAATTGTTTCCATTGCACGTGCAGCGAATGGACGAGATAAACGTAATTTTGCAGAGCCTTTTTCATGACAATCAGCACAACCGATAGTATTCACTATCTCTGGGCCGCCTTTAGCCCACTTGCCAGCAAAATAGCCGTTCTCACCTTGTTCTTCGATTACACGAGGAACGTCAGGGCTTTTACAGCTCCAACATGCCATTGGCATTGGGCCGTCTTCTGCATTTTTTGGCGCGCCAGTACGTAATGTATTGGTTACGTCAGTCACTGCATACATGTGGCCACGAGGTGCATTATAGTCCTTAGCAAAACCATAACCAGCCCATAGCACAACTAGGCTTGGCACTTCTTCAAGCATATCAACAATTTCTTTGCTTTCAGCAGTATCATGCCAAGATTCATATTGCGCAGCATATTTATCTTTGTATACTTCATTGCGGGGTTCAGTTTTATCGCTTGCCATTGCTCCAGCAACCATAAAGCTGGCCGCAATAACAGCACTTAGTGCAGTTGTTTTTACGTTCATCTTCATCACCTTTAACTCCGTGTTACTTTTTATTTAATTAATAACCACGATATCTCCAAGGTCAAAATTAGCTAGTTTAACCCTAATAAAAAATACCCCTTTAGGGGTATAGTTATAGAAGTATGCGCCAGATCAATATGTGAACGTGTTGTAACTCACATTTTTTCAAGTTTGTTAATGTATTAAAGTGACCGCTAATGTAGAACTCTCTGTTTACAAGACTTTCAGCCTGTTTTAAACAGTAAAATATGACACAATAATAACGCAAAAAATATCAACAAAATGGATCAAAAATGTTAAAGCGCGGTAGTCTTACCTCTACAATTCTAGGACTAATGTTAGTCCTCATTTTACTTTCTTCCAGTTTAGCGCTGTACGCAATTGTGAATTTATCATTTAGTTTAGGTGACTCAAGAGCCATTAACGCATCAGGTTCACTGCGAATGCAAAGCTATCGATTACTGATGCTAAACGATTCGGGCAAGCAGATAGTCACAGATAAAATTAAAGAGTTTGAAAACACACTTAATTCACAAGTATTGCAAAACTCCTTAAAGTGGTACACGCCAAAAACCTTATCAAATCAGTATCTGTTAGTTATAGATAAATGGCAGGTTATGAGAGCTTACGCAGAAGCTGCTAATACACAAAAATACAGTGCGTCGTTAAAGGATTTTGTCGACACCATAGATATTTTAGTAATGGAAATTGAACTTTTTGCGGCGTATAAACTAAAACTTTTAGTATTAAGCCAGGTCATAGGTTTGACCCTAATGCTTATCGTTGCAGGCGTGGCGGTTATTTTTACACGCAGGCGAGTCGTAAAGCCTCTACAACTTTTGATGGATAGCGCGCTGACTATTTCACAAGGTAATTTCAAGGTCGATATGCCTAAAACAGATTATATCGAACTCACGGCATTGAGTAATGCATTGAAAAAAACGGCCTCTGAACTATCCAATTTGTATGAAGATCTTGAAAACCAGGTTGCGGAAAAAACCTTAGCGCTGACTCGCACCAATAATGAGCTGAATTTCTTATACGATAATCTGATCATGTTGCATTCAGACCGATTAGATTATAAAGCGCTTAAATTAGCTTTGAACCAACTGCAAAATTATGAAAATTTGAATTTTCTCCGATTAGTTATTGAGCATGAAGATCAGTCGCAGGATATTATTGAAGCCAGTAATGGCTGGCCAGAAGACAGCAACAACAGCGTATGCTTCCATTTACAGTTAGACAAAGTCCGTAAAGGCTACTTAGAGGTTATCTCATCAGAACAGCTCAATAGCCCATTATTTAACAATTTTGCCGTGATGTTAGCTAGGTCGATCACTATTCATAATGCCACCGAGCAAAGACAACAACTGGCCTTGATGGAAGAACGTGCAGTCATTGCGAGGGAGCTTCATGATTCTCTGGGGCAATTACTCTCATTTTTAAAAATTCAGGTCAGTTTGTTACGTAAAAAACTGCCCGACAATTGTCGTAATGCAGAAGTCGAGAATCAGATTGTTGAAATTAATGACGGGGTAAGTTTTGCCTACGTTCAACTGCGGGAATTATTGTCCACATTCCGCTTAACCATTAAAGAGCCTAACTTAAATCACGCATTAGAAGTGATGCTTGAACAATTAAGGTCGCAAACGGATATTCAGTTAAGCTTGCATTACAAACTGTCAGCGCATTTGCTTGAAGCAAAACAACATATTCATATTTTACAATTAACCCGTGAAGCAACTTTAAATGCAATAAAACACGCAAAAGCTAAACATATCGTGATAGATTGTCAGCTATCAGCTTTAGGAATAATCAATATCGCTATTTCAGATGACGGTGTTGGGGTATCGCACTTAAAAGAACGTGATCAACACTTTGGTATTGGGATCATGCATGAGCGAGCCAGTAAATTAAATGGACAATTGTCTTTTAGTGCCAATAAAGATGGCGGCACAACAGTCACTCTTAGTTTTCCACCACAGCAGGAGCCTTTAAATGGGTAAGCCATATTCAGTACTCGTTGTCGACGATCACCCCTTACTTCGTCGTGGTATTTGCCAACTCATTACATCCGATGGCGATTTCACTTTATTTGGTGAAGCTGGCACAGGTTTAGATGCCTTAACCGCCTTAAGTGAAAATGAACCCGACATCATCCTGTTAGATCTCAATATGAAAGGCATGTCAGGCTTAGATACGCTTAATGCCATGCGCCAAGAAGGCGTTACAGCAAGAATAGTCATTCTAACAGTATCGGATGCAAAACAAGATGTCATTCGTTTATTACGTGCAGGCGCTGATGGCTATCTACTAAAAGACACTGAGCCAGAATTGTTACTTGAACAACTTAAAAAAGCCATGTTAGGCCATCGCGTGATCAGCGAAGAAGTCGAAGCCTATATGTATGAATTAAAAAATGCTACCGATGACAATGAGTGGATTGGCAGCCTGACACCACGTGAACTGCAAATTTTACAAGAGCTAGCTGAAGGTAAAAGTAACCGAGTGATTTCAGAACACTTGCACATTAGTGAGGGCACGGTAAAAGTGCATGTTAAAAACTTACTGCGTAAAGCCAATGCTAAATCTCGCACTGAAATGGCGGTTAGGTATTTAAATCAATAGGCTGAATAAGTTACTTTAAGTTTGTTACAGCAGCGATCACGATGTTCGTGTGGGCACCGTGATTGCTTTTCTTGTGACACTTGATGTTGTGAATACTTCGCTCATTTCAATAAAGATGTGTTTTAAGCGCGAAGATATCACTCAGGTGTGCGCGTAATGACATTATTCTTGAATAAAAACCAACCAGCTTTTCAAGGCTTTATCAAAATCTTCAAGTCCGCAGTAGCCTTCAGATTCAGCATCATATAATCCCATGCCGTCTTCGAAGTCATGTTCTTCATCAAAATCTATCGCATTAACAAAAATTCGCACCTGCTCCGAGTCAGCATCTATGGTCAAATCGGTACCTATATCACGCCAATGATTAGCGGCTCCTGATATCAATTGTGAAATACTGGCAACTATCTGCTGAGTTCGGCTGACATCTGCTCCTAACTCTTCAGCAAACCAACGCCCAAATACCTCATGATCCATTGTAAAATTGGCAAACACAGTGCCATCAAGACGATTACGTCGAAATTCGTATTCCATTTTCTACTCTTATCTAATTGAGAATAGCGCTCAAGCCCGTTTCATCTTATTTTAAACCATAAATGGCATTTTGCTGCAGATGAAAACACGATAACTATTGGGGTAATGCGTAGATATATCGTAAAGTATCAATATTAATAACAATTAATTGCTTAAATTTACTAACAAAGGATATTCAATGCACAAAGGATTTATTTATTGTTTGCTCCTAACTGGCCCCAATGCAGGTCAAGCCTTAACCGAAGAGCAGCTGGCCGATTGGAAGCCTGAAGACGGTTTACTTTGGGTGCATTTGAAATATAAATCCACAGATGCGCGTCATTGGATTTCAAAACAGAAGTTGGAAGTTGCCGAGCGCGATACCCTATTAGCATCAGATACTCGCCCCCGGGTCGTTCACTCAAATAATGGCATACTGTTAACTTTACGTGGGGTTAATTTAAACCCCAATTCAGACCCTGAAGACATGGTGTCAATTCGTATATATATTGAAGAACACCGCATTATTTCGACCTGTGAGCGCCAATTACAATCTATTGTCGAAGTGGCTGAAAGTATTAAAGCGTCTAAAGGTCCTTTTGACAGCGCAGGGTTTATTTTATCTGTGGCAGAGCATCTCACACAGCGTCAAGTCGGTTATATCAACAAACTTGAAGAACTAATGGATGAACTAGAAGAGCGGGTAGTAACGGATACCAATAAATCTCTTCGTATGGATATTGCTGAATTACGCCGTCAAACTGTGGTACTAAGACGATACCTCGCTCCACAGCGTGAAGCTTTAGGGAAAATTTTGCATGAAAATAGCCTTTTATTGGATCACAATGACAAGATTAAATTAAGGGAGACACAAGAGAATCTGATCAGAGTAATTGAAGATCTCGACGCTATTCGCGATAGAGCAAGTGTTACCCAAGAAGAACTTCAATCCAGACAAGCAGAACAGCTTAACCAAAGATTATATTTTTTATCGCTTATTTCAGCAGTCTTTTTACCACTGGGTTTTTTGACCGGCTTATTAGGCGTCAATATTGGTGGTATACCAGGCGCTGAAACCGATTGGGCATTCGCCGCTTTTTGCGCAGGATTACTGACTTTAATCGGTTTGCAAATGTATGTGTTCTATCGTTTAAAGTGGATTTAATTATTCCATTTTAAGTTATAAAAAAGGGCGCTATCTGCGCCCTTTTTTAATACTAGCAAAGCTAATTATTGAGCAGGAGCTTCAGCAGCAACGGCTTTTTCAATAGACAATAATTCAACTTCAAATACTAAGGTTGAGTTAGCAGGAATAGTACCAGTATCGCGATCGCCATATGCTAATTCAGCAGGGATCACAAACTTGTATTTAGCCCCAACACTCATTAACTGAACGCCTTCAGTCCAACCTGGAATAACACGATTTAATGGGAACTTAGCGGGTTCGCCACGAGCATAAGAGCTATCAAACTCAGTGCCATCTGTTAAGGTACCACGGTAGTGAACTTCTACAGTATCTTCTGCAGCAGGTTTATCACCTTCGCCAGCCGTTAATACTTCATACTGTAAGCCAGATTCTGTGGTAACAACGCCTTCTTTTGCTTTGTTATCATTTAAGAATTTTTGACCTTCTTCAACCGCTTTAGCTGCCAATGCTTCAGCTTGCTCAAGGCGCTTATCATTTAATTTTTTGTCTAAGCCTTGCAGTACGGTTTGCATTTCTTCTTCTGTCAGATCAGTTTTATCCGCTAAACCATCACTGAACCCTTGAATAATCAATGAACGGTCAACAGCAAATCCTAATTCTTCTTGTTCTTTGATATGACCAGACATGTATTTACCGATAGATGCACCAACACTATAAGCTTCTTTTTGCGCTTCAGTTGTTAGCTCAACTTTTTTCGCAACAGCTTCTTCTTGATTACATGCAGAAAGACCAACAACGGCCAATGCAACTAACGATAATTTATAAATTGATTTCATTAAAGCTTCCTCAGCATCCTTAAGTGGTTACAATAAGCACATGACTGTCCGTATTTAGACAATTAGGCTAATGTTAGTAGGCCACTTTATACTAACTATTTCTGATATACCATTGGGTTGAGTCCTTATGGACAACTTTTTAAGGAGCAAGTTCATGTATCGCGTTTTACTGACTATTTTTTGCTCAATCCTGCTCAGTGCTTGTCACCCTAATGCTGATCAAACTTTGGTATTAACCACTGACGCAACTTATAGCGCCACCTTATCTGAAGATGGCCAATATGCGCTTATTAGCACCGCCAATAATGGGGTCCAGCTATGGTCATTACCCGAAAGCAGCATCAAGTATCACTGGGTACATGGCGCAACAAACGACAGTAATGTATTTGATACTGCAATTTCCAATAATAATGCCTTTGCGGCTACCCTTTCGAGTGATTCTCTCGCTCTTTGGGAGCTTGCTACCGGACATTCTGTTGGCTGGTGGACATTACCGTCTTACGCTCAAAGTGTTGCTGTGGCTAATAATGGGCATACATTGGTGGGATTAGCTGATGGGTCGGTTATGTCACTTCAGCCTGAAAACCAAGGCTTAATTCAATTCCTAGGTCACCAGGAAAAAGTCAATAGCGTGGCCATTTCTAATGATGGTTCAGTCGCGCTCAGTGGCGGTAATGATGGACAAATTAGATTATGGCAAACTCAAACCGGACAACCACTACAGCAATGGCAGCTTAGCTCTCGCATTACCAGAGTTGCCCTGAGTGGCGATGGCAAATTAAGTTTTGCCTCAGATATAACGGGTAATGCAGCAATATGGCAGTCATCAACAAGTGAATTCGTCAGTAAGTTAGCCATAAAAAGACGTCAAATGAACTTTTCAACCGCCAGATTTGTCAATCAAAATACGCAAGTACTCACAGGAACGCCATCAAAAGAAATGTTTTTATGGCAAGTCAGTTCTGGTAACCAAATGCAAAGATGGCAAGTGCAAGTGACTAAAAACAGCCAAAATCGAGGTGCTGTAGTATACTCGGTTACCCAAGCCACACCCCAAACGGTAAGCAGTGTGAGCAGCCAAGGTTTGTTAGAAACTTGGCAATTATAAATGTTATTTACGAGGTTTTGATGGAACAGCTGTTAGCCAAAATTGATGACTTAGAAACTAAAATGTCATTTCAAGAAATTACCTTAGAAGAATTGAATCAAGAAGTGATCAAACTCAACGATCTTGTTGCGCGTCAGCAACACCAGATCATGTTAATGGTCAGTAGATTACAAGCCATAGAGCCAAGTAACATGGCCAGTCAAGCGGATGAAACGCCACCCCCACATTATTAAAACCCATCCATATTTAGGTGTTTCATTAGGAAATGATCATGTCAAACTCAGCGGTATTACCCATTGCCACCGTAGGCGAAAAAATATTAGATCGACAGGCACAAGCTGTTACTGAATTTGATCATTCCATCCAATCACTTGCAAGCGATATGCTTACCACCATGATTGCGGCAAATGGGGTAGGTATTGCGGCGCCGCAGGTATTTAGCTCTGTGGCCATGTTCATTATGGCATCCAGACCTAATCCAAGATATCCAGATGCTCCGAACATGAGTCCTATCGTTGTGGTCAATCCACACATTATTGAAGCCTCAACGCATATGGAACTCGCTGAAGAGGGTTGTTTATCTATCCCAGGTCAACGGATAAAAATATGGCGACATGCACAGATAAAGGTGCAATACCATGATCTAAATGGTAATTTAATCTCTGATACACTCGTTGGTTTTATTGCGCGTATTTTTCAGCATGAGTATGACCATATTCAGGGGATAACCTTACTTGAGCGCAGTAAGATGTCTGAACAACAACCTGAGACAGTTAATTAACTGCGGTGTTAAAGCATTCCATTAGTAAGTGACCCAAGGTGATAATGAATGAAACTGTGTACTGACTTGATCCCTCGTTCAACCATAATCATTATATTGATGTGTTTGACCTTATCAGGCTGTGCATTTAACAGTATCTTTATTAATTACCCATCCCAAATCGCCCCCTACAAACAACAATTGAATAGCCCTAGCCCCACGGTTAATCTTGAAGAAATCGTCAAAGAAATTAGCTCAAATGACGGCCTACTTTACGCACAAGAGTCGGGACGAATTGCACAAGTCAATGGTCAATTTGATCAAAGTAAAACCTACTACCAACAAGCTATTTCTGCCTACAAAGCGTTTGATGTTCAAGCAAAGGTTAGCGTTTCAGATATGGGCGCAAAAGCCAGCAGCTTACTACTCAATGACAATGCAATCCCCTATCGTGGTCCAGGCTATGAGCGGATCATGCTGCACCAATATCAAGCGCTTAACTATTTATTTGCCAACGATGCACAGGGGGCAATGGTTGAAGTCAGACGCAGCAATGAATTACAAGCCAGCGAACAGGCTCGCTATCAAAAATCCCAAAAATCCGTACAATCCATGGCAAATGGCACCATTAATGCCGAAATCGATAAACTGGGAAAAGCTGCAGGAACTGTCACTAGCTCGTTTTTAAATGCTTACAGTTATTACACCACAGGGTTACTCTATGAATTACTAGGTGAGCCCAATGACGCTTTTATTGACTATCGCAAAGCGGCACAAATATCTCCTGACAATCCATTTTTACAACAAGATTTAGTCCGACTTGCAAAACAACTGGCCATGCCACAATATGATGAATTTAAACGTCGCTGGGGTGATGCTACATTAGCAAAAGCAGGGCAAGGACAAATTGTCATGCTAATTGAACGCGGCTTTGTTCCTGAAAAACAAAGTCTCACCGTCCCCTTTACTATTGATGGCAACTGGCAAACGATTTCATTAGCAACCTATCAGGCTTCAGGTCGACAAGTTGCTCCAACTTCGATTCAAGGGCTTGGAACGGTATTAGAAGCCGCTCCTATTGCCAACATTGATGCGCTTGCCATTAACGCCTTGAAAGAAGATTTACCCGCCGCCTTGGTAAGACAGGCATTACGGGTTTATGCTAAAGCAGAAATGGCACAAAGTGTAAGAAGCGACAGTAAGCGTCGCAATGATCAAATTGATGCAGGCGCTATAGCGATGCAAATTTTTAACGTGGTAACCGAACAAGCTGATCGCAGAAGCTGGTTAACTTTACCTAAACAAGCACAAATTGCGAGGCAGTACCTTGACCAAGGGCAATATGACATTAGCTTAGGTAACGCGCAAAACACTAAAATTGAAGTAAAAGCTGACAAAACCACATTAATTTGGATTATAGATACTGGTAATCGTACCCGTTTTTATTCAATAATCCTTTAATTGCACTATCAACTAATGGAATTGATTATGAAACCAATGAAACTAATATTTGTTCTTGCTGCCGTGCTAGGTTTAGCGGCATGTCAATCGAAAGTAGAGTACGGCGATGCTACTGAAGTTGAAACCGTTAATGAAAACTTTGGTTCAACCGATTTACAAGCCATTACTGCTAAAATGGTTGATAGCATGTTGACCTTTCCACCTGTGATTGCCATGACACAAAATGATCGTCCAATCATTTTTGTCGATAAAATTAAAAATAAAACTTCTGAACACATAGATACCGAATCGGTAACAGACAGCATTAGTAATAAACTATTACGCTCAGGTAAATTCCGCTTTATTGATATGACTAAAGTGGATGCTGTTCGTAAGCAATTAGATTATCAAAACAATGCCGGTATGGTTGACCCAACTACCGCCATTAAATTTGGCCGCCAAATAGGCGCTCAGTACATGCTTTATGGCAACTTATCTAGCATCGTCAAGCAAGATGGGAGCACTACAGATGTGTACTACAAAATGACTATGCGTTTAATGGATTTAGAAACCGGCTTAATTGAGTGGTCGGACGAAAAAGAAATTCGTAAAACCCGATCTAAATCCTTTTTAGGCATGTAACACACCAAGCATTATTTATAAGCCGACATTCGTGTCGGCTTTTTATGTTTTAACGACTTTTATTACCGCTGTTAGGGAACACTTACGTGAAATTGCGACACTCTTCGATATTAACACTGGCCAGCATCGGCTTATTGGCATCTACTTTATCTGGCTGTATGAGCACTTCATCTACCACTGCAAGCCAAAGAGATAATTCTCCTTATATTAGCCAATTTCAAGCAAGTGAACGCTCTCGGGTGATCACCAATGTCGATTATCAACTGACGTTTTTTCTCAGTGAGCAGAGTCAATTTCGAGCAAAATCTGTGGTCAACTTTGACCTCACTGGCACAGCTAAAAACCTCACTCTCGATTTAAACAAAGCCAATATTTTATCCATGCTAGTAAACGGTACTAAAATCTACCCGAATTACAACGGCAGTTACATCACCTTAAGTCCGTCCTTGTTACAGTCTGGTTTAAACAGTATTGAAATTGAATTTACCCGAGAACACAGCACTAATGGTGAAGGCCTGCATAGATTTGTCGACCCGGTTGATGGCAAAGTCTATCTTTACTCGCATTTTGAACCAGCAGCGGCTCAGCAAATGTTTGCAGTGTTTGATCAACCTGATTTGAAAGCGACATTTCAATTAACGGTTCAAGCCCCTAAAGATTGGCATGTGATTAGCGCAATGCGCGAGTCGAGCATTACCCCTGACGGCAATAATAATTTATGGGCATTTCCAGCAACACCTAAATTAAGCCCATATAATTTTTCACTGCATGCGGGTCCATACCATGTTTGGCAAGATGATACAGGCCCTTATCCAATGCGCCTTTTCTCGCGTCAATCGGTCACTGAACAAGTCACTCCAGAAGACTGGTTCCACTATACCAAACAGGGCCTTTATTTCTTCGATCGCTATTTTGGTATTCCTTATCCTTTTAAAAAGTACGATCAAGTTTTAGTCCCTGATTTTTTGTATGGCGCAATGGAAAATGCTGCAGCCATTACCTTTGCTGAAGATAGATTTCTGTTTAATGCCAAAATGACCGCCTCGCAAAAAGAACGCTTAGCGGGCGTTATCATGCATGAAATGGCGCACCAATGGTTTGGCGACTTAGTCACCATGAAATGGTGGAATGGTTTATGGCTGAATGAGAGCTTTGCAGCCTTTATGGGGACACTTGCTACTGCCGAAGCCACCGAGTTCAGTCATGCTTGGCGCACCTTTTACGCTTCAGGCAAACAGCGCGCTTACGAGTTAGATTCACTGGTAACGACTCACCCGATAGAAGTCCCAGTTGCAACCACCCAAAATGCGTTTGATAACATAGATGCTATTACCTACCAAAAAGGCGCATCAACCTTAAAGCAATTACGCCACTTACTCGGTGAAGAAACATTCCGACAAGGTGTGCAGCAATATCTAACCAAATTCAGTTATCAAAATGCCGAATTAGATGATTTTATTGGCAGCTTGGCTAAAGCCAGTAATCTAGACCTCAGCCAATGGACTCAAGAGTGGTTATACAAAGCCGGTGTAAACAGTATTCAAGCTGAATATATGTGTGCTAATGGGGTCATCAGTGAATTCCAACTAGTGCAACGTCCTGTCAGTGACGAGTTTCCCACATTGCGCCAGCAAAAAGTGAAAATAGGCTTACTTTATCAACGCCGCCATGGCTTAGATAATCACCAGACAGCAATTGTAACTTACAAAGGTGAGCACACAGAAGTACCTGAATTAGTAGGTGAAGCCTGCCCAGACTTGGTGTATCCAAACATAGATGATTGGGGCTTTGTAAAGGTAAATCTAGATAAGCGATCAACAAATACCGCTAAACAATCACTCAACAAAGTGAATGACCCATTACTGCGTTCAATGCTATGGCAAAGTATGTGGGACAGCGTAGTTGAAGGTCAGGCACCGCTGAATGATTTTATCAATGTGGCGCTGATTAATGCGCCGCTTGAGCAAGATTACACCATTTTGGGACAGGTTATTTCCAACCTTTATCGAGCGAAAACAATGCTTGATTTAATGCAACCGACTCACAAGCAATACAATGAAAAAGTGAGCCGCGCGTTAAGCCAAATGAGTTTACGTATGGCAATGGAGCATCATCAAAACAGTGACTTCCAACGTCGTTGGTTTGCCGCATACATCCACTTCTCATCTCAAGCGGCATCCTTATCCCACCTTGAACAATTATTGATAGGCAAAACAAAGATCAAAGGGTTAACTTTAGACCAAGATTTACGTTGGGATATTATCAAACAACTTAACCGCTTTGATTATGGCAATGCCAATCACTTATTAATGCGAGAAAAAGCCAAAGATAACTCAGATTCAGGGGAAAAAGCGGCATTAGCCGCAGAGGTGATTCGCCCACATTCTCAGCTTAAACGCCAATGGCTTAATACCATTGCGCACAACGAAGCTGTGCCATTTTCTAAATTACGGGTTGCCATGTTTAATTTGTACCCTTCAGAGCAAAACTTGCTTAGCGCAGCGACTGCCGAGCAACGTTTAGCAGAGCTCATCGAGCTTGATAAAAAAGGCCCAGTATTTATGCGCAGCTATACCCAAGCATTGATCCCTGAGGCTTGTTCAACGGATAATATTTCCATGATAGATCAGGTGCTCAATACCCAAACAGGATTGTCTAAACTCACCCGCCGCGCCTTATTAGAAACCCGTCAAAATGAGTATCGTTGCATAAACATTAAACAACAGCTAACTCGATAGACGCATCGTTCTCGATAAAAAATGGCCAGTAATTACTGGCCATTTTTATAGTTTTCCGGCCAAACTCAATGGCAAAATTCATGGGAAAATTAATTAACGTAAGCTGAATGTCATCATAATCGGGGCATGATCGGTACTGTCGCTGTCACGCTCAAAATCAGGGCGAACTAAATGCCGATCAAAGGTTTGATAATCTTCTATGTGGGCTAAGTTTTTCAATTGTTTAGGGTCAAACTCACTGGATACCAAAATATAATCTAATACAGAGCCTTCGCTGCCATAATAATGGGTTGCTTGCCGTGAACTAACGGCTGAATGCTCAGCAAAGCTTGTCGACTCATCTTCATCGGAAGCCAAACTGACATTACATTTGCTGGTCGCTTTATGTAACTCATAGCTATCATAAAGACGACATTGATTTAATTCGGCAAATAATTGCTGCTCACTTAAACCCGCTAACTGTTTGTCTTCAATATCACTTCGATAAACCCGTAAATTTTGATGAAACGCAGCCAGTAAATCACTGTGTAATTTATCATTAAAATCGCCCATTAAGATAAATGGATGACCTTTCAAATGGCGCCGAACTAGCATTTGATGGCACAGTAATGTTGCTTCGTTTCCTCGCTGTAAACTGGATGCCCAACGTCCTAATACTTGCCTTGCGATAAAGTCAGCCGCACCTGACGAGCCAGAGTGGGCTAAATCCTCTTTATCAAAACCACTGCGTTTAGACTTTAAATGAATTACATAACAATCACATGGGCCAAATTGGGGTAAATCAATGGTCGCACGCAAAGGTTGGCGGCTAAATGTAAACTGCGCTAGCCCTAACGCTTCACAAGCGGCCGGATCCACTGTCACATTGTCCATTTCAATGATCGGATAACGTGAAGCTAATGCGACTACGGGATGACGATAAACATAGTCGCTTTCTATCTGCGGCTCATCTAGTACCGCAAAATGTTTATAGCCTAATGGTCGCAATAATGCCTGTAACTCATCCGGACTAAACACCTCTTGGAAACCGATTATGTCAGGTTGATTTACCAGCATAAAATCGCTGATCCAGGCACACTTTTTCTGCCATTGTTGCTTACTATAAATGTTTTCAAAATCGTAGTAGGCATTAGGTGGCGCAATAAAGTTAAACAAATTTATTGAGGCAACACGATATTGGATGACAGCGGGAGAAGATGACAAATTAAGTGATTTTTGTTGTTCCATAATGGCAAACATCATAGGCGCAAACCGTAAATGACTCAATCACCTTAAAAAATATTAAACACATTAAATTAAAAATCAGTCATTTAGGATGATTAATAAATAAAATTAATTTATTTGTTAGTTTTTTGTGAACCGCTAAAAAAATCTTCCCGTATTCAAAATGGTCACATTACTCTACGAGGAATTACTCAAATGAAACGGATTTATCCTTTTGCGTTATGCGTATCAATGCTTGGTTTAACTGCTTGTTCAGATGATGATAATGCTGCAGAACAAGTCACTCCGACACCTGCGCCAGTAGAACTTTCCCATGTCCGAGTCATTCATGCTGGCAGCGATGCTCCAATGGTGAACATCATGGCCAATGGTGCTGAATTGCTTGCCGATGTCGACTACGCAGTGTCCAGTGGCTTACTTGAAGTCAACTCAGCAACCTTTGATATTGATGTCGATGCCATTTTAGCTGATGGTTCAACCGCCACAGTGCTTGAAGCACAGTTAGTCGCTGAAGATAAAATGGAATATACCGCTGTCGCATTAGGCAAGGTTGCAGATGAAAGCTTAATGCTAAAGCTGATACAAAACCCGATGGCAGAGATCGCCAGTGGTTATTCAAGAGTACAGGTACTTCATGCCTCTCCAGCTGTTGGATTAGTTGATGTTTATGTAACAGCACCTGGCGATGATATCAGCAGTATGTCTGCAACACTTTCAGCCGATTACATGGATGCCAGTCCGCAACTTGAAGTCGCTGCCGGAGATTACCAAATCCGTATCACAGCCGCTGGAATGAAAGACGTTGTATACGATTCAGGTACTGTGTCATTGGCTGACATGCAAGACTACTTTATCAGCGCGATCCCAAATACCTGGTCAGGAATGTCACCTGTAGCGCTTCATGTGGCACTACCAGAAGGCCAGGTAATATTAAATGACATCAATAGTGGCGCTGATTTACGTGTTGTTCATGCGGTTGCTGATGCACCTGCAGTAGATGTGTTCCTTGATGGCAGTACAACTCCCGCTGTAGACATGTTGGAATTTGGGGAAATCGCTGGATATGTCAATGTAGCAGAAGGCGCGCACACAGTGACTGTCGCAGCAGATGCTGATAACAGTGTGGTTGTTATTGATGAGGCTGAGGTCGATTTAACCCTAGGCATGAGTTATAGCACCCTAGCGGTAGGTTCATTATCAGACAGTATGATTGAACCCTTAGTTTTAATGGACAACACCAGACGTGTTGCGACTGAAGCAAAACTTACCGTAACTCATGCAGCTTACTCAGCACCTGAAGTGGATATTTACCTCACGGCATCAGCAGATATCAGCGAGGCAAGCCCTGCCCTTGAAGATGTGCCATTTAAAGCATCATCTGGCAGCATTAGCGTGACCCCAGGCACTTATACCATCAGTGTTACAGTGGCGAATACTAAAGATGTTGCCATTGGCCCATTAGAAGTCACTTTAGACGCTGCTGGCGTATATGGTGTGGCGGCGGTTGACAATGTTGGTGGCGGCGCACCTTTTAGTGTGATCCTTTTAGATGACTTCAACGTAATGTAGTTTGTTCATCCACTTTTTCTCTGTAAAACCCTTTAGGCTTATCTCTGACCCAGATAAGCCTTTTTTTTAATGAGAACAACCATGATAAAATTTATCAGTGCCAGTATTTTTTGTATTTTCTGCCACACTGCATTGGCGGCTAACTTATCGAATGAGGAAACCATGAGATTAAATTTTGCCAAAGACTTCGATTTACGTCAGATCCAAATCAATAACGATACCGTGATGGGTGGCCTATCTTCAAGCCGGATCAGTATCAATAACAACGCGGTTAATTTTAGCGGCTTAGTGTCACTCGATAATAACGGTGGCTTCGCCTCAACTCAATTTAATGTTATAGGTGACATTCCTGACACCATACGCTGTAAGCTAATTGTTAAAGGTGATGGCAAACGCTATCAACTGAGATTAAAAACAGCCGCATTACAATTTGGCGAAGCATTTATTGCGGAGTTTACTACACTGGATGGTGAGATCAGTGAACACATCTTTACAATTGATGATTTCCGTATTGGCTTTCGTGGACGCACCATTCAAAATGGTCCTGCGCTAGACTTTGCCAAAGTGAAACAAGTGGGCATCTTGATCGCAGACAAACAACAAGGCGGCTTTAGTATTGATTTACATACTGTCGCATTTGAACAATAAGGTTAATTGCCCCTATGATCCACGGTATTATTTTTGATCTAGACGGAACATTAGTCGAGTCCAGTTTAGACTTTGCCCTTATAAAGCAACAAATAGGCTGCCCAGCCGATCTAGATTTATTAACCTTTATCGACCAAATAACTTGCCCTATTACTCAGCAGCAAGCGAATGAGATTGTGCTTCAACATGAAAATAGCGATGCCAACACAGCAAAGGCGCTCACTGGCATGGGTGAACTATTAAACTACATTAATCGCCAAAATTTACCTTGCGCGATTGTGACACGTAACAGTAAAACAGCCAGTGAAATGAAATTAAAGCAAAACAATATCAACATAGATATTGTTCTCACCCGCGAATGCTACCCCGCAAAACCCGCACCGGACGCGTTGAACGCCGTTGCGGAACTATGGCAAATACATCCCAAAAACCTCATCTATGTCGGTGATTATTTGTATGATATCCAAGCGGCAAATAATGCAGGCATGATTGCATGCTTTATTAATCATGGTATTGATACTCACTATCAACACTTAGCGGATGTCATTGTTAAAAGCCTTGCTGAGCTTTTAACAATCCTCAAAAAACATAGCATAAAAAAGGCGCTATAACAGCCGCCATTGCATGGTTTTCAGTCACACGCTTTCATATTGAAAACTAAATAAACTCACAAATCTGATCCAGTGCTTTTTTATCTAATGCATGTAAAGGCACTGTCGCATCCTCAGCGGGATACCCTGCAATAATCAACATATATGGGCGTTCATTGTCATTATCTCGGCCACAAATTTTAGATAAAAAACTCATAGGTTTTGGGGTATGCGTTAAGGTGGCAAGGCCAGCATGATGCAATGCTTGAATTAAAAAACCGGTCGCGATACCCACCGACTCATGCACATAATAATTTGTTTTTTGCTCACCCTGTTCTTCTTTACGTTTTTGGCTAAAAATAGCAATTAACCAAGGCGCATGTTCTAGGTAAGGCTTACTGGCATTGGTACCTAAGGGTTTTAAAGCATCAAGCCATTCTTCACCCGCTCGCCCTGCATAAAAAGCCTGCTCTAATGCTTCTGCTTGTTCGCGAATTTGCGCTTTAATCTCAGGACTTTTAATGGCAACAAAATGCCATGGCTGATGATTAGCACCATTAGGTGCTGTACCGGCGGCCAAAATACATTGTTCAATAATGGCTTGGGGCACGGGACGGTTGGAAAACTTACGAATCGAATGACGGCGTTTTACCTGTTGATAATTATCTTGCGCCCTAGCTAACATTTCATCTTGGGAATATTCAATAAAATCGTTTAGCGGAATGTGTTCATCTGACATTGTCGGTCCTTGAAAAATGCTGAGTTTTAGCTAAGAAATACTATGCCATAGATAAGCAATAAAAAGAAAACCGACTTCTTTCAATCCTTTGATTGCAACTGATTCATTAGCTAGATACAGTTAAGTGAGATTGTTTTCTAAAGGTGTCATAAATGATAGCTGCGATCGTAGGCGCAACAGGGTTAGTCGGAAAATCGTTACTAGAGTTATTACTAGACAGCGAAATTTATCAAAAAGTCTATGTACTGGGGCGCGCTAAACCCCAACTTGCCGCGCATCATTGGGGCGAGGAAAAACTCCACTACATTGCATGTCAGTTAGATGAACTGCATGAAATTGAACTGCCAGACACAGTCGACCACGCCTTTTGTTGCCTAGGTACCACAATCAAGCAAGCTGGAAGCCAACAAGCCTTTATTGAGGTTGATAAGCTGGGCGTACTGGCCTTTGCAAAACTGGTGCATAAACAACAACACCCAAAACTGGTTTTTCAAGTAATAAGCGCCCTTGATGCAAGCCCAAAATCCAGTATTTTTTATAATCGAGTTAAAGGTGAAATGGAGCAACAACTGACACAGTTACACTTGCCTCATTTACATATTTTTCAGCCCAGTTTATTAATAGGCCAACGAGAAGAAAGCCGCCCAGCAGAGCAAATTGGCCAATGGCTATTCGCTTTTACGTCATTATTTTTTATCGGCCCTTTACTGAAATACAAACCTATTCATGCCACTGACGTTGCCAAAGCCATGTTTGAATACGCTCAAACAGCCATGCCACCTCTGGCCATTATTGATAATAAAACCTTGCATCAATAACGCATTTCCCAACGTTTCATTGCAGATTGTCTATACTAATAAAAAACAAACATCGAGTAATATTTACTGCCGGAGAACACAATGAGCGATAAATTATTAACCCTTGAAGAAGTGTGCAAAATTTTAGATAAAAGCCCTGCCACAATTAAGCGTTACGCTAGAGAGAACCTATTATCCAGCCACCAGGATGGTGACGAACTCACTTTCCCCGAAGGTGAAGTTATGCGCTACTTAGATTTTTCTAAACGTCTAGGTTAATGCTAACGGAAAACTCCCGGCAGCACTTTAGGTAAAGATCTGATTCAACGATATAAAAAAAGGGAAAGCTATGCTTTCCCTTTTTTGTGCTATTTAACTGGCGATGCTAGCGTCTGTATGTGGCCTTAGTCACCAAAGTCATCAAGAAGAATGTTTTCTGACTCAACACCTAGACTTTCCAATAACCCAATAACCGATGAGTTCATGATTGGAGGGCCACACATATAAAACTCACAGTCCTCTGGTGACTTATGGTTTTTAAGGTAGTTCTCAAATAATACATTATGAATAAAGCCCGTATAACCAGTCCAATTATCTTCAGGTAATGGATCTGACAGAGCAACGTGCCATTCAAAATTATCATTTTCAGCCGCCAGCATATCAAAATCTTCTTTATAGAAAATTTCACGCTTTGAACGAGCACCATACCAGAAGGTCATTTTGCGTGTGGTTTTAACCCGTTTCAACTGATTAAAAATGTGCGAACGCATGGGGGCCATACCCGCACCACCACCAACAAAAACCATTTCGGCATCGGTTTCTTTGACAAAGAACTCACCAAATGGACCTGAAATAATCACCTTGTCGCCGGCTTTTAAATTAAAGATATACGATGACATTTTGCCCGGTGGTAAATCATCAGATGGCGGCGTAGCAATACGCACATTCAACATGATCCGACCTTTTTCATCGGGATAGTTTGCCATTGAATAAGCTCGTAATACGTCTTCATCAACCTTTGATACGAGTTTGAATAAATCGTATTTTTCCCAATCATCACGGTACTCAGCTGGAATATCAAAATCAGCATAGCGGACTTCATGCGCTGGTGCTTCAATTTGAATATACCCACCCGCTTTAAAGAGTACCTCTTCACCCTCAGGCACTTTAAGCAGTAATTCTTTAATGAAAGTCGCTTGGTTATTGTTTGATATAACCTCACACTCCCACTTTTTCACGCCAAAGATTTCTTCATCGATTTCCAACTCCATGTCGCTACGTACCGCGACCTGACAAGCCAGACGACAACCTTCTTTGGCTTCTTTTTTGGTAATATGTTCAAGCTCTGTAGCAAGAATATCGCCGCCACCAGACTTTACGGTGACACGACATTGCCCACAAGTACCACCGCCGCCGCAGGCCGAAGGAATAAAGATATTATTCCCCGCTAATGCGCCCAGCAGTTTATCTCCCGCTGGGGTGCGAACAGCCTTTGACTCATCATCATTTATGCCGATGGTCACAGCACCTGTGTTCACTAATTTACTTTTGGCGACTAAAATCACCATCACTAGCAGGCTTACCACTATGGTAAACATGCCAATACCAATTGCCATTTCCATTAAATGCACCTTCTCATTAATCTGTCATTCTGCTGTAAGGAATTCATATGCTGTTTCCCAATGCTTTACAGCGTAATGCCAGCGAAAGACATAAAACCTAATGCCATCAAACCTGTGGTAATGAAGGTAATACCAATACCTTGCAGGCCTTCTGGAATTGCGTTGAACTTCATCCGTTCCCGCAATCCCGCCAATAATACAATCGCCACAGCCCAGCCCACTGCACTGCCCGCAGCAAACACGGTTGATTCAGCTAAGTTATAATCGCGGTTAGCCATAAAGATCACCCCTGCAAAAATCGCACAGTTAACCGTCAATAGAGGTAAGAAAATACCTAGGCTCTGGTACAAAGTTGGGATGTACCTTTCTAAGAACATCTCTAAAATTTGTACTAATGCTGCAATCACACCGATGAAGGTAATTAACTGTAAATAGCTGATATCAAGATCTGCCATTCCAGCCCATGCCAGCGCACCAGGCGCAAGCACATTGACATAAATGAGCTGGTTAATTGGCACGGCTAGCATCATGACCACAATCACAGCAATACCCAAACCAAAAGAGGTGGAGACCTTTTTTGATACCGCTAAAAACGTACACATACCCAAGAAAAACGACAGCGCCATGTTGTCTATAAAAGCTGCTTGGATAAATAGATTAATATAGTGTTCCATGCTTATCCTCGCTTACGCTGAACAACGTTAATGGCCCAAATCATCACACCAATCAAGAAGAAAGCGCTCGGTGGTAAAGTGAACATTTCGTTAGGTAAATACCAACCATCATTCGCTACCGTGGTAAATATCTCATGGCCGAAGAGTGAGCCTCTACCTAATAGCTCACGCACAAAGGCAACCCCAAGTAAGATGACGCCATACCCCATGGCATTACCAACAGCATCGACAAATGCCAAATGCGGCGGGTATTTCATCGCAAATGCTTCCGCGCGCCCCATGATGATACAGTTAGTGATGATCAAGCTTACAAAAACAGATAACTGTTTTGACAGCTCATACGCCACATCTTGTAGCACCATATCCACGATAATGACCAAAGAGGCTATCACCGTCATTTGCGCAATAATGCGCACACTGTTTGGAATAAAGTTGCGGATGGTTGAAATAATCAAATTAGAAAATACCAACACGAATGTTACCGCAAGGGTCATCACTAATGCGGTTTGCATTGAGTTACTGACCGCAAGGGCTGAACACACACCTAACACCTGCATAGCAACAGGGTTATTCGCAAAAATTGGCGAAGTTAGTATGTCTTTTGTAGAAGTTGACCGACTCATTTACTTCACCTCCGTTTTGGCAAATGTGTGTAAAAAGTTTTGATAACCTTCAACACCAAACCAGAACTCAACCGCTTTTTGAATACCGACACCCGTTCTAGTGGCACCTGAAACGCCATCAACACCGTGTACATCACCCGCTTTGGCACCACCTTTAACCACTTTGATAGCAATCTTGCCTTTTTCATCAAAGAGTTTCTTACCTTGCCACAATGCATTCCATTCTGGGTCGGTCACAAAATCAGCGATACCTGGGGTTTCACCATGTTCATAAAACACAATATTCTTAATGGTGTTTAGATCAGGCTCTACCGCTAAGTAGCCATACATCATTGACCACAAACCTTTACCATAAATTGGCATAACAATACTGCTTAGCTTACCTTGGTCATCAAACACTTCAAAAATACGTACTTGATCTGCACGGCTTTTAATTTTGGCAGTGTCTTTTTTGGGTTTGCGCGAGGTTTCAGGATTAATCGCCGCCATACGGCCATCAAAATCTAAAATATTCTCTTGCTCAATGAACTGGCCGCTTTCTAAATCCACAAGTTTAGCTTGTACTCGGTTGGCAAATAATTCACGGAAATCACCTGAATTGCTTTCAACACCCGCCGCTTTTAACACAAACTGTTGTACTTCATCGCGCTTTTTAACCAGCTTTCTTTCTTTCAAAATCTCGGCTGTGCCAGTTATCATGAAAGAACACACTAAACTCAGGCTGATAATGAAAACCATGGTTCCCACTACTGAATCTTTTTTAAAGGCCATGGCGTTTTAGTCTCCGCTTGATGTTGGCTCTCGCCACCAGATAATCGAATAACGGTGCCCATAAGTTGGCAAATAAAATGGCTAACATAACGCCTTCTGGCAGTTTCACGTTAAGCACTCTGATCAATACCGTCATAAAACCAATCAATGCACCATAGGCATATTTGGCATTGCGAGTGTATGAGGCCGTTACTGGGTCTGTTGCCATAAACATCATCCCCATAGCAAAGCCACCTGTGACTAAGTGCCAAGTCCAAGGCATGGTTGCCATCGCATTTTTAGCAGGGCCAAATAAATTAAACAAAATAGCCGTGGCTATCATGCCCAATAACACCCCAGCAACTACACGCCAATCTGCTACGCGGGTCATCAGTAAGATGCCGCCACCGAGTAAAATAGCTAACGTGCTGGTTTCACCGATTGAACCGACAGTAAACCCAAAGAAGTTTTCCCACCATAATGGGTCACTTAATGCGCCAATCCAGCTCACATCTGCAAAGCTAATTTTATTCGCTGCAGCTAAGCCTAAGGTTGTTGCCCCAGAATAACCGTCTACCGCAACAAACTGGCTTATCGCAGCGACTTCTGTTGGATATGCAAAATAGATAAATGCATACCCCGCTAAAGCTGGGTTTAAGAAGTTGTATCCCATGCCGCCAAACATTTCTTTGGCAACAATAACGCCAAAACTAATGCCTAACGCCATGATCCACAAAGGTGTCGATACAGGTAAAATAAGCGAAAATAATAACGCGGTAATAAAGAAACCTTCATGTAACTCCTGGCCACGCATTCTGGAAAATATCACTTCCCAGAATAAGTTAACCAGTAAGGCAGTCAGATAAAAGGGTACGTAAAAGCTGGCACCATATGCGAATAAACTTAATACACCCGATTCAGACGTTAAGCCTGAAAACAGCATATTGAAAATCGCTAAATGCCATGATGCTGGAGCGGTTGCCCCTTCGATAATCGCCAGTTGAGCCTGCAAACCAATGTTGTACATACCAAAGAAAACGGCAGGTAATAAACACATACCCACAATATGCATAGTACGTTTTACATCAATCGCATCCCTTACATGAACCTGTCCTTTGGTGCTACGACCATGGGCAATCCATAACGAACGTAAGTATTTGCGCATCGAGTCGCCGTGCTCATAATACTTGTCTTGGGTTGACGGTTTTTTAATTGGCTTACTCATTAACCTTCCCTCTCGATAATATCTAGGCAAGCACGTAATTCTTTACCAAAATCATACTTTCCGGGACAAACAAAGGTGCATAGCGCAAGATCTTCCTCATCTAATTCCAGTGCACCTAATAACTGAGCTTCATCGGTATCACGAACCACAAGGTCACGAATAAGTAAGGTAGGTAAAATATCTAGCGGCATAACCCGTGCTAACTGACCAAATGCCATCATGGCGCGGGCAGAACCACCAGCATGGGTGGTGAAATCGAATAATTTTTTAGTGCGGCTAAAGCCCGACATCATAATGCCTGTTAAGCTGAATTTATTTTTATCGTTGCGCACCCAAGGTAACAATTCGTGTTTGTCATCTTCAGACAACACACAAATTTGATTATGGAAACGTCCTAAATAATCATATACACCTGCTGCGGTATGGCCGTTTAGCACACTGCCAGATACCACTCTAGAATGAACGTCTTTAATTTTATCTGTAACGATGGGCGTGAGTTGTGCGCCTAATTGAGTACGAATTAAGCATGGTTCAAGCACGTTAGGACCAGAAAAAGCCACTACGCGATCGGTATATAGCTCACCGGTCAAAAATAATTTGCCGTAAGCTATGACATCTTGATAACCCAAATGCCAAACCGGACGTTCAACGCTAGCAGGTAATAAGAAATGAATATGAGTGCCGACTAATCCAGCAGGATGAACGCCATTGAACTGATGAACTGAGACCTGTGTCAATTTAGCTGCAGCTTCTGCACTGAGTAAACAGGTTTGGTCGTCCTGACACAGAAACACCTGACCTTCAGTTAAATAACTCAGCACTTGTAAACCTGCTTCAAAGGCTTGGCTTTGTTCAGCAATAACAATGCGAGGATCAGCTGCAAGTGGGTTGGTGTCGATAGCGGTGACAAATATGCCCGCAGGTTGACTGTCTAACTGGGGCACGCGAGAAAATGGCCGAGTACGTAATGCCGTCCATAAACCGCTGTCGACTAAGTTATCTACCACTTGCTGGCGAGACAATTGGCTTAAGTCATCATAGCAAGTAAAGCTTTTCGCTTGTTGCACTTGATCGCATTCGATCACCACAGCTTGCAAAACCCGCTTTTCACCGCGTTGTATCGCGCTGACTTTGCCGCTAGCTGGCGCAGTAAATTTGATCCCTGGGGTTTTCTTATCTTCAAAAAGCGCTTGCCCTTTGATGACATGATCACCTTCCTCGACCAACATGGTAGGTTTTAAACCTACATATTCTTCACCTAATAAAGCTACGGTAGTGGCTTTTTCACCGTCAAACACTTGCTGAATGGGCTCGCCTGCAATAGGCACATCCAAGCCGCGTTTAATGGTTATTATTTGGTTTGAAACACCTGCCATTTGTATCACCATCAAGAAAAATTCGATGAGTAATTTTAAATCTTTGCTAATGCTAATGTACGAACCCAGATCACACTAACGAGGTATTGTGTAATTTTAAAACATGATAATTGGCGACTATTGTGAAGCAGATCACTTGTGGGGCTTAAGAATACAAAAAAATGTCATTTTTACTACAAAAACAATATCCATCTTAGTAGGTAAAATAGCCTCGCCTAAGCCCGTAGATTAAGGGTTTAGGCGGCTCATTTTAACAAGGCAATGGAAAACTTTGTAACTTACCATCAATAAGTTGATAACAGCCATCCATTTGATTTAGTGCTGTGGTGCGGTGACTTATCATCAACACAGTTTTATGTTCTGCAAACGCAAATAAAGTGGCTAGAATTTCGCGTTCAGTATGCTTATCTAAGCCTTCTGTGGGTTCATCAAGCAAGAGTAATGGCGCATCACGAAGCAGTGCTCTGGCAACACCAATACGCCGTTGCTCGCCGCCGGATAACTGCCTACCACCCTCACCCATCCACATGTTCAACGGTTTATCTCCCATTAACAAATGACCTAAACCCACTTGTGACAGCACCTGTTTTAGTTTGTCATCGTGTGCAGAGCGTTTTTCATTAGCGATATAAGGTAATGCCAGCACTAAATTGTCTCGCAAGGTACCACTAAATAGGTGCACCCTTTGGCTGACTACCGACATTGCCGCGCGTAAATTTGCCTCAGTGTAATTGGTAATCGACTGACCATCTAAAAGTATCGAGCCTGCATTTGATTGCCACTCTCGGGTGATCATATTCAACAAACTGGATTTACCACAGCCTGTTTTTCCTAAAATTGCCACTTTGTCTCCCGCGGCTAATTTAAGATTGATCCCTTGTAATATTGGCTGATTTTCTTGATAACTAAAATGTAAATTACAGATATCTAATGCCCCTGTTTGGGCAATAACATGCTGCTCTGTAGCAAACTGCACCGCAGGAGCTTGTTCAGTTAGCCCACTGACTCGCTCAGCAGCCAGCACGGTACTCGATAAATGTTGAAACGCTCCAGCTACTGGCATCATCATTTCTAAACAGGCCATAGTGGCAAACACTACCATCGCAAATAAGGGACCTGGAGGAACTGCCTCACCGACACCTTTTGCGGCAACATATAACATCAACAATACCGCAAAACCATTGGTTAGAATTAAGATAGCTTGGCTTAATCCGGTAATTTTTGCCATGGTCAATTGGCTGCTAAAAAAGCGATGTTGTTGTTGATATATTCTGGCTAAATAATCTTGATTCGCTGCAAATAAACTTAACTCAGCCTGCCCTTGGATCACATCAAGCAGTTGCACTCTAAACCTTTGCTTTGTTTCAATTAACGTCTGGCCAGGCACTTTACCTAATCGATAAAAAACAGCCGGCAACACCAATAAAACCACCAGCAAAAAACCACAAAGTGTTAACGCTAAACTTGGATCAAACCAGGCAATGAATACGTATAGCGCAGCTATCATTAATAATGATGCGCTCATTGGGATCAGTAAACGTAGATAAAGATGATCTAAGGTATCGATGTCGGCAACTAAGCGATTCAATAAATCGCCTTTTCTTAGGCCCTGTAAATTGGCGGCACTAAGAGGTAATAACTTTTGCCACGCCCAAACGCGTAAATCAGTTAATAACTTAAATGTTGCCTCATGGGTAGCCAAACGCTCACCGTATCGACTTGCTGTGCGAGCTATCGATAAAAAACGCACTCCACCTGCTGGAGTGAAAAAATTAAAAGATTGTGCTGTCAGTACAGTTAAACCCGCAACTGCTGTGGCAGATAAAAACCAACCAGATAAAGATAACAACCCGACCCCAGCCAACAGAGTAATAAAGCTGAGCAACAAGCCCGTTACCATCATTAACCACTGGCGCCGGAACAGTTTTAGAAAAGGAAGCAAGACCTTCATACGTTGGCCTCCTGTTGGATCAACTGATAAAACTTGCCCTGTGTGGCCATTAATGAGGTGTAATTTCCCTGCTCAATCAACAACCCTTTATCAAGCACGATAATGCTATCAAAACTCGTCAATTCTTCGAGTTTATGGGTCACCATAATCGCGGTGTTATCGGTAATGGCTTGCGAAAGCGAGTCCATCACGGCATTTGCACTTTGTTCATCTAAACTGGCTGTCGGTTCATCCAGCATAAAAACACTGGCTTGCTGACTCAGTGCTCTGGCCAATGCAATACGCTGAGCTTGTCCAACCGATACCCCTGATGACTGATCGCTAATCATAGAATGTAATCCTTGGGGATGTTGCTGCACAAAATCGGCAAGGTGCGCTTTTTCAAGTAAATCCATGATCGCCGACTCACTCAAATCAGCTCTACCTAAAGCAACATTTTCGGCAATCGTGCCATGAAATAACTGCGGGTCCTGGCCTAACCAGGCAAGATGCCTGCGCCAATGGGTCATACTGATTGTGTTAAAGGGTTTGCCATTAATCAGTAACTCTCCCTTGTAAGGTAAAAAGCCCAACAGTGCTTGTAACAGGCTGGTTTTACCTGCACCGCTAGCGCCAACAACCGCAACATGTTGCCCAGCTTTGATTTGAAATGACACGGGTCCAAGTAGACACTGTCCATCTGAACTCATTACCCTTAAATTATTGGCAACAATGTCGACCTGACGAAGATCAATCATCTCATCGCCGGATTGCGCAGCTGTATGCGTTAGCGGGTAATCAAGTAATTCAACTAATGACTCTGCGGCACCAATAGCTTGTGCTTTTGCATGGTAATGGGTACCTAAATCTCTCAGGGGTTGGTAAAATTCGGGGGCTAATATCAGTACAAACATACCGGTAAATAAACTGATTCCTAAGCCATAATGGCCAAAATCTAGATGGTGTAGATAACTAAAACCGAAATATACTGCCAATACGGCAATGGATAACGCAGCAAAAAACTCTAACACGGCTGAACTTAAAAAAGCTAAACGTAAAACCGACATAGTGCGGCTTCTAAAATCTTCTGACGCCTGATGAATTTGGGTCACTTCCGCTTCACCACGATTAAACAGCTTTATCGTGGTTAACCCTTGTAAGCGATCCATAAAGTGGCCACTTAAACGGCTTAGGGCGGTAAAGTTTTTACGGTTGGCATCAGCAGCGCCCATTCCGACTAAAATCATAAACATTGGGATTAACGGAGCCGTTGCTAATAACACTAAACCCGCAGCCCAATTTAATGGAAATACCACCACTAAAATACACAGGGGGATGAATGCCGCTAACATCATTTGTGGCATATACTTGCTGTAAAAGTCATGTAAATCTTCGACTTGTTCAAGCACAATACTGGCCCAGGCACCTGCGGGCTTACCTTTAATAAACGCCGGGCCTAATGCCACCAACTTATTTAACACGGCTTGCCTTATGTCTTGGCGTAACCGCTTACCAGCCTCAAAGCTAAATCGTTCTCGTCCATAAGCTAAACCCGCTCGAGCAATCAGCAAGGTGGCTACGCCGATAAAATAGGGCATTAATTGATTAACGGCTAGCTCTGCCATAATCACACCCTGTAGAATTTGGGCTATGCAGTAGGCTTGACCAATAATGGCAACACCGTTAAGTAAACCACAAAGGATAGCGAGCTTTAGGTAAATACCGCATGCAGATTGCTGAGACTTAAGCCATTTAGCTAATGTCTTTTCTAACGACTTATCCATGAAACTCCAACAACATTTCTTGATGCCAAACCATAATGATTGGCAAAAAGAAAACAGATTATAAACTAGATAAAATAGCGTGTTAGCAAGCAGTATCGCAGTAGTGGCTTATCTAATACAGTTGATCAATTAATAATGTTAACTGCCGCACAGTTTATGAGAAGTCCCCTTAATTAATCTAAGGGAATAGCGCCGTATTTTACTAATACATGCCATAACAATTTTAAATCTTGAATTTTTTTAGCATGGCTGGAGCGCTCGCTCCAGCTAGTAGGTTGTTTGCACAAAACATAAGCTGCGTCGCCAATAATGGCAGCATTGATAAGCTGTTCTTGAGCAACGGCATGTGCCACATTAGGCATATTTGCACCGCGAAAATCACTAGGCACGTCATCAAGCAGAAGTTGATAGCCGCCGTGCCAGGCTAATTGAATATCATACTCGTCGCATAAAGCTTGTAACGATTCGCCTACTTGAGTTTGTTTAAAACTTGGGTCAGCTACCAACATGTCGATGTCATCATCTAACGACACTTCACCATGAATTTGAGCTTCAATATAATGATCAAGGTTACAGCTAGGCTGTCGCTTAAATCGGCCTTCTAACGAGTCGGCTAATTCAGCCACTAGGTGATCAATCAATATTGTCGGTTTAAGCCCTGTGATCCCCAAAGCATAATGGCGCTCAAAGCTTTCACTTAATAATGCCGCCAATACACCATCAAAACAGTTAATGGTGCCTTTCTCTTTAGGTAAGCGATACGAGTCCATATAACTAAAAGTACAACGAGACAATATTTGCGGGCGGGTGACAAAATAGCAACTGCCAAAACGAGGCGCTGGCCCCAATGCACACAACCCTAAATCTAAAGCACCATATTTAGGACGATGCTTAATGCCTGAATAGCATTGGCCAAATAGCTGGTTCTCCCAATGATCCCTTGGACCGCCTAACTCTGGAGAAAGCTGACCGTTGGAAATATGCGTCTCAAACTGACTTTTGTAGTGACCGTCTTTAATCAAGCCATCAACCACTTTTAAGCCGCGACTGTCTAATCTATCGGGGTGAAAATGCAATGCCACTCGCCCATGCTGTGTTAATTGGCGCATAGCCACTTGTAAAGTATGGGTAGAAATATTAGACATTAACAGCACATTTTTAATTAACGCATGGGCAGGATCGCGAAGCCCTAAAGCGATCTTTTCAATATGTGTGAGTGCCGCTAATTTTGAAGTCATTGATGCCTTAATAGCAAATAAGATGAAAATAAACGCGAAATAAACCAAAGTGAATGCGCAATAATCGACAGCCGCATCACAGTATTTGGATTTTAAAATGCACCAAGTAATTCATTGTATGCAATATTGCATCATTTCGCACTGATGATTAACACTTTTTCACCCTTTGCTACAATGTGTTTTAATAGCACTGGTAAGGCTTTTCAGGTAAGATGCACGCCCGCCGATATTGGCCACCTTTAATATATTTAACCGCTTAGGCTGTTAATTGAGATGTAATCTATGAGTTTTGAAAACCTAGGACTAAGTGCTGCAATTTTAAAAGCAGTTGCCAAACAAGGTTATGACACCCCATCCCCTATTCAAGCCCAAGCCATTCCAGCAGTGTTAAAGCGCCAAGATGTCATGGCCGCAGCCCAAACCGGAACCGGTAAAACAGCGGGATTTACACTACCAATCCTCGAATTATTATCTCAAGGTACTCCTGCTAAACGCGGTTATGTACGTACTTTAGTATTAACGCCAACCCGTGAACTAGCAGCGCAAGTACAAGAAAGCGTGGCAACTTACGGTAAGCATTTACCGCTTAAGTCTGCCGTGGTATTCGGTGGGGTTTCTATTCAGCCTCAGCTTGCGGCATTAAAAAATGGCGTGGATATTCTGGTTGCGACACCAGGCCGCTTATTGGATCTATATCAGCAACGTGCAATTAACTTTGATCACCTTGAGATCTTAGTGCTTGATGAAGCCGATCGCATGTTAGACATGGGCTTTATTCGTGACATCCGTAAAATTCTGTCTTTCTTACCAGCGAAGAGACAAAATTTGATGTTTTCGGCCACGTTTTCGGATGAAATACGCGAACTAGCCAAAGGCCTAGTGAACAACCCAGTTGAAATATCGGTAACGCCAAGAAACAGCACAGCCAATAGTGTTGAGCAAAGCATTTATGCATTAGATAAAACGCGTAAATCAGCGGCATTAATTGAACTCATAAAAATCAATGATTGGCATCAGGTGTTGGTGTTTTCTCGTACCAAGCATGGCGCAAATCGTTTAGCCAAAAGTTTAGAAGCCGCAGGCATCACAGCCGTTGCAATTCACGGTAATAAAAGTCAAACAGCACGCACCAAAGCGTTAGCCGACTTCAAACGTGGCGCAGCTCAAGTGATGGTTGCCACCGATATTGCTGCACGCGGTATTGATATCGACCAACTCCCGTTTGTGGTTAACTTCGACCTTCCTCAAGTGCCTGAAGACTATGTTCACCGTATTGGCCGTACGGGTCGTGCGGGTGCTTCAGGGCAAGCTGTTTCGTTAGTAAGCGAAGAAGAAGGTAAATTATTACGTGACATTGAAAAACTGATTAAACGTCAAATTACCCGTAATGTCTTACCGGGTTTTGAAGCCAACTTTAATCTTGCTGACACCCAGCTTAGTGGTGGCGCAGCGAAGAAATCGACTGGCCGTTCAACCAGTTCACGTACAAAAAGCTCTGCCTCTGGACAGGATAATAAAATTCACCAAAGAAGAAGCAATAATAGTGAGCCCAAAAGCCACAGTAGTAATACATCGTCTGAAAGCGCAGCAACAAAAAGCCGCCCACCTAGACGTAAAAAGCCATTGGTTGATTTAGGGCCTAAATTTGCTAATAGAGCGCAAACACCAAAAACGAGTGAACCAAAAGCCACTGACACTAAGGCGAATAAGCCAAATAATCCTAAGCCACAAAAAGCACCAACTGGCGAAGGCGCAGCGTCAAAGCAAAAGGTAGATCCTTATGTCAATGCAAGATTAAAGCTAAAGTCGAAAGAGTAAGCTTAAATCGGGCAAGCACCGAATCGCAAAAATGAATTAAAAATGGAGGCCTAGGCCTCCATTTTGTTATTTAACCTGTCTTAGCTGAGCGATAAATCTAAAGCTTATTTATCGTTATAGTCTGAAATGGTAACCCGCTCTTGATTGGATAAACGTATTTCAATGCCGTCCACTGTGGTTATTTTTCGCGCGTGGATATCTTTTTTACGTACTTGATATTGGCTCGACATCGCTTCGATAGGCGAGCTAATTTGCACAGTAACTATGCGATTATCGTCATATAAGTTCCATCCCCAAAAAACCGCCGTAGACAACATAGAGAGTGCAATTACGCCATAAATAATCACTTTATTCGTTAGAGGATGCTTGGTTTGTTCAACTATTGCTTGTTGTGTTTTAGTGGGTGTTTTTCTGCCGCGACGTAAATAAAATAACGCCCCAATAATCACCAATAGTGTGACTAAAATTTTAGTTAGCACATAAAACTCCTTTTAATAAGAAGTACTATTGTACATAAAAACCATCACAATACTGTGACGCTTACACGCATTAAAGAGGCCTGCACTCTACCGATATTGAACAAGACTAAAAATGGTGAGAGTTATTATTAATAGGAAAATGATGCAGCAATTCAAACCGTTCTAAAAGGCAAAATATTGGCAGTATTAAAACCCTTTAAACAACTGTAATTATTAGTGATAAATCCTTTGTAAATTTATGAAGACATTTTTATGACGTATCTAACCCGCAAAATGATAATGATTTGTTAAAAAATTTGAACAAGTTGTCACAATTGGTTATCTTGTGCGCTGCAAAGGAAATGCGTAAACAATATTTTTACGCTCAGCAATAATTAGAATCAGAAAAAATGGTCATGGAAGATGTAAGCAGAGTAACGTTTTGTGAATCATCACATTCTGCGTTTTAGGGTATTTTTCTCTTACATAATGGGCTCAAATGACATACGCAGCCACTTTCTGAATTTTTACTTCCGCAAACTGAATACCAGTATTTACTAATTTGATCTAACACATGATAACGCTAAAGCATCAGCCGCACTGTAATTGGCGTTAAATAGCGATAAAAATAAAAATAAAAGTCTATTAGTTACATATTTGCAAGGGTGAATAACAATGAACGAAGCTAGTCAACCTAGCCAACAGAACACGATTATCGAAGAAATTAAACATCGTGTATTAGAAGTAGACGCCCTTCGAAATGGCGCTAAGCACCCAGATGACATTGAATTACCGCTTGACTATATTGCGGCATTAGATGAAATCACTACCATCGATCGAGAAGAAATTGAAGATATTGCTCGTGATGTCATTGCCAAGCACAAAAATATTACCCGCATTATTCCGCAGAAAAGGCAGAAGAATAAACAGCGCGATATGAATCAGTGGTTAATTAATATCTCGTTGTTATTAATTGTCAGTGTGGCAGTTAAAGTGTTATTTCTCGATGACGGCAGCCCCAAAGACCCCAATGAGAAATCCTTCGCCACAAAAATAGCTTCTACCGATTTCAACGCATTACAACAAGATGCAAGTGATATATTGAGCGATGTAGCCCGTTCTGCCGAGGCGTTAATCCCAAGCTCTGATGCTATCACAGACTTGCCCTTTACTTTAGATGATATCCAAAAATCAGCGACATCGACCTTTTCCTCGATAGTACAATCTACTCAAGATTTATTCCCTGAAGCTGAAATGCTTACAAACGAATCGGCAGAGGTGAGTGCTGTAACAACTCCCTCACAGGTTATAGAGACATCGGCGTCAAAAGAAACCGCTTCTGCAAACAACAAGCTGACAGAAGATATTGCGCAGGCCAGCACACTCGCACTTAACACCAACACTACAACTGCAGATGAGGTACTTTTAACTGAGAATGCTCAACCTGTTGTCGCAATCGAAAATACACAACCGACTGAAACTGAAATTGACGCAGCCACACTAGAGGCTGCAAACAAAGCAATTGAAACCGCGATGACCAAAGGCACAACCGTTGCCGAAGAACTGGAGAAAATTGCTTTTACTGAGGTTATAGATAATAACCCGGATACTGCCAATATCGCATTAACTGACGATATCGAGCATGCTGCCAAGCAAGGTAACCCAATAAACTCAGATGAAATGGCAGTCCAGTCAGATGAAATACTGTCTCTCGCATCTAAAGCGTCATCGGATCCAGATCCAGTCGCTAATATAGCCCATGCTAGCGAGATTAATCCTACTGAAACGAATTCGATTGAATCTCTATCTAGCAAATCAATCTCTAGCAAACCAATCTCTAGCAAACCTATGACTAGCGAGTCTGAGTTGATTGAAATCACCTCCACTCAGCCGACGAATGAAGCGAGGGCTTTGGTCGCAGAACAATCCAGTTTAATTGTCGATGCAAACACTGAGAAGTCGCAACCTGCAGAACAACCCACTGCTTCTTCAGAGGTAAACATTGCTGTAGAGCCTGAATTACAAGTTGCGGAGCTAAAAGCTGTTACCGAAGAAAACAAGGCACTAGCCGATGATACAGCTTCACAAGACACCGAAGAGGTAATACTCGCCTTAGAGAGCACTACCACGACTGATACTAATACTGATACAACAAAAGCTGATACTGTAACGGCTAATAATGTAGATATAACTGAGACCAGCGCAATTGAAGCTCAGTCGAGTACAAGCATAACCAAAGACAAGCCAAAGCCAACCTCTCAACAGGCATCTGAAATAGCTTCCACACAAAAAAAATCCAATGCACCTAAAACCGCTGAGGAATATATTTCATCAAGCGTAATGCCTGAAACTGGCTTATTAACAGCGGTAAAACAGGCTTTTTATCAATTAGCCAATATAAAAGCTTTACCGTCATCAAATACCATATTGGCTAACAACTCAATAAACGAAAAGACCTCTGCAGACAAGACTGAAGCTGTTGAAGCTGTTGAAGCTGTTGAGATTACCGACACAGAAATAGCCGCTAGTAACATGCCATCAGCAGAAGTCATTAATAACAGCGCGGTTGAGAGTAGTGAGGTAGAAATTGACCCAGTTACTGAGGTGGAGGTTGTAACAGCTAAAGCGGTTGAAATTGCTAAAGTGAATAACGAAGCTGATGTCCAGGGTATTGAGAATATTCAGGTTGCTGATGTTATTGAGGTTGCTGACAATAGCCTGGTAGAAAATACCGCCGCAGTCACAATCGCTGAGTCGCCAAACACAGCTGTCACTTTACCTGAACCGCTAGTCGTAGAAGAAGCCAGCATTGCGACCATAGGTAACTCTCAGCCAATTTCAACTGCACCGATTGAGCCATTGATGACTGAGATGCCAGCCTCAGCTGAATCTTCATTAGCGATAAATACTCAAAAACCAACATCGAATGACAAAGTATCGATAGCGGAAAATAACTATCCTTTAGCCACAACCATTGCCGCGAAACCCATTTCTACTGAACCTGAAGTGTTAGCAACGACATTAGTGACAAATGCGGCAGAAAAACAACCAATGCTTAGTGCAGATAAGACCACACTGGCTGTAAATGAAACAGCCAGTACTCTGCAGACTCAAAGTGGTCCACAAGTATTGCGGGTCACACTCGGTAATGATGATGCCATAGATGAAGTGACCGAAAAACTTATCGCCGCCCAACAAGCGCCGCTAACCACTAACACCGTAAATGCAGAGATAATTCAAGCACCAGCATCAGTTGCAACGGTACAAACTGCATCGAATAATAATATCTCCACCGCCAAGGCCCCAAGTGCTAGCTTCAATGGGTTAAATCTTAAATTACAGCTAAATTCGATTGTCGATTTATCACAACTGGCCAAAATGTCGGTTTCACAATTTTATACTTACCAAGCAAGGTTACCTAAGCCGGCTGACAAAATTGATTTACCTATTAATGATCTTAAAGCACATCCATTAATTAGTGATATTTTCTTGTCAGAACAGAGTGATGTGATTGTAAAATTAGCAAAATATTATGGTGAAGGTTCACAACTGACTTTTACTCCCAGCATTGACAATGATGGTAAATTGATTAACTGGAAGTGTAATGCCAATATCGACCCCGCATTACTCACAGGCCCAGGAGAGTCACCTTGCCAGTTGACCAAGAGTGCTGCTTTGCCAGCAGTAAACACCAAGCTGTAATTCCTAGTCGAACTGCGGCGCTACAAATACCAAAGGCATAAGCTTTCGCTTATGCCTTTATTTTTGTTATCAATTTATCAGAATATTTACACGCTAAGCATTAAAATCGACTCTTCTCTTCCATACACTTTAGCTAGTTTTAGTTAATGATTCTCCATGCTTTCACACTGATAGCCTTGACGCATTGAATCAAAACGACAGCGTAAACCACATTGCCATGGTGCCTGTGCAAATTTATCCGATAAGCGAGTCGCAAATGACTTACATGAAGGGTAATCCTCAAACCCATCTTCCATTTCGTACTTTGCCGATTGGTAACCATTCTTATAAATGAATGCGGTCCAGGTTTCTGGAGAAGTTTGTTGATGGCTATGATTTATGCTGTACACCGCTATCGATGTACTCAATAACAGAACCACGACAAAAATGATTGCTGGCAAGTTATTGGTTTTATGAGTCTCAGTATTCATAAAGCTTATTTTGCTTGGTTTAAATAATGTTTACCGTTAAGTCGCTCAATAATTTGTGTTGCGGTTAAATCATGCACCACATTGATGACGGTAGAAGCGGCGTCGGTAATGGCCCCTAACACCACTAGAATAGGGATCACTTCCAATGGTAAACCGAGTGTCGTTACAATAAAAATCTCACCTAAAAATGCCCCACCGGGTACTCCGCCAATAATGAATGCCGATAACACAGAAATAAGCACAGTGATCATAAATACATCGGCGCTAAAATCTAGACCGAGTAAAGAATAGATGAAGACGATTTTTAGTGCGGTAATCATTGCCGCACCGCCTTTATTCAAATTAACCAACAAGGGCAAACTGATTTCACTGATTTGTTCGTTCAACCCCATTTTATTAGCACTGCGAATGGTAACAGGCAAAGTGGCGAGTGATGAACTCGTGCCTAACGCGGTAACAGCTGGCTCTAACATATTTTGCCAAAAGCGTTTTATGCCTTCAACACCACCACCAAGCCAGGCATAACAGGTTGAGCCAATAGTTAAATACAATACCGTCGCCAGCATAAATAAACCCACTGCGCGGGCAAATGTTCCCATTAACTCGGCATCTTGGCTCGCCATGGTAGAGGCAAAATAAGCGCCTAATCCAACAGGAGCTGCATACATTAAAATAGCGATAATCTTCATAATGACAGTGTTCAAGCTATCTAATAAGTCAGCAACCTTGCGACCATCCTCTCCAGATTGCCCTATCGCAATACCACTGATCACCGACATAATAATTAACGCCAGAATGTTTGATTTCGATAACAAGCCGACAAAATCATTGGTGGTCAGTAAACTGACAAAGTCCATGGTTCCACCGGCGTTATCAATGGTTTCTGCCAATTCTAATGTAACGCCTTGGGCTGGGTCGAATGCAGATGCCAACAAGATAATTCCGATAGCGGGAATGAGTGCCATCATGATTGACACCGCCATAATAGAAACCAAAATCGCGCCTAATTTTTTCAAATCTGTCATTCTGGCAATAGAGGACATCACACTGACCGCCACCAATGGCACTATGATCATAAATAGTAAATTAAGGAAAATTTGTCCTATGGGTTTAAGTCCAAGTGCAAATTCAGGTTGCCATAATCCTAATGCGCCACCGAGCATCAAAGCCAACAGTAATATAATTGATGATTGGTAAGCGCGAAGCGTGTTCCACATGAGATGTCCAGAATAAAAAAGAATAACATGACTAACTTAAGTGAAATTAACCCATAGTACAATTGTATTAGTGAACAAGATGATAACTGGTGACTGGGTGATGTATCCTCAACCATAATTAACGAGAAAGCCCGCATGAGCTAAACACGCGATCATTTAACAGTTTCAAACATCTCCCTAATAAATCGGTCAATTTATTGCTCTGAATCAATACCATGGCCGCACTGTAAAAATACTATTCACCCCACCCTACAAAGCAAATATCCGTATGCCTATCGATCTGTCTACCCAAGTTGCAGGGGTCAAACTGCAAAGTTACCTGATGAATGCCTCAGGGCCACAATGCACTACATTCGATGAACTGGAACGTATTGCGCATTCAAATTCAACGGCCATTGTCACTAAATCATGCACCCTGCTCCCACGGGAGGGCAACCCTGAACCTAGATATCAAAACCTACCCTTGGGCGCTATTCAATCTATGGGATTACCCAACTTAGGATATCAAGCATACCTTGAAATGATCCCTGCGCTAAAAGCAATGAATAAACCCGTGGTCGTCAGCATTTCTGGATTTAGCATTAATGACAATATTAAAATGGTGAGCGCTTTTCAAAAAAGTGCCGTTGATTTAATTGAAGTCAATTTCTCTTGCCCAAACATTCCAGGCAAAGCCCAGGTTGCTTATGATTTTGAACAAACAGATCAAGCGTTAGCTGCAATTACTGCGCTGGGTGACAAACCCATAGGTATCAAACTTGCGCCCTATTTTGATATGTCACATTTCACTGCTGTCGCTAATATCATTAAAAAATACCCGGTAAAGTTTATTACCTGCATTAACTCAATCGGAAACACCTTAGTGATTGATCCTTATACCGAACAACCTATCATCAAACCCAAGGGTGGCTTTGGCGGCTTATGTGGCGATTATGTCAAACCGATAGGATTGGCCAATGTCAGAGCCTTTAGGGAATTACTTGGTGATGAAATCAGTATTATCGGTGTTGGTGGCATTAAAAGTGGCATAGATGCGTTTGAATATTTGCTTGCTGGGGCGGATGCGGTGCAAATTGCTACCTGTTTAGAAAAAGAAGGGCCTAAATGCTTTGCCAGAATTGAACATGAGCTCAAAGCGTTTATGGCCGCAAAGGGCTATACGCAATTAAGTGATGCTAAAGGTAAACTAAAACCAATGTAATTGTTGCTAACTAAACTCAGAGATTAACAATAAACTAATATTAAACAATACCTTGAACAACTAACTGTATTAAATTGTCTTACAATAGGCTGGGATCCGGTGTCCATATCAACAGCTAGTTTGATCAAAAAGATCTTTACTGGCTGGGTATGAGACAAAGGTACAAGTTGAGCAATTGAGTCACTGCTTGCCTAAATCAGCAGCTAACGCTTTTATTGGTTTTGACAGTAAAGAGTTATCAATTGCATACAAGGCGTCGGCTTTGCTAAAAGCTCCTTGTTGTAACACAGCTCCAAGCAACTCAAGTCCTTTGGTTAATGTCGAGCCCCTGCGCAGCCATAAAAAGAAAACCAGTTGAATAACAACTGGTTTTATCTGTTTACTGTTATTTAGTTAAATCTAGGCTGGTGCGCTTTGCTTAGCCGCAATATAGCTGTCGATAACACGTTCCAGTAAATCTAACGGCATAGCCCCATTTTTCAATACCGCATCATGGAACTCACGCAAGTCAAACTTATCACCTAAACTGTCTTTGGCTTTTTGGCGTAAGGATAAAATTTTCATCATGCCCACTTTATAAGATGTCGCTTGCCCAGGCATCACAATATAACGTTCGATTTCAGCAACAACGTCGCGCTCAGCACGACCAGTATTATTAGCCATATAGTCGATTGCCTGCTCACGAGTCCAACGCTTATGATGTAAGCCGGTATCAACCACTAACCTTACCGCTCGCAATAATTCATCCGTCAGACGACCAATATTATCGGCGGGTGTCTTTTGAAACCCTTGCTCATAAGCCAAACGCTCCGCATACAAAGCCCAACCTTCTATATAAGCGGTAAAAGGCGCAAAACGGCGAATAAATGGCATATCTTCAAGCTCCATTGCAATAGAGATTTGAAAATGATGCCCTGGGATCCCCTCATGGTATGCCAAGGTTCTCATGGCATATTTAGGGGTGGTTTTCGTATCATATAAGTTGGCAAAAAAACGTCCTGGTCGAGAACCATCCAACGAAGGTGCTTGATAATAAGCACCAGGTGCCGTTTTTTCTTTAAATTCAGGTATGCGTACAACTTCCATGCCCGCTTTAGGCCTGATATTAAATGCATCCCCCAATCCTTGGTCAATTTCATCAAGTATGGTTTGGTAGTCCGCTAAAATCTGCTCGCGACCTGTGTCTGAATCTTCATAGTAAAACTCAGGTCTGGCAGAAAACTCATTCATTGCAGCCAAATACCCATTTGAAATGTCAACGCCCTCTGCCTTAAAAATGGCGAGCATTTCCTGATGGATACGTGCAACCTCAGATAAACCTAACTGGTGGATCTCATCGGCACTGTAATTGGTAGTAGTAAAAAACCTTAGTGCCAAAGCATAGGCTTTATCGCCGTCTGGTAATCTCCAATACCCATCATCAGTCCCCGCGGTCGTCTTTAACTTGTCGAAGTAATCGATAAATAATCCATACGCGGGATACACTGATTCTCGAATTGCGATATCGGTTTTTGCTAGGATGGTTTGCTTATCTTCGGCACTAAAACTGTCAGCCTTATCCATTTTGCTTTGTAACGAAGTATAAAGAATATTTTCTGTGCTTGGAGTGGCGACAAAACTCCGCATTTCATCTAATACTCGATCGATCACAAATCGTGGCGGAATAATCCCCAGCGACTCTCGTTTTTCGAGGCCTATCAGATGTTGAGTATATTTTCGCTTCACCTCACCTAATCTAGACAGGTAATTGTTTGCATCTTCTAAGGTATTAACTTGGTGCGATGACTCCATGAAGCTAGGGAAAGCACTTTGAATACCAAACATCTGATTTGCAGGGTAATTATGGTATTGATATTTTTCAAACTCATCTAACATATCTAATAAATAAATTGCGATATCTTTAGACAGTTGCTGATTTTCATCGAGATCAGCATCTTGATATTGCATTAGCCCCTTTCTGAAGGTAATGAGCTCGGCAAACAGGGCTTTATCATTGGCTGGATCGACATCATCCAAGTGGGCATTATGGCCTTTGATACCAATGGATTCTAAAAAACCTAACGAGGTTAACGTTTCAGGGTTTTCGAACGCCATTTTAACCATGGCACGATCAAGATATGCCCTGAACAGGAAAGGCTTTTCAGCATACCATTCATGCGCAGCAAAACTGGCTCCCAACGTTGTAATACTTAACGCACTAATTCCAATCCATTTTAATGTTTTTTTGATCATACCCTAACCTTTGAAAAACCAATCTATTGATGAGTTATCAGGAAAATATCCTGTTTTTTGTCGTGTATACCCCGACAAAATGTTAACGGTAAGTTAACACGGTAAAATCTTATTTGCTGATTTTTGCACAATCTTTGAAGATAAAATAAGTAACAGAGTATTAATTCAACTTTTGGTGGTTAGCGCTAAGCTAAGGTAAATCAAGAATAATTGCTGGAGGCTGCTTAAATGCATGATAATCATGCCCTCATGGAGGTTATTTATGCTAGCCGCTGTATATAGCTGTCCTTGTTTAGTTGTTGTGGCGACATGACTGCTGCAGCAGGCTTTGAACATGGAAGATTTTAATCGATAAATTAACAAAAAACCATTACACCACAGTAAGATAACAACTGAAAAACAATTGCCTTACAAGTTAGTGTTCAGCGCACATATTTTAGATTACCATCAACTTTCAGTTTCCACCCGCTTGCCATTTCACGTAGAATTTAATTGAATATAGTGTGCGCTACCAAAAGACAAAGCAACTTCAACACACTTAATGCACAAAGCTTAGTCTTATACTCAATCATTGAACGGTAATAGTGAATGAAGAAACAAGCAGGGTTTCAACAGTCTTATGCAGATGCCGAAGCGGAAACGCTATCATTAGCAGAATTACTCGATTCGGTTGAAAAAACGGCATCGCCAGCAGATGACGTGTTAAATAAAAACCAAGCTGCTATTGAACAAACCAATGATCGTCTTGATTTTATCGTCTATTTGACCATTAAAGGGATTGATATTACATCCCAAGAAATGATTGCGAAAATTGCTTACAAGTTTGACTGTGATCCACATCAGATCATTGAAGACATGCACACACTAACCAACAAAAATACCTGGAAACAGCATAAAGTCCGCTTAAAAGATAAGATCAATCAGCAGCTGTTACGTAAGTCAGCCTTAACCGCAGCGAGAAAGAATGATATATCGAATAAAATGCTACAGTCTTTTTCGTTTGATGCTGAAACCTTACTTAATCTGTCGACGCAATTTGAATGTCGTCCCGTACACATAGTCGATGATATTCGTCATTTCAAAAAATTCTCAACTCAAAAACAATTGTTAATTGAGCAACGCAGTAAAGCACCGATTATCCGTGCATTTACCCGTTTTGCACGTTTCAATATTCAATATTAGTGCTTCGTTTTGATAGCATCATCTGCCTCACTACTACACTAGATAAACAACACTCTCACTCCCAAGTGATACTCTCGCCTCATTTAACATCATATTAAGCTCAGATTAATCTGTCCCCTATAGGCTGTAATTTAAAATTTGCTAACAATTCAATGTTTGACTTTTAAACTCATTCTTAGAAGATGAGGGTGAATTTTTAGCCCTAAAAAGCCAGTAAGGAAATAGATAACAATGAAAAAGTCCTTAATTGCCATCGCACTAGCAAGCACCTTTCTTAGCGCATGTGGCACCTCAGAAATCGCCAAAACAGACAGTCCAGCCGTGAAAAACATTGCGGTAAAAAAAGCTGAATTAGGTGAATTTGGTATTGATTTAACCGCCAGAAACGAAGCCGTTAAGCCAGGCGATGATTTCTTTATGTATGCCAGCGGCACATGGTATGACAACTTTGAAATGCCTGCAGATAAAACACGTTATGGTGCATTTACCGCATTAGCTGAACGCAGTGAAGTACAAGTCAAAGCCATCATTGATGACATTACTAGCCGTCAAGATTTAAACGCCGAAGAGCAATTAATTGCTAATTTTTACCATTCTTACATGGACACAGACACCATAAACAAACTTGGTGTATCGGCAATTCAACCAACTTTAGATCAAATTAGCGCGATCAAAAATACCGATGACTTAACCAAGGTATTTGGCCAAGCTTGGTTAACTAATACGACATCACCGATTTATGGTGGCATGTGGTTTAATCGTCTTGATCCCAACCAATATGAGCTTTCTGTCGGAGCAGGCGGATTAGGCTTGCCCGATCGCTCATACTATTTAGAAGACGATGAACGCTTTATTAATATCCGTAGCGCTTATGTGAACCACATTGCCCAAATGCTGACCTTTGCAGGCATAACAGAGGGTAAATCCCGTGCAGAAGCAATTTTAGCGCTGGAAACCAAAATTGCCCAAGGTCACTGGCCACGAGAAAAGCGTCGCGATCGCGACTTAACACTAAACCAAGTAAAGCGTGCAGATTTAACTCAAGCTTATCCAAATTTTAATTGGGATCTTTATTTCGAACAAACGGGTTACAAGGTGCCGCAACTTAACATGTCGCAGCCTGAACCGATTAAAGCAATGATTGCATTAGTGAATGAGCAACCATTGAAAGTATGGCAAGACTATTTAACCTTCCATACCTTGAGCAACAACGCAGACTTGTTATCTGAAGACATTTACCAAACCAACTTTGACTTTTATGGCAAAACCTTAAATGGCCAAGAAGAACCACGCCCTCGTTGGAAACGCGCTGTGGATGAAATGTCAGCAACTGAATCATTAGGTTTTGCAATTGGTAAAGTCTATGTAGCTCGTTATTTTCCTGAATCATCTAAAGCTCAAATGGCTGATTTAGTTGAAAACTTACGTACAGCTTTAGGCCAACGTATTGATGGGTTAACTTGGATGAGCGATGACACTAAAGTCAATGCTCACGCCAAACTGGCAGCTTTTAATCCTAAAATTGGTTATCCAGATGTATGGCAAGAATTTGATGGTTTAACACTATCGAGTGAAGATTTAGTGGGCAATATTCACAAATTACGCCAATACTTCCATGCCGACAGCGTCGCTCAAGAGTTGCAAAAAACTGACCGTAACCGTTGGGGCATGACACCTCAATATGTTAATGCTTATTACAACAGCTCATTCAACGAAATTGTGTTTCCAGCGGCCATTTTGCAACCGCCATTTTTTGATCCAAATGCCGATCCAGCCGTCAATTATGGTGGTATTGGTGCGGTAATTGGTCACGAGATGGGTCATGGGTTTGATGATCAAGGATCAAAATCTGACGCTAACGGTATTCAACGTAACTGGTGGACCGATACCGATCGCGCGGCATTTGAAGCCAAAGCAGATCAATTAGCTGCGCAATACAGCTTATATGAACCAATCGCAGGTAATTTTGTGAATGGTCGCAACAGCCTTGGCGAAAATATTGGTGACGTAGGCGGTATAGCAATGGCTTACCATGCCTACCAGTTAAGTTTAAACGGCAAGGAAGCACCAATCATTAATGGTCTAACCGGTGACCAGCGCTTCTTCTTAGCGTGGGCACAAGTATGGAAAGAGAAACGTACTGAACAAAGCATGCTAAGTCAGCTTAAAGCGGGCACCCATGCACCAGGTCATTATCGTGCACTTGCGCCTCGAAATCATGATGCTTGGTACAAAGCATTTGATGTAAAACCTGGCGATAAGTTGTATTTACCAGAAGATCAACGCGTACGTATTTGGTAATCCAGTCCTTTACTGAGGATGATTCTCGCGCCGCATTGTTTTGCTAATCAATGCGGCGTAATAAGTAGATAAATCCATAGTACAGTCATTTACAGCTTTAAAAAACTAACATGCCAGTCAGCTAACTGACTGGCATTTTTATAGTAATTTTAAATCTAACCAAGGCTATTTTCTGGTTGAATTGGGTTGGTGTGAAAACGTTTGCCTTGAGACGGATGGAGTGATGATTAATCACCTAAGCGTGAACATTCAATAAAGAGTAAAGTGTTTTTAGCCAACTTGGACAAGGATACGTCCGCGAATATTACCGGCCATCAAGTCATTTGCCCCTTGGATGACTCCCTCCAGTGTCATCTCAGTAGCAATATCAGCCAACATTTGTGGTTCAATAATGTCAGCAAGACGCTGCCAGGCCGCTTCACGATCAGCAATTGGACGCATTACACTATCAACACCAGCTAATGTTACGCCACGTAAAATAAATGGCATAACAGTGGCAGGAAGATCCATACCTTGTGCCAAACCGCAGGCGGCCACAGTGCCACCGTATTTAATATTGGCACAAATGTTGGCTAAAGTATGACTGCCAATAGAATCAACAGCCCCTGCCCAGCGTTCTTTGGCCAATGGGCGTCCTGGCTCAGACAATAAATGGCGATCAATGACTTCTTTGGCTCCTAATTTATGTAAGTAAGCAGCCTGTTCAGTGCGTCCCGTTGAGGCCACCACGTGATATCCTAGCTTAGCTAGAATCATCACGGCAAAGCTGCCAACACCGCCATTTGCGCCCGTAACTAAAATGTCGCCTTTATCTGGTGTGACGCCATTTTTTTCTAATGCCATGACACATAACATGGCTGTATAGCCCGCCGTACCAATAGCCATCGCCTGACGAGGAGAAAACGCTTTTGGCAATGGGATCAACCAATCACTTTTTAAGCGAGCCTTTTGTGCCAAACCTCCGCAATGGGCTTCGCCTACGCCAAAACCATTTAATAATACCGTATCGCCTATCACAAACTCGTCCGAATCTGAATGTGAAACAAGCCCTACAAGGTCAATGCCTGGCACCATAGGAAATTGTCTCACAACAGGAGCTTTACCTGTGATCGCTAGACCATCTTTATAATTTAATGTGCTACAAAGAACATCGACACACACATCGCCCTCTGGCAACACAGATTCATCAATATCTTTTAGGGTTGCACGATAACCTTGTTGATCTTTTTCAATTAAAATGCCACGAAACATAAAACCTCCAATTTAGACCGACCGTCTATTTAAATGCAAAAAATTTTTATTACCACCACTCAATCAACAGCAAACAGCTAACATCCAACTGGGTTTATTTCGATTGAGTGACTAAGCCCGCGATAAAAAAATCATAATAATCTTGTAATGGCTTGGCACTTTGTACCAATTTTGCACGACTAACCGCACCTTCCCAACCTACCCAAAATAGTTCAGCTAATAGGGCACAGTCGATATGAGGGTGAATATCCCCTTGGTCTTGAGCCGCTTGAAAACACATGGCTAATCTTGTCTGCCAACTGACAAAGATATCAATCAGTTGTTGACGGTAACTTTCAGGTAATAAATCCACTTCTTGGCCTAAATTACCTATCAGGCAGCCACGTTTAAATTGATAATTTGTCATGCCAATTTTGGCTTTTGCGACAAACAAATTTAAGCGATTAATTTCTGCAACTGACTCATCCGCTAAGCACTTATCCAGTTGGTGCATGAAATAGGCAGCATAGTTTGCGATAACTTCCTGACCAAATGCTTCTTTACTGGCAAAGTAATGGTAAAAAGACCCCTTGGGTACGCCGACCTTCTTCAAAATAACATCAATCCCCGAACCGGCAAATCCCGTTTCGGTTAGCTGCTCAAGCCCGCTGCGAATTAAAGCCGCTTTGGTATCTTGATTATCTCGACTCGCGTTAGGCGGTCTACCACGACGTGGTTTAGTGATTATTTCATTCATGCACCAATATTAGACTGACTGTCTAGTTAAAGGCAAGCTGGCAATTCAAAAGTGTGAAAAGCGCACGAATAGATTGTGCCCCTTAAAAGGATGATTCGATAATAATCCAATGATGAAAGCAATGAGCGTTTAAATACCATTCATAATGGTTGATCTAGATTAGTCATCTGAGTGAGAAGTTTAGGGAAATAGAAATGCTAAAAGTATTAACGCCAGAACCTCAATCATTTAAGCGGCTTGCTATTCATCCTATTGACAGCACAAGCGATGGCATAAAACATAAATTATCGATTTTACAACGCACCATTGCAGTGCACCAATTTACGCCACCAGTGCACTAAAATAGTACAAACTCAAACATCCTAACTTATTAAAAGCATTCAATTAGGCAGATTTTTGCACCAACAAGGCACATCACAGTTATACATTTAATTAACATTTTCATTATGTTGCACCAATGACAAACATCTTTTTCCTTATCCTGAATAAACAGGAATGATTTTTGCTTTTTAAGGCTAAGATTGTTTCCCAACCACATCAGGACTCTTAATGGATAATAATATTAGTGATGCCATTGGCGTGATCGCTCAAAGTGCCGATACCGTGTTTATTTTATTGGGTGCCATTTTGGTACTCGCAATGCACGCAGGTTTTGCATTTTTAGAGGTAGGTACGGTTCGTCATAAAAACCAGGTGAACGCTTTAGTTAAAATCATTACTGATTTTGCTTTTTCTGCTGTGGCTTACTTCGTGATTGGATATCAAATTGCTTATGGCTCACATTTTTTTGTCAGTGCAGAAACATTAGGCGCAAACCATGGTTATGAGCTCGTGAAGTTTTTCTTCCTGCTAACCTTTGCTGCAGCGATCCCCGCCATTGTCTCTGGTGGCATTGCCGAACGCGGTAGCTTTAAACCATTTCTGTTTGCTTCAGCCCTCATTGTGGCATTTGTTTATCCGTTTTTTGAAGGGATTATTTGGAATGGTAACTTTGGTTTTCAAGCGTGGTTAGAATACACTTTTGGCGCACAATTCCATGACTTTGCTGGATCTGTTGTTGTACATGCTATGGGCGGTTGGCTGGCGCTGGTAGCCATTTTATTATTGGGTTCAAGACGTGGACGTAAACCCGGTATCGCTTTTGCTCCTTCAAATATTCCATTTCTTGCATTAGGCTCATGGGTACTGATTGTAGGTTGGTTTGGATTTAACGTCATGTCAGCACAAACATTAGATGGTATTAGCGGCCTTGTTGCGGTTAACAGTCTAATGGCAATGGTTGGCGGTACTATTATTGCCTTAATTGTGGGTAAAAATGACCCAGGTTTTATTCATAACGGCCCTTTAGCTGGTCTGGTAGCGGTTTGTGCAGGCTCTGATTTAATGCACCCTGTGGGTGCATTTATTGTGGGTGGTGTGGCAGGTGGATTATTCGTGGTGATTTACACCAAATTACAACGCAGTTCGAAAGTAGATGATGTACTCGGGGTATGGCCTTTACATGGACTATGCGGTGTATGGGGCGGTATTGCTGCAGGTATTTTTGGTCAATCGGCTTTTGGTGGTTTAGGTGGCGTCAGTTTTAGCGCGCAAGTGGTGGGTACCATTGCTGGCGTCATTGTTGCCATCATCGGCGGGATATTAGTTTATGGCACCATTAACAAAGTTAGCAGTTTACGTTTAAGCCAGGAAGATGAATTTCACGGCGCTGATATAGCCATTCATAAAATAGGCTCAACCAATTCAGACAAATAACTTGTATATACCCAAACAACCTGAAGATGCTCGATTTCAGCAAGAATTTACACGCGTTTAGGCAAGGCATTGATTGCTGGGAATGGTTATTCCCTTTTCAAAATCAATAACGCAGCATAAACGCGTGTAAAACTTGCCCTCAGGGAGTTTCACCGTGTTCCCCTGATTTTTAAATCAAGAGCGTTGTTGCGCTAATTTATAAGGTACCTACATTACCGCATTAACGCGCCTAGTATTGAAAACACGGTGAAGCTCTGAAACACGTATCTTCAAGTTGTTTGGGTATAAATAGCCTAATAAATCGACTTATTAATTCACCTAGGTAACTAGCCTGGTGCAAATCACTGTAACTAAGTGCAATAACGCCAGCTCGTCTAGACTCATACACATCAAGACTTTTTAATACGGGCGATATATAGCCCGTATTAAACTACAGAGCAAATATTTCACTGCTCAATTTCCTGCCATTGATGTTGAATCAATACCTAAACGCACTAATAATGTAAGGTATTACCCAGAACTAGATATGTTGGGTTTTAATCTAATAGACATTATAGCCTGCACCATTTGTATTAGATTTTGTAAATGTAAATCCATCATTCAGCATGCCACTCTATCTATCACTAGGTTAAAAGACCGGATGACACTCCAGCTGCAACTACTTTACGATAGTCATCTATGGTGCTGTCAGGCTTATAATATGCAATGAATAAGTGGCACCTGGTTGGTTAAAGTGATGCATGAAAGCGTTGCTTTCGGCATCACTTTCAATCAAATCTACATTCTTCCGACAACAGATAATAGCGAGCTAATCAGTTATCAAATAATATAACAACATCAATTAACTGTGCGTTATCTTCATATGAGTCAAAAGTAGCAAATAACTGCTTATTACCTTTAAACACCATCACAGTGTCAAAATTGTCTTCTGCATCTGGGTACAAGGTCAGAAATTCAGACTTTAACATTGGTATATTATATCCCGACAATACCTGGTTAAACTCTTGCTTGCTTTGATCTCGAATAATTGACTCAGTCACTCTTATTTTATTAACTAAACCATCATCATTAACCGAAAAAAGAAGGTTCTCATTGCCAATCACCCAAATGCCTTCTTCAGTTAAATTAATTTGGTTGATACGTTGTTGATTATTTAGTTGATATACATCTTGGGTGTCCATAAAAAAAGCATGGCTAATATCGATAGATGCCGTCGCTGAAAAGTCAAGATTGGCAGACTTTTTTACACCACCTAAAGGCAATACCGTAAAACCATTTAATAATAGTTCTGCTTCTTTAGACTTATCTTTCTTGAAACTCTCAAAATTTAATAAAAGTTGGGATTGTTTTCCATAAACCACGATATCATTATTACTATTAACCAGATCTAATATTTTACTAGCCTTTTGGTATGTATCTCGGTAATTCACACTTCCAATATACCAATCATCGATATCATAGTTCTCGCTAAATTCGATAAGATTTGTTCCGTGACTGTTCAGAATATTATTACTTTTTTCAATGCTAATTACTTTATCATTTTTTACATGAAACCATAAACTTCTGCCATAACCTAAAATTTTAGTATCATCATCAGTTAATAATTTAATGCTTTCTGGCCCCATTTTTTCTGTTAATTTTAAAAAAGAGTCACCTAGTATTATTTCGTAAGCTCCATTTACCGACACACTGGATTTAGGAGGGGTATGGTTTTGTGCCTGACGAATCAACTTTTCACTATCAGGTAAAGCCATGGCTATAGAAACATTAGTTGAAATAATTTTCTTACCATGACGATTAAATGGCGTTGACTTATTACTAAGTTGTTTATTATCACAAAGTGAAATATTTTTTGTTTTTATTGTAATGTTAAATTTTCTAATTTCATTTTCAAGCCTTTTGCCACTATCAGAATAAGTTTTTAATTTTCTAGCAAAACTATTAACTAATAACTGCTCAACAATTATAGCTTCAGCTCCTGATTTCTTGCCATTTTCTTGAGCGGACAACAATACATTATTAATCGAAAGTTCTCTAAACTGTTCAAGACCTAGTTTATCTGGATTATCTTCATCTACATCACTTGAAAAACTAAATTCCTGATTAAATTCACTAAGGACTGTCGGTTCACATATAGGCAAGAAATCCAGAATAGTAGGGAGTTCGGCGGCTACAGTAATATTGGATAGGCTGGCTAACAAAATTGTATTAACTAAAATCTTAGGCATAAATCATCCTTGAGGTTGTTTAAAAATTAAATCATTCCATTTAAAAAAACTTCTTACTTGAATTCAGAAATACTTTTCAGAATCCTGAAAAGGCGATATTAGAATGGATAGTAGTACTACAATAAGTATGAGTATTTCATATCACAATAAAATAACAACCTTTATATTTACATTTTCTCAACAAAAACAGTTGTTAACAGGGTTTATTGATTAGAACTTAAACTACAAGAAGAAGTAATAAAGTCATTGATGGTTCAAGCCTTGTTTTGATAGCAAATAGCTCTCTCTCATTTTGATAGATTAATTCGATTACAAATATTCACTGAGAAACACAAGGGCACACCAAAGACGAGAGAACCATAATCACCACTCATTGAAATCTATAAAATTTGATTCAAATCAATGCAAGACAACTTTGTTGCAAAAAAGTTCACAAAAAGTTGCACTAATGAATAACTATCCTAATCTTAATGACGAATATACCTAACTTTAAGGTTTTTCTATGAAAAAGAAGATAGCAATTGCAATAAGTACCCTACTACTTTCATCCTCAGCAGTAGCCGAAGTGCATATTTCAGGTTTTGCATCTGTCGTCGGCGGTAAAGTATTAGATGGTACGGGTGTAGAAGAGTTTGATTTAGGGCCCTCTTTTCTAGCGGATTACCCGTTAGTGGGAGTTTACGAAGAAGAAATAAGCTTTAACCCTGATACCTTATTTGGGCTTCAATTTAGTGCAGATCTCATGGATGGATTATCTGCAACTGCACAAGTAGTATCTAGAGGGGCAAACGACTTCTCAGCAGACTTTGAATGGGCTTATATTTCCTATGAAGTCAACGACAACTGGACTTTTCAGGGCGGTAAAAAACGACTTCCTTTATACTACTACAGTGACTTTTTTGATGTAGGTTATGCCTATACTTGGATACGCCCGCCAGCAGATAACTATACTTGGCAGGTCTTTAATTATACAGGGGTTAGTGCACTTTATAATTATCTCGTCGGTGAATGGACAGTATCAGGTCAAGTATATTATGGCCGAGAAGACAGTGATGATAATAAACTATTATCTGAGTTTTTCTTTTTAGAAAGTACCCGCGAAATATGGAAAGACATTGGCGGTATTGTTGTCCAGTTTAATCGCGAATGGCTAGATATCCGCCTAACACACATGCAGTACACTAATGAGAGATACATTGGTGATGTACAGCAAGTATGGGATGGCAGCACTGAACGGAAAGGCAAATTTTACGGTTTATCAGTAAATATCGATTATGAAAACTTTTTACTGTTAACAGAATTAAATCGCCTTTCTTTACAAGGCTCTGATCTTGATACTTATCTAGTTACCCTCGGCTATAGAATTAAAGATTTTACGCCTTATGTATCTTATTCAGATTTCGATGATGGAGAGCAAGGCGAGGTCCACAATACCACCTCATTCGGTGTTCGTTGGGACTTTCATCCTTCAGCAGCATTTAAACTTCAATATGATGACGTCGAAGATAATGGTGGTCCGGGCTTAAAAGTGGCCGGTGACTCGCAATCCATTAGTTTCGGTATTGACTTAGTATTTTAGGAGGGAGACATGAATAAATTACTTTGCTCAATCCTGTTGAGTTTTGTTTCGCTGCAAGCTTCTGCTGCAATTGCAGTAATTGTTCATCCAAGTAATGCAGATAATATCGATAAAAAGGCAATCGAGAATATTTATCTAGGTAAGACAAAATCATTTCCTGGTGGTGAACAAGCTGTACCTGTAAATATGGATGCTTCACAAAGTATTAAAGAAACATTTGATACCACTGTGGTAGGTAAATCTTCTAGCCAGCTTAAGTCTTATTGGTCAAAGAAAGTGTTTACAGGTAAAGGGACTCCCCCAAAAGAAGTGCCGAATGCCGAAGATATGATTAAATTAATTTCCTCCAACCCTAACATGATTGGTTACATTGATAGCAGTGCGGTAAACGATACCGTAAAAGTTATCGGCGAATTTTAATTTATAGTAAGTAAAATGCCAGTCGATTACTCGGCTGGCATTTTTATTTAAGATAACTACCATTACAAAGCAGCAATTATCTTATGTCATATTGTGCTCATGCTATTCAGCAGCACCTGCTGTACTACTTTAACTTAGCGACAGCTTTACGCGCCTGATGTAATTTTTTATAACTTTCAATCAAACGTAAATGTGGTTCAATACCCTCTAACTTCATGCTGGTTTTAGTTAAACCATAAAATCGCACTTTTCCAGTAACAGAACCAACAACGTTTTCCATCACTTCTTTGCCAAACATACGGTTAAAGTTATCAATGAAGTGCTCTAGCTCTAACTCTTCATCTAATGTTACTTCCAGTACCGCATTAATGGCTTGATAGAACAAACCCCGTTGTACTGTATTATCGTTAAACTGAAGAAACTCGCCGACTAATTCAATTGCCTCTTCATGCTCACCTAAAGCTAAATAAATCAGAATTTTAAGCTCTATAATAGTCAATTGCCCCCAAACCGAATTCTCGTCAAATACGATGCCAATTAATGTAGGGATATCGGTTTGGTTATCTAGCTGGCTTTCTTCTAATCGATTAACTAATTTACCCAACGCTTTGGTGCTTAAAGAATGTAAATTAAGAATATCTTCACGGTATAGCAGCGCCTTGTTGGTATTATCCCAAATCAGGTCATCAACTGGGTAGACTTCAGAATACTCTGGTACCAAAATTCGGCATGCTGAAGCACCTAAATCAGTAAACTCAGCAATATAAACTTCTTTGCCCATTGCCGATAAAATACCAAATAACGCCTCAGCTTCTTGTTCATTCGTACCCGAAAAATCCCATTCACAGAAATCAAAGTCGAACTTACTGCTAAAGAAACGCCAAGAAATAACGCCTGTAGAATCGATAAAGTGCTCAACAAAGTTTTCTGGTTCGGTCACAGCCATACTGTTAAACGTGGGCTTAGGCACATCATTTAAACCTTCAAAGCTTCGGCCTTGTAATAACTCGGTTAAGCTGCGCTCTAATGCCACTTCAAAACTTGGATGTGCACCAAATGAGGCAAAAACTCCGCCTGTTCTTGGGTTCATTAGGGTTACGCACATCACAGGAAATTGTCCAGCCAACGATGCATCTTTCACAACAACCGGAAAGCCTTGCTCTTCGAGGCCTTTAATCCCTGCAAGTATGCTTGGGTATTTTTCTAACACAGCCATAGGGACATCAGGAAGAACAATTTCTTGCTCGATGATTTGACGTTTTACCGCTCGTTCGAAGATTTCTGATAAACATTGAACATGCGCTTCTTGTAAGTTATTACCCGCACTCATGCCATTACTTAAAAACAAGTTTTCAATTAAGTTTGATGGAAAATAAACGGTCTCACCATCTGATTGGCGCGTGTAGGGTATAGCACAAATACCGCGTTCTTTATTACCTGAATTGGTATCAATTAAGTGTGAACCACATAATTCTTCATCTGGGTTATAAATATCTAAACAATACTCATCTAAAATGCCTGTTGGTAATGCATCATCGTCTTCAAGTGCAAACCACTTTTCATTTGGGTAATGCACAAACTCACTAGCCGCAATTTCTTCACCAAAATATTGATCATTATAGAAAAAATTATTATTTAGACGCTCAATAAACTCACCCAATGCTGAACACAGTGCGCTTTCTTTAGTCGCTCCCTTACCATTGGTGAAACACATAGGCGATGCCGCATCGCGAATATGTAACGACCACACATTAGGTACAATATTTCGCCAAGATGAGATTTCAATCTTCATCCCCAGCTCAGCTAACATGCTGGTCATATTTTTGATGGTTTGTTCAAGCGGCAGATCTTTGCCTAAAATAAAGGTACTGCTATCGCTATCAGGCTGCCCTATTAACATCGCATTGGCGTCGGCATCTAAATTTTCAACGGTTTCAATTTTAAATTCAGGGCCCGTTTGCACCACTTTTTTAACGGTACAGCGATCGATTGAACGCAGAATACCTTCACGGTCTTTGTCAGAAATATCTTCTGGTAACTCAACCTGAATTTGAAAGATCTGGTTGTAGCGATCTTCAGGATCTACAATGTTATTTTGTGATAATCGAATGTTTTCAGTAGAAATGTCACGAGCTTTACAATACACCTTAATAAAGTACGCCGCGCACAATGCTGATGAAGCTAAAAAGTAATCAAAAGGACTCGGTGCAGAACCATCGCCTTTATAACGAATGGGCTGATCTGCTGTCACCGTAAAGTCGTCAAACTTGGCTTCGAGTCTTAAATTATCGAGAAAATTTACTTTGATTTCCATTGAATACACCTACAGTCATTCACAGCCTAACGGCCACATTATCTAATTAAAGTGAATTATCGGTGTTTTTGACCCAATAGTCTTGGTTTTATTGAATAAATGACCCAAGAAGACTTTTTTGAGGTGAATAATTAGACCAGTAATTGACAATAAAATACCAAATTGAATGGTGCATACCGAATTAATGTCGACTATATTAGGATAAGGAAAAGTTCAGTGGCTCTAAAATCATTGATAAAAGAAGGAAAAGGAAAAGGAAAACCATTTGAAATATATCTGGCTAACGCTGTTACTGATTTGTTTTGACCTATGGGGCGCATCACCGCCTCAACGTAAAGTCATGTATCTTTACACATATCATTATATGCCCCCTTATGTTATCAATAGCTCAGAAAAAATTGGTTTACTATATGATATTGAACAATTTTTTAACACTCACCAACAAACTTATCAGTTCAGCGTCTCTTACATTCCTCGTAAACGCTTAAATTACTTGCTCAACTCCGACCAATTTGAAGGGATGGTAATTGGAGTTAATCCGATTTGGTTTCAGGATGTTAAAAAAACAAAATATTTATGGTCTGAAGCCTTTATTAACGATCAAGATGAAATCATTTCGCATTCGAATAACCCGATTGAATTTAGCAGTAAAGAAGCATTGATAGGCAAAAGTATCGGCGGTATTTCAGGTTTTCGCTATCACACAGTCGATACATTAGTTGCTGATGGTTTAATGACCCGAATTGATACCGCAAATGAATCTCAATTAATCAACATGCTACTTAAAAAGCGCTTTGATTGCGCTATCGTCTCGAGGGCCACCACAATTTATTATCAACAATTATTAAATGCTGATACCCCTATTTATTTTTCATCTAAGCCGCATGACACCTTTACCCGACATATTTTTGCCCCTAAGCAACTACAAGCCGAGTTTGAAACTGTCATTAGCTTAGTAAAACAATTAAACGCTGATCCAGCCTGGCAAAACAAAATGCAGCAGTATCAAACCTACCTATTACCAGAAACACCTCTGCCAAATAGTGGTTCAGGGCAAGCAACACCTTAAAAGTTGGCCTTGGGATTGTGTTAATATTGAGGGATTTGAATTTCTGAGGGTTTAAGATAGCCAGATGCAAAGGCTTAAAGCTGAAGTTCACATCAGCACTCAATCACAAAAGATCTGAAGCTTCGCAATATCAATGAGTTTAAATCAAAATCTAAACCATCCCCCAGAGATAAACCATTAATCTATCGGTTATTGCTCTTCTCGCTTAACTAACAAAAAAGTCAGGTACATTTTGGTAGGCAATGACAACACCATGCCAAATGCCACGCACATAGCGCTAATAATAATGCCCCGTACGCCCATGGCTTCAATAGTCTCATTAAAGTTATGCAGGTATATACCTAATAATATTAAGCATATACCAATAGTAATAGAAGTTTTGAGCAAAAAAATTAACGTTTTATTGGTCACGATATTCACTTAAGCCAATTTGATATAGCTAGGGTCAGCTAACCTTTTAAGATTAAATTTTGTTCGAGATAGAATCGTTTTAGGCGCGGCAAAGAGCATGTAGCCTAGCAGGCTAAGTAAATATTTCTTAACAAAGCATAAAGCGATTCTAGCCGCCCCCTTCGGCCAGCCTTTGTAGTCCATTTCTACTACGTTATCGGCTTTTTAAGTAGGCCAGCTAAACGTCAAAGCCTCTGCCTAGTATAAATTCCCACAAAGTGCTGCTAAAACCAGCTTAAAAGGTCAACAGATCCTAATATAGCGTGATTTATCGTAAGTGTGTTGATGTGGATCATTTATGTGTTTGTAACCTTTAACTACCTTCACCATCTAGGGTTAAACAATGAAGCTCTTTATCGGGTTTAGCATAACTTAGTCTAGTTAACCTTCGGGTTATGTGATAACAATCAAGCCCTGATACTGTAACCGTTTCAAGTGATTCAATATCAATATAGCCATCCGCTTTGATGGCATCGGGCATACAATATAAGTGGCAGATCTCACCGATTACTAATATGGTATTGTTAGTTGATAGCGGGATTATTTCACGCATTTCAACTGCAAATTTGAGCTGACTTTCAGCCACAAAGGGCGCACTAACACCTTGATGATATTCTGGTGTGAGTCCCACTTTTTCAAATTCGGATTCCTGAGCATTATAACGAGCTGATGCTTGATGGGCTTGCTGAAAAATACCAAGACCGACATGGTTAATGGTATAAAAACCGTTATTTTTAATATTGGCTAAAGTGTCTCTTGGTACTTCATCAGGACGTATAATCATCCCTACTAAAGCTGGATCTGCGCCAATATGAAATACTGAACTTACCATTGATAAATTTGTGATCCCCAAAGCATCTTGCGTTCCAACTAAATTCGCACTTTTAAAACCCGATAAACTGTTAATTAGTTTGGCTCGATATTGTTTATCAAGAATGGCGAAATCTTGTGTTGAAAAGTGCTTCATGATATCTCCTAAATGAAGTCCTAAGGTTAAATCGGTAGTCAGCCAAATGGAGCTTAAATGTTGTGTAAATTATTCAGCAAATACTCTGCTCGTTTTAAAATAGCTTGCTGATCATCAATTGGTTTTTTTTGCCAATTAGCAAAAACCATTTTGTTACGTGGATTATTGGAAAAAAGTTGTTGATGTTTAGCCATAAAATTCCAATACAAGGCATTTAATGGGCACGCATTGTCGCCAATTGTTTTACTGACGCTATATTTACAATCACTACAATAATCGCTCATTTTATTAATATAATTACCACTAGCAGCATAGGCCTTAGAACCAACAATACCCCCGTCGGCAAACTGACTCATGCCTCGAGTATTTGGCATTTCCACCCATTCAATCGCATCGATATAAATGCCTAAATACCAATCATCGACCTGCTTGGGATCAATCGCAGTTATTAAACAAAAATTACCAGTTACCATTAATCGCTGGATGTGATGTGCATATGCATATTGAAGTGACTGTTTGATCGCATAATGTAAGCAATTCATGTTGGTTTTGGCATTCCAAAACCAGTCAGGAAGTAAATTATCGGCATTAAGCACATTCAATTGGCCATATTCAGGCATATTGCTCCAATAAACGCCCCTAACAAACTCTCGCCAACCGATAATTTGCCGTACAAAACCTTCAATTTGTGCCAGAGATATTTCGCCTTCAGACGACACATACTGTGCAATGGCGGTATCAACAACACATTGAGGACTTATCATTTTAGTATTAAGTGCGAACGACAATCTAGAATGATAGAGAGCCCATTGCTTAGACTCGCCTAGGGCATCTAATTTTGCTGTCATGGCATCTTGAAACTGACCGAATCGAACCAAACAAAAACGACAAAAATAATCTAACAACAATAAAGATTGTTTGCGGTTGACGGGCCATAATAACGCAGTATTCATCTCACCTATGGTATTGATGTTATGCCTCTGAATACGCTCCCATATTAATGTAACGTCATGACTAAATAACAAGGGTTCTGGTACCGCTACAAAGTCTTTAGGTTTTATTTTTTGACGATTTTGCTGATCAAAATTCCATTGACCACCTAAAGGTTCATCACCTTCCATCATAACGTTAAATCTAAGCCGCATTTTGCGATAGAAATGTTCTAACCGATGCTTTTTCCCTTGCTGGAAATAATGAGCTAACTCTGCATCTTTTAAATAAAAATGTTCGGTTTCATAAGGTGTTACCTTAATAGTTAACCCTTGAGTAAAATTCTCAAGTTGATGACGTAAGCGGTATTCATCCGCGAGTTGATACTCAAAATGGTCGACGTTATGGCGCTGGAATAATGCAGCTAGCAAAGCCGGTAAATCTTGGTATTGGGCCGTTTCATCTAAAGTCAGGTGCAATACACGATGACCGGCTTGCTCAAGTGCATCTGCAAATTGCGACATTGCGGCAAAAAAAGCCGATATTTTTTGTGCATGATGTTTGGTATAACTGGCTTCTTGGTGCAACTCGGCAATCACATATAAAGTACCCTGATGCTTTTCTCGAAACCAAGAGTGTGAAGCATTCAGTTGATCCCCTAAAACTAACCTTAATCTTGTTGCTGATTTCATCTCTTGCCCCAACACTTTTCATCGATCTGATTTGGTGACTTTGAGGTAGCTTGGCTCAAGTGAGGTTTATCGGCTGATAAATGCCCACGAACAAGGTGACTATCATTAGCTATACCAACTAGTATGCGGTTTCTTCCTCCCGCACAACGTTTTGAACAGTACTTCACATTTTGCCAATCCCTTTGCCATTTTTTGCGCCAATTAAAAGAACGTGAGCAAGTCAGGCACACCTTAGATGGGAGCTGTGATTTTTTCATTGAGTCAGTCCCCATATTTTGTTGCAATCGTCATTATCACTATCTGTTGCTCTCATGCTTAGCGCGTTAGGTTAGAGTAAACATTACCCTGCTTTATCAGTTTGGAATAAGTCATCAAAAAATGAACAGTAATCTTTACCTATGCTCACTTAATAGGTAAAGGCCTCTATGGCGGAAGCTGCTATAGAGACAAATTCAATCGAACGTTTACCTGAATGCCAGCTAATAAATACCCATTGATGTCTGTTGAAAATGAATGGGGTTGCAGCTATGGATATCAAAAACTGCTGCAAAAATATCGAAGTTATTGTGTATCAAGGCCTTTAATTTCAGAACAACGGTTAATCTAAGCTCATTAAAAAACACCGAAGGAGTGATATGAGAGCATGAGGCATTCGGGCATAGTAATTACATACCGACCATTACGTGCTGAAAGCCAGAAAAGTTTACCTTTTTAAGAAATAATGCCTTTAACCGCTATTTATTCGAAGAAATCAGCCAATAAAAAAGCGCCAGCATTGCTGGCGCCTTCATCAATTCATGTTGGTCGTACTAAATAATTGAATCTTAGCGTTTAGGTTTTCTTGACGGCCCTGGTTTACCTTTACCCTGCTGTGCCTGACCTTTAGTTTGCCCTCGTGGAGCGCCTTTAGCCTGGCCTTTATGTTTAGTGCTGCGGTTGTGTTGCATAAAGTGTTCTGGGCCTTCGATTTTATCCCGAAGAGATTCTGCTTTAGGTTTTGGTTTAGATTTTTTCTTCGTTGCAGATTTTTTATCTTCTGAAGAGGAGTCTTTGATCATCTCAAACAATACATCAAGTTCTTGCTTATCGAGATCGCGCCACTCACCAATCGGCAAACCTTTAAGGCTGACATTCATGATTTTTTGGCGTTCAAGCTTAGTGACCTCAAAGCCAAAATATTCACACATGCGACGAATTTGGCGATTAAGCCCTTGTACTAAAATAATTTTAAACGCATAAGGTGATACCTGCTCAACCTTACACTTTTTTGTCACGACCCCAAGGATCGGCACACCCGCGCCCATACCTTTAATAAAATCATCAGTAATGGGTTTATTTACCGTTACCACATATTCTTTATCGTGGTTATTGCCCGCGCGCAATATTTTATTAACCAAATCACCATTATTGGTTAAAAAAATCAGCCCTTGCGAGTCTTTATCTAACCGACCTATTGGGAAAATACGAGTTGAGTGGTTTACAAAATCAACAATATTGTCGCGCTCGGTGCCTTCTGTGGTGCTGACAATACCCACAGGTTTATTTAAGGCTATAAATACTAAGTCTTCCGCATCTCGTGGCTCAATATCATGACCATTCACTTTCACTTTATCGCCAAAATTGACCTGATCACCAACTTGAGCACGTTTGCCGTTAATAAATACATTACCTTGCTCAATATAACGGTCTGCATCACGTCGAGAGCAAATGCCACTTTCGCTGATGTATTTATTTAGGCGCATCGCTGAATCTGTCACGTTGGTTTCCTATAAATTAAGGTCTTCTGGTCAATAAGTTATGCATAGACATTAAAAGTCGCGGTAGAGTTTAGCAATTTTTAACTAAGTTGCCTAAGGCTGAATAAACAAAATAATGCTAATTAAAAGGGGGAATTAAAAGCGGAAGGATTAATTTAGCGGCAAATAACAGATAAAAAAAAGCGCAAACAGTCGTTAAACCATTTGCGCTGTCTTTAAAAATAGAACTTAGATAGCAGTAACGTTAGCTGCTTGAGGACCTTTTTGGCCTTGTTCTACTTCGAAAGATACTTTTTGGCCTTCAGCTAAAGTTTTGAAACCTTCTGAAGTGATTGAACGGAAATGAACGAAAACGTCCGCGCCGCCGTTATCAGGAGTGATAAAACCAAAACCTTTATCTTCGTTGAACCATTTTACTAAACCAGTAGTTTTAGACATTTTGTGTCCCTTATATAATAAATTAATAAATCTATCGCGATAATGCGATGCACTGAAGCTTGAATTATTGAATGTGACTATGAAGCTAAGGGAAACACTTTGGATAACAACGATAACGCAGAGATCTAGAGCTTTACTTTTACTTGATATTCATTAATAACTCTGTTTGCCAGAGCAGGCTATAGAATACATCAGTTTTAACTATTGTAAAGACAAATAATAAAATAATAACTACAGCCATCTAACTCTATGATGTAAAAGTAATGTTCAAAATATGCAAAACACTCACTTAAGCCTACTCCGCCTTGCTGGCGCACCTTGCCACTATCTGTTCTACAATTTATTGAGCATAAAAAACTTAAAGACCACAATATGAAATATCAGATTTACTCAGCCATATTTATCTTCACTTTCGCCAGCGCTGTGATGGCTGAAAAGCAGTAAACCACTTTCATTACTGAAGCCGCTTACTTACAAAGTCAGTCTGAATGGCAATTCACTCTAGATACTCGATTTCAACAATTGCATAAGCCTAATGTCAGTAAAACGGCATACTCTTTTACTGTGGAATACGGCATAACTGAAAATTTACAAATTGAGCTTGGCACGGAGCGCGCGACTACATTTGATAACATTGATGAACAAGAAACGGAACATGAATGGGAATTAGAGTTTGCATAATCTATGAGCTTGAAAATGATTTAGTTGTGGGTTTCGCTTACGGGGTGTTCGATCCTAAAGACGATTTAAACAGTGAATTAACTGTAAAAGTCAGTTACGAATTCTAAACAAAAATGCCGCAAAGTTTGCGGCATTTGGATAACGACCCAATATTAAATTATATTGGTCTAAGCCATCACTGACTTAATTACCCCAAGGATTTTTAGGGTCCTGTGACGGCGCGGGGCGCTTGCTGCTGGTACGCTTATTTTGCGCGTAGTTATCTTGCGCTTTTGGCTTATCCTTACCGAATTGTGGACGTCGATTATTACGCTTCATTTCTTGATAATCCGTCGCGGCTTTATCGCGCATTTCAGCAATTAACTCAACCGTCAATTCTTGGGGTTTACGAGGCATAATGCCATGAGCAAAACCACGTTCACGCGGCTTTAATTCAAACTGCGCCGCACTTCCCTTAGGCATACGCTTAAAGCGATAAAGGTAAAAGCTTTCTACTCTTTCTCTGGCCCACTCGGTCTTCTTTAAAAATTTTAGGCACGCTTCCATACTTGGGTTGGTATTAAAGCATTCTAAACGCAGTGCTGCGTAGAGGATTTTCCAATCATAAAAGTCGACCAGTTCTGCCACCATGGTCTCTAATTTCAAGCCATGTAGCGGGTTATTCTGTTGCAGTTCAATCATGTAAAATTCCAGTGTCTAACAATTGAGAGTTATTGTATCAATTAAATAAGACAAAAACGCATTGTTTCGTTTAATGACAGTATAAAAACACATAACATCGAAAGTGAATCGTAGCGATTAAACAGGTTAAACAACCTCAATCAAAAATGCCGTTATGCGGTGTGATATCGTTCTAGAATCTTACCTAAACTTTCTGATGCTTGAGACAAATTCTTTACACCTTCTGAAGACTGTTTCGCAAGCCCTTTGATCGCATTTGCTTTTTGACGAATATCACTTAACTCTGAAGCAATATCGTTGGCAACCGCACTTTGTTGTTGTGAAGAAGCTGCAATTTGGAAGCTCATATCTATCACGGTTTGTGACGACTCATTAATTGAACTTACATCGGTGCCAATATGGCTGATAAGTTCACTACTGGTTTGAGCTTGCTTCACCGTATTTTGAGTGATGCGATCCATATTATTAGTTTCCGCTTGTAAATTTTCAATCATAGATTGAATCTCTACGGTAGCCGCTTGTGTTCGGCTTGCCAGTGTACGCACCTCATCAGCAACAACGGCAAAACCACGGCCCATCTCACCAGCTCGTGCGGCTTCAATGGCAGCATTGAGTGCCAGTAAGTTAGTTTGTTCAGAAATAGCATTAATGGTTGTAATGACTTCATTGATATTTACGGCATTGGTTTTCAATGTGGTCACAGAGTCTGATGTTTGTTCAATCAATGCTGATAACTGCTCAATTTCACCAATGGCTTTTTGCACTCGCTCGAAGCTTTGGCTAATCGATTTTGAATTCAGTTCAACCTGACTAACAGAACTTTGTGAAATATTAGACACTTCAGCTGCTGAAGCGGTCATTTCTTCCATTGCTGTCGCCACTGAGTCTAATGATGAATACTGATGATCAATTTGAGATTCGCTTTCGCGATTTACATTAGCGAACGAAGTTGAAGTGTTATGCAAGGTTTTGGCGTTATCTTTTACCGTAACGACAAGCTCTGTTAATGTGTCCATCGCCTTGTCTAAAGCACAGCCGATCGTACCAAATTCATCTCGCCCAGGATGAAATCCTAATCGCGATGTTAAGTTACCTTTGCCAATATTTTCAGTGGTATTCCAAAGCACCCATAATGCGCCGCCAATAAATGTGGCATTCCAATATAAAATCAAGCCAAAAGGTAACAACCACAAAGTGGTTAATAATAAGCTGGTAAAGGCATCATTTTTAGCCGACTGTTCGGCATTTAAAACAGACTCTGTTAAAGAATATATCTCACCAGAAGAGGCTCTGACCACCGCAGTAACAGAGTTACCATTGCGAAATGACTCAGTTACACGCGATGATTGGATGTTAAGACTGTCCAACTTTTCGGCTTGTCCGTCACCGTCTGTGGCTTGCAAAATGCCTTTTAACTGACTTTCAAGCCCAACCTGTGACTGCTGCTGAATTAAGTCAATATTGTCTTGGTATCGTAAGGCTGCCACGCTTGTTATGGCTATTGTAAAGGCGATAAAAATTACCCAAAACTTGTCATTGATAGACATCTTAATAAATAATTTATCAATACTTCTAAAATCAACTTCTTTCATGTTCAATTCAATCCTAATTCATACATGCCTGAGGCAATCTTAGATGATAAATTAAGAAATAACAGTAACAAGATGCATATTGTTGAGCAGAAAAATAACTACATTTTTGATTCCGCTAGCTCGTTTGCTGTACAGAACAAAAAACCAAAATGCCTGCTTTAACAGAAAACCGATTTAGAGCATTCCATCCTGTGCAAAATTACGGTATAAGGACGCAATGAAAATCCCGAAACGAATCCAACCTCTGGTTGAAGAAGGCTTAGTAGACGATGTCCTAAGTCAATTAATGAGTGGCAAAGAAGCCAGTGTTTATGTCGTCCGTTGTGGCGAGGATATTCGCTGCGCTAAAGTCTACAAAGATGCCGACAAACGCAGCTTTAAACAAGCGGTTCAGTATCAAGAAGGCCGAAAAGTGCGTAACAGTCGCCGTGCCAGAGCAATGGAAAAAGGGTCTAAATTTGGTCGAGATCAACAAGAAGAAGCTTGGCAAAATGCCGAGGTAGATGCCCTGTATAAGTTAGCGGATGCGGGCGTGCGAGTACCTAAACCCTACGGCTGCTTTTCCGGTGTGTTGTTAATGGAATTAGTGACAGATGATGATGGCCTAGTTGCACCTCGATTAAATGATGTGGAAATGAGCCATGAAGAAGCTGTTCGCGATCATGCCAGCATGATCGAATATACCAAGTTAATGCTGTGCGCGGGCATTGTTCATGGGGACTTATCCGAGTTTAATGTACTAGTAGATAGCAAAGGCCCGGTGATTATCGACTTGCCCCAAGCTGTTGATGCTGCTGCCAATAATAACGCACAATGGATGTTTGCCCGCGATGTAAACAACATGACAAGTTATTACAGTCAATTTGCCCCTGAGCTAGCAAGCACAAAATTTGCTAAAGAAATGTGGGCATTGTTTGAGGCGGGTGAATTAACGCCAACATCAAAGCTCACAGGTGAATTTGCTGAAAGTGAACATATTGCCGATGTAAACGCCATTCTTGATGAAATCTATGCCGCAAAAGAAGAAGAGTTAGAGAGATTACAACGAATCAGTGATGCTAACGATGAAGATTAATTGCAGGTCTTATTCAGCTTGATTGGACTAATTAGCTATACCGTCAACTTTGATTAAAATCCATTGATTGATAAAGTAACAAACTCATCGTCACAGCCCAGCTCACAGCAGTTCACAATATCAAGGATGATATGTTGAGTTTAACGCCAATAAATTCAATGTATTTCTCTTCGCTTTAACTACCCTGATTATATTTCAGCATTAAAGCGAGCCAGTCTTACTTCAGCCACAGAGCAATTGGTTAGTTGCATCAACTCAGTCAATGTCATATTGGGATATTGAGCAATCAACCGCTGTAATTTCACCTCTATCGGCTCTAACTTATCCGCATGATTCTGTAGGCTTACTTCTATCTTGTGAATTAAATATCTAAACGCCTCTGAATTGTCGGCTTGCCATCGCAACAAACAAGATTGAATCATCTTTGCATCGCCCCGCAATAGCCAGTTTCTTGAACGTCGCACACGCTTAAGCTGGCAATCGTATTCTTGTAATAGCATTTTTGCTTGCTTAGCATTTTCACCACCCATTCGCTGAATAAGCGAAGGCAATGCAATATCAATAGGTTCATTCATCATGGATTTTCACAAAATTTTTAAACATAAACTAGCAGCTTGTTAAGACGATATAACTTACTATCATATAGTTCACTTAACCTTTACCAATATGACTATTCCATCAACAGCATCAAAACAACTTCAGCTAAAATAGTAGATACATCGACTTATTCAAGTGAATACATGCCACTAAGAAATTCAACAATTTGACCTTCAGACATCATTTAGGTTAACTCAATTAGATTTTGCGTTTAACATCTTCCGTTACAAGGAGTGATTTTTTATTGTCTGGTAAATACACAAATACAGGGCTAAGATAAATCTAATATAACGATTTTAGACTTAATTATAGGTACGCTAACACCAATGCAGTCTATTTTAGAAAGACTATACGTGAGTGATATATGAAATCTATCACACTGAAAGTTTTACTATTAACACTTTTAGTACTTTGTGGACAACCTAGCGTCGCCCTTGGGCAAGATGCAGAATTCGTCTGCCCCGAACCAATCCAAATAGGCTTTAATGATTGGGCTCCTTACGCTTGGATTGATGAATCGGGTAAAGCCGTTGGCTTAGATGTGGATATGCTCACACTAGTAGCTAATAATCTTGGCTGTAAAGTGGAATTTATTCCAATGCCCGTTAAGCGAGCCCACCAGATGCTAAAAGTCGGTTCTTTAGACATGATGATGGGAGCCAGTTATACCTCGGAAAGAGAGCAATATGCCTACTTTTCAGAATCCTACAGAGATGAAGAGGTCAGGCTGTTTGTCGAAGCAGGAAATACCTCAAGTATTACAGTTGATAAGTGGCAGGACATTTTCAGTAAGAAGCTAAAATTATTAGCCCCTTCTTATGGTTGGTATGGTCAGGACTATTTAGCCACTAAAGATGAGTTATCGCGGCAGGGGTTATTAATTACTAGCCCTAACGCAACACAATCAGTACAAATGCTTGCTTATAAAAGGGGGGATATATTAATCGGAGATTCGGTTTCCTTGCCTTATATCGCGAATCAATCTGAAGGGCTAATTCTGTCACCTTTAGCTCTGGTAGTAGACACGAATCAAATCCACTTTATGATCAGTAAAAAAGCCGATAATGTCGCCTTACTAGGTAAGATCAATCAAGCTATTTCGACGCTCTCAAATCATGGAGCCCTAGCAAGAGTAATGATGAAATGGCAACAAACTTCTGTTGCCAAAGCCCAAGAATCGCAACAAAAAACCACTCCGATTGATGGTTCAAATGGTGTCATGAACATCACAACAGACGGCTTAATTGCTGTAACTAATCGCCCCAAACACTATCTAGCTGAGTGAGCTTTCATCACTGCAGCGGCAGACTAAATATCCTCTGGCAACCCGACATGTAAGTGACCTGATTTATAATCGATGGTTAATACAAAATGTTTCAGTACATCATAACCAACAAGGCCTTTAATATTTTTGCCTTTGATGCGCGAAAAACTCACTTGGTCTTGACCTGAAATCGATTCAGCTTGTCCTTCAGCTGGAACACTGACCTGAACATTTTCAATGGTGAAAGGTCCAAACTTTACTTCGGGTAAACGAAAATTATCAACAGTCCCGATATTATTAACTCCCGCTATAATACTTGATTGAGAACCGTAAGATTCCAACCAGTTTGAGTCGGTTGCCATTGTGCGTTTTAAAAATAGTCCACCGTTATTGCCTGTATCAAGGATTAGCCACGCATTCTTCTCACCATTCAGATCAACTTTTACTATGGGTTGCCCTGAACCTCGGTCAATCTGCATTTGAATATTCTCAAGCTTGGCTAAATCCACAGAGCCTCTTTCAAACAGCCTTAAACGGTTATTTGGATAATCTATTTGAAAAATAAACTGCTCTAACAATCCCGCACCTAAAAGAAGTTGAACCTCATGATGACCAAGACGAAGCCCAGCTAAGTTATCTAACTCTAAATCAGTATTAAAAAGTTTCACTTGCACATTATTAAATAATCGCCGAGTTTCAGTGCCATAAATACCTTCAACATTGACCTTTCCACCTTTAGGGAATTCAAATCCATGTCTATTTATAAAACTTAAATTAATAGCATTTAACTGCGCACCGCTGTCTAAAATCGCCCGACCTTCGATGCCTTTAATTGTCACAGGTAAATTAATATGACCATTGATTATTTCAAAATTCACCCAGTTAGTGACTGCAAAAGCATTAAGCGAGAAAAGTAAAAAAGAAAAAAGAGGAAGTGTTTTAATTATTGTCTTACGCATTATTCATCCTTAAGTTGCGTAAAGTGAGACTAGAAAAATACATTAAACAGCAAAGAAATCAAATAAACTAGAAACAAATTAAATACAAACTTGTATTAAATTACCAAGCAAGATTACATAAGTTATCGTAACAATGCCTAAGGTTTGCTATTTAGTAAACAACACCTCTTGATGAAGTAATTTCACAATTTATTGAATACTTTGGAGCTATTCTTAGGATAAGCTATAGATACATTACATCGTCGTTATCAAGAACATTTTCCTAGGCAGTCATTACGATTCCTAAAAAGATTAAGGCGTTTTAAAAAGATCAGCCAAGTAAAGAAAGCTAAAGTTGAGACTCATCTTCAACCTTGTACTAAAAGCTGTGATTTTTTATAATGCCCTACGGATAATTTATGGCTTAATATCATGGAAGAACAAATGCTTTATTACCGAATAGTTCGCAACCTTAATCTTACAAAACAGCTCACTCTTTTAACATTTCTATGTTTTGGGAGTGCCCAAGCAGCAGAACAATCTCACCACCTAGAACATGATAAGTCTCAAACATTAAGCACTTTGCCTGAATCTTATTTTTATTTGGGTGGAGAAATAGGGATAAATTATTATCAACATGGTTGTGAGTCTTGGAGTATTAGTTGCGACAAAAACAGTACAATGTCTGGTTTTTTTGCAGGGTATCAACTGAATAATAATTTGGCTTTAGAAGCAGCCTATCTAGATTTAGGAAAAGCTGAAGCCACTTATCTGGAAGCATCAAATAAACATATTTATCAAGGAAGCATGACAGGGATAAATCTATCTGCTGTCGGTTCAATTGATTTAACGGCTGACTTATCACTGTTTGCTAAAGCAGGGTTATTTAACTGGTATGGTGAAAATAAAGGCCCATTCTCCACTATAAAGGCTGATGATTGGTCACCCTCACTTGGAGTCGGTATGAGTTACCAACTGAGTGATTCTTGGCAGGCGCGATTACAATATGAGTACTTTCATCATTTGGGTGATGACAATATTGGTGGTTCTAACGCCCACACAACAAGCATAGGCATTAGCTATCAGTTTGGTCGAACTAGGCCAGTTATAATTACTAATACGGTAACAAATACAGTAACAAAGATTGTAATGGAATCGGCACCAATCGAGCTCGAGGAAGTCACTTTCCCAGTATTATTTGACTTTGATAGCAGTAAGCTAATCAGCGCAGACTCTTTGCAAATGATTGTTAATCGTTTAACAAAGTACCCGCAAGCCACTGTTCTTTTGCGGGGCTATTCTGACTCTCAGGGCAGTAGTGACTATAACTTAGCACTTTCAAAGCGACGTACTGACAGCATTACTGAATACCTTGTTACACAAGGCGTGCAACAGCAGCAGATTACTGTTGAGTATTACGGCGAACAATATCCCGCGGTAGACAATATTACTGAGCAGCATAGGCATTTAAATCGCCGAGTTCAGGTGTTACTTCCTAAAACGACAATCCAGCCGCTAAAGGATCACCAATAATGATTTCTCTATCCCATACCAAATATTTTTTTCTATCAATATTGCTGCTGTTATTAAGTGCGTGTGGTGACGGTAATAATTCAGGCTTTCCAACTGGTTGTGGTAATGAAGCCAACTTATGCGTGAGTCAGTTGATTATTACGCCTAAAACTGCAGCTGTGTTAGTGGGTGGTCAGCAAAGCTATCAAGCAATAGCGATCTTAACGGATGGTAACGAGCGCGATATTACAGAAAAAGTCACTTGGATTATTGACGATAGCAGTATTGCAACCTTAGTGGTGGCAGGAAATCAAGTCGTAGCCACTGGCTCCGCGAATGGTTTAGCAACAATTTCAGCAAGCTATCACGACCTAAATACTAGTGCACAGTTATTGGTGGGTGCAGTTAGTGTCAATATTACCCCGAGTGTTAGCACCATATTGACAGAGATGGAGCAACGCTATCAAGCATTTGCGATTTTCTCCAATGGATTACAAGTTGAGGTGACTCAACAAGTGTCTTGGCAATCCGATAATCTTGCGGTAGCAAGTGTCAGGGTTGTTGGCGATAAAGTGTTAGCTGAAGGTTTAACCGAGGGTGTCGCCAATATATCTGCGAGTTACCATGGCAAGTCAATTTATGCTCAACTGAATGTGGTGAATAGCGCAAGTGAAACCTTGGTCATTGCTCCTGCAAGTGCTGTACTCCCGAAAGGAACAGCGACACAATATCAGGCTTTTTTAACGACAACTGCTGGTGAAGTGTTAGATGTTACAACGACGGCAACCTGGCAAGTCGCTGACACGAACATCGCAGCCATTGATGCTAATGCATGGCTAAGTGCGGTAAATACGGGGTCAACGCTAGTCACAGCAAGCCTCGTTCATCGTACCAAAACATTAACGGCGAGCGCGGCATTAACGGTAAGCAACCCGCAACTTAGTTCGCTATCAATCACCCCCGTGAATGGTATTTTCCCTGTAGGTAAAATAGGAACCTATCGTGCCAATGCTTATTTTTCTGATGGTAGTGTGGTGGATGTGACCCGAGCTTCAACTTGGGCAATTGCAGATGGCAGTGTGGGAGCGATTGTGACATCGGGGATTTTTGCCGGCGACAGTGTGGCTTTATCACCAGGAAAAACAACGGTTAGTGCCAATTTTCAACACTTAACCGTAAGCACTGAGTTGGAGGTGACTAACGCCAAAATCATGGGAATTAGCATCAGCCCGCTTAATTTTTCCACCCCGCTAGGCACCACAGTCGCTTATCAAGCCTATGCCCGTTATTCTGATGGTTCAAAGCATAACATTACTCACTTAGCAGCTTGGTCAAGTGATGAGCCTAGTGTTGCTGCCATTCAATTTGGCGGCGCACTATCCGGTGTCGCAAATACCCTCTCTAGTGGTATCACTAACATATCGGTGAGCTTTGAAGGCATCAGTCAACAGACCTCGCTAACGGTAAATCAAGCTGTGGTTAAATCACTGCAAATCACACCACAAAATCCGAGTGTACCCGTCGGGATTGAAGGACAATTTACCGCCACGGCTTTTTACTCAGACAACACCATCAAAGATGTCACCCAGAGTGCCAATTGGCAAGTTGATGATTACAGAATTATTACCGTTATCCCCAACGGTAATTCTGCGGGTTACGCTAAAGCTTTGACGGAGGGAACAAGCCAGTTATCGGTGAAGTTTTCAGGTCTAACGGCAAACACCTTAATATCTGTGACACCCGCTAAGTTAGATGCTATCTCCTTAACACCATCAATTGCAGAAACACCTGCTGGCACTAACCTACAATATCAGTTATTTGGTGTATTTTCTGATGGTACCAGTCACGATTTAACCACATTTGCTCACTATCAGACCAGTGATAACGCCATAGCTTCCATTGATAGCCAAGGTTTAGCCACTGCCCATAAATATACGGCTCAGCCTGTTACTGTGATGGCCAGCTACAACGGCTTACAGACAACCGCAAGCCTCAAGGTGACAGCCGGTTTGCTCGACCATATCGAAGTCACCCCTGCCACGCAAAGCATCGCGATTGGTCATAAAGGCGTACTTCAAGCTCGTGCTTTTTATTCTGATAAAACCAGTAACGATATTTCAGCATTAGCGACATGGAGCGTGGATGATGGCGAGATAGCGTCGGTTGATAATACTCAAGCTGAAAGCGGTAGCGTTCTGGGGATTAGTGAAGGTGTAGTGACAGTGACAGCCAGTTTTGAAGGCAAAACTGCATCAAATATCACCACAGTCACTGGCGCAGTCCTAGAAAGTGTTAATATTACCCCCATTAAACACACTATGGCGGCAGGTTTTACTCAACAATACGCATTAACCGCACAGTTCTCTGATAAATCTAGCTTAGATGTCACGAATCGAGGACACTGGCTGTCAAGTGATCATACGATAGCTTCAATAGAGAGAATTGGTAGAGCAAGAGGCTACCAAGAGGGAGAAGTGAGCATCACGGGCGTATATCAAGGTCAATCAGCAAGTGCAAACTTGACGATAACTGAGGTGGTATTAACCGACTTGCAAATCACCCCAGAGCAACCAAATGAGCCTTTAGGGAGTACAGGTTATTTTACTGCAACTGCCTATTTCAGTGATGGCAGTAGTGGTGATGTAACTCGCAGCGCAACATGGAGTTCTTCTGATGCAAATATTATTAGTATTGTTGCCAGTGGTGATCTAGCAGGCAAAGCCAGAGCCAATCAAGTGGGCACTTCGACTATTCGAGCCTCATATGGTTCTATAATCGATACGACCCTTGCGACAGTAACAGCAGCCGAACTTGTCAGTATCGTTATTACCCCAGCTGTAGCAAATGTCTCTCAGGGAATGACATATCAATTTGATGCCACCGGGATATATTCTGATGGTCTTCAAAAAAACATCACTAATTCAGTGCATTGGCAAGTAAGTGATACTAGTTTGGCTAGCATTACGAGCACAGGTTTAGCAAAAGGAGAACAACAAGGTTCTGTTATCGTATCAGCCGACTATCTTGGTAAAGAGGCGATGGCAACCTTCAACATTTCAGCCCCGATTGTTGAAAAATTGATCATTACCCCAAGCACTAAAGAGTTGCCTGTTGGATCAAGTATTTATTATCAAGCGATAGCCATTGATTCAACTGGGAAAGAATATTTAGTGAGCAATGATGCCGATTGGCGCATGATGGACCAGACAATTGCTCATGTCGACAATACTGCGTCTAATGGTGGTTTAGTGACTTCGCTGTCAGTAGGGACAAGCCTTATCGAAATCCATTTCTTAGGACTTACCCAGACTGCTACTGTTGTGGTCACCCCTGCAATACTCAGTTCATTAACCATTGCGCCAGCGAATGCCGTTATTATTGATGGTAAAACTCAAGCTTATACTGCCACGGCTCACTTTACAGATGGCAGTAACCTTGACGTCACTAAAGACAGTGGTTGGCAGAGTAGTGATGTTAATATCGCGACGATTACAACAAATGGCAGTGCTCTAGCACTAGGTAAAGATCCTGGGGTAACTTATATTCGAGCAACCTACCTTGGTATGACCACGCAGACCAGTTTAACTGTACAGGAAAAAGAAATAGATAATCTACAAATCATCCCTCATGTTAATTACATTGATATTGGGGAGCAAGTACAATTAAAGTGCTCAATTATCTATGTTGATTATAGTCTAGGGGATTGTACTGATGAGGCCTTATGGACAATTTCAGATACCAATATTGCCCATGTAGAACCCTCTGGTGGTTTAGTTACCGGCTTAAATCCAGGAACTACAAGAGTATTTGCTTCTTATAAGGGCCTGACAAGTAAGCAAACCGATGGCCAAGTTACGGTAAGGACGCCAGCGCTATAATTGATTAAGGTCAATCTGAGCCAGATAATTCTGGCTCAGATTTGCCTCAAAAGTACCAAGCAACAGGTATATATTCAGGTCATTTTGTAAGGGTATTTCAACCATGGTGACTTGGTCTGAAGCCAGTAATATCGATATTACTTACAGATCGAACAGAAGCTTGGCTCATTAGACAAACATTACCGCGCTCAGTAATACACCTGATAGTACAAGTCTGTTAGTCGTAACCTAAACGGCTCGATAAAATGAACCGCTCCACTATCCAAATATCAGCTTGGCTCTTCCATCCCCTACTTTCATTGCACAACAATCAGTACGGATAAAACTAATAGAGCCCTTCGGTCAATCCTCGAATATTAATGAGATAAAGGCCATCTACCGACTTACCATGAAATACATCAAAATTGAGATGCCATGCCTGTTAATTCACGCCAAGTGAGCTAACTTGCTTAACGATCTACTACGCCAAGCGTGAAAGATGAGTAAACAAAGTATTATTGTTATCAACTTTATAGCAACAACAAAAACTGACTACCAGCAAGCCTTGGTTTAAAGGGAATTAACCTAAATTAATATAAGTTAACTCCCTAAAGATAAACATAACCATTTCAGCTTAATCAGTGAGTAACCAGGATCATCAACGATGGGATAGCAAAGAAAATCGTGCCGATATAAGCCACCACAGTGAGTTTGTTTTTCTGTGCTTGTTCCGCCAGCCATTCAGCACAATTGATTGGCCAATCTCGACACCAAGGCACACCGTACAGCACTGCGACGCCCAAAACATTAAAACACAAATGGACTAAGGCAATTTGCAAACCCAATATAGCATGCTCTCCCGACACCGCCATTGCGGCAAGTAACGCGGTAATGCAGGTACCTATGTTTGCCCCTAAGGTGAATGGGTACGCCTCTCTTAACGTAATAATATTATTACCAATTAATGGTACAATTAAGCTTGTGGTGGTCGATGACGATTGGACCAAGACCGTGACCGTAGCGCCAGCAGCAATACCGTGAACAGGACCTCGTCCTAATGCGGTTTTCAACATGGTTTCAGCACGCCCTACCATGAGTTTTTTCAACTGTTGCCCCATAAAAAGAATGGCAAAAAACAGAATTAAAATACCCACCATAATCACAATGGCACCATTTACAACCGGACTGGTAAAGTGTAACTGACCAGCTAATAACTCAGTAATTGGTTTGGTAATTGGCTTAATAAAATCAAAACCAAAGCTACTGGAACCACCGCTCATTGCAGCAAATGGTGCCACTATCCAACCACTGAGTTTCTCTAAAAAGCCAAACATAATTTCTAGTGGTAAAAACACACATACAGCTAATAGGTTAAAGAAGTCATGAACAGTTGCCCCCGCAAACGCGCGGCGAAATTCATGCTGACATCGAAGATGCCCTAAACTGACTAACGTATTAGTTAATGTTGTGCCAATATTGGCTCCCATGATCATGGGAATCGCGATAGGTAAAGGTAAACCACCAGCCACTAAGCCAACAATGATACTTGTGGTAGTACTAGAAGATTGAATCAATGCGGTGGCGACTAAACCAACCATTAACCCAGCAATAGGATGTGAAGCAAACTCGAATAACGCTTTGGCTTGTTCGCCACTCGCCAATTTAAAACCTGAGCTTATCATTGCAACAGCAAGCAATAATAAATATAAAGATGCGACTAAGCTGGACCAACGTAAAACATTGCTTAGCGCAGAAGGGGAACCGTTCATACAACAACTCCAAAGTGACACTTATGTGACGCGCGGCATTCTAGCAGAAGCTTTAAAAAAGTAATTACTTTGGAAGGGTTAAATGAAAATATATATATCTACAAAAGGGCTTGTTTTTCCCTTTAAAAACAGTATAAAAAATTTGTTAACGATACTTGTTAACCAGTAACAATATCATTATCAATAGCATCAATAAGTTGTAGTTGCATAAGGTATTTAAGTTAACTCGGCTACTGAAAATTATTCAAAATATCAAAGATAGTTAAAGCATCCCAATTGAGTATATTTTGCTACTTAACAACCTAAAGTAAAGGTATGCATTTACCCCTTCATCAAGAAACACAAAAAGAATAACTTATACTTTTTAGTTATATAAATTCTTGATACCGACAGAAGTGAATAAAAACTCAATAATATCGAAATCTATGTACCAAATAGAAGGCGCATTTTTTTAAAAATTAACTTTTTGACACACACTGCCATTTTTTAAAGAAGGTTATATTTCTAATAACTAGCAGCATTCACAAATTCTCATAGCGCCAATACCTTAAGCTGAGAAAAATCATCCTTAACTTTGGACAACTTGTAATCAAGTTGTTGTTAAATTGGATTTAGATAATTTTGTTTCTCATCATTACATCCTGTATTTGACTCACTTATTCTGTCGAGTTCGTTTCACCTTTAAGTTGAAAACCCCTTTGTTAGACTTGATCTACTTCAGCTTGCATAGACCCCCCCTGCTTTAACTTTAGCCATTTAATTGACAACTGAATGCACATTCATCTTCAAAAAAATCTGAGTCGAAAAATCGTTTTTAAGATGATTTTTAAACTTGATACTGGATATTGTATACATTATAAATTATACCAATCTTTAACATAAGATTAACAACCCTAAGTATCACAATAAAATTCACGACGATAAAAAACATAATAGTCTGAACATCACTTCCTTGAATTAGGTGATTTAACGACATTGTCGTAATTAACTGGAGTTTAAAATGCCAATAAAATCATCGCTATTAACAGATGCCAGAACAAAGTTTACCCTTCATGCTGTAGCACTTGCATGTTCAACTATTCTTTTACCATTGCATGCATATGCAACTAGCGAAGCTCCACCAACGGTTAAGGAATCTTCAACCGTTAAGGCGTCTTCTGCTGCAAAGAAGTCTTCGGCATTAAAACCGGCAGCAAAAACAGATCAACTAAAAGCAACCACAAACCGCTTTGAAAAAGGCGCCAACATCCCTGGTCAACAGAAAGACACCAAAACAGATCCACTTTTGCCCCAAGCTGAGGGCAAACCATTAAAAAAGATTGATGGGCCAATGGGCGCATTAGCGCCTGCTGCAGAAGCGGCAACCAATGTATGTAGTAGTGAAATGGCTAACTTAAATGGCCAAGCATTATTTGATTTTGTAAAGCAAGCAGAGCTGTCTTGTATTTCAGAATTATATTCAAGAAATGATGCGATCTCGGTAGCTGTATATCAAACTGCAAATGTAGTGTCGGTAGCGAACCAAGCGAAAAGTATTGCGGCAAGTTACGATAGCCGTAATGGCGATGAAATGCGTAATCTGTTCTATTTTTTGCGTGGTGCATTTTATATTGAATTCTATAACGATAACTTAACTTACAGCGACACTCAGGCTGCGGATGCGGTTTATGCTGCATTGCAGGAATACACTAAAAACCCTCATTTATTTGATTTAAGCCAAAGCTCAGGAGACACCTTATCGGAATTTTTTACTTCATGGGCGAGTGCGAGTCATATTCTAGAAAGTGTGCCGGTTATTACCGATTACTTACAACGATTTAATGCAGAGTACTTAGCCAGTAATCGTCACCGTGCGGCGCTAACCAATGCTTTGACCACGCTTTATTACGGTACATGGGAAGATGAGTACAGCCAAAATGCCCTCGCCCACAGTGATTTAATTGATGCTTTACTCAAAATTGCCACCTCAGAATATATTTATAATTCTGCCTACCAATATGAATCTACCGACGCTTTTCATGAATTTGGACGATTTTATGGCTACCAAAAAAACTGGAACTTACCTGCAAGCTTCAAAACTCGTTTAAACGATGGCGTACAACTTTACATGAGTAAATTTGAACGCATGTCAGCTGAATGGGCTGATGGTGCTGGATACCTTGATTATTATAATCCTGGTGAGTGTGAAGCCTTCGGCATTTGTGGATGGGAAGCTGAGCTTGAACGCACGGCGTTACCTATAAACTACAGCTGTAGTGACACCATCTATATCCGCGCACAGGCACTAACTGACACAGAATTACAAAGCTCGTGTGATCTAATGGGCTTAGAAGAAACCTTATTTCACAATGTACTTGCAACGGGATACCAGCCTGTTGCTGACGATTTCAATGAACGTCTCGAAGTGAATATTTTCGATAGCTACAATGATTATGTTCAGTACGCTGGCGTTATCTTTGGCATAGGCACTAATAATGGTGGCATGTACTTAGAAGGGACTCCATCACAAGAGGGTAACCAAGCACGATTTATTGCCCATGAAGCCACTTGGACAGAAGACATTTTAGTCTGGAACCTTGAGCACGAATATGTGCACTACCTCGATGGACGCTTCAATCTTTATGGGGCATTTAATTACTTCGACATTGATACAGGAAAATCAGTGTGGTGGGCAGAAGGTTTAGCGGAATACATCTCCAAACAAAACCGCAATGATGGCGCAATAAACCTAGGACGTTCGCAAGCATTTAGTCTTAGTGAAATTTTATCAAACACCTATGACAGCGGCACTGAGCGTGTTTATAGCTGGGGTTATCTAGCCGTACGTTTTATGTTTGAAAAACATAGAACAGATGTTGATGCACTGCTAGTGCTTGCACGAAGTGGTGATGCAGCAGGCTGGCTCACTTATATCAATGATACGATTGGGCAGCAATACAACAATGAATGGAACACTTGGCTTGCCTCAGTATCTAGCAACGATGACACCATTGATACCGGTATTGTTGCGCCCATTGATTCTGATGGTGACGGCGTAAATGACAACCTGGATGCTTTCCCGTTTGATCCGACAGAAACCCGAGATACAGATGGCGATGGCGTAGGCGATAACAGTGATATGTTCCCTGCCGATCCAACTGAAACTACCGACACCGATGGCGATGGTGTTGGTGATAATGCCGATGTATTTCCAAACGACCCAAGTGAGTGGGCTGATTCAGATGGTGATGGTATCGGTGATAATGCTGATACAGATGGACCAATTGATCCGATTGAAAACTGTGGTACTCCAACCATTACCGACGGCAACTTAACCAAAGATCAAACCGAATGTGTTAGCGGCCAAAGTATTAACTATTTCTACACTTATATTGAAGCAGACAATACGCCGCTTTATATCTCAACCGCAGGCGGAAGCGGTAATGTTGATATTTACTTTAACCAAAATATTTGGGCAAAAAAGACGACTTATGATGCAAAAGCAAACACGGCCAATAATGATGAATTTCTCAGTGTCACCGCAAACCGAGGTTGGGTATATATCAGTCTAGTGGCAGAACAAGCCTACGAGGGTGTGAGTTTACATGTCAGTCTAACTGACAATGATAATGACACCCCTGCTGTAGCAATCGAAGACGCCTGTGCCACAAAAGCGCCTTACAGTTATGGTGCTGTAGAATTTGGACAAGCTATCTGTATTGCTGATGGTCACTCAAGTTACTACTTTTATGTACCTGCAGCGACGGAAGAAGTCACAGTAACGAGCGGCAACGGCACTGGAAATGTAAACCTTTACGGCAATAAACAAACATGGGCGAATCCAAGTTCATTTGATGTCAAATCTGAAAATCAAACCAATGAAGAGCGCTTAACCATTACCGCACCTAATGAAGGTTGGTATTACATCAGCGCCGATGGTGCACCATCAAGTAACGGAGCAAGTTTAGTCGTCAACATGAAATAGCGGTTAGGATGGCATAGTGGTTAAGATGAAATAGTGGTTAAGATGAAATAACGTCTGCCCTTTATCACTCGCCTTCATTGCCAACAAATAAAGCCGGCTTGTAACAGCCGGCTTTTTCGTTTAAAACCCAATAAAGCATAAATCAGCGTCAGCGAACTTGCTTGTAAAACGATTATTGCACTTTACATTAGCGATTATATGCAGGTGATTATTGGGTCTGGCACTCTAACAATAATTGCTTAAAGTGACCGCCTAAATCTTGAGTAGCGTATTGCTCACTGGCCAAAGCCATTTGCTGCATACTGGCTATCGCGCCAGTAACACCAAGTTGCTCTATCAAAGCTTTGGCATAAGACGCGGCATCAGCACCCTGTTGCAGTAAACTCGCAACTTGATCAAAGCTAACATCTTGCTCAAGTAATTTTTGTACCGAGCCAATAAGTTCAGCAACCTGAGCTGACTCAGCTAAAGCCCCCTCGACACTAACCAATTCGCCCAGCGGGTCTTCACTCAATTTAGCCGCTACACACGCCGAAACACTGCCAGCCTCAGCACCGTTAATTACCGCATCTATCCCCTGGTTTCGCACGGCTTCAACGGCTAACTTCAGCTGTTCGTCTTTAGCTAACCAAAGTGCTTCTGCTTGTTGCTTTTCATCTGAGCCGATAAAGCCACAACCTGACAATATAGCGCTAGCCACTAAGCAACTGCTTAATGTCATCGCACGTGTTTTTGATAAAAAAATCAGTGACATTATTACTCCTGAAAATCAAACATGATTTATTACGGGAAACTCACGCCATAATATGTCATAGAGATTAACCCAGAATTAATTCCTCAAGTGTTGCTACATATATCGCCTGCAATCATTACGCGGTGAATAGCAGATTCAAAGATTGTATATTGTTGGCAAACTATTTAGGATCATCCAATCGATCGCTAACAAGAATTAACTTAATGACCACCGAGCTTTATTTTATCTACGACTCACACTGCCCCTGGAGCTACGCCACCACGCCTTTAGTGAATGCGTTGCAAGCAGCCTATCCCAAAATGAATGTAAACTTATTACACAGCGCACATTACATTGGCACAGACAGTGCAGGCGAAGAACAAATGGCTGCTGCGGCAAAAATAAGTGGGCTCAAGTTTGGTCGCGACCATATTCGTTATGTGAATAGCCCTAAAAACTCAATCAAAACGGCAAACTTAATGGCATGGATACAGGCTAAACAGCCTGAAAAACAACTTATCACCCTCAATGCGATTCAAAGAGCTCACTTTATTGAAGGGAATCCACTCGATAATAAGCATGATTTCAACGCCATAGTAGAACAGTGCAAACTTTCACCCTCGAATAAAATATTTAAAGATGAACTCAGTATGGAAGCAGAATATGTCCTTGAGAACATTATTGAAATACAGCAAGTTATTGGTACAACAGGCTTCCCTGTGTTAGTGATGACGGTTGATGATAATGCCATTTTTATCGATCATTCTTTGTATTTAAGCAATCCACAGGCCGTTGTCGGAGCCGTTGAAAAAGAGATCGCTGCAATAAAATAACCATCAACAGATTACACCGCAGCATTGGCTGTCGATTGGCAATCTTAGGCCTGATGATGAGGTTTATTGCAAATAAAAATAAAGCGCTGACCATGTTTCATGGTAGCGCTTCATTTTTTAGTACTGAGTTCAATATGAACTTCAGTCTTTGGCACATTAGCAGGTTATGTCAGGGCGTAAATCTTAACGATAAAACGCTTCAACTTTACCTTTCATCGTCATGGTCAATGGTTGGCCGCGGCGATCTAACGCTTTACCAGCTGGGACTTTTACCCAACCTTCACTGATACAATATTCTTCAACATCAAAACGTTCTTTACCGTTTAAGGTAATACCGATTTCATGTTCAAAAATAGCAGCCACATGATGTGGGCTACGTGGATTAACGCTTAAGCGATCGGGTAAAGCAGGTTGTGAAGTCGTGTCGTTCATAGTCGTTGTCTATTGTGAATAAAGCGTGCGTCATTGTAGGCAATACATGTCGCCTGCTCAAGTATCGAAGTCATAATAAATACCGTCTAAACGAATAAATACCCATAAAAAGCCTAAGTCGCTTACAAACAAACTCAAAGCATAAGATTAAGGTGGCTAACTCAAACGCATCAATCAAGTGATGATAACCATCAAAAAGCCAAAGTTAGTTTAGCAGCTCGTGATCTTTAGGTAATTGTTTACTGATCCACAATATCAGCTTGTGCTTTCTATTCGGGCCGTCATCCTTATCTTCCGCTAAAGGTTGAATTAACTTATCTTGAACTAATAACCGATAAATACATTCCACTTTATCTTTAGGCGAAATACCTTTACCAAAATCAGCAAAACCACGTTTGTGGGCATAACCCATGCCAATATCCATTGCGAGCTTAAGCAGTTTTGTATCGTGTTTACCTGCTTTCATTTAACCCCCTAGTCATGTATTTCTATCATCCCTAAGCTACGCGAATATCAGTAGATTACCACCATAATAACGCAGAATATGGCGCAAAAATCGATTCAGATAAACGAGCAAGATGATTTAACCCGCGGTTATGCGGATGCTTATTGTTAACGATGATGGATCTTAAGGATTCCTCCTAGGCGAAAAGACTAAGGCTTGGTATTGTATTCGCGTTGTGATGAATCCCATCCAACATCAGTAGCTCAACAACACAAGCACATATCGAACAAATACACCGAAAGGGCAAAGACCCAAGGATATTTCAATGCGTAGAACTCTTATCACTACAGCAATCAGTGCAGCACTGATGCTTAGCGCCTGTTCAGAATCATCAACAGACACAGCTATCGTTAGCAAAACGACCGCAGAGACACCAACAACAATGACGAAAGCACCTGCAACCGCCGCAAACGTCCTACTGACACCAAGCCCATTGCAATATATGGCTCCACAGTTCGACAAGCTACAAGCCAGTGACTATTTGCCAGCATTTGAGCAAGGCATGCAACAACATAAAGCTGAAATTGCAGCGATAACTAATAACAGCGATGCAGCGACCTTTGAAAACACCATTGTGGCTTTGGAAAAAACCGGCGCGATTTTAGACCGCACTCAACGTATTTTCTTCAATCTTTCGGGGTTAATTTCAGACGACAACTTTACCCGTGTTGAAGAACAAATAGTGCCTCAATTAACCGCACATCAGGACAACATCTATCTTGATGAAAAGCTGTTTGCCCGTATTCAGGCCATTTATAAAACCAAAGCAACACTGACTGGCGAAGACCTGCGTTTAGTTGAAGTGTATTACTCTCGTTTTGTTCGTGCAGGTGCTGAACTATCAGCAACAGATAAAGCCACCATGCGCGAACTCAACGGTGAACTAGCTAAACTTGAAACCAGTTTTTCCCAAAACCTTTTAAAATCATATAAAGATGATGTGATTATTGTTGAAGATAAAGCGCAACTTGATGGTTTGTCAGACAGCGATATCGCCTCACTTGCCGCTGCAGCTAAAGATGCGGGTAAAACCGGTTACATGATTACCTTAGTTAACACCACAACTCAACCGCTGCTATCTAGCCTTAAAAACCGTGACTTACGTAAAAAGCTTTGGGAAACATCAGCCTATCGTGCAATGGCAACCAATGCTCCGCTCAACATAAACATAGCCAAATTACGCGCTCAAAAAGCCAAATTACTTGGCTATTCTACATGGGCGGCTTATTCTCTTGGCGACCAAATGGCTAAAACCCCAGACGCTGTTTACGGCATTCTTGATGATCTTGCTCCAAAAGCACTGCTTAAAGCCAAAGTGGAAGCGGCCGATATTCAAGCTGAAATCGTTAAAGATGGTCAAACTTTTGAACTCGCGCCATGGGACTGGGCTTACTATGCGGAGAAAGTTCGTAAAGCCAAATATGATCTAGACGACAGCCAAGTTAAACCGTATTTCGAAATGAACACAGTATTGAATGACGGTATGTTCTTCGCCATGAATAAGCTGTACGGCATTAGCGTAAAACCACGTAATGACTTACCTGTATGGCATAAAGATGTCAGCGCCTATGAGATATTTAATCAGGATGGCAGCTCAATTGGTTTGTTCTATCTAGACCTCTATGCCCGTCAAGGTAAACGTGGTGGTGCATGGATGGATGAACTTGTCAGCCAATCATTCTTAAAAAATACCCAGCCTGTGGTTTACAACGCACTTAATGTACCTAAGCCAGCTGAAGGGCAACCTACCCTAATGACATTTGACGAGGTCAGCACACTATTCCATGAGTTTGGCCATGCTATTCATGGATTATATTCACAGGTCAATTACCCAAGTCTAGCTGGTACTTTAACCGCGCGTGACTTTGTGGAATTTCCTTCACAGGCCAACGAAGATTGGAGTATCGACCCACAAGTGCTAGCCAACTATGCTAAACACTATCAAACTGGCGAGCCTATTCCTGCAGAGCTATTAACTAAGGTACTAAAAGCCCACACCTTTAACCAAGGCTTTGGTACAGTTGAATACTTGTCAGCGGCGTTACTCGATATGGAATGGCATTCAATTGCTGCCGACACTGAGATTACCGATGTGGCCGCCTTTGAAAAACAAGCCTTGGCAAAACATGGCTTAGATTACGCGCCTGTTCCGCCACGTTATAAAACCACTTATTTTAGCCACAGCTTTGGCGGCGGTTATTCTGCGGGTTACTACGCCTACCTGTGGACCGAAGTGTTTGCAGCAGACTCATTCTCTTACATGATGTCACAAGGCGGATTAACCTTAGAAAATGGTCAAAAATACCGTGACACGGTTTTATCAAAAGGTAACAGTCAAGATTTAATGCAAAGCTATATCGACTTTGCCGGTAAAAAGCCTTCAACTGACGCATTATTAAAACGCCGCGGTTTAGTGCATTAGTCATAGGTCAACATGCAGGGTTTAATCACTGCTGATATCTATAAAACAGGGGTCTTTAGACCCCTGTTTATCGTCGTTTGAGGATTGAAATGATGACGAACAACCGCTTCTAATCAAGCATAATCGCCCTTATTACCATAGGGTGATGCTACGCTTACATTCAGTAATGATGGGGTTCTAAAGGCAATGGTTAAGTTGCTTAACAGGCGACATCCATTTCACCACTCAAGGCTTTACTAAAAAATAATGGCATACCTTCTGTGATTAAAGGGCTATTCACTTGAGGTAAATCGCCACCTCGGCTCGGATCACCAGTTAATGCTAACTTGCTCACTAAATGTCTTACATCTTGCGGCATTTTGCTGATTTATTCTGTTGATGCGTCACTCTCATTACGATAGTCACAACCACCTAATCAGCATTAAACTCGCTATTGTGATAGCACTAAGTTTGAAATGGGTTGGCAGATTATTTCCGTGGGATAAAAAGGCAAATCTGAGTATAACCACATCAAAATGTTAATTAAATGTAGCACAATGGTGATTCAAAATAATTATCAGCTTAATATTTAAAAACAAAATAAAATCTGCAACAAAATAAGTAAGTAACTGAAAAGCAACACCTAATAACTCCACCATCTTAGGTGAAACACATCAACTATCAATATGAACATTTTGTAAAATTACAGAAACAGTATTTTATAATACGTTTCGTTAAAAAATTGTTAACACTGATACATTATGATACTTTTGACTGAGCTACACTTAAGACCTTATATAAAGTGCTACCAAAGCTTGCAAAGACAGGCGAATGTGGCTGGTGGTAAAACAATAACTAAAAAGAGAAAAATCATGAAATTATCTTTACTTTCAAGTGCAATGTTAGCTCTTACTGTAGGCGTAACTGCCTCATCACAAGCTGCGGATGATCGCTATGTCATTCAAGTCGACCAACAAAAAAAAGGCATAGTTAAGGCTCTAGCCAAACAATTAGGTGCACAAATCCATGTTGATGGTGAAGGTTTTATCGCTGCCACCTTTACCGGTAAAGATTTAGCACAAGTAAAAGGACTATTAAATAATCCACACGTCAAACTGGTTGAATTAGACCAACCGCGCCATTTGATGTCTGTTTATGCCGATGACATTGGTAACCCAATGACCCAGCAAGTCACCCCATACGCGGTATACCAATCTCAAGCAAACCAAGTCACCTTTAACCCAAATGCAGGCATCAAAGTCTGTGTTATTGATTCGGGTTTAGACCGTAGCAATAATGATTTCCAATGGAACAACATCACAGGTGATAACGACTCAGGTACTGGTAGCTGGGATGTTAATGGTGGCCCACATGGTACTCACGTAGCTGGCACAATTGCGGCAGCAGACAACGGATTTGGTGTTGTAGGTATGGCGCCAGGTGTTGATTTACACATTATTAAAGTGTTCAACGAAGCTGGATGGGGTTATTCATCAGATCTCGCGCACGCAGCAAATTTGTGTAGCGCTGCTGGTGCTAACATTATCAGTATGAGTCTAGGTGGCGGCGGTTCTAACTCAACAGAATCTAATGCCTTTCAAGCCTTTACTGATGCTGGTGGTTTAGTGGTCGCTGCAGCAGGTAACGATGGTAACAGTGTCCGTTCTTACCCTGCTGGTTACCCATCTGTAATGATGATTGGTGCAAATGATGCCAATAATAACATCGCTGATTTCTCGCAATTCCCAACCTGTTCTTCAGGTAAAGGCCCTCGTGCAACCTCAGATGAAACCATTTGTGTTGAAGTGACTGCGGGTGGTGTTGATACCTTATCAACTTATCCAGCAGATATGGCTACGGCATCTTCATTAACAGCAGATAACGCATTCATTGCTTCTTCTTCTATGGAGAATTCAGGCAATGCATCTGGTTCAACTTATTACATGGGCACTGCTGAAACGGTAGACAGCGGCGCAAATGGTAATGTTTGTGTAATCGATCGCGGCGTGATCTCTTTCTACGATAAAGTAGCAAACTGTGAAGCTTCTGGCGGTGTGGGTGCGGTTATCATTAACAATGAACCTGGCATGCTTTACGGCACATTAGGCGATGCAAACGCCACTAGCATTCCTGCGGTTGGCGCAGCATTTGAAGACAGAGCAACATTACTTGCCGCCTCTACTATGGCCATAAACATAGGTACATCGGACTTTGGCTTTATGAGTGGTACATCAATGGCTACGCCTGCGGTGTCTGGTATTGCGGCATTAGTATGGTCACAACACAATGAATGTACTGGTACTGAAATTCGTAATGCTCTTAAAGCAACGGCTCAAGATGCAGGTGCAACAGGCAAAGATGATTACTTCGGATACGGTATTGTTAAAGCTGCTGCGGCACATGCATATTTAACAACCAACGGTTGTGAAGGCGGCGTAACGCCACCACCGACTGGCGGAGATATTACTTTGAGCTTAAATGGCGTGAAGAGTAAAGGTGCTAAGTCGATCAACTTAAGCTTTGCTGGACTATCAGGTAGCAACGTTGATGTTTATCGTAACAGCAGTAAAATCGCCACCACAGCTAATGATGGTGCATATACAGATGCAATAAGCTCTAAATCTTCTCTTACCTACACTTACAAAGTATGTGAAGCTGGCACTGCAACTTGTAGTGCTGACAAATCTATTACTTTCTAAATGTCGCCATTAATGGCGTAAACGAGATAAAGTAAACGCCATTTAACAGTATAAAAAGCCAGGAAACTGGCTTTTTTTATGCAAAAAATTTAGCCGCCAGAACGATAATGGCTTATAGCCCTTTAAATATTCATATTTTATACTGACTGTCATTGCTATCCTGATAATTGTTGTTAGATCTGCAAGGAACTCTGAATGGCAAAATTTGATGTATTTGGCACGACAATGATAGCAATACAGTGTCATGGTCAATGGCGACTCAGTATCGACTCAGGTTTAGGCTTGCGACGTCCGGTAAAAGATGTGGTGTTCCTACCTTCACTCGATGAAAATGAATTGGTGCAATATTTAGCTGATATCTACCATGAATGGGCCACAAACCGTCATCCGCACATTGTGAAGTTATCCAAATTATCCGCAGCATAAATCCAAGGAACAGGAATGATGATCAGAAAACGTTCAGATATATGGCATTGGTTTACTGAGGGGAAAATCGCCGCCAATAAACTGAATGCAGCCATGCTCGTTGCTTACCCTCATCCGACTCAACACAATTGGCTGCAACTGATTACTCATCTGGTGTTATTTCTTGGCATTTTATTGCTTAGCGCTGGGGTGATTTTTTTCATGGCATTTAATTGGGATGCATTAGCCAACCTAACTAAATTTGCGATTGTTGAAGGGTTATTGATTGCCTTTATCTGTGGGTTCTATGCCGCGAATCGTGCTTCAAATACTTCCATCCCCTTTGAGTTTAGCCCGTTAAATGCCGCTTGGAACCTAGCCAACGCCATGTTATTGGGTGCCAGCATTATGGTTGGTGCATTGTTAGCATTAGTCGGACAAACCTATCAAACAGGGGCAGATCCCTGGCAATTGTTTGCACTATGGGCGGTGCTGATTTTGCCTTTTGCTGTTATTGCTGGGTTTGATCTATTGTGGTTGCTAGTGGTGGTATTAATTAATATTAGCTTAGGCATTTACTTTGATTCATTTTCACATGTATTCGGGCTATTGCTAGAAGATATTCAGATCCTTGCGATTTTTGGTTTAATTAACTTAACTATTCATGTTCTTTTTAGTCTCGCACGCAGGTTAACATGGACTGCTCAAGCTCGTTTTCATTGCCCTGCAGTAGAGGCCACCAGCATATTAGCTGGCGTAGTATGCTTAACTTGGTTGATGATTTGGGTCGTGTTTGATTTTGATTCTACCGCCCATTTTGGTTTCTATACCTTGGCTTATGTAACACTAATGGCCACTATGTTTGGCTGGTATCGCTACCGCTCGCCTGCGCTTTATCCACTGACGTTAGTATTAACCAGCCTATGCGCAGTAATCGTGGCGTTATTATCTAGGGGGTTATTAGAAAATAATGATCCGGTTGGGATCTTCTTGCTGATCGCCATGATCATAGTTGGCCTGACTAGCGGCTGTTTATATTGGTTAAAACAAATTCAACAGGAATTTACCACAAAAGCCTCCCTTAACGATGGGGATGCCAATCATGAGTAACCTGGTAAATCACCCAATGAGTCAATCAGGCAAAGCCCCAGTTCAAGCAGCACCAGCACAATTATGGCGCTCACTATTCAACCAGGGACTGGTTGATAATGACAGTCCACCCGCGATGAAGCTATCAAGCCCTTGGTATATCATTGGCGCCCAAATGATTGGCGGCTGGATTGCTGCATTATTTCTGTTGGCATTTTTATTAACGAGCATGGCCTCAATCGACAACATCGAACAGTCAATATTGGCAATCGGAATATTAATTACGCTGGGATGCTTGACCTATTATCGAGTGGGTAACCACAACCAAGAATTTATACTGCAGATGGTATTTGCCTTTAGTATAGCCGGCCAATTAATGCTGCTGTGGGGGATCCACGACACGCTAAAACAAACAGATGATGACATTATAGCCTTGATGTACGCAGTGGTTTTTGCATTACATTGGTGGCTTATTCCGCACAAGACCAACCAATTTATTGCCGCTATCGCTATGGTGCCTTGCCTGTTAGCCATACTGGTCATTCAGCAACTTACCCAGCTAGTTCTGCCACTGCTCATTGTCAGTTTAATGCTTGTCTGGTCACAGCGTTACTATTGGCCAAAGTGCTATCAACGTATGCGAATGTTAGGTTACGCCCTAGGCCTTAACTTACTGTTTGCGAATTTTGCCTTATCAGACATGGGATTGTGGATAGACCTTCCCCAAGTTCTGATAACATTCGACTCCCGCTTTAGCCACTACCTTGCTGTCATTATGGTGCTGTTATCTGCACTGTGGCTAATTCACAATATATTTAAGCAATTAAGCAGCCATCTTATTGCGCCAACAAACACAACACAGCTTCGCCAAGTTAAAATTATTTCCATTTTAAGCGCTATATTAATCAGTTTATTATCCATTCCCATGGCGGGGATCAGCACCGCGTTACTTATGTTGCTCATCGGCTTTTTTTACAATGAATTAAAGTTGTTTGCTCTAGCCATCGGCGCATTAGTGAGTTTTATTGGCCTATATTACTACTCGTTACATATTAGCTTATTCGACAAATCACTATGGTTAATGGCCAGTGGAGTGATGTTGTTACTGATCCGCTGGGCACTGGCTGTCAGCGTCGGCAAAACGATCAGCAATCAGGAGCAACGCCATGACATTCAGTAAAAGTACGCTTAGCGTGATAGTAAGTGCTTTGGTCATTTTGGCACTGATAAACTTCAACATTTATCAGCAAGAACAACAACTGGCTAATGGCGAAATTGTGGTATTTGAACTGGCCCCAGTAGACCCCCGCTCATTAATGCAGGGGGACTATATGGCGCTCAACTACCAGATAGCCAATAAAATTAGCCAAGCAACTCACTTAGAAAATGATTTAGAGAACTATGATGGTTTGTTTGTTGTTACCTTAAACCAACACAAACTAGCCCAATTTGATGACCTCTACCAAGGCCAAACTCTGCTGCCAAATCAACACATAATCCAATATCGAGTAAGAAGCGGCAGAGTGAAACTTGCCAGTAATGCCTTTTTCTTTGAAGAGGGCCGCGCACAAGAGTTTGCCAATGCTAAATATGGCGAATTTAGGGTTAACCCTGCGGGAAAAATGCTATTGAGCAACATGTTAGATAAAGATTTTAAACGGATTTAATTGCAGCTCCCCTTAATCCAGTAAAGTACAACTCATTTTCTGCAAGGCGTTGAGTTTGGAGTGGCGTTAGCCGCAGAGCAGTCTGCAACCATCGAATCTCTCATTCGTCTTGCCCTGTTGTCAGAGAAATAATCTTGTTGCCCACAGATATATCAATCAATTGATTTATCTTAGCGATAACGCTAGGTTACTTAACATACGTTAATTTACCCTTTGGATAACCCAGATGTCGATTAGGTTTAAGTACATCAAAGCTGCCGCTCTTGGCATAGTCATCATTCTTTCCCTGATCGTTGCATTTAATTGGCAAACCCTTAATCGTTTGCACAGCGTAATCACCTTGTTTGATAAAGCATTAATCGTGAATAACTTTTCTCACATGAAAGAGGTGTTTTTTAACTCTAAAATTGAACAACAAGGTACGCCTTATGTGTTTAAAAGTCGCTTACAGCCATTACCGGAGTCATTCACTTACCGCAATAAATCGACCAATACCGACTCCTTTTTAACCCGCCGTTCCACCACAGCTTTGTTAGTGCTAAAAGATGATCAAATTAGCTATGAACAATACTTTTTAGGCACCCATAGCGATGACAAACGCATATCTTGGTCAATGGCAAAATCCTTTGTGTCAATCTTGTTTGGTATGCAGGTCGATGCTGGCAAAATTGATATTGAACAAACCGTCGATTTTTACCTGCCAGAACTGGCTCACTCGGGTTATGCCAATGTAAAAGTAAAGCACGTTTTGCAAATGTCGTCGGGCGTGAAGTGGAATGAAGACTATCAAGACTTTTATTCTGATATCAATAAAATGGGACGCATTTTAGCTATTGGCGGCTCGTTAGATCACATGACCAGCGAGCTGGTCAACGAGTCAGCACCAGGCAAAACGTTTCATTATGTCAGTATGGATACCCATGTTATTGGCATGATAGTAAGGCGCGTGTCAGGCAAGTCATTAATCGAGCTATTACAACAAAACCTCTGGGGACAGCTAGGCATGGAAGACGATGCTTATTGGCTTACCGACTCACAAGGTGTGGCTTTCGCATTAGGTGGATTAAACATGACCACCCGCGACTATGCTCGTTTTGGTCGTTTATTGCTAAATAACGGTGCCTATAATGGCCAACAAATTGTCTCCGCGCAGTGGATAAAAGCCGCTACTACCCCACAAGCAGATTACCTACAACCCCAAGCTGACAAACTGGGCTATGGCTACCAAATTTGGTTACCACCCGAAGCTGAAGCGGGAGAGTTTTTTTGTGTTGGGGTATACGGGCAATATATTTACATCAATCAAAAACACCAAGTCGTGATTGTGAAAAACAGTGCCGATTTAGGCTTTCAAGATGGGTTAATTTCAAAACACGAAACCATCGCATTTTTCCGAGAAATCGTAGCGTCGTTGAAATAGTGCATGAGTTCAGTTAGCTTAGCCCGTCCGATACGTTGAGTTCTTGAGAATGGCCAATTATTGTAATAACTGTAATAAATGCAGGTTATGTGACGGTCTTTGGGGTTGCTAATATCAGGGTGAATCGATACTTCGGGTTACCTTTAGCGATAAAAGCATCTTTCTCAAGGCAAGTTGATAGGGCTAGCTAGCATTAAGTGAATAATGCCAAGCTATCAAAGTCGAAATCTACTCAGAAATACAAAGACGATAAATGTAAGCTTACAAACGATATTAACAACCGAAAGTAAAATATTAGGTGAGGTCTGGATATACCCTCACTTAATTTATAACTAAGCTCAGTTATTCAGCAATCTTTTATCATGTTGGATGAGCAACATGTCTAATACATCAGGTGATAAGCTAAAAATTTGCACCACATACTCACCAGAACTTGAAGTTGTTGCTTGCTCACCTTCAAAAGTAATATTTAACCCCAACTGCTTTAAGGTTTGCAGATCATAACTAAACAATGGGGCATCTCTTTTATTCACAAGCTCAGGCATCATACCTAACACAGTCACAGTCTGATTCACCTTGATCAGCTTAAAGAAATCCTCCTCAGCTTGACGCCAGTTAGTTATATACTCAACTTGTTTTGCATCTAACTTAACTTCAGATCGTTGCTTTTCTGATAACATTAAAGATTGGTAAAAGGGTTGCAAGGCACCACCGTGCCAACCTAGTAATCCACCGCTTTTAACGATGACATCATCACTTGCTGTCACTACGTAGTTTGCACAAGATGATGCACATACTTTATCAACCACAACTTTCAATTTGTACTGATAGACAAGCCCACCAAATCGAAGGCCAGCAAAAACATCTCCGCCACCACTATTGATGATCAATGAATCTATTCTTGTGGGAGCATTGGCAATCAGCTTTTCAAATAAAGTAACATTTTCAGGGTTAATCTCGCCGCTATAACGAATACTAGAAGGCGATAAGGGATCAATAACCACACTAAAAGGTTGGGGCTGAACTGCACAACCAGATAAGGTTAACAGTAACGTGACAAGTAGGTAGCGCATTCATATTCCATCATGATGATTAGTTCGAGATAAATTATCATAAACACCTAATTTTACAATACAAATTAATTTACTCTGTAAAAATAAATGACTCGAAACGCTTGGGTTTTATAGATGTTTTACAATCAAAATTCAGCAGTACTTAGCTCATTGATAAAAAGCGCGATTCATTATCACCTTTTTATTCACTCAAAACTGACCTATCTGATTAAAGCCTTTCCATATGAAGCCTATCGTAACGATTCAAGCCATTGGTTAAATGATGAGGCAGGCATAGCGCCCGATTGTTGCGCAATCACTTTACCTTGCTTAAATACCATTAAGGTTGGAATAGAGCGGATATTAAATTGCGCCGCTAATGTCTGTTGCTCTTCTGTATTGAGCTTACCGAAACGGAATCTAGGCTCCCACTTTGCAGCGGCCTGACTAAACACAGGCGCAAAGCTTTTACACGGCCCGCACCAGCTAGCCCAAAAATCAACAACAAGCGGAATTTCAGACTTATTAGCGTGGTAGCTAAAGTTTTCAGCGGTTAGTGTTATCGCTTCACCAGTAAAAAGGCGTTGTTTACACTTACCACAAGTCGGTTGTTGCTCAAGTCGTTCTTGCGGCACACGATTTAAAGTATCGCAATGGGGGCAAGCTATTATCATTTTTACTCCACGTCACTTATCTATAAAAAACGCCCAAATCTCAAAAATCATGTTACCACAATGTGTCATTTGTTCATTATCTGTTTTAGTCGTGTGTTTTTAGCATTTAACTCTGTATGCCATCCGTTAAATAGTTAAAAAAATTGATGTTAATCACCTGTTATAGCGTTTTTGTCTTTGAGGGATTGATATTCTTTTGCTAATCTCAAATGCAACTCAAGTAGGCATAGAATAATGAGATGCAGCTTGCAGACTCAATCAAATAAGGTTAATACCACATGAAAAAGACACTCATAGCCACCACGCTTTCAGCACTATTTATTGCCCCTACAGTATCGGCAATTGAAATTTACAAAGATGATAAAAACGCGGTAGAAATTGGCGGTTTTGTTGATGCGCGTATCATTAATACTCAAGGTGAAACAGAAGTAGTAAATGGCGCTTCACGGATTAACTTTGGTTTTAATCGTGAGCTTACCGATGGCTGGAAGGCGTTTACTAAATTAGAGTGGGGTGTTAACCCTGTTGGTAACAGCGATATCGTTTATAACAACCGCTTTGAGTCAGTGCAAGATGAGTTCTTTTATAACCGCTTAGGTTATGTTGGACTTGAACATGACACCTATGGCTCATTAACCATAGGTAAGCAATGGGGTGCTTGGTACGATGTGGTTTATAACACCAACTACGGTTTTGTTTGGGATGGTAATGCCGCTGGCGTATATACCTATAACAAAGACGATGGTGCCGTGAACGGTGTGGGTCGTGGTGATAAAACCGTTCAGTACCGTAATAGCATTGGTGATGTCAGTTTTGCCATTCAAACCCAACTTAAAAATAGCAGTTTTTATACCTGCGATACGACTGAAGAAATTAGCCAAGCTGATTGCGAAGATCAATTTTTAGGTGGTGCTAAAGAAGCGCAACAAGTTGAATTTAATTACACCTATGGCGGCTCGGTAACTTATAACGCCACTGACAAATTAACCTTTACCGCGGGTGTAAACCGAGGTGAGTTTGATGTGACCTTTGGTAATGGTGAGCAAACAACGGCTATTGATCTTATTTATGGTGCCGGTGTCACTTGGGGTAATTTTGAAAATGAAGGCTTCTATGCTGCAGCCAACGTTAACAAGCAAGAAAATCACGACACAGATAACATAGGCCGCTTAATCAAAGAAGCCTATGGTATTGAATCATTGTTCTCATACAAGTTTGAAAACGGTCTACGTCCATTTGTGTCTTATAACATGCTAGACGCCGGTGATGACTACGTGATTCAGCCAAACTTTAACGCAGATCCAAACGATGTATTTAAACGTCAATTTGTTGTAGTCGGTTTGCACTATGTATGGGATAGCAACACGGTTTTGTATGTTGAAGGCCGTAAAGACTTCAGCGACTTTACAAGTGACAATAAAGAGCAAGAAGCAAGAATGTCGATTTCTGAAGAAGATGGTATCGCTATTGGTATTCGCTACACCTTGTAATCGCTTTAACCCAAGTTGCGGTTAATGACTAAAAAGCCCGAAGTGATCACTTTGGGCTTTTTTGTTGTGCGATGCACCGGATAAGTCTTGGGTCTGTTGACCTTTTAAGATTATTTTTGAATAAGCAACAAGCGCTGGCAAAGTTTAACAAAATCAGATGAAGTAACCACGCCAAGTACCTTGTTATTATCATCCACCACAGGTAAGCAACCCAGCTTATTATCAATAAAATACTGCACCACAACCGTAAGCGGCTCATCTAAGCCTAACTTTTGCGCCTGGGTTTCCATCACATCTGCGATAGGCGTGTAACGCTCTTTTCTATCTAATGCCCCTTGGCCATATTTATTCAGCATAGTTAACACACTGGCGATCATTTTTTTATGCGTCAATAAACCGATAAACTCTCCGGTCGTTTCAGAAATCACTGGCAAATGGCGTACATTACGACTTTGCATCAATTGATGGGCATCTTTCAAGCTGGCCTCATCACTTATACAAACAGGATTTGGGGTCATGATATCGCACACTTTCATGGTATTACTCCTTATACCTAACGATGATTAAAGGTTAGTCAAAATAGAAATGAATAGCGAGTAACAAGTGACTATAGTGATTAATGGATCTCACTTTTAAATAGCTTGCTTTTGACTAAAATTGCCACGTCAGCCACATTCTCTTCTCTGGTGTCGCTGAGGTAATACGCCAACATCAGAAAATGTTCAGGCTCAACGTCATTGCTGGGTAGGGTTAAGAATCTTGCCTAAACTCCGCTTCAATATTGCAAAACAACCGAGCCAAGTTCAACGACCCACACGGCAAGGGTGAGATAGGCAACACAAAGCTAGGCCACCAATATAAACCAGCCTGTGTTAGGGCTGCTCAATGGACTCATTGAGCAGGAACCGTTTATACATCACCAGTCACGAGAGTGTGGTTAAGCAGCTGATGCCAAAGTCCACCTAGGGTTGCTAAACAACCTCGACCATTGAGAATAAACGCAATGGAGAATAGCCCAGTTACCATCAACCTATGTGTTTAATTGACCTCAGCTGAGTTCTAGTTGCGCTTTGCGGGAGCTAACAATATTAAGCAGTAATAAACTGAGTATCACGGCAGGAACAGCATGGGTTACCGCATCAAACACAAGATGAAAATAAATAGCACCAAGCATAATAGTAATTAACCCTGAACAAGCATAAAGACTTAATTTGCGCATCCAAATACCTACCGCACCAGCAACCTCACAGGCCCCAATAAAATAACCAAACCAAACGGGTAATCCCATAACAGCAAACGACATATGCAGTTGCTCAACACCGGCTAACTTAGCCAAGCCCGCAGCTAAAAATGCCAAACTGGCCAACACTAAACTAAACCACATACCGATATTTCTTAGCTTACTCATATTTTATCTCCGCTTAATATTCACCAATTTAACGAGTGGCATGCCACTGTTCCACTAAGAGATAAATATTAACCACCCAACATGATAAAAAATATTGAATAGATGTTAATATCTTATAAATTTTTAATTTACATCAAAGGCATCAGATGAAACTTGAACAACTGAGTATGTTTAAAGCCGTCGCGGAATTAGGCTCGTTGCGTCAAGCCAGTGAATTAATGCATAAAACTCAACCCGCCATCAGCCAAGGTATACGACAACTAGAATCGATATTAGCGGTGAATTTATTTAATCGCTCCGGTTATCGGCTAGCATTAACGACTGAAGGAAAGGTGCTGTACCAACATGCACTACGTGTTTTAGATGAAGCCAATGCATTACGAGAAATGGCGAGGCATATTCATTCAGGCAATGAAACCAGCGTCACTTTAGCCACAGAAGCCTCATTCGATTTAAAAAGTATTATTCCGTTACTGACTAAGGTACAAAATCAATTTCCTGATACAAAAATCGTCCTAAAACAAGAACACCTAACAGGGGCTTTTGAGGCACTAATGCAACAAGAAGCTACTCTGTGTATTTCACCCATTAATGATGAGTTTTTTCAAGATTCCAACGTCGAGTTGCACTTGTTAAATTCAGGTCGTTTAGTCACCGTCGCCTCGCCTGTAATGCTAGCACGGCATCCTAATTTGCAATTTAAGGCACAACTGACCAACGAATATCAGATTGTGCTTCAAGACTCAGGTAAAGGCTCATCAAATAAAAGTTGGGGCATCCAACAAGGCCAACGCTGTTGGTATGTGAGTGACTTTGCCACCAAAAAAATGTTAATAGAAAGTGGTATGGGATGGGGAAGTATGCCTTACCATCAAATACAAAAAAGCATAACCAACAATGAATTAGTTGTGCTTAATTTGGCCGACAGCGAAAGTGTGATGAATTTTAATTACTACATTATTAAAAATAAACAGCAACTGTTAGGACCCGTAGCCCAAAGCCTATGGCAACACTTCAAAGCCTATACAGCTCACCCTTTAAGTTAAATTTGCTCTAACGGAGTAATTAATACGTATATTGTTCAGTTTTTTTGGTTGTATCAGAGGTACATTTGGCTACACGGCATTCATTATTGCATCACCAACGTCATTTTGAACGTATCGGCCCTGATTACCGTCATGGTGAGTCGGTGAGCTTTTTAGATATTAAGCATACCTTTGGCTTACAGCATATTCGCGTCGGCAAATGGGTTAATCGCACCGAATCGGCCTTAGCCGCAAATTTGATATTTGATGCATTGGCAGACTTAGCCAATATTTTACGTGTGCCACCTGAATTAATTGGCCTTCGTGGTAGCTTACGTTTTGCGTTTGGTCATGGTGGGCAAAAAGGCGTACAGGCGCATTACTCACCGGCCTACCGTGAATTAGCGTTAGCCAAAAACGCAGGAGCAGGCGCACTAGCCCATGAGTTTTGGCATGCGTTTGACCATTACATTGCCGATAAAATGTATCAAAACGACAGCCTACTAAATCCATATCATAATACTGACAAGGTGTTATTTAACCCGCAAATTACACAGCCTAGCGATGCATATCACCTTAACCCTTATGCCTGCGCCAGTGACCATTGGTTAGCCGATAAACAGCTCATCAACCATCCACTTAATCAGCAATTGTCGAAGTTGTTTGAGGTAACTTTACTAAGCAACAATAGCCAAAACCCCAGTGATTATGTGCGCCGCGCCATTGCACTTGATAAACAGCAACAAAGTTTATACTTTGCCAAACCCACTGAAATAATGGCGCGCGCCTTTGAATCCAGTATTGAAATGTACTCACAGACACATGCCGCTATAGCCAACCCATATCTGGTCAACAGCACCATTAATTCGCCCTTAGCAAAACTGGGCGCTTACCCTGACGCAAACCATTGCGCCGCCATTTACCAAGCCATCATGGCTTATTTTGAACCCTTAGGTAGAGCATTCGACAAACAAGGGCGATAATCCCCCATCACAATAATGTTAAGCGCATTTAACTGGCTAAAATAAGCAGTTCAACTGGATACACACTGATACAAGTCATTATTATGCAATGATATTTTTAGTCTAACTGTCACAAAAAACACAAATAGAGATTGAATAAAAGCGTTAAAATCGGTTATTGTCAGAGCACACAAGGAATGCAGGCTCAAATGCAGTCAAAGCGGTAAGTGATCAAATCAAAATCAGGGATGAAACCATAGCTACCACGCTATCGTTTACAAAAAGCCACAGCACAACGCTTAACGCCCTTCCCCCTTTGATTTTTTTGATGCATTTCCATTAAGCGTTTGGGAAATTGAGTCCGTTTTGAAAGTGACTACTCTCCCACTTATTTAGTCCGCTCAAGGAAGATAATGACAGAGCTATCAACCAGCATAATCGCAACGGCCATTTTAGTTTCAGGCATATTTCTGATCGCACTGATAATGCACTTACTGCTTAAATATCGTGACCACACGGTAAAGCTGCCAGTTGATCGTGAACAGCTATTACGCATCCCTGCATTTGGCTTACAGAATCAAATACAAGACTTGCAGATAGATTTAATCACGTGCATGACCATGGCAGTGATAGTAATCAGTTTTCCATTAGCGTATGAAAGTATTCAATCGCATATTTCAAACAGCACATTTCCATACGTATTCGCCACAGTATCTGTGCTTGGCTTAGTTTATTGCGGCTACAAAACATGGAAAACCTTTTCAAAGCTCACCAAATTACGTTTAGGTCATACCGCAGAAATCGCCACAGCAAATGAGTTAATCGGCTTACAAGCTTTGGGTTATCAAGTGTTTCACGACATTCAAGCCGACGGCTTTAACATCGACCATTTAGCCATAGGCAAAAATGGTGTATTCGCCATCGAAACAAAAGGCCGTCATAAACGACATAAAGACCATACTCAAAACAATCAAAATGGTGGCAAAGGTTACGAGCTTTTCTATAAAGACGGACGCTTATGCTTTCCATCGTGGACTGAAACCAAACCAATCGAACAAGCTACACGCCAAGCTAAATGGGTCAGCCAATGGCTCACTAAAGCCACAGGTGAGCCAGTATTTTCCAGTCCAGTATTAGTCTTCCCCGGCTGGTACGTTACCAGCCAAACAAAACCCCCGTTTCCGATCATAAACCATAAACAGCTGGTTAAAACCTTGCCCTCTGTTAGGACACAATTACTCAGTCAACAGCAGGTTGATGCGATCGTGTATCAAGTTGCGCAGCGGTGTTTGGGTAAGAGCGAGGTTGGGAAATGATGGTTATTGAACAGTTTTAATCACAAAAAAATTATTATTGTAACTTATAAGGATATATATTTTGAACAAAAAATAGACTAATTATCAGGAAGTTATTATTGGATTAGTTGCACCTATTGGTGTTGATTTAGATAAAGTTATAGAAAAATTAACAGAATCAATTAATAGATTCAATTTTATATCAGAAGTGGTACAAGTAAGTAATTTACCGAATTTATTAAATGGAAATACTGAAACCCTAACACGGAATGAGTTAGATAGCACAAGCATTTCAATGGGGAGCATTCGAGAACAGAATGCTAATAATATTTATTACCTAGAGATATTCTCATCCCTAGTAATTAAACATTTAAAAAACAATAGAGAAAAAAATAACAATTGCAAAGTTTATATACTTGACAGTCTAAAAAGACCTGAAGAGATTGAAAGATTAAAACAGATCTATGGTAAATGTTTTTATACCATAGGAGTAACCTCACCATATGAAGATCGATTAAAACAGAAAACAATTGAAACGGCTGACTCCGAACTAGCAAGAAAAATGGTCGATGAAGATTATGATAAACAAGCCAAAAAAAATAATAAATACGGAAATCAAACAAACAAAGCATTTCAGCTTTCTGATTTATTTTTAAACCTTAGTGAAGATAATAGTAAAATTGTATTTTCGTATTTAGAAAGATTTGTTGATTTGATTTTTGGCGCACCTATTGTTACACCAACACCCGATGAACATAGTATGTTTCTTGCCTATATGTCTTCACTTCGATCTGCTGACTTATCAAGACAAGTTGGTTCAGCAATAGCTAATGAACATAATGACATTATTGCAATGGGCTCGAATGATGTACCTAGATTTGGCGGTGGGCACTATTGGCCTGATATACCATATATAGCTTATGATCAAAACGGATCAGAAAAACCTGAACAGTTTAAAGATAAACGCGACTATACACTTGGTGGTGATAAAAATGCTGAGGAAAAAGATAAGATTATCAATGAAATTATTCAAAGCTTACAAGATAAAGTGCCAAATCTCGAAAGTGAGGAGTTATTTAAATTAATTGACTCAACAAGACTAGGCGATATTACTGAATTTGGTAGAGCGGTACATGCTGAAATGTCAGCACTAATGTCAGCAGCGAGAAATGGAATACCAGTAAATAAGGCAACAATGTATTGCACTACCTATCCTTGTCACAATTGTGCAAAACATATCGTTGCCTCGGGTATAGATAAAGTTTTTTATATTGAGCCATACCCTAAAAGCAAAGCGATTGAGCTACACAATGATAGTATTACAGATACTGAGACAACAAGTGACAATAAAGTTAAGTTCGTAGCATTCACTGGTATCGGGCCTAAAAGATATCAAGATTTATTTTCAATGAAACTAGGCGATGGTACACCGATAACACGTAAAAAAGACTCACAATCAATAATATTTAATAGACACAAAGACACACAATTAAGGGTTAAAGTAAATATATTAATCACTGAACTCAATGAAAATGAATACATAAACACTTTGGCTGATTTAATTATACCAGAAGTCTCAATCCCTGATGATAAAACTATTAAATCGACAATAAAGTTTTTCAATAAGAAAGATGAATACGGCTGTATAAATGCATTAACAGAACATGAGAATGATTATTTCTTTCGAGTTAAAAACTTACAGAATCAAAATGATGAGATATTAATATCAAATGATACTAAAGTTAGTTTTAAAGTTGTTAAAGGTAAAAAAGAAGGTGTTTTGTTCGCCGATGAAATAACATTCATTTAATAGGTTATTAGTACACTGATAAAAAAGCGACAAATGGTCGCTACACTTCAATGAAACCCACCACCATCATTGCGTCGCTGGTGAAGCGACTCTTTACATAAATAGCTCGGCGGCAGATGAACTGAAATAGCGTAACTGCCGAAAGTAAGACAAAAAAGCCGCTGCTTTTTGCCACGGAGTTGACTGTTGTCAATGAGTAGCAAAAAGTAGCGGCTGATGCCGTATTACTGAGGTTAAGCAATAAGTGGGGTCAGAGTAAACTTAAATTTCTTAGCTATACTCTCTAGTTCAAGTCACTTTGAACAAGGAAGTTGCTCATGCCAAGGTCCCCAAGAATTTGCCCCATCGGTATTCCTCAACACGTTATTCAACGAGGTAATAATCGCCACGTTTGCTTCACGTCTGAGCAAGACTTTAAAGCCTATGCTGGATGGCTAAAAGATTATTCACGTAAATTTCATGTTGAAATTCACGCGTGGGTATTTATGACAAATCATGTTCATTTGCTTTGTACTCCTCAAAAAGCCAATGCTGTTAGCCTTATGATGCAATCACTTGGTAGGCAATATGTCAGATATTTTAATTACACATACAAACGTACCGGAACACTTTGGGAAGGTCGTTTCAAATCTTGTTTAGTGCAAACCGAAGAATATTTAATCCAACTATATCGTTATATTGAACTCAACCCAGTAAGAGCGAATATGGTTAATGACCCTGCCGAATATGTCTGGTCGAGCTATCAAATCAACGCCCTAGGTAAAGCCTCTCAGCTTTGTACTCCACATCAAGTTTACCTTTCAATAAGCAACGACCCTCAAGCAAGGCAATCATCTTATCGTGCCCTATTTCAATATCAATTAGATTCAAAAATGATTAACGATATTCGTCAAGCAACCAATAAAGGCATGGTAATCGGCAGCGACACATTTAAAGACCAAATAGAAAAACTAACGGGGAAAACTATGCATCCAAAGAAAATGGGACGCCCTTTTAAGCTAATAGAATAAAGTTTACTCTGACCCCACTTATCTGACCCCACTTATCTTCTCATCGGGAAAATGAAGCAACCCATCATTCATATCGATTAGTCAGATGGTAATAGTCACTTACTACCACTTCTACTAAAAATTGGTCAATTCTACTCATACCTCTTGAACTATAAACTAGAAACTTGCATCCTCACCACATAATCTCATACAAAACAGAAGCTTAATATTTGGCATGGTTTTCGCTTATTGATGTTTAACTTCTAAAACTCATAAGGTTATTACAATGAAAAAAATATCCGCTTTAATCTTTCTAGCAACCACACTGTTAATAGGGGCTCAAACTGTTCATGCTGAAGAGCCGGCACAAATTATGTTGTTAGGTACTTTTCACTTTACTAACCCAGGTTTGGACACGGTAAAAACGTCAGTGCTGGATGTTACCTCTGCTGACAGTCAGCAGTATTTACAGACCTTCAGCCAAAAACTGGCGAAGGAATTTGCCCCGACAGATGTTTTGTTGGAGTGTCCTGTAAGCTTTCAGGGCAAGCTAAATGAGCAGTATCAGCAGTATTTAAAAGGCGAGTTTACACTGCCAGTGAATGAGAGTTATCAACTCGGATTCAGGGTTGCTAAAGCCGCAGGCGGTAGCGCCGTGCGCTGCTTCGACGAGCAGGAAATACATTGGAATGCCGAGCTGCTGTTTGAACAAATGCCAACAAAGGCACCAGCCATTCAAGCGGCTTTTGATACCTTGATTGCAGAGGTTACTGCCCAAAGTAACGAAATGCATCAGACATTGAGCCTGGCTGGCGTGTTGCGTGCGATGAATTCAGAACAACAATATCGGCTGAATCAATCCATTTACTTACTCAGCAATGAAGTGGGTGCTGGGGATAACTTTGCCGGCGCAGATGCTGCGGCAAGTTGGTGGCACAGAAACTTTCGCATGTATGCCAATATTCAACTAGCGGCCAGCCCAGGGAAACGAGTTTTGGTGATTGCTGGGCAAGGCCATATTGCTGTTATCAAAGATTTTCTGGCCAGTGACACTCAGCGCAAAGCAGTGTTTGTTGACAGCTTTTTCTAATATTCACGTGTTTTGCTCAACCAAGTTGCTATGTTTTGACCTGGTTGGGCAATGCTGCGGTTCTTTAGTTTGAATAAATGGCTAGAGTAATCCCTATCGGTATTCCTCAACATATCATTTAACGGGGTAATAATCGCCAAGCGTGCTTCACACCTATCAAGATTTTAAAGCCAATGCAGTTAGCCTGATGATGCAATCACTTGGTAGGCAATATGTCAGATATTTTAATTACCCATACAAACGTACCGGAACCCTTTGGGAAGGTCGTTTCAAGCCTTGCTTAGTTCAAACTAAAGACTACTTAATCCAACTATATCGTTATATTGAACTCAACCCAGTAAGAGCGAAGATGGTTAATGACCCTGCCGAATATATAGTCAAGCTATCGAATCAACGCCCTGGGTAAAACCTCCAGTTTTGTACTCCACATCAAATTTACCTGTCAATAAGCCAGAATTCTCAAGCAAGGCAATCATCTTACAGAGTCCTATTTCAACATCAATTAGATGCAAAAATGATTAGCGATATTCGTCAAGCAACCAATAAAGGCATGGTAATCGGTAGCGACACATTCAAAGCTCAAATAGAAAAACTAACGGGGAAAAGTATGCATCCAAAGAAAATGGGACGTCCTAAAAAGATAATAGAATGAATTTTACTCATCTGACCCCAATTATTTTAGTTGCTGTAAACGTTAAATTAGGCATAAACTCGAAACCGAAACAAAGTTGTAACATAAAAATAACATTGTAAGGACGACTTTAATGAACAAAACAAGCAAGCTATCAGCTCTGACCTTAGCATTGGCACTATGTAGCACAAGTGTGCTAGCCGATGGGATACGTGCAAGCTTAGAAATGAGTAAACAAGATTATCAAGCAAACGAAGATGTCATGGTTCGTGTGACATTGACTAACGATGAAAAAGTGCCCGTCAAAATTCTTAAATGGTATACCGCTGCTGATGGTGTTGAAGAATCACTATTTAAAGTGCTTGTTGACGGTGAAGAGCGTCACTATTTGGGCGCGCATTATAAGCGTCCAGCACCAAGTAAAAACGACTATATCAAGTTAAAGTCGGGTGAAAGCGTATCTTATAATGTCGAATTATCTTCTCTTTATGACATGTCTGAAACGGGTAACTACGATATCAGCTACAACGTCAGTTCAATGCAATTATTTGCCCCTAACCCTGGACAAGAAAAGAAGTTAGCGCGTTTAGGTATTGATGGCATTAACTCAAACAATGTTAATTTCTATCTTGAAGGTCGTGAATTCAAAGGCGGAGCCGGTAAAGGCAAGCCTGGTACAGGCGATGGTGGTGGCACAACACCGGGAGATGTTAGCTTCACCGGTCGCTGTAGCAACACGCAGCAAACTGATATTTTGGCAGGCTTAGCAGCTGCAAAATCTATGGCTGCAAATAGTAAATCTTACCTGCAAGGCACCAATGATAAAGCAGGTTCTGTGCGCTACAACACCTGGTTTGGTAACTACGATGCCAGCCGATGGAATACGGTAACCAGCAACTTTAGCAAAATCGATAGTAGCTTAAACAATGAAGCGCTAACGTTCGATTGTAGCTGTAAGAAAAGTTACTTTGCTTATGTCTATCCAACACAACCTTACAAAATTTACATGTGTAACGCATTTTGGACTGCACCAACAACGGGAACGGACTCAAAGGGCGGTACTATTGTTCATGAAGTCAGCCATTTCAACATTGTTGCGGGAACAGATGATGTAGTTTATGGCCAGGCTGGTGCTAAATCATTAGCCGTTAGTGATCCGGCTCAAGCAATTCAAAATGCCGACAGCCATGAATATTTTGCTGAAAACACGCCATTCCAAAACTAACAGGCTTTATTATTAGTTTTTCCAAAAAGGGCAGAGTTTCTCCGCCCTTTTTAACTATAATGAGCACACAGATCCAGTATCGATGACTTATTCATGTTCAGAGTAGCCCAGCCGTTTCAATTTCTTGCTTTGCTGGCACATATACTATTAGCCAGTATGTTGATTTTTAGCCAAAACGCTCAAGGACACAGTGACATGAACGAACAGGTTACATGTGAACTTACCACTACTCCCCAAAATGGACAGTTACAATTCTCAATGCGCAATTCTGGTACTAACAGCTGGCAATTTCTGAGCTGGAATACCCCCTTTGATGCTTGGTTTAGCCAGTTTATGACGATAACTAGAGCTGGGAAAAGCGTCCAATACCAAGGCGCCCTCGCCAAACGAGGCAAACCGCAAAGTGAAGATTTTATCCAGTTAAAACCAATGCAGACTTTAACCGTCGACTTAGATTTAACGCAAGCCTACATGTTGACGCCTGGCACATACCAAATCACCATTTCGCCTATCTTATTAGAAATGCTACCAACGAACTTACCTGACTTAAGCCCTACTGAACAGCATAGGGATAAAATTCAATGCAGCACACAGATGTTTGATATTAGCTATATAAATCAATAAATAAATAACAGCGGCAAGTGGCGTCAAAACTTGAGGGTTCCACTTCTCTACGCGCTTTGAGTTACACTTTTACCTTTACATACTTCTCCAGCGGTGAAATCAACAAATAAATCACCCCGGCAATGACCGACACACTCGCCACAATCGTAAATAACTCTTGCATCGGTAAGGTGCCAGTTTGTCCTGCTGCTAACCCTGCTATTAAATTACCCAGCGATGCCCCCATAAACCAAATACCCATCATCTGACTCACTAAATGCTTGGGTGATAATTTCGACACTGCGCTTAAACCAATAGGGCTTAAACACAGCTCACCAATAGTATGCAGATAGTAGGTCACTACTAACCACATAGGGCTGACTCCCGCTGAATTGACATCGCTAAAACTTGCGCCCCACGCGAGTACAAAAAAGCCTGAACCGAGTAACAGTAAACCCAAGCTAAACTTAACTAATACCGACGGAGTGCTATGCCCTAACCACAACCACAGTCCGCCCATGATCGGCGCCATGATAATAATAAACAGGGCGTTGACTGACTGCAGCCAACTGGCTGGCATTTGCCAATTGAATATTGAGAGGTCGGTATATTGCTTGGCAAACAGGTTCATTGAAGAGCCCGCTTGCTCAAACCCAGAATTAAAAATGGCGTAACCAATAAATAGTAAGAAGATAAGACCGATGCTTTTTTTCTGTGCCGTAGTTAAATGGCCAAACACTAACGCATAAATAAAGAAGCCAATGGCCATAGCAACAATAAGCACTCCTGTGACACTGGCAACGGCGCTTAAACTGAGATTAATCATTCCAGTACTTGCGGCAACGGTAACACCTACAATCAAGCTTATGATGGTGCCCGATATTTTAACAAACAGGCAGCTATCTTTTGCGTGTTGTTGTGGGTTAGTGGGCTGAAACGTACCAGCATCACCAAGTTCACCCATTTTGAATCTATATTGGATCAGTCCGCATACCATGCCAATGCCTGCTGCGCCAAAACCTAGATGCCAATCGATGTTTTCACCCAACATGCCACACACTAGCGGACCTAAAAAAGCCCCTAAGTTTATCCCCATGTAAAAGATTGAAAAGCCGGCGTCGCGTTTTGAGGTGTCGTTGTGATACAACTGGCCAACAATCGCACTGACATTGGGTTTTAATAATCCGGTGCCGATAATGATTAACCCCAGCCCAATAAAAAAGCCAATTTTGCCAGCAATTGCCATCGAAAAATGACCCAACGTAATGAATACGCCACCGTAAAACACCGCTTTTTGCTGACCAATTAAGCGGTCAGCAATCCAACCTCCAGGCAAGGCCAATAAATAAACCAACGCGGTATATAACCCATAAATAGCAGCGCTATCTTCGGTACTCATACCAAAGCCACCTTGCTCAGTGCTGGCGACCATAAACAACAGCAATAATCCACGCATGCCATAGAAGCTAAATCGCTCCCACATTTCGATAAAAAATAAGGTTGATAGCCCGCGAGGGTGTGATTTAAACATTAAGCTCTCCTGCTAACGTTACGAATAGAATGCAAATCGGATTCAAAACGAATGCAAATCGATGGGTTGCAATTATGTTAAGAGAGCAGCCGATGTTGACCAATCGTGCTAAAGCTAACGGATGGAAAAAATAGTTTCGCAAGTTTTACAAGTGACTTTAAATAAGCTTTACAGCTTGATTTACGTTGGTTTTTTAGCTTTATAGACGTTATGCTCAAGCATAAGTATTTTTATCGCTAGCTGGTGTAATCGAACAATAACAAGCGTCTTTACATTAACAAGGTAACTCAATTCAGTGATCCCAATGCCAAATTTAACAGCAATAACCTTTGCCTACCCGCATTGGTATTTAATCTCACAACTTTGTGTTTGTGGCATGGCGAGTATTATTTTTTGGATAACCTATAAATACCCGACCCCAGACATAGCGCCCCAAGATATCCCGCGGCGGGAGAAAGGCTTATTGTTTGTCGCCCTAGCTAGCCTCACTTGGGCTATTTGGCCTGCACTGGCGTTAATGTTTGACGACGTCAATGTGATGCGCATTTATACATCAACCTTAAATAGTGTGTTTTTATTACTCGCGGCAGCTTTTTTTGAATATGGCCCCAGACGGTTACGTTTGTTTCAACTGCATGAACGTTGGGTGTGGATGGTAATCTGCGGCGGCTTAGTCGTAGCTTCAGTCACCTCTAACATTGATAACCGTTATTGGAAATACATCCCAGATGTTATTTTATCTAGCCTAACATTAACTATTTTAGGCTGGGCAATTTGCGTCACTTTCTATCAACGTATCAGTAAACAAGCCGCACTTATTGCTGGTACCATTACCCTCTATGCTTTGTTTGCGCAAATGTTAGAAATCACCCATCTATTTACCAATGCACAGTGGCAACCCCCTAGCGAAGCAAGGTTAATAATTAGTTTAACTTCCAAAATATTGTTATTAATGGTGCTGCTGTTGGTTGCTATTAGTTGGTTACAAGAACAATGGCTCGCACAAGTCACTGAGAATAGTTTATCGCAATTGCCTAAAAATCAGATTGATATTCACATAACTGGACGGCGCGATCCAGACAACCAACGCCGTTGGTTGGTGAGCGTACAGCAACACTCATCGACAAAAGATGAACCTGTAATGCGCAGTTTAACCAGCGTGCCACATTTACTCTTGATTCAGTTTTCCCTGAGAAAACAACTCAATGCTCAAGTTGATGGCGGCATGATGAACACAGTTGAAGACAGTTTTTACCATGCAGATCTGAATAAAATTCATAAAATGCTTGGCTTGAATGTACCCACGATATTTAAAAACTTCGGTCGAAATGGCTGCTATGCCATTCGCAACAACATAAATGTGACCTTAAATGAACAGGAACTGGCCAAAGACCCTGATGTTTTAGGATTAATGAAAAAGGAGCAGCAAAAATTAGCTGCAGTTGCGAAATAACTGGATGTGTATCCTAAAAAAGATACACATTTACAAAAACGTAATCGAATTAAGATACAAAAAGCCACTTAATAACGACCTTTTTATGTTTAAACACTCGCTGAGATTAAGCAGCTAAATAGCGTAGCTGTCAAAAGTAAGGCAAAAAAGCCGCTGCTTTTTGCCACGGAGTTGACTGTTGTCAAACTCTTAACTTCGAGCCATGCAAAAAGTAGCGGCTGATGCCGTATTACTGAGGTTAAGCCTCCAACAAAAAAGCGAACCAATCGGTTCGCTTTTTCACTTTGATAAATAACTAAACTTCAATGGAGTTAGCTATCACGATAATTGCGTCGCTGGCGATGATAAGACAATGAAGTTTGAGGTTTTCGTAGCTGAGTTGACTAGTGTCAATGAGCACTGGAGCCGAGGTTCAACGCCGTAATAGCGAGCCTAAGCAGCCAAATAGCGTAACTGCCGAAAGTAAGACAAAAAAGCCGCTGCTTTTTGCCACGGAGTTGACTGTTGTAAAACTCTTAACTTAGAGCCATGCAAAAAGTAGCGGCTGATGCCATATTACTGAGGCTAAGCCTCCATAAAAAAAGCGAACCAATCGGTTCGCTTTTTCACTTTGATAAATAACTAAACTTCAATGGAGTCAGCTATCACCATAATTGCGTCGCTGGCGATGATAAGACAATGAAGTTTGAGGTTTTCGCCGCGGAGTTGACTAGTGTCAATGAGCAGCGAAAACCTTAAACTGAGGCCGTATTATCAAGACTAAGCAGCAATTATTCGTAATCAGATAATGGTGCGCAAGAACACATTAGATTTCTGTCACCATAAACATCATCAATACGGTTAACCGTTGGCCAGAACTTGTTGGCTTTAACTGATGCTGTTGGGAACACGGCCACTTCGCGGCTGTATGGGCGTGAGTCGAACTCAGCGTCCATAATGTCGGCCATGGTGTGTGGTGCATTGTGCAGTGGGTTGTTGTCTGCTGGCCACTCACCTGACTCAACTTTAGCAATCTCAGCGCGTATAGAGACCATAGCTTCAATGAAGCGATCTAACTCTACTTTTGACTCTGATTCAGTTGGCTCAATCATTAACGTTCCCGCAACTGGGAAGCTCATGGTTGGGGCGTGGAAACCGTAGTCGTTTAGACGCTTAGCTATGTCCATTTCAGTGACGCCTGACGCTTCTTTTAGCGGACGTAAATCTAAAATACATTCGTGGGCTACGCGGTCATTACGGCCTGTAAATAATACTGGGTAATGTGCAGATAGCTTTTTCATCACGTAGTTAGCGTTTAACAATGCCATTTGGGTTGATTGTGTCACACCTTTAGTACCTAACAACTTAATATACATCCAGCTGATAGGTAAAATGCTAGCACTGCCGTATGGCGCTGCTGACACGGCACCGTTGTTGTCGCTTTCACGGCCTGGCTTAACCACAACGTGACCGGCAACAAATGGCGCTAGGTGAGCTTTAACTCCGATTGGGCCCATACCTGGACCACCACCGCCGTGCGGGATAGCAAAGGTTTTGTGTAGGTTTAAATGTGATACGTCAGCACCGATAAAGCCTGGAGAAGTTAAACCAACCTGTGCGTTCATGTTGGCACCGTCTAGGTACACTTGACCACCGTACTGGTGAACAATTTCGCACACTTCGCGGATAGATTCTTCATACACACCATGGGTAGATGGGTAAGTGATCATGATGCACGATAGGCTGTCAGCAAGCTCGCTTGCTTTAGCACGTAAATCTTCTAGATCAACGTTACCTTCTTTATCACAGGCGGTTACCACCACTTTCATCCCGGCAAGTTGCGCCGATGCAGGGTTAGTACCGTGAGCAGATTGTGGAATCAAACAGATATCACGGTGCGCGTCGCCGCGAGACTCGTGGTACTTTTTAATGGCTAATAAGCCTGCGTACTCACCTTGTGCGCCCGAATTAGGCTGGATACATACGGCGTCGTAGCCGGTGATATTCACTAGGTAGTCTGATAACTCAGTAATTAACTGAGTGTAGCCTTGCGCTTGATCTAGCGGGCAGAATGGGTGCATGTTAGCAAATTCTGGCCAGCTGACTGGCAGCATTTCTACTGCAGCGTTTAACTTCATGGTGCACGAACCCAATGAGATCATTGAGTGGTTCAATGCTAAATCTTTATTTTCTAGACGCTTGATATAACGCATCATTTCAGTTTCGCTTTGGTAGCGATTGAATGTTGGATGGGTTAATACCGCGTCCTGACGCACAAGTGCTGCTGGAATAGATTGGCTACCGTTAGCGATAACTTGTGCATCAAGTGCAGCAACGTCTAAGCCATGGCCTGCGCCTAAAATCACATCAAATAATGCAGCAACATCAGCACGTACTGTGGTTTCATCTAAGCTGATACCAAATACGCCGTCTGCGTCGATACGCAGGTTAATACCAGCGGCTAGTGCGCGAGCATTAATGCCTGCTACGTCGGCACCCGCTACGCTGATGGTGTCAAACCAAGTGCTGTTAACTAGGTTTAAGCCTTTAGCTTGTATACCTGCAGCTAAGATATCAGCAAAACGATTAATACGTGATGCAATCGTTTTTAAGCCTTGTGGGCCGTGGAATACTGCGTAGAACGATGCCATGTTGGCCAGTAAGATTTGCGCAGTACAAATGTTTGAGTTGGCTTTTTCGCGGCGAATATGTTGCTCACGCGTTTGCATTGCCATACGCAGAGCTTGATTACCACGGGTGTCTTTTGACACACCAATGATACGACCTGGCATTGAACGTTTGTGTTCGTCACGGGCAACGAAAAACGCAGCGTGTGGTCCGCCGTATCCCATTGGTACGCCAAAACGCTGTGCACTACCAAATACCACGTCAGCGCCCATAGCGCCTGGTGATTTCAGTAACACTAATGACATGATGTCGGCAGCAACGGTAATGATGGCTTTGCTTTCACGTAAAGTGGCAAATAGCTCAGTGTAATCAGTAATTTGACCGTGACGGTTAGTGTATTGAAACAATGCACCAAATAGCTCGTAGTTTACTGCATCGCTTGCTGGGCCAACAACCACTTCAAATCCAAAACATTCAGCACGGGTTTTAACCACGTCTAATGTTTGTGGGAATACATCGTCGGCAACGAAGAAAGTGTTGGATTTTTTAGCTTTAGACACGCGCTTAGCCAGTGCCATGGCTTCTGCTGCTGCGGTGGCTTCATCTAGTAATGATGCTGAGGCTAAATCAAGACCCGTTAAGTCCATCGACATTTGTTGAAAGTTAAGAATAGCTTCTAAACGACCTTGGGCGATTTCTGGCTGGTAAGGCGTGTACGCTGTGTACCAACCTGGATTTTCAAACACATTACGCAAAATAACGTTGGGTACTTGTACGCCGTAGTAACCCATACCGATATAGTTTTTAAAGACTTTATTTTTATCGGCAATGTTACGGATGTAGCTGATACCTTCAGCTTCACCACATGAATCACCAATGGTTAATTCCTGTGGTAAACGAATTTTTCCCGGCACAGTTTGCGCGGTTAAATCTTCTAACGACTCTGCACCAACGAAGTTCAACATTTCTTGCTGTTGAGCGACATTCGGGCCAATGTGACGCGTTAAAAATAATTCGTGCTGTTCTAATTGTGTAAGCGTTTGCTTGGTCATGATTAACCTTGTTCCAAATTTGCCAGTAGTGGGCTGTAGGGCACAGTTACTGGGTATGTGTGAAATAGTGGTACGTGTGAATGTGTGTAATACGTCGATATCTTTCAAAAAGTGTTTTTTTGTTGATATTTTTATCTAATGACGTGTTGCAGCGCGCCACACAAAACAAAGAAGCTCCCGAGGGAGCTTCTCAGTGCCGACAAGATTTACTCTTCGTCGATAACTTCTTGATAGCCTTCAGCATCTAATAGGCCGTCAGCTTCAGACGCATCAGATGGCATTACGCGGAAGAACCAACCGTCGCCGAATGCATCGCTGTTGACTAACTCTGGAGAGTCTTCTAATGCTTCGTTAATGGCAATGACTTCGCCAGAAATAGGAGCATAGATATCAGATGCCGCTTTAACAGATTCTGCAACTGCACAGTCTTCACCAGCGGTAACCGTGTCACCCACTTCTGGTAATTCTACGAATACCATGTCACCTAAAAGCTCTTGAGCGTGCTCAGTAATACCTACTGTGTAGCTACCGTCAGTTTCAAGACGGATCCACTCGTGTGAAGAAGCATATTTCAAATCTGCTGGAATGTTGCTCATTGTCGTTGTCCTTTAATCTGGTTCTGTAATCTGTTGTAAAAATTGTTCCAGCTGGCTAAGCGTCAATGCTGCTTAGCAAACTGCTTAATTTAGAATGCTTGTTTGCCGTTACGTACAAAGCTTGGGGCAATCACTTTAACCGCAACGCGTTTTTTACGCATTTCAACTTCGGCAACCGTACCAATACCGTTTGGTACGCGTGCCATTGCAATAGAATAGCCTAAAGTTGGCGAGAAAGTCCCGCTGGTGATCGCACCTTGATGCTCTACACCGTTTTCATCGGTGAAAAACACTGGCATATCATGGCGTAAAACGCCTTTTTCTTCCATAACTAGACCAACTAATTTGTCGGTGCCAGCAGCTTTTAATTGAGTTAATGCTGCGCGGCCAATAAAGTCACGGTCGCTTGGCTCCCACGCTACGGTCCAACCCATGTTAGCAGCTAATGGATTAATGCTTTCGTCCATGTCTAAACCGTATAGGTTCATACCGGCTTCTAAACGTAATGTGTCACGCGCGCCTAGACCACAAGGACGAACTTCAACGTCTAAAAGTGCTTGCCATAGCGCCTGAGCTTCGTCTTCAGGGACGATAATTTCGTAGCCTGCTTCACCGGTATAACCTGTGGTAGCAATAAATAGGCTGCCAGATTGCACGCCAAAGAATGGCTTCATGCCTTCAATCGCTGCATTTTGCTCGGCATTGAATACTTTAGCGGCTTTCGCTTTAGCGTTAGGGCCTTGTACGGCGATCATCGCTAGCTCTGGACGCTCAGTGATGCTGACATCAAAGGCTGCAGCTTGCTTGTTGATCCACGCTAGGTCTTTTTCGCGGGTGGCTGAGTTAACCACAACGCGGTAGTGCGTGTCGGTTAAATAGTAAGTGATAAGATCGTCGATGATACCAGCGTTTTCGTCTAGCATGCCGCCGTATAAGGCTTTGCCTGGTACGGTCAGTTTGGCGACATCGTTTGCTAATAGCTTACGTAAGAATGCACATGCGTCAGTGCCAGTAACATCGACAACCGTCATGTGTGACACGTCAAACATACCCGCGTCTTGACGAACAGCATGATGCTCTTCGATTTGCGAACCATAGTTGATTGGCATTTCCCAACCGTGGAAATCCACCATTTTGGCGTTCGATTCTAAATGCTTGCTGAAGAGTACCGTTTTGCTAGCCATTCTTATCCCTTATTGTGGGTAGTGCCATGTAAAAAAACACAGCCTAGGTATTTGCTAAAATTCGGCCAAAATTATACTCGGCAGAGTTGGATTGTATACAAAAAAATTTTCTAATCCGACAGGCATATCATTAGTTTAGCTAATGCGATACCTGTAATAAATTTACAACTCTTTTAAATGAAAATCATCTATAGCGCTGGATCACCTGATATATAAGCGATTTTAAAGATTCTTAAGATGAAATTGATTCACGACACAGTTTAGGTAATGTCATCTTGTTGCCCATGGCCTGTCTGACGAACACTGTTTTCAGACCAGCAACATTATCGACCAAAGACAATCCGATGTCGCGGATGGCTTTTTTCACAGGATTGCGTCCAGCAAACAGTCGCTTAAAGGCTTCCATGGTGGCGATCATTTCCATGGCTTCCGTTTTACGCCAGCGCTCTAACGCGCGTAAATGACGATATTCACCAATGTCTTTGCCCTGCTCATGCAGTTCTGTCACGGTTTGAATAATACTGGCAGCATCTAAAAAGCCTAAGTTAACCCCTTGCCCTGCCAATGGATGCACTGTATGAGCCGCATCACCCGCTAACACTAAGCGATGGCGGGCAAAATGACGGGCATAACGCATACGTAGTGGAAACGCATGGCGCTCGCTTATCACTTCACATACACCTAAACGACTGTCTAAGGCTGCGGTTAACGCATGGCCAAAGGTCACATCATCTAAGGCTAACAATTGCTCAGCATGCTGCGGCGAGGTTGACCATACTATCGAACACAGGTTGTCCTCATATAAGGGCAGCATGGCCAAAGGGCCATCAGGTAAAAAGGCCTGACGTGCGGTGGCATCATGGGGAAGTTCGGTGCGAACAGTAGCAACTATCGCGTGGTGACCATAATCCCAAAAGGTTAATGGAATTTGGCATTGTTGGCGTACCCATGAATTAGCGCCATCGGCACCTATCACTAACGCGGCTGACATATTGTCACCGTTTTCCAGGGTTAACCAAGCTTCGCGTTCGCCAAATGCCACCCGCTGCAATTTTTGTTGTTCAATATGGGTGATATTGGTTAGCTCACTGACTCGTTTGGCTAATGCAAAACTAATGGCGTCGTTTTCAATGATCGCCCCAAGATGGTTTTCGCTAATGGCATGGGCGTCAAATTCAATTTTACCCATGCCGTCTTTGTCCCACACCATCATTTTTTGGTATGGACTGACTCGGCTATGGTCAAGGTATTGCCATGCGCCAAGGTTGGTTAGCAGTTGTTGACTGGCTTTATTAATGGCACTGACGCGCAGTTTAGGCTCACCGCTGGGGGCTTGTGTGCTGCTAGCATCAATGACCACTACCTTTAAATTGGCTTCAGCTAAGCCAATTGCGGTAGCTAATCCCACCATTCCGCCGCCAACAATGGCAACATCGAAAGTTTGGCTGGTATACATAGCAGTGTCCTTTTAAAGCATCAGTGAAAAAGTAAATCGGTGCATGGCTTTGGTGTTTGAATATAAAGGGATGATTAACGCCAGCCCATAGCAATTTGTGCCACAGGCCGTTTTAACGGTGGTAACCATGATAATAATCTTAACCCCAGCGAGCGCCCAGCCACGAGTGGCCAATGTTGATTTGAAAAACCACGCACTAAAAATTCGATATTACGCAAAGTGCTGTGGCGATCGTCCTGACGCGCGGCCAAATATTGATGCACTATCTCGCTTGAGCCAACATCAAATACCCTTGAATTATTATCCGCGTTAGCATCCGCTTGTTTAAGTGCGGTTTCAATTACCTGAATAAGTCCCACTACATCACGTAAACCTAAGTTGAAACCTTGCCCTGCTATAGGGTGTAAGGTTTGCGCAGCATTACCTACAAATACACAACGGTGAAATATTGGCCGCGGCATAGTGGTTAGGGTTAACGGATAAGTTACGCGTTTACCGACTTGGGTAAAACGCCCTGCCCGATTACCAAAAGCTTGTTGTAATTGCTGTAAAAAGTCGGCTTCATCGGTCTGGGCTAATTGCGCAGCTTTTGCAGGTGAAACCGCCCATACCAATGATAATCTGGCATGGCTTGAAGCCCGTGGTGCTTGGCCTTGAACTACAACCGGATTACTCATAGGTAATAAGGCTAATGGGCCAGTTTCGGTGAATCTTTCATATGCCCAGTGTTGATGCGGTTTATCGGTTTCAACATTGGCCACCACAGCGCTTTGCTGAAAGTCGATTTGTTCAGCGTCTTGCTTTAATTGCTCACGCACTACTGAATTAGCACCATCAGCAGCCACCAGCAATTTAGCGCTAAGGGTAAACCCATTATCTAACGTTAGGTAATGGCCCTGTTCATCACTGGTGAGTTGGCTGAGTTTTGCGGGACAGAATAAAGTGATATCGGCTTGTTTAAGTTGTTCAAACAGCACCTGCCCCACTTGCGCGAGCTCAACCACTTGACCTAATGCCGATAAGCCTAGCGGCTTGGCGTTAAGTTCGGTCATGCCAAAATGACCGCGATCTGAAATGTGAATGTCTTCAATTGCTGTGCCTAAATGGCTCAGCGCAGGCCAAATGCCCAAGCGAGTTAATTCAAAAATAGAACCATGGGCAATAGCAATTGAGCGAGCATCAAACCCTGGGTGACTGTCGTCGGCTTGCTGGGCTTCAATAAGGGCAATGGATAATGGCTGCGCCCGACCTTGATTGAGCTTGGCAAGTCCTAGCGCTAAGGTTGCGCCCGCCATGGCACCGCCAATAATAACAATATCAAAGGGTTGTAATGCTGCTGATGCTGAATTCATATCTCAACTCAATCGCTTATTTATTTGCGGCTAAAGCCTGTGACTAAATAATTTAGTGTACGGTTTGGGTGGTGTCGGTGTTGTCCATTGGCGGAACTGGACCAAATTCTGAGTAACATAAAATTGCCGCCATGCGGACAAACTCTTGCAACTCAACATAGGCAGCTTCTGATTCTTCATCATCACCTACATCAAATTCCACTTGAGCGATTTCAGCAAGATCTTTGATCACTTCTTTTACATCGTCCGATGCCTGATTCAATTTTGGCTGAATAATGGCAATGCCAGTTAAAAAGCTTTGGGTCCACAGCGACAATGCTTCAACCCGATGCGATAATGACACTTCCTCTTCAGGCAGCAATAAAGTGAAGCCGAATTCAAAATCAGCCAAACGGGTGACTGTGTCCTGATAAAGGTCGGTAATTAACTTCAGTAAGTTGCTTTCTAGTGCCTGACCATCGTTCATTAAATCAATTAATGGGCCAACCCAGGTTTGATTATCCTGTTCAACACCACCACAAATTAAGCCTACCAATGCACCGTGAACTTCTACTGGGTGCTGGCCAATTTCGGCGGCGTCGAGGGCATTTTTAAGGTTGTCGATACATAATGAAGGTGGGGTTGCCATGGTACTTTCCTAAAGGGCGATAACTTTCCCAATGCTAGCAGAGTTCGCTATTGTCGCCAAATACTTGCAGCCACGATGTGAGATAAAAGCCAGATTTGCTCAGACATACAGCAAATAGATAAAAAGGCGTCTGCTTGCCTTGCGCTTTTAAATCCACACCTATATAGTTCGGCTTTAACAATATATGCTTTTTTTATAAAGGATCTTGCCGCGACGTTATGAGTACCAGCGCTGTTGAAATAACCCTTTTAGGGCGCACATACTCTATCGCATGTCCCAAAGGACGTGAGGATAACCTACGCTCAGTGGCCAGAGAGGTTGAGGCACAGCTCACCAACCTGAAAACCCGTACCAATAGCTTGAGCCGCGAAGAATTAGCCATTATGGCCGCGTTAAATATTGGTAATGAATTGTTTGAAGAAAAGCAGAAAAATAAACACTATATGGCGCAAATGGACGAGCGTATTTCTTTGTTACAATCTACGCTTGAAAATTCGTTGATTGAACGAAGTCGCAAGGACGACTAAAATCAGTTTTAGATACTTGCGTTAAGCAACTATCGACCTGTTTTGCTCCCTGGGATATGCGTGTGTTGGTAATGTCCCTGTGCCGATATTTACAAACCCAGGGTGAATGCTTTCATTGACATTGTGCATGCTCGGCTCGTATCGAGAAGCCTTAGGATATGAACATTTACCCGCCTTGAACCTACGGTTCAAGGGCTTACACCAGCCACGGTATTCTGGGGAGCATCCTAATTTATGACGTTAACTCGCTACATGAACACTGCTGAAATACCAGCAGAATCAGCACCAGCCCAAACCACTTATTTCTCATCTGGTAGTAAACATTTAGACATTGCTAATCAGGCATTATCTGCAGTAGATGCTGATAATCAACATCTGCATATCGATAACCTCGCCCATCAAGATTCTGGTTTTGAATTAAGCAATCAAGAGCGTTATGCGCTATTTGACAGCCAAGGTATGGGGCGTGATTTTATTCGCCGTCATATTCGCGAAGAACGTAAAAGCTTTAGCTCTGCTGAGCAACATCAATTAGCGTTAATTGCTAGCCGTCATATGTTGGCTGAAATTCAGCAACGTAATGCCCAGCATGTTGCCTTGTATTTCAGCTTCGATGGTGAGTTAGCTACTGAAAAATTGATTGAAGCCCTATGGCATATTGGAGTGAAAACCTATTTGCCGATCGTGCATCCTTTTTGTCCAGGTCACTTGCTATTTTGCCACTACCACAGTGAATCGGTATTGATTAAAAACAAGTTTGGTATTTCAGAACCTAAACTGAATGTGCAAGACGTGATCCCCACGCCTAAGCTAGACATGATTGTGACCCCATTAGTGGCATTTGATGGTGCCTGTAACCGTATGGGTATGGGCGGTGGTTACTATGATAGAACCTTGAAAAACAGTGTGGACAACAAACCTTTTGCGGTTGGTTTTGCCCATGATTGTCAGCAGGTGAGTCATTTGCCTGTTGAGTGTTGGGATGTGCCATTGCCATTGGTGATCACGCCCACTCGACGCTTAGCCCGCAGTTAAACACCAAAGCCAATTGACCTTTGCTGATTATATTTCACTCAGCCTAGGCCGCATAAAAAATCATCCCCACTACACTTGATGTATGGGGATGATTTGTTTATGGCTTTACAACATATAGCATCTTAAGCCTTATGAGTCATGCGCTTAGCTTAATGCTTTCTCCAGTGCCTGACTGACATCGGCAATGATATCGTCGATATGCTCAATGCCCACTGAAATTCTAATTAAGTCTTCTGAGACGCCCGCTTTAGCCAGTTCAGCCGCATCAAGTTGTCTGTGGGTAGTGCTTGCTGGGTGACAAGCTAATGACTTGGCATCACCAATGTTCACTAAACGTAATACCATTTGTAGCGCATCAATAAACTTACCGCCCGCCACTTTACCCGCCTGCGCATTAGGGGCTTTTATGCCAAAACTGATAATACCTGAAGCCTTGCCGCCAGTGATTTTTTGGCAACGCTCAAAATGCGGACTATTAGGCAGTGCAGCATAATTAACCCAACTCACTTGTGGGTGATTATCTAGGTATTTAGCTAATGTCAGTGCATTACTGCAATGACGTTCCATACGTAAGCTAAGGGTTTCTAGTCCTTGCAGTAATAAAAAGGCACTTTGTGGCGATAACGCTGCGCCGGTATTCCGTAATGGCACAACGCGGCAACGGCCAATAAAGGCCGCTGGGCCAAACGCTTCGGTATACACCACGCCATGATAAGATGGATCGGGCTGGTTCAGTAAGGCAAAACGTGACTTATTGGCAACCCAGTCAAATTTACCGGAATCAATAATCACCCCGCCAATGGTTGTGCCATGGCCGCCTATATATTTGGTTAATGAATGAATAACAATATCGGCGCCATGATCAAATGCGCGGCACAGCACCGGAGTGGCCACGGTATTATCCACCACTAACGGCACCCCATGTTTATGGGCAATATCAGCTAAACGTTGTAAATCGACCACGTTACCTGCGGGGTTACCAATCGACTCACAGAATAACGCTTTGGTTTTATCGTCAATCAGGGCTTCAAGGCCAGCATAATCATCATAAGCGGCCATGCGAACTTCAACGCCTTGACGCGGTAAAGTGTGGGCAAATAAATTATAGGTGCCACCATATAACTGACTGGTGCTAACTATGTTATCACCCACTTGAGTTAAGGCTTGAATAGCATAGGTAATCGCTGCCATGCCTGAAGCCACCGCTAATGCTGCAATGCCGCCTTCAATGGCTGCAAGACGCTGCTCTAACACATCTGTTGTGGGGTTCATTATGCGGGTGTATATATTACCAGCCACTTTTAAGTCGAATAGATCAGCACCGTGCTGGGTGTCATCAAAGGTATAAGAGGTAGTTTGGTAAATGGGTACGGCTGCAGCCTTGGTGGTTGCTTCGGATTTATAGCCGTGGTGGAGCGCGAGCGACTCGAGTTTCAAATTTGCCGTTGACATAATCCCTTCCTTTGATGATAAGCAGTGTGAATATTGCACTGATATTCACACTAACAAACAGCCATCTAGAAGTCTAAATATTTTTTTGTCTGTTAAATCCGCTCTGCCATTACATTAACTGCCGCCCGCCATCTACGGCATAGCTGCGCCCCGTAACATAGTGGCTTGATTGCAGGTACTCAACGAGGGCTATAATTTCATGATTACCGGCTTCTTTTGGCAATATTGCTTTAGCTAACGCTTTAACTTTATAAGCTTCATCATCGTGCTCGTTGAATAAAATCATCGCTGGCGCAATAGAGTTAACTTTAACGTGTGGTGCTAATTTGGCCGCAAAAGATAAGGTTAAATTGTGCAATGCCGCTTTACTGGCCGCATAAGCAATATGCTTTTTACTGCCTTTCTCAGCCACATAATCAGTGATATGAATAATATTGCTGGCGCCCACCATATCGGTATTTAGCTGAGCGCTTTGTATTAATAAATCGGCCAATGCGAGATTAATTTCATAGGGAGCGCTCACATGTACCTGCATCATGCGGTTAATGGTGTCACTGGCACTTAATGGATTGTTGTCGGGCAACCAATCTGAAGCGTTATGAATAATGCAGTCTAAACGCTTTGTCGTTTTAACCTGCTGAATAAAATTGGCGACAGATGCGCCATCGGTTAAATCACATTTAATCAGCGTTGCGCCTAACTTTCGAAGCTGCTCTATGCTGTCGTAGTGACTACGATAAGTACCAATAACGTTATCGCCACGGGCTAAAAAGTGCTTTGCTAGTGCATAGCCGATGCGTTTACCTACGCCTGTAATCAATACCGTCTTATTCATATACTTCTCTTATTTATCAGGATAGATTTGTTATTTTTCATTACCTTAGCATATCGACAAAATAGAACGCTAGGCAAGTTATCATTCACTTACACTACCGCAAACTTAATACAGTTCAATGACAGTACATTACGCTGACGACCTTGATTAGGTTTAAAGTTTAAACATCTAATTGGCATTGATCTAATGTTCACTTATCAAAGCTGACCTAAAGCAGAAAAAACAGCCCCATACTGATCACTATGGTTAGCAGGGTATTTTTAGTTAACCATGCTAATAATGTCGCAACGATGGCGCAGACGAGATACGGATTAGACAGTGATAAATCCAGCTGATTATTGGGTACAAACACAATCGGTGCAAAAATAGCGGTTAATACTGCGGGGGCGGAATAACTTAAAAACGTCAGCGTTTTCTTGCTTAACCGAATTGGTACTTTAGGCTCAAGTAACACATGACGACTGGCAAACACGATTATTGCCATGAGTATTATGGTTAACCAAATCATCATTTGCTCTCCTCGGAAGCTGCGGGCTTATCTGACTGATCTGATTGATCTGATTGATCTGATTGATGCACGGACTCACAGGTAATACTGGCGTAAGCATATCCGGCAAACATACCAGTAAGCGTGGCAATTAACAGCCCAGATTGTATTTCTAATACTGCACACACCACCGCAAGCACTAACGATACCAACACACAAATTAATACCGAGGGCTTAGTTACGCTTGGCACCACAATGGCAATAAAAGTGGCGGCAATTGCAAAATCGAGTCCTAATTCGCCTAAGTTATCAATATTTTGTCCGGCGACAATGCCAATAAAAGTGGCAATGTTCCACCCTAAATAAAAAGTTAATCCACCACCAAGGGCAAACCAAGGATCAAACTTGTGCTGTTGACCATGATTAGCAATCGCAAACAGTTCGTCGGTTAATAAGAAACCCAGCGCTAAACGCCATTTTAATGCTAAAGGGCTAATACGCTGGCGCATTGCCATGGCATACAGCACATGGCGTGAAGTAATTAATAGGGTGGTGATAAGAATACTGCCCAACCCCACACCGGCTTTTATCATCCCAAGCGCAACTAGCTGGGCGCTGCCGGCAAAAATAATGGCTGACATAGCCTGACTTTGTAAGCCGGTTAAGCCAACTTCTAGGGCAAATGAGCCCGCCAATATGCCCCATGGGATCACCGCGATGGTTAAAGGCATGACAGCCAGTGCGCCTAGCCAATATGATTTAGCGCGGCTATGTGTATGGGTGGCACAATCGTTTGAGAATGATGACAATGGCTTTCCCTGTGAGAATTCATAATCGTTAAATCGTTAAATCGTTAAAAAACCTCAATTCTGATTAGAAGAGACAAATTAAATCAAGTTAGATGAGGTTGAATATCACTTAACCTAACTGATTAAGATAAAAAAAGCCCCTGATAAAATATCAAGGGCTGTGGCTATTAGTGAATCAGACTATATTAAGCGGTTTATTCCACCTGACGCGGGGTGTTTTGCTGCTGAAGTAATAGAGCCGTGAGTTGATCTATTTTCATATGCAGCTGTTTTACTTCTGCCGCTGTTGCGGGTCGGTGTGGATGGTCATCATGTAGCTCACTTGCTTGGGCCAATCCATTAGGCCCAGTTAAACTGTCAGCATTTTGGATAGCCACAGATCCCTGCTGCTCAATGGCGAGTTTCAACTTGGCTTCACTCATTAAACGACTTTCTTCACTCATCACATCTAATACGGTTCCCACCATCATGTTTAAAAAAGTAAAAGTAGTCAGAAAAATGAAGCTTAAATAAAACATCCAGCTTAAGGGGTATATCGCCATGGTTTCGTACATAATCGATGTCCATGATTCGAATGTAGATATTCGAAACAAGGTCAGCATGGCAATAGATACATCACCCCATAAAAACTCATTAATATGGCCGAAGAACATACTGCCCACAGCACCATAGATATAAAAAATCACGAACATCAGCAACACTATGTAACCCATGCGCGGGATTGCTTTAAATAAGGCATTAATCAACATTCGCAGTTCAGGCACCATAGACACTAAACGCAATACGCGGAATATCCTGAGCAATCGTGCCAATAACACGGTTGAGCCACCTAATGGAATTAAGCTGCCAATCACAATCACAGTGTCGAAAACATTCCAGCCTTTAGAGAAGAAGCTTTTGGCACCATCGCTGGCAAGGTAGCGAATAATTAACTCGAAAAGAAAAAACACCGTAATACCTATGTCTAACACCCATAAGCTATTTTCTAACCATGGGGGTAAATGATAGGTGTGCGCGCCAATGGATAATGCCGACACCACAATGACAAAAATCACAAACCCCTGAAAGGTCTTACTGCGATCAATAATTTTGAGTTTATTTTGTATGGCGGTAACAGACATAAGAATGATCGCTCCTGCAAACATAAGTACAACAGATAAAATGTTGCAGGAGACTACAGAGCTTGGCTTAATATTGCCTTAAAAATGGTGAGAATAAAGCTCTAAAGGTAAACCGTCTGGGTCGTTAAAAAACGTAAATCGTTTTTGGGTGTATTCATCAACACGTATGGGTTCTACATTAATATTATGCGAAACCAAATAGGCGACCACCTGATCAATATCATCAACTTTGAACGCTAAATGGCGTAATCCTTGCGCCTCGGGATAGCTGGGACGAGGCGGCGCATGGTTAAACGAGAAGAGTTCAATTTGGCTACCATCGGGTAAGGCTAAATCCAGCTTATACGAGTCACGTTCGGCGCGATAGTTTTCAGCAAGAATAGGTAAACCCAGTATGTGATGGTAAAAGTGTTTCGCGCCGGCATAGTCGCCACAAATGATCGCCGCATGATGAATACCGAGTAACATAGACAATCCCGTTGGAAAACACCTTAACTCTGATGTTATAGCACACTAGGGCTAACCGCTAGGTTGGAATCACGGCTCCAGTGAGATTTTTAACAGGGCATAAGAGCTTTTTTTCGTATAAGGATTGGTCAAGCATTTAAATCTTGCTAAAATCGGCGCAAATTTAGAGGAGTCTTAACAATGTCAATGTATGTAGTAGGTCATAAAATCCCTGATTCGGATTCAATTTGTGGTGCAATCGCGTTAGCTTATTTAAAAAATCAAATTGGCGAACCTGCAATTGCCGCACGTTTAGGTGAGTTATCACCTGAAACTGCATTTATTCTAGACCGTTTCGGCTTTGAAGCTCCTGAGTATAAAACCAGTTACGCTGGCGAGAATGTGTATATTGTTGATCACTCTGAAATCACCCAAGCGCCAGACGATATTGCACAAGCCACTATCGTGGGTATTGTGGATCACCACAAACTGGGTGATTTAACGACATCAACACCGTTAGAGTGTTGGATCCGCCCTGTGGGCTGTAGTAACACCGTAATTAAGATGATGTATGATTTCTATCAAGTAGAAATTCCTGCAAACATTGCTGGCATTATGATGTGTGCCATTTTAAGTGATACGGTTATTTTCAAATCACCAACCTGTACCACTGCTGATATTCGTTGCGTTGAAGCGCTGGCGGAAATCGCCGGCGTTGAAGACTTTAAAGAATTAGGCATGGACATGTTTAAAGTCAAATCTGCGGTAGAAGGCACGCCAGTACGTGATCTCGTTATGCGTGATTTTAAAGACTTCAACATGAACGGTAACTTAGTGGGTATTGGCCAACTAGAAGTTATTGATTTAGCCGTATTTGATGCCATCAAAGCTGATTTAGCCGCAGATATTGCTGCACTAAAGCAAGAAGGCAATCGCCACAGTGTGTTATTGCTACTGACTGATATTATGAAAGAAGGCAGTGAAATGCTGGTTATTTCTGACAGTGCCGACTTAACTGAGCGTGCTTATGGCAAAGCGACGGTAGATGGTAAAGTGTGGTTAGATGGTGTGTTAAGCCGTAAAAAGCAAGTTGTACCATCACTTCAGGAAGCCTTTGCTTAAGCCTGCAACCATAGATGTTAATCCGTTAAGTTAAGTTAAGTTAAGTTAAGTTAAGTTAAGTTAAGTTAAGTAGACTAACGGAGATAAAAAAGTCAGCTATTATTAGCTGACTTTTTTTATTGGCTTGTTTCTAGTCACTGACTGTCGATTTTAGCATGTGTCGCCACAGTGGCTTTTTATTGTTTTAGATAACGCGTGGCTAGGTTGAATAAATTGCGGCTAAGCAATCTAATCCACAATTCATCAACAAACAGTAAAATGCTTACTCAGGTTCATCGGCTAAACATAAAGGCTGAAGGGCAAATAATTGCGGAGTCAGTATCGGCAACATGCCTTTAAGCACTTGCAAAGGCAATGCTGAGGTAAAGCTGAAATCATCCGCTTTTTCGCCAGGTACAAATGCCGTTAAAGTCCCAAAGTAGTTATCACCGAGGTAAAACACAAAGGTAGCGGTTCGGTTCATTGCCGTAGACGACACTTTTCGCCCATTACGGATCTCGGTAGCAATACGGTTATCACCTGTGCCAGTTTTACCGCCTAAACGGACAATATTACCATCAGCATTAATAATACTGTCTTTCAGGCGCCTTGCAGTGCCCCTTTCGACCACATTCGCCAAGGCATTTTTTAATGCCATAGCCACTTCAGGACGCAATGCTTGTATTGGCTGTTTTATGTCGTTTGTGAATTTCACTTCATACGGGGTATCTTGCGCAAAATGCAATTTTTCAACCCGTACAGTTGGCGCGCGCACGCCATCATTTTGAATAATTCCCATCAACTCTGCCAATGCCGCCGGACGGTCACCAGAGCTGCCTAACGCAGAGCCTAGCGAGGGGACGATAAAATCAAAAGGGTACCCCATACGTTGCCAACGCTGATGGATACTTAAAAATGCTTCTACTTCTAGCATCACTTTAATTCGCTGATCGCGGGCATTTTGATGGCGAGTGCGGAATAACCAGCGATAAACTTCAAGCAAGGTTGCCTGACTATCTTCTAGCACCTGAGTTAACTTGGCATCTGGATAATCATTTAAATAGCTTAATACCCAAAGTTCTAACGGATGCACCCGCGCAATAAAGCCCTGATCGGCCAAATTGAATTTATCTTGGCCATATTTATTGTAAAGGCTATTGATCTGCTTATCCGTTTGCGGTTTATCTGGCATTCTCTCATGCAGAAACTGCTTTAAATCTTCGGTACTTTTATAAGGTTGCAAGTAACGATAGGTTGCCGATAAACGGTGCTCTGACGCTTGCACACCATTAAAGAAAGTCTCTAATCGAGCGGGTGGTGTTAATGCTTGATACTTGCGATAGAAACGGCGCACAAACGTGCTACCTTCACGTTTAGCAAAGGCTTTTAAGTATTCTTCTCGGCGTGGATCTTTATCATTACGCAGTAACTGCGCCATGCTACCTTCGCTGTTATAACTACTACTGTAGTTAACGATATCTTGCATTAGACGCACAAACGGCAAGTTTACTGAGTCTTGTAAAGCTTCATATAGAGTAGGATTGCGGGTATTTTCTTTCTTTTGAAAGTTATTAAACGCATGCAAACCGCCGCCGGTAAAGAAACGCTCATTAACCGATGCAGAGTAGTTGCGTTGCAATGCAGCATCTAACATACGGGTTAAGTTTCTGTCGCGGGTTTCAATCAGATAATCCACCACCCAGCGGGTAATTTTATCTTTAGGTTCAACATCAATACGGTATAAATCGGCCACGGTTTTATCCGCAAAACGCTGTTGTAGCTCAGCCACAATATCAAGGTAGGTGGCTAACACTCTTAACTTAGCGGTTGACCCCAATTCAAGCTTACTGCCCTCATTGATATCAAAAGGTTGGTCGGTACTATCGGTTTGCACCCTAACCCGATTCACGCCGCGATCTTTTTCAAATAAGGTAAAGCTATATAACACATTCGGTAGCTGTTCTGGGGTAAGTAATCGCTCACCTAATAACCCAACCTGCTGGGCATTTTCCTGACGGCTTAGACCACGTAAGTAATCACCCACTTGCTGTTGCAAATCACCATGAAAAGTACTCTGCACGGTTAAATCTAAGCGGTCTAAATCAAATAAGTTGCTCGATAACATGCCTGCGGTTCTGATCCGCACAGCATTAACGCCTTTGTTATTGGGTTTATCTGCAACACCTTTACGACGGTCAAACTTGAGCTTTTGCTGCATCGCGGAGTTCATCAATTGCGGGTCAATTAATGCATAACTCACCAGTAAACGTAAGTGACTATCAACCAATTGCTCTAAATCATCGTGCCCTTGTAATAGATAATAAGATGGGCGACGCTGGGCTATCATTAATGCCACAATTTGCCTGAAAACCTGGCCGCGTTCAGCCGCGGTTTTAGGATCGTGCGGCGACATTAGCAGCTGATTTGCACGATTAAAGTCGGTTTTAAACCAAGCCCATAAACCATCACCAATACCATGAACTTCGCCAAAACCTGGTGCGGAAGATAATGGCACTGTATTTAAGTAGTCTTGAACAATACGCTGCCTTGCGGCCAGAGTGTTTTCGCCTTGCTGATAGACGCGTACCATCGCCGAGCCAATTTGCAGTAACTTGTCTTCAATACTGGAGGTTAAACCAAACTCAGAGTGGCGGAATTTTTCGATCTGGGTGGCCAAGGTACTGCCGCCAGCTTTAGACATGTTGACGCCGACTTTTTCAGCAATTTGAGTAATACTAGCCACCACAAATCGAGGCCAGTCGATCACCGGATTATGATTAGGCTCTGGGTTCCACAGCTCACGGTTTTCAATAAATAATAAGGTATTAGTGACTTCGCTTGGGATCAGGTCACTGTCTTGATAGGCTCTGCTTGGGTACAGTGCATCAAATACATTTTCATCACGACAGTCTTTAATAATTAAACCTGACTGGGCTTTTTCATGGTAAGGCGGGAAGAAGCCATAGCGAGTGTAGTCCATCAACATCGGCGAAAAACTGGCTTGCTGCTCAATAGTAAAGCCATTTTTAACTAATCTATCAATATATTGAGGTAACTTAGTGTAGCCATGACGAATATCAAACGGGCCATACTGTGGGTAAATCACTTTGTCACTAGCAAAAGGCACCACTTGATAAGTAAGTTGTGTGCCGTAATGGTTAACTAATTTAGATTGGTAATGTGAGGTTTTAACTTCGAAGGCAACAAAAACACCCACCGCCACTAATAAAATAATGAAAAGCAAGATAAACAGCAGTTTACCTCGACGGCTAGATTGGGCTATTTGTTTTTGCTGAGAAGATTGAGGCCGATAATTATCAAACTTCATATCTGGGTTTGGATCTGACACAATCACTCCATTGAAAACCAAAATACTGACAACATGCCAGCGTCGTATCCGCGACTTGAATATAACACATAATCGCTGCGGCATTTTATCAGATAGCGATAGTGTTGAGATAGATGGATACATGCTAAGAAGTGTCTTTTTATCGGTTTGTGACCCAAAAAGACTATAAATGTCCATTTTACCAAGATGAGTTAATAGGTAACTGCAAATGAATCGCGAACCTTTGCTAAGATTAGGCTTAGCCATGTGGTCTCAAACACAGTGGAAGCAAAGCCTGTACGGCGATGCCCCTATCTCGGCGCGGTTAGAAAAATATTCACAAATATTTAATACCGTTGAGGGCAATACTACATTTTATGCTTTGCCTAAATTAGCTACCGCCATGAACTGGCGCGATGCGGTTCCTGATACCTTTAAATTTACCTTTAAATTACCTAGACAAATCACCCACGATTTACAGCTGCAAAATGCTCAATCTGATTTGAGTCATTTTTTCAATCTGATGGCTCCTCTAATTGAAAAAACCGCCATCTGGAAAATTCAATTACCAGCACAATTTGGCCCAAGCGCACTGCCCTCGTTAGCGACATTCTTACAACAATTACCGGCTAATTTGCAATTTGGAGTGGAAGTGCGGCATCGTGAGTTTTTTAATAAAGGGGAAGCAGAAAAAGCACTCAACCGGTTGTTAATCGCACATCAATGTAATCGCATTATTATGGACAGCCGTGCGCTATTTGCAGCACTTCCCAACACACCAGTTTTGATTGATGCGCAACAAAAAAAGCCAAATGTGCCTGTTCATCCTATTGCAACGGCCGAACAGCCAATTGTGCGATTTATTGGTCAGTTAGATGCAGATATTAACAGTGCTTTTTTTCAGCAATGGTGCAATAAACTTGCCCTATGGATTGCAGAAGGCAAGCAACCTTTGGTGTTTATCCATACTCCTGATAATGTTTTTGCCCCAGAATTAGCGGTTCGCTTAAATGAAATGCTAAGAGCAACCAGCAGCTTAAATGGATTAGCAAAAATCAATTTAATTGAACAACAACTCAATCAACCCGATCAATTAGATTTGTTATTCTAAATTCATGCATTATATCCATTTAGCTTATAGCTCAATAACCTCTGTTCGGGATAATCACTGAAGGCGGCTTCTGAGTTTAGGAATGAGTTAGCCCCAAAGGTATCAATAAAAAAGCCAGTAGAAAATGGCTACTGGCTTGATTAAATAACGGTAAAAAAATTATCCTTTAGCCTAGCTAAAGCTGTCAGCATATTGTTGATCAAAAAGTGCTTCGTCAACTTTATTACCTTTCAAACGTTCGACCACAAGGTAGTTAACAGGCACTAAGATCAAGGTGATAAAGGTGGCAAAAATAATACCAAAGCCCAGTGATATCGCCATAGGGATCAAAAACTGTGCTTGGGTGGATTGTTCTAACAGCAGCGGCATTAAACCGATAAAGGTAGTTAAACTGGTCAGCATCACTGGTCTAAATCGTTTCGCGCCAGCGGTTAAGACAGCTTCTACTAAGTCCATACCCTCAGCACGTTTCTTATTGATAAAATCCACCAGCACCAGTGAGTCATTGACCACAACCCCAACTAAAGCCAACATCCCCAATATACTAAATATGGTTAAAGGCGAGCCCATTAACCAGTGGCCTATCACAGCACCAATTAAACCAAAGGGAATGACACTCATTACAATGAGCGGCTGAATGTAAGATTTAAAAGGTATTGCTAATAAGCTGTAAATCATAAATAAAACAAATACCAAGCCCCACTGTAAAGACCCAAAACTATCGCTTTGCTCGCGAGCCTCCCCTTCCAGTGAGTGCCTAACACCAGGATATTGCACCATTAAACTATCAAGGTAATCCTTAAGATCAGCTTGAAGTACTGTCATATTGGTGTTGTCTTTGTCGACGTCAGCTGTGACATTTAACACACGATATCTATCAATACGTCGAATGCTTGATGGGCTCTTACCTGAGGTCATTTTTGCCACATGACTCAGCGGTACCTGCGATCCCAGACTTGTTGTGATCAGCACCTTTTTTAGATCATCCATTGACTGGCGTTCGTTAAGTGGCAACCTAACCATGACTCGAACATCATCACGTCCTCGCTGAACTCGCTGAACTTCAGCACCAAAATAAAAGCTTCTTACTTGGCTTGACACTTCTTGGCGAGTTAACCCAAGTGCTTTACCTTGTTCTGTTAATTCAATTAACAGCTCCTCTTTACCATTTGAGAGGCTATCTGATATATCAAACACGGTCGGATAGGTTTTTAAGTGCTCTTTCACTTTATTAGCAACTTCACTCAATGTTTCTAGGGAGTTAGCATTAAGCTGGATATCAATAGGATCTGAACTACGCCCAATTTCAGCACGATAGGTCACCGATTCGGCACCAGGAATTTCACCGACGCTCCGGCGCCATTCGCTCAGTAGTTGCCTAGAGGTAATAGCTGACTTTCGTTTCTCCGCGGGTGTGATTTCAAATCTCACTTCACCTGAACTTGATGTACCACCGCGACCACCGGTCGTTGCCAAAATATTGATGATGACACTTTCACCTGTATCCTTATCGGTATATTTTTCTTGCAAAGCTTCAGCTTTAGCAGCAATGCTGATGATATGCGCATTGGTCACATCAAATGATGTGCCAGCAGGCATGGTCAAATCGAGGCGTACGGTTTCACTGGGAATGCGCGGGAAGAAAGTGAATTTAGTCCACCCAGTTGCTAACAATGCCGCAATGACGAATAACACACTTAAAAATAAGCTCAAGGTTGCGGTTTTATGTTTTAGTGCAATGCGTAAAATGGGTTGATAAAACTGAATAATTGCCCGCTCGAAACCGTCCGCAAATTTTTGTTGTAGTTGCTCTAGCTTGTTGTAGTTATCCTTCTCATGACGCAGTTTAATATTTTTAAGATGCGCTGGAAGTACAAACTTAGATTCAATAAGTGAAAACAGTAAGACTGGGATTACAACGATCGCAATTTGGCCAAATATCGCGCCACGTGTTCCTTCAATAAACAACATAGGTAAGAATGCCGTGACCGTTGTGAGAATGCCAAAGGTCACTGGCGCAGCCACCTCTTGTGTCCCCAGAATAGCCGCTTGCTCACCATTTTCGGCCGTTCTAAGATGGCTGTAGATATTTTCGCCGGTAACAATGGCATCATCGACCACAATCCCCAGCACTAAGATAAATCCAAATAGACTGATTACATTGAGGGAAACACCAAAGAATGGCATGAAAATAAAAGCGCCCATAAAAGAAACAGGAATACCGATAAATACCCAAAATGCGATGGATGGTCTTAAAAACAGCGTCAACAACAAGAGTACCAACAGCCCGCCCTGCAAGGCGCTGCTGGTTAACGTCGCTATGCGGTTTTTAACAATTTCAGAGTCATCATCCCAATAACTTAATCCATACCCCTCAGGTAATGTCGCCTGACGAGAGTCAATGTAGTTTTTGACTTTGTCCGCAACATCGATAGCGCTTTGCTGACCAATCCGATAAACATCAATAAAGGCGGCTTGCTGACCGTTAAAACGCGTTCTTACCGGTGATTCTTCAAATCCATCGACCACATTGGCTATATCACCTAAACGAATAATCGTGCCATCAGCTGCGGTTTTAATCGCAATATTGGCAAATTCATCCTTGTAGTAAGCTTGGCCTTTTGAACGCAGTAAAATATCACCGCCTTGGGTTTTTAAATTACCCGCAGAAATGTCAGTGCTAGAAGCGTTAATCGCGCGGGAAATTTCGGCTAAGGTTAAGTTATACTGACGTAATTTGTTTTGCGATAAATCTAGCGAGACCTCATAGTTACGCACACCACTTAAATCCAGCTGGGTTACGCCATCAAGGCGGAGTAACTCATCTCGAACAACTTCGGCAAATTGTCTGGTCTCTTTTTCGCTATATTTCCCTGTTACCGTGACCGCGATAACTTCACGTTTACGCTGGGCTAAGGCTACAACGGGCTTTTCTGCATCAACGGGAAAAGAGTTAATCGCATCGACACGACTTTTGATGTCTGCCAACATTTCACGCGGGTCGTAACCACTTTCAACCTCAATAAACACTTGCGATGATGACTCTGAAGAATTAGAGGTAATTTTCTTTATCCCTTCGAGATCTTGCACTGCCTCTTCGACACGAATAGTGACCCCTTTTTCAACATCCTCAGGTGTTGCGCCACGAAGCGATATGCCTACTGACACCATTTCAGACTCAACTGTAGGGAAAACTTCCAGTGGAATACGGGTTGAAAGTGAGCCTAAACCCAGAACCAGCAGAAACAACATTAATAAGTTGGCTGCTACATGGTTTTTAGTGAACCAAGCAATCATCTTGGTTGCTCCTCTTTCGGTGAAGGTTTAGTGGGTAAATCAGGTTTACTTTCACTTTGTTTAACCTTTGAAGGTACACCTAATACCGTCACCGGCGTACCAGAGCTAACTTGCCCAAGAGGGGTAATAACCAGTTCATCACCATTGTTTAAACCACTTTCAATGACGGCATCTTGGCTATTCTGCCATCGAGTGGTGACTTCTTTACGTAATAATTTGCCATCGTTAACCACGTAAACATAGGTACCTTGGTATATTGCTTTAGTTGGAACAACAATCACTTGATCAAGTTTTTTACCGGCTATATTGGCGGTCAGGTATTGACCTATTTTTAACGGAATGGGTTGGTTACTTTGATAATTAAAAGGCTCGTCAATTTGGGCAACCACATAGAGTTGTTGTGAACTACTGTCGATAGCCCCTTCGGTGCGAATTAACTGTCCTTTCCAATTTTGCAGACCGATTAAATCTGATTCGAAGGTCACGCTGGCCACTTCTGTTTTACCTTGCTCAGGCAATTCAACGAGCGATAGGTCACTATTATTTATTGGTAAACGAATTTCGACATAGTCGGTGGCATAGATGATGGCCAATTGGCCATTGGTGGTTACCACTCGGCCAATATCAACATTTTTTTCTAAAATACGCCCTGAAAATGGTGCAACTATTTCAGTACGCTCTAACGCTAAGTTAGCTTTTTCAAGTTTAGCTTGGTTAGATAACATTGCCGCTCTTGCTGCGGCTAATTGCGGTTCACGTAGCACAAGAGATGTGGGTTCGCGACCATTGCTAAGACGCTGCCAATCAGCCAAAGCTTGGTTAGTTCGAGCTTGCTCTTCCAAAAGTTGTTGTCTAGCAAGTAATAACCCGGCTTCAGCAATTTTGACTTCAGCGAGATAATCTCGGTCATCGAGTTGCACCAGTACTTCACCTTTCTCGAAAAAGCCGCCTTCACGAAAATTTGGACTGATAGATAGGATCTGCCCTGAAGCTTGAGTCACTAACGAGCTTTGCGTGCGTGGTTTTACCACCCCAAAACTGCCCACCTGAACCTGATAATCCTGCGATTTAACAATTTGGGTTTCAACCGTCATTGCTGCAACAGGCATTGGTTTACCGCGGGTTGAAGTTGGCGGGTTTGCAGTGATGAGCACTATGGTCACTATCGCTAAGGCAATGATACCAACTGGGATAAGGTATTTCTTATTCATCATATTATTCTTCTTCTGTAACACTGGCATCAAGATCGCCACCCAACGCTAGGTGCAATCCAATGCGATTGGCAATAATCTGGTTTTTTAAGCTGATCACTGAACTTTGAGCCACAAATGCACGCTTCTGGGCGTCCAGTACTGTGGTGTAACTGACTAAACCACTTTGGTATTGCTCAAACGATAAGGTTTCGGCTTGAAGAGCATTATCTTGGGCTTTTAACGTTGAACGATATTGCTGTTGCAAACTGGCATCGAGATCGAGGTTATTTTCAACCACTTCAAAAGCAGCAAAGAGCGTATTGAGGTATTGCTGCTCTTGCTGTTTGAGGATCAATTTTTGTTGCTCTGTCTGTGACTTTAACCGCCCAGCATTGAAAATTGGCGCTGTGAGACCTGCAAATACTGACCATGAACTGTAATCGCCACTTAATAGGTTGCCAATGTCACTGCTCGCACTGCCGATATCGCCTCCCAAACGTATTGATGGATAGCGTTGTTTTTGTGCATAAGCAACTAAAGCATCTTGTGCCAGTAGCTGGTACCAAGCCGCTTGCAGTTGAGGCTTACGTTTAACTAACTCGCTTGGCACGCCAATTTTAATCCCCTGAGGCAGTAAAGGTAGCGTTGCATCAATCAGCAACTCCCCAGCTGGATAACCTCCTAATAATCGCTCTAAGGTTCTAATGTCTTTATTACGTTGGCTGCGCTGTGACAGTAAATTTGAATTTTCACTATGGTATTCATTTTGAGTTAAATAAACATCAAGGGCGGTATTTAATCCCTGTAGATAACCCGATTCAATAATCTCAAAACTCAGTTTAGCGTTCTCTGTTCTGCGCTCAAAAAGCTTAACTAACTCTTGCGATGTTACCACCTTGTAGTAGGCGATAATCACCTCGGCGACCAATGAATCTCTGGCTTGTTGATAGTTAGCTTGCGCGGTTAATAAGTTCAGTTTTGATGCTCTGCTACTGTCAGATAACTTGCCCCAAATATCTAATTCATAACTGATATCTAAACTAAGGTTATTGAGGGTTGACTGAGTATCACTGTCACCACTTCTACGGCTATTTGCCGCAAGGTTTAACTCAGGCCAGAAATTAGCGTCACTGATATTAAGCTGCTGCTTTTTTATTTCAACGTCTAACGCAAGCTGAATAAGCGGTTGATTGCTGTTTAATCCAATCCTGATAAGTTCAAACAACTGCTCTGTTGCAATTGGTGTGACCCAAGTTTGATTGTCTTTAAGTGACTTAGCATTGGTTTGCCAAGACTCAGGTAGTTGCGGCTTAACCAAAGGGTCATCCACATATGAGGCGCTAGTACAAGCCGTTAAGATAACCAACGACGTTATCATAGCCAAGCTAGTAAAATGTCTGTTCATTCACGGTAAATCCATTGTTAGTATTTATTATCTAATGATTTTCGTTTATTACTTTTATGGTTTAACCTCAACTTGGGTTAAGAGATGCATAAATGAGATTTGAATAGCTAACATTCGAGCACTTACAGTCAAACCTAAACTTTAAGCTACGATTAGCTGAACTTGCATTAAATAGCCTTGAAACATCAGTTGCGCTAAAACAGGGCGAATTTACGCCTCAATCGCTAGCCGCAATTATTCTGCATGAAGAATATCCCTGTGAGCATTATAAATAGCGGTTTGATTTACTGTTACTGCCCCGAGTTAAGCTTGATGATTCATTCAGTTAACTGATTACGTATTTGATTCTAAATAGATCACTATTTAATTAATACCACTGAGGTCTAACTTTGCATAGTTTTACATAAGTCTGCGGCGTTGCTTGATAAAATTGGTAGATTTATAGATATGAAGCCTATTATTAATTTGCGCTAATAAGAAGAATCAGGAAGCCTGCTGATTTTTATCACTCAAATAATACTGATGGCAAAGGTCAAAAGAAGATAAAACTCAGAATATTCAACCTTACTGTTACCTTAAAACTTGAATTTTAAGCAAGGATGTTAGCCTTGTCACAGCTGTTATGATGAATAAAGGTATAGAGAACTTGGATTACCATGGATTAAATGACCTTATGACTCAAGTTGCAGCCTAATTGAGGTTTGTTCTTTTTTGGGCAAGCTATTGACCACTAGCAAAAATGAATTATCGATAATTCGTTTTACTTCGCCATCAGGCACAGAGCCATCAAAGTATATTGATATCCAGTGTTTTTTATCCATGTGATAACCCGGCGTTATCGCAGGGAAGATATCTTTTAAGGCATTAGCCTCATCTGGATCGCATTTTAGGTTAAGCATTAGCAAATCATTGCGCCGCCCCACTAACGCGAACATCTTATTTTTCACTTTATATACCCAAACAACCTGAAGATGCTCGATTTCAGCAAGAATTTACACGCGTTTAGGCAAGGCATTGATTGCGGGTAATGGTTATTCCCTTTTCAAAATCAATAACGCAGCATAAACGCGTGTAAAACTTGCCTTCAGGGAGTTTCACCGTGTTCCCCTGATTTTTAAATCAAGAGCGTTGTTGCGCTAATTTATAAGGTACCTAGATTACCGCATTAACGCGCCTGGTATTGAAAACACGGTGAAGCTCTGAAACACGTATCTTCAAGTTGTTTGGGTATACACCTGTACGTCATCGCCAAAGGGAAAGCATTCGCAGCTTTGTGGTTTAGCGAGTAAATAATGCTGTAAATATTGAAAATCCATGTAGGTAGCTTCTGCGGTTAAAACATAAACACTGGCTGATTGCTAACCTAGGCATATCAGCTATGCCGCCTTGGTAACTATTGTGATGATGACAACAAAAAACCAGCAACAGAGCTGGTTTTTTGTTAAATGTTAAAGCATTAGCGATTGAGTCAAGTGGCTGATAATCGATATTTCAAAACCGATATATCAGCAGATTCAACCTATAAGCAACTAAGGCAAGCACTTTACCCTTACGCTTTATTTCACTTTCCAATTAACTTGTTGGCCAGCAAAGAATGGCACAATTGGATTACCGTTAGGCAGAATAATTTCCTCCGGTACTGTCCAAGTTTCTTTCACTAAGGTTACTGTGCCGGTATTACGGGGTAAGCCATAAAAGTCTGCACCATGTAAGCTTGCAAAACCTTCTAACTTATCTAACGCACCCAAGTTATCAAATACTTGTGCATATAACTCTAATGCACTCCAGGCGCTATAACACCCCGCACAACCACAAGCTGACTCTTTACGATGCTTTTCGTGTGGCGCTGAGTCAGTCCCTAAGAAAAACTTACTTGAACCAGTGGCTACAGCGGCTTGTAATGCCTGCTGGTGAATGTTGCGCTTTAATACTGGTAAGCAGAAGTTATGCGGGCGAACACCACCGACCAATAAGTCATTACGATTTAATAATAAGTGTTGTGGGGTTATGGTTGCGGCCACATTCGCAGAAGCTGCGGTAACAAATTCAGCCGCTTCTTTAGTGGTGATGTGTTCAAACACCACTTTTAGTTGAGGTAAGGTCGCAACAATACGAGCTAGGTAGCGATCAATAAACAGTTTTTCACGGTCAAAAATATCAATGTGTGATTCGGTAACTTCACCATGAACCAGCAATAACATCCCCTGTTCAGCCATCACTTCAAAAATAGGAAACAGTGCATCCAATGCCTTTACCGCTGCATCAGAGTTAGTGGTTGCACCTGCTGGATATAACTTAGCAGCCACAACACCTGCTGCTTTGGCATCTATAATGTCTTGTGCTGTGGTGTTGTTGGTTAAAAATAAGGTCATTAGAGGCTGAAAGCTGCTTCCCTGAGGACGCGCGGCCAGAATACGCTCACGATAATCCACAGCCATTTGCGCTGTCGTCACTGGTGGCACAAGGTTTGGCATCACAATCGCACGTTGAAAAAGTCGCGCTGTCGCTGGCACAGTTTCGTTTAACATATCGCCATCACGAAAATGTAAATGCCAGTCATCAGGGGTTGTGATAGTAATTTGCGTCATAAGGAGTCCTAATAAGTGCCGCTCATTTAGTTTAAGCCATCAAAATTGGCTAATTAAATGAGCATGGAAGATGAGTGCCAAATTTTGCCGTTATTGTGCCTGAAAACAGCTTGGCTTAATAGATGCGTAATTTGAACGCTGACTTTTCGATTTCAAAAAATACTTTTTTGTTTTCATTTATTCATTTTAAAAGCCTATTTTGAAATTGGGCTAATATTACTTAAATTGAAACGTGTGCTATTCCAGAACACATCAACATTAAAGGTATCCGAATGCCCTCCAAAAATTTCATTCTCTTAAGCCTATTGTTAATTTTCGCCAATTCAGTTGAGGCATTACCTTTAGATAAAATAAAGCTACCACAGGGTTTTTCGATTGAAATGTACGCTGAGAATATTGAAAATGCCCGTCAAATGGCTTTAGGTGATAATGGAACAGTTTTTGTTGGCAGCCGAAAGGCTGGAAATGTTTATGCCCTAATAGATAGTAATAACGACTTTAAGGCTGAGTCGAAAATAATCGTCGCCTCGAATTTATTCATGCCGTCTGGATTAGCTTTCCATGATGGCAGTCTCTATGTTGCAGAAGTCGATAAAATTTGGCGATATCCCAATATTGAAAAAACGCTACCCCAAATCCCTACACCAGAATTAGTTTATAGCAAACTACCCAACATATCCCACCATGGATGGAAATTCATAACATTCGGTCCCGATGGCAAGCTTTATATTCCTGTTGGAGCCCCTTGCAACATTTGTGAAAGTGAATTGCCGTTTGCTAGCATTTTAAAACTGGATCTTGAAACTAAACAAACAGTCATTGTAGCAAAAGGAGTGCGTAACAGTGTTGGCTTTGACTTTCATCCACAAACAGGTGAATTATGGTTTACTGATAATGGTCGAGATATGATGGGTGATAATTTACCGGATGATGAATTGAATCGTGTCACTCAACCAGGGCAGCATTTCGGTTTTCCTTATATCCATAATACTAATATAGCCGATCCCGAATACCGTAATGTCCAAATAGCAAACCTAAATACACCGCCAGTATTAACACTGGGCGCGCATGTAGCCGCTTTAGGAATGATGTTTTATCAAGGTCAGCAATTCCCTGAAAGCTACCAAAATACGATCCTCATTGCCCAACATGGTTCTTGGAATCGTAGTAATAAGGTTGGGTATCGATTAATGCTAGTTGTGTTAGATAACAATCAAGTAAAAAGCTATAAACCATTTGCTACGGGTTGGCTTCAAGGGGAAGAAAGCTGGGGACGTCCGGTTGATATAATGATGCTAGATGATGGTTCGATACTGGTTTCAGACGACTTTGCAGATGCCATTTATCGTATTAGCTATGACAAATCATAATGCTAGCAAATCAATATGGGTATCAAAAAAGATACCCATATTATCAATTCCAAACGGTTAGAAAATCAATTCAACACCCGCAAAGGCACCTTTGAACTGCATATCTTGGGTGGTTCCAGAAAAACGATTAACGTCAAAGTTAAAGTCACGGTAACCGACACGAATAAGCGTATCTAACGCAACACCATCAAACTGCCAACCTAAACCAGCACTGTAATCATGCACACCGTTTTCATCAACACCAATCATGATATCTGCAAAGCCAAATAATCCTAGACCAGGCACACCAACTTGCGCGCTGCCGTAAGCCATCACCACACCACTGTCGATATCGCGTTGTGTTGCAGTGCGGGTTAACTCGCTTCCAGCTAAACCGTCAACACGCAGTGAACCGTGCATTTGCTTATAAGCCGCACCTAAATCTAATGCAACTAAATCGTTGTCTAAAATTTCGTAATACAGCACAAAATCAGTATTACTGAGGTCATTGTATACGGTAGATGCACCTGTAAAATTCACTTCATTGAAGTAAAAATCACTGCTGTCTTTAGACGCTGAAGCCTCTAAACGATTCTCACGGATCTTCAAATTAGGCACTAACGGGATTGGATGCTCAATAGCAACCCATACACTGCCTTGGGTTTCAGAGCCATAATCATAATTTTGCGCAGGACCTGTGGCATTGCCAAGATTGCTATCAGCATTAAAAGTACCCGATGCATCCGTATTCCAGATATCACCACCAACTTTAAAGCCCACAACAGTAGCAGCTTGCGCTGAAGTTACACTTAACAGACCAAATAAGGCTGTTGCTGCAAGAGTTTTGTTCATTGTTATCCCTGTGAAAGTAAATTAGTTAAATCAATTACTGCGGCGTTTGCACGCGAAATATAGTTAGCCATAACAAGTGAATGGTTTGCGACTAAACCAAAGCCATCGCCATTCAATACCATTGGGCTCCAAACTGTTTGCTGAGTAGCTTCTAGCTCTCGAATAATCTGTCTTAAGCTAACTTCAGCATTTTTCTTTTCTAGCACATCAGCAAAATCCACTTCTACTGCGCGCATAAAGTTTAATAAGGCCCATGCTGAGCCTCGACTTTCGTAAAATACATCATCAATTTTCCACCAGCTGGTTTTAATTTCATCGCTCATGGCTGAAGGTGTAGATTGACGAGCGGCAGTGTCACCGGCTAAATCGGTGTTTAATCTGTCTTGTCCTACGCTGGCGGACAAGCGCTGTGAAATACTACCTAAGCGTTTTTGCACTTCTTTTAACCATTCATTTAGGTTGTCTGCTCGGGCATAAAACTGTGCTGAAGGATTATCAGAGTCACTAATTCTTGCTTGATAAAGCTTAAATAATTTAATGGCATCCGTGTACTCACTTTCAGCACTTGGCACTAACCAGCTGGTGTGCTCAATATTTAGCTTTGAATGTGCTGCGGATAAATCAGTATCTGCGGCTGATTGTGATTGAGAGCGGCTAAACTCTTTGCGCATAACTAATGCTAAATCACGCGCTTGCTCAAGGGCACCAAACTCGAACGCTGGCATATTGTCCATCAAGACTGAAGGGGGCATCATATCATTTGATAACCAACCACCGGGTTTATCCAACAAGGTTTCCATGGTGACGATCAATGATTGAGTTGTGGCATAGCCAACGATTAATCTCCCCTGTTCATTTTGCAATGCTTCAGGTTCTATTGGATCGGGTTCAATACTCCACCACACACTCACAGCGTAGCCAATTAAACCCGCTATCGCGGCGATAGATAGTACTTTATTCCTTGTAAACTGCATCAATACGACTCCTTAATGATGGTGATGATGTTCGCTATGATCTTGATGCGATGAGTCAGCATTTTTCAATACAGGCAATGCCACCTGTAATTGCTGCTCATTATCAAATATCAATGTTAATTCAACCTTATCGTTTTCAGCTAATGGCGCATTTAATCCTAAGATCATAATGTGATCTCCTGACGGCTTTAATGCTAAAGCACCATGAGAAGCTATTGTAAAGCTTTCTACCTGGCGCATTTTTACCATGCCATTTTCATCAACTATAGTATGTAATTGCGCTTCTTTTGCGGCTGGGGTTGTCACGGAAATTAATTTTACTGGGTCATTAGCATGGTTTTCTAATGTTAAGTATGCCGCGGTATTTGGCACAGAGGCAGGCATCGCCCGCACATGACCGTCAACTAAAATGACATTGGCACTGGCGGCAAATGATACTGACGTAAGCACTAAAAAACTAAACAAGTGTTTGAATATTACTTTCAATGTCTTAAACTCCATTTAATCCCTGCTCGTGTTCACAAAGGAAACTACGAATGAGTCTTATAAAAATGCGTGATGAACAAGGTGTTCGTATCATCAGCTTTAATCGTCCAGACAAGCGCAATGCTTTTAATCTAGAGATGTATCAACAACTCACAGAATACCTTATTGAAGGCGATAGCAACAACGAGATTCGTGCCTTTATGTTACATGGCGAAGGGAATTGCTTTACCGCAGGTAATGATATCGCTGATTTTTTACAAAGTGGCGACTTAAATGAGGATCATCCAACGGTTAAGTTTCTATTCTGCCTCGTTGATTTGAAAAAGCCCTTAGTTGCCGCAGTATCTGGTGCAGCGGTAGGTATTGGCACGACCTTATTACTACACTGCGATTTAGTCTATGCCGACAATAGTGCTAAATTTCAAATGCCTTTTGTTAATCTAGCATTAGTGCCTGAAGCGGCATCAAGCTTATTATTACCCTTAATCGTAGGTCAACAAAAAGCGGCGGAATTGATTCTATTAGGTGATGCATTTAATGCTGCAACAGCCTGTGAATTAAATATTATCAATCAGGTGGTGGAAACTGACGTGGTTGAATTTGCACTGACTAAAGCTAAAAGATTAGCCAGCCAACCACCTGAATCACTACAAGCATCTCGCCTGCTGCTTCGCTACAACCAACAGCAAGTTAAACAACAAATGCAGCTAGAACTGGTTCATTTTGGACAGCGTTTAAAAAGTGATGAATCGAAAAAGCTGTTCCAAGCATTCTTAAGTAAATCATCGTAATCATTTGTACAGCATTGATACTATTCGGACGTGGCTGATATTACTGCCAGTCATTGCTTTTTCATTCAATGATTTGTTCGAATGAAAAAGCAATTAATAGTGTGGAGACTTTTTATCAAGTAACACAGATAACACTAAATATGCAACAAGGGTGACAACTGGATTAGCTAATAAAATCAGCATGCTGATAACTCGAACCCACATCACCGACCAGCCAAATTGTTTCGCGAAATAGTGACATACACCAGAAACAATTTTAGGCTTGTCGATGAGTTTCTCTACTAATTTTTCCATTGTATTCCTTAATTTCTTATTCAAAACTTAAACATTATCAGTTGATTTATTGGGTATGATTTGCAGCTTAGTGAGCAAGTTGGCGATGACAGCGCAACAAATAAAACTCATTAACGGTAGCAACAAGATTGCTAGCAAAGGCATCACCATTCCAAGGGGGTCAACAAACATCATTACTTTTGACTCACTGTGGTTACTGATTGTTCTGCATCATCACTCGCAAGCAACGGTGCTTGGGTGTCAGTATTAACATCAAAAATTTGTTCTGCGATTTGAGTTCTCAATGACAATACAAACTCTTGCTTAGCTGACACAAACAAATCTTGGCTGGCTTGTGAAATATTTTGCTCAAGTACATTTAAGGTATCTTGTACCATTGTGTCATTTGCTTCTGCAGCCACACTACTTGCTGACATCATTACGGCAACAATAGCTGCACCAGCGATACGATTTAAACGACCTTTAGAATTAGAGTTAAACATGATGGCTTCCTTTTCTGTTCAGTGTGCAACGAAAACCTTTTTCATTGCGGGACACCTTAGGTATTACAAACCTTGTGCCAACTTTCAAAATAAATTTTAAACCACTAATTATTAACAATAAAAAATCAAAACCAAGCAAAAACCATCTTTAAGACTCGCTAACAAAAAGAACAAAAAACGAACAATTGGTAAAATTAACCACTAAGGTTAGTCAATTAGACCAACATGATTTTTAAGCAAAAAAAAGCGCTCAAATGAGCGCTTAATTCTGGGTTTATTATCGCTAAAAATGTTTGTTAGCTAGGCGCATTTTCATTCATCAATGCAATTGCACCTTTAACAACTTCAATTCCTGCACCTGTCTTGTGAGCGTTTTCGCTTAAGTAACGGCGCCAGCTTCTTGAGCCTGGTAATCCCTGAAACAACCCTATCATATGGCGAGTGACATGATTTAAACGTCCGCCTTGTTGAATGTGTCGCTCAATATAAGGCAACATTAATTCAATCACTTCTTCACGACTTAATTGCGGTTTATCATTCTGGTACAACAGCTGATCAACTTGGCTTAAAATATATGGGTTGTGATACGCTTCGCGCCCAACCATCACGCCATCTACATGCTGTAGATGTACTTTCGCCTGTTCTAAACTTGTCACACCACCGTTGATACTGATATTTAAATGAGGGTAATCACGTTTTAATTGATATACGCGATCATAATCTAATGGCGGGATCTCGCGATTTTCTTTCGGGCTTAATCCTTGCAGCCAGGCTTTACGGGCATGAATAGTAAAATCAGTACAGCCTTTGTCACTCACCACATCAATAAAGCGTGTAAGAAACTCATAACTGTCTTGCTCATCAATCCCAATACGAGTTTTAACCGTAATAGGAATATCAGCGACCTGTTTCATGGCATCCACGCTTTGTGCAACTAATTCTGGTTCGCCCATTAAACATGCGCCAAAACGCCCATTTTGAACACGATCAGAGGGACAACCCACATTAATGTTTACTTCATCATAACCACGTTCAGCCGCCAACTTGGCACAATGAGCCAAATCTTTAGGATTCGATCCCCCTAATTGCAATGCCAATGGGTGTTCTTCTTCGTTGTATGCGAGATAGTCCCCGTTACCATAAATAATAGCTCCCGTTGTCACCATCTCGGTATACAACAAGGTATTAGCAGACATAAGGCGAGCAAAATAACGATAATGGCGATCAGTCCAATCAAGCATCGGGGCAATGCTAAAGGTGCGATCTATTACATTCGTTAGTGTATCTGGCTTTGGCGCTGTTTTTACTAAATTCATCTTACTCACATTTCGAGTTATTTTTACACGTTTTCATACGTTTTTAGTTGCATGGGGAACCTATAGGGAACCATAATAGATTGGACTATGGTAACGGGGAACCCGAGCAAATGGCGCCTTACAGTATTCAAAAACGCGATAAAGCTGACGGTACAAGTAAGTATCGCTGCTTAATACGGGTCAAGAAAAAAGGCAGCATAGTTTACAGTGATCATAGAACATTTTCAAAGTTAGCACCTGCGGAATCATGGGCTAAACATGAAGTGGGTAAATTAGAGTCGGAAGGCATTCCAAATCCGAGTTCTGGTGAGATGCCACTGCGTGAGGTTATAGTCAAATATATTGATGATCCTCATGTGCACTAGGCCGAACTAAACTCTATGTGCTTAAGCTTTTAGCTGATAGTGAAATTGGTAAAATCATTTTCATTTATATTTGACTCGTACATACACCACTGTTTTTTCTACATCAAACCATGTATCAACATTAACAGGATTGGATGCGTCATCTGCAAACTGGGCAAAATCGAGATCCGTCAAATCGTATTCACAAATTATCGATGGCTCAAAAACGAAAATATTAAGAATGGCGACAATCGAAAGTAACACCACAACACCAAGTGCTACCCTAACCGGGCGAAAACCATCATTGAGTTAACTCAGAGCGAAGTGCTGCAATTTGACGATCAATCGTGCTAACAACCGTATCTGCCTGTTGCATAACCGCTGTCATCTCTTGCGCTAAGCTTTGCTGCCAAGTAGCACCGGCTAGATTATTATTTGCGTGTTGGCCACGTTCGCGCAGTTCCTTGATTTTGGAATCTCGATCCCTAAACACCTGGTTTCTGTCTTTTTCAAGATCAGTAATTTCACGTTTAATTTGTTGTTTGCGGATATACGAACTGACTTCTGATTTTTTATCAGAAATAGAAGACTTCAAAGAAAAGTCATTATTTGATGAGGTTGGTGAGGATACAACGCTACCAACATTACTAAGATCTAAAGGAGTGCTTTCAGCATCACAAGGTTCAGCCTGATACTTGCCATCAGCACATTTATAAACCTCTGCAGTTGACGCAGAAGAAACCAATAAAAGAAGAATTAAAACTGATTTTCCATCCATAGAACACCTCATTAATTAGCATGACTAACTTACATTAACGGGGAACCAAAATCCATCAAAACACAAACGGGGAACATATAGGGAACCAAGACACAAGCAGGCTCATATAAAACAACCACTTAAATCAATATCAAACCAATCCAGAATCGGCGCTATGGAAAAGGTTCTATCAAGTTTTGCAGTAGAAGTCATAAAAACCAAACATTATTACTGAAGCGAAAATCCGATTTAACCGCTGATGTTGATATCATCGCCATTAAAAGGGCATATTATAAATGAGCATTTTGTTACTTGAGAAAAATTATATCATGTAAAGCTGAGGTTCAGATACCCAAATCCAAGGTGGTGTTCTAGACTATAACTAAGTGATACAGTGAATATTCTTATGCCTCTTTATTTCATCATTGCATTTTCCATAAGGAAGTAGCCTCATATGAACGTTGAATTTATTAACCCCTTTCTTGTGTCGTTAGTTAACGTGATATCAACTATGGCAACAATGGATTTAAAACCGGGGAAACCCCAGTTAAAAAGTCATGATATTGCTAAGGGTGATGTGTCGGGTTTAATTGGTATGGTTGGCCCTAAAACCAAAGGCTCTTTATCTATTACCTTTGAAGCACCGCTCATTTTAGAAATAATGCATAAAATGCTGGGTGAAAAACCTAGCAGCATTAATGAAGAAATTACCGATTTGGTTGGTGAGATTACTAATATGGTGACGGGTGGTGCAAAAAATCTGCTCAGTGATAAAGGCTACGATTTTGATATGGCTACACCCGTTGTCGTGTCAGGTAAAAACCATACGATTTCGCATAAATCCAAAGGAAAGAAAATTTTAATGCCATTCACTCACCCAAATGGGATGGCGTTTATCGAAATCTGTTTTGAAGATATCTAAAACTCATTAGGGTTAATCAGCCATAGTTAAAATGGCTGATTAACCATCACCCAAAATTCGCTTTCTGCTGAACCAAATGCAAATTCGGTTCTCACTACGATATTTTCAATCTCAAAACGAGCCCCAATACCAAATGTATGATGCATATCTGTATGTAATGCTTGCACATCAAACTCGTTAGTCACTTTACCTACCTCGGCAAACATGACCCATTGCCACCAAGGAATATGATATAGATTAAACACAGGCCAATTTTGTAATGGTTGCCACTGAGGTTTTATTCGGTATTCAAGGGCATAGTTGACAGCACTTCTCCCGGTAAAGGATTTCGTTGAATAGCCTCTTGAGCGGTCATATCCACCTAAATACACGCCAGCAAAACTGGGAGGCCGCCGGTAATCTTGGGTCGAGTTATCAAAGTCATTCCAAGTGGGTGTATCGGCGACAAACACATTTGCAGCAAGCACTTGTTCTTCGAACCAAGGATTGCTGCCGATATTATAAAAAAGGCTTTGCTCAAACTCCCATAATGTCCAGTGAGGATCATTATCGATGGCTAAGCCGTGTTTTATTTTAACGCTAGTTTTACTACCTTCTTTACTGTCATTTTGAGAGTCACGATTATCCCACTCAAATTTCAGCTCTAGCCCTCGAGCTTTATCGGCAAGTTGATCGTTAACCGCGAGTGTGCGGTGTTGACTATAAGGGGTAATTTTAATGCTGCTGACACCAGACGCTAGTGGATTCCAGCTAATGTCATCTCGACGCTCTAAGATAGTAGATTTAGCGCCATTGGCACCGGTTGCAAAAGGTAAAATGTATTTAAGGTGTAAACGGCTCAGTCCCTCGTCGCCTTCTGAAATGGTTTTTTCAGGCTGCTGATTAGACACTGTATTATCATCTAAAAAATAGATACCTTCTTCGTAATGGCCTTGATAGGTTTCGAATGAAAAAAGCCATTGTTCCATGGTGGGAATTTGATAATTGTATAACCCTAAAAAACCTATCCAACTGTCATTACTACTGTATAAACCTATCCCAAGCGCTGCGGCTTGAGGCTGGCCAGCATGCTTTATCACTGCCGCGCCGCCCATTGCAGTGCTTAAGGTTTCGGTAGAGAAAATAAACGGTAGCGCAATAAATTCGGCATCGGGATCTGTGGAAGTTTGATTCACCTTGGTGCCGGCTTGCTGTGGATTATCACTGCTGGAAACGGTTAGCTGTTCGATGGCTTGATGGGTACTGGCATCAGTATCAAAAACGGCCGCACAATATAGGACTAAACTCAAACACCAGAGCTTCATCATCGCACCTCAATGGGTTTTAAGGTAAAAGTTCGACTACGACTCTTGGTGTAAGTTTAGTCACTAGCTCATAAGCTATGGTGCCAATATGCTCAGCGACCTCTTCCACTGCTAACTCTTTCCCCCATAGCTGGACACTATCGCCGACTTTATCCGTTGCATTAACACCTAAGTCCACCGTCAACATATCCATAGAGACACGTCCGACAATCGGTACTCTACGGCCATTGATCAATACGGGCGTGCCTTCTGGCGCATTGCGTGGATAACCATCACCATAACCTATGGCAACAACGCCAAGTAGAGTATCTTCTTTAGCTTGCCAGTAAGCACCATAGCCGACCGTGTCACCAGCCTTGTGCTCACGAACAGCAATAAGATTAGATACCAGCTCCATTGCAGGAATAAGTTGGTGATTCACTCCTTTATCTCCAACAACGGGGGACACGCCATAAAGTGCAATGCCAGGACGGACCCAATCCGCTTGGCTATGGGGCCAGAATAACGTTGCGGCAGAATTTGCTAAGGTGCGTTCGCCGTCTAACCCTTCAATTAGCGTTTCAAATACTTCAATTTGCTTTTGAGTTAATGGGTTTTTCGGCTCATCAGAACAAGCAAAATGGGTCATCAAATTAATGGGTTTAGCCACGGAGGGACATGACATTAACCGTTGATACACTGAGGTAAACTGCGTCAAACTGAATCCTAAACGGTGCATACCCGAATCCACTTTCAGCCAGACTTTAACGGGCTTAGATAAGCTAATACTTTCTAGCATTTCAATTTGTGATTCGTGATGCACTACCGTTTCAATATCGTGTGCCACAATAAGCGGTAAATCAGAAGTTCGGAAAAAACCTTCGAGTAATAATAAACGGCCTTTTACGCCACCATTACGCAGTTCGAGTGCTTCCTCAAATCGTGCTAAACCGAAACCATCTGCGCCACCTACATAATTACCAACACATTGAGCGACATTTAATAGCCCATGGCCATAACCGTTAGCTTTGACTACAGCCATAACTTGACTGTGTGGTGCGATTTCACGCAATCTAGCAAGATTGTGCTGTAAGGCATGACGACTGATTTCTGCGCGAGGAAAAGGTTTCAAAAATATAGCCTTATAAAGCAAATAATGGCCGCAAAGCTAAGCCATTGTTAATTTTGTCGGTGATAAAATTCAATACTGCTGGGTTAATCTTCTTCGAATTGCGGCCCAGCATAGTTATCAAATCGTGAGAAATGCCCCTGAAACGCTAACTTCACTCGTCCAATTGGGCCGTTACGCTGCTTACCAATAATAATTTCAGCGGTGCCTTTGTCTTCAGAGTCATCATGATAAACCTCATCTCGATAAATAAACATGATGAGATCGGCATCCTGCTCAATCGCGCCCGATTCACGTAAGTCGGAGTTAATTGGGCGTTTGTCTGCTCGTTGCTCCAATGAACGGTTAAGCTGAGATAATGCGACAACCGGGATTTCAAGTTCTTTGGCTAGGGCTTTTAATGAACGGGAAATCTCTGAAATTTCTAAAGTACGGTTGTCTTTTAAAGCTGGTACCTGCATTAGCTGTAAATAATCGATCATGATCATCGATAAACCGCCATACTCACGTGCAATACGTCTCGCTCTACTGCGCACTTCTGTAGGGGTCAAACCTGAGCTATCATCAATGTACATTTTACCCTGTTCAAGCATGATACCCATAGTGGAAGACACACGCGCCCAATCTTCATCATCCAATTGACCAGTACGAATTTTGGTTTGATCAACGCGGCCTAATGAGGCCAGCATACGCATCATGATTTGTTCTGAAGGCATCTCTAAGCTGAAGATTAATACAGGCTTATCTTCATTCATTGCCGCTTGTTCACATAGGTTCATCGCAAAGGTGGTTTTACCCATAGATGGACGTGCCGCAACAATGACTAAATCACCAGATTGAAACCCTGAAGTCATCTTATCTAGATCAGCAAAACCGCTAGACACCCCAGTTACCCCGTTATGAGGGTTATTGTAGAGTTGTTCAATTCGATCAACGGTTTTTTCAAGAATAGATTTGATCCCTTCAGGACCTTCATTTGAATTGGCTCGTGATTCAGCAATTTTAAATACTTTGGTTTCAGCTAAATCTAATAATTGGCTAGAATCTCGCCCTTCAGGATTATAACCCGCATCAGCAATTTCATGGGCGACGCCAATCATGTCTCTAACTACAGCGCGTTCACGCACAATTTGAGCGTACGATAAAATGTTGCCCGCACTGGGAGTATTTTTAGCAATTTCACCGAGATAAGAAAAACCACCAGCATCATCAAGTTGATCTTCAATTTCTAACTGTTCAGATACCGTAATTAAATCGATAGGCTGACCACGCTCCATTAAGCGTTGCATTGCCTGAAAAATCATTCGATGAGAGCGTGAGTAAAAGTCTTCTGCGACAACCGCTTCAGCAACGCGATCCCAGGCTTCCGCATCGAGCATAAGCCCACCCAATACAGACTGTTCAGCCTCTATTGAATGAGGGGGTAACTTTAATGCATTGACTTCGGCATCTTTCTGCCTATTTCTAGCCTTAAATACGGTTGATTGTTGCGACATTGACACTCCAAGTTTCCAACGACTTTAAAAAATATGGTATAACACCGTGGTCGAATTTAGCTAAGGTAATATTACCCTAGCGGCGATGCTAAAAATACGGAAAAAATAAAATACATAAGGATTAAACATGCGTATTACATTGATAGCAGCCCTAGTGTTGTCATCGGGTTTCGCTTATGCCGATGAAGGGCAGTGGCAACCCTATCAGATGCCTTCGATTGCCGATAAACTGACTGAGCGTGGTATTGAAATTCCCGCTAAACAACTGGCTGATTTAGGCCAATATCCAATGAATGCCGTGGTTAGCCTAGGCTATTGTACCGCCAGTTTCGTGTCTCCCCAAGGTCTAGTTGTCACAAATCATCATTGCGCCTATCGTGGCATCCAATATAACAGTAAAAAAGAACATAATTATCTAGCTGATGGTTTTCTTGCTAAAAAAATGGCCGATGAGCCTTCAGCTGGCCCAAATGAGCGTTTATACATTACTGAAAATGTCAAAAATGTTACTCAGCAGGTTACGGCCAATTTAAGTGATGAGCCGCTTATCCGTTATGAGCAGATACAAACTAACAGTAAAGCGTTAATTAAAGAGTGTGAAGCCGATGATAACTACCGATGCTCAGTGAACAGTTACCATAATGGTCTAGAGTATTATCTGATTAAGCAGCTGATCATTCGTGATGTACGCTTAGTTTATGCGCCACCTGAAAGTGTCGGTGGCTATGGTGGCGATATTGATAACTATGAATATCCGCGTCATTCAGGTGATTTTACTTTTTTACGAGCATACGTAGGCAAAGATGGTAAGCCTGCTGTGTATTCTGAAGATAACGTGCCTTTTACCCCCAAAAGCTATTTAAAAGTGAATGCCGATGGCGTTAAAGCCGGCGATGGCGTATTTGCTGCGGGTTACCCAGGTTCAACTAGCCGTTATAACCTAACCAGTGAACTTAAGTTTGCCAGTGATTGGCTGTACCCAACATATGCTGAACGCTATCAATTACAAATTGACACCATTACCCAAATGGGTGAAACCGATAGAGATATTGCCATTAAATATGCTGGCACTATCGCTTCAATGTCGAACCGTATGAAAAAGCTTAATGGTCTGCTAGATGGCTTTAAAGCAACGGATATTGTTGGCATTAAGCAAAGCCGTGAAGATAATTTCCTGGCCTGGTTGAAGCAAGATAAATCAGCTAATCCTAAGTTAATTGCTGAGCTTGAAACCTTATTGGCAGAGCAACAAAAGCAAACTCAAACCAATTATTATTTTGAGAATGCGCAATCAAGTACTTTACTTTCAGCTGCAAAAAAACTTTATCGCTTAGCACAAGAAAAGCAAAAGCCTGATGCCGAACGTGAATCTGGTTATCAAGAACGAGACATGAAAATGTTCCGCGCGGAACTTAAACGTATCGACACTAGCTTTGCTGTTGAGGTTGATAAAACCTTATGGCTACAAGACTTAAATGCCTATATTGGTCAACCGCTAAAGGTAAAAGTATTTGATAATGCATTAGAGCATGCTAATAACCATAAAGCCTTTGTTGCGAAAGTTGATGGCATGTATGCATTAACAGAGTTAACCGATCAGGCAACGCGTTTAGCCTGGATGGATGCATCTGTTGAAGCCTTTGAAACCAGTAGCGATCCGTTTATTCGCTTAGCGGTTGATGTTCACGCAACCAACATGGATCTGGAAAAAGCTGCCAAGCTATTAGATGGTAAGCTGTCAATCGCCCGTCCAAAGTACATGGAAGCGGTTATTGCTTATTACAAATCAAACAACTGGCCTGTATACCCTGATGCAAACCGTACCTTACGTATCACCTACGGTATGGTTGATGGTTACCAGTCTAAAGATGCGTTATACAAGCAGCCTTTTACGCGTCTTGAGGGCATTGCAGCAAAACATACAGGTGAAGAGCCTTATAATGCGCCAGCTAAATTGTTAGCGGCTATCGCAACCCAGGATTACGGTAAACACACCATACAATCAGTGTATAACGATCCGCGCTCTTGGATGTGTAAGCTAGTGTCCTGTATTGAACCTAAAAATGATTTTAACTCTGTACCGGTTAACTTCTTATCTAGCGTTGATACCACTGGCGGAAATTCTGGCTCACCTGTGTTTAACGGTAGAGGTGAGTTGGTTGGATTAAACTTTGATTCAACCTACGAAGCTATTACAAAAGATTGGTTCTTTAACCCAACGATTACGCGTGCTGTGCATGTTGATATTCGTTACATCTTGTGGATGATGGATAAAGTTGACCATGCCGACAATTTGATAAAAGAATTAGAGTTAGTGCGTAACCCTTAATCCGAGATGTTGATAAATAAAAATGGCGCTCATATGAGCGCCATTTTTATTTGATCTAAAACTACAGGGATAGATTTAAACTCTAGCGAGTCAATCTATTAACCTGAGTTGAAGTTATTGATTACCAGCAATTCACCTAAAGTTTAAACTGCGAAGTGGCATTTTTTAACTGGATAGCAAAGTCATCTAAGCCCTGAGAAATATTATGTACTTCCGCCAAGATACTTAATGAATATTCAAAAGATTCATTCATCTCTACCACATTACCACCAACTTGTTCCGCTACAACAGACTGTTGATCTGTCGCGGAAGCAATATGGGTATTCATGCTATTAATGCTGACAATCTTAGCTTGAATCGACTTCAATGCATCGCCAGTATCTTTTGCATAACGTTCATTGTCTGATGATTTAGTGATCGCCGCACCCATAGTGGTAACTGATGATTCAGCCGCGCCTTTCAGTCTGTCTAATACGCCGCGTATCTCTTTGGTCGCATCGGCTGTTTTAGATGCAAGTGCACGCACTTCATCTGCCACAACCGCAAAGCCTCGACCTTGCTCACCTGCACGAGCCGCCTCAATCGCAGCATTCAACGCGAGTAAATTTGTTTGTTCGGCAATTGACGTAATCACATTCAAAATTGAACCAACACTTTCGGTATCTCGCGCCAGTTCATTAATAGAATTAGCCGCTAGCTCAATACCTTTATTTAAATCTTGAGAGATATTAATTGTGCGCTGCACAACCGCTAAGCCTGCGGTAGCTTCACGCTCTGCTTCTTGCGCCGCTTCAGCCGCTTGTTGCGCGCTAAGTGAAATATCATTAACAGAGTGACGCATCTCTTCCATTGACACATGTACTGTACGAGCATCTTGGCTTTGTTGTTGTGTTGCTTTGGTGGCTATCGACATTTTATCTTTTAATGATTTAGCACTTTCCAACAAAGGATTGGTCACGCTGACAACGCCTTGAATCGAGTCGGCTAGTAAACGTAAGAAACGATTGAAGTTACTCGATACCTGACCGAGTTCATCTGTACCATTAACGTTCAATTGATGACGTAAATTACCTTTACCATCGGCAAGTTCACCCAGTGAGTTAGCCACATTACTGGCTGAACCGCTGATAGAACGGGCAATCGAAATTGTGGCAATCCCCATTATGATCAGTAACGCAATCCCAATACCTAACGTAAGATATAAACTTTGCTCTGAACGATTACTTGCCTCTGCAAGCGTCGATGAAAACTCGTCAACTTTATCGGTTTTATATTGGTTAATACCATTGGTTAACTTATCAAAAATAGCTGATTTCATTTGGCTTATCTGCCCAACTTGGCTCATGTCGATAGTGCCATCTAACATGCCTCTGGCAAGATCAGAGGTCATCTCGTTGTACTCTTCTAAAGCAAGAGTCAGCACAGATAAGGCTTGAGATTGATTATTATCAATTGCGGTTAACTTATTCAGATTGGAATCTAAAGACTTAAAAACTTTACTGGCATTGGTCAGTAAATCTTCATCGGCAAACGATACGGATTGGGTATATAACTCATCCAGTCGCTGAACAAAAATCACGTTCTGATTGGCTAGTTCAACCCGTTCACTCACTTTACTCTGCATAAAGTTCATGGTGTCACGATTCTTATTTATTGCGACAATACTGATCGCCAAATTTGCAGTAAAAATTACCACAGACAACACGAAGATTAATCCCACTTTTTTGAAAATGGACATGTTATTAAACCAATTCATACTTCGCCCCCAAGCGATACTAACAAGTGGTGAACCTAATCAAGGTTCTAACCGTGTTAAAAACAGAACTTATTCTCGTTCCATGAGAGGCTGCAACTTTTATTTTGTAGTTGTTAAAACATAAAAACAGAGATATCAGTAATAATAGTCAACAGACACACAATTGGTGAAAAAAAACCATAAATAATCGTTCTTTAGCTTAACATTGCTACAATTACTCATTTTATCGGCTGTAACAGCATAAACTAAACTAAATATTTGAAACCTTTGATCATCTTAAATGAGTCTGTTTAATAGGCAAAATGGTTTCGACACGTGCGTTTGACCTGATACAGTTTTTCATCCGCTAAATGGCATAATTGATCTACCGACATGCCTGATTGAAAAACGGCAATCCCTTGGGAAACAGTGACCTTATTACTGACAATCGAATCTGGATGCAAAATCTCAAGTTGTTCAAGCTGTTGTTTAACATTTTCTGCAACCTTGATAGCGCCTGCCAAATCAGTTTCTGCAAGCAATAAAATAAATTCTTCCCCCCCATATCTCGCACAAAGATCACGCGGGCGATTAACAATCTTTTTGAGCATATTGGCAAAACTGATTAAACACTTATCCCCTTCTTGATGGCCCAAACTATCATTAAGTTTTTTGAAAAAATCGATATCTATTAAGATAATGGCTAATGGCTGCTTAGTCCGTTCACTGTTAGCAATTTCTTTGTTAATCACGTCATCAAAATGGCGTCGATTGGAAATTTGAGTCAAACCATCTTTTATGGACAAATTTTCAAGTTCTTGAATTAAATTATGTTTATCAACATCTTTTTGTATCGCCCTTTTAAACCATCTGCGCATCACACTATGTCCAGCAAAAATAATCATTACGAAGCATAACAAACGAATAATTGAAAACCATATGTCTGAGCTAACATACATTACATCAATGATCAGATGATAAACCGATAATATGGAAATTGTGGTAAAGAACATGACTCGACTGGGAAAAAGTGAAATACCGAACGCAAGAACTAGCATGTCAGTAATTGAAATGGCCGCAACCACAAAAGTTGTTGAATAAAGAAGTAATAAAGAGGTAAAAAGTAACCAACTAAAACCTAAAAATAGAAATGAAAAGTACAGTGGATTGACATATGAAGACAATAATTTATGCGTCATATTAGTGGTCAACAATAAGCTGATTATTAGAGGCGCCATAGACATGAACATATTAGTCAGCGGAATTTCACCATAAAGGTACCAAGGACGATTAATTAACAGTAATAGCAATAAACCGAGCGAAAGTAATTTCAACCCAATAAAACTTTTCTGTAAATAAAGGTGCGTTTCTATTTGCAGCTGCTGTTCGAAAGTCATTTGCTATTCAACCTGATTGTTTACACCATGTAATTATAATCACTGAAACTTAAATTGGTAAATTTACGCCATAAACACAAAAGCCAGCAACAAGTTACTGGCTTTTTAATCCACTAGATATCATTTAAATAATTATTTCATCATACATATTAACCAATGATTCCACTCTATTAATTATGCAGCTTGCTCGGCTGTCGCTTCTGAGTGACGAATCAGGTAATCAAAAGCACCTAACGAAGCCGTAGCACCACTCCCCATGGCGATAATAATTTGCTTATAAGGTGTGTTGGTAACATCACCTGCCGCAAACACCCCCGGAATAGACGTTTGGCCGCGCGCATCAACGATGATCTCTCCGCGAGGCGTTAAATCGACGACGCCTTTCAACCATTCGGTATTAGGGATCAGACCAATTTGCACAAATATGCCAGCCAGAACAACATCATGACTTTCACCGGTTTTACGATCTGTATAGGTTAAGCCATTCACTCGAGTACCGTCACCATTAACCTGTGTGGTTTGCGCTTGGGTAATAATCGTAATGTTACCCATTGATTTTGCTTTACGCTGCAATACTTCATCTGCACGTAATTTACTATCAAACTCAAGTACAGTCACGTGTTCTACAATATTGGCAAGATCAATTGCGGCTTCAATACCTGAGTTTCCGCCGCCGATAACAGCAACGCGTTTACCTTTGAATAATGGGCCATCACAGTGTGGACAATATGCCACCCCTTTACCGCGATATTCTTTTTCGCCTGGCACGTTCATTTCACGCCATCTAGCGCCTGTGGCCAATAGCACGGTTTTGCTTTGTAAGCTGGCGCCATTTTCAAGCTCAACATCAAATAAACCGTTTGCCGCTAATTTAATCGCCTTTTGGTTTTCCATCACGTCAACATCATAATCTTTAACGTGGTTTTCAAGATTTGCGACTAATTTAGGACCTTCAGTTTTTGCAACAGAAATAAAGTTCTCAATGCCGACGGTTTCAGCAACTTGGCCACCAAACTTGTCGGCCACAATACCGGTAGCTAAACCTTTACGCGCGGCGTAAATAGCGGCTGATGCGCCCGCGGGCCCACCGCCCACCACTAATACATCAAATGTAGATTTTTGATTTAATTGTTCGGCCTTACGGCCTGCTGCGTTTTTATCCAGTTTATTTAAAATCTCGGCAACACTGATTGCACCGACTGAAAATGCTTCGCCATTTAAGTACACCGATGGCACAGATAAAATGTTGCGCTGTTCAACTTCAGATTGGAATAATGCGCCATCAATCATCACGTTGGTGATATTCGGGTTGATTGCCGCCATCATATTTAAGGCTTGAATGACTTCAGGGCAAGTTTGGCAACTGAGTGAAACATAGGTTTCAAAATGAAACTCACCCGGTAAATTACGAATTTGTTCAATGACATCAGCCTCTAACTTAATAGGGTGCCCACCACTATGCAATAACGCCAATACTAAAGAGGTAAATTCATGACCCATTGGCAAACCAGCAAAGGTAATGCTGGTATTTTGCTGAGGATTTATCACAGTCATGCTTGGCGTGCGCTGACCTTGTACAGCAATACTACTTACCAGTGCTGAGCTGTCGACAATATCTTGCGCTAGGCTGGTCAACTCTGCAGATTTTTTTGAGTCATCTGCAGATACCACAAGTTCAACTGGGTGTTTAAGATTCTGCAGATAAGTTTTCAGTTGATTTTTTACGTTGGCATCTAACATAACAACTCCTAAGGATGAAACAAAATGAGGGAATTAACTAAATTTTTAACACCAAGGTTTGTAAGACCAAAATACTGGTGGAGATTGCCAGTTAATGCAGGGGGCATTAACTGGCGATATAACGCTTTCTAACAAGATGAGGTCTGAATTAAATCTTACCTACTAGGTCGATAGAAGGTGCTAATGTTTCTTCTCCTGGTTGCCATTTTGCTGGGCAAACTTCGCCATCATGGCTAGCAACATACTGTGCAGCTTGAATTTTACGCACTAATTCAGATGCGCTACGACCTATACCTAGGTCGTGAATTTCTGCCACTTTCACTTCACCTTCTGGGTTAATCACAAACGTACCACGAAGTGCTAAACCGTCCTCTTCGATCATCACACCGAAGTTACGTGTGATAGTCCCTGTTGGGTCACCGATCATTGGATAAGTGATTTTGTTAATAGTGTCTGAACTTGCATGCCAAGCTTTGTGAGTGAAGTGTGTGTCAGTTGATACTGAGTAAACTTCTACGCCCATTCCTTGAAGCTTTTCATAATGGTCAGCCATGTCGCCTAATTCTGTTGGACATACAAAGGTGAAGTCTGCTGGGTAGAAAAATACCACTGACCATTTACCTAATAGGTCTTGCTCAGTTACGTCAACAAATGCGCCGTTGTGAAATGCAGTTGCTTTGAATGGCTTGATAGTGCTGTTGATAATTGATTGTGACATGATTAACTCCATTGTAATTAACTAACTAAGTGATGTTTTAATGCGGCGTTAAATGAGTTTTTGTGTTCACTTAAACATTATGCCGTCATTCGATGGAGTTAGAATACGCTGGCGCGTTAATTATGTATAACGGATAAAAACTATTATCTTAATCGGTTTTTTGATTTAAATGGGACGGGTTATCGATTTATTCATGCAACTAAGTAATCGCCTGATTTGTAATAGATAGGTTCACCTCGCTATGACTTCCAAGGTTCAAAACGGGTTAACACCCTAGAAACATTAACCTCTATAGCCTGACTTAAGGCTTGTTGATTGGCTTTATTGCTCATAGCCGATAAGCCCTGGCTTTGATTGGTGGCAAATACCACCCAATTCCCTCCGCCGGTTAAACAAGCTTCGACATAAGTAAAATGTTGTTGAAGATGACTCAATAATGCCGAGTTATTACGATGCTCTTTCCAGCAATTCAGTACTAATATCCCTTCAGATTTAAGTGCTTGATGGCAATACTGGGTAAATTCGGCAGACAATAATTGAGGGTCAACCCCCTTTTCACTGTAGATATCAACAAATAGAATGTCGGTCTTCTTAAAGTCACCGGCCTTAATAAAGCGATTCGCATCCTGATGAACTAAGGTTAACTTTTTGCCTGTGGGCAATTGAAAGAATCGTTTAGCGGCGTGGATAACTTGCTCGCGAATTTCCACCGCAGTAATTTTAATTGCTGCATCATAATGGCGCAGCGCATGTACTAACGCGCCGCCGCCTAACCCTAAAATCATGACACTTTTAGGTTGTTTTGCCATTAACACTGTCAACATGGCTTGCACATAAGTGTGCTGAGGGACATGCGGCTCTGCTTTGTCCATTTTACTTTGCTCGTCATTATCACCAAACGACAAAACTCGAAAGTGGCCATCATCAAGTACAAACAGATCACCAAACTCATCTGCACTGCTATGTAACACCTTATAATCAGACATATTATTCCATATTGTTCATAGATTCTTAACCGACCTGTAGATTACTGCCCAGACGTTTCAAGCAAAATCGTTGTCATCGGATCAGGCAAGTTGCGAACGGCGGCTTACGAATCTAAGTTAAATTCACTTAGCCATAAATAACATCCTGTCGGCGTATTAAGACAAAGTCTGTTGATGTGATGACTGCGAGCCTCTTTAAAGCGAATCACTACGCCAGCTAGGCGCTAGTTGTTACTTTTGTCTACCAACGCCATTAAAAGCAACGCAAAATCAACAAGCTCTAAATTCAGCAAGCCAAGGTACTGCAAAGATTGTATTATACCGAACATATAGAAGTATTGAGACAGTATTACTTTAGGGAAGGTTATGTTGAATCAAATTATGATGGTGTTGTTATATTTAGGTGTGTTTATTATCGCCCAACGGCAACTAAAGAAGTGGATAAAAACCCAAGCCATCAAAAAGCAGGTTAACGAAGTACGTAGTCGATTAGTTACCCGACTGATTTCTTACTTCATGTTTTTTGTCACTCTATCGGTTATCGCGATTTCATTAGGCTTGGGTTATCAGGAAGTATCGCTGTTCGTGTCATCAGCTTTTGCTGTGCTAGGTGTGGCTTTATTTGCCCAATGGTCGATTTTAAGTAACATTACCGCTGGGGTATTGATCTTTTTTGTCTTCCCTTACCGGATTGGCGATCGCATAAAAATTGTCGATAAAGATGAAGATATGTCGGGCATCATTGTTGAAATATCGCTGTTTCATATCTTAATTAAACGCGACTCAGGCGATGTCATGACCTACCCAAATAGCTTAATGCTGCAAAAAGGGGTGATTAAACTTTCACATGACAATCTCGCGAAGAAAAAAACCACCACCAAACGTATTATTCCAAAACGTTTAAAGTAGATATCAATTATGCGTACTCAATAAAAAAGGCGCATGAAGCGCCTTTTCTATTATACATTTTACCAAGTGCGTTTATAACGGCGCGTTTTACATGCTAGCAAACACCAAATACTATTCGAAAACCTAGTTCAAAGTACGTTGAAAAAAGGCCACGGATTGAATGTACATTTGCAATGCTAACGCCGGATCGTAGCGTTCGCCTTCATCACGCATAAATGCATGCTGAGCATTAACCTCTAGCCAACTGAAATTGGCATTCACCTGTTCCAACTGATGATAAATCTGTTTGCGACCTTCTGCAGAAACATGTGGGTCTTGTTTGCCGAATACCATCACTAATTCACCTTTAATATCACCTGCACGAGTCAATGAATCATTTTGCGCTTTGCAAGGTAAAGTGTTGGAATGGATATCAGTAGCATAAAGACAAAACGCGCCTTTAATATCAGGATTTAATGCAGCGCGAAACGCAAGATGACCACCGATACACACGCCCATAGCGCCAACTTTATCGGTACAGTAAGATTGAGAGCGAGCAAAATCAATTAAGGCTTGAGTGTCGCTATCATGCTGCTCTAATGGCTTGGCAAACTTATCCTGATTACCTTTATCTTTGCCTGGTTCATCATAAGCCAGTACAGTACCAATGGGATTAAGTTCATGAAACACTTCTGGCACAAGCACAACAAAACCATGGCCTGCTAATATAGCGGCGGCTCGAGCAATTGGAGCAGTTAATTGAAAAATTTCAGAATAAAAAATGACACTGGCAAATTGCCCCGCTTGATCAGGACGAAAGACCGTGGTGCGCATAATACCTGTTGGCGTGGCAATATCATGTACTTGAGTTGAAATAATCATAGTGTCTCTTGCAAAAAAATGGAGCCCGTAGGCTCCAATTTATCAATAATCTGTATAAGTTAACACAGCTCATTACCCGATTTTTCACCTAACGCCAGTGCTTGAACATTATTCAAGGTCGTTAAGGCAATTGCGTTTAAGGCTTCTTCGGTTAAAAATGCCTGATGCCCAGTGAAAATCACATTGTGACAAGCCGACAAGCGACGAAACACATCATCTTGAATGATCTCACTCGATTTATCTTCAAAAAATAGCCCTTTCTCATTTTCGTAGACATCTAATCCTAGCGAACCTAATTGGCCTTCTTTGAGTGCTTCCATCGCATCGATAGCATTGAGCAAGCCACCACGACTGGTGTTAATGACCATCACACCCGATTTCATTTTATTAAAGCTTTGCTGGTTTAATAAGTGATGGTTATCTGCAGTTAAAGGGCAATGTAAACTGATGATGTCACAAACAGGATAAATTTCATCTAAGCTGACATATTCGACACCAAGTTCTAGCACCAATGGGTTTGGATAAGGATCATAAGCTAATACTTTACAGCCAAAGCCTTGAAGTATTTTAATGGTCGCTAAACCGATTTTACCTGTACCTATAATACCCACAGTTTTGCCAAACATATTAAAGCCAACTAAGCCAGCCAAAGCAAAGTTAGCGTCACGGGTGCGTTGGTAAGCTTTATGAATTTTACGATTAAGCGTTAACATCAATGCAACGCTATGTTCGGCAACAGATTCAGGTGAATAAGCAGGTACATTGACAACTTGTATGCCTAGCTTTTTCGCGGCCACTAAATCTACGTTATTAAAACCCGCACAACGCATTGCAATGACTTTAGTACCACCTTTAGCAAGCTCAACTAACACTTCTTCACATAATGAGTCATTAACAAAGGCACACACCACTTCAAAGCCTTCAGCAAGCTTGACGTTTTGCATGCACAAACGGTAATCAAAATATTCAATTTGAGCATTAAAGGCTTCATTGGTGCGGTCGAAATGACGAATGTCATACGGTTTTGCGCTAAAAAATCCAATTCTCATAGCATGTCCTACATTCAAAAGGCTTAACAGCTTAGGGAGCATTTTACCCGACGTTGTCAGTAAAATTAATTCTGCCTCTAGTGTATGCGAACCGGTCTTTTTTGTCGTTAAGAGTCGTCATTTTACAAACGTAAATGTGATCCAGTGTGGTTTATTTAACCTTTTATAACGGCGTAAAAAAGCGAGCCCTTTTCTGGGCTCGCTTGCAAGTTACGTTTTTAGCCAAGTGGCTAAAATTCCCTTTAATTAATTTTCTTTGGCATATTTCGCGGCTTGTTCTCCCGCAATTCTTCCGAAGGTAACAATATCTGAAATCGCGTTACCCCCTAAACGGTTAGCACCGTGAACACCGCCGGTAATTTCACCCGCAGCAAACATACCGGGAATATTTTTACCATTTTTACCTTTCACTTCCGCTTTAGTATCAATTGCCACACCGCCCATGGTGTGATGCACCGCGGGGGCGACTTCGATCGCGTAATACGGAGCAGTTGTTAACTCTCTTGGTAAGTCTGGACGTTCGAACTGCGCATCTTTAGCGTTTTTAACAAAACCATTATAAGACGCTAATGTTTTTGTTAATTCAGGCGCTGGCATGCTTAACTTATTAGCCAGTTCTTCTAAGGTTTTACCTTCATTGACAATGTTTAAATGAATGTAGCCTTCTATTTTACTTAAGCTCTTACGAACTGAGTCATCAAATAGCAAATAAGCACTCTCGCCTTTTTGTGCCAAAATGGCGGCAGAAGCTTTGTCACGAGTGGTGATTTCATTGACGAAACGCTTACCTTCACGGTTGACTAATATCGCGCCGTTACCACGTACCGCTTCCGTTACCATTACCCCGCCAACTGGAGAGTAAGTTGGATGCGCTTGAACATATTCAAGATCTTTGGTTGCAGCCCCTGCAAGTTCAGCCACATCTAAACCGTCGCCGGTAGCGCCTGGATGGTTAGTCGCTTTAAAGCCTTTTAAGCTTGGATCGTACTTGGCAACTCGCTCGTTATTCTTAGCAAAACCACCAGTGGCAATAACAACTGCATCGGTATTAATGAGGTAATACCCTGTATAGGTTCCTTTAACCAATACACCTGTAACTTTGCCAGTTGTATCTTCAATGATACGAACCACTCGGCTGTTTAATCGGATATCGGTGTCTTTACTGACTGCGGCGTCCCACAGCACTTGCGCTACATGCGCACCAACCCCCGCTCCGCCTGTAGGACGGTGACTTCTGTTAACACTTGCGCCGCCCATACGGCCAACGTCAGTTAAATCTGCCCCTAATGCGGTTAACCAATCTACAGAATCAGATGAGTTATTAGCGAGCACTTTGACTAATTCAGGATCATTAATGTTACGACCCCCTTTCATGGTGTCATCGATCATGATTTGCTTGTTATCTGCAATCTTTAATTTAGCCTGTGCTTTAGTTTCTGCGGCATTCATCCCGCCTGCAGCTAATTTAGTATTGCCTCCTGGTACCGGCTCTTTTTCTAATAGGATGACCTTAGCGCCATTATTACGCGCAGCAACCGCTGCTGCTAGACCTGCGCCACCCGACCCAATAACAACCACATCAGTGGTTTCTTTTGCGCCCTTGGCAATGGCTTTATCTTGAGCCTCTTTGTCTGCATTAACAGGCACAAACTCACGCTCCCATTTTCCGGAAAATGGCATGTTATAGTCAAAGCTATGGCAAGAATCACAATAAGTGACTGACTTCTCATGCCCTGAGTGACAGCTAGTACAACTGATATCACCAATGAGATGCGATTGGTGTGGCGACACTATCCCTTCTCTTTCGGTTTCAGCCACTTCCTTCAATGTGCCATGACAGCTAGTACACTGCGCGTTTTCGTAAGTTAAGTTATCGTCAGTTGGCCCTTTTTTATTGACATGACAAGTATCACAACTGCCCATTTCACCGTGAAAATCGGCTAAATTTTCGGGAGCGGCAAAAGCCGTGGTGCTAAGAGCGCCTGATATCAGCAGTGCCAGCAAAGATTTTGTTGAGTTTGTTAACATATGTTTTCCCCTACCTAACGGTATTAATCTTAGGAATAACATAACACCCCCTAAAGAGGTAGGCTGATAACAAAATCACACAATTATAACCCTACAAAATTAAAGGTTATAATTGTGTTCCAACGCACTGATTAGTCTTTATGCATATTGATACACCTCTAAAAATGATACTTGCTTAGTGTTTATTTTCACTGCTGTTGCTAACATAAGACCATGGTTTACATAAGCAGTTATGGCAAATGGGTAAAAATACAACTGGGCAGCCGCCGCTATCTGAAGCAAGATTTTGGTTTGAGCGTTTAACCAAGACAGGGCTGAGGGCATTACATATCATTGGCGTTGTCGGTGCCGGGGGAGGAATTTTATTACATGTCGATAAACATGCCTGGCTGACCTATTGGATCATTACCATGACAACGGGCACATTACTGATGGTATGGGAAATTATTCGAGATTGGCGTTGGCTTATTCAATTAAAAGGCGTACTCACTTTAGCCAAAGTGGGGTTATTATTTTTATTGGTGCCATTGTCGAATTGGCAAGTTGAGATAATCACCGCGCTCGTTTTACTGTCGGTTATGGTTTCCCATGGTCCTGCCGGATTGCGTCATTATTCAGTGGTGCATAGAAAGGTTATCCATGGTAAAAAAGAAATTAAAGGTTAGTCTTTTACACTCAAGGACACAGGATGTTTCCCTATCCAGAGCAATACCGTACCGCTACGCCACCGATAACCACAGCTTTTATGGTATTTTGGGCGATATTCAGCCACAGCATTTTTGCTGATGCCAGTCCATTTGCGCTTTACCCATTAATGGTATTATTTCCGTTTGTAATTGTATCTCATGGTTATTTAATTTGGTTAGCACAGGGTATGAGTCGACTCGATCAGTGCTTTTACGCACTGGTACATATTCCATTAGCATTTGTGGTCTGGACCTTCACCATAATGCACGTCAATGGTAATGCTTTTTCTTAACTCGCCCCATACATACCCAAACAACTTGAAGATACGTGTTTCAGAGCTTCACCGTGTTTTCAATACTAGGCGCGTTAATGCGGTAATGTAGGCACCTTATAAATTAGCGCAACAACGCTCTTGATTTAAAAATCAGGGGAACACGGTGAAACTCCCTGAGGGCAAGTTTTACACGCGTTTATGCTGCGTTATTGATTTTGAAAAGGGAATAACCATTACCCGCAATCAATGCCTTGCCTAAACGCGTGTAAATTCTTGCTGAAATCGAGCATCTTCAGGTTGTTTGGGTATATAAGCTTGCATCTGAATTTGTGGTTCAGTATCTTTGCCGTCCACACGCAATAGAGACCTGTTATGGCTAATTTTATCTATCAACCAGCAACCGAACCTTGGTTAGATATCCTCCATCAAGATAAAGATATTATTGTGATAAACAAACCGTCGGGTTTGTTATCTGTTCCTGGAAGAGAAGCCCAATATCATGACAGCGTTTTTACTCGAGTGTTGCGTGATCACCCAAATGCACAAATCGTTCACCGGCTTGATATGGCTACGTCGGGTATTATTGTGCTCGCTTTACGCAAAAATGCTGAACGAGAATTAAAGCGTCAATTTCGTGATAGAGAAACCCATAAAGTCTATTTTGCACGCGTTGCCGGTCATATGAAGCCTTCTACAACAAGTATTGAGCTACCGCTAATTTGTGACTGGCCGAATCGACCCAAACAGAAGGTTGATCATCTTATCGGTAAACCCTCAACGACACTGATAGAAGTCATTAGCTATGCTAAGCGTTCAACTTTAGTCAAATTAACCCCCATAACGGGTCGTTCGCATCAACTTAGAGTGCATATGATGGCGCTTGGTCATCCCATTTTAGGTGATGGTTTTTATGCTGATGCTTTGGCCAAACGCTTAGCGCCAAGATTACTACTGCATGCTGCAGAATTGTCCATCAAGCACCCTTATTCAGCTCAACCCATGCACTTCAATATTGCACCGGCATTTATCGAGCCAGTACAAGAACAGTAATTTTAATAGTAATAGTTTAATAAAAGACGTAAATTAGTAACCAATTGAATAAATAATAGGTGCTTTACTGTGGATAGTTCATTTCAACGCGACCAACTTGATAACCAAATTTTATCGGCGCTAATGGAAGATGCGCGTACCCCCTTTGCTGAACTTGCAAAACGTTTTTCTGTCAGTGCAGGAACCATTCATGTTCGCGTAGAGAAAATGAAACAGGCAGGGATTATTACTGGCGCCCAAATCAGCGTTAACCCAAAAGCTTTGGGCTATGATGTTTGCTGCTTTATCGGAATTAACTTAAAAAGTGCCGGAGACTACCCAGCAGCAATAGCAAAATTGAACGCATTAGATGAAGTAGTCGAAGCTTATTACACTACGGGTAATTACTCTATTTTTGTAAAGGTTATGTGCCAATCTATTGATGGGTTGCAACATGTATTGATAAACCGCATCCAATCTATCGACGAAATTCAATCCACCGAAACACTTATTAGTCTGCAAAACCCTATCGTAAGGGCGGTTAAGCCTTAGACCAAAACAATATAAGTTAGAAAACACAGCATAAAGTACTGTAAAACTAAAATGCATAGTTTTTTCATCCACGCCATTACATTTGTTATTCAGTTGTGATAAAAATGCATATTGCACACCATTAGTGCAACATAGGCATTATAAAAACATTACAATTACACCCCGCGACCTATCTGCAGTTTATGATAATTGCAGTAATCATTTTGAGGGTGACTTGAAAACAAGGAAGACGTTGTGAAGACAAAACTATCACTCGCTATTTCAGCGGCACTAATATCAGGCGCATGTTTCGCAGGCGCGGCAGATAAGTATAATACGACCAATCAAATCAATAATGAATATGCTGGTATTCAAGCAACTAAATTGGAAAAAAGTCAGAATACTCCTTCTGCTTGGATGATAAAGCTAACATCTCAATCAGTTTCTCAGCAAAATAGACTCTCAAATACTGATTTTTCTACCGCCTTAAACAATGTTCAACAATCTCAAGCAAAAGTATTGAGTGCTATAAACCAGTTGGATGCCAATATCCAAGTTGTGGGAAAAACCTCAAAACTGGTTAACGCTATTCTTGTTAAAGCTGATAAAAATACACTGACAACTTTATTATCAAACCCAGACGTAGCCGATATTCTGCCTATCTACGATTACCAACTTGATGTTGCTGACAGTGCCGATTATGTAACAGCAACCCCAGTTATTGAAGCAGGCATAGCGTCAGGCAAAGGCCAACGTGTTGCTGTATTAGATACAGGTGTTGACTATACGCATAAAGCTTTAGGTGGCAGTGGTGATGTTGCTGATTATCAAGCAGCTGTTGCCGCTAAATCAGAAATGCCTAACTGGCCACAAGGTAAAATTGTTGGCGGTTATGATTTCATGAATGACGATCCTAACCCAATTGATGTAAATACAAACCATGGTACTCATGTAAGCCATTCAGTTGTAGGCATCGCTCCTGATGTTGAATTATTCGTATATTCTGTATGTAACTCAGGTTGTCCTGGATTAGCGCAATTAAACGCACTTGAAGCAGCAATGGACCCGAATGACGATGGTGACATTTCTGATCGCGTTGACACTGTAAATATGTCTTTAGGCGGTGACTTTGGTGATACCAAAGGTGGTGCTGTTCAAGAACTTATTGATGAAATGGTTGAGCTTGGTGTTAACTTAGTTATTTCTGCGGGTAATGATGGCGCTTCGCCATTTGTTGTTGGCGGTCCAAGTACTTCAAACAATGCCCTATCTGTTGGTGCTATGACTCACCCTACAACAAAAGTAGGCAAGTTAGACGCAACTGCTGCAGGTGTTGAGTTAGAAGCATTTAGTGCTGGCTTTAACAAAAGCAACGTATTTGAGTTTAACCACACAAATGCACCTTTAGTATTACCAACCTCAAACTTCAATGGTTGTGCAGCTTTTACTGAAGACTTTACCGGTAAAGCGGTCATCATCGACCGTGGCGCTTGTTCATTTACAGTTAAAGTATTAAACGCTCAAAAACAAGGTGCATCTTTCGTTATTGTTGCAAATAACGTTGCTGATGGTGGCGCATTCAACATGGGTGGTAGCGATGCTGCTGTTACCATTCCTTCGGTGATGATTTCAAAAGAAGAAGGCGATGCTATTAAAGCTGAGCTTGCAAATGGTGTAGTTGAATACTCTATTACGTCAACAGAAGTATTAACTGCTGGTGCTATTGCAACATTTACATCACGCGGCCCTTCAATTGCTGGTACATTGAAGCCTGAAATTACCGCTCCAGGTACTGCAATTATGACTGCACACCCTGGTTTAGGTGACGGTTTAACCCCAATTAGCGGAACATCTTTCTCAAGCCCGATTACAGCTGGCGCGATGAGTATTGTTAAAGAAGCACTTCCTAACCGCAATGGCTTTGAAATTAAGGCCACAATGATGAACTCAGCTAACTTAGATGTTACTGCTGAACCTCGTGGTTTAAATCCAGATGCTGAACTTGCACCAATTAGTTATATCGGTGCTGGTCTTGTAGACGTTCAAAAAGCAATCAACTTACCGGTTGCTGCTTGGAACAAAGATACAATGCAGGCAGCCTTAGCATTTGGTTTAGTATCGTTAACCGAAGTGACTACTATGACTAAAACCATCACAGTTAAAAACTTCTCTAGCGACAACAAAACCTATTCATTAATGGCTGAACAACGCTTCATGAATGATAAAGATTCTGGCGCGGTTTCATTTACTTTACCTGAGTCAGTATCTATCCCAGCTGGCCAAGTTAAATCATTTGATGTAACAGTCACAATTGATCCAACTAAACTTCCAGAGTGGACGTTAACTTCATCATACGAATTAGATGGTACAGCTGCTGAAGCATCTGATGCGTTAACCCTATCTGAATATGATGGTGCGATTAAATTTATGGATGGTGAAACCGATGCATTGCATGTGGTTTATCATATCCTACCAAAAGCTGCCGCTGCAGCATCAGTTGCGACTGAAGTGACTGAAGATGGCATTGTAAGAACATTCACCAATACTGGTGCAACAGCAATTACTGCTCCATTTAGTGTGCCTTTAACAGCAACAAGCAAAAAAGATATGTCACTGCGTCACGACCTATTAAATGCTTCTGCTGAACTTGCAGGTAGCGGTTCTTGTGATGCGGGTATTGCTATTTACAATACCTTCCAAATGCGTGATCCAATCGTTCATGCATTCGTGGCGAGCTACAACGTAGATTATGATGTTAACAATGATGGTGTATGGGATTACACATCTAAGACCGTTAACCTTCAATGGTTTAATGACGCGTATCCTCGCTCTTTATACGGTTTTGTAACAACTTACGGTACTTCAAGTGGTTCTTTACAGCCTGCATACCATGTTACAGGTAATGACTTTTTAACCACTAAAGCATGTTTTGAAGATTTGGGACTTGATCAAAATAATCTAGGCGAATCAATCAATGTTCGTTTCCGCGTAGAAGAAAGTGATTGGGCACCTGTATCAACAGGCACGGGTGATGAGGTCGTGGCCTCTTTAAGTTTAGTTGGTCCAGATGCTATGGCAGGTTTGGTTGATGCTGAAGGCAATGATGTTACTGAACTTGCGCCAGGCGAAAGCGCTATGTTAATGAGCTCAGTTGGTGATAACTCAATGGGTTATATGCTGTTATCTGAAGATGGCTCAATGTCAGTTGTTGCCAACACTACAGATGAAGGCAACTCTGCACCAGTAGCTGAAGATTTAGTTGTTTATGTTAATAAAGGTGCTAAGGCCGGTTTAGTATTAGGTCAAGTTGTTGCAACTGACGCAGATATGTTAACCAGCCCAATATCAGAGTTTATTGTAATAAGTTCTGACTCAAGCATGATAGCTATCGACAAAAAAGGCGTTGTAACGTTAAGTGAATCTGCAGTTATCAACCAACAAACAGAAACAATGACAGCTTCTGTTGTCGTAATGGATACCATGGGCAACCGCTCAGAGCCTGTTACTGTGTCAGTAATGGTTAACAATACCGTTCCTACTGTTGCTCCTACTGGAATGACAAGTACAGAGAACTTTGTTGTTACTGCTAAAGCAAATGGTAAAGATGCTGATGGTGACACGTTAACTTACGCTTGGACTCAAACGTCTGGTACGGCTGTTACTTTCGCAAATGGTGGTTCAAGCATTAACTTTACAGCTCCTGCTGGTAACCATGTTCTTAAATTCTCTGTAGTCGCTTCTGATGGTCGTGCTGAAAGTGCACCTGGCGTTGCTACAATTACAGTGAATGCCAAAGAAGAGCCAAGCTCTGGTGGTTCAATGGGCTGGTTAACAGCATTATTACTACCTTTAGCTGCATTACGTCGTCGTAAGCACTAATCCCAAACGTTAATTCGTAAAATAAAAACCAGTTGCTTAGGCAACTGGTTTTTTATTTTAAAAATTTCAAAAAACTTAATCTTACTAATGTTGTATTCAATTCAATTTCAAATATTACCTAAACCAAACTGAGTCGGCTTTGTCTCACTCATGATGCGTGGACGATGGCAATTATGTTACTCACTGATTTCTGCTATGTAGAGCAAGGTGGTTACTGGGAACTTGTAAAGGAGTTGGACTTTAACTGCGGCATATTCCAAAGCATTAATGGCATGCTAGTCATTGAAACTGCGATTGAGTTTTATCCTCTATGGCAGAAGATTTTCCTGTGTTATTGGTTGGAACTACAGGTATTTGAAATCAGTGTGGCGTAAAATAGTTAACCCACCACCAAAAATAAGAGGATTGATTTGCAAAGAATGTGAAACAGGGCAATTGGGCAAGGTAAAGCCTCATGTAAAAAGGCTGACACGGTATTCGGTTAAAGACACATAACCCCATATTTTAGGTACAAAAAAACCGACTCTAAGGTCGGCTTTGAAGTGGTACCAGTGGTCGGACTCGAACCGACACGCTTTTAAAGGCGGGGGATTTTGAATCCCCTGTGTATACCAATTTCACCACACTGGCACAATCACATAATTGAACAGTATCAATTAAGTGACCGGAATTATACCCATGCTTATGACAATGGCAAGCCCTTTAACGAGACTTTATCAACAAAAAATACCAAGCGCTTAAAATCCAATCGTATCTTTACCCTCGAAGACACCCACTGTCACTATTCTGACTTCAAAAAAGTGTCATGCCCATTGATTAATATGAAAGAAATACAAGTACCGTTTCCGGATAAATGTAACAGCGATCACATTTAAACAACATCTATACCTATTTATAGAGGGGATCATTGATCGAGATCAGTTTTGTTCATTTAATTCAGCATTATGATAACTAGGACTTCACAATTACAAGGAATTTTATCATGGCATTCTGGTTAGATTTAATGTTCGGTAACCCAATTGGATTACTCTCAATGATTGTTATTTTCAGTACTTTGGGGATTATTTCTTACTTAATGTGGATGTTCGTTGTGAAGTCAGCACCAGGCAATAATGAGTAATTTGCTTGCTGCGTTTTCTTTGTTCTTAGTTTTTAATTGCTGTTTTTCAAGTAAAACTGAACCACTTCAGGGGCTAATCTAGCCCCTTTTTTATTTTTTGTTGTTTGGTCAATCCCATATTAAAGCATTTAGTAACCTGCCTCTTCATTTAAGCGGCATGTTTACGCGGTTGCACAAGCCCATTAATAAAGTGTGGTCTTGCCTTCAATAAATGTGACAATTCTTCTTGAGTCGGTTCACCTGCCGGCAAACGCAGCACATCGCGATTTAAATAAATTCTGGCCGGCATAGAAATCTTATATTCGGCAGTAGGTCCCTGAATGGCATAGTGACGTTCGTTGCCCAGTTTTTCCAAAATATTGGTGTGCAGTAAGCTTTTTACCGCTAACTCATTTTGCGGTAACGCTAATATTGTCGCGCCCTGAAGAAAAAACTCTCTTAATAGTGCGCGCTCAGCAGGATCAAGCAACTTCACTTTCGCTTCAATGGTTTCGACGGTTCGTTTTTGGCGTAAATACTGAATAGATTCATCAGCAATAAAGCTAACAAGTTGACTGAGGAAATATGCCGCGCCAATGATTAACCCTAATCCTATAATAAAACTGTATTGGGTTACTACTTCAGCCAAAGCCAGCTTCTCAAGTAAAGTTTGCGGGGCAAATAACAGCGCCACACATGCAATGACCAACCACAACATCACACTCATAAAAGTGCGCTTTGCATTGCTTAAGCTAATCGCTTTTATCATCACTTCTTTCATATATCACCCACAGTGTCAGAATTTTGAACGTCTATTCAGACAAAGCAAGAGTAATGCCACATTGATATATAAAAACAATTAAAATTGAGCGGACATTTTCAGCAATAAAGAGTCCAATTAAAGGTGGATTAAAACGTTGTTATGCACTAACTTATTTATATAAGCACTTAGAATGATTAAATAAATGCCATGCTAAGATTTTCTGGACAACTATTAACTAGCCCTATTGGTCGCAAGCTTATGCTTTCGATTGTGCTTTTTAGTTCTCTTATTACTCTGCTTACCACTGTTTATCAGCTCTTCAATGACTACAATGGCGATGTAAGCCGAATCGACCGAGCATTTTCTAGTATCGAGAAAGTCAATTTAGAAGTATTAGCAGCCAGTATTTGGGTGATCGATGAGCGTTTAATCAACACGCAAATAGATGGTTTAAGTCAATTACCTGACATCACCTATATCTCCATCAAAGACGATAGCGGCCAAGAATGGCAAGCAGGTAAGTATCAACAAACATCAACAATAGAAAAACAATTTGACCTCATCTATACCAATTCTAGTGATATCAAAGTCGGCACCTTATACGTTCAGGCTGACTTAAACATCATTTATGACAGACTGTATGACAAAGCCATTTTGATTTTACTGTCAAATGCGATCAAAACCTTTTTAGTGGCCGGTTTTATTCTTTTCTTGGTATGGCTAAATATTACCCAACACCTTTTAAAACTCAGTCAATATTGCGACAGAATTAGTCTAGAAAAACCATTCGAACCCTTACAATTTGCTCATAAAGACAAAGATGAATTTGCTCTAGTCGCTAATGCTATCAACACTATGCAGCAACAAGTTCGTGCATCATTTGCTGACGTCCAAGAGTCCAAAAATGCTTTACAGAATGCATTAGAAGATCGCGAGCGCTTATTAAAGCTGGAACGCAGTTACAAAGACGAGTTAGCAAGGCAGGTTAAAGAGCAAACTAAAGAACTAGAGCAATCTTTACTGATCCTAAAGCGTGCGCAACAAGTGTTAGTTGAGCAAGAAAAAATGGCTGCCCTTGGCGGTTTAGTTTCAGGTTTAGCCCATGAAATTAATACCCCTATCGGCATTTGCCTAACGGCAGCTAGCTCTCAGCTGTCGCATGTAGAAGATCTCATAAAACTGATCCACAGTGAACATGCTACTTTAGAAGAAATAAACCGAATACTGGAAGAGTACCAACAAAGCTGTCAGCTGATTGTGAATAACATCACTCGCGCCAGTACCTTAATTCAAAAATTCAAAACCGTTGCAGCCGAACAGCGACATGAAAAAAATACCCAATTTAATCTCAAACAACAACTTGAAGATATTGTTGATTCAACACAGATTATGTTTTCACCGCAGCACGTTGATATCAATATGAACGTCGACGCCGAGTTAGAGGTAAATAGTAACCTTAATCTGCTCAATCAAATTATCGGCAATATTATTTCAAATGCTTATACCCATGCTTTCAAAGGAATAGAAGATAGTCGGATATTTATCAATGTAGCCATAGATAATGATCAGATAAACATTGAAATTCAAAACAATGGATTAAGCATACCTAAAGAAGTGGCAGATCATATGTTTGAACCTTTCTTTACCACTACACGTAATAAAGGAGGGATTGGACTAGGATTAGCAGCAGCCTTTAACGCGGCAACCTTAATTCACGGGAGCATTCGTTTTGAACCACTTTCTCCCTTAGGCGGACCTATGTTTATCGTCAGCTTCCCCTATACTTTGCACCCGCTACTGAGCAATGATGATTTCACAATAGGTGAAGCTGAATAGGATTAAAGTGCATCAATTCACAAAATAAATTAATGCACTTTAATCACTATTTGGCAGCTAACTTGGCTAACACTCGACTTGCGGCCATAAAACCAAAGGTGCCTGTTACCATGGTGACAGCGCCAAAACCTGACGCACAATCCATTCTCATACTTCCTTCAGCTGTAGCTTTGGTCGCACACACACTACCGTCAGCTTGCGGATAAACTAAATGCTGCGTTGAAAAAACAGCATCGATAGCAAAGCGTCGTTGAACATTCTTACTAAATCCGTATTCTTTGCGTAATATACTGCGCACCTTTGCCAATAATGGATCTTGTACTGTTTTGGCTAAATCAGTCACTTGAATTTGACTAGGATCTGTTTGCCCACCTGCTCCACCAATAGTGACCAAGGGGATTTTATTGCGCTTACAATGGGCTATTAATGCCGCTTTTTGTTTTACTGCATCAATACAGTCAACGACATAACTAATAGTTTTGTGTCCTACCTCCTGACGGGGAAAATAATCATCAAGATTATCTAATGTCACAAAGTCTTCAATTTCATTGACTTGACATTCTGGGTTGATTGACAAAATACGTTGTGCCATGACTTCAACTTTTGACTGCCCTATTGTTTGCGCGATGGCATGAATTTGACGATTGGTATTAGTGACACAAATATCATCTAAATCGATGAGGGTGATTTGACCTATACCACTTCTAGCAAGTGACTCGGCAACCCAGGTGCCCACGCCACCAATCCCGACAATAACAACATGTGCCTCAGCAAAGGTATTCAGTGCCGCTTGTCCATACAAACGACCAATACCCGCAAATCGATTTACATATGCTTCTGACAACATCTTGATACCCTAAAAATAGCTCATTTTTCTAATCCGCTATTTTAACTGACTCGTCAGCAAAGCTAAATGCTCAAGATTTATAAATCAACAATCATTCTTTGTTAAAAGCTTGAGCGCTAAGAAATATGAGTAAACAAATTTACTTAAAGGTTAAATCTTAGCTAATAAACTGCCCACCCTTGGTTTACATTGGTAAAAAAACAGTTGCCACCTAGTTAATGTAAATATCGCAATCAACTGAAAAATAAGAGTTTTAAATCATTATCACACTTTTATCTGCACTCTTATGCCAAAATGCACAGGCTTAATAATATCCGCTAGTGCTAATAAAGCTCTGGTATTTATGGGTAAAAAGCCCATCTATTAATCACTACCTTAATAAAGGAAGATGAAAATGAAAAAAAACCTTATCACGAGTGCGATCCTTTCCTGTGCCGCGTTAACTTCTTTTAGTGCACTCGCTACAGGTCCTGAATTTTATGGACGCGCCGATTTAGCATTCACCAATTCAGACCTAGGTATTGCAACTCAAAACCAAAAAGACGGTGCCATCATTGAAAATAACTTTTCATGGTTGGGTGTGAAGGGGTCTGAAAAAATTAACGACAACGTTGAAATTCTCTACCAAATGGAATTTGGCGTATCGAACTTTGATAATTCAGGTAACACTTTTGCGGCGCGTAACAGCTTTATTGGGGTAAAAACCTTAGCGGGTACAGCATTAGTCGGTCGTAATGACACAGTATTCAAATCATCTGAAGGTGGCTTTGATTTATTCGGTAATACCAACTCAGATATTGATTTACTTGTTGCGGGTCAAAATCGTGAAGCTGATGGCATCAGTTATTACTCACCTAAGCTTGCTGACTTAATTACCTTAAACGCTACTTACTTAGTTGATGACAACCATGTTGACGCTAAAGGCAACAGAAAATCTGCTGATTCTATGTATGCCCTTAGTGCGACATTAGGTGATAAGGCATTCAAATCACAAAACTTCTATGCTGCTGCAGCTTACCAAGATGGTATCAGCAACATCGAAGCATACCGCGGTGTTGTACAAGGTAAGTTTGGTAACTTCATTGTGGGTGGTCTTTACCAACACAGTGAAAGCAAAGATACCGACCTAGCGCACTTAAAAGGTGACAGTTATGTCATCAATGGCGCTTACTTAATGGGTGACTGGAAATTTAAAGCATCTTACGGCCAAGATGATTCTGGTCTAGGTAAATATGTCAGTCGTTTTGTTGGTCAAAGCAATGACAATCTTGCCAATGTCAGCGATGTTGATTTAAAGCAGTTCAGCCTAGGTGCTGACTACCGTGTAAGCAAGAACACTTTAGTGTACGGTCATTACACTAAATATGATGGCGACATGTTAGTTGATACATTCAATGCCGATCTAAGCGATGATATTGTCACTGTTGGTCTTCGTGTCGATTTCTAAAAGTTAAGTTCATCACCATTAAAGCGGCTAAGTAAGCCGCTTTTTTTATTGAACTTTTACTCATACCTTCAGTGCACAACAGCAAACACCGCAAAAAACCTCAACTAATAAAGTCAATTCTCAATGAAAAAAGCAAAATATTAGCTTAACATTCGCTGACGCATTAGCACAAAATGCTAATAGACTGTTAAAAATGGCAACAAATGATCTAATCGGTCACATTTAAACATTTATTCTTAACTCAAGATTAAAAAGTTTGATCTCTACCACAATTTGTCATCCTCAAAACTGTAAAATCCCATACTAGATTGTTACATAGCCGTTTACGGCATAAGTCACTATTAAAACCATTCTTAAAATGGAATCATAGAACATCATGTTCTGGGAGTATGAAAGATGAAAAAAACCTTACTATCTGCATCAGTAGCATCAGTACTAGCAATCACCTCTTTTGGTGCACTTGCTGATGGCCCTGACTTTTATGGTCGCTTAGAGCTTGCTGTAACTACTACTGATACCGGCTCTACCTTACAGGGCGGCACTCACGGTGTTACTGTAGGCGAAAGTGGGACTTATTTCGAAAACAACTTTTCTAACGTGGGTGTGAAAGGTGCCGAAAAGATTGCTGATGGTGTTGAAGTTTTATACCAAATGGAATTCCAAGTAGAAAACACCTCTGGTTCAAATGATACTTTCAAAGCTCGTAATACATTCTTAGGCGTGAAAACGGCTGCTGGTTCAGTATTAGTTGGTCGTAATGACACAGTATTCAAGCAAGCGGAAGGCGGTGTTGACGTATTTGGTAATACTAACGCCGACGTAGACCGTTTGGTTAGTGGTCAAACTCGTAGTGCAGATGGTGTTTGGTACTACTCACCAGTTATTGCAGACTTAGTGACCTTTAATGCAACATACTTAATGGAAGATAATCAAGATTCTGATGATTCTCAATATGCATTAAGCGTGACATTAGGTGACAAAGGGCTAGCAAAACATAGCTACTATTTAGCAGGTGCTTACAATAAAGCTATCGGTGGTGTTGATGCATACCGCGCTGTAGGTCAAGTTAAGTTAGGTGACTTCAAAGTAGGTGGTTTATTCCAAAACTCAGAAAGCGTATCTAACAGTGATATCGACGGTAACACTTATTTTGTCAATGCTGTATACAACTTAAATGGTGTAAACTTAAAAGTAGAATATGGTCAAGATGAAGCAGGCTTTGGTAAGTACTACAAAGCATTAGGTCAAGCTGGCGCTGATGATATCAACGTACAAAACATCACTCTTGGTGCTGACTATCGTATTGCTAAATCAACCTTAGTATTTGCTCACTATGCAATGTACGAAGGTGACTTTACCGATGCCAACGTTAAAACTGATTTAAAAGATGACAACGTATTCTCTGTGGGCGTACGTTACGACTTCTAATCTCATTAGACGTTAACGCATTAAGGCGACCTATGGGTCGCCTTTTTATTGAGCCAATGTAAACAACTATCAATGCTCAGTTGTTATGTTTGGCAGTCACTATGCTTTACGGGTCAATTTATAAGCCGCTTCATTTAACCACGGGACTTGTTTGTTTACAAAACGTGGGTTATCAGCCAATACATCTTCACAGCTCAATAAGCTAATCTCGAAATATGGCGCTAAGTATTGCTCTATCCAGTCTGGACTGACGGCAAATGGTGGACCTTTCAGAGTATCTTGGGGATAGTCTAAGGTAATAAGTAAACCAGACACATTAGCAGGAATGAGCTTTGCTAAGGTTTTTGCGTATTGCTGACGCATGGTTTCAGGCCAGGCGATTAATGCCGCTCTATCATAAAAACCACCAATACTGGCGGTCACACTAGGGTCAATAGTAAAGATATCACCTTGAATTAGCTCAAGCTGATCGGCACTAAAGAATTGGTGTTGTTGCTGAGACTGTACTTGAAAGGGTAACTGGTTTTCTGCAAAAAACTGTTCAATGGCCGTTTGACTGAGTTCGCAACCTTGCACCTGATGTCCTAGCTCTGCTAGATAACACATGTCTAAAGATTTGCCACACAATGGGACAAAAATCTTACTGTTTGCGTCCAGACCTAATGAAGTCCAAAAACGGATTAAAAAAGGATTTACTTGAGGCTGGTGAAAGCCAATCTGTTGCATCTGCCACTTTTCATGCCAAAACTGAGGGTCCATCTTTGTTTCTCCAGCGAGTAAAATTGCTGGCTCACTTTATAAGCTTGAAACAACAGAAGCAACTTAATCGTCTTGCAATTCGCTTAACTACTCCCCTTTAAGGGTAAGCTGAACTTTACGTAACCACACACAATTTTCACACTGACAATTGCGACGTGATAAATGGTGAGGCGACAAACTCGAATCAACAAAATCGACGGCGACTAGAATTTGCTGCTTCAAATCTTCAATGGACTTTTCCTCCATTGCGACCATTTCATCATTATGATTTATCCATACGCACTCTTCTCCCTGATGACAGGTAATACATTGCTCATCTGAAGAGTTAAAAAATACCGCATGGGGGCAATGAGTCACTTCCATCGACTTCAAAATACGTGAGCGAGGAAAGTCAAATAGTTGAATTAAATCTGCTTTTTTGATATTTGACATAAGTGTCTCCCTTTAAAAGCTTTGATTGAATCTAGCTTAATCTTACCGATTACAGTAGATAACTAAATTGATACACATCAAGGTTTACTTAACCAATAAAATTAGTTAGGAAGCCCTTGAAGTCAAAGCCAGATAAGGATTAAATAACCCCTGCACATTAAGGGGATATCATTTGCAAACACCGCAATTACAGCAGTTTTATATTAACGAAGAACAGTCGATTTATTTACTCAAAGCCAATGATGCTCGCAAGCATAAGGCTTGGGTACGTTTGTGTAAGCAGCAGCTCAGCAAATTGGGCTATTGTGAAATCGAGTTCATTGGTAAAGGTGCTTATGGTTTTGTGTTTGCTGGGGTAAATAGTGTCGGTGAATCCCATGTGTTTAAGTTTTCTCGTCTTACTTTGCCGCAAAATATTCAAGACAGGCTTGAAGAAGAAGCCTACATGCTTAGTTTAGTCAAACATCCCAATGTGCCCGCTGCAATCAAGTTTGAACGGGTAGGTAAACAAGGGATTTTGGTGATGGAGCGGGCTAAGGGAGAAGATCTCGATAAAATATGCCAACGTATGGGCGCCCTACCGGCTGCGATGATTGTCAGCATTGCCCGGCAATTGGCCAATATTTTGTATTATTTACGAAAAGGTAAACCTTTAGTTCATGGCGATATTAAACCCTCTAACTTGGTTTACGATATTGAAACAGACAGCTTGTCTTTAATTGATTGGGGATCTGCGGTTTTTGCTCAACGCGATGAATTCGATCGACCCGTAGATGATAACGTCATGTCATTAATGTCCAGCGACCAGCATCAAACCAATGCGCGTATGGGCGATGTATATTTTATTGGTGATGCACAGCTTAATGGTGCCTTATCATCGGCTCGATTTGATGAACAAGGTGTGGCGGGAACACTTTATGCTTTAGCATCTGGACAAAGCAGTCGTTTTGGCACAAAAATCATTCCGGCTACCAGCATAGGCTTACCCATTGAGTTAGCAAAAACCTTAGACGGCATGTTAAGCGATGATCCCGAATTACGCTGCCGTGCAGGAGATTACTTTTTAAAGAGTATGCGCCATAGTCATAGAATGCACTTACCAGACATCAACTATCTTCCGACTAAGTCTGACATTCCTGTATGGGTTCAACCTCGCACTAGAGCCATTGAAACCGTCAGCTATAGCTCGCGTAAGTCCTTTTTAAAAGAACACAATGACCACGACCCCATTGCTGATATTGACGATGTGCAAGTGGATAAGTATTACCGAAACTTTATGGTAGGTATGGCTGATACCGAAAAAGGGTTTATTGCCGCGGTTGGAAGGCTTGCGCAATATCCGATTGTCGGTGGACTGGCGATACATTGGCAACAAACAGGGGTGTACATCGATTCAAACTTAGCGACTTATGATCCCACCCAAAAAGCAGCGCTAATCGTAGCAGTCAATAACATGGTCACTATGGCCAGAGGCATTAAACGTATTGGGGTGTTTAAGGCTTGTTTCTTTAATGCCAAAGACACCTTGCATATCGAGCGCAGTAGCCCAGACATGCCATTTGAAGTATCGGGAGAAATGCAGCTCCCCTTTGAGGTTGGCGATGTGCCCTCTTTAGAGGATAAGTCACGTTTACACTCCTATTTTGAGGATGGTAAAGATCCTGAGGAAAACCTTGAACTTCCTGCAGAAATCATGACCGAATTAGGCTGGTTAAATCAAATTCATCACACGGGTTGCATTATTTTTGAAGCCTTACCGACTCACTTAAAGATTCACAGTTATTTACGCTTACTTAACCCGCGTAAACAAGCCGCATTTAGAGCGAGTCTTGATAGAATTATTGCCAACGCAAGTAAAATACAAGGCCATGGGATCAGTGGTTTTATGAAGTTACCCTATAAAAATACCCGCCAGTTTTCTCATCTGGATAGAAAACCTGAGCTGTTTTATCCTAAAAACCCCAAACAACAGACAAAATAAAACCGAGCCTACAATGACTCGGTTGTGTGATAGTCAATGCTAATCCTATCGTAAGCGTATGACGTTAAATAGGTGAACCTGGTGGCATAGTCAAAGGTTCAGCTATCAGTTTAAACTCTGGTGTTTGTAGGCTTTTTTCTATACCTGCGTATAACCAATCATAATGTGCAGCCTGATATTGACTGGTGCGCGTGCTACGACGTTTAAGTTGTTTTAGCGTAAACTCAAGCTTAGCCAACAATTGCGCCTTTACTTCGGGGGCGGTCTGACTATCGTGATACGCTGTTAATATCCCTTCAATAACCACAGTATTCACGCGCATTTTAATGCCGAGTGTCGTGCCTCTATTGAGTTCTTGATAAAGCGTAGCACCGATCAGTTTATCCAATAAGCTCACCACAGAAAGCTGCTCAGCATCTTGCATAAACCCTTGGTTAATTCGATTTAATCGCTGAGGTGCCAACATTTGGCTGACAATATGTCGACTCATCACTTCTGCCATGCCTAATTCATCGGCCACCACACCAGTATTGCCATTAAAACTCTCGCGAGTTTTACGGTAATTACCCGCTTTAGGTACCAAAGCAGTCATCACGTTTGCGGGGACAGCTAAACTTTGCGCAGATAAACTGGCCAGTAATGCATCTAATGCCGCAAACTGTTTTGCAGGGGCTGCATAATGCCAACTTAGCCCAGCACCTAATTGCTGGTAATTGTATTCAGTGCCACCAAGCCACTTAGCTGCGGCTTCAACCTGATAGCGAGTCAGTAAATACATAGGCACAAAGACATCTGCAAGCTCGCCCTTAGGCTCATCTTTTAATAAGGCGTCAGCATTAAATTGTTCAATGGCGTGTCTACGCACGGTTTCTAAACGCAATAACTCAGCAACCGCATCAGTACCATTATCCCAAAGGCTAGCGTAAACATGGCTAGCACTCGCTTCACGTGAGTCAGTTTCGCCAATATAGCGATAACCTTTACTCATGGCTAAGCTCAGTAAATCCCCCTGATTAGCCTGCGGTCCATAACCAAATGCCACAGTGTATTTATCCCACTCGCCAATACCTTCAGTATAAGGAGTATCTATGGCGATGGCGTTATTATCTAAATACACGTATGGATGAGGGTAATCCATAACCGATGCATTCTGATTTGTAGATGCGGCAAAGTTATGGTCAAAACCTAAGGTATGACCAACCTCGTGGGCAGACAACTGGCGAATACGGGCTAATGATAATGCCATTGCTGCATCGGCTGCGGCTTTTCTATCTGGCCAGTCGGCGGTCAATCCACGGGCAATAAGATGATCTTGTCTGACGCGTAAACTGCCTAAGGTAACATGGCCTTTAATGATTTCACCCGTGCGGGGATCCGTGATAGCAGATCCATATGACCAACCTCGTGTTGCACGATGTACCCATTGGATCATGTTATAGCGAATATCCTGCGGGTCAGCATCCTCGGGGAGCATTTCGACCTTAAAACCATTAATAAACCCTGCGTCATTAAACGCATCTTCCCACCAGCGAGCGCCATCCAAAAGTGCAGTTCGAATAGGTTCTGGTACACCTGGGTCAAGGTAATAGGTAATAGGTTTTATCACCTCGCTAGGGGCGTCGCCTGGGGTGACTTTTTCAAGGCGGTGACGTAACAAAACGCGCTGAACGATTGGCTCGTCAACTTGAGTAGAATAATCTAAATGCTCATCTGACAGATAACCGCTCATCGGATGATAAGCCCGTGGTTGGTAACCCGCCTCGGGTAACGCGACAAACGAGTAACGCATCCTGACAGACATAAATTTGGCATCTGGAGTGACTTCAACAACTTGCTTCCCAGGGTGCTGGGCAGTAAACGTAAGATTGACATCAACATCAGCATTTTGGGTAAATGATTTTACTTGTTCAGGCATGATCACTGAACGTTGGGGATCAAGTGAATACCCCCCTTGGTTTGTTGCGGCTAAAACATCGGCAACGCCATGCAAATCATTTATCACTAGGTCGTTAATCGACACTAAAGCGGCTTTACCTTGAAGCAATTTGCCACGCCATAAAATCGATTCAGCAAAAGCCTGCTTAACGGATTGCTGCTCGGCTAGATTATCGCTACTGGCTCTGAAATAAGTATTGAGTTGCTTTAATACTATGTAAGGACCATGTTGCTCAAATTGCACCATTCGAGTACGTCCCAACTGCCCTCTGTCTAATCCAATATCATTGGAGCCCACACCATGGGGTAAACTGGTTAACAATAGAAACGGCTGATTCAATTTATTGGCATGTAAATAGAGCTGACCGTCAACATTGTCATAATACAGATTAATAAACCCTTCGGCAGCCTGACTGTTTTTAATCACTTTTTCGGCCGTTTCAGCAGCAATAGCCTGGGTCGATAATGTCGATAACGCTAATACAGGGCTAATCGCCAAGATTATTGCCAGAGAGAGCTGACGTGGTTTCATGTTCAAATCCTTGTTGTAAATCTAACCTCAATATTAATGCCATCCATTATGCATAACACAAAAGAAATTAGGCTTTATGGTTATTTTTATACTCAATCCAATACGATAAGGTGTCAAATAACTCATTTAACACGATCGGTTTAGTAATGTGCGCATTCATGCCCGCAGCCAAACTTTTTTCTCTGTCACCCGACATCGCGTGGGCTGTCATGGCAATAATCGGCATTTGCTCCGCACTGTAACGTTTACGCAATTCTTTCGATGCCGTTAATCCGTCCATAACAGGCATTTGTATATCCATTAATACCGCGTCAAAGGATCGTGTATCAATCAAATCTAATGCGATTTGACCATTGTCGGCCATCACAACTTCATAACCCGCACTTTTTAATAACTCAGAGGCTACCTGTTGATTAATAAAGTTATCTTCTACCAATAACACTAAACCTGACTGCTGCTCTTGCACATCTTCTTTTGGCACCGACTGCACGTTCAATTTGGGTTCTTTAGCGAAAGCACTAATGATTTCATCAAACAAAGCCGAGGCTTTAAAAGGCTTTTGCAAAATAGCATGAATGTTTCTATCAGCGACATCGTCGGCCAAAGGTTCTGCACTGTATGCGGTCATCAGAATGATGATCGGTCGTTTAGCTAAACGACCATCGGCGACCATTTCATCCACTTGAGTTAGCACTTCTAAACCGCCCATTTCAGGCATCATCCAATCTAATAAAATTAAATCTACAGACTGTTTGGCAAGACAATCCAAAGCCTGTTGGCCACTGGCTGCGGTGCGCACACCAAAACTGAAGTCTTTCATCAAGGCTGAATATATCTGCAACGCACTTGGATTATCATCGACCACTAATGTGGTTAAATTATTTAACTGTTCTGGCACCACTAAAGGTTCAACGATATTTTCTTCGGCAATTTCAAAGCTGATGGTAAAGCTAAAAGTGCTGCCCTGATTGACCTCAGACTCTACCTGCATGGTACCGCCCATCATGGATACCAGATGCTTACTGATTGATAAACCTAACCCTGTACCACCGTATTTTCGGGTTGTTGAACCGTCGGCCTGTGAAAACGCATCGAACAATTTAGACTGTTGCTCTTTGCTAATACCAATGCCCGTGTCTCTGACCCAGAATTTCAAGGTGATACGATGATCACGTTCACCTACATCTTCACAACCCAGTTCAATTTCACCATTTTGCGTGAATTTAACCGCGTTTGATAATAAGTTGACTAACACTTGGCCAAGACGAAGCGGGTCACCATTTAAAATCAATCCCGCAGTAACAGGTGCGTAAAGTAATAATTCGACACCACGCTCTTGGGCTTTAATGGCATTCATATCTAACACATGATCGAGCACTTTATCTAACGGGAACGCGACCCGTTCTAGCTCTAATTTACCCGCTTCAATTTTTGAGAAATCAAGAATGTCATTAATAATGCGCAGCAAAGACTGAGCAGAGAATCCCGCTTTACTCAGGTAATCTTCTTGCTGAGGGGTCAAACTGGTTCGCTGGGCCAATTGCAACATGCCAATAATGGCGTTCATAGGCGTACGAATTTCATGGCTCATATTAGCCAAAAACTCACTCTTATACATGTTAGCTAATTCAGCGTCTTGCTTTGCCTCAAGTAAGGCCACTTCGTTACTCTTTTGTCGAGTAATGTCTTTGTGTGTGCCTAGCATACGCTTAGTTTGGCCTGAGTCAGAAAACTCCACCGCACGTCCACGAGACAATAACCAATGATATTCACCCAGCTTGCCTTTCATTCTAAATTCAATTTCATAGGCATCGGTAGGATCAAGCAAATATTGACTACGGTACTCTTGCACTCTGTCCCTATCATCTGGATGGGTTAAGCCATCAATAGAAGATAATAATGCCGGGAACTCATTTGGCGTGTAGCCAAGCATTGAATAAAAAGCGGGGTTACAAATAATTTGTTCAGAATCTATGTACCAATCCCATAGACCATCTTCCACCGCATCCATCGCCATGTGATAACGCTCTTCTGACAAGCGTAATTGCTCTGCGGATTCATTCTCGCGAGTAATATCGCGCCAAATGGAAATCAGCCCGAGTAATTCATTGCGGCGGTTATAAAATGGCAATTTAAACGCATCTAGTAATACAGGTTTGCCGGCAATTTCAATACGCTCTTTGTATTGAATAGAGTTCTTCTCATCTAACACTTTCTTGTCTTCAGCAAGAATACGTTGACCTTGTTCAGGGCTGGTAAAATCAACTGTGGTTAAGCCAATAATATCGCTTTCATTCACGCCTAACATCCGCTCGGCTGATTTGTTACACCCTAAATATTTGCCTTCTTTATCTTTAAATACAATCGCTTCTGGTAACGAGTCAATTAACGACCTTAATAATGCAAATTCTCGTTCACGACGCTCTGTGGTGTCACGCAACCTTTGGGTACGGCTGGCCACCAAGTTATCAAGACGTTTATTTTGCTCAGCTAAATGACGCGTATACTGTTGGTTTTCTTCAAAAATACGACTAACCAATAAAAACCAAGGTTCCCAACCCGGAGTCATTTTTTCTGGAGGGGGTAATGGTGACTGTGAACACGCCTCTAAATGCGTTAACAGCCTAGACGCGGGGCTAACGAATGCGCGGCGAGTTTGCCAATGCACAATTGTCACCAGCACAGAAAGGGCTAAAACCACCATAATGAAGGTTAGCTGTAATTTCTCCCAAGAGTCTTTAAATAATGCTCCCTCTTCCTGGATATACAGCAATCGCCACGGCGCATTATGTAATGCAACAGAATGAATATAATGCCCATTACGTAAAATCCCCTCATGGGCGTCAAACAGTTCCGACTCGGATAATGAATGTAATTCTGCAGGAATACGTTGGCTTATGTGATAAACTCGATTCATTTCATTAGAGTCAAAATCACTGTGGGATAAAATATTATTCTGTTGATCTAATAGGATCACTGTGCCCGGCATTTTGAAATAAGTACGAATTTGTTTCGCAAGTGACGCTAAGGTCATATCTAAGTTAATGGTGCCGATGAAGTCATCTTCAAGGTAAACCGGTAATCCTAAAGTGGTTAACAGCCCTTGCTCGCCACCATCCACATAGGCTGGACTCCAAAAAGCGTTACGTTGTGGATTAAGTTTGGGCGTAGCCAATTGAAACTGCTGTTTAGTGAGTTGTTCTTCCCTAAAGCGCTGTTCGCTATTATTCCATGGGAAGTAAGACATCATTTTACGCTTGGAGACATAATAAATTGAGGATGCCTTCGGCGCGGCTTCTTTTGCGACTGGAAATGACAGCGATAACTCAAAGAGCATTTCAAGTTCTTGGTAAAATTGCTCGCTGCGACCATCAAGAGAGCCAATACCGGTAATGCGTCCCATATTCGTAAAGGGTTCGCCACTTTTTACATAATTAGGTTCTAGACTAAAATATTGGCCGTCAGCATTGAATTTTTCATATTGAGGCAAGCGATCTTTACGCACTTGCTCACCTAAACGCAGGTGATCAATTGCCACATCGCGCAAACTTTTCACCGCACGGATACTGGATTCTAGCAATAAGTCGATTTGTAATACGTGACGAGCAACCTGATCCTCGCGTTGCTCAATTTGCACTTCTTTCTGGCGTTCATAAAAAATGGCCGCAGAAATTAATGACATGACGATCACACCAATATAGGTATAAAAAACTGCACGGTTATAGTTACGTTGAATCGGTGATTTTAGCTGTAAATCAGGCTCTGTTGGTTTCATTCCATACCCTTTGCGACAGCGCCTTTTTATTTAGGAGCAGGTGTCGGCGTAATATCAGAGTTGGCTATCACGCACGCAATAAATTAATACAAGGTTCATATTATCAGGAACATAGTCGCAATCACACGCTTTAATCTAAATCTATTTCGATTAGATGCTGCTAGGTCAAGCATATTAGAGACGGTTGTTCTTTCGAAGTTAAAGTTTATTCAAACTAAGCTGTTTTGTTGTTGAACTTAGCCTGAAATGTAACGAGTTTTCTAGGTGAAAACCCTGTAAAAACGTCTAACAGTGCTTAAGCAATGATCACTAAACCTAACTGCAAACAACAAATTCATTGTTTAAACTAAGGCTACTAACATGATTGTAGCCTTAATTTCCGACTTTGGACTTTGTTCAGCCACAATAAAGGTTTGATTATAAATGTTCTTCGGCAAATTCAGCTAAGCGTGATCGTACCACGCCATTTAAGTAAATATTTGCACTGCCCTCAAAATCCTTAAAACGCTCGACAATATAGGTCAAACCTGATGTTACCGCAGTTAAATACGTCGTATCAATTTGAGCCAAGTTGCCGCTGCAGATTAATTTTGTCCCCTCTCCCATACGCGTGATCATGGTTTTTATCTGCGATGCGGTGAGGTTTTGGCATTCATCCAAAATGACCACTGAATTTTGAATCGAGCGACCACGCATAAAATTAATCGATTTGAACTGAATATTGGCTTTTTCCATGATGTAATTCACGCTACCAGTTGGATTAACATCATTTTTATGAAGCACCTCTAAGGTATCTGTAATTGCCGCTAACCAAGGAGCCATTTTCTCCTCTTCTGTGCCGGGTAAAAATCCAATTGATTCGGCAATATCGGGGGTATTTCGAGTGACAATAATTTTGTCGTAGCGTTTTTTCTCTATGACCAATTCCAGTGCCGAGGCCATCGCAAGTAGTGTTTTACCACACCCCGCGGGACCCGTTAAAATGATCAATTCTATATCTGGGTCTAACAAAGCATCTAACGCCATACCCTGATAGATATTTTTTGGCTTAATTCCCCAAGCTTCATGGTGCATTAATCGCTCATAGCCACGGTCGATGATATCCAGCTGGGTATCACTTTTGGCCGCAACCCGACCACAAAAATCAGTTGATTCATCTATTAAATACTGGTTAATGTAAAACGGCTCTTTTCCTAAATGTTCTAGGGGCACTTGATGAACCGTGTGTCGACCCACTCTGTCTGTTGAGACTTTATCGACCTGACTCCAAAAATCACCTTCGAACTGATAAAAACCTTTAGCAAGAAAACGAATATCATCGATAAGTTGATCGGTACGGTAATCTTCAACCCGCTTAATACCCGCACCTTTGGCTTTGAGGCGCATGTTAATGTCTTTAGTCACTAACACGACTGTGCGGGGATGGTGCTGCTTTTGAAGATAAAGTGCGGTATTGATAATACGGTTATCGTTATTGTCACCGGGCAGCGCGCCCATGGTGAAGTCAATTTGATGGTCGGGGAAGATGGATAAACTGCCTGATACGTCTAAATGGCCCTCTCTACTGGGTAAAGGTACGCCTTGAATAATTTGTTCAGGGGTGGTTGAACCGCCTAAAATATCCTCTAAGGCTCTAATCGCAACCCGTGCATCTCTGCTCACATCGCGCTTTCTATCTTTTATGCTGTCAAGCTCTTCTAATACGGTCATAGGGACGATTACGTCATGTTCCTTAAACGAATAAATCGCTAATGGTTCATGCAGTAACACGTTGGTATCCAATACAAACAACTTTCTGTCGTTTTGTTCCATGGCGCCTCCGCTGTGCTGATTTATCAAATTCACCTGCTAATAATCGCCTTTTTCAAGGTGTTATATCTGGCTGAGCAGTTTGTAAACATCACCCTTTTAATATGGCAGTGGCTTAGCAAAAGCTCAACTATTTGTTTGCTGTGATATGACATTTATATTGAGACTTAATGACGTCCCGATGACACTTATGGCGATAATTTGAAAATATCCACTTAATTAAGTGCTAAAATTTTAAATCTGGGTGGGTTTAAGATAATATACGCCCCCTTTTTGTTTCCCCGCTTCAAACATGAGAATTAAAAATGCCGTTTGCTTTAGGTCAACGCTGGATCAGTGATACTGAGTCAGAACTTGGATTAGGTACTGTAGTGCAAGTTGAAGGCCGTATGGTCACATTATTATTTCCTGCAACAGGCGAGAACCGCATGTTCTCCCGTACTGATGCACCACTGACTAGGGTGATATTTAATCCTGGGGATAACATCGAAAGTGGTGATGGATGGCAACTCACGGTTGAAGAAATTGAAGAAAAAAATCAAATTATCGTTTATCACGGGATCCACAGTGAAACCAAAGAAAAAGTGAGTTTGAGGGAAACATTATTAAGTCATAATATTCGTTTTAATAAGCCACAAGATCGCCTGTTTGCGGGGAAAATCGATCGTTTGGAACGTTTTGGTGTCCGTTATCAGTGTCAATTACTTCGCCATAAACTTGCCACTTCAGATTTACTGGGGTTACAAGGCCCACGTGTTGGCTTAATTGCTCATCAGCAATGGATTGCCCATGAAGTTGGCCGTCGTTATGCCCCACGTGTATTACTGGCCGATGAAGTGGGGTTAGGTAAAACCATTGAAGCGGGATTGATTATCCACCAACAACTGCTAACTGGCCGAGCTGAACGTATACTCGTGATAATGCCTGATACCTTGCGGCATCAGTGGTTAGTTGAAATGCTGCGTCGCTTTAACTTACGTTTTTCTGTATTTGACGAAGACCGTTGTGTTGAAGCTTATGCTGATAACGACAACCCTTTTTACACCGAGCAACTCGTTATTTGCTCGCTTGAACTATTGCGTAAAAAGAAACGTCTTGATCAAGCCTTAGATGCCGATTGGGATTTATTGGTTGTTGATGAAGCCCATCATTTAGAGTGGTCTGAAGATGCGCCTAGCCGTGCTTATAAAATCGTCGAAGCACTCAGTGAAGTCGTGCCCGGTGTCCTGCTGTTAACCGCAACGCCCGATCAGTTAGGCCATCAAAGCCATTTTGCCCGTTTACGTTTACTTGATCCCGATCGCTTCTATGATTACGACGCTTTCTTGAAAGAAGAGGATAGCTATAAAGATGTTGCCGATGCCGCCCACGCTTTAGCATCTCAAGGCAATTTAACTCAGGAAGCCATCAATAGCTTAACTGAGCTGCTATCAGAAAAAGATATCGAACCCAATATTCGTTTGATCCAAGCTAGCAATGTTGATGCCGCTCAACAACAAGAAGCCCGCGATGAATTATTGCAAGAATTGTTAGACCGGCATGGTACTGGCCGAGTGCTTTATCGTAACAGTCGCGCGTCGGTAAAAGGCTTCCCGCAGCGTCATTTTAATGCTTACCCACAAACAATGCCGGAGCAATATGTTACCGCTCAGCGCGTCAACGACATGATGGGCGGAGCAAAAACACCTGAAGCTAAAGCATTACAGGCGTTAAGCCCAGAAAAGCTCTATCAGGCTTTTGAGAATGACAGCTCATGGTGGAAGTTCGATCCACGCGTTGACTGGTTAATTGCTTTCCTTAAAAGTCACCGCAGTAAAAAAGTGCTGATCATCGCCAGCTTAGCAGAAACGGCATTGAGCCTTGAAGAAGCATTACGTACCCGTGAAGGTATTCAAGCCACAGTGTTCCACGAAGGTATGTCGATTATCGAACGTGATAAAGCAGGCGCTTACTTTGCCCAGGAAGAAGGCGGCGCACAGGCTCTTATATGTTCTGAAATTGGCTCAGAGGGTCGTAACTTCCAGTTTGCCAGCCACTTAGTGTTATTTGATTTACCACTCAATCCAGATTTACTTGAACAGCGTATTGGCCGTCTAGACCGTATTGGTCAAAAAAATGATATACAAATTCATTTACCTTACTTAGCTGGCACAGCGCAAGAACGCTTAATGCGTTGGTATCATGATGGTTTGAACTCATTCGAACTCACCTGCCCTAGCGGGCACGTATTATTTAATCAATTTGCTGAAGAGCTGACGCAGGTTCTGGCTAGTGATGATGAAGATGCGTTGACTTTGCTACTGAATCATACCCAGCAACGTTATAAACAGCTTAAGCACGCGATGGAACAAGGTCGCGATAAGCTATTAGAAATCAATTCACATGGCGGCGAACGCGCCAATGCATTGATTAAACGTCTGGCGGATAATGACAGCAGCACAGATTTAATCGGTAGCGTGATCCGTTTATGGGACATTATCGGGGTCGATCAAGAAGACAGTGGTGAAAACACCATTGTATTACGTCCAAGTGAGCACATGCTTTACCCCACTTATCCTGGTCTGCCTGAAGATGGCGTAACCGTCACCTTTGATCGCGACACCGCATTATCGCGTGATGACATAGCATTTATCTCGCAAGAGCATCCTATTGTGCAAACGGGCCTAGATTTGATCACAGGTTCAGAAACTGGCACCACTAGTGTAGCAATATTGAAAAATAAAGCCTTACCAGCCGGTACGTTATTTTTAGAGCTCATCTATATGGCTGATGCTTCAGCGCCTAAATCAACTCAGCTTTACCGTTATATGCCGCCAACGCCTATTCGTATTTTGTTGGATAAAAGCGGCAATAACATGTCAGATAAAGTGGATTATCAAAGTTTTGATAAACAGCTTAGTGCCGTTAATCGCCATATTGCCAGTAAATTAGTGAATGCCTCTCAACCGATATTGCATCCGCTATTTGCCCATGGTGAAACCCACGCACAAACGGCGTTATCTGAATTAGTGGCTGCGGCAAAAGATAAAATGAGTCATCAATTAGGGGCAGAATTAAACCGCCTTGAAGCACTAAAAGCGGTTAACCCCAACATACGTGATGCCGAATTGGATTATATTCGCAATCAAATCAATGAACTAAATGACTATATCGACGACAGTCAGCTACAACTTGATGCGATTCGTATGGTATTAGTGAGCCACGTATAACACCTTCAAACTGAGGGCTGCTAATAACAATAAGCACATGACCGATTAACAGGCATGTGCTTATTTTTTTATTAGATTAAGCTATGATTGATAGCACAAACAATTGATAACCAAGATTATCAATGCCACAGCGATTGCCAATGACGAGGTCAGCTTGCGTCCATTACCTACTTTACAGCGTTTATTATTGAGTCTTTGGTTAATGCCAAGTTTAGTGTTGGCGCAAGTTGATTTCACCCCGATACCTGCCACTGAAATTCAAACTATCACCTTAGATGGCAAGCCCGCTGAGGTTTTGCTCAGATCCTGGAGTGGTAAACAACAACTTGGCTTAGCCGTGATTATTGGCGCGTCTGACACACAAGTTCACAGCATGGGACTCAGCGGATTTTTACGCCATGAACTAAATGCTAAAGGCTGGGCGACACTTAGCCTAACACCACCTAAAGGGCTATATCGTCCTAATTTTATTACTGAAAGTGAACAAATCAAACAAGCTGGTGATGCTCAGCTAACCATAGCTGCCAACCAAGCTGTTCCTAAATACAATTCCGAACAATTACTTGAACTGAGAAACTTTCAGCAAGCTAATTTAACAGAAGCGCTTAATCAACTTACTACGCTGGGACAATCCTATCCAGGGGCAAGAATGATTATCGCGTTTGATGACAGTGCAGGCATGATTACTCACCTGCTTTTTGAGAAAAAAATCCCGATTCCTGATTTAGTCATTCTGGTGAATCCCTACCGAGAGTATGAACAACTGATAGAGAAATCAGCACAGCGTAAGCCGATTGCAGAACAATTGGTGATGATGTCAGTGCCAATACTGGATTTAATTTCTAATGATGCTAATCCACTTGCATTAGAAAATGCGCCGACCCGCAAACAATATAATAGTGTCAAACCGACTAAGTACTATCGCCAATATTACTTGAGTTTAGATTTAGACAATTCAGGAGGTTGGGAAGAGGCTTTAACCCGGATTGAAGGGTTTGCAAGAAGTGTTATCAATCGATAACACTGCTTCGCTGCGAGCTTATTGGTCACTCGTGATGACTTTGACTTAACCACTGCACTTTTATTTGGCCACGGCATTATGAGTTGAGCAAAGCAACTTGATGAACTAGCCTATCACCACCAACCTTGCCTTGGGCGATAAGATTTTTGAGGATCTTTAGTTTGACGTATCGCCGCAATTGCGCGATTTTTACCTACCAAGACTTTTATCTGGCTTAATGACTCGCGGCTTAATAACTGCCGAATCGTGCCACTCCAACTGCGATTAATACTGTGCTTGATTGCCGCTATGGCATCGGGCGATGTCAGCATATATTGCTCAGCAAGTGCCTCAGCACGCGTCATGGCATCATCAACCACTTCTGACACTAGCCCCAAATTTAATGCCTGATCACTTTCTAATACTTGCGCGGTATAGGTTAAATGCAGGGCTTTATCTTTTGGCATTATCTGCCTTAAACTGGCCAGCCCGCCCATATCAGGTAATAAGCCCCATTTGGCTTCCATAATGGATAACCTTGTGGCTGGCTCTGCAATTCTAACATCGGCACCTAGCGCAATTTGCATTCCACCGCCATAACAACAGCCTTGCAACACTGCAATGACCGGCACTGGCAAACGCTGCCAACCAACAGACACTCGTTGCGCTAAATTGGCATTTCCAGGTAACCATTTGAACAATAGAGGAATACCTTTAATCGGGTCATTAGCTAAACTTTTAACATCTAAACCAGAGCTAAAATTGTTTTCCGCTCCCGAAAGAATAACGGCTTTGATATTGCGATTTTTGGCAATACGTTTGATTGTATTATCTATAGCAACAAACATGGCATAGTTAAGCGCATTCATTTTTTCAGGCCGGTTTAAACACACATAGGCAACATCATTTCGAATATCGAGGGTTACCAATTCCGTTGTCATGAAATATTTCCTTACTGGTCAGTCCAGATTTTAGACTAACATGTTTGTTGTATTTTGCTAATAGTTATAACATGTCGACTAATTGACCATGGTCAATTTATTGGCTTCAAATGTTGTTGTAAGCAAAGCTCAATCTGCCGACCTCTGCAAAATGAGTTTTCTGAAATGAATCAGCTAAACAACACGGATGCCTATATCAATCATATTTAACATGAAAACCAGATTAATTTCGCATGTTATTGATGAGTATCCTAGAATAAAACATAAGATAAAAATGTCTTATAATAATAAATGAACGCCCAAAGAGTGTTATCAATGGCTCTTAAATAGCAATATCTTCTTTATCTGGGGCGAAATTAAGGACAACAAGTCAAGATGACAATTCCCGTATTAATATGTGATGACTCAGCATTAGCCAGAAAACAAATGGCACGAACACTCCCAAAAGATTGGGATGTGGAAGTGACATTTGCGACTAATGGCGCTGAAGGCCTTGACGCTATTAGAGCAGGTAAAGGCGAAATCGTATTTCTCGATTTGAACATGCCCGTCATGGACGGTTATCAAGTACTTGAAACCGTTCAACAACAAGATTTACCCGCACTGATTATTGTGGTGTCAGGTGATATTCAAATTAAAGCCCATGAGCGCGTAAAAGCCTTAGGGGCATTAGACTTCATTCAAAAACCGGTTAGCGCCGATGCCATCAGCAATATTTTGCAAGAATATGGCATTTTAACCCTCACGCAAGGTGTCGAAGCTGATATACAGCCTATGGTCAAAGTCGACCTTAGGGACGCCTGCCAGGAGATAGCCAACGTGGCTATGGGACGTGCTGCTGACCTGCTTGCTAAGTTGCTTGATGTGTTCGTTGTGCTGCCAATCCCAAATGTTAATGTGCTGGAAGTCAGTGAGCTGACCATGGCCTTAAAAGCAACTGAAGAATCATCAACAATATCTGCGTTATGTCAGGGATTTATTGGTGCAGGTGTTGCTGGTGAAGCCCTATTACTCTTCCACGATTCAAGTTTTGCCGATATGGCTAAGCTCATGAAAATCAATAGTGAAGAACAAACCCATACCGAAGTAGAAGTGCTAATTGATACTGGTAACGTGCTTATCGGCGCGTTTTTAAGCGGTATATCGGAGCAGCTGGATATGAAGTTCAGCCAGAGTCATCCTGTGGTGTTAGGGCAACACTGTACCGTTAACGATCTTATTCACGCCAGCTCTGAAAAATGGCAACGCACCCTTGCCATGGAAATTAATTACCGTATTGAAGATTACAATATCCAATGCGACTTGCTACTTCTATTTACCGAAGATTCGATACCTACGCTTAACTTTAAGCTTGGTTATCTTCTCGATTAAAGATTGGATATTGCGAATATGTCAAATGATCTCGATGCGATGAATGAACTTCACTGGCTTATCGATATGGTGCAAACCATCGAAGTCGGTTTAATAGTGCTTGATCGCAATTACAACATCCAATTGTGGAATGGCTTTATGGAAAACCATAGCGGTATTTCGCCCAATTCCATCAAAGGAAAAAACCTGTTCACAGAGTTGCCAGACATTCCAGCCGACTGGCTAAAACAAAAAATGGAATCGGTTTTTTTATTAAAAAATCGTACCTTTATCAGCTGGGAACAACGCCCTTACGTGTTTAAATTTAAAAACTATCGTCCAATTACCGGACGAGCAGATTTTATGTACCAAAACATTACCTTACTACCTTTAGCATCGCTAACAGGCAGCATCACTCACATCAGTATTATTGTTTATGATGTCAGTGATATTGCAGTGAATAAGTTGCAGCTGAAAGCAATGAACCAGCAGCTTGAAGAGTTAAGTCAAACCGATGGTTTAACTCAACTTCATAACCGTCGACATTGGCAAGTATGCATGGAACGTGAGTTTGAACGTTTTTCTCGTTATCAAGATCAAGCTTCTTTAATTATGATCGATATTGATAATTTCAAACAAATAAACGACAAATACGGTCATCCTGCGGGTGATAAAGTTATTCAACACATTGCCCATCTGTTAAAGCAATCATTACGTGAAACTGACTGTGCCGGCCGCTATGGCGGTGAAGAGTTTGCTATTGTGTTATCTAAAACTGGTGACACTGATGCCTTGTATTTTACCGAGCGACTACGGAAGAAAATTGAAGCATCGGAAATCATTTGTGATAACCGCATCATTAAAGTCACGGTAAGCTTAGGTATTAATCAAATTAAGCCTAATAGTGACAATAGTTCTGTGTGGCTATCGGGTGCCGATAAAGCCTTATATCAAGCCAAACAAAATGGCCGTAATCAGAGTGTTGTGTTTACTGCTCAAAACTAAATTGCCTTAATGTTGAAACTAAAAAACCACTCATTGAGTGGTTTTTTTAAATCTACTTTCCGTTACGGATAGTATTAGTGCATTTGCGCACTATCTTCATCATATTCGTCGTCATCTTCATCTTCGTCGTCTTCAACATCGCCGACAAAGTATGTGCCCCAACCGTCATAATCCACTTTTTGCTTTGCAGCAAGAGCAAGTAATTGCTCACAAGCTTTATCCAGTAAAGGTACTTCTAGCTTATGATACGCTATGGCATCAAAACAGAAGATAATCTCACCGTCATCCAATTCCATTTCTTCAGCATCATTGACTTCAAAACCGAGTTTGAATGCATCAACAGCCGCTTTTTCTAAACGGTCAAAGTTACTTGATGAAAAATGATGTTCGATGGTGTATTCAGCATCAGGTTCTGAACCATCAGCAATAAGGGCTTCAACAATTTCGCGATTTTCGGCTAACTGCTCTTTTAACTGACGCTCGATAGACATGAAATACTCCGAATAACGTAACTATAAAAAATTAATCTGACTATTATACTTTAACTTACGCGTTAGGTTTAGCCATTAATGCAGCGGCTTCTTGATTTAGCTCTTCATAACGCTTTGCCATAATACCGTGCACTTGAGTAGCAAAAGATTTAGCGTCGTTTTTATCTAATCCTTGCGTTGCTATTGGTGCCATCATTTCAACAATCACCACACCATTGTTCCAGCGGTTCATTTTAATGTGCTTTTGGCAAGATGCTAATACAGGCACAACTGGCACTTGAGCCGCGATAGCGGTATGAAATGCTCCCACTTTAAGCGGTAATAGACCACGCCCACGAGAACGAGTACCTTCTGGAAAAATCCATACTGAAAGCAATTTCTGTTGCATTTTTTTGACTGTTTTAGCCATGGTATCAAATGCACTAGAACGGTTTTTGCGATCGATTAGGATATTGCCTGTCAGCCAGTAGATTTGACCGAACAATGGCATCCACGCCAAACTTTTTTTGCCTAAACTCACAGTGGCTTTTGGTACCGCTGAGGTTTGGGTGAATAAATCAAAATTGTTTTGGTGATTACCTAAGTAAATGTTTTGCTGATTAACCACATCAGGTTGAACATGACGGGTAATAACCTTGATACCAAGCACGGGAGATACTGAGGAAAATATTCTAGCTATCACGTGAACATTATCACGATGCATTGGACGGACGATACATAAAACTATTGCGAAAACAAAAGCTAAAAACAATAGTATGCCAAGTATTAACGAACGAGCGATTAGCAGCACAACAGACTCCTGCGGATGAATTGGCGACAGTATAACGAGGGCGGCAAATTGACTCAATCAATTTTGCATACAAGTGTAAGCTGAAAAAAGGCGAAACCGCATAAACATGTCGATTTCGCCTAAGAAGATCACTGATTTACAGCCTAACGGGTTACACCAGTGTTGGATTGATTAATGCGAGAAATAGTCAACCTGAACAGAAAAGCACTTAACGCGAGCGTAGCCACAATAGCAGCACCACTAGGAAGATCGTAACTTGCCGATAGCGCCAAGCCAAAGATATACCCTATAACCCCAACACCATAGGCTAACGCCAACTTAGCTTTTCCTAGGTATTTGTTTAAGGCTAATGCCGGTAAAATTAACGTACTAAATACTAAATATACGCCAACTAATTCAACCGATAAGGTGATGACCATAGCAAATAAAAAGTAAAAGCTAATCCCATCAAGCAAATCCGGTTTAATTGCTATTGCCACTAAAATCAACGCAGAAACTATGGCAGGTAACAATAATTGCGACCAACTAACCCATAAAATTTGCCCCGACATCAGCTGCTTTAATAATTCAGCCCCATGGGGATCATTTGCCAATAACAACATGGCTCCCACCGCACTCAACACATAAAAACAGCCAATAAATGCTTCAAGCTCGCCTTTAAACTTAGTTGCCATCCAAGCAATGACTCCAGCACCTGCTAAAGCAAATAATGCTGGCATCCACACATGCGAAAAAGGCAACTGTTCAATGTCATGGTCAATGTGCGACACAATGGCGCCCAAAGCCGCAACCTGCGCAATAGCTAAATCAATAAAGATAATGCCACGCTTTAACACTTGTTGACCTAATACCACATGGGTAGAAAGCACCAGTAAACCTGCCACAAAGGCAGGTAATAGGATAGAGACTAGTTCAATATCAAACATAGGCTATTGCACCCCGTTCAATAGCACCAACACGTTATCGTAAAGACTAATTAAGTCGGTACTTTGCTCGTTACCCCCGACTGACATTGGCAGTGTCAGCACAGGTAAATTAGCACGATCACCTAACCATTTTGCACCGCGCTCATCCTGATATGATGCAACGATAATAGCCATAATATCGCCCTTTTCAGCACGTGCGAGTAGGGTGGCTAAATGGCTACTTGTGGGTGCGAGACCAGGCTTAGGCTCAAGGTCGGCCACTTGCTCAATACCAGTCCATTGAAATAAATAGCGAAAGCTAGAATGATAAGCGATCACTTTTTTACCTTGCAATGACTTAGCTTGCGCTTGCCAAACGGGTATTTTTGCTTGCCACTGCTCATTGAACCTAGCAAATGCGGTTTCATAAGCCGCTGTGTTACTCGGATCTAATTGGATAAACTTAGCAGATAAGCCTTTAGCGACCTCAAGCAGTTTGACCGGGTCAAAATGCAAGTGTGGGTTACCTTTGGCATGCACATCTCCCATAGAGCGATCAACATTGTCAATCTGATCTAAAGTCTTAGTGTGCTCTGCAGCATAAAATAAGCCTGTATCTGTAGAACGTACCTTGTTGTTAGATGCTTTCATTTGCAGCATAGGTAGCCAACCAATCTCTAAATCAGCCCCTGCACATACAACGAGATCAGCCTGACGCATTTTAGCAATTAAGCTTGGCCGTGCTTGCACTAAGTGCGGATCTTGCATTGCTGTTGTTGCTGAATACACTTTTGCATCTGGCGCAAGTGATTGCGCCAATGCTGCATACTCAGGCTCGCAAGCAAAAACATTCAGTTCTGCATGAGCGGTAGTCGAGCACAATAGCGCCAATACCGATGCTATTTTAATTAGCTTAGAATTGATGGGCACCGTGAGCTCCTAATGTCATAACATACTGTAATGTAATAATGTTGTCGTTTTCAAAACCGTCAAAATTAGTACCTTGTTGGTTAGTGTATTGTAGTCTAACAGTAGAGAAATGACTGTGATGCCAAGCAACACTGAACTCAGTTTCTTTCAACTTTTGTGGGTCTAAATGATCGCCATGAGCCTCATAAGAATCGACTTGACCATAACGTAAACCCGCAGACCAATTAGGGCTAAATTGATAAACACTGCTGACATACCAGCCTTGATGGTAATCATTATTACTAAAGGCTTCATGTTCATGTTCATCATGCTCTTCCATCGCAAAAATGTCGGTCACTCGGAAATATTCACCACTTAATGTAAGGTGCTGATATTTGTAATTTCCATTTGGTGCCCATTTGTAAACAAAATCAGCTATATAGGTGTTTTCTCCGGTATATTTGGCGCTGTGGGCGTGACCGCCATGATCATGTTCATCATCGACATGTTCATCTTCCTCTTCACCAAGCAGCTTACCATTCTCATTACGAAGATAGGCTAGACCCAGTTGCCATGAGCTATCAACACCTATGTCGCCACCGAACTTGGTAAAAGCAGAATAGACACCAATATTACTAAAGTCACGTTCACCATGTTCATCAGCGGCACGCATTTTATCGCCTTTGAAGGCTTCAAAACCTAAATTCCAATAAATATCTGTTGGTGCAACGATACTGACTCGCAAACCATCATCAAAATAGTGACCGCCTAAAAATGCACGATAAGCTGCTGGGCGATCGGCAAACGAATCCGTGTGTAAGTGTTGATTATTTAAGTAACCGACATCGGATAAAAAACGACCGGCACGTACCGACAACCCTTCTGGCAATCCCATAGTTTGAATAAAGGCTTCTTCGAGTTCTACTTCTGTTTCACCATCATGGCTAGCTAAAACCGCGGTCATTTTGCCATAGAACATATCGTCAATATTGGCACTAATTGCTAATTCTGTTTCACCTAAGCCAAATCCTTCTGCTCGTTCAGACATAGGACGGTCGCCAGACTGATAATACCCATCCAGCACGGCGCTGATATTTGGATTGGTTAAACTTGAATCTTCAGCCAGAACCGTAATAGGTGCAAAAGCACAGCCGATAGCAACTAATGATAAAGGTGTTTTTAAAATAGACATATTTTCTCCTACGTTTTAGTACCACCATAATTTGAGGCAGAACTAAAACCATAAACTCACGATCGTCAAAGCAATTAATGCCGACGATTTAATTAAATAATGAATAACAATGTTTAGTGGGTTTACGAGGCGACAGGCGGTGCGCGACTGTGGTAATAAAACAGGCTGACGGATTCAAACTCAGAAAAAATATCAACACTGGTTTGATAATGCTGTTTTTGGACTGGGATTGAGAAAGCAAATGAGTTAAGGGTTTTGTTCAGCTGATGCTGATGGAAACACAAGGTACAGTGATGAGTATTTACGCCATCTTCATGATGTTGGACACTATGATTTGATGCAGCAAAAGCCAATACCACCAATATGGCACAAAGCCAAATTGCGATATGTTGCTTCAACTGAATGCTAAGTCTCACAGATATACCTGACAAGATGTGATGAAATAAAGGCCACAATTCTAGAAGCCCCGCAAAAAAAAGCAACCTTTAGATTGTTACAAATCACTTTTAAGCAGATTTTGTGCGGTCACAGACAATTACGCCAGCGTTCACCGCGATTTAAGATAAACTTAAGCTGATCTCCGTAAAATTGCTGCATATTTTGTTAATTTGTAAGACGAGGACAGACCATGGCTAACTTTCTACGTGAAAATATCGGCATTATCATCACCATGATCGTAATAGGTGTTGTTGTGCTAGGCGGCATTTATTGGGTTGAAGCATCCTTGGCAAGCCAAGAGCAGGTTATTTCCTGATTCTATTTATGCATCCTGTGACGAGACCTCTTCTGGAGGCTCAATCAAAATTAAGTGATCCATCATATGCATTACCCCAACCAATATGACTGATAAGATAATTGTTGGGGTCACAATGTGCATCATGTTATCCATAAAGTATCCCGCTACGGCGGCAAACACAGCTATATAAAACCCCGCTATTTTTCCTGCTGTAAGACTTTTATGTCTTCCCAACCATGCTTGACATTTTGGGCATTGAATCTGCGCGCCAATCCCCTTTCCACGGGTTTGAATCACCTTCGCCACCGAAAAACTTTTATGACAAAAAGCACACTGCAATAACATATTGAATCCTTTTGATTAAAACTAAATGATCAAAACAACAAAAACACACCCACTAGAACAACACATCGAGATTTGATCACCTGAACCTATGGCGTATTATGAGGCAAACCAAGCGTTAATACCAAAAGCATATTGGTAATGTCTTACAAACACTTTATGATTATTGCTATAAGTAACTTATTCAAAAAATCTGCTTAAATTACAGACGACTCAAAGGAAAAATCGATATGCTTAAAATGGTTATGAGTCTAGGATTAACCCTAGCCTGCCTATTAGGGGCAAGTAATGTCCACGCGCAATCCCCTGCTATTCCAGAACAAACCACCGAGCAAGTCGCACAAGTCAGTACTGATACCCAGCAGAAAATTGCAGCCTTAACAGCTATGATCGAAGACGATGTTAATTCGTTAGCTCAATCGCAAGGGGAAATCAAAGCCATTGCGGAATATCGGATCAAGAATAAAACCTTGGAACTACGTGGCCTTATAGATGAGTTAATCAATGCTGAAAATATTGATTACACCTTTGTGACCCCATTAGTTCAATCACAACTCACTTTTTTAGACAAAGTCAGTCATTACCTTAATGAAGATATTGTTCGCTTAAAAAACTCAATAACCAACTCGAGTAATGATGAAGCGATATTATTACAGGTATCAGAAAGAGAGTTTCAACGCGATCATTATCTTAAAGCTGAATTACAAACCATCAATTGGGCTGAAAAGGTCAATATTGATGTCGCTAATATTAAACAGCGATTACGTGAACGCTTGATTATTCGCGCAGATAAATTACAAAGTTTAGTCACTTATACTCAACAAGAATTGCAGCAAGCGGTTGCCGATGCCACCTCTGCGGGCAAAGATATCAGTGCAGATCAAAAACTACGGGTAACGAATTTAAAAGAGCGTCTTAAGCAAAACAGTACCAGCTTAACGATTGCTGCTGAACTACTCGATCAATTAGAAATTGACACTGCACATATCAAACAAACCTTGTTCAGTGTTTCCGGCGATATCACTCAAGATGTGCTGAACTTCAACGTCGCATCAAGCCTAATTGAAGAATGGATGAGTGTGGCTAAAAATCAAGCTCTAGACAACGGTCCAAGTGTGACATTTAAAATTGTAGTGTTTAGCTTAATTCTTTTCTTAAGCAGCTTAGTCGCTAAAGTGGTGACGCGTATTGCCACCAAAGCGGTGAGTTCATCCAAACTTAAATTTAGCCAGTTATTACAAGATTTCTTTATTTCACTCTCGAGCAAAGCCATTTTTGCGATTGGTTTGTTAGTTGCTTTATCTCAGTTAGGGTTTGAGCTAGGCCCATTATTAGCCGGTTTTGGTATCGCGGGTGTGATTATCGGTTTTGCATTACAAGATACTTTATCTAACTTTGCCTCAGGCATGATGATCCTCATTTACCGCCCTTTCGATGTGGGAGATTTAATTAATGCAGCTGGCGTTACAGGTCGAGTTAGCCACATGAGCCTAGTATCAACCACAATTAAAACCCTTGATAATCAACGCTTAATCATTCCAAACAATAAAATTTGGGGCGACACCATTAATAATATTACCGCGGAACACCAGCGCCGCGTGGATTTAGTTTTCGGGATCAGTTACAGCGACAACATCGAACATGCTGAAACCATTTTGAAGGATATTGTTGAGCAACATCCTAAAGTGCAAGCAACGCCGGAGCCGATTGTAAAGCTGCACACTCTAGGTGAATCTTCTGTCGACTTTATCGTTAGACCATGGGTTAAACCGGATGACTATTGGGATGTATATTGGGATATTACCCGCGCAGTGAAAATGCGTTTTGATGCTGAAGGCATTAGTATTCCGTTCCCGCAACGCGACGTCCATATTTACCAGAAGTAGCTTGGATTACCTCAGCGTCGTTTTTGGCGATCACCCATTGTGATGATACAGTTCCACAATAAAACGCACCCATTTTTTAATGGGTGCGATTATAATTAAGCAACCCAAGTTAGGATAAGACATGGCAGCACCTCATTTTGCATTCTCAGATTTTATCGCTGGATTTTGGCGACTTAATGCGTGGAACATGAATGCTCAACAACGCCTAACCTTGATAGAGCAATATCTGGATTTAGGTGTGACCTGTATGGATCACGCGGATATTTACGGAGTGTATGAATGCGAATCATTATTTGGTGAAGCATTATCTTTAGCGCCACAACTACGCGATAAAATGCAAATCATCAGCAAATGTGGCATTAAACCCATGTTTGGCGGATTTGATAACCGTTATGTGAACCATTATGACACTAGCAAACAACATATTATTGACAGTGTAGAACGCTCGTTAACCTCACTCAAAACTGACTATTTAGATGCATTATTGATCCATCGCCCTGATCCATTAATGCAAGCTGATGAAATTGCCGAGGCATTTTTTCACTTAAAAACCCAAGGTAAAGTTCAACATTTTGGTGTTTCAAACTTTCTGCCACAACAATTTGATTTATTGCAGTCTAGATTGAATGCCCCGCTTATCACCAACCAAGTGGAAGTTTCAGTGCAATGTTTAACGCATATCCACGACGGAGTGTTAGACCAATGTCAACAATTAGGTATTCGACCTATGGCATGGTCTTGTCTTGGTGGTGGCGAGTTATTCAGCGCTAAAACTGAACAAGCTACCAGATTGAGAAAGTGTTTAACCTTAATTGCAGAACAAGTTGGGGCTAAAGATATTAGCCAAGTCATTTATGCTTGGGTAAGAATGTTACCTAGTCAGCCTGTGCCCATTATTGGTAGTGGTAATATTGAACGTATTCGCACAGCCATAGACTCAAACAACATCATCTTAGATAAACAACAATGGTTTAGTATTTGGCAAGCCTCAACGGGACACAGTGTACCTTAATCCAATCAAAAGCCCCCTATCGATATTCTCAATAGGGGATTTTTCAATCTAGTAAGCTAGTCTAAATAAGTCATTTGTCCATATAAATGTGGCCGCTTAGCTTTCACATCTCGCATTTCAAAACGCTTTCCATTTTCTAGTGATTCATAGGCAAAAGTCACTTCAGATGGCATAAACACCGGCAATTTAAATTCGACTTCAACCTTAAAAGGACGCTCCCCCACAAACTGCATTAAATGCGCCATACACCGAGCTTTAGACCACATACCGTGCGCTAGCACTCTTTCAAAACCAAAGCGTTTAGACAGTAATGGGTGCAAGTGAATTAAATTATAATCCCCAGAGGCTTTAGCATAATTACGCCCAAGGTCTTCGGTTAACCGCCATTGCTGGACATTATTCCAGGCCATATCCGATGCACGCGGTGGCCGAGGGCGACGCTTAGCCGATTCAATTCGATATAAATACGTTGAATGCGCCTGCCACACCAATTCATCACCCACATAAATATTCGACTCAAGTACAAACTCTAAACCAGCATCGGTTTCTGTGCTGTTCAGTAGCTGGCATTGCACCGAAAAAACTTCATCACAATTTACCGGTCTAAATACACTAATACTGTTTTTAAGGTGGATCATTCCCAACAAAGGAAAAGTAATGGCTTTATGGGTAAATATCACAGCGTGCAATCTAAAAGCCTGCACATAAAGATAAGTGGGTGGCACGACTTTTCCATTAAAGTCGAAACCACAGACGTTGGCGTATTGACGGATTTTATCGTTAGATAACATTACATTATCAGCTTGTATCGCAATGCTGGGTAATGGCTTTTGATCCCAGCCCGGTTTGCGACTAAAAAATATTTTGCGATAAAGTGTAAAAAGCGAAGGCATCGCCTTTAAATCCATTTTGTAATCGAAACTCAACGTGTTTACCCTTTTTTAAAACGGCGCTGTTTGCGCCACAGTGATGCATTATAACGCAGAATTTCATCAAAATTGAAATTGTTAGCGCAAGACAAGTACCATGTTATTAATAAGGGTTAACTTTCTGGTCATATTTTGCTTTACCGACTAACAATGCCGTAGCAAAATACCGCTTCTATTTACTGATGAAATGCTGACAGTGCAAGATAAAAACTTTGACAAGCTTAGCCAAAAATTTGCTAAAAACATTTACGGTACCACCAAAGGAGAAATCAGAGCCGCGGTCTTATGGCGAGATCTCGCACCGCAAATAGCAGCTTTGGGCGATAAACCGCTACGCATTCTTGATGCGGGTGGCGGCTTTGGTTTTTTTAGTCAAAAACTGGCGGCAATGGGTCACGAAGTGGTGTTGTGTGATATTTCTGAGCAAATGCTTTTTCAAGCAAAACAGCAAATCGATGCCTCCGATGTGCCTTTAAACATCAGCTTAGTTCACTGCCCAATTCAAGCACTAAGTCCTGAAAAACAGGGGCAATTCGATGTGATTTTATGTCACGCTGTCGCAGAATGGCTTATTGATGCCCACAGCACATTGCAAGGTTTGTTAACCTTGCTAAAACCGCAAGGCATATTTTCGTTGATGTTTTATAACAAGGAGGCCATGCGTTTCCATAGTCTTGTTTCAGGCAATTTCGACTATGTTAAGCGTGATATGAAAGTCAAAAAGAAGGTGGGCTTAACCCCAACACATCCTTTGTATATTGAAGATGTTCGCCAGTGGTTTAATCAATGGCAGCTCAGTATGATTTGCCAATCGGGTGTCAGGGTGATCAATGATTATTTAAAGCACCACTTACCGCCAAACTTTGATACCCAACAGTTAATAGAGATGGAGCTACTTTATTCACAGCGTGAACCCTATTTATCACTGGGTCGCTATGTACACTTTTTAGCTAAGAATCCATAAACAACTTAGCTTAAAACAACTCAATATCATTCTGATTTCTTTGATCATCTTTATCTAATGCTTGTAGGTAATCTTGCTCTTGATGATTGACTTTAGACACAATACTCATCGGCAATGACTTCATCAACGCTTTACCTGATAAAGGGTGAAATAACACTTTACGAGGCAAAATCCCGCCCATGTCTTCACTGACAATAGGAATGTTTTCTAAGCCAAGGTAATGTCGAACAAAATCAATATTAGCCTGACCTATTTGTATGCTGATATGCGGTGTCATTTGCGCACCACCAAACACTTTAGCCTGCAAACGTTTTCGATGTCCGCCCTTAGATAAAATAGCATTGATTAACTGCTCCATGGCCCAGTTACCATAACGGCAAGAAAAACTGGTTAATTGTTTCCACTCGTTTTGCGACCTTTTTTCAGGCACTAAAAAATGATTCAATCCACCGACACCCGCAATAGGATCCCAAATACATGCCGCGACGCACGAGCCTAATCGTGTATAAATAAGCTCATCTGCCTGGGAGATATAAAACTCTCCAGGATCGACACGAATAATGGGCTGATGAGCATTCATCCCCGCTTTACTGTTTGATGACACTCTCAATTGATGGTTTAACTCTTGCGGCATGCAATTTCCTCTGCAACTCAGTTTTACAAACTAAATGCAACTATGTTGCCAACAAGCCTGAACTTGCGCACCTTGTTGACGCAATAAATCTGGTATATTTTGTTGACCGACTAAATGCCCAGCTCCAATAATAAAGAATAGCTGTTGATCTGATTGTTGCTGCATCATCACTAACATTTTATCGCTCATAGTATGATTGCGTTGCCATAATAGCTTACTTAACAACTCATCTTCATCACCTGCTTGCTGCGTCATAATAGCAGCTAACTCTGCTTCGTTGCCTGTGCGCCAGGCTTGAATTAATCCTGTCATTTCAGCATCTGTGGCATTAATCGCTTCATCGAGCATTTGTAACTGAGTTTTATCTTTAAATGATGAAATGAGTTCAAATTGGAATGCCACACTTTCTAATTCAAGTAATGCTTTTGATTGCCGCTTGGCAGAAAACGTCACATCAACCCCCTGCTGCGCGCTGTAGCCTAAGTTTGCGAAGCGTACCATGCTAATTTGCGCGGCTTGTAACCAAGGCGCGAGGGGCTTTATCGCTGCACACAATGGCTGCATTTGCTGGCAATAGTTAGATGTGGCTAATTGCGCTTGCTCCTGTAATTTCGCAGATGCCGCACCGTATTGCGCTAACAAACTGACCGTATCTGCCTTTTCAATGTCAGCTTCAATCACTAACGCGGTACTTTTAGCAAAAGCTTGCTCAATTTGCGTTGCCATAGGGTAAAAGTCAGCTTTACCAACATGAATAGACCCGAGCAAAAAGGCCTGTTGCCCATGCCATGTCAGCTTATAAAATGGCGGCTTATCTTCTGGTGCCGCAACGGCACAAAATGGCAGGCTAAGTATTGCGCATATCAGCCATGGAGCTCTTCTTGTATGTGCTACCAAATTAAGGACATGACGACCAATCCAATGCATCAAAGTGATATCCATATATAAACAATTGCGTATTTTCCTTGTTGCATCCATTGCTGAACCTTATAATTTACCTAAATGTGCCGTTAGATTTAGAGATGTATATGCCGTATACCAAAGTCATGCAACAGTTAAAAGAAAACCTCCAGCTCGCTTACAGACAAGCGATTGACTGTGATAATCGTTTAGATGAGCTTCGCAAGGCAGGGTATGGTAAGTTTGTCGCCATTTTCAATGAAGAACAAGGGTTTACTCAAAAAAGTAATCGTTTCTTACCCTATGTCCAAGAACTTGCAACTGAGTTTGAAACAATGCAAGAAAGTGTCCATACCGCACCTGAAACGCTAGAAGCGTTTGTAAAAAAATTGGCAATGCTGTTACAAACACTACAAGCCTTTAAACTACAAAGTAAATAGTTTTATCCCTGCAATGTATAAACATTGCAGGGTACTTATTCCTGCCACAGCGATTTATCATTAAATTTATTCAAGTTTCCCCCAAAAGTATGACATTATTCTGTCATAAACGATGATTATGATGAGTTAACAGTCATCATTAGATCAGATTATGCCTTCCATTGATTTAACCCAAGCCTTAGATAGCATTCTTAATAAACAAACAGTTAATGCCGTTTTTCAGCCCATTTTTAACATAAAGAATAATAAACTTCATGGTTTTGAAGCGTTAAGTCGAGGCCCTGACCATAGCCCATTGCATTTACCTGTACCGCTATTTCAAACAGCTGAACACCAAGGAAAACTCAGTGAATTAGAAACCCTTTGCAGAAGTATCTCTATCACTTCGTTTACCAAACGTCAGTTACCTGGAAAGTTGTTTATTAATATTTCGCCTAAAGCATTACTTGACCCGAACCACCCTAAAGGCACTACCTTAAAACTCATCAAGCAATTAGGCTTATCTCCTAGTGATGTGGTGATTGAGCTGTCAGAACAATACCCTGCAGACGATATTGATCTATTAAAGTCTTGCTTGAATCATTATAGAAACCAGGGGTTTTTAACTGCAATTGATGATCTAGGCGCGGGATATTCGGGACTAAGGTTATGGTCAGAACTCGCGCCCGATTATGTCAAAATTGATCGCCACTTTATTCATCAAATTGATATTACTCCTGTAAAACAAGAGTTTGTTAGATCGATTGTAGACTTGTGTCAAAGCTTAACCTGCAAAGTCATCGCTGAAGGGATAGAGACTGAAGCAGAGTTAACTATGCTGTCTCAATTAGGTGTCAGTTACTGCCAAGGTTACTTACTTGGCCGACCAGAAGTCGAACCGAACAGAGAATACATCAACGCGCCTTTAGCGATAGCTTCATTACCTCATACTCGGTATTGTGAAACCGCAGATAGTATCTGCCACAATGCCATTGTTGCCGCACCTAAAACACAATTAAAACAATTAAGTCAGCAATTTATTGACCAACCTGCACTACAAGCTATTGTGATTGTTGAAAATGACCTTCCAATAGGCATTATTAATCGTACTGCATTGCTCGAGTTATTTAGCACTCCCTATGGACGAGCTTTGCACGAAACTCATCCAGCAAGTGCTGTGATGGATAAGCAGGTATTACAAATTGACGCTAACGAGCCTTTATCGCATGTCAGCCAGTTATTAACATCTGAAGAAGCCCATACTGTCGCGCAACAATTTATTATTACCCGTAACCAAAAGTTGATTGGTATCGGCCACACTAAAGATCTGTTGCAACGGATAACTGAACACAGAATTAAAATGGCTCGTCATGCTAATCCATTAACTAACTTACCAGGCAATGTTCCAATCCAAGAAGAATTGAAATTATTGCGTACGCAGCAAAAGCCGTTCTATTTGGCTTATTTAGATTTATGCCACTTTAAGCCATACAACGATATATATGGTTTTTGCCGTGGTGATGAAGTGATTCAACTTGTCGCTAAACTATTAACTCCACATCAAAATGAGCGATGTTTTGTCGGTCATATTGGCGGCGATGATTTTATCATGATCTGCACCTGCGAAAGTACGGTTAGCCACAGCCAACAAATCATTGAACAGTTCGAGCAACATAAACAGGTATTTTATCAGGATGAGCATTGGCGGAGCCAAAGCATGCTTGCGGAGGACAGAAAAGGAGAGCTATTGCATCATCCATTAATTTCCTTATGTATCGGTATATTGCCCCCAAGTGTCACATCTAACGCGACAGAACATGAGTTATCGACCTTAAGTGCACAAGCAAAAAAACAGGCAAAACTCGCTGATAGCGGACTTTACCTGTTTTCACTGCCAACACTTAATTTGAATGTGGCTTAATTGCTCGCCGCCTGATTAAGCTGTGGGGCTACAGTGCGGGTTAACCAATTATCAATCATGGTTGTCTCTGCTTGAAATGGGCGTTCATTGACACGATTAAGTCGCTGCATGAATCCCATATCAGTTAACTTTTCATCGCCTGCCATAATGACCTGTTCACCTTCCAAAATTTGGTAAGTGAAGGTCATTCTTGGTGGGTAGAGTTCTTTTACCACCCGTAAATCACCGGTTGTGACACCAAAGGTTGGACGCATATCACCCGCGAGATCAACATCAGACACTTGCATCACCAGCTTCTGATTGGGTTTTAAGGTTTTCTCAGCTTTCTTGTTAATGTTTTTGGTTATCGTTTCAAAAAAACGATTTTCAAAACGCGATTGCAATTCATTAGAAGATTTTATATCGCGATAACTTGCAGGGTCTTGCCACTCAACCTTAACAATACCATTCTCGGTCACTGGGCTAGTTACTTCAGCTTCATCAGCAATTGCAAAACTGCTGAACAATGCACCTGTAATAAGTAAATATTTCATATTCATAAAGTGTCTCCAAGACGGTTAAAAATGTGTCATTTACGCAATATCATTACTTTAACAAACACAACCTGTATCGTTGCTTAACATAAACTAAATTAACCAAAATAATGTGCCAAGATGACAGTCATCGTTTATTTGATTAAAAAGCTAGCCATAGACAAATGCCACAGTTGTTCAGCTTTCGTTCAATAATCATAGGCTAGTATCCCTTACCGAAAACCAACACCTTCACTGTTAACGACTGTTCAAGGATCTAACATCGTAACGAATGACTACTAATTCTACGGAATAAGATACTATGAAAACAATGAATAACGCAGTAAAACGTATTTCTTTAGCCGCTCTATTTGCCACGACCATTGTAGGCATGGCTATCACCACCCAGAGTCAAGCAAGCGAAATACAAGATGACATATTGGCACAGCATAGCGCCCAGTTGAATAAACAAGTCATCCAAAGTGAGCTGCAATATGAACAAAAGCTAGAAAAGCAACTGACTCGACAGGTTGCCAAGGCGGAAAGCCAATACGTGGCCAAGATTTGCCAACAGTATGATCTGCCCTACGATAACGAAACATCGACTTGTCGCCGCTAGAACAATACTTAATCATTAACAGCCCTGATTTTCAGGGCTTGTTTAAAAAGGGAAACGAGCACTCAACTTGGGATACGTTTGTTTAAGTATTTTGGGCTTAGTAGAAAACTTTTTTCCCGCGGGGGTTTTACTGCCTGAAGGAACAAAAGGTAGCTCCTCTTCGGTGCGATCCTCATAAAGCTTACCCGCAATCAAGTCGTAATCTTCAATAAAAGGATAAGCATAATTATCCTTCAATGGCCACTGAGTTAAATCACCTAAACAATCAGGATCATTAATAATATTGTCGTACCATTGCTGACCCAACGACAAAATAAAGCAGCGGAACTCTGCAAATGCATAATCGGAATCACAACCAGTGATAATGTAAGCGGCGCCCCAAATTGACCAAGTGTAACTTCGGCGCAATTGTTGACCAAAAATTTTATCAAACGCTTTTAATGATTCGTTATCTAATTCAGCTAATGATTGCTGTAATTGTAATTCCAGTTGCTCTGACGATTGGTCAGCATGACTGCGTGTAACCAGCTGCCAAAATTGTGTTTCTGTCATCGCTCTTCCCCCTGCCTACAAAATTGCGATATTCTACCGCAAATCAGTCTCATCAAGTGAACAAAATGACTCAAAACAAGCGACCATTTAGTATTTTATTACTGATAGTGTTATACAGCATCTTTACCCTCATCGCACTTTGGCGAGCCACGCAATATGCCTCATTTGATATTTTAACTATGGGCGTACTTCCTGTATTGGTTGGTCTTTTGATCCAAGCCAGATGGACAAAAGTAGTGCTGTTTTTCCACTTAGGCTTACAAACTTTAGTGTTTGTAGCTTTGAGTACAACTGCCGCTATTGCCTACCAAATTACCCCTGAAGATGTGAAACTAGAATTTGCAGGGTACAATATTTCCATCACTCTCGCCGTAGGCGTTGCAATAGCTTTACTGGCAATTCAATGGTGGGCTGGACTGCATCAAAAAACCCGCGCATACCTTAATACTCAAGGTGTTTCGACAACTGCGTGATGACACGTTTATATGGCAAAAAGCTAACATGCATATGCTATAGTTTATCTAAGCTAAAAAAATAATAAGAGTACAAAATGCACAGTTTATCACCAAGTGAATTATCCATATTATTGCTAGAACCTTCTGAGACACAAAGAAAAATTATTATGTCTCGATTGCAGCAAGAAGGCGTTACCAGTATCCAAACAGCCACCACCTTGGCTGAGGCAAAGGCGATTATTACTCGCCACAAACCTGATTTAATCGCCAGTGCATTGCATTTTACAGATGGCGAAGCGACTGATTTATTAATGTATATTAAGCAAAAACCTGAATTTCAAGATATCCAATTTATGTTGGTATCAAGTGAATGTCGTCGTGAACAACTTGAAATTTTTAGGCAATCTGGGGTGGTGGCGATTTTACCTAAGCCTTTTAACGCCGACCATTTAGCCCGCGCATTAAACTCAACAATCGACCTTATCAGCCATGATGAGCTTGATCTTAGCCATTTTGATGTTCATAACCTACGTGTATTAGTAGTTGATGATAGCCGTATGGCCCGTAACGTGATTAAACGCACGATTGGCAACTTAGGTATTCAAATTATCACTGAAGCCGAAGATGGTGCTCAGGCGATCGAATTGATGCAGCACAATATGTACGACCTAGTGATCACCGATTACAACATGCCAAGTGTGGATGGATTAGCCTTAACCCAGTATATTCGTAACGAAAGCCAGCAGTCGCATATTCCCATTCTAATGGTTTCATCAGAAGCAAATGATACCCACTTGAGTAATGTCTCCAGTGCTGGGGTCAATGCCCTTTGTGACAAGCCATTTGAACCCAATTTAGTTAAACAAATCCTATATAAGCTGTTAGAAGAGTAGATTAGTGCGCATTTCGTGTTATTTTTCAGTTTTTATCGGACAAAATACTTTTAAACCGCCAACGCTTATGGCATGTTAACCACGTTTTTAATAAACATTTCTATGGAAAGCAGAGAATACCAATATGAACAAAAGTGAACTGATTGCAAAAATTGCTGAAAACGCAGATCTAACTAAAGCTGAAGCTGGCCGTGCATTAAAATCATTTGAAGCCGCGGTAACTGAAGCAATGAAAAATGGCGAAAAAATTTCTATCGTTGGTTTTGGCTCATTTGAAACCTCACAACGCGCAGCACGTACTGGCCGTAACCCACAAACGGGTAAAGAAATTCAAATTGCTGCTGCAACTGTACCTAAGTTCAAAGCAGGCAAAACATTAAAAGATAGCGTTAACTAATATTCTGTTAAGCGCCTTTTTCAAAAGCCTCCTGATGGAGGTTTTTTTATGCCTGCTTATTGCTCATACAAACTGATTGCCAAACTGAACTCACCTTCATTGCACGCATAAAGTGCAATGCCGCACCATTACAAAGCAACAAAACAAGAACCATTCAATCAAATCCAAATTAAGTGACTGATATATATCAACTTTAAAAACTGGCACACGCTTCGCTTTATATACCTCAGACAAACCAACATTTTATGTATTGCCCTGAAATACAAGACATAAAATGCACAATAAAATATTGAGGGATAAAGATGAAAAAATCACTAATTCAAGCCGCCGCATTATCAAGCACACTATTATTAACTGGTACCGCGTTGGCCGAAGTATCAGCAAATATAGGTGCCACATCGAATTACTTATGGCGAGGTGTAACGCAAACTGATGATGCGGTTGCGGTTCAAGGTGGTCTTGATTACGCGCATGAATCTGGTTTCTATGCAGGCACATGGGCATCAAACGTTGATTTTGGTGATGCCGCAACTTACGAAGCGGATTTTTACACGGGCTATGCAGGCGAATTTGCTCAAGATTTCACTTACGACATCAGCTATCTTTATTATGCTTACCCGGATTCAGATAGTGACTATAACTTTGGTGAAGTCAGCTTATTGCTAGGTTGGAAGTGGTTAGAGCTGGGTTACTCACATGTCGTCAACGCCGATTCTGACGTATCGGGTGCCGATAGCGAAACTGACTGGAGCTATCTACAAGCCAATGCCAGCTTTCCGTTAACTGAAAAGTTAAGTCTAGGTATCCATTATGGATATTCACAAGGTGATGTTGTAGAAGACTTATTTGGCGATAGCTACTCTGATTATAATGTGTCATTAAGTGCCGACACCGACATGGGTACAGTATCGTTTATGGCTTCTAATACAGATTTAGATGAAGATGACGTCAAAGTTGTATTGGGCTACTCATACGGCTTCGATCTTTAACCTGAAGCATGATTACTGGTTAGACTAACAATCTGACCTTATACGTCACCTCCGGGTGACGTTATTTATTCTGCAGCAAACAGCTGCAAGTTAGCCCTCTGGATGCTCCTTGTTTCAAAATACGCTTTGTAGTTAGACAGCCCCCCTCTTCACTCGGCTCTTATGTTTCATCTCTATTCATCAGTAATTTACGCATCAATGGACTGACACACCATCTCCACCTCTCACTAGACATTGCACTTTGAAGCGTATTTTTTAGCACCCTAAAAAATAACTGCTAAGATCAAACATGAAAGGTAAAAATTTCTATCCATTTTGGACAATATATTTTGCTTTTCTAAACGACGTTTTTTAGTTAGAAAGTGCTCATTGGTTTAATTCTGTGGTTTACCATTAGTTTGAGGGTTTTATTATGGCTAATATTACTGAAAGAGTTCCTGACGATACCGAAATTGAAGCGATGACTTCACCAAGAAATAGTAAAAATGGTGAGAATTTACAGCACAAACGTCAGGTGAAGCGCAGACTAGAAGATTATCTTGAGCAAGCACAATTGCGAAAAGCAATTGGTGATGACGATTTTTTCTAAGCCGATGTGCTTTACTGCAAAAATAACGCTTTAGTGTAGATAGCTCACACTACTCATTCCCCAGAGTAGTGTGGTTATATTGAAATGACTTACAAGCTTAACCTGATGTCCTGTTATACCTATGCTGCTGATTTTGCGTTAATAACTTTTCTGCTTTTGCCCCTAAATAAACATAGATCCCTAGTCCGACCAATAATCCAACCACCGCAAGCATCATCATTATCGCTGGCTGTAAATATTGCTTTTCACCTAAAGAGGCCTTGAACATGGTTAACAATGCCTCGATGGAAATAGCGATCAAAATAGTTGAAATAAACCGTGTGATGGTGCGCCTTGTCGAACTGTGTCGAAAAATATCTTTATGCATTAACACCTCTTCCTCCAAAATCGTTTTGCCTAAATCGAAAATAGCCAATGCCAGCGTGAGAAAGATGATAATGCCAAAAGGCAACAAGGGGTCGTGGTTAGCAGGTTGAGAGAACAGTACATAAATATCCTTTATCACGGTCCACATCAGCACACTGACCAACACAAATAGTCCCAACACGATAAAACTATACACCCCCTTAAAAATAGGCATCATTTTGCGTCTGGCACTGTCCCCCATCATGAACTCAATAAGTTGGGTTAAGTTGATATCGATGACCACAATCTCCGTCTTTCCAGCTAAATTGGTAAGCCTCCTTGAGGCGCTGATACATAAACCTGCACCAGTATTCGACAGATACGGGCTGGTAATATAACGTTTACCCTGCTGATGAATTAAGCCGGTGAAATATGGGCGATGACTTCGATCGGTATTAAGACCATAATTTGAACGATTAACTTTTTGGTTTAACACCAAAATATTATCACTAATCTGCATCCCATCTTGGTCGAGCAAATACAGCAATTGCACAAAAGGATAGCTCTTAGCTAATTCGCTAAAAACCTTATCTGAGAGCCCATTTTGAAACAATGTTGCATCACTTAATCCCAGTAAAATAGAATCAAGTAATTCGTGAATAACACTCTCATGTTCATGATAACGCTCAATAACACTAAAAAAACTCATTGCAGCCATACATTACTCCTTTAGCATAATGAATAGCTAAAGCAGTGAATGTGCCAAATGTTTAAACTATATAAATCAATTAATTACCTTTACAAGCACTCTATTGATGCAGGAGAAATTAGTGCGTTTGCACCGAAATAACTCAAACTATGTATAAATTTTCAATTGGTTAATCAAAGCAATAAATGCGAATATTCATTAAATTCGCTAAGATTTATCACTCCATAGGTAATGCCATGTCTGATGCTGTATCTCGCTATCAACAAGATATTCGTCGTTTTTCTGATGAATTAATTCGTGTCCAAGCGCCGATTAAAATCCTCGATACCATTAAATGGCCCCGTGAAATTGAAGATAAATTTTTGGCCAAACAAACCAAAGTTCTCCCAGAGATCAGTGCCAACTTTTACGATTCCATTCCGTTGTCATTTAATACCGACAAAACCCAGCAAGAGCTAAAAGATCTTCGCTCTGCGATTGAGAAGCGTTTGGGAAAAAAAGATCAATTGGGCAAAATTTTGATTGCGAACGTCGATCAGTATCGCATTGTTATCGATATGCTTAACAATCGTGGTAAACCAACCTTTGGTCAATTGAGCCAAGAGCTATACGGCAGCGCAAGCCATAAATTACATGGCGACCGCAATACTCTTCGCCAATTAGGCGATAGATTAAGTCATATTTTTTCATTGCCCGCCGCGAGGCACATGAGTAAACAACACCCTAAAATTATCACAGCCCCACAAGCCGTTGATCATCTCAGCCAGCGCTTGGTCAATTACTTCCATGATGATGAAATCCACGTAAAACTCAGCGACGGTATTGTGTCTGATGCCGCTGTTGGTGGGGATACAGTAAAAATAAACACCCGAGCAATGTTTAGTGAATCTGACATGAATGTTTATGAAGTACACGAAGGCTGGGTACATGTGGGCACCACACTCAATGGGCGGGCACAACCACATGCAACATGGCTGAGTGTGGGTTCTCCTCGCGTTACGGCTTCACAGGAGGGATTAGCGGTGTTAATGGAAATGCTAACCCTAAGTTCCAACCCTGGACGAGCAAGACGTATCAGCGACCGCGTATCTGCAGTAGATATGGCTGAACAAGGCGCAGACTTTATCGAGGTTTATCGCTATTTCAGAAATCTGCACTTAAGCTCAAAAGACAGCTACCGTGTCACCCAGCGGGTTTTTCGCGGGGGTATGGTTCAAGGCGGCAGCTTTTTTACCAAAGATATCTCTTATGTTCGCGGTTATGTTGAAAACATTAACTTTATCCGCAGCGCCATCAGCACAGGCTTACCAGAACTGATCCCTATGCTATTTTTAGGTAAGTTGGCCATCGAAGATATACCCGTTTTATATCAAGCATATCAAGAAGGCATTATTGCAGGACCTAAATATCTGCCGCCAATGTTTGCCGATATTAGTGGATTATATGCTTGGTTTGGATTTGCATCAGGTATAGGTAATATTGATTTGAAAGGGGTGCAACGTCACTTTGCTCGCTCATTCAGTAAAGTATCAATTAATACTCAAGAAGCTGAATTGTTTGAAGATGCAGAGTTTGATAATAACTCGGACTAACCCTAATAAACTCTAGAAATAGCTTTAAAATCTAAAATTTATACATAATAGTAAAAAAGAAAATTCATCAGTCATTAAAATGATGAATTAAAAACTAGACAGAGTATTAACCAACTCAGTCAATTAAGTACGACATAAAAAATGGGAATAACAACTGTTATTCCCATTTTTTATGTCTATTAACACTTAAACATCGATTGAATAACCAGTACCTGTGCAATCGATAAATACTGAGCATTGGCCGCTATTTGAACGCTGACATTGATGAAGCACCAATGCGTTTCCCCCTCGACTTTGCACTTGAGATTTTAAAGACGTTATCAGCACTTTATCACTCGGGATCGGTTTGATATCTTGCTGGCCTAAAGGCGCATCATGACAATAAGTTGCTGATACATTACCAACATTTTTATATTTACGATTAAATACAAACTGCTGACTATAAACCTCCACTTTACTTGCTCTCACCTTTCTTTCGCCAATTTCTAAAACGTTGGTATTAAATCGAAGCGAAGAGCAGCCCAAAACAACAACCGACAACATGAGTAGTATCAATAGACTATTTAATCTGAGCATTATTCCTATATCCTTATAACTAACTATTGTTGCATATTTAACTGAACCCAATTAAATATGCATCATTCCCTTATACCGCTTTTTTTAACGCTTTCTGCTTAATAAAATACTCGCGGGTTAAGCCAAAGACCACAGGGCTTAATAGCATGAGTGCGACGAGGTTTGGTAATGCCATCATAGCGTTTAAAGTGTCGGCTAATAACCAAATAAACTCTAATGAGCTGATAGCACCAATAGGCACCACTAAGGTGAAAATTAATCGAAAAGGTTTAACGGCTTTATCGCCAAATAAGTATTGGACACATTTTTCACTGTAAAAACTCCACCCTAAAATGGTGGTAAAAGCGAAAATAGCTAAGGCTATTGCCACAATATAATTACCTAAAGGTAAAGCATGGGAAAAAGCATAGGAGGTCAGTGCTGCACCATTTTCACCAGAGGTCCAAGCACCTGAAACAATAATTGCCAAACCCGTTATTGAACACACTATAATGGTATCAATAAACGTACCTAGCATAGCCACTAAACCTTGCTTGACAGGATTGTTAGTTTTCGCCGCTGCGTGAGCAATAGGCGCACTACCTAAGCCAGCTTCATTTGAAAACACACCACGAGCAACACCAAAGCGAATTGCAGCCCAAACAGCGGCACCAGCAAAACCGCCTTGTGCTGCCACTGGATTAAATGCACTGTGAATAATTAATTCAAATGCGGCAGGGATCTGATCAACATAGACCACTAAAACAGCTAAACCTGCGGTAATATAAAAGACCGTCATCAACGGCACTAATTTACCCGCCACTTCCGCAATTCGTTTAATACCGCCCATTAACACTGCGCCAACCAGCACCATCAGTATTAAGCCTGTAACCCAACTTGGTACGTTGAAATTACTGCTCAATGCGTCAGCAACAGAATTTGCTTGCACGGTATTACCAATACCAAATCCAGCAAACATACCAAAAAAGGCAAAAGCCGTTCCTAACCATGCCCACTTTTGTCCTAAACCATTTTTGATGTAATACATAGGTCCGCCGACATGATCGCCATTGGAGTCAGTCTCACGAAATTTTACCGCCAATACGGCTTCTGCAAATTTAGTGGCCATGCCAACTAACGCAGTACACCACATCCAAAATAATGCGCCTGGGCCACCAATGACAATTGCGGTTGCAACCCCTGCAATATTACCTGTACCTATTGTTGCTGATAGTGAGGTCATTAACGCGTTAAAAGGGCTCACATCCCCTTTTTCGCTCTCATCTGTGACAGTTCTACCCGACCATAATAATTTAAATCCAGTTCCCAACTTCAGGATTGGCATCAATCTCAAACCAATTGACAGAAACAACCCTACACCTAGAATCATTACCAGCATGGGAATTCCCCACACAATGCCATTGATTGTACTAACAAAACTTGTGACCGCTTCCATTCAAAAACCTCATGATTAGCTAAGTTATTATCTTTATAGTTATTTATGCTTTATCTATGCTGTTAACAAATCGAATCTAAGGCCGTATTTGCAGCAATTTTTTAGAGTACCTTGATTAACGTATTTTTTGCAACAATCCACAATTCAAAATTTCATTACCGAACCCGTTTAGGCGTACTTAATTCACTTATTAAGGTTGAGATTATTTTTCTAATACCACTTTTAATGTATCTAATCCTTGCTGTAAATCTGCACCTATCATGGCTTCAAAATCCATAAATAAGAACACCAAGTTCATAGGGTAATCCATGTGACCGCTAAAACCCCATCGAACTTCAGTTTGGTTATCATCGACGGCAACGGTTGTCATATAGGCGGGTTCGGTTGCTTGAAAGGGTGATAGAAAACGTAACTCAAAATCGATGCGCTTACCGGGTGTAATTGACTTAATCTCCTGTTCGCCAACGCCTACATCTGGATTATCACTCGCCCATGCACTCACAAAGCCGACCGTTGCATCAACACCACGATAAGTTTTTTTCATGTCAGGGTCCATTGATGCCCACTTGCTAAAATTATCTTGATTTTTAAGGTGTTTTACATAATCAAACACCTCAGTAACAGGCTGATTAATAACGATGATTCTTTCTACTTGATAATCTTTTTTAATAAATAACGCGGTGATAAACGGAATCGCAACCACCATGGCCAGAAGAATAATAAATTTTTTCAGCATGTTAATTTTCTCTCTAAAATCGCAAATAACTCACTGAGTATACTCAGCAAAATACCGTTAACAACAAATAATTAACATTTAAACAGCTGAATAGCTAAGGAATATAAATTTGCACACTAGATTTGGAGGTTAACTGAGACGCGGCTATTTTATCTAAACAGGTGCGACACAGGCATTGCTGTTTGTTAAGTGACATTTGAGGATGTTGACGCAAATATTGCGCAATCAAATCGACGGCAGAAAACCCCGTATCCATACACCAACAGTTTGCAACATCTTGACCATTAACCATGGTGCATTGGTTATTTTGCTGGCAGATAGGGCAATGATTTTTAGACAATCTATACACTCCACAATTATTGAATCAAACACTTAAACGCCCTAGAAATAGCATTATCATTTTAGCGCGTTATTGAGTCACGTTTTACTTTCCGCTAGTTAATTTTTAGGCACATAGACTGAAGATCCCCTAGATAACACCTCGCCAGAGACCGTTTTGCCAGTATAACCATCATGCTGATGATATTGCTGTTGATTGTAAGTAAGCTGACCTTTAAAGCGAGGATACTGTGGACGCGCTTGCGAGTTGCTCTAGGATGAAAGATCGAAAGTTTGTACAAAAAGAAAAGCCTCGGTCTAAAAACGACAGAGGCTTACAAAGTTAACCGATATTGCGAACTCACTTATTTAGGGCGAACACCCAAAGTATGGCAAATAGCGTAGGTTAATTCTGCACGGTTTAAGGTATAAAAGTGGAAGTCTTTCACGCCTTCTCGCGCCAATACCTTCACCATATCAATTGCTACGTTTGCACCCACCAATTGACGTGTACCAGGATCATTATCTAACCCTTCAAATTGACGATGTAACCACGCAGGGATCGCCACATTAGTCATGCCTGCAAAGCGTTTAGTTTGGGTGAAATTGGTCACGGGTAATATACCCGGCACGATTTCGACATCGATACCCGCTGTGACACAACGATCGCGGAAACGTAAATAAGATTCAACGTCATAAAAAAACTGGGTAATAGCGCGGTTAGCACCCGCATCGATTTTTTTCTTTAAATGAATTAAATCAGCTTGAGCATTTCGTGCATCAGGATGCACTTCTGGATAAGCCGCTACTGAAATATCAAAATCCGCAACTGAACGTAATAAACGCACTAAATCATTAGCAAAACGTGTTGGTTTTGGGCTGCCGTCGGGTAAATCACCGCGTAATGCCACAATATCTTTAATGCCTGAGTTCCAATAATGTTTTGCTAACTCAACTAACTCCTCATCACTTGCATCCACTAAGGTTAAATGCGGCGCAGCAACTAAGTCGGTTTCTTTTTGAATGCGCTCAATCACGCCATGTGTGCGGTCACGAACCCCTGAATTTGCACCATAGGTAACTGATACAAATTTTGGATTTAAAGGCTCTAAACGACGAATAGAGTTCCATAAAATCTTTTCCATTTCAGGTGTTGAAGGTGGAAAAAATTCAAATGACACATTGATATCACTTAACTCAGATAAGCTCTGATTTAACGACTGTGAATGCTGGGCGTGATGAAAAGCCATTTTTTATTTCCTTCAACTGCTTCGATACCAATATCGATGGATTTAATGCTTAATAATTTAACGGACGTTTAGACGTCTATATGTCTACATAGTAATTTAACTGACCATGATGTCAAGAATAAATGTGCATAGAATCGATTGTTGTATGATGAAAATTGATCAATATGAACATGAAAAAAAAGCAAGACTCATAAGAGCCTTGCTTTCATCAATCAACAGTCGCAGTAATTGCGGAATTATTCCTGCAATAAATCTCGACAAATATGCACTAGATCAGATTGAACAGCTGCTGCCGTTACTTCACGTCCAGCGCCAGGCCCACGAATAATTAATGGGTTACCCTGATAAAAGGCACTGCGGATCACAAACACGTTATCGCCTGGGGTTAAATTAGCATAGGGATGGTTTCTATCCACCCATTGTATCCCCACCTCAGCTTTTAACTTGCCGCCAACTTTGTCTAATGACGCAACATAACGCAGTACTTTGTTCTGCTCTGCTGCGGCCACATATTGCTGTAATAGCTCGGCATCCAGCTCATCAATTCGCGCTAAAAAGTCTGCTAAGGTCAACTCAGCTAAGGCATCTGGTACTAATGAGTTAAGAGCGATATCTTCTAACTCGATAGAGAGCCCAATCTCACGAGCTAAAATAAGCAGTTTTCGCTGCATATCACGGCCGGATAAATCATCGCGTGGATCTGGCTCAGTAATACCTAAGTCTTTAGCTTCCAAAACCAAGTCTGAAAATGATTTTTTACCGTCATAATTTTCAAACAACCAGCATAAAGTACCTGAAAAAATACCGCCAACCGCTTCAATGGTATCACCACTATTTCGTAAGTCGTTCAACGCATGTTGAATTGGTAAACCTGCACCACAACTAGCATTGTAACGCCAAAATAAACGTCGATTACACAGCTGCTGCTTTAGTTCTCGATAAAAAGGCAATGGCCCAGAGCCCGCTAATTTGTTAGCGCTAACCACATGAATACCACGAGCGAATAACTCAGGATATTGTAAGGTTAAAGTGGCACTGGCACTAATATCTAATGCCACGATTTCATCACAAGACAGCTGCTCTAACTCGGCAAATAGTGAATCATATGTCCACTCACTAGCTTGCTGTTCATACTGTTGTTTCCAGTTATCTAAATCGACACTCTGATCAGCAATGAATGCTTTTTGCGAACTGACTAAGCCGACCAACTCCACTGTAGCTTCTAAATCTTTATTCAAACCAAGGCGGGCACGTTTGAATAAATCTATCCAAGCTTCGCCAATATTGCCTACACCCAGCAACAATACACCTATGCGCATTCTCGGACCGGCACAGCGGCGATGCACCTTTTGTGTCAGTAAACTCACCTGACCTTGAGGTACCAGAGTCACTAAACTTAGGCCATCTTGATAAACAGGCTTTGCATCACGACTTAATAAACGGGCAAAACTTTTGCGGTACAGCTCGGCATCGGCACTGACTAAAGCCACTAAACCTAAATCGGTTTGCACCTGCAACTCTTCAATACCTAATTCTAAGGTTTGTCTTGATAACAACGCATGAACTTGCTTTTGGCTTTCAAGGGTAAACGCCAATTCATATTTATGTTGCGCCAGCGACCAATAGGCTAACGGTGTTAAACCCGCTTGCCCTAATAACGCCAACAAGGGATCCACATCTGCTGTCGCTTTAAAGCTAAATAGCACCACTTCGTTCAAACTGGTGACCACAGGTGCACTGGCCGATGAACTTTGCGGCGCAATCAAGGTGAAATCTGTGTGCGAGGCGTAGCTTGAACGCACAGCTAAACTGACCTCAGTATTAAATAAAGGTTGTAAAGTACGCGAATGTAATACCGGCGAGCCTAACTTGGCAAGCCTATCTGCTTCTGCTAACGACATACTTTTCAATAATTTGGCATCGTTAATCTTGTTCGGATCAGCGTTAAAAACCCCTTCAACGTCAGTCCAGATAGTCACCCGACCTATATCGGCTAAACTGGCAATTAAGCTCGCGCTGAAATCAGAGCCATTTCGGCCTAAAAGTAAGGTATCACCCTGGCTATTTGCGCAAATAAAGCCTGTGATCACTAGACGCTCATTGGGATGTGCCGCAAGTAAAGCCTGTACTTTATCGCGGGACTCTTCAACACGAATAATCGGCACTGCGCCTTCATCGGCGACTAAAATAGAACAGGCATCAACATGTGATGACGCAACACCCGATTCACGTAATAATGCTGCCATCAATCGTGCGGACCAACGCTCACCAAAACTGACCACGTGGCTAATTTGGTATTCGTTACGTTCTTCCAACGACAACAAACTAATTAATTGTGATTTATCTGTCGATAAACGCTCTCGTAAATCGCGAGCCTGTTCATTGGACAATAACTGTTCAATCAAGGTTTGTTGATAGCTAATCAACACTTGTAACTCTTCTTGCCATAACTGGCCTGTATCACGCAGATTCAGTAACTTATACAAAAAGTTAGTACTTTTTCCTGCGGCTGAAACAACAATTAAATCATCGCTATGACCATGGGTAAGTAAAATGTGGGCTACTCGGCGATAACAGTCTGCATCTGCAAGACTTGAACCGCCAAATTTATGTAAATGACCACGCGCCATGTATTACTCCTTAAACGCCAACTACAGCGCTGCTACGGCAGCTAATGCGGCTTCAATGTCAGCCGCTAAATCTTCACCATCTTCAATACCAACAGATAGTCTCAATAATGTATCTTTAACGCCAGCCTCAAAGCGAGCCTGTGCGTCCATTGCTCTATGCGTCATTGTGGCAGGAACGGCGACTAAACTTTCCACTCCGCCTAAACTTTCTGCAACGCTGAATAGCGTTAGGGCATCGAGAAATGCCACTACTGCGGCTTCTCCGCCCTTAAGCTCAAAACTTAACATGGCACCAAACCCCTGCTGTTGCTTGGCTGCAATGTCGTGACCTGGATGATCTTTTAATCCCGGATAATACACTTTTTCAACCACATTGCTTTGCGTTAGCACATCAACAATGCGCTTGGCATTGGCTTGATGCTCACGAATTCTCACCGCTAAAGTACGAATTCCGCGCAATGTTAGATAACTATCAAACGCTGAGCCCGTTAAGCCTAAGGTATTTGACCACCAATGCAGTAACTCACCGATTTCTGGGTCTTTAGCAACCACAGCACCACCAACCACATCACTATGACCATTGATATATTTAGTGGTCGAATGAATAACGATGTCGGCCCCTAAATTTAAAGGCTGCTGCAAAATAGGTGATAAAAAGGTGTTATCCACGGTAACTAATGCGCCGACTTGTTTTGCAGCTGTGGCAATAGCAGCAATATCAACTACACGCAGTAATGGATTAGATGGGGTTTCTAACCACACCATTTTAGGTTTTTTGGCAATGGCTTCTGCTAACGCTGCAGCGTTTGTTTGATCAACAACAGCCAATTTAAACTGCCCTTTCTTGGCCAAATTAGTAAATAAACGGTAACTACCACCGTAGCAATCATGTGGCACAACCAGTAAGTCGTCTGGCCCTAATAAATTAGTCACTAGGGTAATAGCAGCCATACCTGTACAAGTTATCACCCCTGTAGCCCCTTGCTCTAACTTGGCTAAGGCTTCACCCAGAATGCAACGTGTTGGATTGCCCGAACGGCTGTAATCAAACTCACGCGGATTTTTATGACCATCAAAAGAATAATTGGTCGATAAATAAATTGGAGGGACAACTGCGCCATATTGTGTGTCACTTTCAATACCCTGACGTACGGCGACAGTGGCATTGCTATGTTGTTTACAAGACTTGGTCATGATTGATTCCTAACATTACGAACACACAAAGAGATGTCTAGATGGCTAAATTTACCTAACTGAAGCGCTCAGGTCAATAGAAATAGACGTTTAGACGTCTAAACATAAAGAAATCTATTTGCAATGTGCACTAAAACACAGCAATAATTTGACTAGAAACTTTAAGGGTTTAAAATCTGCACCGAATTTAAAGTAAAGGGTGAGTTAATGACTGAGTGGAATGGCGACTATATTAGCCCATATGCCGAGCACGGCAAGAAGAATGAACAAGTAAAAAAAATCACAGTTTCAATTCCGTTAAAAGTATTGAAAGTACTTACCGATGAGCGTACTCGTCGTCAGGTAAACAATTTACGTCATGCAACCAATAGTGAATTACTTTGTGAAGCTTTTTTACATGCTTATACAGGCCAACCATTGCCTGATGATCATGACTTATCAAAAGATGAGCCAGACAGTATCCCGCGTGAAGCAAAAGCATTGATGGACCAAATGGGTATTGAATGGGAAGACTTAGAGTAATTAATCACTCTAAAGTCATTTCACAGCCACGATTCATTCCATCAAGATGAATATCCTGCTTGGTCAGGGTAGTTATCTTGGTGGAATTTTGTTTTTAGGCGTATTTAAACGTTTGATCCCCATCAACATCAAATAGTTTTGTTGGGACACGCTAATACTAAGAGTTATTGAAATGCCATTTATCGATCCCACAACCTTATTACTCGCCTCAGTGATTATCTTTTGCGGCGCGTTAACCCAAAGCTTAATCGGTTTTGGATTAGCCGTAGTTGCCAGCCCTTTACTGTATATTGTCGACCCACAGCTAGTGCCAGTGCCTGTTATTGTGATGGGGTTTGCGATTTCATTGATGACCTTATTTCGAGAACGCAATCACCTAGAATTTAATGGGCTGCAATATGCGTTACTAGGGAGAATTCCAGGCGGTTTTTTAGGCGCAAGCTTATTATTACTCGCCCCTCAACCCATATTAGGTCTTGCCATTGCAGCCATTGTACTTACCGCGGTTTTATTAAGTATTTTTAAATTGTCCGCACCAGTGAATCGAATAACCCTATTTATTGCAGGAATTGTGTCAGGTATTTTTGGCAACATAGCGGCTATTGGCGGTCCGCCAATGGCCATTTTGTTGGCCGGAAAAGACGCCAGCCAATTTAGGGCGGCACTATCCGCTTTTTTTATCTTCAGCTCAATGATCGCTCTGGCAATTTTAGCCATTGTAGGCTTAGTTCAAGTGAAGCACATTTGGCTTTCTTTAATGCTACTACCATCAGTATTAGCAGGATATATCATTGCCGGACGCATTGTCGGGAAAGTAGATAAAAACAAAACCCGTAAAGCCACCCTAATATTGTGCACCCTAAGCGCACTAATATTAACGTTAAAGTCTTTGAATCAAATATAACCCCCATCACACTGGCTTACCTTAGCTGAGCCCATTCGGTGTCAGCAGCAAAAAATTGTGCTTTTCAAGTACGTTATCTGTCGGCATTGACAAAATCAGTACTATTGCTTTTTCTACGAGAACCCAATCGATTAATGATCTGCTGCATTCAGCATTAAACTCGATGCATAACCAAACTTAACACTTAAAAAACACTCAAATAAAAATGCCTTATCAAATTGATAAGGCATTTTTTGCATTGCTCATAAAGCGTTAATGAAAAAACTGTTTAGCCGGCAATGGTTTGGAGTAAACATACCCCTGAATAAGATGCACGCCATGCTGACTGAGGTATGCCACTTGCTTATTGTCTTCTACACCCTCAGCAATAATGCTCAAACCTGACTTTTGCGCAAATGAAATAATTGCTTCAATGGTTTTGGCATTAAAGTTATCTTCATGGCCTATGGTATCGACAAACATTTTGTCAATTTTTAGGGTACTTATGCCTAAGTTTTGCACATAGCTAAAGCCACCATAACCCGTGCCAGCATCATCGAGTTTTAAATCTATGCCTATGGCATAAAACTTATCCAACATTTTACGGGCTGCGACTAAATCACTGATAGGCAAACGCTCGGTAATTTCTAATGAAATTCGATGCTGCTTTAGTTGCCCTGAGTCAACCACACTTTTTAATAACTGATACAAATTATCGTTATCCAAATGTTCAGGAACAATATTAACACTAAAAAATAATGCTTCTCGTTTGCCAGCCAATTTTTCAATATCGTTAAGCACATGCTGCAGCAGCACCTTAGTCATTTCAACAATCAATCCTTTATCTTCAGCATAAGGAATAAATTGATTCGGTGGCATTAACGAACCATCCTGTCGTTGCCAGCGCATCAACACTTCACAACCAATGACTTTTTGGGTGCGCGAATCCACAATCGGTTGATAAAAAGGAATAAACTCCAGCTGCTTAATCCCATTCATGATTTGTGATCGCATTGACGCTGACATTTTTTGCCAGCGATAAACCAAGTAGGTAATCCAAGTGGCAAACAACAATGAAACAATCACAATAACCCACCAAGAAATGGTGCTGTATTGCTGATAAAACTCAAAATTTCCAGACAACTCAAATGTGGCATTAAAATAGGCTGATTTTAACTGAACTTTTTTACTTACAAATGGTTCATCTTCAAAAGCATCAATACCAAATGTCAAAAATGGCACCGAATCAAAATCAATCGAGTATTCAAGACAATCATCACACTCTAAGGGAACAAAATAGCTAGGTTTAAGCGGAATAATACTTGCCGTATACTCAAGGTCGTCAAAATGTCTCACCAAAATTAATTCATGATATTTACGATTAGCTAGCTCTACTACACCTAAACTGAAATTTTCACTGATACGGTGAGTTCTTATTGAGTCGATCTTACGAATAATCTGATTAGACTCACAAAAGATTTCTCCACTTTGGGTTACGCCAGCCCAGCGGATAAAAATGGCATCAAAGACAAAGTCTCTTAATTTTTCGGTGGATGCAGGGGTACATTGAAAATCTTTTTGAGAGATGGGGGGTAACTTATTCATTTCCATTGCACTGGTTTTAATCACATGCTCAAATTTATCGGTAAGCACTTGCGCATCATGGGCAATAATTTGCCTAGCGAGAAAATGATCCAACCCTTTCATACCAATTAAACATGTCAGTAAAACAGCAACAAACACTAGGCTATTTTTAATCCGCTCCATGGTACTTTCCTTTGCCGAATGTAGAAAATAAATATAGCTCATTATTACATCTAAGGTAATGATAACAGGCTATAAATTTATATAATTAATTCTTTCACTTGCCAATCATTTACTTGTTGGGAGATAGGGTCAATAAACTGTAAACGTTTAGCCAGCAGTTGTAACGGTTGCTGATAATTATCATCCCCTTTAGGTTGTAATGCTGGGTAAAAACGGTCATGCAAAATAGGCATCCCTAAACTCTGCATATGCACTCTTAATTGATGGGTTTTACCCGTTACGGGTTCAAGCTCAAAAAGCCCCAGATTATTGTGAATTTCGAGTAATTTAATCTCTGAGTGGCTATTACTTACCCCATCAACAACCTGCATGGTAAAACTGGGAACGCCTCGTTGTAAGCGGTTTTTTACGGTCCAGCTTTGCGGTAATGCCTGTGATGCAACGCTTTTATTAAGTCTGGCCACCGCTTGATAGGTTTTCTTGATTCTTCCATCAAGAAAAAGTTGGTGGTAAGCATGGCGAGTGTCTGGATTAACCGTCATCAACATTACCCCTGCGGTATCTTTATCCAGTCGGTGTGCTGGCGCTATAGTGTCAATACCTGTTCTAAGCCTCAATCTATGTACTAAGCACTCATTAACGTAATCGCCACCTGGGGTAACAGGCAAAAAATGCGGTTTATAAGCAATGATTTTATGATCGTCCTGATACAAAATCTCTTCGGTAAATGGCACTTTTTTCTCAATACTGACCTCACGAAAATAATACACTCGCTGGGTTGCTTCATAGGGGGTTTGTGCGCTAATTAATTGACCATTTTGCCAATGTACCTTGCCCTGTTTAATCCGTTCTAACCATACATCCGCAGGGATTTGTTCAAATTTAGCTATCAGAAAATCTAAAACAGTCAGGTAGTGTGGGCTAGATGGAGTAATACGCGGCAATACCACGTAAGAAGGTTGTGCTGCAATAGCACCTAGTGGCGAAGAAGAGTCTGCAAAGTGTGATGACATAAGCGCAAAGAAGAAACAAAAGATAAGCTTATATTATCAGGTTATACATCAACATGGGACTTTAGTAATTGCAGAACAAAATCCATGGTTTTATGGCAATTAGGTTGCTCCACCAAACGTAACTTATCTCGATTATACATAGGTAATACCTCAAGCCAACGTTGGCTAACCCAGGTAGCATCTTCTAAATCAACATGTGAATAAAGGTCATATAAATCAGGGTTTACCTGATAAAACTGTTCAAGCGCGGCGCTGATAATTTCAAACTCACCAGCGATGGGTTCGTGACGCCAATTAGCGCAAGGGATGGTTCTTGCTATCCATACTCCATTGCGCTGTTTAGCAGCAGATAACACCTTTAAGCGTTGTTTACCCTCCAGCACAATACTTAAAGAATTATCTTCTAGTTGATGAAAATCAATAATTTCACATTCGGTGACACTACGATAACAGGGTAAGTTACTGTCGGACTTTAACGCCGCCATAGCCAAGCCATATTCGCCTTTCAAGACTGACGCGACTAGAGATAACTCACTGGCGAGTGCAACTCGAAACTCAAGCCGACCATTTGGCAATAGCACGGCATCTTGGATAAATAACGCCATTTCACGTGATTGCATAACCGCCTCCTACACCTAAGGTGAAGTCGTATCAATAGTTAACGTCACAGAAAACGTTAATAATGATAAGTGTAGTCAACGGCTAAAAAACCAACAAATTTATTCCATTAATTAATACTAATGCACTCAAAAAAACATCTTGTCTCAATAGCAGCACAAGGGTATTCACAGCAGCTAAACCCATTCAAAAACCAAAAACTACCATGATTCTAAGTGATCCATGATTGTCCCTTTGGCAACAATATTAGCTAACTCATCGGCCAACTGATTGCTTTGCAGAGCAACCTTTTGCCAATATTCAATCCGCGCGTCAGTATCGAGCTTTTTAAAGTCTTCACGGTCAGGAATTTTACCAAAGGGCAATGAGGCAATAAAATCACGTGATGGCGCTAATATCAGCGCATTATGATAATTTTGCTTCGCTTTACGCCACACCAATGATTTATCAAACCAACCAGGGCTCATGTGCGGATAAAAATGTGGGTATAAGGTTAAGCCGCTTTCTTTTGGCAGCGGTAAATCAAAATGATAATCGGTAATGCCGCCGTCATAATATTTCCCCTTGGGCAAACCATCAATATCCTTAACCGGATCTAACAACAACGGGATAGATCCTGTTGCCATCATAGCCTGACGAATATTCTCAGTGGTTAACATCATTTGTTTGGTCGGTAAATCTTTCAAGCGCCCAAACGGTGATGCCGCATCTTTATGGCTAAGCAGAATGCGCTCAAAATGCCATGAAATGCTTTTACGATTAACGCTATTACTGGCCGCGGCAAGCGCTAAACCAATCGCTAACCCGACTTTGGATTTACTTTTATTAACATGGCGTGCGCGACAGGCAATAATGTGATGACGAAATAACGGGTTAGCAATAATATCAGCCCCTGCTTGCTCACCTAAAATACCATCCACCACAGCTTGTACCTGAAAAGTCACTTGCTCTCTGGTTGGTACATTGTCATAGCGTTGATTGATATAAAAGTGTTCGAATCGGCTATAAGCGGCAAGTGGGTCTTGCTGGCCTAAACACGCTAAGCGCCAAGCACCAGATGATGCACCCAACATATATAATGGGTCTTCACGGTCTTTAAAAAACTCATCAAAAATATATTTATCTAAACCCGCAATGCCCAGCCACTTAGGCCCACCTGAGGCGGCTAATAGCTGAGTAAACATGCTTTGCTGTAGACCTTGTGTTTCTATCTGCTTAAAAGCTGTTTCACCTGCTATAAGTCGTAATGCTGACAAATGTCGATCCTCTCATTTTTGATAAATTCAAACAGTGGTATTATTACCATAACTAGACCCCATTAATGCTCACTCACTTAACGGAACTCTTATGATTGTTGATACTCTAGCAAATCGCCACCTATATACTCAACTGCATCCACGTTTAGCAGTAGCATTAACACATTTAGCTGAAACGGATTTTACCAGTAAGCCCGTTGGCAACTATGAATTAGACGGAAAAAATCTGTTCGTAATAGTGAACGATTATGAAACCAAGTCGCGTAAAATTGAGCCCTTTGAAGTTCACCAACAATACATAGATGTACAATATGTTGTTAGTGGTGAAGAAGAGTTTGGTTATTTACCTTTAGCAGACCAAATCCCGTCAAAACCTTATTACGACAAACACGATTACGCTGAGTTTGACTTCGACTCAAACAAAGATGACGCAGCCTTTATACCATTAAAAACTGGCATGTTTGCGATTTTCTTTCCTGGCGACATGCACATGCCTGGCACCAGCGCCTCACCACAAAAAGTACGCAAGGTCGTTATAAAAGTGCGTATTTAGGTTTTCCATGATGAGCGACTTTAATCTGTGAAGTCGCTTTTATAATTCATTTCAGCTGTACTCCTTTCTTCAATCTCTATCCCCTGAGCCTGTATTTTTCAAAGTTATCTCGGCAGCGAATTATTGGTAATTTGTACAATGCAAAGACTTTTTTGGTGTCGTTATTCCACATAAAAACTGATAACGCAGTCAAAAATTACCAGCAACCCCTGCTCACTTATGTCGCACACGACTTGAAACACATTTTAGGCTTGTAACCCAATAACAAACTGCTAATATACCCAAACGAAATTACATATAACAAAAAGAAATATCAATTTCGTTTTCTCACAAAAATAGTATAGAGCTGACATAAATGAATAATAACAATAATTTAAGCCAAATATATCTCGATGCGAACGCCACAACCCCTGTATTGCCTCAAGCTGCAAATGCCGCGATGGCGGCCATGGAACATCTTTTTGGTAATCCTAGCTCAAGCCATATCACAGGTTTACGCGCCAAAAACCTAATGGAACAAACCCGAGCCAAAGCTAAACACATTATTGGGGCTGATAATGGCAAAATTATCTTTACCAGTGGTGCGACTGAAGGTATTCAAACGGCTATTTTGTCAGCATTGGTTAGTGCTCGGAGTCGCTTAATATCGAGCTCAAAACAGGGTGAAGATTATTATTTATTGTACGGCGCGACAGAACATAAAGCCGTGCCTGAATCACTTAAACACTGGAATGCTATTTTGGGCATTCATGCCAAAGTCATAGCAATACCGGTCGATCGCCAAGGTAATTTAGATCACGCTTTTATCACTAAATATGCTCCTCAATCATTGATGATTTGCACTATGGCGGTTAATAATGAAACTGGCGTATATCAAGATCTCAGCCGTTTAGAGCACACCATTCGTCACGCTAACTCTGACATTTTTTGGATGGTTGATTGCGTGCAGGCGCTGGGTAAAATAGCCTTAAACTTGGCCAAAACCAGCATAGATTACGCCCCCTTTAGTGGCCATAAGCTGTATGCACCTAAAGGGATTGGCTTTGTCTATATCCGCGAAAATGCCCCCTTTACACCAGTAATTGCAGGAGGTGGTCAAGAAAGTGGCCTGCGCTCAGGCACAGAAAACTTGCCAGGTATGGCAGCGATTAACGTTATTTTTGAACAGCTGATTGCTGAACAATCTAGCTTTGCCGACCATCAAACCTTACATACCTTTCGCCAACAACTTACCGATACTCTTAAGCGATCTTTTCCACAAATCGTGTTTAACCACAGCTTCGAAAACAGTGTGCCAACCACATTAAACTTCGCGATTAAAGGTTTCAGCAGCAAAGAAATCATGGATTTATTTGATGCCGCCAACATACGGGTTAGCTCTGGCTCGGCTTGCTCATCTAAAGTCACCCGCAGTTTTGTGCTTGATGCCATGGGCTTACCTGCGTGGCAAAGTGAGTCGGCGATTAGATTATCTTTTGGTCCAGCCATGACCCAGGATGAAGTGAATCAGGCTTGCGCGCGTATCACCAGCGCCGCCAACGCACTCACCCAAAGCTGTATGGTACTGGATGGCGCAAATATTAATGACAAAACGCCATTAAATGGTTTAGTGCAATTGCGCTCTGGTGCTAGCTGCAGCTGGGTTTATGTCGATGCGCCTTCTAAACAAGCTTTTATTATTGACCCGTTACCTGAGCTGACAGACCGATTAGACACCCTGCTACAATGCCAGCAACTCAATCTGGTGGCGATAATTGATACCCATGGTCATGCTGATCATGTTTCTGGCCGTGAGTTATTAAATCTTAAGCGGGCCATTACCAGTCGCACTGATGCCTTAGGCTGGCCACAAACTTCGCTAACCGTTACCGAAAACAACCAGCAGTTTGAATATATTACCCTTGCCGACAAATGGCTGGTTAAAGTGCCGACTCCAGGGCATACCGCCGACAGCATCAGCCTGCTATTGTGTCACCCGATTTCAGGTTCACAAACCTTAGCCAACAACACCTTGTTTGCATTTTGTGGCGACACGATTTTAATGGGAACCCTAGGCAGAACCAACTTTGAAACGAGCTCGGCAAAAGACATGTATGCCAGCATCGAGTTATTAAGTGCCGTGCTGGCACCGCAAAGTCTGCTTTGCCCCAGTCATGACTATCAAAATGAATTTGCCACCCATCTCACCGCAGAATGTTTACGTAACACGTTATTGCAGCAGGTTATTCAAGGCTCCATCAGCGCTGATGAGTTTGCTAGTCGCAAAGCTAAAATAGACAGTCAATTAGATGATCAAATTGGTACTGAGATCCTTTGCGGCGCTCTACCTGCTGGCAGCTGTCAAAAAGTCAGCCCGATCATTGAGTATTCTGCAGCCAGCTTAGATGTTGCTTTGAATGCCTCAAAGGTGAAGTTAATTGACATACGTGAGCCCCACGAATACGCCTTACAACATTCATTAGACTCATGCGAAAACGTGCCATTAACTCGCTTAGTGCAGTTTATGCAGCAACATCAGCATGACAAGCGTAGCGAATGGGTGTTGGTTTGTCGCAGCGGCAGTCGCTCATTGGTAGCAGCACAAGCTATGCACCGCCTTGGATTTACCAATGTTGCCCACCTTAAAGGCGGTTATGCCCTTGCCAATGCCGGCTAAGGCAAGTGCTTATTTTTCTTAATGAACAGATAACCTTAAACGAAAAAAGCCCTAAAAAGGGCTTTTTTATTGGGCGTAACATTTACACGCCGATTTCACCGCCATCATTCTTACGGATCATCACAGTCGCTGCACGGGGACGAACTTGCATACCCGCTGGCGTCACTTCAGTTGCAATGGCTGAATAAGGCCAGTTACCTGGATGCTGAATATTTACAAATGCCGTTTTATAATCAGGCGTAATAGCAAAGCCTGTCACTTCACAGTCATTAGGGCCAACAAAGAAACGCTTTAATTGCGCTTGGGTTTCTGCGCTAATCACTTGTTGCTTACCATCGGCATCAACCAAAGTAGATGGTACAACCGCTAACATCTGATCGTTAGTGTAAGATGTCACTTCGTCGGCACCATTATCGGTTTGTACCCATAAAATACCGCGCGCATCAAATGCTAACCCATCTGGGCTGGCAAACTGATTTAAATCATCTAAACCCGATAGGTTAGTCTCTGCATCGCCCGCAGCTGGTGCACCAAATACAAAAATATCCCAACTAAACTCTGTGGCACTATCGCCCTCATCCCAACGAATAACGTGACCAAAACTATTTTTTAAACGTGGGTTTGCTGTATTTGCTTCTGTACGCTTGGTGTTATTGGTTAAGGTTAAATAAACGCTACCCGTGAAAGGATCCACTGTCGCCCATTCAGGACGATCCATTGGCGTTGCGCCGACTAAATCAGCCGCGCCAGCGGTATTTAAAATAATCGCGGCCTGTGTATCAAAAGTGCTGGCTAAAGTACTGCCGTTGGTTGTCACCGCATCTAAGGTTAATGGTAACCACTCGCCCACGCCATCTTCGTTAAACTTGGCCACATACAGTGTACCCGCGTTCATGTACTTATCACCCATGGCAATGCGATTACTGCTATTAGCATCCGCAGGATCCCATACCGCATCCGACACAAACTTGTACAGGTATTCAAAACGTGAATCATGGCCCGAGTAAAACGTAATCGGTTGACCTTCAGCTAGCTTACCAAAGGTACATCCTTCGTGACGAAAACGGCCTAAAGCAGTACGTTTAACCGCGCGTGAATTGGGATTATAAGGATCGATTTCAACAATATAACCATGGCCATTGGCTTCATTGCGATAATCTTGAGCCGCATTCGCGCCAACAGGGGTAATGTCAAAACGGGAAAACTCATCTAAGCGCTCGTCATCATCACCCGCTAAATGGTCCCAACCGTAACGCGTACTCGACGTCGCAATACCGATACGAGATTGATCCGCTGCCAGTGTGCCCTTGTTAACAAAGTACCCTGGCCAGTTTTCTTCGCAGGTTAAATAAGTTCCCCAAGGCGTGCTGCCATTACCACAATTGTTTAAGGTGCCTCGGGCTTGGCTACCATCTGGTGAGTAGCGTGTTTCTAAGTAGCTGGTGTACGCCATAGGGCCGGCAATATCCATCACACTTGCACCAGTGAAACGACGGTTATGAGCATCGTTTGCTACCACTTCCCACATGTCATTAGTTAATTTAATGCGCACAACAGACACCCCGTGGGCATTAATTTCTTTGCGAATTTCATCAATAATGGTGCGCTTTCCATTGGTATCAAAAGTAGGACCTGTAGGATGCAATGCATCTTCGTCAATATACTCATGATTAATACACAATAAGCCATCATCACCAGCATCATTTAATGGGAAAAAATGCATACCATCATGGTGCATACCTACCGAGTTAGCTTGATCTTCAGCTGTATTACTGCCGTCTGCTTTCCAAGCCGCGGCTTTAGTATTAAGTGGGGTTCCCCAAGGGGCTAATACATAAGCTGAATATCCTGCAGGTATCGCCACAGCATCGGTTTTTGATCCCGCAATGGAGTCAAAACCTAACACTGCAGAACTGGTTGTTGGCGCAGTAGGGGTTGTTGGCGTCGTTGGTGTTGTAGGAGTGGTTGTCACTGCGTTATCGTCAGAGCCGCAAGCTGATAACCCTACACCAGCAAATGCCGTCATCGCGCTGATCCCTAGCCCCCTTTTAACAAAGTTACGACGGGATAAATGCTTCTCCATCACTTGTGCAAAAGGCGTGTTATTGCTTTGGTTAAAACGTCGAGGATCAAATGTCGCTTTGCTCATAATATGTCCTTTGAATGTCTAGGTGTTTTCGAGATAGTTGTCATCTGCAACAAGTAAACTTTCTTTTTATAAGATTAGTTTCCGGACACAAGATAAGCACTGAGTATGACAATTCAGCGCAAATTAGATGACATAAAAATGGCAATTTAAAGACAATAAGAGCAAATGAGGATAAATGACATAGAGTCATCTTTATCGAGGAAAAGATTTACTATCTGCGATACCTTGAACCGAGTTTCGCAGACAGAAATAACACAATGACTGGCTAAAAACCGTATTTTAACCATTTGTTTCTAAAACGATATTAATGCACTTTGCCCGCTAATAACGCTATCCATTGGCTAGGCTGTGCAATGATAAACTCGTAAACCTGTTCACTGCATAAAGTGATGCGAATAGCCTCTGTGGTAATTGGAATAATGCCCCCGCCTTTGCCTAAACATTTACCCACAGAAGCAATATCTGCGCGCTTAAATTGATATGGACCTAACCCGAACGCTTGATTAAATGGCTCAAAAATAACTTCAGATTCAGTAAGCTGCAGCTTACCATCAGCCCTTGCTACGCCGTTCTGCACAGTAGCGATTGATGATTTTATGAGGTTAACTGACATAATATATCCTTATATGATCTGTTGTTCTTGCCCTAACGTTTGCTTGATTGTGCGAGTGCTTTTTGCCTTGCCTGTTGTTTCAATGAGCCTTTTTTGGTTTTACGTGTCACGGGGGCGATTTGACTTAAGTCAGGCTCAAACCCTGGGTACCATTGTTGCGGTAATCGTTTATCTAAGTAAGCCTCTAATTTTATCAACAAAGGCTCATCATCAACGCTCAAAAATGTAATTGCTTGCCCAGCTTGCCCAGCACGGCCTGTGCGGCCAATGCGGTGAACATAATCTTCCTGCTTAAACGGCAGCTCCATATTCACCACGTAATTAAGCTGACTAATATCAATACCGCGGGCGGCGACATCCGTCGCCACCAGCGCAGTTAATTGCTCATTCTTAAAGTCGGTAAGTACTTGCTCACGTACCGATTGAGATAAATCAGCATGAAAGGCTGCCACTTTTACCCCACGTTGACTCATCTGCTTCACCAGTAAATCGGCATCCTGTTTGGTACGGCTAAAAATAAGCACTTGCTGCCATTTTTCAGCCTGAATAAGTCGACACAGTAGGTCGCATTTTCGCTTGGCATCAACATGATAAACCCGCTCGGTTACCGTCACCGCCGTTTGATTACGGGCATGTGCTTCAATCACTTTGGCCTGAGTAAGTAAACGCTTACTGAACGAAAAAACGCTATCGTCTAAGGTCGCCGAAAACAACAGAGTTTGCCGCTGCTTAGGCAAGCGCTTTAATACTTCAATAATTTCATCACGAAAACCCATATCTAGCATACGGTCGGCTTCATCAATGACAAAATAATCAACCGCAGCCAAGCTCGTCGCGCGTTGGCGTAGTAAATCTAATAATCGCCCAGGGGTGGCGACAATAATATCTACTCCCGCAGTTAATTGCGCTTTTTGTGCTTGGGTACTCACGCCGCCATAGATTAATGCAGCATCAATGGCGCTATCGCCAATAAGTAGGCTTAAATTTTGATGTACCTGCTGAGCCAACTCACGCGTCGGGGTCAAAATTAACGCTTTTGCCAATTTGTTTTGCGCCCTGCCATTGCTGAGTTCATGGCAGTCTTGTTGACTTAGCTCTTTTTGACTTTGCTCTTGCTGAATAAGCAATTGATGCAAAATCGGTAAACAAAATGCCGCCGTTTTGCCCGTGCCTGTTTGCGCGCCCGCCATGACATCTTTACCAGACAAGATGACCGGAATCGCCTGAGCTTGAATGTCGGTAGCTTGGATGAAGTTAAGTGTGCTTAAACGAGATAATAATTGCGGATGTAAAGCTAACGCGCCAAAAGCCATGGTTGATTCTCCCCGTGTGAACCAAGGATCTTATCACAAGCTTGAAAATTATAGGATGCAAAAGCAGTAATCAAGCCCAGTAGATGTTGTAGGCATCAAGGCGAGGCTAGACTAGGCCTGTTGATATAAGTGTAAGCTTTGGGGTAAATCTTGACGCTGCTCATCGGTTAATAGCACTTTTACAAAACCGTAGCGTTTAATTAATGCTAAAGACCCAGCATTATGCGATGCAATGTAAGCAAATAACGGAACTTGAGGCAATAATGGTAAAAACAGTTTTAATGCTTGGGTGGCAATGCCTTGCCCCCAGTAATTCTGGTCAATCCAGTAACCGATTAACCGCCCTTCTATCGCTTTATTATCTTCAGGTTTGTGCCAACTTAACATACTGCCAATAAGCGTATCGTCCAACCAAATCCCCATTGCCAAATTACCCGGCACGCTAAGAATATTTTGTTGCCAATGCTGAAAAAACGCCGCGCGTTCCCTTGGCGGGAAATCGCCCATTTGATTGGCAACAGGGTCATGTTCAAACCTAAATAGCGTGGGTAAATCCGCTGCGGTTATTGGCACTAAACGGATTTGTGCCGCGATCATTTTTCAACGCGCTTAGATGGCGGTTTTGGTGATGACTTAAGTGAGGTGGTTGGCGCTAAAGTCGAGCTAATAATTTCATGCCACACTTGAGGCGATGCTAAAATGAAACGAAATTTCTGACTATCAAAGGTGATCACTTGAATTGAATCGGCCTCTATCGGAATAAGCCCAGTACCTCGGCTCCAACACATAGCTACCGACTTAATATTGTCCAATTCAATGGCATACGGGCCATAATTTAAATCTGGATTAAAAGGTTCAAAATGCAACTGTTCATCTTCAATCCATAACGTCCCCTCAGCACGAAAAGCCCCTTTTTGAATGGTGGCCTGAGTTGATTCAGTGACGTCATTAGATAAGCCCATTACGAACATATGTGTCTCCATTTGTGATCTAGATCATTAGTATAACGGCTCGCTTAGGCATCTCAAGCTTTGTTGTGTTTATTTAGTGCATTGAAAATATTTAATTTTTAACTGTTTATAAATGCTAAGCAATTGATTAATAAAATATGGCATCATGTCCCCACGGTCAGTGAATCAAGCTAGCAACCATGAAAAAAGCCACCTTATATTATGTTTATGACCCAATGTGCAGTTGGTGTTGGGGTTACCACATCACATGGATAACGCTACAACAAAAGTTAGCCGTCATAATGCCAGATGTCACCGTTCAGTATGTCTTGGGTGGGCTAGCTGCGGATAGTGATGTGCCGATGCCAAAAGACATGCAACAATTTTTGCAGCAAACCTGGCACAAGATCCACCAGCAATTAGGCACGGTATTTAACCATGATTTTTGGACACGCTGCCAACCCAGACGTTCGACATATCCGAGTTGTCGCGCAGCCATTATCGCTCGCCAATCTGAACAAGAAGCGCAAATGATCCATGCCATACAGCAGGCGTATTATTTACAGGCTAAAAACCCATCGAATATTGAAGTATTAACTGATATCGCCGTAAACTTAGGTATTGAAAAACAGCATTTTATGCAGCAAATGCGCAGTGATGAATTGAATCAGCAATTAATGACCGAACTGGCCTTTGCAAGGCAATTACCCATTCAAGGTTTTCCGTCATTAGTGCTGCAATACCAACATCAGTTGTTCCCTATACTGCTTGATTATCAAGATGCAGACCCAAGCCTAAATCACATCAAGCAACTGATTAAAGACAGCGCCCAATCGTCAATAACACTTAAATAGGCAAACCATGAAATTATTAAACATCATCAACTTAGTTGCATCACTCCTGTTAATAAGCACCCATACTATGGCTAACAACGACAAAATAGATACCGATAAATTACAGCAGATTAAAGCTGTTAAATTTAATAATAATCAGGTTATTACCGCTGGGCTACCAACAATAGAAGAGTTTAGTTTATTGCAACAAGCAGGGGTGAAAACCGTGATCAACTTAATTCCTCATAACAACCCCAATGCCCTTAAGAATGAGCAGCAAATCGTCACCGACCTTGGCATGCAATACCATAATATCAGCGTTGATTGGCAACAACCGACGCTTGAAAACGTTGATCAATTTTTTGCCTTAATGCAAGCCAATAATAACCAAGCTGTGGTGGTGCACTGCGCGGCAAATTATCGTGCGTCTGCGTTTTATTATCTGTATTTGGTCACCCAGCAACATCAAGCAGTAGACATCAATAACGTCTTGTCACCATGGGGAGATTTGCCAACAAGCTTTAAAGCATACCCGCAATGGCAAGCATTAATAGAAACGGTAAAACAAAAATATCAGTAACGTATCAGCTTAATTGATACAACAAACTCCAAAATAAGTACTTTATAGTGTCTACATTCAGTATCGGCACCTATTTACAATCACCTAAGCTGTTATACTTGTAGCGCATTAAGTACCTAAAATTTGATTAGCCAACATGAGGCAATGAATGGCAGCAACTACACGCGGATTTTTGGGTTGGGTATGGCTAATCACTTGGAGTGGCACGTTATTATTGGCGCTGAGCCTATTGGTGTTGCGGTTTGTGCCACCACCAACAAGCTCATTTATGCTCCAAAGTCCGTATCCGGTAAGCTACCAATGGATCGATATTGATAAACTGCCCTCCCGCGTTCCCTTGGCGTTGGTTGCCTCAGAAGATCAACATTTTCCAGCTCACTTTGGCCTCGACTTAACCTCTATTACAGATGCCTTGACGCAACATGACAAAGGTAAAGGCCTTAGGGGTGCCAGCACTATTACTCAACAAACCGCCAAAAACCTGTTTTTATGGTCGGGAAGAAGCTATGTGCGTAAAGGGTTAGAAGCTATGTTAGCGGTCAGTATTGAAGTGATTTGGGGTAAAAAACGGATTTTAGAAGTGTATTTAAACGTAGCGGAATTTGGCCAAGGCATTTATGGTGTTGAAGCCGCCAGCCTACATTACTTTGATAAATCGGCAAGGTATCTCAGCATTGATGAAGCCGCCCAATTAGCCGTGTTATTGCCAAGCCCACGTAAGCGCAATCCGCATGATTTAACCCCTTACCTGCAACAAAGGGTTAGCTGGGTTAAACGGCAAATGCGCCAACTTGGCAGTGATTATCTTGCACCTATTCTGACCAACTAAGCTTATTTCAGGGTAATTAACGCCTATTAACAGGCGTTAATTAACAGGATTTACCCCCTATTTACTGCTAGAATACCGCCTTATTTTGATCCGCTTGTGACGATTAAGGCTGGCTATGACCGTTCTGCTAATGACACCTCCAATGACCCAATTGAATACGCCTTATCCGGCAACCGCGTATTTAACCGGTTTTTTACGCTCACGAGGCTATGACGCGGTACAACGAGATCCAGCAATCGAGCTGTTTCTTGAAATGATGACAGCTCCAGCACTCGAGATTATTCGTCAACATGTTGAAGAGAACTTCGAGCACTTTGAAGACGATGAACTGCCCGATGCCATCTTTACATTTTTAGCTGAATTTGATCGTTACCATCTGACCGTAGAAAGCGCGATCCGCTTTTTGCAGGGCAAAGATCCAAGCCTAGCCATGCGGATCAACACCCGTCGATTTTTACCCGAAGGCCCAGCCTTTGATGCCATAGCGCAAATGGAAGCCGTATCGGGTGATGTTTTACAGGCCGCTTTCGGTAATTTAGGCGTACAGGATAAAGCCAAGTATTTAGCCACCCTGTTTATCAATGATTTGTCATCGGTTATTACTCAGGGTGTAGACCCGTATTTTGAAGTTAGCCGTTATGGTGAACGTCTCGCCGCAGCGAATCCAAGCTTTGACGATCTCTACAACACCCTGACAGGCGAGCCTAGCTTTAGCTCAGAAATTTTAGCACAATTAGTAGAGCACTATTTAGAAGACACCCAACCTAGCGTCGTTGCACTTACCGTGCCTTTTCCCGGTAATATGTTAGGCGCATTGCGGATTGCACAAACCTGTAAAGCCATCAACCCTGACATTCCCATTGTGTTAGGTGGCGGTTTTGTTAATACCGAACTGCGCGCACTGAAAGACCCACGGGTGTTTGAGTTTATCGACTTTATTTGTTTAGACGATGGCGAGCGGCCATTAATGACCTTGCTGGAATACTTTGAAGGCAAGCGAGAAGTTGACGAGCTAGTACGTACTTACTTTTTAGCCGAAGATGAACATGGCCAAGCATACGTTCATCTCAATCAAAACAACGAGCTACACGACATTCCACAGTCTGAAGTTGGCGCACCGATTTACGATGGGTTGCCATTAGATGAATATCTGTCGTTATGTGAAATGCTTAACCCAATGCATCGTATTTGGAGTGATGGCCGTTGGAACAAACTCACCATTGCCCACGGTTGTTACTGGCGTAAATGCAGTTTTTGCGATGTCAGTTTAGATTATATTGACCGCTATGATACCGCAGGTGCCGATATTCTGGTTGATAGAATTGAAGCCCTTATCGCCGAAACTGGCCAAACAGGCTTTCATTTTGTTGATGAAGCCTTGCCACCGAAAACCTTATTTGCCTTTGCCAAACGCTTAATTGAACGCAACGTGGTGATCAGTTGGTGGGGCAATATCCGTTTTGAACGTACTTTCAGCCCAGCCCGTTGCCAATTGCTGGCCGACTCAGGTTGTATCGCCGTCAGCGGTGGTCTTGAGGTTGCATCAGACAGATTACTCAAGCTGATGAAAAAAGGCGTGAGCGTTGAACGTGTTGCCCAAGTGACCAAAGCGTTCAGCGACGCTGGCATATTGGTACATGCTTACCTCATGTATGGCTTCCCCACTCAAACTGAGCAAGAAACCGTCGACTCGTTAGAAATGGTGCGCCAATTAATGCAGCAAGGGTGTTTTCAATCTGCCTACTGGCACCGATTTGTTGCCACAGCCCACAGCCCAATAGGTATGAACCCAGAGCAATTTGGTATTACGCTTGATGAACGCCCTGAGGTCTTTTTTGCTGAAAACGATGTCGAGTTCACCGACCCAACCGGAACCGATCACGACATGCTCGGTGAAGGATTACGTAAAGCGCTTTACAACTACATGCACGGTATCGGTTTTGAGCAACCCATGAGCTTTTGGTTCAACCAACCTGTTTGCCGTACCACCATGAAAAAAGACATGATTGCAAAAGCGATTAGCCATTTTATTTTGAGTCAAGAAGAGTAAAGCGGTTTAAGCACATTTAACCTCAGCCAATGGTCATCACATTGGCGGGTTAAATCAGTTTCGTCTGTACCTAAAGTAACCCCTATCAATTTAATAACTTAGCATTAAAGTAGATGGATCGTCTGTTTCAATATAAACAGCTTTAAACTTTTTAACGCCATTATCACCTTCGACTATATTCGAAAAAGAATAGTTGCTGGTAAATTGTGATAGCGCACTGACATTTTCATCATTACCTTCAAAGTCAAACGAAACCAGACAGATTTTTCCTGCACAGGAATAACTTTCTGAATAAATTTGTACATCTTCTAATTTGTAAATACTGTCTAATAAGGTACTTTCTCGCAACGAGGCATTGTCAGTTTTTTCTATTGAGTCAACGCGTTCAATCAGCTGTTTGAAGTCAATAATATTAAATGTATCTTCTAAAGCGACGCTAGATACCTCACCATCCTCATTCAAGAAAGCTGATGTAAACTGATCTGCACTGTAAAAGTTCTGTTCGGTTAAATGATTAAGCTGACGAAAAAAGTCGTCATTGTTGCCATCATTTACATCTTGGATAATAGTACTCTGCGGAGTTGAATCGACGGGGATTTGTACTGTTTCAATCAAGTTTTGTTGATTTAAGGAGGGCTTATTTTTTGAAACAGAAGTGTTTTCGGTGTTAGCCACGGTTATAGTCGTTTCGGTATCAGATTCTGCAAAATATAAATAAGCCACCAATGATAAAGCTACTGAACTGATTACTATTTTTTTCATATACATCCTTATATACATTGAGTATTTCCATATCAACCAACCTGAAAAACATCCAAATTAACCTGAGCTTCGGATAAGAAATTAGCTCCCCAAAGGAACTAAATGCTCGTTCCTTGATCCGATCAT